>CAXXVM010000002.1:0-482160 GCA_963678765.2 Sphaerochaetaceae bacterium | reverse complement strand
TCACTATTATCAGCAATTTGAGCTCTATCAAATATATCAACATCAAATAGCTCCTTCTCTAATATTTTACTTATTAAACCCTCATCTCTATTATACATAGCTTTTATAAGAAGACTATTTTCTTCTAAAATATCATAAACATCTTTTTGACTTAAATAAAAATTATTTGGAAGTTTAAACTTTGAGGTAATAGAAAAGTCTATAAATTCCTTTGAAAAATCCTCAAACATTCTAAATAGATGAACAGCTTCTCGTCTTTGCATTATAAATACCCTTTTTTGAGGGCTAGTGTAACATCAAATATAGAAATATGAAATAATAGTATTAATAATTTAGTACTCCTTACAGTTTCATTTATTACCCTAAAAGTAAGTAATAAAAAATAAATCGTTGAAGAAAGTATTTATAACATATAATATAAAATATAAATTATGTGGAGAATTAGATGAAGAGTAATCAAAAAGATACAAATAGCGTCTCAAAGAGATTTTTTTCAAGATTTAAAGAACAGTATAAAACCCATAAAGGTGCAACAATAACATATCTAATATTGAGAGGATTAGTTATTCTTGTCATGGTATTAGCTTTTTTAAACAGAAATTATGAAAATGCTCTTTTATGCATATTATCACTTATACTATTTCTTATACCAACTTTTATAGAACAAAAGTTTCATATAGAAATACCAAGCCTATTAGAATCAATTATATTAGGCTTCATTTTTGCCTCAGCTATTCTAGGTGAAATAGGTGGCTTTTATATATATGTACAAGGCTGGGACACTCTACTACATACATTAAATGGTTTTTTATGCGCTGCAATAGGATTATCTCTATTTGATCTTTTAAATGATAATGAATCGTTAAATTTTAAAGCATCTCCATTCTTTCTTGTCTTAGTTGCCTTCTGTTTTTCAATGACTGTTGGAGTTTTATGGGAATTCTTTGAATTCTTCCAGGATTTTAATTTTGGAAATGACATGCAAAAAGATACTATTGTACACCACATAAATAGTATGTATCTAAGTAATGGTAATAGCATTGTTAGATTAAATGATATTAAGAATGTTGTAATCGATAATAAGCCACTTGGTATTGATGGCTATCTTGATATAGGTTTAATAGATACCATGAAAGATCTATTTGTTAATTTTCTAGGTGCAGTGACTTTCTCTATTTTTGGTTATTTCTATGAAAAACAAAAGGGCAAATCAAACACTTGGGTTGAAAACCTAATGCCCTATCCAATGGAAGAGGAGAGAATAGAGGAACTTAACACTATGAAAAGTGATAAAAAAGAAAAGAAAAATAGAAAAAGTAAAAAAGCTAAAAACAGAACAGCTAAAAATAAAAGAGGTAAATAATCTACCTTGAAGTAGTTACTCCAATTTTAGGACATCTGTCTTTTTCACTACAAATACTACATTTAGGACTTACACTTGTGCATACGCTTTGACCATATGATACTAGGAGCTCATTTAAAGGTATCCAGAACCTTTTGGGCATAACGCTTTGTAATTCAATTTCAGATTGCTCAGGAGTATCAGTTTTTATCCAACCCAATCTATTGGCAATTTGATGAACATGACAGTCTACGCAGATAGCCTCGATGGCAAAACCTAGATTAAGAGTCAAATTTGCTGTTTTAATTCCGATTCCTGGAAGTGCCATTAATTCATCCTGAGTAGAGGGAACCTCTCCATTATATTTTTCAATTAAAATTGAACTAATTTTTTTAATATTTTCACTCTTACGTCTAAAAAAACAACTAGGATAAATTGCACCCTCAATTTCCTCGTTTGATAATTTTAGCATTTCATTTGGCGTAGTTGCAATTTTAAAAAGTCTTCTGCTAGCCTCAAGTGTTACCTTATCTTTTGTTCTAAGAGAGATGAGTGTAGAAATTAATACCATAAATGGATTGCCATTGCTCTCTTGTGCTATTAATGAAACAGATGGAAGTGGATTATCTAAATCACTCAATCTCTGACTCATTCTAGTAAATAATTCTTCCCATTCTAACTCTTTCATATAACTCTCTCTTTTATAAAATATAGTAGATTTGTATCTTATTTGATTTATCAAATAATTTCAAATATATTAAATGTGTTAAAAATATAATTCCTTATAAAATAGTGAATTAGTAAAATAAATAATTTTATCTAAATCGATATATGATAAATAAATAAAATAAAAAATTATTTATTGATTTTTACTTGAAACTAATTTAATAATGTAGTTAATTAGTCCTTACAAATATTTTTTAGGTGGGTAATAAATGCAAGATGAAAAGAAGTTAGAGCAAAAAACTTATATAAAAAGTGCACTATTGCTAGGTATCCCAATTATGTTGCAAGGATTGCTATATAATGGTGGAACCTTCTTAGATACTCTAATGATTGGACAACTTGGAGAGGCAAGCATTGCTGCTGTTGGGGTTGCATCTCAATTGTTCTTTTTTATCATGTTATTCTTTTTTGGTGTTTCTAGTGGTAGTTCAATTTTTATCTCTCAATACTGGGGTGCAGGGGATCGAGATGGAATTCAAAAAGTAATGGGAATTGGAATGCTATTAAATGGTAGTGTTTCAATAATAATTGCATTAGTATCAACACTATTTCCATCTGCTATAATGCATCTATTTAGTTATGACCCATTAGTTGTAGCCCAAGGTAATAGTTATCTTAGAGTTGTAGGCTTTTCCTATATATTCACAGGACTATCATTCTTTTGGGCCCTTGGTTTTAGATCAACAGGTAATACAAGAACACCTCTCTTGATTTCAATTGTCTGTGTTTCCCTTAATGCACTTGGAAACTATTTATTAATATTTGGTATTGGTATATTCCCTGAATTAGGAGTAGCCGGTGCTGCAATATCAACATCCGTTTCAAGATTTATTGAATTAATGAGTTATGTAGTAATAACATCAAGAAACAAAAAAAGTCCAATGAGAATTGATTTGAAGATTGCATTTAGCTTTGATAAATCATTTGTAAAGAAATTCTTTAGTACAACAGCTCCTGTAATAATCAATGAAGTATTCTGGGCCCTTGGTATGATTTTCTACAAAATTGCATATTCAAAAATTGGAACAAGTGCACTTGCAGCTGTTCAACTAGTTGAGGCAATTAACAATCTATTCTTTGTACTAGTTCAAGGAATAGCATCCTCTACTGCCATATTAATAGGAATTAAAATTGGACAAGGAGAGGAGAGATTATCAAGATTATACGCAAAATATTCTATGTATTTATCACTAGTATGTGGTTTAGTAATATCGGCACTAGTTGTCTTTATAGCACCTCAATTCTTAAAACTATTTAAGGTATCAACTGCAGTTTTCCTATTAACCCTAAATAGTATGCATATAATTGCATTCCTAGCACCAATTAAGGCATGTAATAATAATGTAATAGTTGGAATACTTCGCTCAGGTGGTGATACAAAATATTCAATGTATCTAGAAATGGGAAGTGTATGGCTAGTAGGAGTTCCATTAGCATTCCTTGGTTCAATGGTCTTTAATCTAACTCTTCCTCAGATCTATTTATTAGTTGGATGTGAAGAAATAACAAAATTAATTTTTGGTACCATAAGGCTTAAGAGTGGAAAATGGTATAATAATTTAACAATATTATAAAAATTAAGGCTCTTAAATATTTTATTTAGGAGTTGTTTTTTAATCATATTTTATTATATTTACTAAAAATTATTACTTTTTTGTTATATGAATTTCTCTCTTTATATCAATTAATGTTCATTAATATAAAATATATGGATTTATAATATATTTAATTTAAAAAAATAAAATTATTTTAATATTAGTTTTTAGATTTAAAAAAAAACTGTTATACTTTAGTAACAAAAACTAGATTTACAGAATTGAAAAGAATTTTCAGAAATCTAAATACAAATCTTAAATTAAAAACAGGAGTTATATGAATTTAAAACGTGAGGTTAATTTTTTAGGAGTGTTTTCACTAGCCGTAGGCTCGATGATTAGCTCAGGAATTTTTATTTTACCATCTCTTGCATTTGCAAGAAGTGGTCCATCTGCTATCATCTCTTATATGATTGCCGGCATACTAGCTATGGTTGGTTCTTTTGCGATAATTGAACTTGCAACAGCGATGCCAAAAGCCGGAGGAGATTACTATTTTATTAATAGATCTCTTGGCCCTCTACTTGGAACATTTTCAGGAATACTTGGATGGCTTGCACTATCTCTAAAAAGTGCATTTGCAATCTTTGGTATTTGCGAGGTAATCTTTATACTAACTGGATTAAACCAGATTATTAGTGCCGCACTTGTTATACTCTTATTTGTTTTATTAAATATGAGGGGAGCAAAAGAGGCCGCTAGATTACAAGTTATTTTAGTAGCATTCCTACTTTTACTACTATTCTTATTTGTAGGAACTAGTATCCCAAGTGTCAGAGTAGAAAGATATACTCCATTCTTTAGTGATGGAATAGGTGGAACCTTTATAACAGCTGGTTTTGTATTCATATCATTTGGTGGATTATTAAAGGTTGCAAACCTTGCTGAGGAAATTGAGAATCCAAAACGCAATATTCCACTTGGCATGATCAGTTCAATTGTTGTTGTAACAATACTCTATGCTTTAGTTATGGTTGCTCTAACAGGCATCCTTCCAGCTGAAGAATTTAGTAGTTCATTAGCACCTGTTGCTGATGCTGCAAGAGTAAAAATGGGAAGCCTTGGTTATATATTAATGACTACTGCTGCTACATTTGCCTTTGTAACTACAGCTAATGCTGGAATATTAGCATCTTCAAGATATCCTTTCTCTCTAGCTAGAGATGGCTTACTTCCTGAAGTATTTGTAAAAACAAATAAACATGGGATGCCAATTGTAGCAATTAGTATTACTGGAATTATTATATTTGTATCATTACTATTTAACCTTGAGTCCCTTGTAAAGGTAGCATCAGCGGTTATATTAGTATCATATGTGCTTACAAATATGTCCGTATTAGTACTAAGAGAGAGTAAACTAAAATCCTATAAACCAACATTTAGAGCACCTCTCTATCCATTTCTACAAATTGCAAGCATTCTAATTTTCTCATACTTAATTATTAATATGGGAATGAATGTTATACAGATTACAATAATGCTTATTATTGCTTGTATTCTTCTCTATATCTTCTATGGTAATAAGAATAGTACCGGTGAATCTGCATTCTTACACCTTCTCAGACGTTTAGCTGATGAGAGATTAACAGATAAATTACTTGAGAGTGAACTTGAAGAAATAGTTAATCAAAGAGATGGTTTATATGATGAATTTAAACCTATTTTAGATAATGCTAAAGTATTTGAAATTGAAGGTCATTGTGATTTTGATGAGATGCTTGAAAATATATTCTCCGATAAAAATAATTGCTATCAACTAGATAAAGCCTTTGTTGTTAGTGAATTTGTAAAGAGAGAACAAGAGGCAAGTACAGTCTTAAATGATGAGGTAGCAATTCCTCATATTATTACTGATAAAGTGGATGAAATGAAACTTATTATAGTAAGAAATAAAGATGGCGTTGTCTTTAATAGACAAGATACCAATGTTAAGGCTATTTTCTGTCTTATCGGAAGATTAGAAGAGAGAGATAAACATTTACTCGCTATCTCTATGATAGCAAGAAAAGCTCGAGAATTTGAGTTCTTTGAGAATTGGATGGATAAACCTCTTGATGATATAATCAAGAATTGGTAATAAAATTAGCCTAGAGATGAATTTCTCTAGGCTTTGATTTCATATCACCATAATTTCTACTTTGATTTTAATTCACTTGTTGCTATAATTAAAATCAAAATAATAAAGTGGATGGAAATGATGAGAGTAAATTTTAAGAATATTGGTAAAATTGATTCAGCTATTATAAACTCAGATGGATTGAGTGTAATTAGTGGTAATAACTGTAGTGGTAAAACTACGCTAGCTAGAGCCATTTATTCTCTGCTTAATTCATACTCTCATATGGAAGAGAAGATAATTTCTCAAAAAGTAACTAAGATAGTTCAGCTATCAATTACATGGTTTGATAAACACATTAAACTATCATCTCCATCTCATTTAGCTCAGATTCGTGTAGAATTTATTAATAGCATGGCTCATACAGTTGAAGGCTATCACAGTGGTAATATAATAAGTGATAAAACACTCATTGCCATGGTTGATTGGGCTAATCAATTATATGAATACACCTATGAAATTACAGATAGTGATAGTGATGATGAATCTCTATTTGCTTCAATGAATAAGGCACTTAATAATAAAGATGAACATTATCTACTTAAAATTATAAATGAGAATCTAGAATCATCTACTACTAATATTTCATCACTCTTAAATGATGAGCCATCAATTATTAGCCTAGATGATGGCAAATCTTTGGTTATTAAAAATAATAGAGCCATAAGTTCTACAATAGATATTTCTTCCTTCTCTAAAATTGACTCTCCTATATACTATAATTTTTGTAGTCACTCTAGAATAATAAATAACTCTTGTGTTAACTCTTTAAAAACCCTCCCAATACTAAGAAATAGAGATACACTAAGAGATAACTTTAAAGAGGATGAAGAGGCTAAAGAGAGTCTACTTAAAATGATTGAAAGTAGTATTAATGGACGTCTTGTAAGCTCTCAAGGTGAATTAAAATTCAAAGATTTTGATAAGAATAAACTGCTCTCTATTCCACACATGGGTTCCTCCTTATTTGTATTTGCACTTATAGCAAGATTAATTGAGAACAGTTCTTTAAAAAGAGGTTCAACTCTAATACTTGATGCACCAAGTGCGAATCTAAATCATTACTGGTATGATTATTTAGCTCAGATTTTATATACGCTTTATCAAGATTTAGGAATAAATACAATTTTAGTAACTACTAATGATCTGTTAATTAGAGCAATTGAAAATCTAAAAAATGATAAAGAATCCACCTCTATTAGTTTCTATCTATTAAAAGAGTCCTCTCATAAAAGCAATTTAGTTGAACTAAGTGATAATTTAGAGTCTCTATATGATGAATTAGAGCAATAATAGTAAAAAAAAGTAATTTTTACTAAGAGAAAAACCTACACTCTAAAAATAATTATCCAATATTGAAAAACCATGCTATTATGGTTTTCATGAAAAAAGCAACTTTTGTTTCTCGAATTACAATAATATTTGTCATAACTCTTGTTACTGCCATGGCCTCCTATTCATTTATAGTAGCGTGGTATACTTATAAAATAGCAAATGAACAACTAGATAATTTAACACAAACCCTAAGTGAAAATATCTCAAACAATACTGATTTAGTACTAAAGACAATGGAGAGAATATCCATTGTTTTATTAAATTCACCCGATGTAAGAGATACTTTGGCTATATTACAAGATGATTCATCTTCATTTGTAGATCAAAGAGTCGCTGCAGAAGAATTGCAGATAGCCTCCTATATGGAAACTACAACAAGAGACTTCTTCTATATCTCATACTATGGAAGGGATGGAGGACTTCTTTATTCTACGGCAGAGTTAGAGAATGATGATAAAAATCTATTTGCTACAAGTGATATAAAAGAAGGGGAAATCTTTAGGGAGAAAATACTATCTCCATCTAATCTTTCCTTTGAATTCTATGAAAGTGATAACCCCATAGCTGTAGTTAGAACCTTTTTAAATCCCTCAAATGCTAGTATTTCTGGCTACATAGTTATCTTCTCAGATGCAAAGCGACTATGGCAAAATGATTCATCAAATGCAATCTCATCAGCCGGTGTTCCAATCAAATATACTCAAACATTATTAGATGAAAATAATAAAACCATATTATCAACACAAGAGGTTGTATCAGATTCAGTATTATCTCAATCAAAATGGAAAAGTAGTTATAGCAATTGGAGTGTATCAGTTGGAACCCCACGAAATGATTATTTTAGATTAATGCTAAGATCTAGAATTATAGGATTATTAATACCACTATTAATTATTATTGTTTTAACAATCATCTTAATGAGAGTTTTAAAGAAAAATCTATATCCTATCAATACAATTGTAAAAAGTATGGAATCAGTTAGTTCTGGAGATTACAGTGCTCGTATAAATGAATCTACAGGCCTCAGTGACATTGATGTTGTCTTTAGTGGGTTTAATTCAATGACTAGTGAAATAGATCAATTAATTAATACAGTCTATGCAAATGAATTACTATATCACAAAGTACAGTTACAAATGCTTAAATTACAAATTAATCCACATTTTCTCTACAACACTCTCCAAACCATAGAGGCTATGGGAGAGATAAATGATGTTCCTGAAGTTAGTGAAATATCACATCTACTGGGTAAAATACTCCGATATAATTTAAAAGAGAGAGATCTTGTTACATTAGGAGAAGAGGTAGAATCTGTAAATGACTTTTTACTAATTCAAAAAATAAGATTTCAATCACAACTTAATTTTAGTTTATCAATAAGTGAGGATACTCTTAAGTTAAATGTTCCTAAATTCATTCTTCAACCCATTGTTGAAAATAGTATAGGTCATGGGGAATTGATTGAAAAAGGAAATGGTTTGATAAAAATAACAAGCCACATAGATGGTGATAAACTAGTTATTGAGATTTGTGATAATGGAAATGGAATAAAGAGTGATAAACTAAATGCCCTTAATAAGTGCTTAGTAGAAAATCCTGATAATTCTCAATCAACAGATCATATAGGCCTGTTAAATGTTAATAGGCGAATAATTACAAGATTCAATAAGAACTATGGAATAAAAATTAAAAGCGAAGAAAATATGTTTACAAAAGTTATTTATGTTCTTCCATTACTAAAGGAGGCTCCAAAAAATGTATAATGTATTAGTGCTAGATGATGAAATTTTAATTAGGAAAAGTATAATTACAAAACTCAATAAATCTTCATTCTCTTTGGGAAAAGTTGTAGAGGCAGGAAATTCAAAACAGGCCTTAGAAACATTAAATGATACAAAATTTGATATACTAATTACTGATATAAGAATGGGAGGTCCTTCAGGACTAGATTTTATTGAAGAGTTAAAGAAGATTAGTCCCTGGACTAAATCAATAATAATAAGTGGCTATGAGGAATTCTCCTATGCATCTAGAGCAATCTCCCTAGGTGTTGTTGATTACCTATTAAAACCAATTAATACAAATGAATTATTAGTATCAGTTGAAAAAGCAATCAATATAATTGATGAGGAGAGATCTAGTAATAATACATCGGTATTATTAAGAGTTAGTGATGAGGCCTTTAAACTAGCTGCTCTTTATTCTAAGAACTCAATACACAGTGCAAAAGATCTCTCTTCCTATATCTCCATTGCCTCAAAGGGAAGTCCTTATTTTGTAGAGCTTAGATTATTTGTTGAACATCCAAAGGATTTAATAATCTCTCTTTTATATGGTGCCATTAAAGAATCAACATTTTCCTATGGAGAAGATGTAAGTATTTATGTTGATAGATTAAGACAGAGTGGACTAGTATTTGCCTTTAAAGAAAAGAGCCTTGATAATAAATTACCTCAATCTCTTTTAGATTTAATTGAAAATATTAGAAATCAATTTGTATCTCAGGGAATGTATACCTTTAATTTTGGAATCAGTAATTATAATAAAACACCAATATTATCTCATGAGAGAGCAATATTTAGTATGAAGCATAGGATAATCTTTGAAGATAGAGAAATTATCAATTATGATGATTGTCTCTCTTTAAGTAATAATGTAATGCTAAGTAAGGAAGAGTCCCTAAATTTTAGTTATTTATTAAATACCCAATCCTATAATAAGATTAGTGATTTTATAGATAATTTGGAAAATAAAATAAGAGAAAATTATCCAACCTATGATAGTCTTCAAAAACTTTACATATATCTAAGAGATTGTATTTGCACAAAATTTGAATATGATATTAAAAGTAGTGATGCAATTGAGAGTTTATATTTTTTCAATTCATATAGAAAAATGTTTAATTATCTAAAAAAAATAGCATTAGATGCTATAACCCAAGCTAACGTTAGTACTAATGAGGGTAGAATGCTTTTACTTGTCAACAATCTTAAAACCTTTATTGATGAGCATTATGCAGAAAATATTGGTCTTGAGATTTTTGCAGACCATAATAATGTAAATACATGTACACTCAGTAACCAATTTCACAAGATAGCAAATATTACATTCCAAGATTATTTAAATGAAGTGAGAATCAAGAATGCTAAGAAGCTTTTAGATGAAAATAAGTATAAAATTGGTGTTATTGCAAGCATGTGTGGTTTCTCATCTTCTCATTATTTTAGCAAAACCTTTAAAAAAGTCACATCATTAACACCTAGTGAATACAAAGAAAGTAAACTAAATACTTTATCTGATTAGAATTAATACAAAAAAGAGTTAAAAATAAAGATATTACCCCTTGTTTGTAAAAGATAGTGCACAAAAACTATTATTTTATAAAAAAGGGTAAAGATTAGACACAAAAAAATAAAAATTATTACAGGGAGGGAACCCTATAATACAAATAGATAAAAAAAGGAGGTCATTAAACATGACAAAAATTATCAAAAATATTATAGCAGGCTCTTTATTAGCTTTTGCTATTCCTTCAATGGTATTTGCACAAGGATCAAATGAAAGTGCTTCATCAAATACTTCTAATGGTAAAAGCGGTACAATTACAGCTTTAGTAGAACCTTTTGAAGCTGAGGGACTAAAGGCTGTTATGGCAGAATACCAGAAGATCAATCCTAATGTAAAATTAGAAACAATTATTGCAACTAACACAGAAAACAAAGACACTGTATTAACTGCTAAAATAGCTTCTAATGATTTACCTGATATCATTGTTGTTCAAGTTAAATCAAATATTGGCGAATATGCTAAAAACGGATATATAGTACCACTTACAGATACTAAAATCCAAGACAAAATCATAAAAGGTGATCAATCTCTACTTTGGAGAGGCGATGATTTCTATGCAGTTCCTCTACAAGTATCAACATCTGGTATTTATGTAAATAAAGATGTATTAGCTAAATACGGTATGACAATGGATACTATGCCACAAAGTTTAGGTGAATTTGTTCAAATTTGTACTGACCTTCAAAAAGCTGGTTTAGAAGCTCCTATTGCTATCGGTGCTAAAGAATCAAGTCCTGTTACAGCTTTTGTATTCCAATACATCTACCAAAACGTTTATGGTCAAAACCCAAACTGGTATGCTGATGTACTAAGAGGAAACGATGGTTGGAATGGTGAATTATTTGAAAAAACTTATACATCATATGCTAAGTTAAAACCATTTGTTAATCATGATGCATTAGGTTGTGATAAAAACGGTGCTATTAAAAAGTTAATTCTAGGCGATGCTGCTTTCTATATTGATACAAGTTCACAAACAAGTACATTAAGAAATTTAGATCCTGAAATGAATTTAACATTTATTGCTCCTCCTTTTGCAGATGATCCTGCAGATATGAAAGCAATCGTATCATTTGATAATGCTATTGCAATCACATCACAAGCAAATGATGCTGAATTATGTAAAGACTTCTTAGAATTTGTAGCAACTCCTGAACAATCAGCAGTATATGCTAGTGCAACTCACTCAATGCCTACAATTCAAGGAACTCAAGTTTCACTAGACCCAGCTCTAGATGATATTATTGCAGCACTATCTTCAGGTATGGATTCAGTTCCAATGTTATCAAGACAATGGATCCCAGGTGTTAAGACAGTTATGAAGAAAGGAACTCAAGATTGGTTTGCAGGCAAAAACTATGTTGATGTATGTAATGAAATCGAAGAAGAGCACCAACGTCTAATGAGTGCTAATCCATCTTTCGTAAGTGAATTCTTAGATTCTTATATCGAAGTTAAATAAATAAAAGTTTAATAATCTCTCCCCCTTGTCCTCCCTTATAACAGGGGGGGGAGTTATTGCACTTAAAATCAGGAGTCAAAATGACAAAAAGCAATAAAAAAGAGTTATTTGTAGCTATAGGCATGATTGCCCCAGCTCTTATATTGTACCTCTTATTTCAAATATGGCCTCTCCTTGGTGGCTTTTATTATAGTTTAACAAACTGGGATGGGATTGCTCGAAATTACCAATTTATTGGAATTGATAATTACATAACTCTTATTCAAGATACAAATGTTCTTATTCCTCTAAGAAATTCATTTATATTTGCATTCTTCTCAATGCTACTTTTAAATGTTTTTGGCCTAGCCTTTGCAATTGGTTTGGATAGAGAAATAAAAGGTAAAAATTTCTTACGAGCACTAATGTTTTTACCTGCAATGTTATCTCCCCTTATTGTTGGTTATATATTTTCATTCATCTTTAGCGAACCACTTGCAGGAGTTGGAGCTAAATTAGGAATTGAAGTTTTAAAGAACAACTTACTTGGATCTCAACAGTGGTCTTTAATTTGTTGTATTATTGCTGCTACTTGGAGAATGACAGGTTGGTACATGGTAGTTTATCTTGCTGGATTACAAACAATTCCTAGTGAATTATTTGAAGCAGCTGATATGGATGGAGCAACTTCATGGAATAAATTTAAGAATATCACATTCCCTCTTATAGCATCTGCTTTCACAATTAACATGGTTTTATCAGTAGAACGTGCCTTTAAAGAATACGATATGGTTTTCTCACTAACAGGTGGTGGTCCTGGTAATTCAAGTGAATTATTAGCACTTACTATTTACAATGAATCATTTGCTAACCATAGAGGTGGTTATGGATCTGCAGTAGGTATTCTACTTTTCTTAATCATTGTTGTACTAACATTTGTTCAAATGCGTTATTTAAGAAGGAGAGAAGACGATGCAAGAGCTTAAACAAACTAAATCCTTAAAGGGAAGAAAAAATACTCTAGCTTTTATATTTATGCTAGTTGTTACAGTACTGTTCTTTTATCCTTTTATAATAATGTTATTTGTATCACTAAAGAGTGCTAAAGAGGCTCTTCTTAGTCCAAATACAATACCTAAGAATTTAAAGATCTCTAACTATTTTGAAGCTTGGAAAATAATGAATTTCCATCAACCTCTTTTTAATAGCTTATTTATAACTGCATTAGCAGATGCCGGTGTTGTTATTTTCTCAGCAATGGCTGCTTATATACTAGCTAAAACAAAGAGTAAGAGTAAATTTAAATGGAATATTTGGTTGTATTATTTCTTTGTAGCTGGAATTATGATTCCATTTTATACATCCCTTATTCCAATTGTAAAAATAATGACAACACTTAATCTAAATAACTCAAGAATAGGATTGGCAATAGCATACATGGGTAAGGCCATGCCTATGGCACTATTCTTTTACTTTGGATTTGTTGAAGGTGTTCCAAACTCTATAATGGAATCAGCATATATGGATGGAGCTGGTAAATGGACTATTTTCTGGAGAATTTTATTCCCAATATTAAAGCCAATTACAACTACAATTATTATTCTCGATAGTCTTTGGTTCTGGAATGACTTCCTATTCCCAAACCTTATGTTAACATCAAGAGCAATTAGAACCATACCATTGAGCCAATACTTCTTCTATGCAGAATATGGAACAAGATGGGAATTAGCATTTGCAGCCTATGTAATTGCGATGATACCTGTATTAATACTGTATATATTTGGACAAAAAAATATTATTAAAGGAATTTCAGCCGGCGCTGTAAAAGGATAAAAATATGATTTTATATTATGATGCAAGATTAAAATGCATTGACTTTGGAATGAACAAAGTCAAAAATGCACTAAAAAAAGGTTATGTTAGTAAAGCCTTAAATATCTTTGATTTAGATTTAGAAACTCCCGCTATTGTTGTAAGATTTTCTCATTCAGTAAGTGAATTTGATCCACAGTGTGAAACTCCTGAAGATATGGGAGCAGAGAGCTTTCAGATAGAAAAAAAGAATAATGTTATATTCATCAATGCCTATGATAAAATTGGTGCTATGTATGGTTTATTTGATATTGCAGAAACAATTGAAAACAAAGGAATATCCTTTGTAGAAGATAAAAGGTGTAAACCATTCTTAGAAAAAAGAGGTATTAAACATAATCTACCTTTTGAACCATATGATATGGGTGATCCATTCTCAAAAAATAGTGAAACTATGATGGATAAAGCATATTGGAAAGCTTATATTGAAATGCTAGCAAGCAATAGATATAACACACTCTCTCTTTGGAGTGAAAATCCATTTACAATGATGTTTAGATTAGATAAATATCCAAATGCTACTAAATTCAGTGATAGAGAAATTGAAAGATTCAAAGATTGTTATCACTTTATATTTAGCTATTGTAGAGAACTTGGAATTAGTACTTATCTAGTTACTTGGAATGTTAGAATAACTGAAGCTGTTGCAAGTGGTCTTGGATTACCTAGTGAAATAGGTGATATGGAAGATAGATATGATTTAATTAGAGATGAGAGAATCGGGAAACTAAATTCTATTGCTGAAACAGATCAATCTCGCTGTCATCTTGATGTTATAAAAGATTATTTCAAAGAATGTGTTAAAACTCTTTGTTTGACTTATACTAATCTAACAGGATTGGGTACTACATCTAGTGAAGAGATGAGTGGAACTGCAGAGGATAGAGTTCACTGGGTAAAAGAAGCTTATCTTGAAGGCATTAAAGAGAGTGGAAGAACTATGCCATTCATCTTTAGAACAAACTGTACTGCAACAGATCCTATTGTTGATGACTTTATGAAAGACTATAAGTTTGGTAGAAAATTCTTAAGCTGGAAATATTCTAATGCTCATATGTATTCATCTACTCAACCACAATTTGAAAAGGAATGGAATGCATGGGATAATGTCGATCTTGAAGGTCTAGATATTATGTACACCGTTAGAAATGATGACTTCCATACCTTTAGAGGTGGTAGTTTCCCATTCCTAAGAGATTATATCAAGGGTATGAAAGCAAATCCTAAAGTAGTTGGTTTCTATTGGGGAGCCGATGGCTATGTATGGGGTAAAGACTTCCAGCATGTATCATTTAAACATAAAGAAGATTGGGAATATGATTGGGAACGTCACTGGTATGAATTCTCTCTAATGGGAAGACTTGGCTATGATCCATCATTAGATGAAGAGATATTCATTTGTGAAAATGAGAGACACTATACTAAAAAACTAGGTAAATACTATTTTGATGGATTTAATTCAGCAATGGGTATATTACAACCTCTTCAGAGAACTAGTTGGATTAACTATGACTTTGAATCACACCCTGAGGCACTATTAACAGTAACAGGCTTTAGAACTGTTCTTGATTATATTGATAAATTAGCAATGCCTGGAATCTCTACTGCATCTATTAAAGAAACAGTATTAAATCAAAAGAATCCTTTATATAGGGAAAATACCTATGATTGTCTAGCATTGATGAAAAAGGCAGTTGATGAGGTAGCACTTAGCATTGAGAATATTGAAAATAACCTTACAAAGGAAATGTGTGGTGGCGAAATAGAGTGTGCACTCCTAGATCTTAAGTGTTGGTTCCATCTCGGAACATACTATTTAAGAAAAATAGAAGCTGCTCTTGATTTAGCTTTTGTAAAATATAAAAAAGATGAAAGCTATAGAGCTAAAGCTATTGAGCTACTTAGTGCTAATGTAGAAACATTTGAGAGATTATCTCTTCTTTGGTCTTCTCACTACCTACCATATAAAATGGTTAGAAGTAAGATGATATTTGGATATTCTTTCTATGTTGATGATGTTAAAAAAGACATTGAATTAGCTAAAAATGTTAAATTCGATTAAGAAGAAGGACTAAAATGAATTATAAAGAAAATGCTTATAAATTATTAAATGATTGGAAAGGATCTGACTATATCTTTGGTATGGGCGTTCTAGATCAATTAGGTAAAGAGGCAGCTAAATATGGTAATAAAGCTTTAGTTGTATGTAATCAAACCTATATGATGCCAATTTTAGAAAAAGCACTTGTTTATTTAAAAGAAGCAAATGTTGAAATTTGTGGTAATAAAGTTGCACCTGATGCAAAACCTAATGCACCAAGAGAAGATGTTTATAGACTTGTTACCTACATTTTACAATTTAAACCAGATTGTATTGTAGCTATCGGTGGTGGTTCAACAATTGATGCAGCTAAATGTGCAAGTGCACTAGCTACATTAGGTGCTGATGTAACTCCTGAAGTTGATCATTATTTTGGAACTGGTGTTGTAAGTGCTGAACTAAGTGCAACTGGTAAGAAATTAGTACCTGTAATAGCTGTTGAAACATCAGCTTCTTCAGGCGCTCATCTAACAAAGTATTCAAATATTACAGATCCTGTAATTGGACAGAAGAAATTAATAGTAGATGAGGCTGTAGTACCTGCAACTAGTTTATTTGATTATGAGGTAACTAAAAGTATGCCAATCAGTGTAACAATTGATGGTGCTCTTGATGCTATTGCTCATACATTTGAAGTTTATTGTGGAGCAAAGGGTGATAAACTAGCTCTTTGTGAAGATTTAGCTGTAAATGCAATTAGTCTTTGTGCAGAATATGCTCATAAACTAGTTGAAAATCCACAAGATCTTGATGCTAGAGAAGCTATTGGACTTGCAACTGATTTAGGTGGTTATGCAATTATGGTAGGTGGTACAAGTGGTGCTCATCTAACAAGTTTCTCACTAGTTGATTTAGTTGGACACGGAACTGCATGTGGAATAATGAATCCATACTATGCAATTCTATATTCAAAGGCAATTCAACCACAACTAAAGGTAGTTGGAAAGATATTTAAAGACTTTGGTTATACAGATAGTGATATTGAGAATCTTGAAGGACGTGAACTTGCAGAGGCAGTAGCTTCAGCTATGATTTCATATGCTAAGAGTATTAATGCTCCAACAACACTTGGAGAGTTAAAAGGCTTTAGTGATAAATACATTGATAGAGCATTAAGTGCAGCAAAGGATCCTCAATTGAAGATGAAGCTACAGAATATGCCAACTCCAATGAGTCTATCTGATGTAGATGAATATATGGCTCCTCTATTAAGAGCTTCAGTAACTGGTGATTTCTCTCTAATCAAAGAGATGCCATTAGCTAAATAGATAATAGAATAAATATCTTTTGAAGGCTAGGGACTTAATATTTCCTAGCCTTTTGCGTTTTTATAGTGAGTTTCCTTTTCATAATTTCTAATTTAATTGTACTCAATACTCTTTTGTGTTATTCTTTTTTTAAGAGGATAAAATATGAAAGAAAATATAAGTTTTAAAACCCTAGAATCGTATCAAAAATCTTTTGAATCAAAGAATAAAAATAAAGTAGCTCAGAATGCTGTAATGCATTCAGGTATTTTAGATAGTTGTAAGAACTATAAATCTGCGATTTCAAATGTACACGAATTTTCAATTTCTCTTGATGCTGGTGATATCACAAATCAGAAAAAATCTGGAAGATGTTGGATGTTTGCAGCCTTAAACGTAATGAAATTACAAGTTATGAAGTCTCTTAACTTAAAAACAATAGAATTATCACAAAACTACCCATTATTCTGGGATAAGTTAGAAAAAAGTAATTACTTCTTAGAAAGTATTATTGAAACAGCTAAAAAGGAACCAGGCTCTAGAGTAGTTAGTTTCTTATTAAAAGACCCTCTAGGTGATGGTGGTCAATGGGACATGTTTGCATCTTTAGTTAGCAAATATGGTGTAGTTCCAAAGAGTGCAATGCCAGAGAGTGAAGTATCATCTAATACAAAAGAGATGGATAATATATTAACTACTAAACTTAGAGGTTTCGCAGTTGAACTAAGAGATGCTTTTAAAGATGGCAATTCTATTGAAGACCTAAGAATACTAAAGAATGAAATGCTTGAAACAATCTACAGAATGCTCTGTATTTCTTTAGGTGAACCACCTAAGAGCTTTACCTATGAAACACGTGATAAAGATGATAAGTTTATTAGATTATCAAATATCACACCACTTGATTTCTACAATCAATATGTAAATATGGATATGAATGATTATGTAAGTTTAATCAACGCTCCAACAAAAGATAAACCATTTAATAAAACTTTCACTGTACAATACTTAGGTAATGTTCGTGGTGGTCAAAGTGTTAAATATTTGAACCTACCAATTCAAAGATTAAAAGATGTCGCTATTAAACAAATGCAGAGTGGTGAAGTAGTTTGGTTTGGTTCTGATGTTGGTCAATCTTCAGAGAGAAAGAATGGTTTGATGGCTCTAGATACATATGATAGAGAAAGTCTTTTCTCTACTGATTTCCCAATGACAAAAGAACAACGTCTTGATTATGGTGAATCCCTAATGACTCATGCAATGGTATTAACTGGTGTTAATCTTGATGAAGATGGAAAACCAAATAGATGGCGTGTTGAAAACAGTTGGGGAGAGAGAGTTGGTGCTAAAGGCTTCTTTGTAATGAGTGATGATTGGTTCAATGAATTTACTTTCCAAGTTGTAGTTAAGAAGGAATTCTTAAGTCAAGAAGAGAGAGAGATGTTCAAAGAAGAACCTATTGTACTAAAACCATGGGATCCAATGGGCAGCTTAGCTTTATAAAATAAAATGATAATAATATTAAAGGCACTCATTTGAGTGTCTTTAATAATTAAAAGTAGAAAATAATTTCCTAGATTCTTTAATTATATGATATATTAGTGTGTAATGAAAAAAGAGTTAATTAAAGTAAAAAATAAATGATTATTTCATGTAGGGTTATAAATTAAATATTTTATATGTCTTTTTTATTGATGCATATTTTATTATACTTAGTAAAATATTAAGGTATTGGTTTATTTATTAAATCGAAGGAAGAATATATGGAAGAAAATGGAGCGGCAATTGTTTGTCCTGGTGATACATTAAAATTAATAATGAGTCAACAAAATATAAGTCTTGAAGAGTTAGCAAGTAAGACTGGTGTAAAAAATGAATATGTTGAAGCTATTTGCGAAGGTGTTAGTCCTATTAGAAAATTTTATGCTGATAATCTAGAGAAAGTTCTGGGAGTAGATGCTCAATTTTGGTTAACTCTTCAATCATTATATGAGAATGAATTAAAAATATATGGTCAACTAAACCAGAATGAAGAAATTAAAGCAGCAAAAGAATAATATTTAAAATATTAAGGAAATTATTAGTTTTTATGAAAAAGAAGCAAGGAATTGTATTAACTTGGATAATTTTATCCACACTATTATTTACTGGATGTTTTAGTACATCAAATGGTTCAACTATCTATGTAGATCGATCTGAGGTCCAGTATAAAAGCGTCCCAAAAATTGATGAAAGTAGTGAGAGTGGATATGTAATTGAAGTTCCTCAAAAATCTCCAATTTTGCAGACATCCCTTGATAGAGATGATTATTTAAGTGACTATTCCTTTGCTAATTTTAGAGAAATTAAATCTGGAAATATTGTAAATGGAAAACTTTATAGATCAAGTAGTCCAATAAGTTTTACATCTCGTGCAATATATGCAACTGAATTAGCAAAACTTTCTAATATTAAAGGTATTATTAATTTATCGGACAATGATTTATCTGTTACTCGAAGTCTTACTCTTCTACCTAATCCTTGGTATAAAGAATTATATGAAAGAGAGAATGTAATTACCCTTGATTTAAGTAAAAACTATAAATCCACTTTGTTTAATGATGGAATGTATGAGGCCTTTAACTTTATAAGCACTCATGAAGGTCCTTATCTATTACAAGGATCGGATGGTGTTGAGAGAGTTGGCTTTATGTCTATCATACTAGAATCATTAATGGGGGCTAGTATGGAAGAAATTGAGAGTGATTACATGCTATCATATGAAAACCTTTATAATGTTAAAAAAGGTAGTACACAATTCTGTGCAGTAAATGATACTCCCTATCAAATGCTAATTTCTATTTCAAATGGAATACTAATTAGAGATAAATATCTACCTGAAATTGCAACTAATTATCTATTGAATATTGGTTTAACTCCAGAACAGATTGAAAATATCAAAAAGAATTTATCATAAAAAAATATTCCAAAGTAGATTCAATAATGATTGCTCTACTTTGGAATTATTTTATTAAATAGTTAATTTTTAATATTACTCTATTACCATAATTGAAACACCATCAGGTATTGCATTAATTGTGGCATTAGGATTATTTAAAATACTTTCAGCTTTTTTAATTGCATCCTCAACACTAGATGCAGGAATCATATGCATATCGCTAATGATTTTATCATCAACATCAGAAATATAGATAACAGTAGCTTTTTGTAATACTCTTAAGAATATTTGAGTTTGCCATTGGTCTGCTACAGTATTTCCTCTATCTCTTGAAAGAAATAAATCCATTGTTTTATTGATATCACTCTCATCGGCTAATTGATGATAGAATTTATCTCCACCAATACCATCATTAGATTTTGCAATCATAATAATTACACCATCTTGTTTAACACATGCCTCTGCGGCAGTCATTCCTTTAACAGCTTGATAGATATTTTGATCTAGTGGATAACCACCATTTGTAGAGATAACAATATCAGAAGGCTTAGCCTCTACTTTACAAAGAGATGAGAGAAATTCACAACCTTTTTTATGTGCTTCTTCTGCATCTCCGGCAACACTGAATATTGCCTTTTTATTAGCATCTATTACTACATTTACAATAAAAGCTAGTTTTGCTTTTTTAGCAGCCCAAATCATATCTCTATGTATTAGATTACCCTCAAGCACACCTGTTCTTGAATTAGAATGAGCTATGAATTCAGAGTTATGATTATATAATACTGTATCTCGGCTAGCTACACCTGGTAGAATACTTTTTCTTGAACCTGAGAAGCCTGCAAAGAAATGAGGTTCAATAAAACCCTCAGATACAACAAGATCTGCATCAATAACTAATTTATTAATTATACATCTACCACCACTTGGAAGAGTTCCAATATCTACTGTTTCAGATTTATCGCAATCGTGGATAATAATTTTTTCACTATTATAAATGTCTAATCCGAATTTAGAAATTAACTCTTCTTTAACAGTTCCTCTATGACATCCTGTTGCTATTAATATAGTGATATCAGCATTAGGATTACCTTCTCTTATTTCTTTTAACATTTGAGGAATTATGACTTTACTTGGAACAGGACGTGTATGATCACTTGCTATAAGAACCACCTTGTTCTTACCCTTTGCAAGTGTTGATAATCTCTCACTTCCTATAGGATTCATCATTGAATTCTTAACTAACTCTTCTTCACTTACCTCTGCTTTATAATCATGTAGTGATGATAGTAATATATTTTTTAATCTACTATCTTCAATATCTGCATCTAAATATTCTTTACCATATGGAAATTTAACTTTCATAATCTTCTCCAACTAAACTTAATTACCTAATTATAGATTGAATATAATGTGAAATGTTATGTTTTATACGATGAAAATATTATTATTTATTTGTTTTATAAAATATATAACTACTAGATTAATATATCATTACTAAATTTAATCGCTAAGGAGTAAATTCCAATATTATTGAATTCTCTTGGGTCTAGCGATGTTTTAGAATAGATTTTTTTAATTTTGTATTGCAGTGTATTGGGATGAATATTTAAAATTGCAGCAGCAGCTTTTATTGATCCATTCTGATTATATAAAATTTTAATTAAATTAAGCGACTCTTTTATTTCTTTAGTGTCAGTGTAACTACTAAAGATTTTATTAATAAACTCTTTTTTGCTCTTTAAACTAATTTGATCTTCAATAAGTTCTATATATAAATCTTCATAAAAACGATAACAAGAGGTTGTGTTTAATGATAAAGATTGTAGAGCCTTATAAGCTTTCAAATATTGATGGTGTATGTTCTCCTCAATCTCTTGAGAATCTATTCCTACTTTAAAAGGGTCTTTCACCTTAGTTTTAATAGTATTTATTAGTTTTAAAATTTTATCATTTGATCTCTCACTAATAGCTACTACAACAGTATTTTTATAATTAAATGCAACATTGTTTTTATTATCTACTAGGATAGTGTTTATGATTATTTGATTTTCAGCTTTATTGTTTGTAGAGAAGACTAGAATTCTTCTTCTGCTTAAAATATTAATATCAAAGATTAGACCCTCTGAAATAAAGGAGTCTGTAATTTGATTATTATCATCACAAATCCATTCAATTTCAAACAGTTCTTTTTCTCGTTTTCTCTGCTCTATTAATATATCTCTAGCCTTTCCTTGAATTAATATTTCGCACATCTTTTTAATGATTTGCCCATAAGCTCTTGCAGTTTTTACCTCTCCTGTAATCCCTACAACGCCAATTATTTCATTATTTATAGTCAAGGGAAGATTGGTACCTGCTTGGGTACCGCTAAATTGAGTATTCTTCTTTACAATTAATTCAGATAAATTATCATCGATGATACGTTTTGTGGCTTCATGAAAATCACCAACTCTATCTTCATCTGAGTTGGCGATAATAATAGCTTTGCTATTTACTATATTGATTTTCATGTTTATAAGTTTTGAAAGTTGATTAACTATATCGGCTGCATCTTGTTTTGATAATTCTAACATAAAATTATATTATCACAATAAAGCTAAAAGCAAAACTTATATTTATTAAATCTTGATTGAGTTATTTTTCGTTACTCTTCTTTGCTATCTTTTTCTATATGACTTGTTAAGTCATGTATTATGTGTTGTTCTAATAAATCTTTAGCATCAACTAATTCATTATTTTTTATGCATTTAATAATATATTTGTGCTGGCTAATATATTTACCTAATTCAGAAATTGAAGCACCCTGTTCTAATCTCAATAATTGAACTTTTGAATCAAGTCGATGAAATAAATCTATTAAAACTGAATTGTTTGTTGCTTCAATTAGTGTTGAGTGAAAAAGACTATCATTTTCAAAAAGTTTTGCTCTATCATTCATTTCTAGAGCTAATTGACACTCTTTATCAAATTTATTAAGCAAATTAATTTTTTCTGATAATGTATCACTTTCAAAATTATCAATTGCAAATTGTTCAAGCGTTACTCTTATTTTAGCAATATCCTCTGCTTCTTTAATTGAAATTGAATTAACAATTGCGTGAGATCTAGGAACAATAGTTATTAAACCGTATTCTGTTAGCTTTTTTAGCGCTTCTCTAATAGGTGTTCTAGATACTCCGTATTCTGCTGCAAAGTCTTCCTCTGCAATCCGATCTCCTGCTTTTAATTCACCATTTAATATTTGTTGTTTAATTTGAGTATAAACTAAATCAGATAAACTTGGTTGTTTTATTTTTGCCATTATTTTTTCCTTTTACGTACATTGTATACAATAAACACAAACCTTTATGAAGTCAAGTAATAGTATTAAAGGCTTAAAAAATAGATCTTTAAATTAATATTATAAGAAAAAAAAAGTATTTTTGTTATTAATCTTAAAAATATTTTTATTGACATCACACTTGGATTGTGTTATGTATATTGTATACAGGATACAATAAAAGGAGATTTAGATGGAAAATACATTAAAGAATTTATTAGATAATCCTAGTAAAGTAATGAATAGTGAAGAGTTAGCATTATTATCATCAGTGTTTCGTAGGGATATGTGGAATATTTTACATGAAAGAGGTACAGGACACTGGGGCGGAGCAGCTTCTTGTGCTGAGTTAATTACCTCACTATATTTTAATAGATTAAATATAGATCCTAAAAATCCTAAGAAAGAAGATCGAGATAAGTTTATTTTGTCTAAGGGCCACGCATCTGTTAATCTTTATACAATTTTAGCAAATAGAGGTTATTTCTCTACAGACGATTTACATTCTTTTAGAACACTAGGTTCATTTTTACAAGGACACCCTTGTATGACAAAAATTCCTGGTGTTGATATGTCGACAGGAGCCTTAGGTCATGGTCTTTCAGTTGGTTTAGGAATGGCACTATCTGCATCATTATTAAATAATGGGTCTTCAACTTATGTAATGACAGGCGAGGGATGTTTGAATGAAGGTCAGTCATGGGAAGCTATGATGATGGCAGGTAAATATAAACCTAAAAATTTTGTTCTAATGATTGATTATAATAAAGTTCAACTAGATGGAACAATGGATGAGATTATGCCTTTAAATCAATTGAGAGATAGATTAGTTAGCTTTGGATGGAATGTAAATCCAACCCCTTATGATGGTCACAACACAAAAGATATACTAGATTCATTTAATTGGATTGATAGTGATGAAAATTGGCCTAAGGCAGTTATCTACGATACCATAAAAGGCAAAGGTGTTTCTTTTACAGAAGGAAAAAATACTTGGCATGGAAAGGTAATTGATGATGATTCTTATGTTAAGGGTTTAGCTGAATTAGATGAAGATATTAAAAAGAAAGGAGATAAAATATGGGCTTAGCAATGAGAGAGGCTTGGGGTAAAGCTTTAGTAAATCAAGGACAAAAACACCCTGAATTAGTGGTTCTTGATGCTGATGTATCATGTTCTACAAAAAGTTGTTTTTTTAGAGAAGAATTTCCAGAACGCTTTTTTAATTGTGGCGTAGCTGAAGCTAATATGGTCGGAACTGCTGCAGGATTTGCCGCATCTGGCTTTAGACCTGTGGTTAATGCTTTTGCTATATTTTTAGCATTAAAGGGAACAGACCAAATTAGAAATGCAATTGCTTATAATAATCTTCCAGTTATTATTGCAGGTGCATATGGAGGACTTTCTGATTCATTTGATGGTGCTTCTCACCAATCAATAATAGATATTGCAATAATGAGAGCAATTCCTAATTTACAGGTAATTGTTCCATCTGATAGCAAACAGGCAGAAGAGGCTCTTGCCTATGCATTACAACAAGATGGTCCAGTTTATATAAGATTAAATAGAAATGAAATGCCAGCATTAAATGTAGAGAAAAGCATTGGTGATACTAAAGCTGTAAAAATGAAAGATGGTAAAGATATTACTATTGTTGCAAATGGTATAACAGCTTCTTTTGCTAAAGAGGCTGCAGATGAATTAGAAGCAAAAGGTTATAGTGTTGATCTATTTTCTGTTCCTTTTGTAAAACCTCTTGATTCAAAGAGTTTAATTGAGAGTGTTAAAAAAACAGGCAAACTAATTAGTGTAGAAGAACATAATGTTATTGGTGGGTTTGCAGGTGCTATATCTGAAGCTTTTATGAATGAAGGAATTAGTTGCAAATTTAAAGCAATTGGTATTAATGATAGATTTACCGAAACAGGACCATATACTGAATTATTAGCAAAGTATGGAATTTCAAAAGATAATATTGTTAGTGAATCTGAAAAATTATTAAAAATGGAGTAGTAAAATGGAAATAAAAGAAAAAGCTTATGAATTATTAAATAATTGGAAAGGTGATAGCTATATTTTTGGCAGAGGTGTTTTAAATCAAGTCGGAAAAGAAGCAAAGAAATATGGAAAAAAAGCTTTAGTTGTAAGTAACCAGACATATATGAAGCCAATAGCTGATGAGGTTTTAAAATATCTAGAAGCCGAAGGTGTTGAAATTTGTGGTAATAAAGTTGCACCTGATGCAAAACCTAATGCACCAAGAGAAGATGTTTATAGATTAGTTACTTATATCTTACAGTTTAAACCTGATTGTATTGTAGCTATCGGCGGTGGTTCAACAATTGATGCAGCTAAATGTGCAAGTGCACTAGCTACATTAGGTGCTGATGTAACTCCTGAAGTTGATCATTATTTTGGAACTGGTGTTGTAAGTGCTGAACTAAGTGCAACTGGTAAGAAATTAGTACCTGTAATAGCAGTTGAAACATCAGCTTCTTCAGGAGCTCATCTAACAAAGTATTCAAATATTACAGATCCTGTAGTTGGACAGAAGAAATTAATAGTAGATGAGGCTGTAGTACCTGCAACTAGTTTATTTGATTATGATGTTACTGCAACAATGCCTGTGAGCGTTACAGTTGATGGTGCTCTTGATGCTATTGCTCATACTTTTGAAGTTTTTTGTGGCGCAAAAGAAAGTAATTATGAATTAACAAAAGACTTAGCTGTAACAGCTATCAGTTTATGTTGTGAAAACGCAAAGAAATTAGTTTCAAATCCAAAAGATTTAGAGGCTAGAGAGGCAATTGGACTTGCAACTGATCTTGGTGGTTATGCAATCATGGTTGGTGGTACAAGTGGTGCTCATTTAACAAGTTTCTCACTAGTTGATTTAGTTGGACATGGTACAGCTTGTGGAATAATGAATCCTTATTATGCCATTCTTTATACAAATGCAATACAGAAACAATTGAAAGTAATTGGCATGGTATTTAAGAAATATGGTTATAGCACAGCAGATATAGAAAATATTGAAGGTCGAGAATTATCTATTGCAGTTGCTAAAGCTATGATAGCATATGCTAAGAGCATTAATGCTCCAACAACTCTTGGAGAATTAAAAGGCTTTAGCGATAAATATATAGAACGAGCTTTATCTGCAGCTAAAGACCCTCAATTGAAGATGAAGTTGCAGAATATGCCAACTCCAATGACAACTGAAGATGTTGATAAATTTATGAAACCTGTACTTCTAGGTGCTGTTTCTGGTGACTTAGATATAATTATCGAAATGTAAGTAGTGATATCTAGATACCTTTTGGTATCTAGATATTCTTAGTAAAAATAAGGAGTACCTATGAAATTATCTGTTGCTATAGCAGGAAAGGAAGCAATGCCAAATGCTTTTGTTGTTTATAGAGGTCTTGAAGAATCAATAAAAAAGGCTTCAGATTTAGGATATGATGGTGTTGAATTAGCTCTAAAAAGACCTGATGAAATCTCTAGAAGTGATTTAAAGGCCTTGTTAAATAAAAATAATCTGGAAGTATCTGCAATATCTAGTGGCCAAGTTTGGGCAGCAAGACAGCTTTGCTTTACAGAAGAAAATAAAGAAAAGAGAATTGAATTAAAGCAAACTTTTCGTGATTTCATTGATTTAGCAAGTGATTTTGGACAATTGGTTAATATTGGTAGAACAAGAGGTAGCCTAGAGGGTAAAGATCCCATTTTAGCTGAGAATCTTTTTTTAGATGCTGCTTGTGAATTAAGCGATTATGCTGCAAAACGTGGTGTAAAATTGATATTAGAACCTGTAAATCGTTACGAAATTGACTTTATAAATAATTTAGATCAATCAGTTGAAATGATTAAAAAAGTTAATAAACCAAATTTTAAAATGATGCCAGATATATTCCATATGAATATTGAAGATGCAAATATTAAAGAGTCTTTAATTAAGTATGGCCAATATATTGAGTATATTCATTTTGCTGATTCTAATCGTCATTCTCCTGGTGATGGTCATATCAATTTTACAGAGGTTTTTGAAGCCTTAGATTCAATTGGATATAAGGGATGGACTACTGTTGAAATATTACCTTATCCAAATCCTGATACTGCAGCTGTTAGATCTATAAATTACTTAAAAGAAAATTTTGGAAAATATTATAATTAAATGTATTATTTTATAATTACAATATTAGTTTCATTAATATCTGGATTGATTGCTAAAAAATTAAAATTTCCATCTCCTTTATTGGTAGGTGGAATTATTGGTGTTTCAATTTTTAATATATTTACATCAAATGCAACTTCTTCAGAGTTTAATAAATTCTTTCTTCAAGTTATAAGTGGCTCCTTTATTGGTTCTACTTTAGGAAAGGATGAGATACTAAATATTAGGATTATTATATTACCTTCAATTTTTATGATCTTAGGAATGATGATTGTAAATTGCTTTGTTGGAACATTAATTTATTTTGTCTCCCCAATGGATTATTTAACTGCCTTATTATCTACTGTTCCAGGTGGTGTAACAGAGACAACTTTAATGGCAGAATCTATGGGAGCCAATGTATCAAGTGTTGCAATGATGCAATTAGTAAGATCAATTGGGTCTTTAATATTTTTCCCAATTTTAATTGGCTTTATGCTAAAAAAAAATGGAGTTTCAGAAGTTATTGAAACCCCAAAATATCAAGAATTTCCACATAAAATATTGCGAGTATTCTTTACCTTAGTAATTGGAACTGCTGGAGGTTTTTTTGGTTATTTATTTCCATCAGTTCCAGCCTCTCAAATGGTATTTTCACTAATATTTGTATCATTATTCAATGTATTTGCTTTTAAATGTGAAATTCCACTACCATTTAAAAGAGCTGCGCAAGTTTCTACAGGCTCTTTTATTGGTGCTAAAGTTACTATTGATACAGTTACATCTATGAATGAAATTATTTTGCCACTAGTGATGTTAATGTTGGGCTATTTAATTTTTCATACTTTGTTAGCATTATTTTTAAGTAAAAGATTTAATCTTGATAAAGGTGTAATGCTATTCTCTTGCATTCCTGCAGGAGCTAGCGATGTAGCTCTAATAGCATCTGATTATAATTGTACTAGTTCTTATATTGCAGTATTTCAAATTATCAGATTAATTTCATGTATAATTATTTTTCCTGCAATGATTAACTTGATAGCAACTAATTTATTTATTTAATAAAATCGTTTATCAAATCTGTAAATTGATCAGTTGTATCTATTATAAACTTACCTAAAACACTATTAGCTTTTCTCTTTTTTGTTCCAAAAGTAAATTCATATTCACTATCATTTGTTTCAATAATTGAAGAAGATTGTAACAATACATTCTTATTCTTTTTAAAAATACTTTTGCAAGCAACAATATCTTTAGCGAGATATGTATTATAAGTATCATCTGAAATGATTAGTACTAATTTTTTTGCATTATCAAGTATCAATAGAAAACCTTCATTAATATCAGATACGAAAAAGTGTTTTGAATTTACAAGTATCTTTTCTTTTTCTATTATTTTGAGGCTTTTCTCTTCTAACTTTTTTTGAAGTAGTAAAAATTGAAGTTCATTATTTTTTTTTATTTTTTTGCCAATGGTAAAAGAGTAGAAATTAATAATAGTAATGGCAATTAATACTATTAGAAGAATATATTTAATCATATCAAGATTTTATATTATTATCCCGAATAAGTAAATAAATTTTTAATTTTCTTGTGAATTCATAAATAAATGGTATCATATAAGAATGATAAAAGTTTTATTTATAGTACCGTATGAAGAATTATTTTCAAAATTTTATGAAGAAGTTAACAAGTTTCATTTAGAAAATATCGAGATTGTTTATGACCATATATATGGAACAGATATTGAAAAATTATCTAGTCTAGATGCAGATGTTATTGTTAGTAGAGGTATAACAGCTAGGGCTGTTGAAAAGTATCATCCCTAGTTCGACACTTCTACGCCCTAACAAATATTTATTTTCTAGCCAAATTTCTTTGTAAATCGCCTTTTCAAGCCTTTAACTGGCTATTTTTTTTGAAAGAATAAATTTTTTTGCATTTTATTCTTGACATTTTTATGTGTAGCGTCATATACCGTTGACATGATTATTATCTTGTTATACACTATTTGTAGTAATATTGAGGAGTCTATATGTACATCAGTGTAATACCAGTTAAATCTAAAAACAAAAGACTTATGGTTGTTAAAGAATCTTATAGAGACAAAGTGAGTAAAAAATCTAGACAAAGAAAAATTAGAGATATTGGTTATATAGAAGATTTTTTAGATTTATACGAAGATCCTCTTCAACATTTCAAAGATGAACTAAAAGCTGAACAAAATAATATTAAAACTATCCAACCATCTAAATCTATTAATATAGATCCTAATGCTAAAATTGCAGTTCGAGATATTAATACTCCACGAACTGATAGAAAAAGTTTAGGAGCTGCAGTTTTATCATATATCTATCATGAATTAGAAATTGATTCTTTCATGAATAATAAAAGAAGATACACCAAGGCTGAATACAACCATAATGCAATATTTAAACTACTAGTTTACTCAAGGATACTATTTCCAAGTTCTAAAAGAGAAGCTTATTTCAATAAAGGCCGGTTCTTTGAAAAAATGGACTTTTCTCTTACAAATATCTATAGAGCAATGGATAATTTCATTGAATGGAAGGATGATTTACTAATCCATTTAAATAAAACCATAACAAAAAATTACGGTAGAGATACAACACTACTGTATTATGATGTTACAAATTATTACTTTGAAATTGATTATCAAGATGAAAACAAAAGAAAAGGTGTAAGTAAAGAGCATAGACCTAATCCAATAGTTCAAATGGGGCTATTTATGGATGATAATGGATTACCAGTTAATTATAAGCTATTTTCAGGTAATACCAATGACTGTAAGACTTTAATACCTATGATGGGTGAAACTCGATTAGATTTAGATATTAGAGATATTATTGTTGTTGGCGATAAGGGAATGATGTCTGGAGAAAATATCAGTAGAATATTATCTCAAAAGAATGGATATGTAATTAGTTATTCTGTTCGTGGTGCATCAAAAGAGTATCAAGACTATGTTTTAAAACAAGATGATTATCAATTAATAGACATGCCGGTTAAGCAAAGATATGAAAATCTAGATAAAAATAAGAAAAATACTTACACCCTTAAGGTTAAAACGAGGATGTCTCCACGAGAGATTTCTGTTCCAGATATAAAAACTGGTAAAAAAACTAAAGTTATAATTAATGAAAGACAAATAGTCTTCTATAGTGAGAAATATGCTAAGAAAGCTAAAGCTGATAGAGAAGCTGCATTACTTAAAGCTTTTAATACAGTAGAGAATCATAAGGCAATTCCTAAATCATTTGGATGTTACAAATATATAAAAGAAGAATATCTACAAAAAGATGGTGAACTAATAAAACCAAGTAGCTCTCAATTATTCTTTGATGAAGAAAAGCTAAAAAAAGAAGAGGCTTTAGATGGTTATTATGTAATCTTTAGTAATGTAATTGGACTCGAGGATGGAGAAAAGCCATTAAACAAAAAAAGCACATTCACAAAAGATGGATATTTTAAATTAAACAAGATAGTTAAAACTCAAGATATAATAGAAATTTATAGAGGGTTATGGGAGATAGAAGAGACTTTTAAAATTACAAAAAGTAGTCTTGAAGTTAGACCTGTATTTCATAGAAACTGGAATAGGATAGAAACTCACTTTCTAACCTGTTTTGTTTCACTAGTAATAATAAGATTATTAGAAACAAATTTGGAAAGTAAGTGGAGTACTGAAAGTATTCTAAAAAGTATAAAAGCAGCAAATGGATCATTGATAACTGGGAATCTATATAATTTCAATTATGTTGATGAGATATTATTAGAAATTCAAAAGAAATTTGAAATCACATTAGATAGACAGTTCTTAACAATAGGAGAAATAAAAAAAATTATTGCCAAAACTAAAAAAAAGACATAATAGTGATATTAAAAACTACAAAAAATGTTAAAAGGCCACCGATATTATTAGTTACTACATAACTAATTAGGGGGCCTTTTTTGCGTTTTAAAGTGTCGAAGACAGGTTATTATCCCGAATAAGTAAATAAATTTTTAATTTTCTTGTGAATTCATAAATAAATGGTATCATATAAGAATGATAAAAGTTTTATTTATAGTACCGTATGAAGAATTATTTTCAAAATTTTATGAAGAAGTTAACAAGTTTCATTTAGAAAATATCGAGATTGTTTATGACCATATATATGGAACAGATATTGAAAAATTATCTAGTCTAGATGCAGATGTTATTGTTAGTAGAGGTATAACAGCTAGGGCTGTTGAAAAGTATCATCCAGAAAGTCTTGTTATTCCTATACCAATGAGTCCAAATGATTTTACGGAAGCTTTATATTCTATATGTAATAATTATCAAGGTAGTGTTGGTATATTAGCAGCTTCAAAGACAATGTGTAATCCAAATCATATTAAAAAATTAATTGGCAGAAACGTTGAGATGTATGTTGCAAATACTCAAGAACAAGTAAGAAGTGGAATCGATGAATTGCTAAAGAGGGGCTGCAAAATCTTCTTAGGTGGTTTAACTATGTCTAGGATTTGTGAAGATTTATCACTTCCTTATGTACATATACAAACAGGTAGCAATGCAGTTCATAATGTAGTATGTGATGCTTTATCTGCAGCTAGAACTTTAAACCAAGCTAAATTAAGAGTTGGCCTTTTAACAAGTTTATTAGAAAACAAAGATGATATTATTATTGCTGTTAATTCTAAAGGTAAAGTTGTTGTTAGTAATGCTAAAGCTGATCAATATTTTAATACTAAATTAGAAAACACACAATTTGAAAATGTCTGTCCTGTAAATGAAATATATAGAGCTATAGAGGCTGGAATACAGAGTGAATTTGTTCGCGAAGTAAAAGGTAAACTTACTTTTATAACTGTTAAACCGCTAAACAATGATAATGATAAATTTGGCTTCCTTATTATATTTCATAAAGTAGAAGATATCCTTGATTTAGAGAGTAAGGTTCGTAAAGAATTAAGGCAAAAAGGTCTAATTGCAAAATATACTTTCAAAGATTTTCTAACTAATGATGAAGATATGATTAGAACTATTGATAAGGCTAAAAGATATAGTTTAGTTGATGGAGCTATAATTATAATTGGAGAAACAGGAACCGGTAAAGAACTACTGGCTCAGTCTATTCATAATGCATCACCTAGAAAATATTCCCCATTTGTAGCCGTAAACTGTGCAACATTGACAGCTGAATTGTTAGAAAGTGAACTTTTTGGATATGAAGGGTGTGCATTTACAGGAGCAAGAAAAGAAGGCAAAATTGGATTATTTGAATTAGCCTATGGTGGAACAATTTTCTTAGATGAGATTGGTGAGATGCCTATTTCTCTTCAAGCAAAATTATTAAGAGTTTTACAAGAAAAAGAAATTCGTAAAGTTGGCGGAAATTCAGTAATTCCAATTGATGTTAGAGTAATAAGTGCAACTAATGAAGAGCTATTAAATAAGGTTAAAGAAAATGAATTCCGCTTAGATTTATTTTATAGATTAGGTTTATTTACCATAAGGACAATAGCTTTAAGAAAACGTAAATGCGATATAATTCCAATATTTGAGCGGGTTTATAAAGATAGTTGCAAAAAATATGGGAAAAATCATTGTGCTTTAAGTGAAGGAGCAAAATCATTATTAGAGAAATATTCTTGGCCAGGAAATGTCCGAGAATTAACAAACAGTGCTGAGAGATTAGCTGTTTTGAGTAATTCAGAAATAGTTTCAGCAGCTGAGCTAAAAACATTTGATATTATAGAACCACTTTTTGATGAAGATAAAATTGTTTGTAAAAAAAATGATTTTTCACCAAAAGAATTATATATAATGTTTAAAAATAGTGGTTTATCTAAGAATGAGTTTGCCTCTACTCTCGGTATGAGCCGTTCAACGTTATGGAGAAAAATAGCTCAATATGATTCTTAGTATGTTTCAAAAATATTCCAATGTTTCATTTTTTTTAGTTATGAAACATTGGAATATTTATATGGAGCATTAATTTTTTTGATCTTTTTTGTCAATAATATTTAACTTCTTATTAGGTATGGAGTTATTTTTTTTTATAAAAAAATATACTTTAAATTATAATATTCATTTTTTTTGGCACAGTACTTGCATTTAAATTAACAAATAGAGGAGTTTAATTGTGAATAGAAAACCGATTGTTGCAATATTACTAGGTGATGCAGGTGGTGTAGGATCTGAAATAATTGCAAAATTAACAATATCAAGATTTTTTGATAATTATTGCAGAGCAATACTTATAGGCGATAAGAGAATAATTGACAGAGCGTATAATCTATTAGAAAGTAAATCTTTAGTTAGAATTATTAATTCTGTAGAAGATGCTACATGGGATGATGAATTATATCCTATGATAGATTTAAAAAATGTTGATCCTTCAGAAGTTCCTTTTGGGACTATGTCTGTAATATCAGGAAAGTCATGTCTTGATATGTTAACTCTTGCGACTGATTTATTTAAGCAAAAGAAAATTGAGGGATTTTGCTTTGCACCATTAAATAAAGCAGGCTTAAAAGATGCTGGATGTAAATTTGAAAGTGAACACCATTTTTTAGCTAATTTATTTAACCACACAGATCCATTTGGTGAAATTAATGTTTTAGGTGATTTATGGACAACGAGAACAACCAGTCATATTCCAATAAAAGAAGTTAGTCAAAATTTATCTGTAAATAGTATAATGAGAGCACTTATTTTGTGTAACACTTCATTAAAACATAGTGGAATAAAGGAACCTAGAATTGCATTATGTGCATTAAATCCCCATTGCGGAGAAGGTGGTAGATGTGGTACTGAAGAAATAGATGTAATAATTCCTGCAATTGAGAGTGCAAATAAATTGGGTATAAATGCTACAGGACCATATCCATCTGATATTACATTTATAAAGGCATTTAATGGTAATTTTGATGGTGTTGTAACAATGTATCATGACCAAGGTCAAATAGCTCTTAAATTAAAAGGCTTTGATCAAGGTATTACAATAGCTGGAGGACTACCTGCACCAATTGCAACCTGTGGGCATGGAACAGCATACGATATTGCAGGTAAAGGTATTGTTAAAACAAGTGCTTTTGAAAATGCCGTGAAAATGGTTAGTAAAATGGCTAATCATTTATACAACGAAAAATAGGAGTATTTAATGGGTAATTCAAAGTTTGGAACGAAAAATATTCTTCCCATTGTAACTTTAATTATTGGTTTATTATTTTCATCCTTAGGATTCTTTAAGTATGGATTTTGGGATAAAAATATTGGTACTTTACCAGGTTTCTTTCCAACAATAATTGGTATTTTACTTATTGCTGTGAGTGCTTTAGCTTTTTTTCAATCTTTAAAGGAAGAAAATAATTATAGCAGATTAGAAAACTGGTATCCAGTATTCGCTGTTTTTCTAATTATTGCTAGTACTTTTGTTTTTGGAATGTATTTGAGCTTAGCTGCTTTTTTAATTATTTGGGTTCGAGTATATGAAAAATGTAGTTGGAAAACAACAATTATAACTTTTTTGATAATGTTTGTAATAGTATTTGGGGCTTTTGGAACTTGGCTTAATATTCAGTTTCCAAAAGGACTAATATTCAATGCAATATTTTAGGGGATAAAGAATATGGACAATTTACAATTATTATTAACTGGATTTATTTCAGTTCTTACCCTTCAAAATGTGCTTGTAACAATGTTGGGTGCGGTATTAGGATTATTAGTAGGAGCGATGCCAGGTATCGGCTCATTAGCTGGTGTTGCATTGTTGCTACCACTAACATATAAGTTTAATCCAACTACTGCTATTATCATGCTTGGTGCTCTATATTATTCAAACATGTATGGTGGATCTTTTAGTGCAATTCTTTTAAATATACCAGGTGATAGCCCTGCTGTAATGACAGCAATTGATGGTTATCCTATGGCTACAAAGAGGAATAAGCCAGGACAAGCTCTATATACATCTAATATTTCATCTTTTACTGGTGGATTAATAGGTATGTGTATTTTAACATTCATGGGTCCAGCACTTGCCGAACTTGGATTAAAATTTGGCCCAGCAGAGATGACTGCTTTACTATTAGTTGCAATGACAAGTATTGGTTGGTTAGTTGGAAGTAATCCTACTAAAGGTGTTGTACTGACTGCTGTTGGTATCTTAATAGCTAGTATGGGTATGGATACTTTAACAGGATCTCCAAGATTTGAATTTGGCTCAATTTATCTTCTTGGTGGAGTTCCTTTCATTCCATTCGTAATTGGAACCGTTGGCTTTGCACAGGTTATGAAACTTGTGGATGATAAAGATAAAAAAATTGAAGCAAATCTAACTCAAAAATTAACAATTAAGGGATCGATGATTAGTTTGCATGAATTTAAAAGATTAATCTTTCCTGCAATACGTTCTGGTTTCTTAGGAACTTTTGTCGGTGTTTTACCTGGTGCAGGTGCAACAACAGGAGCTTTCTTGGGATATGCAACGCAGAAAGCCTTTAAGAGTGAAGAAGAATTAGGAACAGGTGCAATTGAAGGTATTGCAGCTTGTGAATCAGCTAATAATGCTGCAGCTGCAGGCTCATTTGCTCCATTACTTGCATTAGGTATTCCTGGTTCTGGAACAGGGGCAGTATTACTTGGTGGACTTATGATGTGGGGTCTTAATCCTGGGCCACTTCTATTTACTAATCAACCAGAATTTTGTTGGTCATTAATAGCATCATTATTTTTAGCTAATATCATCACTTTGATTATAGCATTAGGAATAATACCATTTTTAGTTAAAATTTTAACAGTAGATGTTAAGTTAATGATTCCTTGTATCACAGTAGTATGTGTTATTGGATCATACAGTTCTACTAATTCACTTTACGGTGTTTTAATAATGGTTATTTCAGGTATGTTCGGTTATATATTTGAGAGAAATGGATATTCAACGGCTCCGATGTTGTTATCATTTGTATTAGCTCCTCTACTTGAGTCTAATATGAGAAAGTCATTTATTATAAGCCATGGATCTATAGATATATTCTTCCAAAATCCAATTTCATTAGTATTAATACTAATATTATTTGCAATTATTGCAACACCAATTGTTCGAGGTATTATTGGCGTTGTAAAAAATCATAACAAAAACTAAAAGGAGTTTTTCATGAAAAAATTATTATTAGCTTTGCTAGTAGCATCAACAATGATTTTTCCTATTTTCGCAAATGGGGAAACAGAAACAGCACAGGCAAGTGGACCTTTTGTTCCACAACAAAACATTGAATGGTATTGTACATCATCCCCAGGTGGTGGTAGCGATATTTTTACAAGAACTATTATTGATATCATCAATGAAGAAGGTTTAGCAAATGGTCAAAATATTGTTATGCAATATAAAACAGATGGAGCAGGTGAAGTAGGTCGTAATTTAGTTTCTAATATAAAAGGTGATAAAGCTAATTATACATTATTAACATTTAACAGTGGTGATTTAATGCCAATGTGTAAAAATACAAATCTTAGATTTGAAGACTTCCAACCTATTGCTCATATGGCAGTTGATAAGCATTTAATTTTCATCGGTGAAAATTCTAGATTTAGTTCTTTTGAAGATGTAATTGAAGCTTTGAAAAATGGTGAACAAATTGTTTTAGGTGGTTCAAAAGGTGATGATATTGCTTGTTATAATGCTTTATTAAAAGAATTAGGTATTGAAAGCACTCAATTTGCATACATTGCACACGATGGTTCTGGTGCTGCAATTACAGCTATGCTAGGTAATCATATTGATCTATTAATCTCAAAACCAGCATCAGCTTCTCAATATGTTGAAGCAAAAAGATTAACACCAATTCTTGCTCTTTCAACAAGTCGTTTCCCAGGTAATTTAGGTGTAGCACCAACATTATCTGAATTAGGCTACAACAATGTTGAATCACCAAACTGGAGATCTGTAGTTGGTCCAAAAAACATGAGTCCTGAAGCAGTTCAATTTTGGTCAGATGTTCTTGGTAAAGTAGCAGAATCAGACAAATGGAATAATGAATATATTGAATTAAAGAAATTAGTTCCTGATTACATGGATACTGAAACATATAGTGCATATGGTGCAAAATTCCAGGCTGATTATTTAAAAACAATTGGTAAAGATAAATAGAGAGTTATTTTTTATTATATAGGGTAGCTTTGGCTACCCTTTTTTGAAAATCAAGCATGAGTAAAATCTATTATAAGGAGAAATTTTATGAAAACAATAGCACTAATACATACTGTAAAACCGGTATTAAACCAGTTCTCAGAACTATTAAAATCTTCAATCGATGAAGAACTAATTATATATGATTTATATGATGATTTTTTAGCAATAGATCCAACAAATCTTGGATATTTTAGTAAAAAGAACAAAAGAAGATTATATAATGATGTTGAAAACTGTAGCCTCACTGGTGCGGATATGATTGTTGTTACTTGCTCAACTTTGACCCCAATTGTTGATAAAATTAGACCATTTTTTAATGTTCCAATTATAGCAATTGACGATGCAATGTGTGAAGAAGCAATTAACAGCGGAAATAAAATTAGAGTATTAGCAACCGCTAAAAGTACAATTCAACCAACTGTCAGTAAATTAAAAGAAGAAGCGCTTAAACAAGGAAAAAAAATTGAAATTGTTTCATCTGATTTACCTGTTGCCTATGAAGCTATGAAAAAAGGTGATCTTAAGTTACATGATGAATTATTATTAGATGTAATTAAGGATATTACAAATTTTGATGTTATTGTTTTAGCACAAGCTTCAATGGCTCATTTAGCTGATAAAGGAACTCAATTAAGCGGTTTAAAAGTGTTAGGTTCAGTAAATTCATGTATTAATAATATTGCAAAGATACTAAAGGAAAACTAATATGAAAGGTTCAATATTTGATGTTGCTAATATAGGAATTGTTCATAGCATGGCTTATCCTAATTGTAATGAAAGTGAAGAGCAATATATTAATACTCTTAAAGAATTGCTAATAGATCCATTTTTTTCTGTTATTGAGATAGGCCAACTTCCTTTTGACTCTTTGAATGAAATTGTTCCAAAATTGATCAATAGTGCACAATGTAAATCAACCTATAGTGCACATAGTAGACTTCTAAGAAATAAATTAAATATAAATAGTATTTATGAGGATGAAAGATTAAAGGCTGTAGAAGAATTGAAAAGAGGAATTGATGAGGCTTATAAATTTAATAGTCTTAATTTTCAATTTTTATCTAGAGAATGGAGTAAAGAAACTCAAGAAGAAAATCTACAATCATTAGTTAAATCAACAATTGAGATATGTAATTATGCTTCATCAAAGGGAACAATGCCTGTTTGCCTTGAAATTTTTGATTATGATATTGATAAATGCTCTTTAATTGGTAAATCTTCCTTAGCTGCAAGATATTGTAGTATGGTGAATGAACATTGCAATAATTTTGGACTAATGGTCGATTTATCTCATATACCATTAATAAGAGAAACCATTGAGGATCATATTAATCCTATTAGAGACTATGTTTCACATGTTCATATTGGTAATGCCTTTATGAAAAATAAAGAAGATATAGCTTATGGAGATATGCATCCTAGATTTGGCTATCCTGGAAGTGAAAATAATATATTAGAGTTAGTAACTTTTTTGAGAAAATTAATTGATATTGATTATTTAAACGATCACAAAAAATCATTTATCAGTTTTGAAGTTAAACCTCAAGGAAATGAAGATTCTAGAATAGTTATTGCAAATGCTAAAAGAAGCCTAATTGAGGCATGGTCTCAAGTTTAATAAATTAAAAAGGTGTTATTAATAATTCAATTGATTGTCTTATTAATAACACTTTTAACTTTACAAATTTCACATATTTTAGTTTTTTCTAATAAATTCCATCATATCCTTTGCAGATGGAGGACATCCTTTTAAGGATTTCCCAAGACCTCTTGTACAAATTCCAACACCAATGAGTGATTTATCTTGGCAGTCTTTATACCCCTGTCCAATGCAAATCTTATCACTAATGTTAAGTTCTCCATTTTCCTCTAGTCGTTTGATTGCATGTATTAAATTACCATAGCAAGCTGAACAAGCTTTATTTGGGCTTGTGTATTTTGCAAGAGATGCAACAGTACCTTTTGGTCTATTGATTTCATTAAATGCTGGCTTATTTAAGTATTCAATATTTGCTTTATCTAAATCCATAGATCCAACATCTAATTTATTAGCAATACTAATGTATTCTACATCATCTGAGTTAAAACCTAGAAGAGTTGCTGCAAAAGTATCAACTAAAACACTATCACGAGAGATGAACATTCTATCTGTTTTAACAGGAGTTCCTCCCTCTTCAAAATCAAGATCTCCATTAAGTGAATCTACAAGAACTAAATCTGCAGCCTTTATTGCATTAAGAGTTGCAATAGGAACCATTAAACCTAATGAGTGAAATAATCTCTTAGATGAATCTGATAAACAACCCTTCATATTCTTTAATGCACAAGTCATTAGAGTTTGACAGTGTCCTTTTAAAACAGGTAGAGATATTAGAAAATCTAAATCTAGTATTTCTTTACTAATACTCATTGTTATTCCATTTAGAGATTTTTCAACGTATTCATCATCTTTAACATCTACTAATTCAACATTGTATTTTTCACTAATTTCATAGTATCCATTGACCTTGAATCCTCTTTTAGTAGAATCTCCAACCCAAGCTGATTCTATGATTTTAATATTTGAATATCCAAGAGATTGTAAATATTCTATAACACTAACCACAATTTTAGGGTGAGTGGTAGCTCCTCCTTCAGGAGTTCTAGCTACAACAAGATTTGGTTTTAATCCAATTTTAGCAGTTTTAGACGGAATTAATTTCTCAATATTTGCCTTTTCTAAAAGAGAAAACGTCATCTCTTTTATTTGATCACCGTATACTACAAAAATATCATTCTTATTCATTTATCTTCTCTCTTTTGTTATTAATTTTGTTTGTTAATAAACTTTATTATATGTCAAAATAGATTACTTATAAAGAGATAAATATATAATTAAGATTTTGTATAGTTCCTTTTCCCTTTATAACTTAACATCTATTAACTATAGTGATTTTACTTATAAATCAAAGTATTTTCTCTAGGAATCCTGCATATTTAGAAATTAGAAATTCAATGAGAGTTTTCAAAATACATTTTTTAGCTTTTCAATAATTTTACTTTATAAAATATGAGGGAATCCTTAATCAGGATATAATATAAAATCACGTTTAAATTAAATACTAAAGTAAAACTTTTAGTACAATAATTGGATATTTTAAGTAAATAAATTTTTATTGACTTAATGCATTTTAGGGGTTAATCTACACAAATGTAGAATTATAAGGGGGTATTTTAATGGATCAGTTTAAGATTATTAAAATCCAAAAAAGCATTTATGCAAACAACGATGAAGCTGCAGAAATAGTTAGGTCTGATATGAAAAAGACAAATACATTCTTGCTTAATCTCATGAGTTCTCCAGGTTCTGGAAAAACAACAACACTTTTACAAACTATAAAGTTAATAAAAGATAAATATAAACTTTGTGTTTTAGAAGCAGATATAGATTCTGATGTTGATGCTAAAAAGATAGCTGCAACTGGTATAAAAACTATACAACTACATACCGGTGGTATGTGTCACCTAGATGCGAAATTGACTAAACAAGGTCTTGATGAAGTTGGAACTAAAGATATTGATATTGCAATACTTGAGAATGTAGGAAATCTTGTTTGTCCTGCTTCATTTGATACCGGTGCTGCAAGAAATGCTATGATTTTATCAGTTCCTGAAGGGGATGATAAACCTCTAAAATATCCAAAAATGTTTAAGATGTGTGATGCATTAATTGTAAATAAGATAGATACAATGTCAGTATTTGACTTTGATATGGTAGCTCTCAAAGAGAGAGTCCTGAAACTTAACCCTAATATTAAAATATTTCCTATTTCAGCAAAAACAGGAGAAGGTGTTCAGGCTTGGTGTGATTGGTTATCAACAATGACTGATGAAATTCAAGATTAAGAAATAGTTAAAAATAACAAAAGGATGGAAAAATGGCTATTAGACCTAAAATTGTTGAACTAGCACAACATGTAGCTGGACGCAAAGTAAATTATACTGAGAGTGATCCTGAATATTATATTTTCTCAGATATGGTAACAGACCAAGAAGCTGATTTGCTTATTGCAATGAAAAGAAGAGTTGAAGAAAAAGTAGAAGATTTAGCAAAGCGAACTAATATGGAATATGCTGAGACTTTTGCAATGCTAATGCATCTAACTGATCTTGGTATATTAGAATTAAAACCTCAAAGCGATGGTAGTGATACTTTTGAATTACCAATATTTGTACCTGGTATATTTGAATTAATGATGCTTAATCGTGAGAATGCAAATGCACATCCTGAAATTGCACGTGCTTTTGAACAATATACTAGAGATACAGTTGAACAAGTTGTAACTGCAATGCCAATGGGTAATGGTGCTTTACGTGTTATCCCTGTTGAATCAGCAATTAAAGCCGATACAAGAAAAGCCCCTTTTGAAGAAATTTCATTCTGGCTTACAAAATATCAAAATCATATAGCCTTAGCTCCTTGTCAATGTCGTCTAGTACGTCAACAAATGGGAGAGGGAACTGGTAATTTACCTGAAGAAATGTGTCTAATTTTAGGTGCAACTGCAGAGAGTTGTATTGCAACTGGAAAAGCTCGTCGTGTTTCAAAAAAAGAAGCAGAAGATGTTATTGCACTTGCAGAGAAAAGAGGCTATATGCATCAGGTTTCAAATATGGATGGAACCAATAAAATATGGGCTATTTGTAACTGTGAAAGAAATGTTTGTTTAGCTCTTCGAACTAGCCAATATTTCAATACTCCTAATATGTCTCGTTCTAATTACGTTGCAAAAGTTGATTCTGAAAAATGTAGTGGTTGTGGACAATGTGTAGAAACCTGTCCAGCTAATGCTGTTAAACTTGGCTCTAATCTTTGTACAAAAACTAAAATTGAATTTCCAAAAATGCCTTTACCTGATAATCATAACTGGGGGAAAGAACGTTATAATCCTGATTTTAGAGAGAACTTTGAAAATACTTATGAAACAGGTGGAGCACCTTGTAAAGCAACATGTCCAGCCCATATTTCAGTAGAAGGTTATATCAAATTAGCTTCATTGGGAAAATATGATGAAGCTCTAGAACTTATTAAGAAGGAAAATCCTTTCCCAGCTGTTTGTGGTCGTATTTGTCCTCACCCTTGTGAGCAAGAATGTACTCGCAACGGTATTGATGATCCTGTTGCTATCGATGATATTAAGAAGTTCTTAGCTGCACATGAATTAGAAGAAGGTAAACAGTTTGTTCCTGAAAAATTATTTGATTATCATCACATAAAAATGGCTATAGTTGGAGCTGGTCCTTCAGGTCTTGCTTGTGCTTTCTACCTAGCTCAAAAGGGCTATTCAATCACAGTCTTTGAGAAATTAGATCAACCTGGCGGTATGCTTAAATATGGCATTCCATCATTCCGTCTGGAAAAAGATGTTATTGATGCTGAAATTGATGTATTAAGAAAACTTGGGGTTGAAATCAAATGTGGTGTAGAAGTTGGTAAGGATGTTTCATTAAAAGAACTAAGAAAACAAGGTTATAAAGCATTCTATGTAGCAATTGGTGCACAGGGTGGCAGAAAACTTGGTATTGAAGGTGAGGATAATAAATCAGTCATAGCTGGTGTTGAATACTTACGTGATGTAAACCTTGGAAAAGATATTAAAACTCCTGGTAACGTAGTTGTTATTGGAGGAGGTAATGTTGCTATTGATGTTGCTCGTACTGCTGTAAGAACAGAGGCTAAAAAAGTTGAATTATTCTGTTTAGAAAGTGTAGAAGAAATGCCAGCAGAAGATGGTGAAATCTCTGAAGCAAAAGATGAAAACATTGGTATAAATAACGGTTGGGGTCCAACTCGTATTGTTGTAGAAAATAAAAAAGTAACAGGCGTTGAGTTTAAGCAATGTATTAGTGTATTTGATGAAAACCATAAATTCAGTCCTAAATATGATGAAAATAATATTAAGATTGTTCCAGCCGATACAGTTCTTCTTTCAATAGGTCAATCTATTGAATGGGGTAATATGCTAGAGGGTAGTAAAGTTGAATTACGTCCTGGAAAAGCCGCTATTGCAGATAGTTTAACACTACAAACTGGTGAGAGTGATATTTTTGTTGGCGGTGATGTATATACTGGACCTAAATTTGCTATTGATGCAATTGCTGCTGGTAAAGAAGGCAGTGATTCAATGCATAGATATGTTCATCCAGGTCAAACTCTTAATCTAGGACGCAATAGACGTGAGTTCTTAGTTTTAGATAAAGATAATGTAGATTATTCAAGCTATGATACTGCCAAGAGAGAAAGAGTAGGTCATGATAAGTCTAAAGACTTTAGCTTTAGTGATCCTCGTTTAACACTAACTGAAGAACAAGTAAAAAGAGAAACTAGTCGTTGTCTTGAATGTGGTGTTGCTCATGTTGATGAAAATCAATGTATTGGTTGTGGCGAATGTACTGTTCGTTGTAAATTTGATGCTATTACTTTATCTAAAGTGTTTGATGCAAAAAGTTTTGGTTATGAAAATATTAAACCTCATGCAGCAAAACGTGCAATTGGTAGAAAGATTAATATTGCTTTTAATCCTAACCGCGATAGTTTGTACAAATAGATGCATGAATTAACTATTCTAGTAGAACTTACAGATATGGTCGAACAGGCCATGTCTGAAAATAATATAGAAAAAATTGATACAGTTGTTATCCAAATAGGACAACTGTCATCAATTGTTCCTCGATATATGAGAGAATATTATCCAAATGCAACTAGTGGCACTAAGTTAGAAGGTTCAAAACTTAAGATTGAAATGATTCCTGGTAATGGATTATGTCATCATTGTAACAAGGTTTTTAATGTTGTGAAAAACAAAGGAAAATGCCCCATATGTGATGCCGATGATTGGGAAATGCTTAGCGGTCAAGAATTTATGCTAAAGGAAATTTATATAAGGGAAAATGAATGATAATAAAAATTATTTAACCTTTTATAGTTGATATTCTTTTTAAAATAGCAGCTTCTATTTGATTAGGAGCTGCTATATGATTAAAGACATTGAATGTTTTTATAATTTAACAGGACGACTTTCCCTAGCACTTTTATAAATTGCCTCAATTAGTGTTACAGCTTTCTTAGCATCAGTTGCACTAATAAGTGGCTCTCTATTTTCATTGATAGCATTTACTACATCCTCAAAAACTTTTGCGTGAGAGTCAAAGCTTGAAACCTTAGGACCTCCAGCTCCTCCTTCTGAGTATGCAATATTATTTAGTTTTTCAAAATCATTTTTATCCTCTTCCGTTTCATTGGCAAATTGATATTTTACTAAATTTTCTTCTTCAATAGATGCACTACCTAAAGAGCCACAGATATCGATTTTTTTTAGGAATCCTGGATATGAACTTGTGGTTCCCTCGATAACGCCTAGTGCTCCATTTTTAAACTTAAGTATTGCTACTGCTGTATCTTCAACCTCAATGCTTGTATGGCTTCTAAGGGCGGTATATGCTGTTACTTCATCTACAGGACCACATAGCCAAAGAAGTAGGTCTATTGCATGAATGCCTTGATTCATTAGAGCACCTCCGCCATCTAAAGCCCAGGTTCCTCTCCATTGAGCGCTATCATAGTATTCTTGTGATCTAAACCATTTAACTTGGGCATCACAAATACTAAGTTTTCCAAATTTACCATTATCTATTGCCTTTTTGACTAACTGAGGGGCACTAAAGAATCTTGATTGGAATATTCCTGCTGCAGTAACATTGTTTTCTCTTGCACATTGTATGATTAAATCACATCTTTCTGAGGTTATTTCTAATGGTTTTTCTACAATTATATGCTTCTTTGCTTTCAACGCTTTTAAGGCATATTCTAGATGTGAACCTGAAGGAGTTGCTATGGTAACAATATCTAGTGATGGGTCCTTTAGAAATTCATCAATATCATCATAACCTTTAGCATTCTCATAGGATGAACAAAAAGCAGTTGCTTTATCGATACTTTTGTTAAAGCCTGCAACAAATTGACAATCCTGTAATGATTCAATTGCATCTGCATGTGTTTTTGCTATAGTTCCTAATCCAATAATTCCAAATCCTTTCATTATATATACTCCTAATGTTTTGTTTAACAAAATATTTCAAGAATCAAAATAGATAATTATTCAATATTTGTTCAGCAAAAAATACTGAAGACCTAAAACTCTAGTTTTTAACATTAAAATTATTGTATTGTTTTGAATAAATTATGTTTTGCCTATTATTTATTTTCTACAATTTATCTACGTTAAAACTTAATAATAATCTATTAATTTCTTTAGACCATTTTAGTATGGTGCTAAATCTTCTTTCTGCAGTACTTATTTTTAAATTGTATTTTACCATTACATATTGGCAAAATAAAAGTTTAAAAACTTGTAATTCTTTTGTCATATACATATTAAAGAAGAATGAAAACTCGTCACTTTTTAAAATATGGTATATAAAATTTAAAAACTTTATATTTGGAATATCTTCTGATATTACTTGTTCTCCTTCATTTGTTAAAATATAACTATATGATGAAATTTTTTTCACCAATTTTAAATATCGTAAGGCATCTATATAATATTTTCCTTGACGTCTGCTCATTTTTATTATTCGTGACGCATCCTCGACATTAAAAGAATCTGTCAAATCTGTTGGAATCTCCAGTAATAGTTTATACATGATATTTATGCTATTTGCCTGCGGTAATGTAATAAGTTTTTTATTCAAATGATATACCCTTAATAGTTAATCTTGATCTAAGAAGTTATTAGGACTAATTAATAAATTCATAAGCTTCATTGCGATATTATAGTTTTCTTCATCTGTATAAAAATTTTTATCTTTATCTAGATCTAGGTAATTATAGAGAATTGGAAGTCCCTTTTTTACGTAGTTTTCGAATATTTGATACTTATCTCCATAGGGTGGAACTGTACCATCCTTTTTTACAATAATTTGTTTTCCAGTAATTTTAAATGCTAATATATCAATAAAGTTAAAATCAATTTCATTAAAAAATGATAATTGAACTTTTTCTCCTGATACTTTAATTGGTTCTCCGGGGCTTGTAGAATCTTTATAATAGCCAATAGCAGCACAAAGTCGAAATATTTGTGGGTATTCACTTAAAACTTTTGTTTTTCTAATTGAATCAAACATATATGAATATGTTTTTTCTCTTGCAAGTCTGCGTTCAAAATCTATATAGTATGACATTTATTCTCCTTTAGCTGTTGTAGCATTTGTTTTATCACTTTTAATTAATTTATAATGGACTAATGATTTTGAAGTAATATCATTTTCAACTTCTTTTAATCTACTTGATGATACCATTAATATAATTTGATTTGAAAATGAAGATAGATTTAAAGCTACATTATTTAAATTGGTTCCTGATAATTGACCAAAAGGTGAATCAATAATTAGAGGGTAATCTCTTTTTATTTCCAATCCTTCATGTTTTATCGCAGAAGCATAATCCATAATAGCTTTTACAAATGAAAGAGTGTTTACTTCAGACTGGCCTTGAGAGTTTGCATCGGCTATCAATAATATAGCTTTTTCTTTTATTTCTTCTATATCTAACCCCTTTTCAATAAACTTTTCATATTCTCCTGAATTCTTAAAATCATTTAGTTTATTTTCCAATTGTTCTTCAAAATAAACGAAAATCTGATATTGATTATGGGCATCATGTTGGCATATAATAATTCTTTTTCCCTTTGAATAATCTTCGCTCAAGATTTTGTATGCTTCAAATAAATTTTTATTAATAATTTTTAGAGCATTTTTCTTATTATTTTCTTTCCACCTTTTAATTAATAAAATTGCATTTTCACAGAATGCATGTTTCTTGTTCAATTTTTGTATATAAAAATCATTTGTATTAAACTCATTAATAGTTTTTATTAGGCTTTGGTTTTCCTTTTTCTTTTCTTTTAAATTTCTCTCTGTTATATTAATATTAGCTTGAAGTTTACCAATATGACGATCTAATATTTGTTTTTTTTCTTCATTTTCTGCCAATTTATGATCATTTGAGTTAATAATAATTTTTTTTGATAGAGTTTGTTTTTCTGCTTCCAATTTGTTCAAATTTTCCTGAATCTCTTTTAAATCATTTCTTGACTGTCTTATTTTGTCAAAGACTTTGTTCTTTTCTGTTTGTAATGAACTTAAAGATTCTTTAATAGTTGAATTTATATTAATTGGCGGGAGTTGCGCTTTTAAAGATTTTAATTTTTCAATTTTTGCTTCATCTAGTGGCTCACCACATAAACACACCTTACTATCAATAATACTTTGCACAGCTTCACTATTTAATCCTTTAGGTATATCAGAAGATTCGAGTAAATCTGAAACTGAATCAAATAAAGGTTGTGATAATAAAAGATATCCTGATAATGAAATTGTAGAAATTAATGACTTTTGGTATTTCTTTAACTGTATATTCTCAGTTTTAATTAATTCTTCTTTATGTTTTCTGTCAATAATATAATTCTTATTATCTTTATATTCATCTAATTTTTTTTCGATTAATTCAAGGCTTTCTAATGTTTTATGAAGTTCTGATTTATCTGCTTCTAAAATATTTTCTAGTTCATCAATTTCATCGGAAAGCTTGGATTGTTCAGCTATTTTTTTTGCTATATCAATGTTTCCTGTATTCTTGGTTAATTTGGATAGCGCAGAGGCTGTTTTGCGGCGAATCGTTTTATATACATAGCTCATACTATCGATATTTGAAGAACTTGTTATTTCTTCAATAATACCTTCAATAGCTTTATTTGTTGTACTAAAACTAGTTAGTTCCATCATTTTTTCACCATCAAATAATAATCCATTCAATATTTTTTGAGGAATAAGTTTTGTAATAATCTTATCATAATCTGAAACTTGTTCATCAATTTTATGAATTTCAATAAACTCGTTTTTATTGTTTTTATACGAAATTTTTCTATAAGTTTGAGAAGTTATCCTGTTTTTGCTTTTATTAAACATGAAAGTTTCAGTACAGTTTATTGTATAAATTATATTGTCAGCCTCCAATTCAATTATTACAATTGCTTTAGGTTTTGTCACAGTTTTATTTGGTGATAATTCATAATAAAGGTTAGAATTAAGGGAAAAAGTATTTTTATATTTTCCTTGAAGTTTTGAAAAGTCAAAACCATATAAGGCCCATTGGAATGCAAAAAGTAATTCTGTTTTTCCTGAGCCATTTTCACCTTCAATAATATTAATGGTTTTATCATCTTGTTCATTAAAGCTTAGTTTTGCATAGTCAAAACATCGATAATTTGTTAGTTCTATATTGTTAAATCTCATTTTTCAAAAAATTCCTTAATTAAAGTTTCAATATCGGCAGAGGAGTTTTCTCGAGTACCTTGTAATTCCTCTTTTTTCATTTTTAGAGTTTTTAAAAATAAATCTTTTTCTTCTTTATTTTTAAATAACTCCAATGCTTTCTTGGAAACGAAATCATTGTCCATTTTATTCTTCCTCCATTATATTTTTCTCTATTAAATAATCATATTTGGTTATATTATATTTATTTTCAAGCATATTAATAAGTTTATCATTAATTTCCTTATTATCTGCTAATGAATTATATTCTTTAAGTCTTTTGAGCTCAGAAATAACAATAGATTTTCCATCAGCAATAGAATTTCCAGGGAATGGTAAAATAACAAAATCATATATATCTGCAGAATCTTTACCAGTCTCTTTGCATTTCCTTAAAACTCTACCTCTTCTTTGAACTGTTTGCCTAATTGCACCGTCACTTGAAGTAATAATTATTTTACTAAGTTTTGGAATATCTACACCTTCATCAAGACATCTTATTGCAATTAATGCATCTAATTTATTTGCATAGAACTTATCAAGAATTTCTTTTCTATAAGTGCCTGTCTTTTTAGATACATATTGTTGCACTTCATATTTTTCTCCGATAATTTTAGTAACTGAGTCGATTATTGTTTCTTCATTATTTGTTCCTTGACCACAATAAACTACAGAATTAGTAAAAGAAATTTTATTCTCGTTAATGATGTCTCTTAAAATATCAAGTTTATTTTCTGCTTTTTTAAGTATTAGACTTCGCAAAGAGACTATCTTTTTTATTTTTTCAAAATCTCTAGGATTTTGATTTAACAGAAGACCTAGATTTTTTGATAAATCTTTATAAGTTTTAGATTCTTCTTCAGTAAGGTATGCTTTAAAAATGAAATAGTTATAGTGAGCTAAATATCCAGCTTTTATTGCTTCTTCAATTCCATATTTAAAAGAACTACTTCCTTGTTGAAGAAAATAATTATATATATCTTTTGTTTCATTGATATTATATCTTTCGGGAGTTGCACTTAGTCCTAACTTATATTCTGCTTTTTTAGGCAGTTTTTTATAATAATTGGGAGTAATATTATGAACTTCATCAGCAACAAAAATTAAATCTTTCTGATTTCTAAAAAAATTAGACATATCATTTGTGTTGGAAAAATATGTATCATAAGTGCTAATCATAATTAATGAATCATTACTCATTTGATAATCTGCCGAAGCCTCATAGAAATTAGAATTTGAAAGACTACTAAAAGTTAAAATTTTAACATTTAATTTACTAATTTCACTTCTCCATTGTTCAATCAACGCAGTGAAAGGAACGATAATAATGACTAAAGATTTTTTATTTTCAATTATTTTCTTTATTGCCATAACTGCTGTAAAAGTTTTTCCTGTGCCTGTAGCCATCTCAAATAAATGTTTTTTTTGATTTAAGAATTGTTTTATAGCTTTTTCTTGGTAGTCACGAAGTTTTTGTTCTACTATAATTTCATTATTATCTGTCTTTTTTTCATAATCTTTAATTGATTTCTCTAATGAGTTATTTATTTTAAAAGTTTTGATAATCTTAGATTTTAATGCGTCTGGAAAAGAGTAAACTATAATTCCATCTAACTGATTATTCCATAGATTATCAAAGAACCAATATTCTTCTTCAATTGTTTTTGAATCTTCCCAACTTTTTACAACAAAAAGTGATTCAACATTTACTGTATTTGCACTTGTGGTTTGATTGTTTGAACCAATAAAATATACAACATCATTATTTGAATCAAAAAAGAACCCAATTTTTTCATGATACAAACCACCATTTTTGGGAACTGCAATTTTGATTTCTAAGATATTTAAGGCAATAAGATTAGCAATAAGATCCATTGCCTTTTGGGTTGGTGCATCTAATGCTTTTTCAATTTCATCTTCTATAATTTTATTTGAAATTTTTAAAGCTTTTTCAGAACCTTGTTGTATAATTTTTGAATCTTCTTCTTTAAAGTTAGGAGAAGTAATAATACGGATCTTTCCTTTATTCTTTAAAAATGTTATCAATCCTGAATCTAAATATAACATATCTACTATTGACGAAAGGGTAAAATATCCTACACCTCTATCAAATCTATTACTATTTGCAAAGGATGGAACATAAAAGTCAGCAACAGGATCAGAAAGGTAAGTTCGATACGTTGTTTTATAATCTATATCTTTAAGCATAATTTTTCTCTTTTATTAAAATACTAACATAATTAATTAAAATGTGGTAGTTTTTTTGATAATTAATAAGTGTTAAGTGTAATTTTATGTATTGTATGTAGTAATTGGATAAAAAAAGGATTATGTTTATATTGTTAGTGTATGTCAATTAAGTTTTTTCTTACAAATGTAATAAAAATTAGTTCAATATTAATAATATTTTTTGAAATATAAGAATTTTTTTTAGTGCAAAAATTAGCATAATATCTTAATATAAATACTTTAGGAGATATAGTGATGGAAAAAAAAATAAGGCCTTTATTAAAATGGGTTGGAGGTAAACGGCAATTAATTGATTACATAAAACCTTTAATACCTAAAGATTATAGTACTTATGTTGAGCCTTTTTTTGGTGGAGGTGCAATTTTTTTTGAATTAGAACCTAAACAAGCGATTATAAATGATTATAATTCTGATTTGATGAATGTCTATAAGATAGTAAGAGATAATCCTGATGAATTAATTGAAAAATTAATTTTTTTCAAAAAGAATTTTACTAAAGAATATTTCTATGAAGTTAGAGCCTGGGATAGAAGTGTTGGATACAATAGACGGAACAATATTGATAAAGCTGCTCGTTTTATTTTTTTGAATAAAACCTGTTATAATGGATTGTACCGAGTGAATTCTAAGGGGCAATTTAATACCCCATTGGGAAGATATGTTAACCCCAATATTGTGAATAATGATTTAATAAAGGATCTATCAAAGTATTTTAAAAAAAATAAAATTGAAATAATAAGTGGAAATTATTCTGAAGTATTAAAGGATTTACATTCAAAATCTTTTGTATATCTAGACCCACCATATGCTCCACTTTCTTTAACTTCGTCATTTACTGGTTATACAAATAAGGGCTTTAATTTATTAGATCAAAAAATATTAAAGGATGAATGTGACTGTTTAGCAAATCAAAATATTTTCTTTGTTCAATCAAATTCAGACTGTCCTTTTATAAGGGAATTATATTCAGACTATTATTTTAAAGAAGTACCTGCAAAGAGAACCATAAATAGTAAGGCCTTAGGTAGGGGTGCTATTGGCGAAGTTTTAATTAGTAACCATGATATCAATAAAAAAAAGGAATAGGCTTTTGTGCAGGTACATATCAAATGGACACTGTAATTATTTTTAATGATTTTCCAATTTGATAATTGAGTGAATTTTTATTGCTAAAGGGTGATTCCATAAAAATCCTATCTTCAAAGAATGAAGATAGGTAAATGTCTCGCAGGCGATTCGAACGCCTGACCCCTTCCTTAGGAGGGAAGTGCTCTATCCAGCTGAGCTAGCAAGACGATATAGTTCTTTTTAAAACTTTTCTAATTCTTTTTCAAGTGCTATTAAGAAAAGAAATATTTTTAATAATGCTTATTTGGTAAATTTTGATTGACAGAAGGTTTACAGGAAATGCATAAGAATTGGTTAATTTCATTGGTACTAATATCATTAAGTTTTTAAATCAATAAAATATTAGGTAACACTGAAAAGTGGAAACGGTATTGGGCACAGGCTATACCGATTTGTATGATATCTCCATGTCCATTCATTTAATTTAATTTGAATATTCTATAAAATTACATTTTTATTCTTAATAAAATTGATTGAAATACTATTTTTACCTTGTAGGGGATATTTGCTATTTTTACCTTGTAGGGTATATTTACAAACAGTGTTGTTTGTTTTATAATTTAAATATGAAAAATAAAATCATAAGATCATCTTTACAATTAGGACCACTTTTAAAAGACATTCGATTAGAGAATGAATATACTCAAGTTAATTTGAGTGATAAAACTGGTATGTTGCCAAAAACAATTTCCGCATTAGAAAATGGAAATACTAAAAGTACTTTGAAAAGCTTTTTAGATTATATTAATGGCTGCCATTATCATATTGAATTGGTTCCTAATGAGGATGATTCTTTAGATGGGGGAGAATGGTGAGCATTTTATATGTTGCAATGAATAATTCCCTAGTTGGTATTTGGGAGCATAAATCAAGTGGGGAAGAAAGTTTTCAATATTTAGATTCTTGGATCAATAATCCATTGTCACGAGGGTTGTCTTTATCACTTCCCGTAGTTAAACAGAAATATACTAACTTAAAAGTAAAGAATTTTTTTTCAAATTTAATTCCTGAAAGAGATGATGTAATTGAATCAATACAAAGACGATATAAGCTTTCTACTAAGTCTTCTTTTGATTTGCTTAATATTATAGGTGAGGATTGTATTGGTGCTATTCAGATATCATCAAATCCTGAAATACTTGTTCAAAAAAAAGAAATTGAAGGCACTATTATTTCTGAAAGTGAAATGGCTAAAAAAATAAGAGCTCTAAGAATACCAAATTCAAGTATAAATGATGGTGAATTAAATTTCAGAATTTCATTAACAGGAGCTCAAAAAAAAACTGCATTTCTTTATCATAATGGTAATTGGATGACTCCAAAGGGAGCAACTGCTACAACTCATATATTTAAACCAGCTATTGGTAAAATACCAGAATACATAGACTTATCAAATTCTGTAGAGAATGAATGGTACACAGGACGATTCTTTAATAATATGGGATTAAAAATAGCTTCATCTGAAATTCTTACTTTTGAAAATCAGAAAGTATTATCTGTTAAAAGATTTGATAGGGTTGTAAACGAGGATTCTATTTTAAGACTACCTCAAGAGGACTTCTGTCAGGTTTTAGGTGTTCCTTCTCAGCAAAAGTATCAAAGTGATGGTGGACCAAATTCAAAAGATATAATTGATATTTTAAAAGGGTCTAGCAATACGAAAGATCCTGAAAATTTCTTTAAGGCGTTAATTGTCAACTGGATTATAGGTTCTACTGATGCACATGCAAAAAACTATAGTATTTTTATTGAAAAGAATAATACATATAGGTTAACTCCATTTTATGATGTAATGTCATTTTTCCCTTATATGGGCAACAAAAAAAATCAAATTCATGAATCAAAACTTAAGCTAGCTATGTCAGCCAGAGGGAAAAATGGGAATAAGTATCATATTAATGAGATTGGAAGAAGTAATTGGGAATTGACTGGTAAATATTTAGGACTATCATCAAAAAATGCAAATAATATAATCGAAGAAGTAATAGAGTTTGTTCCATTAGCATTAGATAAAACAAATAATGAACTTCCTAAAGATTTTGATATAGGTGTATCAGACCCTATTACTGAGTATGTAAAAAAATATTATCAAAGATTAAAAAATAGTTAAGTATGATTTGCACCCATAAAAGCCTACACTTTTTGAGGCAATACTTATCTAGTATTACTTCGTATTCTTGAATTTATTAAATAAACTTTGAATATTTAAAAAAAGGATTAATTGATGATTAAATAAGTGGTTAAATTCTTGAAAATAGGTATATTAAATGTGACACTTATAGTGTCAAAAATATTGAATTTTAGTAATAATTTATTTATAATTATTCACTGTATATGAGATTATCTACTTTTCTAAACTTTGCCAAAGAGCTATCAAGACGATATAGTTTTTTTTTAAACTTTTTCAAATACTTTTGCAAGTGCTATTTTGAAAAGAAATTCTTTTCATAACTAAGATTTGGAAAAGTTTAGATTTTGATGCACTAATAAGTTAAATTTCTTCTGAAAAATCATTTCTTTCTGAGATTTGGTATTTTTAGCCCTTTTTCAGATGAAGAGATCAATATACTAAGTCTTCTTAATCGCGTTTCTTCTTTCTTAGCGGTCATTACCCACCAGATAGAATCTCTCTTATATGATGGTGCTAAATTAGTAAAGAATAACCAGGCTTGTTGATTTGTCTTGATTTGCTCTTCGTACTCTTTGGCAAGTGGAATGTTTCTGTGTTCAGAGGTATATCCGTGTTTACTGCTTCTGTTGTTAAATAGTTGCATTCCTTTTGGTTTCATCTTTCCAAGCTCTATTAATGTTTTTACCTTATTTACATTCACTGCGCTCCATACACTATGTTTTTTACGAGGAGTAAAGCGTATTTTAAAACTTTCTTCATCAATAGATTTTCTTATACCATCAATCCACCCAAAACAAAGTGCAACATCTACCGATGTAGACCATGTTAGACTTGCACGTCCTGAGCTTTTCCTGTAATAGCCCACCCAAAGCTCAGTAGCTTCATTATGTTCTTCTAACCAAAAGATAAAATCTTCTTGGTTCTTGAAAAAAATTACATCTTCCATCTTTTAGTCTCCATACTTAATCATTAACATTTTAACAATAATATTTTTATGTATTACACCATTTTGACAAAAAAATACGGTCCATTGCTAATATATATTTGGGGAAATTGTCGTCTAATGTTTTATAACCCCCAAATTCTCTTACCCTTGTTGTTTCAATATCTTTTGTGTTAGAAAATCCTCTTGCTTGACGAAATCTATGATTTGTTAAATAGTGCTTTTCATCTACTTTGAGTATTTTCTTACCTATTGTATCATATCTTGATGTTTTTTTTATGATAAATGCTTTTCTACAAAATTCAAAATAATTTAAAATTGTATCCACAGAAACATTCCTATTTTTAGCTATAAAATATTTTTTAATAATATTAGCTGAAAATGTATGCCTATATTTTCAGTTGCATAGGATAAAATACGGTTAAATATATCCACATTTTGAATGTTGTTGTATTTCAAAACATCCTTTACTAGTACTAGATTGTAAACAACATTTAAATATTTCAAACTAGGTGTTTCATCCAATTTAAAGTATTTAAAAAAAGGGAATCCTCCAATTTTTAAGAATTTATCAAATAGATATTCTTTGTATATTAAAACTTTAAAATCTATTCAAATATTAAATGAATTTTGGTCATAGCTAATCATGATATTTTCATAATACTAGAAAATTATTTTAATTGGTTTACATTTTTTTTGCAGTCTTATAATTTTGCTTTTATTCCATATTGGTTAGTTACATCTTATAGCTCATGAGAAGCGAGTTCTGTAAGTCTAGCATTAGAACCTAAAAACCTTAATGGTTTAACTAATTTTTCCAGAGATCTTCCATTTCTAGCATACTACACTGGCTTTGGACGCTATTATTCGATTATTTGGCTATTGTTATGAACCAGTAGGACAGCGCTAAGTCTATACTATTAACTCTATCAGAAAACTATTTGTAAGCCTTTATTTAATAATTAATGAGAAATTTAAACATGATGGTAATGTTGATGAACAAGTAGGTGAATTTCTTGTAATTTATTTACTTTTCTGAACTTTTTCAAATACTTTTGTAAGCCCTATTACGAAAAGTATATGTGATAGAATAGTAATATATTAGAAATACCTCCCTTTGAGAGGAGCATTTCTGTTAAAATAAAATTAATATTTGATTACTCTTATGGAGTGTAAAACGCACTTTTTGATTACTGTTCCCTCTCTTGTTAAAAGGCTAGCAACCAAAAAGTGTAAGCTTATAAATATTTTGATTTTAAATTTAAAAAAGAATTTTTAGGCTTCTTTATCAATATCTTGTAATTCTTTTTTTTCTTTTTCTGTTGGTAAAATGATGTTTAAAATAACAGCTGTAAGTGTTGCTAATACAACAGGTGATTTACCAAAAATCATTATAAACCAAGATGGAAAACTAGCAATTGCTCCACTTGCTTGGCTAATTCCTACTCCTAGTGCAGCAGAAAGTCCAACAATTGAAGAGTTTCTATAGTTCATTTTTTCACTTGTTACTAGTTTCATACCAGTCATTGCGATTGATGCAAATACGGAAATTGTTGCTCCACCGAGTACACATTGAGGGATAGTTGTTAAGACTGCAGAAAACTTTGGAATTAATCCTGCAATTAATAAAATAGTAGCACTCATACCCAATGTAATTCTATTGATAACTTTTGTACTTGTTACAATACCTACATTTTGAGAATATGTTGATGTTGGAAGTCCTCCAATAAAGGCGCCTAAGATATTAGATAAACCATATCCAATAATACCACCCTGAAGTTCTGAATTTGTAGGTTCTCTATCTAAACCACCTATAGTTGTTGCTGAAAAGTCACCAATAGCTTGAATAGCGTTTATTACAAAAAGAATTACTAAGGCTGTACAAGCGGAGAATTCAAAAGAAATACCAAATGGCATGAATTTAGGTAATTGAAATACTTTTGCTGTAGTAATAGGGTTTAAATTTATCATCCCAAATGGAATTGATACAATATAACCTACTATTATTCCAATAAGAATTGAAGATAATTTTATTAATCCTTTCCCAAAATGGTTTAATGCTGTTACTATAGTAAGAGTCAATATTGCAATTGACCAATTTTCCCAACTACCATAATCAGGACTACCAACGCCACCAGCCATATAATTTATTGCTGTTGGATAAAGAGATAAACCAATAGTAAATACTACGGTACCCGTGATCATTGGAGGAAAAAATCGTCGAATTTTTCTGACAAATACTCCAACTATTGCTGCTGCAATACCCCCAACAATTTGTGCTCCAAAAATAGCACTTAAATCATATTGCTCAGCTATAGCTAACATACTTGAAAGGTAAGCAAAACTAACACCCATTATAACAGGTAAGCCTGATCCAAAATATTTTCCGATAGGAAAAAGTTGTATAAAAGTTGCTAAAGCTGCAATGATGAGTGCAGATTGAACTAATATTATTCCATGGTTTGGAACTGACGAAGTAACCGCTTGAGATATAATCAAAGCAGGGGTTACACAACCAACAATCATAGCTACTACATGCTGTAGTGCCATGGGAATAGACTTCCCTATTGATGGCATTCCATTAAGATCAAAAATTGAACTTTTCTCTAAATTAAACATAAATACTCCAATTGTATTATAAAAATTGCTGTTGCAAGGTGTTGCATTATAAAATGATTCAAATCTTTTGCCAAGAGAATTTATTAATAAATTTATGCATAAATAGGTTGTATTGATATATTTTTATTTATTTGTCTAAAATTTTAAGTCCCAGATAAATAAAGTAAAAATTTGTAAGAGAATATTTTTTTTGTGACAGACAGTTCGTCATATTACACTTTAAAAGCGTAATTTAATTTGCGTAATAACTATGTGTTTAGAATATATAAGATTGAATAAATCAAATGAATTAGTTGGGTTTGTATTTTTTGTGGCTTTTGAATATGTTATATTTACAAATTAATGACGCGTGAAATTCTCTGCAATTTTAAATATTATTATTTTAGTATCTTACAAAATTGATGAATATGATAATTGACTATCTAAATAAATTCCAAATTGCAATAATTAGGAATCACTATTTAATAACTTAGAAAGAATTTTATTGTGACCTATAATATAATAAAGGCACTTAACAAAATTGTTATTTTGTTACAATTCTATTAAACTGGTCTATCTCTTATAGACCAGTCTAAATTAAATTTTATTTTACTCTCGTAGAAAGAAATCCTTCAAAGAAATTACGAGCATTAATTCCAAGGGTTCTATTTTTATAACCACCTTCTTGCACGAATAAAATAGGGCAGGAAAGCTTACCAATTTCATGGCCATTATTCTTAAAATCAGTTGCTGATAAAGACCAAGTTCCAGTTGGATCACCTTTTGCAATATCAAGTCCAAGGCTAATTACAAGGTACTCAGGTTTAAATTCTTTAATTCTTTTGAGAGCTTTTAAAAGAGTCTTCAAATATTCTGCACCTGAAATATTTTCTTTCAATGGATAGTTTTGATTAAATCCTTCACCTGTTCCTTCACCAATTTCTTCGGCAAAACCTGAAAAATATGGATATGCAAAAGATGGATTGCCATGAATAGAAACAGTTAAAACATCTTCTCTTGAGTAGAAAATTTGTTGATGTCCATTTCCATGATGATAATCTATATCAAGAATTGCGACTTTACCGTAACTCGAAAGAAACTGTGCAGCTATTGAAGCATTGTTAAAATAACAAAAACCTCCAAATACATCTCTCTCTGCATGGTGTCCTGGTGGTCTAACAAGGGCATAAGCCGTATGATATCCTTCTAATAATAATTCAGCACCAGTTAGGGAACAATTGACTCCTGCTCGGGCAGCGACAAAAGCATTTTTATTTAATGGTGTGAATGTATCAATACAATAATATCCAGCTAGTACAGATAAATCATGAGGAGGGCGAGTTGCATTTCTAACAGGGAATACATATGGATATATTGCTTTTCCCTCTGGAAAAGCACTACAAACCTTTTTAAAATAATTGAAATACTTGGGATTATGTACATCTAAAATATACTTATCAGGAAAACTCCTTGATGGTCTAAGTTTAAATGCTTCTAATTTTGTTATTTCTTTTAATATACTTGAAATTCTTACTGGGGATTCAATGTATCCCCTTTCTCTTACATGGTGAATCTCATGTTTATCATTTACAATTAATGGGATTAAATTCTTAATTGCTTTATGTTTTTCAATTGATCTGTTTTTTATTATATATTTATAATCACGTAATTGAACGGGAGTACTTTTTATAGATGAAACAACCATTTTTACATATTCTTCAGGACAATAATTAGGATATTTTCTCTGTAATATGGCTTTAACAATTTTCTTTGCAACTGCTGCAGATAAATCATAATCATTTCCAAGATTATCAAAAACAAGATATGGAGGACAATCGTCCTCAGGATTTACTGGAGTTTCATATTTTGTACCAACAATAGGGCGTGCGCCATAGCGTTCATAGAATGCTAGGCGAGATTGATTTTGTTTAATATCACTTTTATCTCTACATAATGATTCATCATCAGGAAGACATTCCATAAAAATACCAACTGTTTTTAGCAGTTGTGCTTCTTCTCTGATTCGTTCATAAATTGCACCACCAACACCGGAGGATGTTTTCCCCGGTTTAACAGCTATATAATCGAGAAAGCAAAAATTTGTGTCAGGCATATAAAATAGAATTGCAAACCCTTTTACATTCGCTTGACTATCCTCAGCTACAAATAGAGTTGAGGAAAATTTATACTTCAATGGATCTTTCATCTGTTCAAGAATTTCATTAATTTTTTCTTCTTTAACTGATGGAAAATGACTCCTCAAAATTTCAAAAACTTGCTCAATAGCATGTCTGTTTGAGGGATGAAAAGAATCTGTTACTTTTCTAATTTTAAATGTACTCATAATGTAAAATGCTACAGTTGTTACACTTGAGATGTCAAGATATCTACCCTTAGCAAATTATTTTAAACAATCATAAGTGCTAAGTGTACTTAGCATTTATTTGTATGTTTTTACATAAATAAAGCATTTTAATATGAACTTTTCCTGATAATATAACCTTTGACTATTAATAATTTCTTCGAATACTTAACGTAATATTAAAAAAATATTTTTATATATTATTATATAAAATTAGCTAATAAAATGTGAATCTTAAATATATTATTCTGCTTTAAGATTGTTCTTTGTTAATATCAAATAAACGCTTAACTTCTTTATTTACATTTTCATAACATTCACAAACTCTCTCTTCAAGCCCTTTTCTATTTAATACTGTAATATGCCCACGATGATATGAAATTAGTCCCGCCTTTTGAAGTTTCTCGGCAGCTATGGTAACTCCTTCTCTACGTACCCCAAGCATATTAGCAATTAATTCTTGAGTCATTATAAGCTCGTTTGAAGGTAATCTATCTAACCGAATCAATAACCAACGACATAATTGTTGATCTAATGTATGGTATCTATTACAAACCGCAGTTTGAGTTATCTGTGCAAGTAAAGCCATAGTATATCGAAGTAATATTTGTTGTAGGGTAGGAGAATGATTGAATTCACTTTTTAGATAAGTCTCACTCAATTTGAATGCATATCCTTCACTTTGAACAATCGCTCTGCTAGGAGTTGAATCTCCTCCCATAAAGAGGGATATTCCTACAACACCATCTTTACCAACAACAGCAGTTTCTATAGGTGCTCCATTTTCCATATTATAAAGTAGAGAGATTATGGCTGTAGTTGGAAAATATACAGAACTTATTTTCTCACCAGATTCAAATAGACACTTTCCAATAGAAAGTTTTACAACCTGTAGATGTGGTAGTAGTTTGTCAAATTCAGAATTAGGTAGTGCTGAAAGTAATAGATTCATTTTAGCATTAATAGGATCTAGTTTGTCTTTTTTATTCATATATAAATTATATCCTTGGTTTTATTAAGTACTTATAAATACACTAATTCATTAGCTATTAAGCTGTCAATGAAATTGTAGCTAATAAATGGAGTTAACTGACAGTACCTTAATTATTACCTATTAATAAATTATCTATTAGCTAATAGTAAAACATGAGAAAATGGAATCCTATTTATTTAATAACCCTTTTAGTAAATAAATTTTATTTAGTCAAAGCTTAAGAAAATTCTAATGAGTTTTATTAATGGTCTAATTCCAATTGTAGGATTTTTGAAGCGTAAATGCGCTTAGCCAAATACCGCACTATGTGTGCTAACAGACAGACCGCTAAACTATTTCGTTGTATATTTTACTAACAGATTGATAACTATATATAATACATAACTTTAATAACAAAGAATGATTTTATTTATAGTGAAATTTCTATAAGGAGTTTATGAAATGGCTGATTTGACTACTTCGTATATGGGCTTAAAATTAAAGAGCCCAGTTATTGCAGGAGCATCTGGACTTACATCAAATTTAGATACTATTAAAAAGATTGATTTATCTGGAGCAGGAGCTATAGTCTGTAAATCATTATTTGAAGAGGAAATCCAACTAGAATCTTTAAAGTTAGACAAAGATTTGCACGAAAATGATGATTTGAATGCTGAAATGATTACTCTCTTTCCCTCTTTAGAGGAAAAAGGTCCTGATTATCATTTATATTGGGTTAAAAAAACTAAAGAGAATACATCTATTCCTGTTATTGCAAGCTTGAATGCAGTAAATGAAAAAATTTGGATTGATTATGCTAAGAAACTTGAACAAACTGGAGTTGATGGACTTGAACTTAATTTATATAGTTCTCCAACTGTTAGCAAAAATAACTCTTCTCAAATTGAAGAGAGACAACTCTCAATATTAAAGAAAATTAGAAAAACTGTAGATTTACCTATAAGTGTAAAACTCAGTCCTTATTATACAAATTTAAGTGGTTTTATCAAACAAATTGATAATATAGGAATAGATGGCTTTGTTTTATTTAATCGTTTCTTCCAATCAAATATTGATATTAACAGTGAAAAGTTTACATTGAAATTTAATTCTAGCAACCAGGAAGATAATCGTCTTCCTCTCAGATTTACAGGACTTCTTAGTGGCAAATTAAAAGGCTCTATTTGTTCTAGCACAGGAATAATGGATTCAGATGATGTAATTCGTATGATTTTAGCTGGAGCAGATGCTGTTCAAGTTGTATCTACACTTTATAAAAATGGACCTAATAGAATTAAGAGTATTCTTAGTGGTGTTGATAAATGGATGGATGATAAAAAATATTCAAACTTAACTGACTTCCGTGGAAAAATGAGTGAAGATGGAATTAGTAAAAAAGATGAGTGGGCTTATAAGAGATCACAGTACGTTAGCATGCTAATGCAACCTAGTGAAAGTCTTAATGATGAAATTTTATAAGACTTATAAGTAATTTAAAACAGTTAAGGAAGGATTTATGTACGATACAATTATAATAGGGACTGGAACCGCTGGATTAACAGCGGCTAAGTTACTTACACAAAACGGAAAAAAGGTTGCAATTGTTGATAATCGACCTTTTGGTGGTACTTGTGCACTAAGAGGATGTCAACCAAAAAAATATTTTGTTAATAATACTCACACTGCAGCTGAAACTCGTGCTCTTCTTGGTAAGGGCTATGAAAGCTCTGCAGTCACAAATTGGCCTCAACTACAGGCCTTCAAGAGTGAATTTACTTCAAAAGTTACTGAAAATACTGAAAAGTTTATTAAAGATGAAGGTATTGTTAGTTATAGGGGTACTGCAAAATTTAAAGATTCCAAGAGTATTATTGTCGAAAATGGAGAGAAAATAATTTCTGCCAAATCCTTTATTATTGCAACTGGTGCTTCTCCTGTTATCTTGAATATGAAAGGTAGTGTGATTCCTCCTGGAAGTGATGATTTTCTTGAATTAATGGAACTTCCAAAGTCAATAGTATTCATCGGTGGTGGCTATATATCTCTTGAGTTTGCTTTTGTCGCAGCACTGGCAGGTAGTAAGGTTACAGTTTTACAGAAAAATGATACCTTCCTTCCAATATTCCCTCAAGAATTGCTTAAACCCGTAATTGAGTCTGCAGAAGAACATGGAATTCAGATGCTTTGTGGAGTTGATGTAACTTCAATTAAAGAAACAGATGGTGGTTATAGAGTTAGTACTCTAAAGCATGGTAATTTTGATACTGAGTATGTTTTATCAGGAATAGGAAGAACTCCTGAGATAAAAGACTTAAATCTTGATGCTATTGGATTAAAGTATGATAGACGAGGAATTATTACTGATGAATATATGCAGAGCTCTGTAGAGGGTATATATGCCGCAGGAGATTGTGTTTCATCTAAAATGCTAGCACCTGTAGCAGATATGGAAGCTATAACAGCCGCTCATAATATTATTCAACATAAAAGTATGCAAGTAAATTATGATTCAATACCTTCTGTTGTATTTACATATCCTCAAATGGCTAGTGTTGGACTAACTTCAGAAGAAGCTAGGGAGCAAGGTCATAAGATAATTATAAAAAGTGGTTCAGGTGGTCAATGGATGAATTATCGTAGAATTCAAGAAAAGCATATATATTATGAGACAATAACTGATGTAGAATCAGGTAAAATACTTGGTGCTCATGTTGTAAGTCCACATGCAGGCGAAATCATTAATCTTTTTGCTCTTGCAATAAATTATGGACTACCTTCTTCTGCATTGAAGAATCTTCCTTGGGCTTATCCCACATATACTTCAGATATAAAATACATGGTTTAATATAAAACTTTGCTACCTCTTACTAAGGGGTAGTTATTTTTTAAAATTGTTTTTAGAAATTTTAGTGACTTAATTTATACTTAATTAAAATACGATTATTTCCTATGTGTGCTAACAGACAGACTGTTTTTATTTTCCGAGTTATATTTTTAGTAGAGCAAATTTTTTTATAATAACTTTAGTTGATATAAAGAAATATCTAATTGCTACAATAATGTTAATAAAGTAACTAGTGGATTATGTATGATAAAAAAAATTAGATAATCTTTGAAGATAATAAATCTGCTACTCACAAATGGAATATATCAATCGGAGTGATAAATCCCTCAGAATGGTGAGTGATGGATTTAAGATATTGGGAGTGTGGGTGAATTTAGAAAATCACTAATTTAAAAGAAATAAAGGGAATGTAAATTCCATTATTTGAGGTGTATATGGATAAACGAGATAATTTTTTCAAAGAAGATGTTTCCATCGTTTTATGCGGTGAAGCAGGTCAGGGAATAAAAACCATAGAATCAATCTTGGTTCATGTTCTAAAGATAAGTGGATATAATGTTTTTTCAACAAAAGAATATATGTCTAGAATTCGTGGTGGTAGTAATTCTACTCTTTTAAGAATTTCTGACAAAAATGTAAAATCAATGAAATCTAAAATTGATATTTTAATTCCATTAGATATTAAAGCAATAGACCATGTTGCAGATAGACTTTCTAAAAATACAATTATCCTTGGGGATAAAGGTGTTTTAAAAGGTTCTAAATATGAAATTTTTGATATCCCTTTATTAAAAATAGCAAAAGAGATTGGAAGCAAATTATATGAAAATATTGTTGCTTGTGGTGTTGTATTAGCACTATTTAATAGCGATCTCAATCTATTAAATGATTATGTATCTCATAAATTTGAATCTAAAGGTGAAGATGTAGTAAATAATAATATTGCAGCTGCAAAACGCGGATATGAGTTAGGTAAAGAGTTATATGATAATTCTATAGTTAAAATAGACATTAAACGCTCTTCTAAAATCAAAGATGATTATTTCTTAAATGGTAATGATGCAGTAGGTTATGGTGCATTAATGGGAGGTTGTAATTTTATTTCTTCTTATCCAATGTCTCCTGGAACTGGCGTATTAACATTTTTATCAGTTCATTCAAAAGAAATGGGAATTGCTGTTGAGCAGGCAGAAGACGAAATCTCTGCAATTAATATGGGAATAGGGGCTTGGTATGCAGGAGCTCGTGCATTAGTAACAACATCCGGTGGTGGATTTGCTCTCATGGGTGAAGGAATCAGTTTAGCTGGTATTATTGAAACTCCTATAGTAATTCATCTAGCTCAGCGACCTGGTCCTGGTACAGGCCTTCCTACTAGAACAGAGCAAGGCGATCTTGAAGTAGCATTGTATTCAGGTCATGGAGAGTTTCCTCGTATAATATTAGCTCCATCTAGTATTGAAAGCACAGTATCAGTTACTGCAAAAGCTTTTAATCTAGCTGATAAATATCAGTCACCTGTAATTATTCTTACCGATCAATATTTTTTAGATACTTACTATAATACTAAGAGTGTTGATGTAGATGTAAAAATTGAAAATCACATTATCAAAACAGATGAAGATTATAAGAGATATAAGTTAAATAAAACTGGAATATCTCCTAGAGGAATTCCTGGATATGGTAAAGGTTTAGTACGTGTTGATAGTGATGAACATGATGAGATGGGTCGATTAACAGAAGATTTGGATTTACGTGTAAAAATGAGTGATAAAAGACTCAAAAAACTAGAACTTATAAAAAAAGACATTATTGAGCCTACCTTTGAGGGCAATAAAAATTATGAGACTTTAGTTATTGGTTGGGGATCAACATACAATGTTATAAAAGAAGCTTTAGCTGAAATTGATAATAAAAAAATTGGATATCTTCATTTTACTCAAGTTTATCCAATTAGTGATAAAATTAAACCCTATTTAGAAAAAGCTAAAAATATAATAATTATTGAAAATAATGCAACTGCACAATTTTCTAAGTTGTTGAGTATAAGTACCGGTATTGAAATTAAAAATAAGATATTAAAATACAATGGCATGCATTTTTATCTGGAAGAATTGGTTGAAAAAATCAATGAATTAGCAGGAGATAAATAATGAATAATAAATTTAATGTAATCAATCAAGATATAGCATGGTGCCCTGGATGTGGAAACTTTTCTATTATTGAAATAGTTAAAGCCGCATTAAGTGAGCTTTCACTTGAGAGAGAAGAAACTGTTATGGTTTCAGGAATTGGCCAGGCAGCAAAGTCTCCCCAATATATTAATACAAATTTCTTTAATGGTCTTCATGGAAGGGCTTTACCTACTGCAACAGCAATTAAAGCCTCAAATCCAAATCTCACAATCATTGCAGAAAGTGGAGAAGGTGATATGTATGGAGAAGGTGGAAATCATTTTATTCATACAATTAGAAGAAATGTTAATTTGACAAATATCGTTCATAATAATATGATTTATGGCCTTACAAAAGGCCAAGCATCTCCAACTACCCAAAAAGGAATGAAGACAACACTACAGGTTTTTGGTGTAACAAATGAACCATTTAATCCTATGGCTGTTGCTATATCTCTAGGAGCTTCATTTGTTGCTAGGGCTTTCAGTGGTGATATTGAGGAAACAAAAGAAATTATTAAAAAAGCTATTTTACATAAAGGCTATGCTATTGTAGATATCTTTCAACCTTGTGTTTCATTTAATAAAGTAAATAATTTTAAATGGTTTAAAGAAAATACATATTATCTTGATGAAAAATATGATCCATTTAATCAAGTTGAGGCTTTTCGTAAATCTCTTGAAACAGAAAAATACCCATTGGGTGTAATTTATATGAACAAGGATAGAGTAACTTCTTTTGAAGAAAATCTTGTTGTTTATGAAAAAAACAACACTCCATTGTTTGAGAGAAAGAGAGATATAGCGAAGGTAAAGAGTTTATTAGATGAAATGAAATAAATACTAGAATTAAAAGTGTAGGTTTCTCTTTGAATTTACTAATTCTTTGAGGCCTACATTTTTTATCTCAAATATTTTATCTTGAAATTTGTGTTCAAGCATCAATGCCATTTTTGTATTATAATTTGTAGCCCATTTTACAGCATAAAGGTTTTAAAAATGTCTATTATTAAGAAATTTTTATATAATTTAATAATATTTTCCAAATTCAAACTTCCCATTTCTGTTAGACCTTCTAATTTTTATTCATAATCAACTAATTATATACAATATATATAGTTTTGTTCCATTTTTTTTCATGTTTTCCTAAATTTTTGTATCATTTTTTAACTTTAATTAATATAAATCTGTAATCAATTGACTTACTTATGAAACTGAAATATATTCCTTCTAGGAGAAATAAGTGAGCAAAAAAGAATGGGAACCAAAACTTTTGACTCTTGTAAAAGAAGGTATATCAAAAGAGCAGATTAGAAAGGACATTATAAGTGGTGTCATCGTTGGGGTTATAGCACTTCCCCTTGCAATTGCATTTGCGATTGCTTCAGGTGTATCACCTGAAATAGGTTTATTAACCGCTATTGTTGGTGGTTTAATTGTATCTATTTTTGGTGGAAGCAGAGTTCAGATTGGTGGACCTACAGGAGCTTTTATTGTTGTAATTGCTTCAATTATAAATCAACATGGAATGGAAGGACTTCTTATTGCCACTTTTATGGCTGGAATTATCCTTATACTAATGGGTGTATTAAAACTTGGAGCTCTGCTCAAGTATATTCCTCAGACATTGATTACGGGTTTTACTGTAGCCATAGCTATAATAATTTTTGTAACACAAATAAATGATTTCTTAGGACTCCCTGCAAAGAGTATTCCAAGTGATTTTATACCAAAATTAGCATATTATGGAAGAAATATTAGTAAAACTGATCCATACTCAGTAGTTGTTGGTTTGGTTACAATTTTTACGATTCTTATGATTCCTCGTTTTACAAAAAAAATTCCTGCAGTTTTTGTTACATTAGTTTTTATAACTGCTGTGACGACTATTTTTAAAATTCCTGTTGAAACAATTGGAGATATATTTTCAAACATTACTTTCCAAGTACCAAAGATAACATTCTTTGATTTAAATAAGGATACGATAATTTTACTACTACCATCGGCCTTTTCTCTTGCATTACTTGGTGCTCTTGAATCATTGCTTTCTGCTATTGTTGCCGATAGTATGATTGGAGGACATCATCGATCTAATGTAGAATTGATTGCAGTTGGAATAGCAAATACTTTTATATCACTTCTTGGAGGAATACCTATAACAGGAGCAATAGCAAGAACTGCCGCTAATGTTAACAATGGCGGTCGTACTCCTATAGCAGGAATCTTTCATGCCCTAACACTTCTTTTCATATATATGGTGGCTATGCCAATTGTTAAATTTATTCCAATGTCTGCACTTGCAGGTATACTTATAATAGTTGCATGGGGAATGAGTGAACCTCAGGTTTTTATTAATAGTTTGAAAGTTAATCATTATGAATCAGCTGTTTTATTAACAACTTTTGTACTTACTTTAGTAACTGATTTGACCATTGCAATACCAGTTGGTTTCCTTTTATCTGTTATCCTATTCATGAAAAGAATGGCAGATGGTGTTGAATTGAATCCTTTGATGTTCTCAAAAGTAGATGATCAAATGATTTTTTCTCAAGAACTTGGAGAGTATGATAAGAGAATTAGAATAGTTGAAATAAACGGACCAATGTTCTTTGGCTCTGTATTCCATCTACAAAATATTGAGGAAAGACTTGAACCTGGATATCGTTTCTTAATTTTAAGATTCCGTTATGTTCCTCTTGTTGATACAGATGCTTTAGCAAAACTTAAAATCTTGCTTTCAGATATGAAGAAAAAGAATATTCAAGTTTTATTTACAGGATTGAACGAACCTCTTAAAGCAAAATTTTTGAGACAAAATTTAATAGAGGAATCTTCACTCTATTCGTCTATCGAAGAAACTATCGATAGTTGCAATAAAAAACTAAAATAATTATATGATGTGATTTTTATAGATTTATTATTAATAAAAGTCACATCATTTTTTTATATCTTCCTCAAATAATGGCATCTTTAATAGAATAATAATTTGATAATATTTCTATTTTCCGTTTTGTATTGTTGAAAAACCTTTTTTACTTCCATCTATTATTATTTGTACTTATCACTTTTTTTAATATTGAACACTACTAATTCTATAACACCTCTAATTATAATCTTTAATATTAAATATACAGTTTGAAATTTCCTTGCATAATAAGTTAAATAACCTTATCGTATAAATAAGAGTTCTATTTATTAAACTTAATAAACTTGATTAAATAGAGCTATGTATAGAAATAAATAAAATTAAATATGAGTAGTTTTAATGCCGTTGTGGCTAAAAAACAATTTTAATATATTAATATTTTATTTCTATAATTAATTCTTATCAAGGAAATTGGCAAAAGTAAGATAATATCAAAAATGACTGAATCTATAATAGCTATTTGAACTTTATCTATAGCTCTTTTCACTTTTAGTATTATTGCAATACGAATTTGCCAATGAATTTACTTCATACTCAATAAGATTATTGTGGTTATTACCTTTATAACTTTTTTGATTTGAAGATGTCATCTACTCTTAATAGGCTAGAAATAGTCTTAACTGAGTAGAATAATAAGAGGTAAAAAATGAATCCAGAATCAGGGTGTATACCCGATAAACTATCATCCGTATTTATAATTTTTGGTGCTACGGGAGACTTAACTCGTAGAAAACTTATGAGTGCATTCTATAATTTAGTAAGTGATGATTTATTACCAAAAAGCTTTGCTATTATTGCTCTTGGTAGAAAAGATAAAACAAGTGAAGAATATCGTGAAGAAATTCACGCAGCTATAATTAAGCATTCTCGAAATCGTGTGGATCCAAAAATTTGGGAAAAGTTATCATCTATGATTATTTATTATAAATTTGATTTTAATAATTTAGATAGTTATGGAACTTTAGAAACATTTGTTCAATCGGTTGAAAAAACTCATTGTACAGGTGGTAACCGTGTATTTTATTTAGCAGTATCTCCAATGTATTTTGAAACAATTGTAGATGGTATTCAACGAGGTAAACTTAGTGAAGATTGTCGTGGCTATTGCAGATGTGTCATTGAAAAACCTTTTGGAAAAGACCTTAAAACAGCTACTAAATTGAACGATAGCATTCTTAAGGTATTCCCTGAGAAAAATATTTATAGAATTGATCATTACCTTGGTAAAGATATGATTCAAAATATTATGGTATTGAGATTTAGTAATTCAGTATTTGAATCAATATGGGATAATAAACACATCGATCATGTTCAGATATCACTAACAGAAGAATTAGGGGTAGGTTTAAGAGCAAATTATTATGAACAATCTGGTGCTATGCGAGATATGTTCCAAAACCATATTATGCAAATATTGAGTCTTGTTGCTATGGAACCACCAGCAAATTTGAATATGGACTCTATTAGAAATGAAAAACAGAAAGTTCTTCAGTCTATCGAAGATATTGATGATGATTTTTTAAAGAACAATGTTATATTTGGTCAGTATGATGCGGGAACAATAAAAGGTGAGAAGGTTTGTGCTTATAGAGATGAAGAAAATGTAGATCCTTATTCAGATATTGAAACTTTTGTAGCACTCAAAATGCATATTAATAACTTTAGATGGGCAGGTGTTCCTTTTTATATTCGAACTGGTAAAAGAATGGGAACTTCTTCTGGTGAAATTATTATACAATTTAAAGACCTTGAAAATACTTTGTATTATAAAGAGAATCGTGTTAAACAACCAAATATATTAATATTACATATCCAACCAAATGTTGGTGTATTCTTCCAATTTAATACAAAGGATTTTACACCTCATAATGATATTGTTCCTGCAAAAATGGATACAAGTGCTTTCATTCCAAATCAAGGTAATACACCTGAAGCCTATGAAAGACTTATATATGATATCTTACGTGGTGATGCATCTCTTTTCTCTAGATGGGATGAAGTAGAATCAGCTTGGTACATAGCTGATTGTATCATTAACTACAGAGAACATATAAAAATGAACTTACCTAATTATAAAGCAGGTAGTATGGGACCTCAGAAGGCTTTTGATCTTATAGAAAAAGATGGTCGAAAGTGGATAAAAGATTAATATATAATTATAAATAAGGGGAAAATTATGAATTTAGATTTAACGAAGGTATATGATATTTCAATGCCTATTACACAAGATATGCCAGTATATAAGGGTAAGGAAGAAAAACGTCCTTCACTAACACCACAAACTACGTTTAAAACAGGTTCAACATATGAGAGTATTCTTAAAATGAATTTGCACACTGGATCTCACATTGATAGTAAACTTCACATGATTGAAGGTGGATCTACAGTTGAATCTTTAAATATAAAGGATTTACTTACAAAATGTCGTGTTATTGATTTAAGCGATTGTAATTCCTCAATAAGTAAAGAAGATCTTGTTGATAAAAATATTGAAGAAGGTAGTTTTATACTATTAAAAACAAAGAATTCTACAGAAGATATTTTGGAGAATGAATTTATTTTTCTCGACAGAACTGGTGCAAAATACCTTGCAGAGCTTAATATAGCCGGCGTAGCAACAGATGGCTTAGGAATAGAGAGAAGTCAAAGTGACCATGGTTCACATCTTGAACTTATGAATAAAGGTATTCATATAATTGAAGGCTTACGACTTGCTGATATAGAAGAGGGTGAATATTTTCTCTCCGCACTTCCTATATTAATACCAGGTGCTGAAGCATCTCCTATAAGAGCAGTTCTAATAGGTCTTAAATAATTACTAAATTGTATAAATAAAATTAACTATCCTAACTTTTAGGATAGTTAATTTTTGGTAGACCCTTTATAAAATTATTTTTTCTTTTTTAAGAATGCTGCGAAAGGATTATAGGTATCACTATTATCATCATCTTGTTCAGATAAATACATTTTAATATTTTCTTCTTCTTCATTTGATTTTGTTGGGCTTAAAGCAATTTTGTGACCCTCAACATCAACTTCATCAATTGAAACTGACATCTTAGTACCAGTTTTATACAGGCTATTTAGATTTGTATTTCTACCTGTATCTGGGAGTTTTGAAATAAATACTAAGCCATCAATTCCTGGTTCTAAATTAACAAATAAACCAAAACTTGCAATCTTAGAAATAGTTCCTTCTATTTTGTCACCAACTTTATAACGCTCTGAAATGGTATCCCAAGGATCATTTTGAAGGGCTTTGCTACTTATAGACATTCGTTTATGGTCTAAGTCCATGCTTAGTATTTTACCTTCTACTTCTTGACCAATTTCTAGCTCTTCTTCAATATTCTCAACTCTTCCAACTTTAATTTCTGAAATAGGGAGTAAAGCTTGAATTCCTTCTATCTCCACAAAGGCTCCAAAAGATTGTATTTTTACTACATTTCCTTTTACAACCATTCCAACTTTTAATTCTTTTTTAAGTTTTTCAACTTTTACTTTTTCTTGAGCTTCACAATGAGCTCTGTTAGAAACAATAATATTGTGTTGTTCCCTATTAAATTCTTGAATTAGGAATGTAAGAGTTCTTCCTACAAAGTATGAAGGTTCTTCTCTTTGGTGGTATCCCATTTGAGAGTATGGGCAGAAAGCACGGCTATCGCCGATTTTAATTTCAAATCCACCTTTGATTTCTTTATCAACAGTTCCCTCAACTGGAATTTTAGTTTCAAAAGCTCTCTGTAGTATTGCTGTATTAGCGCTATCCCCACTAATTTTAGTTGTGAAATGCATTTCTCCATGATCGGATGAAATGAAATATGCACTTATAGTATCACCAACTTTAACAGTTAATTTACCATCAGAGCCCATAAACTCACTACTTTCTATTAGTCCTTCACTTTTCATATTTAAATCTAGAAAAATGGTATCACCGTAAATTGCGATAATTTTTGTTTTTACGAGTTGTCCTTCTTCAAAATAATTAATCACTATATTTCCCCTCGGATTTTAGTTCCTTTTAGTTTTTTTATATCACAACTTGTATAAAATTTATTTTTTGAATATTCGTTAAAAAAAATAAGTTGCTCTACAATGAACAGAATAATCTATCCATATATTAACTTTACCACAGTGTAGAAAATAATAAAACATGAATTTATTATTTGTTTTATCTCTTAAATGAATTAGCAATAAAATGCATATATTTTAAAATCAAGAAATCTCTTTATTATATTGCTTCCTAATAAAGAAAATACGAATGTATCAATAATTATCTTCTAAAAAAGAGTATAAAAAATAGCTACCAAAATAAATTGATAGCTATTAATTAAAAATTTAGAACTAACTATTTTCTAGCAGCTTTATAAATTTCAACCATATCTTCTCTTGAAAGATTTTTAATTGCACCAAAAGTTTTTGTACCCTTTAATGATGCACCATCAGCAAGAGCTTCCATGTCACTATCAGATAATGTTTTACCAGTTAAATCATAGATGTTTGTAGGAAGACCCATTTTCTTAATGAATGCTACTACAGCTTCGATACCTGCAACAGCATCTTTTTCTACATCACCAGTTGCTTTTACATCAAAAACATTTTTTCCTAACTTTGCAAATGCAGCTGGGTTAATTTTGTAAACATATTTAGCCCAAGATCCCCAAAGAGATGCAATAGCAGCACCATGAGCGCTATCAAATTTAGCACTAAGTTCATGAGATAGGTTATGACAAGCCCAATCTCCATGACTACCATTACCACATTCTGTTAGACCATTATGGCTAAGGCTTGAAGCCCACATTAATTCACCACGAGCATTAATATCTGAAGGATTTTCAAGAGCAATAAGAGTATTTGCACAAACAGTTTTTAATAAACCTTCTGCAATTGAATCTGTTAACATAGTTCTCTCACCATTAAAGAAATAACGTTCTAATGTGTGCATGATTATATCAAAACTACCACTTGCAGTTTGATATTTTGGAAGAGTTACTGTTAATAGAGGATCTTCGATTGCAAATGAACAAACTGTATAAGGACAATTCTTAATAGGAGTTTTTTGACCTGTTTTTTCATTGTTGATAACAGTTCCATGACCCATTTCACTACCTGTAGCAGCAAATGTTAAAATACAACCAAGAGGTGTACAACCTGTTGGAATTCTTTCACCTGTGAAGAAATCCCAAACATCGCCACCATTGTATAGACCAGCACCGATAGCTTTAGCAGAATCAATTACACTACCACCACCGACTGCTAGAATAAAATCAACATTGTTTTCTTTAGCTAAAGCAATACCTTCATTTACTAGAGAAAGTCTTGGATTAGGTTTAACACCACCTAACATAACTACTTTAATTCCTTCATCTTCAATGCATTTAACAATTGGAGCCAAAGTATTGTTTTTAACCATTCTTTCTGAGCCATAGTGAAGAAGTACTATTTTAGCTCCTCTACTCTTTAATTCTTTACCTACTTGTAATTCTGTGTTTTCTCCAAAAATCACTTTAGTTGGAGCATCATAAATAAAATTCTTCATTTTATCCTCTTATTTTTTTATTTAGCTTCTAACTCTTTTGAACAAATCATAATAGGAGCCATTACTTATTATTATAGTAAAAATAATTATAAAAGCAAGTAGATTTTTACCATAATATGAAATAATGAATAATAGTTTTATCACATACTAATAAAATATTAAGTGCTTTTTATGTAAATTATAAGTCAAATCGGGTAATATATTGAGAATTTTTGCATTTTTTTTATTCAATATGAAAACAATTTAAAGACAAAATAAAGATATACAAACCGTAAAATAATTATTTTAACTAGCGAAAATTAAATTATGCTGCTATGCTGGAAAAAGTTTAATTGGTTAGGGATGTAATATATGAAAGAAAAAGAAATACTCGATTCACTAAACACTGGATTTGTAGATGCTTCTGCTGAATCATTGATAGAATATAGACCAAATATTATTGTAAATAATAAGAATGTTTTTCCCAACGAGAAAATAATAACAACATTTCTTGATGAATTAAATCATTGTAAATCATATATGTTCTCGGTTGCTTTTGTAACATCAGGAGGAATAGCTCCTCTTTTAAATACGTTAAAAGAACTTGATAAAAAAGGTATTAAAGGTAAAATTCTTACAGGTAGTTATCTAGGTTTTACTCAACCTGAACCTTTAAGAGTATTAGATACTTTTAAAAATACTGAAGTACGTTTAATTGATGATGACTTTCATGCAAAAGGGTATGTGTTTGAGCATGAGGAAATGTCAACAATAATTATTGGTTCTGCAAATCTAACTCAAGCTGCATTAGCAACAACTACAGAATGGAATATGAAATTATCATCATTAGAGAATGGCCAAATTTTAAATATATTAGAATCTAGATTTAATGATGTTTGGAGTGTCGCAAAACCTGTAGCAGAAATAATTGATGATTATGAAAAATGGTTTAATCATAATAAAGGATTGAGTCGTTTTTTAAATCCTGTCAGGCTTAATAAAAAGGAAAACAATCTTGATGGAGAGATAGAACCAAACAAAATGCAGAGAGAAACTCTTTTACAATTAGAGAATCTCAGAACAATCTCAAAGCAAGATAAGGCTTTAGTAGTTGCTGCAACCGGTACAGGAAAAACTATTTTAGCAGCACTTGATGTTAAAAGTTTTAATCCCAAAAAACTATTGTTTGTTGTCCACCGAGCAAATGTTGCACAAACATCTTTAGAGGTTTTTAGAAAAATCTTAAATGGTGAAGAAAAAGATTTTGGAATGCTTTCTGGTGTAGACAAAAGCACGAATGAAAAGTATATATTTGCAACTATTCAAACTCTTAATAATGAGTCTATTTACAAATCATTTGATAGAGAAGAATTTGATTATATAATAATCGATGAAGCTCATCATACTGGGGCTAATAACTGGTATGGTGAAATAATGAACTATTTTAAGCCTAAGTTTCTCTTAGGTTTAACTGCAACTCCAAATCGAATGGATAACATAGATATCTTCAAAAAGTTTGATTATAACCTAGCATCAGATATTAATCTAAATGATGCACTTGAAGCCGATTTATTAGTACCTTTCCACTATTATGGTATTGCAGAATTAAAGATTGATGGTGAGGATATAACTGATAAATCAAAATTTGCTCAGTTAACTTCTGATGATAGGGTAGATTATATTGTACAAAATATAAAATTTTACACAATGTATCGTAAAGAAATTAAAGGTCTAGTTTTTTGTAGAGATCTCTCTGAAGCAAAAGCTTTGTCAACTAAATTAGCTAACCCTAAATATGGATATAGGACCATTTGGTTATCTGGTACTAATACTACAAAAGAAAGAGATGAAGCAATTACTGGGTTAAATGAAGGTTTATATGAGCTTATATTTACCTACGATATATTTAATGAAGGTGTTGATATTCCTCCCGTTAATTTAGTGGTTATGTTAAGACCTACAAAATCCTCAATTGTTTTTATTCAACAATTAGGAAGAGGGCTTAGAAAACATAAGAATAAAGAATATTTAACAGTATTAGATTTTATCGGTAATTATGATAATAACTTTTTAATACCAGCTGCCTTATCAGGTAGTAAAACCTATTTAAAATCAGAATTACGCGAAAAATTAATAAATCCTGAAACGATGATTTATGGAGATTCTTCAATTAACTTTGACACCATTTCTAGGAAGAGAATATTTAATGCAATCGATAAAAATTACAAAAATAAATTCTTGCAAGATGAATATTTTTCAATGAAAAAGATGGTTGGGCGAATTCCAAAGTTAATGGACTTTATTAATAATAATGCAATCAGCCCTCTATTATTTATAGATGGTCATAAATCTTATTGGAATTTTAAAGTAAAGGTCGAAGATGATATAATTGATTTTAAAGATGGTACAAAGTACAAAGCAAGTTTATATGGATTATCAAAATATATCGCAAATGGAGTTAAAAAGTTTGATTTAGTTTTTCTTAGAGATTTGTTAATTAAAAGAAGTTTTGTATTAGAAGAATCTAAATTAAGCCCATCCGAAAAAACAACAATAAGAATATTTAGAAATCAATTTTATAGAGGAAATGATCCTCATCTTTTTGGTAATATAAGCTATTGTGATTATGAGAGTAATATAGTTAAAATTTCATATGAATTTGAAAAAATGTTAGAAAATCAAACGTATTATAATGAAATTGTTGATTTATTGAATCTCGCCTTTACTTACAATGGTCAAATAAATAGAGAAAATGTAATTGATGGTTTTGAATTATATAAAACATATAGACGAGATGAGATATTCAATATTATTGGAGCTAAAAAGGATATGAGTAGTACAAGTATGGGCTATATATATGTTGAAGAAGTAAATGCCTATCCAATATTTGTTACATTGTATAAGGATAAACAAGCAAAACAACAAAATTTAGATTTTGAAGATGCATTTGTTAGTAATAAAATTTTTAAGTGGCAAAGTACTATTAATGAAGGTATTAATTCAAAGAGATCTCAGGAAATTTTAAACTTCAAGAAAAATAATACATCTATTTACTTATTTGTCAGAAAATGGAAGAACAATAATGATAGAAAATTCCATTATATTGGTAAAGTTTCTGATATAAGGAATTTTAATGAGGGAAAAAAATGGTATGAGAAAAAACATAAATTAGCTCCCATTACGAATGTGGAATTTGAAATTTCTCCACCAGTAAATGATAAATTTTTAAATTATCTAGTAGATTTAGAAAATATCAAATAGAGTTATTATAAATCTATATACATCAGTTTTTAACTAATTCCTAAGTTATTGCAAATATTTCTTGACATATGAGAAAAACGCGTTGATTATATTAATGTTAAGAAAAATTAACTTAATTTATCTTAACATTAATATTTACTTAATTAGGAGAAAATTATGTTGAAAAAATTTAAAACTCTATTTGCAATGTCAATGCTAGTTGCTTTAGTGGGTTCACCTCTATTTGCGAGTGGTAGTAAGGAAGCTAGTTCAGAGCCTGTTGCAACAAAGGCTGTTGTAGAAACACCAATGACTCATGATGAATTAGTTGCTGCTGCAAAAAAAGAAGGTAAAGTTGTTGTTTATTCAGCTACAAGTCGTATTGCTAAAGCTGGTGAACTATTTACAGCTAAATATGGTATCGAAGTAGAATCAACAAACCTTAAAGACTATGAATTAATTGAAAAGGTTTCAAAAGAAAACTCAATTGGTGCTAAAGGCGCTGACTTTGTTATTGCTCAAGATGGTGGTAGAGTAAAGGGTGAATTAATTAATCTAGGTTATTTATATTCTTATGTTCCTGAATCAATGAAAAGTGTTATTCCATCTCAGTATCAAGATCCACTAGCTTTCTGTATTATTAACAAGCTATTTATCTTTAATAATGAAAATTCAACAGTTGAACCATTTGATAATATCTGGGCATTAACAACTGATGCATGGAAAGGTAAATTCCAGTTTAAACACCCATTCCAAGAAAGTGTTAACTCAAACTTCTTAACAACAATCACAAAACCAGAAATTGCTGCTGAAATTGCTACAGCTTATAAAGATTATTTTGGTAAAGACATTGTTTTAACAACACCTAATGCAGGTTATGAATGGATTAAAGCTTTATATGAAAATGACTTAATTGTTACAACTTCAGACACTAAAACAGCTGAAAGTGTAGGTATTAAAGGTCAAGATAAAACAGAAAATGCAGGTCTATTTGTTTACAATAAACTTCGTTATGTAGAAAGTAAAAACCTAGCACTTCAAGCTATGTATGATGTTGAACCATTCTGTGGCTTCTACTATCCTCTATATGCTCTAATGTGTTCAAATGCACAAAATCCAGCAGCTGCTAAACTATTTATTGAGTTCTTATTAACTGATGAAGGTTTCACTCCATGGTCATCTGACATTGGAACTTATTCTTCAAACCCAAATATTGCAATTCATGAAAATGACTTCCCTGTTAGCTTCTGGGAAAACATCTTAGTATCTGAAGATGCTGCTTACTGTTTTGAAAACAGAGCTGATGTAGAAGAATTCTTAAACGAATATCTATATTAAAAAACTGTTTAATTAACATTATTTCTAGGGGTCTACAAAGGCCCCTTATTTCAAAATTTAAAAGGATAATAATATGACTTACACAAACAGATTGAGGATATACTTTAAAAAACCTCATAATGTTATTTTAACAATTCTTTCTGTTGTATTAATTTATTTAACTGTTATTCCTCTATTCTCAATCATAGGCGATACTTTTAAAGTTCACCAATCTGAACTTATGAGAATACATGGAGCAAAAGTTGGAGACTTTACATTATATCATTGGCAAAAAGTACTATTTTCAAGTATTAGTGATAAGGTATTTTATCAACCATTGTGGAATACAATTGTCGTAGCACTAGGTACTTGTTTAGTTGCTATTTTAATTGGTGGCCTATTTGCTTGGTTAATTACTAGAACAGATATGAAGTATAAAAACTTAGCATCTACATTATTTATTTTCCCATATATTATGCCATCATGGACACTAGCTATGGCATGGTTAAACTTCTTTAAGAACTCACTAGTAGGAGGTACTCCTGGTTTATTTACTGTATTAACAGGAATTCCTACAGCAGACTGGTTTGCATATGGGCAATTCCCAATAATCATGGTACTTGGATTCCACTATGCTCCGTTTGCCTACATTCTAATCGGTGGTATTCTTAAAAATATGGATGCCAACTTAGAGGAAGCTGCTCTCTTAATGAAGGCAAGCAGATTTACAATTATGACAAAGATTACAATGCCAATCGTACTCCCTGCTCTTCTATCTACATTCTTATTAGTATTCTCAAGTGCAATGAGTGCTTTTGCAGTACCTGCATTCTTAGGAACTCCTGTAAGATATCAAGTTTTAACAACTCAGATGTATAGAACTATCAATGGTTTAAATCCAGGTTATGGCTATATTATGGCCCTAATCATGATTGCAATTGGAGTTTTAATTCTAGCTGTAAACCAAAAGATTATTGGTACAAGAAAAACTTATACAACAATTACTGGTAAAAGCTCAAATATCTCCCTTATTAAATTAAGACGTGGTAGAAGCTTTATATCTGTATTAGTATTAGCATTAATATTAATAATTTGTATTGTTCCATTAATTTCATTTGCAATTGAATCATTTATTATGGAACCTGGTAATTATTCACTATCAAACTTCTCCTCTGTATTCTGGATTGGACAAGGTAGTGTTGATATTGCTAATGGTGAACCTGGTATATTACGAAACCCATCAATCTTAAGTGGTCTTTGGAATAGTATTAGACTATCTGTTATAGTAGCATTTGTATCAGGAACAGTTGGTATTCTAGCAGGATATGCAATAGCTAAGGCTAGAGGATCTAAACTTGCAAGCTTAGTTAATAACTTAGCTTTCTTCCCATACCTAATGCCTAGTATGGCCTTCGGTGCAATCTACTTATCTATGTTTGCAACAAGACGTGGTTTTATTCCACCTCTATATGGTACATTTACAATGCTTGTAATAGTTGGTGCTGTTAAATATTTACCTTTTGCTTCTAGAGCAAGTATTGGTGCAATGCATCAATTAAGTGGTGAAATTGAAGAAGCTGCAACAATTCAGGGAATTGGTTGGGGAAAGAGAATGTTAAGAGTTATCATTCCTATTCAAAAATCAAGTTTCATTTCAGGTTATTTATTACCATTTATTTCATGTATGAGAGAGTTATCATTATTTATCCTATTAGTAACTCCATCGACAAAGATTTTAACAACATTATTATTCCAATACAACGAAAAAGGTTGGAATCAATATGCAAATGCAATCAACTTAATGATTGTACTATTCGTAGTATTAAGCAATTTAGTAATTAATAAAATTACAGGTGCTTCTATTGATAAAGGTATTGGAGGAAACTAGATGCCAGATATTATATTAAAAAATGTAACAAAACGCTTTGGTAAAGCCGTTGCTGTAGATAATCTCAGTATGACTATTAATGATGGAGAGTTTGTATCTCTTCTAGGACCATCTGGTTGTGGTAAAACTACAACATTAAGAATGATTGCAGGTTTAGAAACTCCAACTGAGGGTGAAATCACAATCGATGGTAAAGTAGTATTTTCCTCTGAGGATGGAATTGATATCTCACCAGATAAAAGAAATGTAGGTTTCTTATTCCAAAACTATGCTCTTTGGCCTCATATGACTGTATATAAAAATATTTCATTTGGACTCGAGAATATGAAATGGGAAAAATCAAAGATTGAAGCTCGTGTAAAAGAACTAACTGAAATGTTGAAGATAACTGAATATCTAGAAAGATATCCATCAGAATTATCAGGTGGACAACAACAGCGTGTTGCTATTGCAAGAACACTTTCAACAGGTCCACAAATCTTATTTATGGATGAACCATTGAGTAATCTAGATGCTAAGTTAAGAATGGAAATGAGAACAGAGTTAAAACGTTTACACGTTGAAACAGGTTCAACTTTTGTTTATGTAACACATGATCAATTAGAAGCTATGACTTTATCAACAAGAATTTGTTTACTTAAAGAGGGTTTATTACAACAATATGAACCACCTCTAACTGTATATAGATCTCCAAAGAATTTCTTTGTAGCTGATTTTGTTGGTAACCCTAATATTAATATTATTAAAATGATAGGTAAGCAAATTAATCTTGATGAGATTAAATTAACAAGTCCTGATTTATCAATTCTATTTAGTCCTACAACTAATAATATTTCAATCTCAGATGATTCTGAACTATTATTAGGTATTAGACCTGAGGATATTTTAATTTCAGATGATGGTGATTTTGAGGCAGAAGTATATTCCGCTCTTCCATCCGGAATGGAAACCATCGTTAAAGTTAAAATTAATGAGACCATATTAACAAGTGTTGTATTTGGTGATGTTGATTTTAAAATGGGTGAAAAAGTTAAAATTTCATTCAAAGGTAAAAACTATATCCTATTTGATGCTCAAAGTGAAGCGCAACTGGGTAATGGTACACTTAGTTAGTTTTTAATATATTGTGTTACTCTAATTGAATTGATTGGAGTAACATAGTAAATTGTTGAAACTAATTAATTTTACTTACAAGGGAATAAAATGTCAGAAAAGAGAATTTTGATTGTTGATGATGAAAAAGAAATATTGAATATGTTATCCTTAAATTTAAGGATACATGGTTATAAAGTTTTTGAAGCAAATAATGGTCAAAGTGCTCTTGAGATTGCAAAAAAAGAGATTCCTGACTTAATTCTATTGGATATCATGATGCCAAATATGGATGGTATTGAAGTTTGTAGCATTTTAAAGCATCAAGTTAGTACAAGAGCTATTCCTGTTATAATGGTAAGTGCAAAAGATCAAATATCTGACAAAATTGATGGGCTAAGTGCTGGTGCAGTTGATTATTTAACAAAACCATTTAACTTAAAAGAACTTTTAATGAGAGTAGAGACTACAATAAAACAAGTCGAAATAGTCTCCTCAACTAGTCCTATTTATAGTGTTGGAAATCTTGTTCTAGATATAAATACTTTTCAAGTTAGAGTTGATAATAAAAAATTAGATCTAACTCTTACTGAGTTTAAAATTTTACAATTGTTGATGAGTAGAAATACTATAGTTGAGAAAGATGAACTCGTTAATTTCTTATTCGAAAATTCTAGTGTTGGAAGCAAAAGAGTATTAGATGTTCACATAAGGAATTTAAGAAAAAAACTCATTGATTCTGAAAATTGTACATGTTCAATTGAAACAATACGTGGAATAGGGTATGTCTGCAAAGAAAAGGCTTAAATATATAGTAATACTGATAGTTGGATTAGGAATAATATTCTTCAATCTAATTAATTATTATGCCTCAATGCAATTTGTTATTTCTCAATTAGAATCTAGAGCTGAAGATGATATTTCAAGAATAGTAGAAACCTCTCAAAGAAATAATAGTTTTGATTTTATCAGTGAATATTCCACCTTCAAAGTTGAAGTTATTGATTATTCATATGAGTTAATTCAATCTAATAGCGTTGATAAAACATCTTTTTTTAGTTCTGATGTATTTGAAGCAAAAAAAGATGGCGTTGCAACTGCATTTAAACAAGAGAATAGAGAATTACCGCTAGAATTTATTTATTCTAAGAGAGTAAATCTTTTTAATGATAATTTTATTATTAGATGTACATATCAGGTTCAAAATTTTGGACTATACAAAGTAAAACTTATAAATAGTATTATTATTTCAATAGTATTATCTGCACTCTTTATATACTTGCTTGTAATTAGTATTAAGAGACAATATAAAAAACCTCTCAAGAAACTTGCAAATTATACTAGTAAAGTCGCTCCAACTGCTAAAGAAAAAATCAAAATAGATACAAATGATTCAACAATAAATAGTATTGTAAATGAATTTAACAATTTGATTGATAATTATAATAGCTTAATAGATCATAATAATCGTCGATTATCATTAATCAATTCATTTTTATCAAATATTAATACAGGTGTATTAACCTTTGATTCAAAAGGTGATGTTTTATTAATGAATAATAAAGTTGAATCTTTATTAGGAATCAAGAGAAATCAAGTTTTTCTAAGTGATCCATCAAACAATAAGTATTTTAGGAAATTGCTCAATTTTGCATCTGAAATAGCTGAAAATAGAGAAAATATAATCTTTGATATAAAAATTGATGATGAGAAAACTGTTGAAATTGAAGGAAGAGCTTTTTTTAATAAATATAGTCCTCATGATTATTTAGGTGTTGTCTTTATGATTCGTGATGTTACTACGCTCAGAGAACTCGAAACTGTTCAAAGAGAATTTGTCTCAAATGTATCGCATGAATTAAAAACTCCTTTAGCTGTTATTAGTGGATATACACAAACCTTAATAAATGATGAGGATATATTAAATGATGAACTCAGAAAAAGTTGTTTAAATAGTATCTACAAAGAAAGTAAAAAATTATCATATTTGATTACCGAATTATTAGATATTTCAAGATTAATAGAGAATAGAGGTTTTGGAGAGAGTGAAAACTTTAATCCATTTACTTTAGTTTCAAAAAGCCTTAATTCATTTAGAAATAGGGCGAAAAATAAAAATATTATTATCGTAACTAATGTAACAAGTGATGAGGATGTAATCATAAATAATAAGCCTTTGTTCTTTTTACAAGTATTAAATAACCTTGTTGATAATGCCATTAAATATTCACCAGTAGATTCAAAGATAAGTATAAATCAAAGTGTTGATGATGGTATTTATAATATAAAAATAACTGATAGAGGATATGGAATTCCAAAAGAAGATTTGGCGTATATTTTTAATAGATTTTATAGAGTTGAAAAATCAAGAAATAGTGAGATAGCAGGAAGTGGTTTAGGTTTAGCTATCGCAAAAGAAATGGTAAGTAAGCTAGGTGGAAAAATCGAGGTTGATAGTACTATCAATGAAGGATCAACCTTTAGCATAGCTATTCCCATACAAAGGAAAAATAATGAAACATAAATTAAATAAGAGTATCTTAAAAGCCTGTGATATTAGAGGTGTTTATAATAAAGAGCTAAATGAAGAAGATTTTTATTACATAGGAAAGGCATTTGCTACAATCTTAAAGAAGAAAAATTTAAAAGTTTGCAGCGTAGGTAGAGATGGTAGATTATCTTCTCCCACATTAGCAGAAGCCCTTATTAAAGGCTTATTAGAATGCAATATTGATGTAATTGATATTGGTTTTGTATCAACGCCGGCTCTCTATTATTCTCATCGACTACTTAATACAGGTGGTTCTTGCATGGTAAGTGCAAGTCATAATCCAAGTAAATACAATGGATGTAAATTTGTAATTAAGGATGAAGTTTTCTCCTCTAAATATGTAAAAGAAATTGATGATATCTGCCAAAATGATAAATATGAAGCCTTTTATAGTGAGGGATCTATAACAAAATATGATATTAGAGAAGATTATATTAATCATCTATTGCCTTTAATAAATTTAGAATCACTTAGTGATAGTAATATTGTTTGGGACGCAGGAAATGGAGCATCCCTATTTATGCTAGAATCTTTAATAAAACATCTACCTGGTACTCATACTATAATTTGTGGAGAGGTTGATGGTAGTTTTCCAAACCATGAACCTGACCCTTGTAAAGAAGAGAATATGAGTGACCTAAAAGAGGCTGTAATAAAATACAGGGCTGATTTGGGCATAGCCTTTGATGGTGATGGTGATAGACTTGGTTGTATAACTAAAAACGGTAAATTTGTAACTGGAGAACAGTTATTACTTATATTAGCGAAGGATTATTTAAATGATTATCCGGGTAGTAAGATTATGAGTGAAGTTAAAGCTAGCAAAGTACTATATAGTGAAATATCTAACTATGGAGGAATCCCTGTTATGTGGAAAGTAGGTCATACTTTTCAACAGGAAAAAGCCATAGAAGAGAATATTGGTCTAGCTGGAGAAACTAGTGGACATATTTTTTATGAAGCAAATAATTTTGAAGATGATGGAACCTATGCAGCCTTTAAACTCTTAGATATTTTATATAACAAAGATAAAACTTCACTTGATAATCATCTAGATATGATACCTTCAATCTTTAGTAAAGGTGAAATAAGATTAGTTATGAACTCTCAAGATAGAGAGAGCTTAATTCAAAAATTAAATATTAAATTAAAAGATGATAATAGAGACTTTATTGCAATCGATGGTGTAAGAGTTGAGTGTTCTGATGGATTTTGGTTAATTAGAGGTTCTAATACACAACCTCAAATAACAACATATGTTGAAGCCTTTTCCGAAACTACATATGAAGATACTTTTAATGATATGAAATCATACCTTAGTTATTGTGGATTTGATTATTATGAGTTGTTAAAGAAAAAAGATAATTAATATTAAACTTTTTGTAAAACTGCTTTAGTAATTATAGAATAAAACCTTGTTAATCTTTTATCAAATGAAATTGGTATAAGAGTTAACAAGGTTTTAAACTTTAAAAAAGTATTTAGCCTTTTTATTGTTATAATTAACTAATTCATGCCTCCCCAACAAACAACTAGAATTTGGGAAACAACTAAAATTAGGGGAGGCCGAATTAGGATTATTTAAATATAAGGTTAGGCAATGTCATTGAAATCTCAGGTATAAAGGTAACGAGCATTAGTACAATGAAAAGAGGAATGATTAGTGGTATTACTTCTTTAAATAGTTTATTCATATTAACTCTTGCTATTTTATTAATTACAAATAGTGACATCCCAACTGGTGGTGTTGATAAGCCAATCATAACATTAAGAACAACCATTATTCCCATATGAACAGGGTCCATTTCAACTGCTCTAATAAGAGGTATTAAGAATGGAACTATGATTGTAAGAATTGATAGACCTTCCATAAACATACCCATTACCAATAGAATTACATTGAGTAAAATTAGAATAATATATTTATTACTTGTTACTGATAAAATAAACTGAGTTACTAATTGAGGAATACCTTCTACAGTTAATATCCAAGAGAAAGAAGTTGCAGCACCAATGATAAATATAATAGTAGAACTATTAACAATGGTGTTATAAAGAATTCTCTTTAATTCCTTATAACTCATTTCTCCATAGGCTGATGATAAAATAAATGCATATACAGTTGCTACAATTGCAGCCTCAGTTGGAGTTATAATACCTGTTAGAATTCCACCCACAATAATAATTGGAGAAAGCATAGGTAAAATGGCCTTTCTCGCTATATTAAGTCCTTCTTTTACCTCTATTTTATCTCTTGTTGGATATTTTCTTTTAACTGAAATAAAATATATCATTGCCATTAGAGATAATCCCATTAAGATACCTGGAATAATGCCTGCCATAAATAAAGATCCGATTGAAACCTCAGCCATTGCTCCAAAAACAACAAGAGGAATGCTTGGAGGAATTATTGGTCCAATTGTAGCAGATGTACATGTAACTGCAGCAGAAAACTCTTTATCATAACCTTTGTCAGTCATAGCTTTCATTTCAATCATTCCAAGTCCCCCTGTATCAGCTACAGCTGAACCAGACATTCCAGAAAAGATAATACTAGCAAATACATTTGTGTGTCCCATTCCACCAGGAATTCGTCCAACGATTAAATTTGCAAAGTTAAATATACGATTTGTTATTCCTCCAGTATTCATTATTTCACCAGCTAGAATGAAAAATGGAATAGAAATAAGAACATAACTATCAACACCTGCAACTATTTTGTGAACAATCGAAAGAGTTGGATAAGCATTAAAAAGAACACAAACCATCATTGAAGAGAAGCCCATGGCAACAGCAATTGGGATTCCCGCAAATAAGAAAACAATAAATAATATTAATAGTGCAAATCCAATCATAGTATTTCACCTCCATCTATAACAGTATTCAAAAGTGGATTTCGACCTTCAAAAAGACCTGAAATTAAATGGATTATTGAAACTAGTGCACAAAGAGGGAAAGGAATATAAAACCAGGCTGTTGAAAGATTTATGGTATTATATTGTTGTGCCCAAGTTGTTGTAATAATTGTAATTCCATTTTTAACTACGACTATAAGGAAGATAATTGTAAATATGTTTCCAATAACCCCAAAAATAAATTTAAGTTTTTTTCGATCATCACTAAATAAATCTACTCTAATATTTTCACCAGTTTTAAAAGCAATTGAAATGCCTCCAAAAACAATCCATGAAAAAAGCACAAGTGTTAATTCATAAAGCCATACTATTGGGCTATTGAAAACATATCGTGAAATTACTCCAGAAAACGTTAATACTGCTAAAATAAGCAATAAAAGGATGTCTAATCCTTTAAATAACTTGTATAAAAAATCGCTGAGCGAAATTATAATTTTTTTCATTGTCCATTCCTCAAATAATGCTACAGAAACTATAAAAAGTATTCTGTAGCAAATTATCAATCTTAATTTAGTTAGCTTGAGCTGCTTTTACTACTCTATTAACTAAGTCTTCACCAAGAGTTGATTTCCACTCATCATATACAGATGCAGTAGCTTCTCTAAATGGAGCTAAATCAGGAGTATTTAATTTCATACCTTTAGCTTCAAGATCTGCTCTTAATTCCTTATCTTGTTCTGCAAACATTGCACGGTTCTTAACTGCATATTTTTGTGCAGCTTCTTTTAGAATTTGTTGATATTCTGGTGATAATTTTTTCCATGTTGCTTCACTAATAATAAAAGGCTTACCTTCATATTTATGATTTGTAAAACTTATGTATTTTTGAACTTCATTTAATTTTGAAGCATGAATGTTTACAACTGGATTTTCTTGACCATCAAATACACCTTGAGACAATGCCATATATAATTCACTGTAAGCTAGTGGAGCAGGATTTGCGCCTAAAGCTTGGAAAATAGAAATTGTCATTTTGTTATCTGGAGTTCTGATTTTCATACCTTTAAAATCTGAAGGAGTTACAATAGGTCTAACATTATTTGTTGTCTGTCTTAGGCCATTTTCCCAGTAAGCTAAGATTCTGATTCCTTTTTTAGGAAGATCTTTTGCCAACTCTTCGCCCATTGGGCCATCAAGAAGTTTTGCAACAGCTTCATTTGAATCAAATAGGAAAGGAAGTTCTAATGCAGCTAATTTTGGTTCGTAGTTTGCAACAACACCTTGAGGAGCAATTTGCATATCAAGAGTGTTCATTTTAATCATTTCAGCCATCTGTTTATCAGAACCTAAGATTTCTGAAGGGAATAATTCAATATTTAGATTGCCGTCAGTTTTTTCACTAACTTCTTTTGCCATTTCATCGGCACATACGTACCAAGGATTTGATTCGGGTGAACTGAATCCCAATTTTAGAGTCATTTTCTTATTTGCAGTTTCTGCACCACCTTGAGCAAATAACATTGATGATTGAGCACCAATAATTAACATACCCACTAACATAATCTTCAAGCTCTTTCTCATAAAAATCTCCTTTTTTGTAAAGCTTACAGTGTTTTGATACACTAATAGTACGCTAGCGAAAGTAATACCGAAAGATTAAAATTTCTATAAATATGGGTAGTCAAAACTATGATTGAATCTTTATTTGTACTCCGAAGGCAAACATCCATTATATTCTTTAAATAGTCTTGAAAAATGTTTAACATCTTTAAAACCTACTTCTTCAGCTATTTCATGAATAAATAAACTAGAATTTTTTATCAAAAAACTTGCACGTTCAATTCTTTTTTGTGTTAAGTAATCAAGAAATCGCATATTCATTTCTGCTTTGAATTTTGAACTCAAGTAATTTGGGGAAAGCCCCACTAAGGGAGCTATTTGTTTAACTCCTATGTCTTCACTATAATGATGATCTATATAATCAACAACATCTGCAATCTGTGGTGTTAGAGAAGGTGTAGCAGATAATAAATTTGAAAATTCACATTTAGAAAAGTCTATATTACACTTTGATAGATTATCTGAAAGTAAATATTGCAAATTAACGTATATTGAATTTGCTAATTCCTTATCCTTTAAAATTAATAATTCTAACGATTTTCTTATTTCTTCAATATTTTTCTTGTTTTCTATATGGGAGTTTGTACTTTTTAGTTTCTTAAAATTTTCAATAATTTTTGTGGGAACTTCTTTTACATTTTTCCTCATATCATTTATTTTAAAGCATTCTTCTGAAAGCCAATTGTAGCCAAATTTTCTTAAGTTTTTTACTGAATTAATTAATTCTTGATTACCTTCAAAAATGGGGGAGACAAAAATCCAAAATAACAAATTGTGATTGTTTTTTAAAATATCATATATTTTATCAATCTGAAAATTTACTTTTTTGACTTGCTTTAGTCCAATGACGAGTAGCAATTCATTATCCGAGACTTTTAATAGTGCATAATCACATTGGTTATCATATAATTTTGCCAACTCTTGTTTAGATTTTATTATTAAAAGACCAATTTGATTTTCATCTAATTTTTCTAAATGGATGAGAATTAGCTTAAATATGTTTACTGAATTAATATTATTTTTACTACCATGAAGAATATCTCTGACCTCTTGCTCATATAGAGCTGCTCGTCTATTGAATTCATTAGTGTATTGACTTAAAGCTGTTAGCATAGCCTCTTTTAATTTACTTGGACGAAGAGGCTTTACAAGATAGTCACTTACTCCTAAACATAGTGCTTCTTTTGCAAAATCAAAATGAGCATAGCCTGTTAAAATAATCCATTGTGTGAGTGGTAACTTTTCCTTTAATTGTGAGATAGCTTGTAGTCCTGAAAACTTTGGCATTTGAATATCAACAAAAGCAATATGAGGTCTAAATGATAATGATTTAGTAATAAGTTCCTCACCATTTGAAACCTCTTCTATACTATATTCAGGGTATATATCTTCTATCATTGACCTCAATGTTAAACGTGCTAAATGTTCATCATCAGCTATTAATAATCTCATTTTTTACCTCATTTATAGGAATTAAAATTTTTATATTTGTTCCTTTTCCTATTATTGAATCAACAAACATTTGAGCCCCACTAAATCCATAGTCTAATCTTTCTCTGACATTGCTTAGACCTATTCCCATTTCACTAGTTGTGGTATCAAAACCTATGCCTTTGTCTTCAGCAATAATCATAAGGGTGTTGGAATTTTCAATTAATTTAATTGTCAATTTTACAAGAACAGGATCTAAAGATTTCTCAACATTATGAATAATTGAATTTTCTAAAAGAGGTTGAATTAAAAGTTTTGGGATTCTTAAATCTTTTGTATTAGAATCATATTCCATTTCAAATTGTAGTTTATCCTCAAATCTTAATTTTTCTAGATGAATATATTGTCTAATAAATTCAACTTCTTCATCTACCGTTGACCAACCATTTTTACTATTACTAGAAAGTGTGTATCTCATCATATCAGTTAGATCTAAAATAGCTTCTTCCAGCCTTTTTCTATCTCCCATTCTATTTAGACCAACTATACAATTGAGTGAATTATATAAAAAGTGAGGCTTTATTCTTGCTTGAAGAGCTTTATATTCTGCTTGCTTTTGACTAATTGCTAGTTTGTATTCTTTGTCGATTAACAATTGAAGTTCTTCAATCATTCGATTTAACTTTCTACCGAGCATACTTATCTCATCTCGAGAATTTGAGGAAAAATGAATATTTAGATTTCCTTTTTCAACTTCTTTCATTACATGTGCCATTTCAGACAATGGTCTTAGCATATATTTTATACTAATAATTCGTAAAATACTAAATGTAAATATGATAGTGATTAATGATGAAAAGAAACAAACAAAATATATGAGTCCTATTCTTTTTTCGGTACTAGCGGTTGAAACTATTACCGCAATAGTCCAATTTCCTATTTCAATTTTGTGATAAACTACTTTATTATTTTCATCACCAATTGTAATCATGTCTCTTCCTTCTTTTAATGAATCAAGAGTTTTGGATGATATATCTTTAGAGGAATATATAACATTGTTATTTGCATCTAATAATACTGAAGTTGTATTCTCATTCATATTCATTGATGCAAATACTTGATTAAAGAATGAACTTTCTGAATCAATAATTATTGTGTAAAGAGGTTCATTTTTATAAGGATGTTGCATTACTTTTACAAAGGAAAAAACATTTGGGTTTTTCTTCTCAAAATACTCTTGCATATGAGAGCCCACATAAAAAGAGTGATTTGGTTCAAGATTTTTAAATTTTGAAAAATCATAATTTTCATTAATTTTATTGTTTTGATTCCTATGATAATAATAAATATTATTATTTTCTCCAATTATAGTAATACTTGTAATATCATTGTAAAGAATTTTCATATATTTAAAAACTGGAATTTCTTGAGAAATATCAACAAATGAACCATCACCTTCACCTGTTAGCATATTATAAATCTCATTATCTGAATAAGGTATAATTGATATTTGTTGAAGTGAAAAAATAGTATTTAAAAGTTCATTTGAAACGGAAACTAATTTACTTTCGACATCATTCATTTGTTGAGTATTCAGTTCATTTCTAAAAAAAGAAGGAATAACCACAATAAAACATATAACAGGAATTAGTACACTAACTGAAAAAATTATATATAATAGTAATCTTAAAGTTACCGGGTTTTTCTCTTTTTTTTTCATAGAGCTATGTTAACTCAATGTATAGCATAAGTCAAATTGTTTATATTTATAAACAATGAGCCTAGAATCCTTTAAATTCTGATTTTATCAAATATATTATTATATTGTTTTAATCATTTGAATATTCATTCGTATTTTAAATTGATAGCTTTGAAAAATAAAAAGTTTTATTGAATAAAATATTTTTCAAAAGAGCTATATTCCTAACAAAATCAATAAAATTATGCTATAATACTAATAGATATTAGAAGATTTACTATTACTAATAGTGTAAGCAATTATTAATTGTAAACACTCACATACCTGTTACATGCAAAGTATCTAGTTATATGAATTTTAAATTTATGTGATTAGTTAAAAAATATATGATATTGCTATTTAATTTATTTTTTTGGATTACTTTTTTAGCAATCATAATAGTTTCTACTAGAGGAGATACTATGGGTGTAATTACTATTTCTCGAAAAATGGGTAGTTTAGGTTCTGCTATAGGAAATAAAGTAGCGGAAGAATTAGGTATGAAATGTGTTCATAAACAATTTATTGCTAGTATTATGAAAGAGTATGGATTTGCTTCTTTCAATGAAATTTATGACGATGTACCAACATTTTGGGATAGATATGACCAAATGAGAGTTGATACTATAGATTTCATGGTAAAAATTATGGAAGCTATTGGTGCTCATGGTGATGTTGTAATTGTAGGTCGTGGAGGATTTGAAATCTTCAATGATTATAATGATGTATTGAATATTAGAACACAAGCCCCATTTGATGTTAGAGTTCAACGTAAAATGAAAGAAACTGGTATCAGTGAAAAAGAGGCTATCAAAAGCGTTAAGCGTCATGATAAATCACGAAAAGCCTTTCTAAAAGATCAGTTTAAAGCTTCTTATTCAAATTCAAATGATTTTGATTTTGTTATCAATACAGATATTGTTAGCGTAGATAATGCTGCAGCATTAATTGTAACAGCTTATAAAAACTTAATGAAACATGGTAGAAATCATGATTCTAAAAATTTAAAAGATTTGAAAATTGATCCTGTATTAAGTGATTTAATAGATGAAAAATTAAAAGAATTATAAAAACATAAAAAAATGCCATTCTCTATATTATTAATATTAAGTTGAATGGCGTTTTTTTTATGACGTTTAAATATTTATTACAAAACAAACATTGTTATTATCCCATAAATTTAAGCATAAAACTAATAAATAGTTACTAATTTTACTAGTTTGATTTTAAACATATTAAAATTTAATAATATGTATAGTTTATGATATAGGCTAATTAGAATTATCGTTAATCTAAATAAATACTTACATAATAAAGAAATATCTATTTCATTTTCTTGCTAACTGGATTAATCAGTGTTATATTAATCTTATGAAAACAGTGTTGATGAAAGATATCTCGAAAGAAACTGGGTTTTCTATAAATACCGTCTCTCGAGCTCTACGAAATGACAAAAAGTTGAGTCAAAAGACCAGATTATTGATAAAAGAAAAAGCAGAGGAGTTAGGTTATATTAATAATTCTCTAGCTTCAAGTATGAGGCTTAAGCACTCTAAAATTATTGGAGTTATCACTTCTGATTCTTCAAATCCTTTTTTTGCTGAGGTTATTAGAGGTATAGAATCTGTAGTAAAAAGCTATAATTATAACATATTATTAGTAAATACTTCTGAAAAACCCATTGAAGAAAAAGAAAATATCAAATTATTTTGCAGTAGACATGTAGATGGATTACTAATTGTTCCTGTTTTCTATAATTATGAAATAGAGAGATTATATTCAAGAATTGAAATCCCATTTCTATTTCTGGGTAGAGTTTCAAAAGGGTTTGATAACCATTCAATTTTACATGAGGATTATAATTCTCAAAGGAGAGTCTTAGAAAATTTAATTAGAAAAGGGCATAAAGATATTTTGTATTTAAGAGGTCCTCAGAATGTTAGTAATACCTTAGAAAGAGTTAAAGCATATAAAGAGGTGTTAGAGGAAAATGGCATTACGGTAAATGATTTTAATATATTTCAAACCAAAGGCCATATTGAAGATGGATATGTAGCTATAAATAAGGCTATTAATAGAGGATTAAAGTTTACAGCAGTTTGTTGTTTTAATGATTTAGTTGCATTAGGTGTTTTAAAATCGTTGAAAGAGAATAATTTAAAAGTACCAGATGATGTAGAGGTTTTTGGTTTTGATAATCTTAAGATTTCTCAATTTATGCAACCAAGTCTCAGTACTGTTGATGTTCCTAAATTTGCATTGGGATGTGAAGCAACTCATGAATTAATGCGACATATAGAAAATTCAAACTTAGAATACATTACTAAATTTCTTAAAACAAGATTAGTTTTTAGAGAAACATCTCCAAGAGATTAATAAACTTGGTGATAATTATTTGGAGGAATTATGAAATTTAGAAAATTATTATTAGCTACAATTCTTTTAGCTATAAGTACTAGTGTAATTTTTGCACAGGGAGTTAATGAATCATCAATAATGAAAAAGGAAGGACCTGTAGTTGTAACATTTTGGTCCTTGTTTACAGGTGGGGATGGAGAATTCTTTGATGCAATGGTTGAAGAATTTAATGCTACACATGATGATATTCACTTAAAAACTGATACTGTTAAATTCGATAATTATTACACAAAATTAACAGCAGCTTTAGCAGCTGGTAATGCTCCTGACATGATAGTAATTCATCAAGGAAATTTAAGAAATTATATTCCAAGTGGACAACTATTAGCTTTAGATAGATATTTGAAAGATATGAATGCCCCTATGGATGATTTTGTTGAAGCTCCATTGAAAGACTGTATGTTTGATGGGAAAACCTATGCTCTTCCATTAGATGTACATCCTATAATTATGTTTGTGAATACAGATTTGTTAGCCCAAGCTGGTATAAAAAAGGTTCCAACAGATATTGATGAGCTAACAATGGCAGCTAAAGCTATTCAGATGAAAACAGGTAAAATGGGTGTAGCTTGTGATAATACAACAGCTGTTTATAAAGCCTATACATTAACTAGATTATTCTTCTCAATGATGTATCAACAAGATGGAACTATTTTTAACGAAGATAATAGTGCTGCTACATTTAATAATGAAAAAGGTCTTGTAGCTTTAAAAACTTTGCAAAATATGGTTAATAAAGATCAAATTACTCCTAAAGGTCTTGATTATGATACTTCAGTGAATTCATTTAAATTAGGTGAAGCTGGTTTCCATTTTAATGGAGTTTGGGCAACTGGAACATTTGAGAAACAATCTGGATTAAATTTTCTAGCGGTTCCGCTACCTGGTTTAGTGGGTAAAGCTTCTTCTTGGGGTGGTTCTCATACATTAGCAATTCCTGCAAATAAGGCAAAAAATCCAGAACATGTTGAAGCTATTTTAGAATGTATGTTGTGGTTAACTGAACATGGAGAAATGTGGGCAAAAGCTGGACATATTCCAACAAGAAAATCTGTAGCAAATAGTGATGCTTTTAAGGCATTGCCACATCGAAAAGAGTATGTAGCTGCCGCTGCAACTAATGTAGCACCACCAAGTACCCCTGCTTGGAGTGAAGTATTCTCAGCATTATCAGATATGCTTGAATATGCTGTCGCAAATAATTCAAATCCACAAATGACTTTAGATGACATGGAAACTCGTGTTAATAGTATAATTAAAACTTATTTGTAAGATATAATAAGGGGGAGAGTGAATAGCTCTCTCTCTTTATAAGGGGGAATCTTATGATTACAGGAAATAAAGATAATAGGGATGGATTTCTTTTTGCTCTACCCTTTTTGGTAGTCTTTTTTCTTTTTATGGTTTATCCGTTATTAAATGGTTTTTATGTAAGTTTTTTTAGATGGGATATTTTATCAACAAAAAAATTTTTAGGATTTGATAATTATATTAGACTCTTTCAAGATAAGTTATTTTACACATCCCTTTTTCATACTCTTCAATTTGTACTAATAACAACACCTGTTTTATTAATATTAGGATTTCTTATGGCTTTGTTTGTAAATTCAAAATCTCCATTTACTGGAGCTGGAGAAAATATTTTTTTCTTGCCATATATTTTTTCAATGACTGTTATATCAACCTTGTGGGCATGGATATTTCAAAAACAGTATGGTTTAGTCAATCATATTCTTTCTCTTTTTAACATTCAACCTGTAGGTTGGTTAACAAACCCGAACTGGGCGATGTGGTCTGTCTGTTTTGCTACGTTTTGGTGGACAGCCGGATTTAATATGATTTTAATGTCTGCAGGAATAAGGCAAATATCAAAGGAAATCTTCGAATCAGCAGAGATAGATGGTGCTTCATATTTTCAAGTCGTTAAAAAGATAACATTCCCATTGTTAAAGCCCACAATATCTCTATGTCTTATTCTTCAAGTAATCGCTTCATTTAATGTTTTTGGACAGGTTTTTGTAATGACAGGAGGGGGACCTTATGGATCGACTAGAGTATTAATTCAGTATATTTATGAGACTGGATTTCAATATTTTAAAATGGGATATTCTGCATCAATGAGTTATATTCTATTTTTTATAATAATGATTTGTTCAATTCTTCTGAATAAAATAGGGAAAAGAGATTATGAGTAAAAAGATTGTAAAACGTCCTTTTATTAGAATTGTTGAGATATTCATATTATTTGTTTGGGTATTCCCCTTATTGTGGATGGCTATAACTTCATTACATGTTGAAGAGGACCTTATTTCAAAACAATTTCATTTTTTACCTACAAGCCCCACTGCTTACAATTATTATAAAGCCCTCACATCAACCTATATTCTAAATTGGCTATTTAATAGTTTATTTGTTTCAATTATGGCTATGCTATTAACACTAATAGTTGATGCACCTATTGCATATGCTTTTGCAAAAATAAACTTCAAGGGAAAACAAATCTTATTTTGGTTTGTTATGGCAGGAATGATGGTTCCTTTTCAAGTATTAGTAATTCCTTTATACATTCAATTTAATACATTTCACTTAGTTAATAATTTAATGGCTGTTGTATTACCAAGAATTGCACTTCCCATTGGTGTTTTTATTTTAAAACAATTCTTCGAAGGAATTCCAAACGCACTTGAAGAATCAGCCTTTATTGATGGTGCTTCGCGATTCAAGAGCTTCCGATTAATAATTATACCATTGGCATCTTCTGCTTTAGTTACTATAACTATCCTTTCATTTATTAATTGTTGGAATGACTTTCTTTGGCCATTAATTGTAATAAACGACACTGTAAAATATACAATAACAGTTGGAATTGCAAATTTCCAAGGAACCCATGGAACTGAATATGCTTTGATTCTATCTGGTGCTGTAATTGCTTCAATACCTCAATTAATATTCTATATTTTATTCAAGAAAAAAATTGTGGCAGGAATTGCTATGACTGGCATAAAGGGGTAATGATGGAAGCAAATATTTTAACAAATAGCAAAAACTATAAATTTTATACAACTATAGAAACACCCATAGAAATTCAAAAATTAAAATTAGAAATAAGAAATCCTAATGAAATTACTTTATTTTCAAACAGTATTTTTATTAAAGATGAGTATTTTTATAGAGAAAATTTTATTTCATTGAAAAGGAAGATAAAAATTCTAAAAAAGGGTAAATACAAAATACAATTAAAATTTAAACATGGAATTAGTAATTTTGATATTTTTATTCCTAGTGTAATGTTTAAAAATAATATTAGAGGAAAAGGATGTTTTCCTAGAATAATTGAATCAAAATATTGGTCTTTTGATGAGAGCAGAATGTCAATTCCTGGAGCAATTGAAGTTTATGATAAAAATCAAATTGGAATATTTGCACATTATTCTAATAAAATACATTCTGCTACAAGTTGGGATGATGAAAATGTTTATTTTACAATACCCTCAGTTGAATGGCCATATTCATATAGAGGAAAAAATAGATTAGATCAAGCTAATATTAATGATGTTTCTTTTATAAACTTTGAAGAAAATGAAATAATAGAGCAGGAATATTTATTTTATATTAATCGAAATAAATACTTAAATATATTTTATGAATACATTAAATATTGTAAACGCTTTTACATTCGGTTTAATAATACAAAAAATGAAATTTCAAATTCAACCTTCAAAGCATTACTTTTGAGACAATTGTTATTTTTAGTAGAAAAAACAAATAAAGGATCTTATCTCATCATGGGTAGAGGTAACGGTGATGTTCAAAAAATATATAACTTTACAAGTGCTTCATTCTTAATAAAAAGTGTGGAGGCTGCAACTATTTTTTATTCTATCAATATTTTAAAATTAAAAAGTCAACTTACTGATAATATAAAAGCAATATTAGAAGAAGAAGAGAGTAAAAAATTATATGATAATAGCTATAAAAAATTGGCGATAAGTATTGGTGAATATTTTTTATTAGCTGAAAAATCTCCAGGGATTTTTAAAGATTCTAAAAGTTTAAAAGATAATATTTGGGGAGGATACCTTGGAGTTGGTGAAAATAATAATTACAAATATTTAATAAACTCCAGAGCAAATGGAGAGGCTCTTTTAGCCTATTTAGAATTAGCAAATAATTGTGAAAGTGTTCAAGCTAAGAGGTATTTTAAATTAATAGATAATATAACTCAATTTTATATTAAGAACCAATTACCAGACGGAAATTTTGGAAGATGGTGGACTGAAGATGGAACTCCTGTTGATTCTAATGGTACTAATGGAGCTCATATACTATTATTTTTTATTGAATATTATAAAATCACTAAGCGATTAGATTTGTTGGAATCTATTGAAAGAGCCCATAAGTACTACAGAGAAATGGTTTATAATTTTGACTTTTTTGGTGATACATTAGATGCTGATTCCTGTGATAAAGAAGCTGGAATAATTCTTCTTAAAGTCTATTTAGGCCTATATGAACTTGATGAATTTCATAGTGATTTAAATTTGGGACTTTGTAAAATATGTGCCTCCTTTGTGGCTACTTGGATACAATTAGATAATATCAAATTTTCAAGTAATACCCCTTTAGGAAAATTGAAATTTAAGACTAAAGGATTAACTAGTGTTTCAATTGCGAATCAACATCTGGATTTATATGGAATGATGGTTTCCTATGAATTCTTAAGATTAAATAAATATATTAAAGATGATATTTATAAGTCTTTAGCCATCGATATGATAAAGTCTTCAAAGCAATTAATATCTACACCTAATAATCTATTAGATCGTGATAGAAATTTTTTAGGTTGGATTCCTGAACAAATAAATCACACAAACTGGGATTATTTTAATAATATTAATAAAGCACCAGGATATTATTCTATTAATATTTCTTGGGTTCATGTGTTAGTTTTAAAATATTTTATGAAGATAGAAAATGAATTTCCGGAGGTATTGTAATGGAATTAAGATTTTCAGTTATGACGCTGAATTTATGGAATACAGAACACTTAGATATCAGAATAGATTCTATTATTAGATTTTTCAAAATAAATAAGCCAGATATACTATGCATTCAAGAACTACGCAAAGAAACGCTTTCACTCCTTCAATCACAATTAGAAGGTTATAAAGTTGTTGAAGATTCCTTTATTGGTTGGCAGGAAGAGTCTAATATTTTTTATAATACTGAATTATTTTCTGAAATAGAACATGGTAGAATTGATTTAATTATGCCTGAAGTAAATAGGGGACTCTTTTATTTAAGGTTAAAAGTTAATGAGACTAATAATAAATTGTTTATATCAACAATTCATTTAACTCATCAGGGTAACAAAGATGAATTAGAAACTGGAAAGAGCTATAGACATGAGGAATCTATAAAACTGTCAAATGCAATAAACAGAATAACAAAAATTGATGAAGGTGTAATTGTCTGTGGTGATTTTAATGATCCCATTCATCCCTCAAGGATTATTTCTCTAAATACCTCACTTGTTGATGTATTTAAGACTTTGTGTCTTGAATCACCTGTTACTTTTCCTTGCTCAACAATATGCGAAGAATTTAATTTAGTTCAAAGTATTGATAAAATATTCCATAATGGTATGTTAGAACCAATTATGGCAACAAGTCCAAGAATTGTATTGTCATTAGGTATTTCTGACCATTATCCTGTTGTAGCTATGTTTAAATACAAAAAAATATAAGTTTGATGAGCTTGATAATGCCATTCTCTATATTATTAAAATTAAGTTGAATGGCCTTTTTTATCAATTAGAAATTATTTATCATCTTCACAGAAGATATATTTAGCTATAGCTTTTCCAATACCTGAGTTATTGTTTGAATCAGTGACTGCATAAGCTACCGCTTTTACCTCATCAACTGCATTATCCATAGCAATTCCATATCCAGATTCAGCTAATAGTTCAAGATCGTTATTATAATCACCAAAACTCATTACATTATCAGTTTTAATATTCATAAAATCTGCTAATAATTTAACAGTTGCACCTTTGTTAATACCTTTAGGTACAATTTCTAATATATGAGGATTTGATAAATATGTGTCGATATTATCAATATGAGCCGCATTTATTAATTCTTGAGTTCTAATTAAATTTTCAGGGTTGTGGTCTTTTGCGAGCATTTTAAATGGTCGATAACCAGACACTTCCCATTCTTTGATTAAGTCTTCAAGAGGAGCTATTTTACTATCAAAACTAAAAATTTTCTTTAATTCTTGATACCAATATCCATCATCCTCGACAAAACAACTATTTAATCCAAAAATAAATGGATAAGAGCCATTATCTTTAATAATTGGAATTACTTTTTTAAGTTCTTCTAAACCAATTCTAATATCTTTAACTACTTTATCCTCTAATTCGATATATGCTCCATTAAAGCAAGAATATCCACAGGGAATACCTAACTCTTCTGCTAAGAAGGTAAGTCCACCCTTGAATCTTCCTGAAGCTAGTATTAAAGGAATATTTTTTTCTTTATATGCTCTATTGAGCATTTCTTTATCATAGTCGTTTATCTTTTTTTCATCGTTTAGTAATGTACCATCGATGTCGCTACATATTAATGAGATTGTTTTCATAGTTAATTAGATTATCACAGTTTAAAAAAAGTGACTAGCAATCATATGTAATATAATTTTAGTTAAATTAACCTATTCCTCCGAGAACAATTCCTGCTATGAAAACAATAATGGTGATTGGAATAAATATATAGCGAGCTACAATTTCAAGCCAACTACCAATTTTTGCCTCTCTTCCCATTTGAAGTAGCTCTCTAGATTTATCTTTACCAAGTACGATGTAGAACATGATTGCAGCAAGACCTGCACCTAAAGGACAAGCATATATTGATACAAAGTCCATCCATGGGCTAACAATGTCTTGAATTGATAAACTAATTAATAAACCCATACCTATTATGATGGTTGAAGATACTTTTCTACTAAGTTTAAATTTTTGTTGTAAAGTTGCAATTGGTGCTTCATATAGATTGATGAGTGAAGAAATTCCTCCAAACAATACTGCAACAAAGAATATTATTAATAAAATTTCACCACCAATCATATTAGAAAATAGGTGGGGTATGTGAATAAACATAAGACCTGGTCCACCTTGAGACAATTTAGCTCCGGTTGTAGCCATCGCTGGTATTATTACTAAAGCTGCAAGCATTGCTGCTATAGTATCAAATAATGCAACTTTCCAAGCTGAATCTATGATATCTTCTTTATCAGATAAATAAGTTCCATATATAAGTGTTCCATTACCTGCTAATGATAAAGAGAAGAATGCCTGTCCTAATGCATAAACCCAAGTAAGAGGGTCTCTGATAGCAACAGGATCAATACTAAACATGTATCTATAACCAGCTTTTGCACCAGGTTGAAAGTTAATATATATAGCGAGTGCTATAAACATTAAGAAAAATAGAGGCATCATAATCTTATTTGCTTTTTCTATACCTTTTGCAATACCTAAAATTAATATAAGAGCTACTATTAAGAGAGAAATTATTTGGAAGAAATTATTTCCGGAAGCTTGTGCTGTTGATCCAAACATTTCACCTAAACTATCAATATCTGAATGATTAATTAGAGCACCTGAGAAAGCTGCAATAACATATTTTAAAATCCAACCAACAACAACTGAATAACCAATTGCTAGAGCAAGTGAACCTAAAACAGGAATAATACCTAAAGCTTCACCTATATTTCCATTGTGACCTTTTTCTTCCATAGCATATCTAAAAGCGCCCATTGGACCTTTTCTACTAGCTCTTCCAAAAGCCATTTCTCCAATTGTTCCAGAGAAACCTAAGAGAATAACAAATATAAAATATGGAATCAAAAAGGAACCACCACCGTAGGAGGATACTCTTGTTGGGAATAACCAAATATTACCCATGCCCACAGCCGAACCTATGCAAGCTAATATAAAGCCCCATTTACTATTAAAATTATCACCCTTTTTTTTCATCATCCAAATCCTTCAATGTTTCTATATAACAGTGCACATTATATAGGTTATGAAATAAATTGCAACATTATTTTTTGTTGCAATTTGTAGAAATTAAGTTTTCAAAAAAAAGCTATATACAAAAAAAATCATCAATAATAACGTTTGTTAAGTATCAAAAACACTTTTTTTAGAACTTTTTCAATAACTTTGCTAACTTTTGTGAAAATAAGTTGAATATTCATACATTTTATTGTATATATTATTCAACTATTTCTTAAATATTATTTATTCTCTATATATTTTTTATGAACTAGCTAAATTAAGATGGGAGAATGCCAAAGGAGAATTGGCAAAAAGTAAAAATGAAAAAGAAAACTTTACTTGTGTTAGTGGTTGCTCTTGTTGCTTCAGCAATGGTTTTTGCTAGTGGTGACAAAGAAAAAAATTCAGGTAGCGCATCATCATATAAAATTGGTTTTATTGGACCTCTTACTGGTGATAATGCTAACTATGGTGTTATGAGTAGAGATGCAGCTCAATTAGCTTTTGACGAAATAAATGCTGAAGGCGGTATCAATGGTACTCCTGTAGAATTTATTGCAGAAGATAGTGAAGGTACAGTAGAAAAAGCTTTATCAGCAATTGAAAAATTAGCTGAATCTGATAAAATTTTAAGTTTGGTTGGTCCTGTATTTACAGGTACAACTTTCGCAGTTGGTGATCGTAACCAAAACCAAGGTATACCTCTAATCACAGGTTCTGCTACACATGCTGATATTACAAATATTGGTGATATGATTTTCAGAACAGTTGTATCAGATGGTTTACAAGGTGAAGTTGCAGGTCATTACTTCTATGAAGTATTAGGCTATAGACGTTTAGCTGTTCTTTATGCAAAGAATGATTATTCACAGGGCTTATACAAGAGCATGAGTGCTGCATTTGAAGCTTTAGGTGGTAAAATTGTAGATGTTGAAACATGTATGGTTGGCGATAAAGACTTTAAAACTCAGTTAACAAAAATCAAACAGGTCAGTCCTGATGCTATCTACATTCCTAACTACACAGTTGAAATGGCTCAAATGTTAGAACAAGCTGCTAACTTGAATGTTGAAGCACCATTCTTATCATGTGATGGATTCTCAAACCCTGAGATTTATAATCTAGCTGGTGAGTTTACTGACGGTGTTATCTATATTGCTCCTGCTCAAGTAGAAAAGAGTGATGCATATGAAAAATTTGCTGAGAAATATGAAGCTTCATATGGTATTGCTCCAGATTCATTTGCAACAAACGCATATGATGCTGCTAAAATTCAAATTGAAGCACTAAAAAGATGTGTTGCAAAGGGTACAGTTACAAGAGCTGCAATGCGTGATGAAATCGCTGCAACAAAAGATTATGTTGGTGTAGGTGGTATCATTAATTTTGCTGAAAATGGTGACTTAATTGCATTCCAGGGTGTATACAAAGTAAATGGAACAACTCCTGAATACTTAGGTGCATTCACCGTAGTAGACGGTAAAATTGAAGAAGTTAAGTAATTAACTTTAGATACTTAATAAGCCGGCGAAGTGATTTGCCGGCTTTGACTTTAAAAATATTTTCTATTTTTGATATAAATAAAATGGAGCATGACGAATTTAATCTTTGCTAGATTGATTGCTTGTTGCCCATACTAGGCGTTAAACAGTAAATACTTAAATAAGGAGATCCATTGTGGGATCAATTTCAGAATTTTTTCAACATATGATGAATGGACTTACTTTGGGTGGTATATATGCTCTTATAGCTTTAGGCTATACAATGGTATATGGTATCTTAAAGTTCATTAACTTTGCACATGGTGATATTCTAATGTTTGGTGCATACATCGGTTTGTTTGCATTTAACGCATTACGAGGAGATGCTCCTCTCGGTACATGGACATTTGTTGCATTCTTTATTGCAATGTTAATATCAATGGTTGTAACCGGAGCTCTAGGTGTGGCAATTGAAAGAATTGCATATAAACCTCTAAGAAAGGCTTCCAGATTAGCTCCTTTACTATCTGCTATTGGTGTTTCTTTTATTCTATCTAATGGTGCAGCATGGATGTGGGGAACACAATCAAGAAAACTAGATTATCCATTTGATAATACACCTTTCAATGTAGGTGGAGTTGTTATTACACCTCACCAAATTATGATTTTAGTTGTTTCACTCATAATGATGTTAGCTCTTATCATCTTTGTTAATAAAACAAGAATGGGTAAGGCTATGAGAGCTGTATCTTTAGATCAAGATACTTCAAGACTTATGGGTATTAATGTAAATAGTGTAATTAGTTTAACATTCTTAATTGGTTCTGCTCTAGCAGCTTCTGGTGGTATGTTAATTGCACTTGATTTTAAAGCATATCCTTCAATGGGTATGATGATTGGTCTAAAAGCCTTTGTTGCAGCCGTAGTTGGTGGTATTGGTAACATCGGTGGAGCTATGTTAGGTGGTATCCTATTAGGATTACTAGAAACCTTTGGTGTAGCTATATTTGGAATTCCACCAGCAATGAAAGATACCATCTCATTTGGTATTTTAATATTAGTCCTTCTTGTTAAACCAGAAGGTTTACTTGGAAAAGTAGTAAGGGAGAAAGTATAATGGTTAATTTCTTTTTACTTATTTTAATATATACAGGCATTTATGCTTTGATGGCTTTGGGTCAAAATTTAATCACCGGTTATACTGGTATGTTAAGTTTATGCCAAGCAGGTTTCTTCGCAATTGGCTCTTATGCAACAGCTATTTTAACTACTCGTTATGGTTGGAGCTTTTGGGGAACAATACCAGTAGCAGCTCTTTTATCAGCTCTATTTGGTATTTTAATTGGTCTTCCTACACTAAGATTGAAAGGTGACTACCTTGCAATTGCAACACTTGGTTTTGGTGAAATTGTACGTAACGTACTAAATAACTGGGATAGCTTAACAGGTGGTCCTATGGGTATTCAAAGAATTCCTATGGCAACAATCTTTGGTTTTACAATTAACCCTTATAAAAAGATATCATTCTTAGTAATGGTTATAATATTCGTTGTAGTAACGTACTATCTCTTTGAAAGACTAGGTAGATCTAGAATGGGTAGAGCTTTACAAGCAATCCGTGATGATGAAATTGCAGCCGATGCAATGGGTATCAACATAACAAAATATAAAGTTTGGGCTTTCGCAATTGGTGCATCTGTAGCTGGTATTGCTGGATCTCTTCAAACAGTTTATTCATTATCTGTTACACCTGGTTCATATACATTCATGGTTTCTGTATTAGTACTATGTATGGTAGTTCTTGGTGGTATGGGTAACTTTGCTGCTGTTATTCTTGGAGCTTTTATCATTCAATTAATCAGTTATTTCCCACAATTAGTTGGTTTATCTAGTGTTATTCCACCACAGTTTAAACAAATCTTATTTGGTGCAATTCTTGTTGTAATGATGATTTGGAGACCTCAAGGTATTATTGGTGTAAGATCTTACATGGTTGGACGAAAGAAATCCAAAAAAGCGGAGGTAGCAAATGAACTTGCTTGAGACAGAAAACTTAACTAGAACTTATGGTGGTGTTATTGCTGTAAACGATGTATCATTTGTTGCTGAAAAAGGCTTAATTACTGGCTTAATTGGCCCAAATGGTGCAGGTAAAACAACACTATTTAATAATATGACAGGCTTAGATGTACCAACAGAAGGTAAGGTTTTTTTTGAAGGTAAAGATATTACTGGATGGAATTCTCATAACATTTCTCGTTTAGGCATATCTAGAACTTTCCAGAATATTAGATTATTTGGTGATATGAGTGTAGTTGAAAACGTAATGATTGGACGACACTATATGACTGGTAATAAGGATCATAAAACAGGTAGATTAAAGAATATGTTATCTTCTTATTTCAGAATGAAAGAGGAAGAGAGTACTATGTATAAAAATGCTATAAAGCTTCTTAAATTCTTTGAAATTGAAGATCTTGAACAAGAACTTGCTAAGAACTTGCCATATGGTCACCAAAGAGAATTAGAGATTGCTAGAGCACTTGCATCAGAACCTAAAATATTATTCTTAGATGAACCTGCTGCTGGAATGAACCCTCAGGAAACAGAACATCTTATGGCTACTATTCGTAAGATAAGAGATACAGGTGTATCTGTTGTATTAATTGAACATGATATGAAATTAGTTATGAATATTTGTGATAACATTACAGTATTAAACTATGGACAGATGATTGCTCAAGGAACTCCTCATGAAATCAAGAATAATCCTTTAGTAATTGAAGCTTATCTTGGAAAGGATGAAGACTAGACATATGAAAGCATTATTAAATATAGAAGATATAAGTGTTAACTATGGTGCAATTAAAGCATTAAAAAATGTATCTATGAGTGTGGAAAAAGGCCATATTGTAAGTTTAATTGGCGCAAATGGTGCCGGTAAATCTACTCTATTAAAAGCAATTGTTGGACTAGAGCCTTTAGTGGGTGGTTCAATTACTTATGAAGATACTGTTCTTGCAACCGATAACGTTAGAAAAAGTATTAACACAGAAGATATTGCAAAATTAGGCATTTCTTTAGTACCCGAGGGTCGTCATGTTTTTACAGACATGAGTGTTGAAGAAAACTTAGATATGGGAGCATTCCTTGTAAGAGATGAGGCTTTAATCAAAAGAAAGAAAGAAGAGATGTTTGATTTCTTCCCAATTCTTGGAGAAAGACGAAGACAAAAAACAAGATCTCTATCTGGTGGTGAACAACAGATGATGGCAATAGCAAGAGCTCTTATGAGCTCTCCTAAATTATTGCTATTAGATGAACCTGGCTTAGGTTTAGCTCCTCTTATCGTCCAAGATATTTTTGATAAGATTGCATATATTAACAAAACAGAGAATATTACAGTTTTCTTAGTAGAGCAAAATGCTAAAATGGCATTAAAAGCTTCAACAGAAGGTTATGTAATGGAAAATGGTAGAATTGTTTTATCAGGATCATCTGAAAAATTATTAAAGAGCAAGGAAGTTCAAGAAGCTTATCTTGGTGCTTAATAAAAACTAAAATTAAATATAAAGAGACTTAATTCCATAATAGGTTTTAGGTCTTTTTTTATTTGAATTAAGAGTATTCAAATTATTGACACCTAATATTTGTGGTGTAATAATAAACATTGAATTAGGAGATATTTTATGAAAAAAAATTTAGTTAAGTCATTATTGTTATTAATGCTTTCTTCTGTATTAGTTCTTACAAGTTGTAGAACCCCATATTATGGCGTAAATTCACATGTTGCACCTCCAGCTGTAACTGAAAAACCAATGAGTGTTTTACCAACACATCAAGTGATTAAACCAATTGCTGGTGTTTTTGTCGCAGCTGATAAATACGGAAACATGGAAACATCCATCAAAGCAAGTGAGCTAATGGATAATGGATATGAATATGGGGATATGGTTAATGTAGTTGTTGCAGGCATGGCCTACAAAGCTCCAATAGTTACCACATACAGTGATGTAGATGTAGGCAATTTCTTAATCAGAATTAAAGATGATCAAGTATTCTTCTCTATTAACTATGGAAACTGTCAAAAGAAGACAGGTGCAGAGGCTAATATGCCTTTAGTAATTAGCATGGATGAAAAAGGTGCTTATTTACTAGAATTTGAGACAAGACATTTAGTTAAAGTAGAAGATAGAGCAGATGTAGCAAGTGATGCAGTATTTGCTAACTTTAGAGAAGTTACAATTGGTGATATCAAAGAAGGTATGCTATATAGATCTGCTAACCCATCTTTAGATGATGCAAGAGCTCCTTATGCTGAGAAATTAGCTCAAGAGGCTGGTGTAAAAAATATTGTTAACTTTGCCGATAGTGAAGAAAGTTTAGCAGAACATATGGATAGCATTCACTGGTATAAAGACATGTATGAAACAGGTCATGTTATTTTACTAGATATGGATGTTGATTATTCATCAGCTGAATTTGGAGGAAAAATTGCAAAAGGATATATGTTCATGGCAGAAAACAAAGGTCCTTATCTAATCCATTGTAATGAGGGAAAAGATAGAGCAGGCTTTGCTTCAGTTATTCTTGAATCTTTAATGGGTGGAACAATGGATGAGATTCAAGCTGATTATATGATTAGTTATGATAACTATTATGGTGTTAAACCTGGTACTGCTCAGTATAATTATATAGCTGATACTCCATATAATATGTTATCAACCATTTCTAATGGAATGGATGTAACAGATACAAATTTAGAAATGATTGCTAAAAACTATTTACTTAATAATGGTTTAACAGAAGCTCAAATTGAAAAATTAAAAGCTAATTTAATGTAATCTAAATTACTAATATTATAGGCCAATCGTGAAATAAAATCATGGTTGGCCTTTATTTACTATTAGTGTTTTTTACTAAAATATAGGTAATTTACTGTTTAATTTAGTAAAACTCTTATTAGAATGCTACATTATTAATTATTTTTTATTATTTCCTTTGAAAAAGCTTGTTTTTTAAGCTATAATTTAGTTTATTGATATACTAAATAATGACGAAAAATAATGACAATAGTTAGTAAGGTTTTTTATCTTATTTTTCTATAGTCGTTTCAAATATTTTAGCATAGGCAAAGTTTTAATTGTTTTTGTAGATAATTTGACAATGTTGCGTTAAAATATAGTTATCAAGGAGAGTAACTAATGATTATTGAACGAAGAATGACGAGGAATCCTGTAACTTGCAGCCCTGAAATATCTTTAGCAGATGCTACTTCACTAATGAAGCATGAGAAAGTAAGCCGTTTACCTGTCTTAGATAAAGAAAGACACTTAGTAGGTATTATTACAGAGAAAGATATTTTATATGCTTCTCCTTCTCCTGCTAGTAGCTTATCCATTCATGAAATGGCTTATCTGTTAAGCAAACTTACTGTTGGTAAGTTGATGAATAAGAATGTTGTAACTATTGAAAAAACTACAACTGTTGAAGAAGCTGCAAGAACTATGGTTGATCAAGACTTATCTTGTCTTCCTGTAATAGAGAATAATAAACTTATCGGTATTATAACAAAAACAGATATGTTCAAGGTATTACTTGAATTATTTGGAGCTAGACACTTTGGTGTAAGAGTTACTTATATCGTTGAGGATAAACCTGGTACAATCGCTCATATCACAGCTGCTCTTGAAAAGAAAGGTATAGACATCATTTCATTTGCGACTTTCATGGGAACCGATCCAACAAATTCGATTCTAACTATGAAAATCCAAGGAGCTACAATGACTGAAGTAATTGAAACAATTAAGCCGTTCGTAACTCAAATACTTGATGTTCAGGAGGTATAATGAGTAAGCGACGAAAGAAAGTCGTCAATAATAATACCAAAGAAACGGCTGGCGACAGCCGTTTTTCTGTATTAACTGACGAGAGTGACACCTTTAATCCTTTTAAAGGATTGAAGGCCGATGATGTAGTTAAAAAAAACACTACATCAGGCAGCAAAAATAAGCAGAAAAACAATGCGTATAAAAAATCGCAAAATGTTAAACCTAAAAAAATTGTTGAAACATTTGATGAGGACGTAAGTTTTGGTGACATTTTTGCAAGTTGGGAAAATGGAAGATCATTAGAGAATGTAAAAAAGAAAAACAAATCTAATAATTCAAATTCAAAAAAGAAGGAAGAGGAAGATTTTGCAAGTGTTTTTGCTCAATGGGAAAGATCCCAAGGTATTGCTCCTAAAATAAAGAAGACACCGCCAAAGAAGAGTAAAGAGTATAAACCTAAAGAAGATTTTGGTAGATTGCTAGATGAATTTGAAGGTAAAACTAGAAACTCTAAAAAGACTTCTAAACCCAATATAAATCAGATTCTAAAAAGAACTGATAATGTGGTAGAAGAAGAGAATAAAAGAGTAAAAGCAACTAAGAAACAAAAACAACAAAAACAACAAAAACAACAACAAACAAGTACTAACAATACAAAACTTCCAGAAAATTATAAAATTATAGCAGCAAGTGGAAGTAAAAAACAAAAAGAAAATAATTACAAAAATAGAAATAATAAATTTGAAAATAAAAACCTTAAAAAGGGAAACAAAATAAAAAATATTAAAGAAGAAAGCTTATCAGTTATTAAAAGTAATAATAATGAGGCAACTGGTAAAATAATACCACAAAATAATTCTTCTATTAAAGCTAAGGCATTTGAAGCTAAGGCACTTGAAGCTAAGGCACTTGAAGCTAAGGCACTTGAAGCTAAAGCTATTGAAGCTAAAGCTATTGAAGCTAAAGCTATTGAAGCTAAAGCTATTGAAGCTAAAGCTATTGAAGCTAAAGCTATTGAAGCTAAAGCTATTGAAGCTAAAGCTATTGAAGCTAAAGCTATTGAAGCTAAAGCTATTGAAGCTAAAGCTATTGAAGCTAAAGCTATTGAAGCTAAAGCTATTGAATCTAAAGCTATTGAATCTAAAGCTATTGAATCTAAAGCTATTGAATCTAAAGCTATTGAATCTAAAGCTATTGAATCTAAAGCTATTGAAGCTAAGGCTATTGAAGCTAAGGTTATTGAAGCTAAATCTATTGAAGCTAAATCTATTGAAGATAAAGCTATTGAAGCTAATGATAATGAAGCTAAAGCAAATGAGGATAAAAAATCAAAGTCTGGAGTTGCTTGGAATGTAGATACTAAAATATCTAGCAAATATAGTAGTAATGACGACGATGATGAAAAGAGATTAGAAGAAGCAAAAAAAGCTGACGTTAAAATAGCTAAAAGTGCTGCTAAGAGTAAAAATAATAAGTACAAAGGAAAAGAGCAAAAGAATAAAAGAGCTCCTTTTGTGATTAATACTCCACCTAGTGAAGAAACTCAATCTAAATGGAACTTTAGTGAAATCTATCAAGCTTGGTCGAATAGTACTGAAGAAGATAAAGCAATAGCTGCTGCTAAGAAACTTAAGGCTAAAAAAGAGTCTAAGGGAATATCAATTTCTTATCTAAGGTCTATGTGTCCCGAAGCAGAACTTGATTTACATGGTCTACCTAGTGATGTAGCTTTTATTAGAACTAGAGAATTCTTAGAAAGATCTAGAGCTAATGGAATTAAAAAAGTAAGTGTAATTACAGGTAAAGGTTTACATAGTGAAGATGGTAAAGGTGTTTTACGAGATACAGCTTTATCAGCTATTAGATTATCTGGGATTGTAAGGGAAGCTTACCATCCTAAAGCCTGTGATGGCGGAAGTGGTGCAATATGGGTTATTTTTAAATCAACCACAGATAAAAAAGTTTATTTTTAATATTTAATTTTAATTACCCTCAAATAAATCAGTTTTAATATTCTGAGATTTGAGGGTCTTTTTATTTAAAGTCGCTTATATATGGTTAACCTAATATAAGATAAAAATGTAAAATACTTTACATTTTATAGGTATTAATAACATTTTGAAGTACCTTGTTGCTTCATGAAAAATATTGAGTTATGATATTTATATCAGGAGATATCTTGATATATAAATCTATGGGAGGGTTAGTTATGAAAGCTTTGGTAACAGGTGGTACGAGTAACTTAGGCAAAGCAATTTGCTTAGAATTGTTAGAAAATAAATATGAAGTTTATGCTACTTATACAAATAATGAAAATGAAGCACAAATAATGAGTGAAAAATATGGAATTACATTTTTCCACTTAGATGTTTGTGATGAGAAGGAAGTTGCTTCAGTATTTTCACAATTTCCAAGTTTAGATTTATTAGTAAATAATTCTGGTGTTTTTTCAGTGAGTAAACAAGAACATTTAGCACTAAATGCTTTTAATTCTGTAATGCAAATTAATACAACAGGAGTGTTCCTTTGTTGTAAACATGCAATTCCAAAATTAAATAAAAGAAGTTCAATAATTAATATTTCTTCAATTAATGCTATGGCTCCTGTATTTAAGAAAACTGTACACTATGATGCATCAAAAGGCTTTGTATCAACATATACACGTTCTCTGGCCGTTGAGTTAGGAGAAAACATGATACGAGTTAATGCTGTGGCTCCAGGACTCTTAGAAGCCGGTTATTTAGAAGATAAAGCTAATCCTACAAAAGATGAATTTATAGAAAGAGCTGTAATTAAAAGAACCGTTAAACCAAAGGAAGTAGCAGATGCTGTTATGTTCTTAGTAAACAACAAAGCAATCACAGGTGAAATAATTACCGTTGATTGTGGTTTCTTAATTGGCTAATTTATCTCAAAGTTGCAAAATAAATAGTTAAATTTCCTTTTTATCAGATTGTATCCCATTTTTGTATTCAAATTTTTATTGAGTGCGAATGTGGGATTTTTTTATATATTTCTTGATATAGTTATTGACATATGCCAATAATGATACTAGTATAATTATATCGGGTATATGTCAGAAACTAATTGCAATTAAATTTACTTGAAGGAGATGTAAAATGAATAGAAAGAATAAAATGTACGGCGGTAAAGGAATGAATATGAATGGATTTGGATATGGAGTAGGAGGCAATGGAATGGGTAGAAATAGAAGATTTGGCGGTTTTGAAGGTATGGGAAGAAACAGAAGATTTGATGATCAAGATTATTGCGTTGGAGGATATGGAATGGGCAGAAATAGAAGATTTGATGGATTTGAAGGCATGGGAAGAAACAGAAGAGCTGATGGCCAAGGTTATGGCTTAGGCACTAATGGAATGGGTAGAAATAGAAGATTTAGTAAAATTAATGGAATGGGACGTATGAGAGCCTTAAATGGTGGTAGATGCGTAGGCTATGGTTTTAGAAGATCTCTCTATGGTGATGAAGAAATGGATTTTAGATATGGAAATTATTATAGACAAAATAGTAGATCTGATGATTAATCATATTTACTGTTATACCAACAGCTATATAAATATATAACTAAAATTCTAAATATAATATTTTGCACTAAGCTTTATTGTTGTTCATAAACTCAAAGCTTAGTGCATTTTGTTTCTTTAATATATCTAATTATTTTTTTACAAAAAAATAGGCACTACTTAAAGTGCCTTTAGCAATCCATATTAGAGATTATCTTTCTCTATATATAATACGACCTTTAGTTAGATCGTAAGGAGATAGTGCAACACGTACTGTATCGCCTGGTACGATTCTAATATAGTGTTTTCGCATCTTACCTGAAAGATGTGCTAAAATAACATGTTTGTTCTGCAATTCAACGCGGAACATAGTATTTGGTAGAGCCTCTTTAACAAGTCCTTCTACTTCAATTGCTTCTTCTTTGGCCACATAGCCCTCCATAAATTCTAGAAACTCTTATACTGTAAAAATATTTACTAATTATATCTGTTTTCTATTCTTGTGTATTTTTTAAGTACTTAATTAATATAGTGTTAATTTTAATAAATATCAACAATTTAACACTTGTAGCTTAATATTTATTACAAGATAGCTTTAAAAAGCAAAATTAATTGCTTTTAAAGCTATAATTTACTAAATATTACTGAATGTTGTTATATATCCTTGGATGAATATGAATAAAACAATAAAAGGTAAAATATAAGAAACATATAATCTTGCCCAAGTTGGGAATTTAGGACCTTTTCCTTCATCAGCTTCCTGAGTGAATTTCTTAAATCCCCAGCCATACCTTTCGCTACAACAGAAAACTAAGAATATCATAGATCCTAGTGGAAGTAGTGTTGTAGATACAAAGAAATCCTCTAAATCTAATACACCTGTTCCAGGACCTAAAGGTTGAAAATCTGACCATATATTAAATCCTAAAGCACAAGGAAGAGATAAGATGATAATTACAAAGAAGTTTATTATACAAGCTTTTTTTCTTGAGAACTTCCATACATCCATCCAATAGCTGATTATATTTTCAAATACTGCAACTAAAGTTGATAATGCTGCAAATGCCATAAATACAAAGAATAAGGAACCCCATAATAATCCACCATTCATTTGATTGAATATATTAGGCAGTGTAACAAATATTAAAGATGGACCGGCATCAGGACTGATATTAAATGCAAAACAAGCTGGGAATATAATTAATCCACTTACAATTGCAACAAATGTATCCAATCCAATAATTCTAAGTGATTCACCGGTTAGTGAGTGTTGTTTATCAATATAAGAACCAAATACAGCCATAGCACCAATACCTAGACTTAATGTAAAGAATGCTTGTCCCATAGCCGCAAAGATAACTTTATCAACACCATATTTAGTCATAATGGAAAAATCAGGTTTTAAATAAAATTTAAGACCTTCAGAAGCTCCATCTAGAAAACAAGAGTTAATAGCTAAAATAACCATTAGAGCAATGAGAGCACTCATAATAATTTTAGTTATTTTCTCTACTCCATTTTGTAGACCACGTCCTACAATTAATAAGCCAATTGTAATTGCTACAATCATCCAAAATACCATTGGAATAGGGTTTGCCAAAATACTACCAAAATGAGAACCAACTTGTTCAGGTGTTAATCCTGATAAGTCTCCCTTAGCAGTGTAGAATATATAGGATATCAACCAACCTGTAACAGTTGTATAGAACATCATTAGAATATAGTTGCCGGCTATTGCAATATGACCATACCAATGCCATTTTGTGCCTTTTGGTTCTAATGTCTTTAGTGCACTACCAATATTCTGTTGGCTAGCTCTTCCTATTGCGAATTCCATAACCATAATAGGTGCGCCAAGAACTACTAAAAATATTAAATAGATTAATACAAAAGCGCCACCGCCATATTTACCTACAATAAATGGAAAACGCCATACATTTCCCAATCCTATTGCACATCCTGCAGATAATAAAATGAATCCTAGTCTAGAACCTAATGATTCTCTTTCGTTTTCCATGAATTAACTCCTCTTTTTATTTTAATATTGCCTTAATTATTTAGAAAAAATAGACCAATAACCTTGAACAAAAATTATGAAAATTATAATAGGAAGAATATATGTAATATAAATTCTTAACCATTGTGGGAATTTTAATCCCTCACCTGAATCAGCTTCAGCAATAAATTTCTTAAATCCCCAACCACTTTTTCTAGTACAGAAAATTACTATAATAAGGGAACCTAGTGGCATAATTGTGTTTGAAATCAAGAAATCTTCTAAATCTAAAATTCCAGTACCCGGACCAAAAGGTTGAATACCAGATAAAACATTGAAACCTAATATACAAGGTAGTGATAATAGAATTATTGCAATTGCATTAATTAGAGATGCTTTTTTTCTAGACACACCATGTAAATCTATCCAATAGCTAATTATGTTTTCAAATACGGCAATTAGTGTTGAAAGAGCTGCAAATGCCATGAATACAAAGAATAATACACCCCAGAATCTACCAAATGCCATTTGATTAAATATAGTTGGAAGAGTAATGAATAATAATGATGGACCTGCTTCAGGATCAACATTATAAGAGAAACAAGCTGGGAATATAATTAAACCACTTACAATTGCAACAAAAGTATCTAGTGCAATAACATTAATACTTTCCCCTGTAAGAGATCTGTTTTTACCAATATATGATGCAAATATTGCCATACCACCCATACCAACAGATAGGGTAAAGAAAGCTTGACCCATAGCTGCAAATATAACCTCTGAGAATGCATAAGTGTTTAACCTACTAAAATCAGGTTTTAAATAGAATGATAATCCTTCTTTTGCGTTTGGTAGAGAAACTGTTTTTATTGCAAGTAAAATCATTAGTGCTAATAATAGACTCATAATTATCTTACTGATTTTCTCAACTCCCTGTTCTAAACCTAGAGCACAAACTCCAAATCCAATTATAACAGCTACAGCCATCCAAAAAGTCATGGTTGCAGGTTTTGTTAAAGTATTACCAAAGAATGAGGCAATCTCTTGGGAATCTAATCCGACAAAAGCTCCGGAGCCCATATGGAATATATATGAAATAATCCAACCAGCAATAGTTGTGTAAAACATCATTAGCAAATAGTTACCAGCAATGGCAAATTTTCCATAATGGTGCCATTTTGTACCGTTTGATTCTAAAGTCCTCATACTTTTTTCTAAGTTTGAGCGACCAGCTCTACCTATAGAAAATTCCATAACCATAATTGGTAGGCCAAGCATTAATAAGAAAATTAAATATATTAATACAAAAGCACCCCCACCATATTTACCTACAATAAATGGGAAACGCCATACATTACCCAAACCAATAGCGCAACCTGCGCTAAGGAAAATAAATCCTAGTCGTGAACTAAGAGATTCTCTTTCAGCCATAACTAATAACTCCTAATTTGCTATTTTACAACTTGCCCATTTTAATGGGGTTTACCTATAACCGCAATCATTTTATGAATAAATATTTAATTTTCATGTTATTTTTTTGCAAAATACTCTAATTTAGCTAATAAAATGTTAGCATGGTAACTTTATTTCGCCTTTTTTGATCTTGAATCCTAATTGGTTTCAAAGAATAAGAATTTAAATAATAATTCTTAATGAACTTTATATTATAAATATATTTGCTATAAATACTTAATAGATCAAAACATTATATTTAAATGAGCAATTCATAGTAGAGCGAAAATTTATTTAATGGGTAATCTCTTATTAAAAATATACTAGTATTTTAGGAATATCATTTTTTTAAATCCTGTGAAAAAAAATAAAATTAATGAAAATCGCAAAAAAAAACTTTTTAAATATAAAAAATGTATAATTTACATATAGTTAAAAAAATATTTCTTAAATTTAAGTATAGCTAAAAATGTTTAAGTATTTACTTAGAGGCTATTAATATAATCCAAATATTGAACATTCGGTAAATTTTTATCAATTTCTAATTTTATATAATGAGTTGACATGTTTGCTATAAGTTATAAAAATACAAATGAAATGTTTATTTAGGAGGTCCGTAATGGCCAACGTTTTAAAAGAATATCTATCTGAGAATAGTGGCAAAGAATTAGATGCAACAATGGTTGCATATGTTGCATCCCTTGAGAAAGTAGCAGAAGTTTCTCCTCTAGTTGCTTCTCGTATTGTTAACGAATTATCAGATCAAAGATCTTATTTGAAGTTAATTGCAAGTGAAAATTTTTCAAGTGAATCAACACAATTGGCTATGGGAAATCTATTAACAGACAAATATAGTGAAGGTTTTCCTTATCACAGATTTTATGCAGGTTGTGATAACGTAGATGCTATTGAAGCAGAAGCTTGTAAAAAAGCATGTGAGCTATTTGATGCAGAGCATGCATATGTACAACCACATAGTGGTGCCGATGCAAACCTTTGTGCTTACTGGGCAATTCTAAATAAGGAAATTCAAGTTCCAGCATTAGAAAAAATTGGAATTACTAATCCTTCAGATTTAACTAGAGAAGATTGGGATAAAGTAAGAGAAGCTTGTGGAAATCAACGTTTACTAGGTATGGACTATTACAGTGGTGGTCACCTAACTCATGGTTATAGACAAAATGTATCAGCTCAGATGTTTGATGCATATGGTTATACTGTTGATAAGGAAACAGGTCTTCTTGATTATGATAAAATTGAAGAATCTGCAATAAAAATTAAACCATTAATTTTATTAGCTGGTTACAGTGCTTATCCTCGTAAAGTTGATTTTAAGAGAATGAGTGAAATTGCAAAGAAATGTGGTGCAGTATTCATGGTTGATATGGCGCACTTTGCAGGACTAGTTGCAGGTAAAGCTTTAGAGAATGAATTCAATCCTGTTATCTGGGCAGATGTAGTTACAACTACAACACATAAAACACTAAGAGGCCCTCGTGGTGGTATGATTCTATGTAAAGAAGAATTTGCAGAATATGTTGATAAGGGTTGTCCTTTAGTAATCGGTGGTCCTCTTCCTCATGTTATGGCAGCAAAAGCTATCGCATTAACTGAGGCTACAAAGGATTCATTTAAAGAATATGCTGCAAATATTGTTAAAAATTCAGACACTATGGCTAAAGAATTTATTAAAAGAGGTGTAAGTGTTGCAACTGATGGAACAGATAATCACCTAATGCTTTTAGATGTAGCAAAATCTTTCAATTTAAATGGTAGACAAGCTGAGCATGTATTAAGAAATGCCGGAATTACTTTAAATCGTAATGCACTTCCTTTTGATGCAAATGGTCCATGGTATACAAGTGGCTTAAGAATTGGAACACCAGCTGTAACAAGTCTTAATATGGGCAGTGAACAGATGATTGAAATAGCTGATATAATTACTACTGTTTTAAAAAATTCAAAACCAGCAACTATTACTAAAGGTAAGAATGCAGGAAAAATTTCAAAAGCACGTGCTGTATGTGATAAAGAAGTACAAGAGAGTGCAAAAGCTAGAGTTAAGGCTCTATTAGATGAATTCCTACTTTACCCAACTTTAGATCTTGAGTTCTTAAAGAAACATTTTCCTCTAGAATCTAATTAATGCAATAATTTGAAGTGGTAAATTATCTAATGATTTACTAATATTTTATAATAGGCTATGGCAATTTGCTTTAGCCTTTTTCTTTCAAATAATTGTTAAATATATGAATATTTAGAAAGTAATAAAATAACAATAAGTGTATAAAATAACAAACTGTTTATATAAAAAATAAATGCTTTCATTTTGTATTTATTAAAGAGATTGAACACTAAAATTTTAATTTATTATTCTTTTTTTTCTTTCCTTAAGTTAAAAAGCACTGTAAAATAAATGTATGAGTACAATATTAATCCAAGGTGGCCTTTTAGTTGATACTGAATGGACCCGACATGCAGATATTTTAATTGATGGACCTAAAATCGTCCACATAGCAAACAAGATTAGCGAAGAGAGTCTTCCTCCTGGAACTGAAATTATTTCAGCAGAAGGTTTATGCGTACTTCCTGGTCTTATCGATTCTCACACCCACTATCATTTAGAGAGTAGAGGAACAGTAACAGCTGATTCTTTTAAAGAAGGTAGTAAATTAGCTACTTTTGGTGGTGTTACAACTGTAATAGACTTTGCAGATGATGATAAAAAAGGCAGTTTAAAAAACTGTTCTAAAAAAAGAATAAAAGAAATGCATTCTGGAATGGCAATTGATTTCACTCTTCATCAAGGAGTTTATTCGTACCGACCTGGTGTTGAAAAAGAACTAAAAGAGTTAAAAGAAGCAGGCATTAGAACAATTAAAATCTTCACAACATATAAAAATGTTGGTTATTTAATTGAAAATAAAGATGAACTTACTTCTTTATTTAGTGAATGTAAAAAACTAGATATGATGGTATGTGTTCACTGTGAAGATGATTCTTTAGTTACTAAAATTAATGATGAGTGGAGTGGTAGTTATACACCTTTAGATCATGCAAGTTTAAGACCTGCAGAGGTAGAGGCTAAAGGTATTGAAACTGTAGCAGAAATTGCACACTCACAAGATATGAGATTATATGTAGTTCACCTTTCATCAAAAGCTGGATTAAATGTAATTAGAAAATATCGTGATTTAGGTACAGATATCGTTGTAGAAACAACTCCTCATTATCTTTTCCTAGATAGAAGTAAATTGAAAGGTGAAAATGGTCCATTATATGTAATGACTCCTCCTCTAAGAGATAGAGAAGACAATCTTGCTCTTCAAGAAGCTCTTATAAATGGAGAAATTCAGGTAGTAGCAACAGATCACTGTTCATTTACTAAAGAACAGAAATTAGAAAGCAATGACTGTAGAACAATCCTTCCTGGTATTCCTGGAACAGAAGAATTACTTCCATTAATTCATACCTTCTCCTATGAGCATGGTGTATTAGGAATTACTCAAATTGTAAATCTATTATCAACAGGTCCCGCTAAAATATTTGGCATTTACCCTCAAAAAGGTAGCCTAAGAGTTGGTTCTGATGCTGATATCGTACTATTTGATCCTGATGAATCTTGGACTCTTTCATCTGAAACTACACACAGTGCAGCAGGTTATACTCCTTATGAAGGAATTGATGTAACAGGTAGAGTTAAAGCAACTTATCTAAGAGGCCGACTATTAATGAGTGATGATGTCTATCTAGGTATACCTGGTGATGGCTTATTTGTTCCTCAAGATAAAAAGCATCTTGATGAAGTTTATTGGAAGTAAAATTTTATTACCTAGATTAACTTAAAAATATACATTAGTTATTATTTTTTATTCCTATAGAAAATAATAGCTAGTGTTTTTTTATATTAATGAGTTAAAATGTTAAAATTACTTGTTATTATCATAAAAGAATTGCAAGATATCTAAGTATAATTTACAATATTAGTCTCAGTTATAAAAAGGAAAAGTAATGAATATTGAAGCAGTATTATTTGATATAGATGGTGTATTGGTAGATAGTGAAAGAATAATTGCAGATGTTTCTGTAGGTGTTTTTAAAGAATTTGGAATTGATGTAGACCCAAGTGTATATCCTCCACTACTTGGAGCAGGCGATAGAACATTTATTGATGGAATCGCTTCTATATATAATCATCCTCTAGATTTTGAAAAAACAAAAGCTAAAATCTATGAAGCCTATGAAAAAGCACTTAGTGAAGTTGGCCCAATTGAAGGTGTTCGTGAATTCTTAGATGCACTAAAAAAAGCTAATATTAAAATAGCTTTAGCCTCTAGTGCCCCTCTACTAAAAATTAAAATGAATTTAAAAGCAATTGGTAAAGATGAATCATTCTTTGATGCAATAGTATCAGGTGATGATATTAGTAATAATAAACCAGCTCCAGAGATATATTTACTTGCAGGAAGTAGAGTATCAACACCTATGAAAAATTGCTTAGTAGTTGAAGATAGTACAAATGGAGTTAGTTCCGGTTTCTCCTCAGGTGCATCTGTGCTTGGGATTACATCTAGCTTTAAGAAATCAGAATTAGTAGAACTTGGTGCTTTTAATGCTCTAGCAAACTTTACTGAAATTACAAATTTTACCACTAAGGAAGAATTTAATAATATTTTAGATAATTTAAAAAAAGAAAATGAATTAGTAAAATATGGTGCAATTAAATGTAGGGAAGCTTATTCTTCTAAAGTTACTAAAGAACAGTTAATTGAAAACAGTAAGGAAGTAGCATATAAAACTCGATTAAATGCATATGCAGCATATTCAAATTATCAAGTTGGGGCTGCAATTGTCAGTGCTTCATCTAATAAAATATATGGTGGTTGTAATGTTGAAAATAGTAGCTACGGTGCTGCTATATGTGCAGAGAGAAATGCTATATTAAAAATGATATCTGAAGAAGGTCCAACAGGAATTAAACTTGTAAGTATTGTTTCAAAAGATACTCCACCAGCACCACCTTGTGCACTTTGTCTTCAGGTATTAGCTGAGTTCTGTAGAGCTGATACTGAATTCCATCTTTATAATACTGATTATATCGAGGGTGAAAATGGCATTCATCAAGTATATAAATTTGAAGAACTTCTTCCTCATCCTTTTGTATTAAAAAAATAAAACAACTAATTGATTATTTTTAATTAGTAAAATTTATAAAGTCCTTTTCGTATTTAGATATTAAAAATTTTAGATGAAAGTTCATTTTACAAAGAATATTTGTATTAGCTTTTAATTTTAATTAATTATTAATATTGGAGAGAAAAGGATTTTTTATTCATTTATCTTAACCTAATTGCAAAATAAACATAATTAAATTAACATAAATTTAGTATTTTATATTTAAGTTCTTAACAAATTCTTTATATAATAAAATTATATTATTATTTTAGTAAATATTTACCTAGGTGAGTATTTATTAAGTTCTTCTATAACAACAAGTTATAGAATTTGGTGCAGTATTATATAATAATTTACACTAAAGCAATCATTATAATTTTGTTGCAATGTGGTGTATGAGGTTATAAAATAAATTTTGTACTTTTAGGGGTGGTAACTTAATTGGAGAGAGATGATCTAAAGAAAAGCATTGGGGTTTTCCTCACAATGCTATTATTAATTATGCTAATTGTAAAAATAGCTCCAACTTATACAAGCAAATATAAAAAGATACCTCTGTTTACACAAGAGTTTGTAAAAGGAAAAGTTCTTAGAATTGATGAAAGCAGTTTAGTTGAAGATGCCTATGTTGATAATCGTTATACAGGAAATCAACGTTTTACAGTTTTAATTGAAGAGGGAAGTCAAAGTGGAAATGAATTTACAATTTATAATACATTGAGCTCTCTGAAATCAGCCTATGCCTGGCAGGGGCTTGAGGCTATCTTTACTGTAAAAACAACTTTAGATGGGAAAATATCAGTTTGGCTATATAATTATCAACGAGATAGGGCACTTTATATTTTAGCAGCAGTACTTGTTATTCTTGTATTGGCAATAGGAAAAAAAGAGGGACTAAATAGCCTGTTAGCATTAATTTTCACTGCAGTAGTACTACTTTTTATAGTTGTACCTATGATGTGGTCTCCTCATCCGATTTTAGTAGCAATTATAAGCTCTATAATAATATGTCTAATAAGTTTTCTATTGATAGCAGGTTATACAAGAAAAGCATTAGTAGCTAGTTTAGGAACTCTCCTTGGAATCACACTTGCCGGCATTTTATGCTATAGCTTTGGAAGATTGTTAAATCTATCCGGTGTTGATATGAACAAAGGTGAGAGCCTATTGTATCTAGCTCAAGATAGAGGTTTTAAGATTAAGTCATTGTTGTTTGTATCTATTTTGATTTCATCTCTAGGGGCAACAATGGATATTGCAATGTCTATTGCTAGCAGTGGTGCTCAAATTGTTGCTACAAAACCAGATATTAGTAAAAAAGAATTATTTGTTTCATTGATAAATGTTGGTAAGGATATTATTGGAACTATGACAAATACACTAATATTGGCCTTTTGTGGGGCCTCTTTACCATTGGCTATGTTAATTTGGGGATATGATATGAGTTACACTCAATTTATCAATATTCCCATAATTGTAATTGATATTCTACAGGCCTTAAGTGGATCTATAGGTATGGTTACAAGTGTTATATTTACGGCAGTAGCTTTTGTGGTACTACCGACAAGGAGATTTGAAAAATGAGAATTTTGAAAAAAATTGCATTAGTCACAATGTTATCATCTTTGGTAATTACATCAGTAATGGCTCAAGGTGTTAGAGAAAATTACAAACCTGAAACACTAAAAAGTGTTACAGCACCAAAGGCTTTCAAGTATGACAAAATGGGAGATGTCATAAAAGGTAGTGCAACTAATGGTGATGAAGTAACCATCAACATAGCTGCAACAAGTGATATTCATGGACGTTTATATCCATATGAATATGCTACAGACCAACCTGATGATGATGCAGGTTATGCATTAACTTATGATGTTGTAAAACAAATTAAAGCCAATAATCCTGATACTCTATTATTAGATATTGGTGATGTTCTACAAGATAATAGTGCTGAACTATTTAATGATATGGATATCCATCCTATGGTAGAAGCATTAAATTATATGAATTATGATTTATGGGTTCCAGGTAATCATGAATTTAACTTTGGACTTGATTTCTTAGAAAGAAACATTAATGCATTCAATGGTAGAGCAGTTAGTTCAAATATTGTTTATAAAGATGGTTCTGGATATTTTGTAAATCCTTATCAAATCTTTGTAGTTGATGGTGTTAGAGTTGCAGTAGTAGGTGGTATTGCACCACATGTTGCTCAGTGGGAAGCTTCAACTCCAGAACATTTCCAAGGTTTAGACTTTGAGAATCCTGTTGAAGCTGTTAAAAAAACTGTAGCATCTATTGATGGTCAATATGATGTATTAATTGCTGCAATGCACTTATCACGTCATGGTGAATATGATATGGAAAATATCGGGGGTGTATTTAACTTAGCAGAAGAAGTACCTGAAATTGATTTAATCATCGCAGGTCATGAACATGCAACTTACTGTGAAAAAGTAAATGATACTTGGGTTTTAGAACCAGGTAAATATGGTGCTCAAGTTGCTTTTGGTGAAATCAAAGTAGCTAAAGAAAACGATGAATGGGTTATTCAAAGTGTTGATGCTAAGAATATTTCAACAAAAGGTTTAGTTGCTGATAAAGACCTCACTGAGAAATTTGCATTTGTTGATGAAGCTTCTATTAAAGATGCACGTACTGAAATTGGTGAAGTTACTGAAGATTTTGTTGATGGTGTTGATTATATAACAGGTGAAAATCATGTTACAACTATGCCTACAACACAAATTGAAGATACAGCAGTTATTGATTTAATTAATATTGTTCAAATGAAATGTGCTGATGCACAAATTGCATCATGTGCAACATTTAATTCAGATCAAGCTTTATTTAAGGGTTCATTAAGAAAGAAAGATATGGCATTTATCTACAAATATAGTAATACTTTAAATGGTGTTTATATGAGTGGTGCAAATTTAAAAGCTTATATGGAATGGTCTGCATCATTCTATAATACTTATAAAGATGGTGATGTAACAATTTCTTTCAACCCTGAAAAGAGAAGTTACAACTATGATATGTTCAGTGGTATTAACTATAAAATTGATATCTCAAAAGAAGCTGGTTCAAGAATTGTTGATGCAACTATTGATAATAAACCATTAGATTTAAATGCAACTTATAAAGTAGCTGTTAATAACTACAGACTAGGTACATTAATGACAAACGGTTGGGTAAGTTCAGAAGATGTATATTACACAAGTGCTAATGATATTGATGCAACTATTCGTACAAAAATCATGGAATATGTAATGGACGATTTAGGCGGCAAATTAGCTCCTGTTTGTGATCACAACTGGGAAATTACAGGCTTAAGTGATTCTTTCAATAACCCTGAAGTTATTGCTCAGATTAAAGAGGGTAAGATTTCTATTCCAACCTCTTCTGATGGAAGAACAATGAATGTTAAATCTGTTACTTTAAGTGATTTAAAATAATAAAATTTAACTAATATTAAAGACTTATCGTTTTTCTTTAACTAGATTAGCGGTAAGTTTTTTTTTACAGAAATTTAATACTATTTTGCTTGTAACTTTACAGTGAATTAGATAATGTTTGGCTTATGAAAAAACGTTATTTATTGTTCGCATTCATCCCAGCTTTTATTTGGGGATTTGGATATGTAGTCCAAAGTATTGGTTTAACTACTATTGGTGTTAACACCCTTAATGCAACAAGATTTATTCTTGCCTTTATTGTTCTCTATCCTGTTCTTTTGATAAGAAGGAAAAATATATATAAAGAGAATCCCAACCAATTAATACTTAGAAGATCTACTTTAATTAAGGGTAGTATCGTTAGTGGTATTTTTTTATTTATTGCTAATTCTTTTCAATTTTGGGGCATGGTTTATACAACACCCGGTAAGGCAAGTTTCATAACATCACTTTACATTGTAATTGTACCCTTTTTAAGTCTTTATCTAGGAGAGAAAATTACAAAAAAAGTTTGGCTTGGTGTATGTTTATCTTTAATTGGTATGTATTTACTATGTTTTACAAAAGGATTGAGTGGAGTGAATATCGGAGATTTGTTAGTATTAGTAAGTGCATTTGCATTTTCTCTTCAGATTATTTCGATTTCATATTATGCACCTATGTGTGATACCTTTTCTCTTGCAGCCTTTCACATTCTAGTGGCAGGAATATTATCTAGTATTGCAATGTTTATATTAGAAAATCCAACTCTTGCAACTATAAAAGCTGCCTGGTTCCCAATTGTTTATTCAGCTATCTTTGTTTCTGCAATTGGATATTCTCTTCAAATCTATAGTCAACAAAAACTAAGTCCAACAATTGCTTCTCTTGTATTTAGCTTTGAAGCCGTATTTGCACTCTTTTTTGGTTGGTTAATTTTAAATGAAACATTATCAACAAAAGAAATAATTGGATGTGCCTTTGTTTTTGCTGCAATAATAATAACTCAGGCTTCACCTATTAAGTTTAAATTATTTAAGAGCCATAAAAAAACACAACTCTTATGAGTTGTGCTAGAAAATATGTCTAGTAAAAATTAGTTTTCAAGATCCATAATTTTATTAATTCTTCTCTGGTGTCTACCACCTTCAAATTCTGCATTAATAAAAGCATCTAGGATATCAAGTGGATTCTCTTTATATTCAACTCTTCCACCGAAGGCAATAAAGTTAGCATTGTTGTGTTGTTTAGCTTTTTCTGCACAATAGATATCTTGAGGTAATGCACAACGAATACCTTTTACTTTGTTAGCAGCAATTGAAATACCGATACCGGTACCACAACAAACTATTCCGAAATCATATCCACCAGTCATGTATTCAACACAAGCTTTTTCTGCTTGATCTGGATAGTCGATTGATTCTTCATGGTCTAATCCTAGATAGTTAACTGTGTGATTTAATTCTTCTAGGTGTTTAATAATCTTTGCAGTTAATTCAACTGCTCCTTGGTCGTTTGCGATAACAATATTCATAATTTGCTACTTAACTCCTTAGTTTATTATAAGTCTATTTAATAGTATCAAATATCAATATAAGAGTATAGTTTTATAAAACTAAATTAAAAAAAATTATTAGATTTAGATATGTAAGAAATAGATAACTTTTCATTGAGTTTTGGCACTATATAAGTTATTATTTGAGTATTTTAGGGGGAATTGATGGAAAAAGTATTAATATGTGGACATAGAAATCCTGATATGGATAGTGTATGTAGTGCATATGCATTTGCAATTTTGCAAAATAAGCTAATAAAAAATCAAGTTCATGAAGCAGTTAGATGTGGTAAGTTAAATGAGTCAACAAAGTGTGCATTTGAGAGACTAGGTCTAGAACCTCCACGTTTTATAAAAGATGTTAGAGCAAGAGTTTCATCTGTCGTTGTTAATCCAAAGATTTCGATTGACTGTAATGAACCAATTCACAAATTAATTTCAATATTTCAAGAAAATGATATTTCAGTTGTACCTGTAACAAGGGATGGCAAGTATTTAGGACTTCTCTCAATTGATGAAATTAACAGATACTTCTTAAAAGAAGTTAGTAGCGAGAGACCATCATATAAATTAAATCTTGAAACAATGAATCAAGTATTAAAAGGTACTTTTATAAAAAAAGGACCAGTTAGTAAAACAGAATTAAAAATCATGGTTGCCGCTATGAGTTTTACAAAGTTTAGAGAACAATTTGATAAAGTCAAAAATAAAGATTTACCATTACTTGTTGTTGGGGACCGAATAGAACCAATACTTGAAGCAGTATATAGACAATTTCCTGTAATTATCTTAACTGGTATGAGTGATAAAATTAAGCGTTTAGTTGATTTTTCAAAATTTGAAGGAACTGTATTCTTATCTGAATCACATACAAGTGAAACTCTTAGATTACTTAGACTTTGCTTACCTGTAGAAGAAATTTTAGAAGATGAACCACCTATTATTAACTATGAGTGTTTGTTTGATGAAGCTAAGAGTATATTAACTCATAATCATTTTAGAGGATTGCCTGTATTTGATGGCGAGGAACTAAAAGGATTTGTTACTAGAAGATGTTTCTTAGAAAGACCAAAGACAAAGATTGTCTTAGTTGATCATAATGAAGAAGAGCAGGCTGTCTCTGGCATTGAAGATGCAGAAATAGTTGGTATTATAGATCACCATAGATTCGGTCTTAAACAGACTAGTACACCAATATTTATCAATGCCGCACCTCTAGGCTCAACTTGTTCTCTAGTTACTCAAATGTTTGAAAGATATGGTGTTCCTATCGATTATAATACTGCTAGAATTCTATTATCTGGTTTAGTATCTGATACAGTTATACTAAGATCTCCTACAACAACAGAGGAAGATAAGAGAATTGCTAAAGTACTATGTGACGCAGGTAAAGTTGATGATATTCAGGAATTTGGTCAAATAATGTTTGATTCTGGCGTTTCAATTAAAAAACAAGATCCAAAAGAAGCTATTCAAAGTGATTTTAAGATTTACAAAGAGAAAGGTCTAAAAATTGGCATTGGTCAGTATGAGGTTATTACTTTAAAAGATTTAGAGACCTATAGAGAGAAATATTTAGATGCATTAGAACGGGTTAAGAGAGAAAATAGTTTAGACTGGGCTCTCTTTATGATAACTAATGTTGTAAAACAAGATAGTGCTTTATTAACAACAGGACTTGATACTGTTGAATATAAATTGATTTATCAGAAAATGGATGATAGAACTTATTCTCTACCTAAAGTCTTATCTAGAAAGAAACAATTATTGCCTGAGATAATCAGAGCATTAGAAGAGTAGATTTTATTTTGATTTAAAAAAAAGAGCAACCTATAAATGTGGAAATAGGTTACTCTAATATATATCAAAATTTACAAGTAAATTTTTTAAGCATTTGAATTTGTAGTAGGGTTTTCTCTACTACCATTTATTAAGCTAAATTTGATCACCTCTCCAAGTGAAAGGTCACCTTCTTCAGCTATGTTCCCATAGTTAATTGAGGCTGATATGGGTTGTGTATCTAAACCCGTTTTTATTATGGCCACTCCTTCTAGCGAATATTCTGTTGAAATTCTAGCATTAGTCATGTAACCATTATCTGCTAGCATTAAGACTTCATCACCATAGGAAAATCCCATTTCCAATAATTCTTCAGTAGTTATTGTCAAAGTGATATTACCATATCTGTCAATAGCAGATATCTTACCAGATATCTGAACTTCTTTATTAACAGTTTCTGGTTGGCTACCTGCTAAACTTGAACAAGAGATTGCTAATAAAGAAACAATAAGTGATATAAACAATAATTTTAATTTCAATTCTGCTGCCTCCATCAATCACTATAACAGAAAAATATCAAAAAGATTACAAAATTTATAGAATTTAAGTGTTATTTCTATGTAGTTTTTAATTTGATAGTAACTTTTGTAATTTTTACTCTCTATATTTACACTATTTTTTGGGTTGTAACAATAGTTCTAAAAAAAATATACATTTTGGCAATATTATTAGATTCACAAAAATAAAATTATACAAAATTAGTTATTATTAAATAAAAACAAAATATTTTTTACCAAAAAAGAGAGAGTATTTTTATTAATCTCTCTCAATCAATTATTATTTAACAATACTAACTGTATTAATAGCTGGAATAGTTTTAAGTGCGTTCATAGCTTTCTTAAAATATTCTTCTCTATCTGCTTCAACGGTAAATGTTCCAATCAATTTAGTAGAATCGAAATCATCATCATATAATCTACCACCAATTAAGTGTGCATGATGCTTTTTAATCGCACCCTCAATTTCACTGAATAAATCATAAGTTCTTTTACTTGTAACTCTGAATTTTCTTGTTGGTTTTGGTGATTTAGTTTCCCATTCAACTTCAATTGAACGTTCATCAATCTCGATCATATTCTTAAGATTTGGACAATCTTTTCTGTGAACGATTACTCCTCTTCCTCGGCTAATATAACCAATAATTTGATCACCTCGTTGAGGGTTACAACACTTTGCAAGTGTTATCATCATATTTGTTTCATCACCTACGGTGAAAGTAGAGCGGCCCTCATCAATAACATTTCTTATTATCTTTCCATCTTCAGATAAAACTTCTTTCTTATTTTGGTCTTCAATTTGAGTAATTGGTTTTGTAGTTGCAATTATATCTTTATCAACAATTAAATTTAATTCATTCTTATTTAGCCATGCTCTAATTTTCTTTAGTGCACTTTGGGTTTGAGCAAAACGCAACCATGAAAGATGAGGATGAGCTTTAGGACTTGTTAATATTTCAATTACTTGAGTATGCTTTAATCGATGGTCTAATGATATAATTGAACCATCAGCTTTAGCACCTGCGCAGTGATTTCCAACTTCTGTATGAATTTTATAGGCAAAGTCCAGAGCAGTTGAGTTAGATGGCAATTCTACAATATGACCTTGAGGGGTGAATACACAAATTGTATTTTTAAGTAATTCCCCTTTGATATCATCCATGAATGATTCATTTTGATCTATTTCATCACTCCATGATTCAAGTGTGTGTAAAATTCTATTAAATTGTGCATCCGACATATCTTTGCTAATAGTATCTTGAGATCCTGAAGATACTTTATATTTCCAGTGGGCAGCTATACCAAATTCAGCTGTTTCATGCATCTGCTTTGTTCTAATTTGAATTTCAAGAAGTTTTCCATCTAGAGCCATAACAGTTGTATGTAAACTTTGATAATTATTTGCTTTAGGCATAGCAATATAGTCTTTGAACCTACCTTCAATTGGTGGCCAAATACGGTGTACTAGTCCAAGTATGGTATAGCATTCAATTATTGAGTCACAAAGAATTCTAACACCTAGCAAATCATAGATTTCATCGATGTCTTTTTTTCGTTTTTTCATTTTAAGATAAACGGAGTATGCATGCTTTGCTCTTGAAGAAATTAGTATATTCCCTAAATTTTCTTTAGCACATTCTTGATAAATAGACTTTTCTATTCTTTTTAAATAGGCAGTTTGTTCTCCTTTTTTACTTAAAAGATAACTATTAATATAATTAAATGTGTCTGGTTGAATTGCTTTAAGAGATAAATCTTCTAGCTCATCTTTAACCCAACTAATACCAAGTCTATCGGCCAAAGGAGCATATATATCTAATGTTTCTTCACTAAATTGTTTACGCCTTTCAGCTCCTAGATGTTGAACAGTTCTCATGTTATGGAGTTTATCTGCAAGCTTTATAATTATAACTCTTGCATCTTTACTCATAGCAAAGAACATTTTTCTTATTGTCTCAGCTTCCTGAAAAGATTTACTATCTGTTTTTAGTATTTCTATCTTAGTAACACCTTCAACAAGCTTAGCAACTTGTTCATTGAAAGTTTCTTTTAGTTCATTATAATCAGCTGTTGTATCTTCAAGTGTATCATGTAAAAGGCCCGCACAAATTGTATCGCCATCCATATCTAGTTGAATTAATATGTCCGCAACTGCAATTGGGTGGATAATATAAGGTTCTCCACTCTTTCTTTTTTGGCCCTCATGTTTAGTACAAGAGAAAATCGCTGCCTTACGTATCTTCTCTCTTTCCTCAGGAGGATATTTTTTTGCTTTTATTAATAATCTGTCAATTAATTGTTCATACATAATATTCCTCCTACAACTCTTTCTTTATTATTTAAATCTTTATATATCTTAACTTCTTTAAAATTATTTGCTTCTAAAATATTTTTAACTTCTTGAGTTTGTCTATAATCACATTCAAAGAAAATAGCACCACTTCCATTATTTAGATGATCTTTAGAGTCTTTAACTATATCTCGGATAAGTGATAAACCATCATCACCAAAGCCCTCAAGAGCTAAAAGAGGTTCCTTTTGAACTTCTTCACTAACATTTTCACACCATTCTCTTGTTAAATATGGAGGATTAGAAACTATTATATCATATTTTCCGCATTTCTCTAAAAGATTTGTTTGAATAATCTGAGATTTGTTATCATAAAGGTGTGAATTATTATAAGAGGCTACCTCTAATGCATCTTTGCTTATATCTGCAAGAGACATATCACAATCACATTCTAGGGCAATAGAGAGACCAATACAACCTGTTCCCGTACATAAATCTAAGACAGAAGGTTTAAAGTTAAGTCCTCTAATATAAGAGATGACTAATTCTACAAGTGTTTCGCTATCTGGTCTAGGAATAAGTGTTGATTCATTAACTTTGAAATCTCTTCCATAAAATTCTTTTGTACCTAATATATAAGCCATTGGAATTTGAGAGATGCGTTTTTCCAATAATTCTTTAAATATTAAATAAGAATCAGAGGAGATATTCTCCTCTGATTTAGTAATAATTTGGACATGGGAAAGCCCTGTAGCCTTTTCAAGTAGTATTCTAGCATCCAAACTCGGCGTGCTACTAATACCCTTGAGAGCGGCTATAGCTTGTACAAGTATTTCTCGTACAGTTTTACTCATTTACAGATCCTTCATTGCAGCTTCACCTGCTGATACTTTTAAAGCCTCTACAACTTCTTCCATATTACCACTAAGGATAATTTCTAATTTGTAAAGTGTTAAGTTAATACGGTGGTCTGTTAATCTGTTTTGTGGGAAGTTATAAGTTCTAATTCTCTCAGATCTATCACCACTACCAACTTGACTCTTACGAGCCTCAGATCTTTCTTTTTGTTTTCTAGATTCTTCTAAATCATACAATCTTGAACGTAAAACTCTCATAGCCTTATTCTTGTTCTTTAATTGAGATTTTTCATCTTGCTGGATAACAACGATACCTGTTGGAAGGTGGGTAAGTCTAACCGCACTATCTGTTGTATTAACACACTGACCACCTGGGCCACCAGCTCTCATAACATCAATTTTTAAGTCTTCTTGTTTGATTTCAATATCTGTTTCTTCAGCTTCAGGAAGAACAGCTACTGTAACAGCAGATGTGTGAACACGACCACCTGATTCTGTAGATGGTACTCTCTGCACTCTATGAACACCTGATTCAAATCTAAGTGAACCATAAACATCTTTACCACTGATTGAGAATACAATTTCTTTATATCCACCAAGCTCAGTTTCATTTGCGTTCATGATTTCAATTTTCCAACCCTTAATTTCAGCATAATGAGAGTACATTCTGAATAAATCAGCTGAGAATAGTGCAGCTTCATCACCACCTGTTCCAGCTCTAATTTCCATAATAATATTCTTTCCTTCTAGAGGATCTGGTGGAATAAGAAGCATTTTACATTTTTTAGATGACTTTTCTACGTCAGCTTTTAATGAACCTAATTCTTCTTTTGCCATTTCAATCATATCTGGATCAGTTTCTTCATCTAGCATTTCTTCGGCGTCTTGTAATTGCTGTGTTAGTTCTGATAAGTTCTGCATTTCCTCAACAATTGGAGCAACGTGTGATCGTTCTACCATGAGCTTTTTATACAGATTCATATCTTTCATTACTTCTTGAGAAGAAAGTTTTTTATCTATTTCAGCTAATTGTTCAATATATGAGGGTAATTTTGTTAACATATTTTATGTCTCCTACCTATTTTTATTAAATATAATTAATTTCTTTCATTTTGAATAGTGTACAATGTAAAACTAATGTTTATCTGGTGTATATCTTACTACCATATGTACAATTGCAGGAGTTGTGCTAACACAAGTTATAGTGTGTTCAATGTCACAGTGATACATTAAAAAGTCGCCTCTTTTAAGAGTGCACTCATTGTCTCCTGCAGAGACCTTTACACTACCTTTCATAATTGTAAGAAACTCTTGAGTTCCTGCAAAGTGAGGTTCACTTGGAAGAGATGCGTGAGAGTCAAATGTAATTAGATACATTTCAAGATCTTCAACCATATTAAGTGGAGATAAAATTCTAATTTTAACGCCATTTTCATATGTTTCAATAATATGACCTGAATTGGTTGTTGGATTTACTATAAAATCTCTCTTTGGTTGTGGATCAAGTGCTAATATATCATGTATATCAACATTCAAACCACGTGCTATCTTCCAAACAGTTGCTACAGTTGGATTTACCTTATCACATTCTATTTGGCTTAACATAGCCTTTGATACACCTGATCTCTCACTTAAGAGAGTCAGTGTTAAATGTCTTGATTGTCTAAATTTCTGTATATTTTTACCAAGTGGTGGTGGAGTTTCCATTAATTTACCTTGTTTTAAGTTTATTCTCTAATTGTAGACCATATTCAAGCAATTTGTGAAGTGTCTCATATTCTTTTGACTTATTTGTGGAAGATGTGTCTATTTTACTCTCTCTATCAAGATATTCTTCAATTTTAATTTTATAATTTATTAAACTATTTTCTTCACCATTAATTGGTGGATTCTTAATTCTACTAAGGGCAAAATCATACCAATCACTTTTACTTTGAGGATCAAGTGAGTCTTCATAGTTTCTATAAATATAACGATATACCAATTCTTTTGCTCTAGAATCATCAAATTTTGTTGATTTCAATAATAATAGTTTATTTTTAAGATCAGCTTTTCTAATTAAATTAAAATTATCGGTGTCTTTTCTAGAGAAAAAGCCTGAGTAGATTTTTGTATCAACATCATCACTTTCTACCTTATATTCAATAGATGATGCACCTTTTATAATTTTATCTGCAAGTTCAGGGTGTTCTAGTAGTTCTTTTGCTCTTTGATTGCAAAGCTCTAAATCAATGTTAAGAGAATGAGCTACATCTTCATTAATAACTTTTGCTGTTGCAATAAAGGGACATTTATTTGTTGCAATATAAAATAGTCCATCAGTTTTAACAATGTCTTCATCACTAGCATTTAATAAAGGTATAATATCCTTTGTTAAATCAAAAAGATAAACGTTACTGGAATTTGGTACATCACATATTTCAAGTGCTAAGGTTGTACAACCTGTTTCACTTGTTAATTTAGAATCCGATACACAGAGTATTTTGTTTTTATTTAGTATTTCTTGAACTTTAAACTTGGATCTTAAATCTTTATAATAATCAAATAAATTAGATTGTTTTTCTTTTATTAATTTAGCAACTGCAATTGTTGCTCTAACATCAACTAGAGCATCATGAGCTCCAACTTGATCAATATTATTAGCTTTAGTTAATTCAGTTAGTCTAAATGTAAAATGATCATCATCATTTTTTTCTGGCCAATTGATATTAGAACCTCTTAAATCATGTGTGGCTCTAATTAATGGCAATATATCCCATCTACTACAACCATTTGAGTATTCTCTTGTATATGGATTTAATAGATTTCTATACAATGCATTTCTTATAAATTCATCATCAAATTTGATTGAATTGAATCCAACAACAATTGTATTTGGAGTGGAAAATTCATCATTAATTTTAGATATAAATTCTTCTTCACTTACACCTTTTTCATTACATTCTTGTGGAGTTATACCTGTAACAAGACAAGCCTCTACTGATGGTAAATAATCACTACTTAATCTACAATAAGTTACTATTTCATCACCAATTATGTCAAAATTCTCATCAGTTCTTATTGCTGCAAACTGGGCAATTCTGTCAAATCTTGAGTTTAATCCGAAAGTTTCTAGGTCGTACCATAAAAAAGTTTTTTTATTTCTTTGAATATTCATGAAAACTATTATATCATAAATATAACAAAGTTTTTAAAACTTTTTAAATTATTAAAGGAAAAAATGTTATGAAGAAAGTATTTGCTATGGTTTTATTCGTTTTATTTACGCTACCAATATTTGCAACTGATAATATTTCTCTAGATGAAGTCACTAGAGGTGTTACCGCTGTAATAGATACATCGTATGTGGCAGCTTCTCAGTTCTTCGCAGTAGATGAATCTCCTATTGATTCTATTGTGATAAGAATACCTTCCGGAAAAATACTGCCAGATGCCATAATTGTAGAAGAAGGAGATCTCTCTGACTATCTTCAATATTTTCCTCAATCAACATCAACATTTCAAGACAGTACCTATGGTTCTCTAGATGCTACTGTTAGAACTCAATTAGTAAAAAGTGATTGGAAAAAAGGCGAGGCTATTGTAACAGGTGCCTCTGCAATTGTATTTCAAAAAGATCAGAGTGTTTTTTCTCTATTTACAAATGCTCTAAATGGTATATTCCCTAAAGTTGGATTAGTAACAGATTTTTATGTTGATGGGACAGACTTTAGTCAGCCTCTTAGAATAAAAGGTATCTTTATTGTTAGTGGTGATGAAAATAAAGAGTTAGATATTAGAACTATCTCTCTTACAATTAATGATAGAGAATATGAAATAGATTAATATTTTAAAGTAGCTAGCTTGAATAATCAAACTAGCTACAAAGGGGAAATGTTGTTATTTTCAGTATTTTACTACTAGATTTTTACCTATTACATTTGCACTAACACCATCTTGAACTTGTGCATCTAAATCTTTATGTGTGATTAAATATTTATTCTTGTTTGTTAAAAAGTGTACTATCTCATCATTTGAATTTGATATAGCAACTTTATCACTCTCCTCTAAATCAAGGTTTGTTCCTTTTTCAAGGGCAACAATTATGCTGAATCCTTCATCACTTACTTTAGCGGGAGCATAATGAAGTGTTCTTGCATTAACTACTATTGCTTGACCTTCTTTGAAATAGAAAGCTTTTGCCTTTGCTGTATCAAACCTATTTTGCTCATCAAAATCATTAATTGAGCCTAAGAATAAGATACAATCCTTTATTGCTACATTTACCTCATTACAATCATGCCATTCCATAGCACCTAATTCTGAATTAGCACCACTACAATATCCGATTTGTAAATCCATACAACCAAAATAAGGGCTAAGTTCTTTTTTTATATCATCATCTTCAAATTCATCTCTACCAGCTTCATAAACACAGCCTCTATCACCAATAGGAAAGGCAGATAGCTTCTCTATTAATCGAGATTTTGAGTTAAAATGAATTACTCTTCCAAATTCTAAAAATTCTTTATCCTCAACACTATAAATTTTAAAGTCATTTAATTTATTAAGGTTATTTAATTTGTCCATATTTATCCCTCCATTTGTATTTATTGTAAAACACCTTATTCATTGAATGTTTCCTATTATGCGAAAAATGTATTCCGTTTTGCGAATAAATAATAAAAATCTTGTGTTTAATTAAATATTGTATTAATTTTTAAAAGTGGTGAATAATATAAATTTATAAAATCAATATTCATCAAAAAGGAAAGTTAAAGATATGAGTGTAAGTGGAGTACATCACATTAATGTTGAAACAAGAGATATGGAAAATGCCATTAAATTTTATAATGAAATTTTAGGTCTTAATGTAAAATTCAGAAAAGATTTAGGAGATGTTGAAATTGCATTTTTAGATGCAGGAAATACAATAATTGAATTGTACAAAGAAAATGATAAATTAAATAAAACTCACATTGATGGAGTTATTAATCATTTTGCATTAAGTGTTACTGATATTAAATCTGTACTAGAGAATTGCCGTGCAAAAGGTGTTAAAGTAACAACCGAAATTACTGAAGTTACTCTTGATGGTGATATCAAATATGCATTTATTGAAGGCCCTGAAAATGAAAGAATTGAGTTATTTGAATACGTATAGTATTTGATTTACTAATATTTGATTAATTTAACCAAACCTATAGTTGAGATTTGACTCTTAGCATAGGTTTTTTTGTACTTAATATTATAGACAATAGCTTAAGTTTTTATCATAATGTATCTAATTAATACGTTCTTTAACGTTAAACTTGGAGGTAGTTGTGAAAAAAGAAGTACAGGAATTTTTACTTAAATGGGGTATTTCACCAAATAATGTTGATACAGATGAAATGTTAGAGTTCTTTCTCAAAGAGATGGAAATGGGTTTAGATACAAAGGGTAGCTCTCTTTCAATGATACCAACTTATATTAGTGATGAATCATCAATAGTACCTGGTAAAAGACTAATTGTTATTGATGCAGGTGGAACTAATCTTAGAACTTGTTTAGTAACTTTTAATGAAAATCTACAACCAGAGATTTCTGACTTTAAAAAAGTACCAATGCCAGGTGTAAAAAAGGAAGTTAGTGCTAAAGAATTCTTCTCAGTATTTGCAAATCAAGTAGAAGATATTATTGATAAAAGTGATTATATTGGCTTCTGTTTCAGTTATGCTGCAACAATCTCACCTGATAATGATGGAACTCCTATTGTTTTCTCAAAAGAAATTAAAGCTCCAGAGGTAATAGGAAAGAAAGTTGGTGCTTCTCTTTTAGCTGAGTTAAAGAGCAGGGGATATAATGTTGAAAATAAAAGGATTGCTGTATTAAATGATACTGTAGCAACACTTCTTGCTGGTAAAGCTGCTGCATCTAAGGATAAACAATATGATGGTTATATAGGCTTTATTTTAGGAACAGGAACAAATACCGCTTATCTAGAAAATAATGAAAAAATACTTAAGCTATCTGATATCTCAGAAGGCTCACAAGTAATCAATGTTGAATCTGGTTCTCTTAATGCTAAACAAGGCTTATTAGATGAACTATTTAATTCTACAACAAAAGATCCATCTCAGTATGTTTTAGAGAAAATGATTAGTGGAGCATACCTTGGTCCATTAAGTAATTTAGCAATGGAAAAGGCTGTTGAAGATGGGATTCTATCAAAGGAATTTGGTAAAAGATTCAGTGAAGTAGGTTATGTAAATACAACTGAGATGAGTAACTACTTAGAACTTCCATTTAATGAGGATTATAAACTAGTAAAATGTGTTAAAGAAAATAGTGCTGATGCAGAAAATCTATGGTATATCTTAAAATCAATCATTGAGAGAGCTGCAAAAATGACTGCTATTAATTTAACAGCTGCAGTTATTAAAACAGGTTTTGGTAAAAATCCACTTCACCCTGTTTGTATTAATGCAGATGGTACTACCTTCTATAAAACAGAATACTTAGAAAAATATACTAATTACTATTTAGAACAATTACTTGTTAAAAAATATAATAGATATTATGAAACCGTATGTATTGATAACTCTCCAACTATTGGTGCCGCAATTGCAGCACTAGGATTAAAATAGTACTTCTTATATAGCAATATATAAGCCCTATCTGAAAAGGTAGGGCTTTTACTTTTCAATTTTTATATTTCTATAAAAATTGAACTATTAGTTCAAAGTAAAAAAATATAATATTAATTTAAACAATTTTGAATTTTATTTGCTTTTTTTACTATATTTGAAGTATGTTATAAAAATACTATTAAATCTGTATGGATTTACTAGTATATTATTAATTATAAATTATTAAATGGTTATTTAGGAGAGCGTTATATGAAATATGATTTTACTACGATAATGGATCGTAGAGGAAAAGATGCAATTGCAGTTGATTTAATTGGTAAATACCCAGGCTTTGCCCCATCTAAACCAAAAGATGGTTTTGATGTTTTACCTATGTGGGTAGCAGATATGAATTTTGCAACAGCACCTAGTATTCAAGAGGCTATGATTGAAAGAATAAAACACCCTGCTTTTGGTTATTTTAAACTAAGAGATGAATATTATAATTCAATAATAAATTGGCAAAAAATACATTTTGGAATTACAAGTGTTAAAAAAGAAAATATTGGCTATCATAATGGGGTACTAGGTGGAGTAATTTCTGCATTAAAGGTCTTATGTAGCCCAGGTGATAATGTACTTCTACACTCTCCTACATATATTGGATTCACAAATGCACTAAAGAATAATGGCTACAATATTGTTCACACTCCTCTAAAAAAAGATGCTGAGGGTATCTGGCGAATGGATTTTGAAGATATGGAGAGAAAAATCATTAAGAATAAGATTCACTCTGCAATCTTTTGTTCTCCTCATAATCCAACAGGCCGAGTTTGGGAAAGAGAAGAATTAGAAAAAGTAATGGAAATCTATAAAAAGCATGATGTATATGTAGTTTGTGATGAAATCTGGTCAGATCTAATTTTAGAGGGCCACAAACACATACCTCTATCTTCAATAAGTGATGATGCAAAAATGAGAACTATTACTATGTATGCTCCATCTAAGACTTTTAATCTTGCAGGTTTAATTGGTTCCTATCACATAATATATAATAAATACCTAATCGATAGAATTAATAAAGAATCATCTCTTCCTCATTACAATGATTGTAATGTACTCTCAATGTATGCTCTTATGGGTGCCTATAATGAGGTTGGGATAGAATGGTTAAAAGAATTATTAGTTGTATTAAATGATAATGCAAATTATGCTTGTGATTTTATATCTAAAAACTTTAGTGGTGTAACCCTTTCAAAACCAGAGGGCACTTACATGCTTTATCTAGATGTATCAACCTGGCTTAAAGAAAATGATCTAACATTAGTTGAACTATTAAAAAGAGGAAATGATGTTGGTGTTGGCTGGCAAGATGGAAGTATGTTTAATACACCTGATACCATTAGAGTTAACCTTGCACTTCCAAAAAGCCAAGTAATAGAAGCCTTTGATAGATTAGATAAATACGTTTTTAATCAAAAATAAGCTAAAATAATCTTATAGCAAGTTTATAAGAGCTAGCTAGCAAGATTTAAATACTCTAATTAATTAAAGTATAAATAAAAATCATAAAATACTGCATAAATTATTATGTGGTATTTTTATGTCTTAAAAATTGAATATTTTTCACATTCTTGAGCAATGTTACTATTTATTAATACAGAATCGAGTGAGCAAAATATGATAAATTAGGGCTAGAATATATATTTTACACAATTAATAGTAATTTTGTATAAAATATAACTAAAAATCAAAAACTAACCTGAATTTTGCAATTTTCTAGAATTGATACAAAAATTCGGTTAACAAAAAAAGGCTCAAATTATTAAATATTAATAATTATATCTAAATTCGTATGTTATAATATTTTAAGTATACATAACTGATTAAATCTCAAAAATTAGCTTAAAATAATATACATATAAATATATAAGTGTATAAAAAAGGCACAAAATATAACTTTGTGCCTTATATACTTAACAAAGATTAATTTACATATCTGCTAGGTTTAATAGCTTAATATGCATCTCTAGAAGGAAATCATAAAGATTATTATCTAGATCTTTGCAATCGACAAGAATTCTAAAGACAGGTTCAGTTCCAGAGCCTCTCATCCAAGTGAAAGCAATAGGATTTTGTTCTCTATCATTAAATACTATTTTCAATCCACCTTTATAAGGTGCACTTCGAAAGTTTTCTCCCATTCCCTTTACACAAGAAGTTCCTTCCATTTGATATTCTTCCCAGCCAAAAATTCCAAGAGAATTGAATTTTTCAATGTTTTCACTAAAGAAATTAACTAATTCTCGCTCATAATTTGTCTTTAAAATACCATGGGATGATTTTACATGTAATTTAGCAATTGGAGAGAATGCATCTGTTGTTGTATAGGAGGGAAGACTGTTAATCATATTTTCAATGCTTAATTCAGGATTTGTGTAATGGACTCTTTTTCTATATTCCTCAAATATATTTGGATCTGATAAAATAGATATTAAACTCATTATTGTATTGAGAGGATCTCTAACTTTTGCAGGATATGTAATATTTCCTCCATTAGATCCTTCTCCAAGAATTCTAACAGTGAAGCCTTTATCTCTCTGAATCTGAGCTAGTTCAACAACATTTGCCTCACCAACTTCTGCTCTAAATACACTGACATCTAATGCTTTACATATTTCATCTATTCTATTTGATGTCGGACCATTAACACTGATAGCTAGTTTAGAGTTTTTATCATAGGCTCTTATAGCACTTAATTCAGCCATAACTACAAGAGCAAAAACTTCTTGTGCTTGGAGAATTTCAGCCTTACCACTGCTTTTTTTGATATAAACTAAATTTCCTCTATCTCCATCATTATCAGGAACATAGCCAACTACATAGTCTTTATCTTCTTTATAGTTATTCTCTAAAAGAGTTCTACACAATTCAAGATTTTCGCCTTCAGGAACAATTGGGTGAACTATTTCTTTAGGCCTATCATTGTAGAGTAAACTTTTAACTCCTATTTCATTGAAGAAATTTCTATCAATAGTAGTTGATCTTGCAGAACCATTAAGCTCACCGATTATACCAATTGGAGTTGTTTTTAACTTTTCTTTTAAATCATTTAGGAATTCATTGCTATTTTTTTCTTTTGCCGCAATCTTAAGTGCAAATTCTCTATAAAGAGATAGGCTTAAGTTTTTCTGAGTTTCAACATTATCTAATATTTCTTCATATTTTTTAATATCAGCATTATCAACTGCATCTTTTATTATTTTGATGTACTTTTCATTTGATGAAAACTCTTTGAAATCGCTAATCATTGGAGCTATTACAGAGGATGTGTAAACACCACCATTATAGCCAAATTTTATACCATTATGACCTATTGGATTATGAGATGCGCTTATATATAAAAATGCTGTGATTTTATCTTTTTCAAGGGCAGAATATGCCATGATTTCAGGAGCTGATGCTATGAAAAGGCTTTTAACATTAATTCCTAAAGATATGAAAACTCTAGTAATAATGTCGCAAATCGCAGGCCCTGTAGGGCGAGCATCCATTCCAATTAATACAGTTGGTGGAGTTTTATTGCTATCTTTAGTGTCCCCAAAGTAATTAAGATGTTTAGCAAGAGAGAGAGCTATATAACCAGATAGATATTTATCCTCAAGTGATAATTCTTCACTACTATCTTCTTCATCCCCACTCTTTGCAAATACTTTTCTCCAACCTGATGCTGAGAGAATCATATTAGAAGCACTTTTATTAATCTCTTCCTGTAATGGAAGTTTATCTAATAAAGGATTTATATCTGTATTAGCTATAAGTAATCCTGTCTCTTTTTCTCTATAAATCATTTTGTATCCTTTTATAAATTCTTAAAACTCGAAATTTAACCCAAGTTCTATTGTTTATAAAAATAGACTTAATAAATAAAAAAGACAATACTATTTTTTTTAAGTATTTGATTTATAGTATTACAAAAAATTAATTAACTTCGCTTAAACCGAGAGAAAAATCACCAACAATTTTATAGACATTACCATCTACTTTAAGATTTAGTTTTCTGTTTGGAAAATATTTAGGAAGAAGTGACTTTAAATATTTAACTCCATCTTCTACTACCTCTTTCTCTACATTTTTTGCAACCCAAGAAAGAGTTACTATATCAATATCGACAACATAGCCTCTTCCCTCTTTAGAACCATAACCAAGGCTAAAGTTTGTGTTAACAGAAAATAGTCCATCATAGTTACCACTTGCAGCTTTTCCTCTTTTCAAACGGTTTGGATGAGTGGGGAAAATATCACCATACTTATCTTCTAAATAATTATCTAAATCAAGACACATTTTATTTAATGTTCTCTCAAGTTCATCTTGTTTTGGGTGCACTTTTTGCCTCTCTACTTATTCTCGTTTTCAATTAAAGGTACTACCTCATTAAGGTCTTCATCCTTATCTAATGATGAGGAATCACATAAAAGTGTAGATTCATCCACATTTACTTTATCAGATTTTGTACTTAGTATCTTTTTAAAGAAACTAAGAGTGTTACTTATATTTTTAGTACTATAGCTTTCTTTGCTATGAGTCTCAACTTCCACACTTTTGCTCTCTTCTGCTTCAGGAATTATATATGATTCATTTTCATATTGCTTTAATTCTTTCTCGCCTTCTCTCTGAATTATCTCAGGTGGTTGTATGTGAGAATAATCATCTTTTTTTACTAACTTTTCAATATAGTCTATTATCTTATCTTCATTTTTTTCATAAACGATTCTTCCAATCTCTTCTAATTTTGCAATAGCGTGATTTGATGTATCATCTAATTTGAATTTCTCATCTGCAACATGAAAATCTACTCTAGTATAATCAATATCCTCATTGTGCTCTGCCATATAATCAGCTAGTTGCATTTGGCTAGATGCATAAATCTTTTGAATAGGTGCACCTTTAGATGGATCAATCCAACCCATTAGGCCACCTGAAAATTCTTCATCTCCAAGAGAGAAATTAGCACTTGCTGTAGATAGTGATATAATATGGAATTTCTTACAGGATGGATATAATTTTTTAGCCTCTCCATAGGCTAGTACTACAGGATTATTTGCAACCATAGCCCCATCAATTAGAGTTAGTCTCTTCTCTGTTTCTCTTTCATGTAAAATAACAGGTGGAAAATATGTAGGAGCCGCAGAGGTTGCTCTAGCAGCCTCTCTTGTATAAAAATCCTTTGAATCCCAAGATTTAAATAGGTATGGAAGCCCTTCTTGAATTTCATAAGATACTGCCATAGTTGGGACCATACATTGTGAAAGCTTTGCTTCGCCAAAGAAACTCTTTAAAAAATCTTCTAAAGGCTTTGCTCTATATTTATCTCGAATTAATTGCCCAAACAAACGAGTTTGAGGTGGGAAAATCTTAGCCCCATTATTTTTATACAAATCAATAAGATGAGTTGCATCGCAACCACGTGTAATTACAATTGGTTGTTTTTGTTTTGATTTAGGAGTTTTTCTCAATTTTTCTAAGAGGGTTTGTTCAACAAGAGGGAATGTAATAATCTCATCTTTTCCCTCTTCTTTTTGAATATTTAAGTATTGAGGAGGTGTTGATAATCCTAGAGCTAAAAGTGCTCCAGTAGAAGTCCCAGCTATTAAATCAAAATGTGCATATAAGGGCTTAGTATCATCATATTCTTTTAGCAATTTAGTTAGATTCTTAAGTAGAACTGATGGGATAATACCCCTCATTCCACCACCATCTAAACAAAGTATAAATCGCTCTTCGACCTTTTCATCTATTATCTTTTTTTTAAAGATTCCCATTATATTCTCCTGCACCTTATGTTCATTCTTGTTAAAGATACAACTTTTAAGTAAAATCGACAGTATATTATAAGAAGAAATTTAATTTATTTTATAATATACTGTAGTGTAATATAAAAAATTAAAATTATAAAGTTGGATAAAATGAATACGCTTGAATTATATAATGAATGTAATCTTTGCCCTAATTATTGCAAAGTTGATAGAAACAAAGGACAACTTGGCATTTGTCGAGAATCTAGTGTTACTAGAGTAGCTTGGAGTGGTTTGCATAAAGGAGAAGAACCTCCTGTAACCGGTAAGAACGGCTCAGGAATGATTTTCTTCTCAGGTTGTCCTCTTCACTGTCAATATTGTCAAAACTTCCAAATTAGTGGAGGGCTTGGTACTAGAGATGGCTCTGTTGGTGTAGATGTATCTATTGAAGAATTATCACAAATGATGATTGAATTAGAAAAAATGGGTGCAAATAATATCAACTTTGTTACCGGAACTCATTTTATTCCAAGCATAGTAGAGGCAATTAAGCTAAGTAGAGTGAATGGATTAACTCTTCCTCTTGTTTGGAATACAAGTGGCTATGAATCTCTTGAAGGTTTAAAAGTTATTGATGAGTATATTGATTTATATTTGATAGATTTAAAAACCTTAGATAGACAAACAGCAAAAGATTTTTGTGGGAGAGAAAAATACATAGATTATATTAAGAGCGTATTTGAATTCCTTATTAAAAAACATCCTAAATATAAATACAAGGGACAATATAATACACCCGAGGGAATTTTGGTAAGGCATCTTGTATTCCCAGGTCCTTTAAAACCTACAACCGAATTCTTAGAATATTACTCTAAGAATCTTAAAGATAAATGCTTTTTATCATTAATGGTTCAATTTAGTTCACCAACAAATCCTGAGCAGTTTAAAAAGATAACTAGTGAAGAGTATGATACTCTTTTAACCTATCTTGATATTCTTGATATAGAAGATGGTTTTGTACAGGAAATTGGAGATGATGTTGAGTGGATTCCAGACTTTAGAGAAGATGTACCATTTCCTCCAAATTTCTGTAGTCCATTATCATATTTTATAGATTTAAAGAGAGAGAGATTTAAGTAATGAGAGATTTTAGATTAAGAGTTGCTACTGAATCTGATTTAAAAACAGCTAAAGATATTGCCGATAAAGGCCGCGCAATTATGAATAAGAGAGATAATCCTCAATGGGATACAGGTTATCCTTGGGAAGATTTATTACTAGAAGATATAAAACTTAATAGACTATATTTTGCCTATGATAATTGCTCTCCCTCAGATATCTTAGGAATGGCAGTTTTTCAAAAAGAAAAAGACCCTGATTATGAGGGGGAATGCTTTTGGGCCTTTAATGAACCCTATATTTGTATTCATAGATTAGTATCTCTTCAAAAGGGAATTGGTAAATTTATTATAAGTGAGGGTATAGCCCTTGCAAAAAGAGAGTCTAAATGTGTGAGAATTGATACTCATCCTAAGAATATTCATATGCAAAGGTTAATTTCTTCATTTGATTTTCACTTGCGAGGTTCTTTTTATCAAGAAGGATATATCGATGGAGCCTATGCTCTTGCCTATGAATTAAAATAATAAAAATAAGGTGGCCATTGCCACCTTATTATTTAAGAAAAATTATTAATTATTCTCCGATTGTTGAACCAAAGAATTCTTTATTATTTAAAATTGCCATTGTGTTTTCAATATTTCTACCATCAGCACAAATAACACTCATTTTTTCTTCTTGAGCTACACGACTTGCAATAGGGTCAAATGGAAGACTTTTCCCAGGAACCCATTCATTACCAACCATTTCTCTAAAATCAACCCAACTAATTTTATCAATTGGAGTTGCACTTGGATCGATTTTAGGATCACCTGTGTATACTTTTGCAATATTTGAAAGGTTGATTATTAATTTACCGCCAAATCTTTTAGCAAGATATACTGCATCTGTATCAGTTGAGAAACCAGGCTTCCAACCAGCTGCTACTAAAACTTGATTATCAAATTTTATATCTGTTGTTGGATCAGTTACTAATTCATCGCTTGTTAAATCACTGAAAATTGCATGAACTAATTCGCCGTTTAGGTGAGTAGCTTTAATACCAATCCAGTCTTGAACATTGTTATCTGTGTTATCACTGATAGCTCTAAATGCAGTCTGATATACTCTAGCAGGTGCTCCACCGCCACATACGATAATTACTTTTCTCTCTTTGTCTTCATTTAGATATTCTCTTAAAGCTTTATTAAATTTAGTTAAAAATTCTGTGTCTACCTTATCTGGTGCAATAATTGAACCGCCAAGTGATAGTACTGTTAATTTGGACATAATAATGACTCCTTATTGCCTACTTTATCAAAGAATACTTGATTTCTCAATAAAGTGAAGAAAAAAATTAATGCAAATTTAATAAAAATATTTCTATATTAATGAGGATAAAAAAAACGGAGTATTGTTTTGTACTACAAAGCACTGTAAAGCTTCCTCTTAAAGGTATTTTTATGAGTAAATATGATGATTTAAATTCAGTGTTACTAGAAGGTAGATTAACTAGAGATCCAAGTTTGAAAACTTTTGCAAATGATTCAAAAGTATGTAATTTTTCCATCGCAAATAATTATTCTTATAAGTTAAAAGATGGAAGTTATAAGAGTGATGCCTATTTTATTGATATTCAAGTATGGGGTAATAGTGGAGCTTTATGCATGCAATATTTAACAAAGGGCTCTGTTGTAAGACTAAGAGGATCTTTAAAACAAAATAAATGGGAAGATAGAGAGGGTAAAAAAAATTCTAAGGTTGTAGTAAATGCAGAACATGTTGAGTTTAGGGAGATAAAACCTAGAGTAGAAGAAAGTGTTGATGAGGTGGCCATCGAAGATAATATTGATATTGAGGATGTAACAAGAGATATGTATCATCTAAGCTCTCCTAAAGATATTGTAGAGGCCTCTAATACAGTCGATACTAATGATACATTTTAAAGAGCCCTAAACTTCTATAAAATAGTGTTTAATTTCCATTTTAAGTATTTCTATAGATATAAAATTAGTTATCTGTGGAGGTACTTTTTTATATATAATATTTTACTTAAAAATAATAATTTATATGACATTGAACATACTTATACAATCATATAAATGTAAAAAGAGGCAACTTATTTAAACTTATTCAATAAAAATAGGTAATATTTGAGATAATATCTGACAAATTGTAATAAGTTGTAAAAAACTGTGTTGACTTATACAAACTTCTACTATATATTTAGTTTATTCTTATTAGATTGATTCTACAACAAAAAAGATTATATAGCTTAAAGAACAAAAAAGACCCATTTAGTTATTTTAATAAACTCTAAATGGCTAAAGAAAATATTTTAGCGACAAGACACTCTGAATGCTCAATTCTTCGGGAAAGGAATTGAGCGTTCCATTTTATTAATCAAATTTTAATTCAAAATTCAAAGTCTACATAATTTATAATAAATCAAATAAATATTATTTATTTAAAATTCTATTTCCAAAATATTTACAAAAAATCTACGATCAAAGCTGTGAAAATGTTGAGTTTTACGCATAACATTTATTATAGAATTAAGGCATAACTACTATAGAAATTATATTAATTTTGTATAATTTTTTGGTACTTCTCACAAACTTTGAAAAGATACCTAATTGTATTTTAAAAAGAGAGTTATTGACATTTATAACTAATTATAGCGTATAATTTATCCTATAGAACAATTTTTTGTTTTGGTAATTTTTATTTTTAGAAAATAAAGCTTGACTTATACAAACTTCTACAGTATATTAAGTCATGTGTTAGAAGTAAGGAGTATTGATTGAAAAGATTTTTATTAACAACTTTATTAATTTGCTTTATTGGTATTAATAATTTAGTTGCTCTCAATTACTCTTATACAATAATAATCGTAGCGGCTGTAGATGAAATAATAGCTTTTGAAGCAACGGATAATGGCTACCAAGTTGTATCTAATGTTGCGGATGCTGATTATGGCTTCTATGATGGGCAAGGAAATGAAACCGATGCATATAATGCATCAGTATTCAATATAGTTGCTTCATAATAAATTAGGTGATATGTCTGTCCTTTAGACATAAACAAATAAAAGAGCTAAGAAGGCTTAATCTCAGGGGATTGCGATTAAGCATCTTAGCTTTCTTTTTTCTATCTCAGTTTTTTTTTAATTCTATTTACACTAACAAATAGTAAGTTTTTATAATGTTTACTTCTAAAATTTATAAATTTTCACATAAATATTTCTTGCCTTATAGCAATTATAGTTTCATACTATTAATGTATTTAATCGATTAAATAAATTGATTGCTTACTTTAGGAGTTTATATTATGAAAATAGAGGAAAAGGAATATGTAGGTAGTACTCAACAATTATTTAGTGCTAGAGTAGTTCGATTTCAAGAAGGCCGATCTGATCAGATGAAGGCAGTCATTGTAAAAAATGCTGCATTGTCATTTACAGTAATGGCTGATAAATGTCTTGATATTGCTGAGTTATCTTATAAAGGTGAAAATATAAGTTTCTTATCTAAACCAGGTCTTCAAGGTAGAAATCACTATGATACAAATGGTACTGAGGCTCAACATAGTATTATGGGTGGTGCATTCTTTACTTGTGGATTAGAAAATATTTGCTCCCCTATGAATTTTAAAGGTAGAGATTATGCAATGCATGGAAGACTAAGAAGTACTCCTTGTGAACATCTTTGTGTTGATACCTTTGAAGATGGGGAAAAAAGCATCATAAAAATCACTGGAGAAATGAGAGAGGCCGAATTATTTGGAAGAAACTTTTCACTTAGACGTTGTATAACTACAGAATATGGTAGCACTACAATTCACATACATGATGAGTTAGTTAATGAGAGCTTTGATGAACAACCATTTTGTATACTCTATCACTGTAATACAGGCTATCCATTTTTAAATGAAAATTGCTATATGGAATTAGATAGTAAGAAAAAAAGAAGTGCAACTAATTTTGCTAGAGTAAATATCGATAGATGGGATAAAATGGATAAGCCCTCCGATAGTTCACTTGTCTCAGAGATGGTATATATGCATGATGTAGGCACTAATGAAGAAAATGCAGCCACAGCTACAATTGTTAATCCTCAAAAGAATCTGGCTTATAGAGTGCAGTGGGATAAGAGCCAATTGAAGAACTTTATGGAATGGAAGTCACCTATTAAGGGAGATTATGTTTGGGCTGTAGAGCCAACTAATGCTACCTTTGATGGTATTAAAATAATGAGTGAGAAAAAAATTCTTGAAACTATGAAACCTTTTGAAAAAAGGTGTTTTGATTTAGAGATTAGCCTCATAGATAACTATAAAGATTAAAGATACAAAAGATTAAAGATAAAATAAGAGGTCCAATAGGGCCTCTTATAGTCTCCAACATAGTTAATATTTATAGGTTTTCACCATTATTTTCAATAACACTCTTATACCAATATCCACTATCTTTTATAGTGCGTTTTTGAGTTTCAAAATCAACATGGACCATACCAAATCTCTTTGAATAACCTTCACACCATTCAAAATTATCCATTAGTGACCATTGGAAATAGCCTCTAATATCATAACCTTCAGAACTTGCTCTACTATATTCTCTTAAGTATCTATTTAAGAAATCAATTCTATTTGGATCATGTACTTTTTCATCAAGAGATACTATATCATGACAAGCTAATCCATTTTCAGTTATATAGAAAGGTAGATTGTATCTTTCACAGATAAATCTAGGTCCCCAATAAAGAGCTGATGGAGTAATTGGCCAACTAATATCAGTGTGGTCAAATCCAACTTTTCTCTTTGGATAAACAAAATTGCCACTTTCATCCTCAGTAACTAAATATCCATTGTAAATATTTTGACCAAGGAAATCGATTGGTTGATTAATTAATTCTAAATCTTCCTTGCTAATCTTTGGTAGGCAATCTTTATATAGTTCATAGTATTTTTTAGGATAATCACCTAATACAATTGGATCTAAGAATAAAGATACTGACCATACATAAGATTCAGTTAATGGTAGTATATCAAAATATCTTTTTCTTGCGATTTCAATATCTTTTTTACTCTCTGTAATTGGAAGTGCTACACCACAGGTAGGAGCTATTCCAAGCTCAGTATTAGGAGCAACTTTTCTAAGTACTTTTATTGCAGCACCATGTGCTTTTAAAAGGTTATGAGTTGCTTTTAATACTTCAGTTGGGCTAAGTTTAAGTCCTGGTGCATGAATTCCCTGTTGAAGTCCTAAACCAATGGTACATTGAGGTTCATTGAATGTCATGATGTATTTTACTTTATCACCATATTCTTTGCCAAAGAATTCTGCATATTCACTAAACCAATTAACGCTATCATCATTTAACCAACCACCTCTTTCGGCAAGAGCTAAAGGTAGATCCCAGTGAAATAGTGTAACATATGGTTCTATATCATTTTTTATTAATTCATCAATTAAATTATGGTAGAATTCAACACCTTTTGCATTGATTTCTCCCACACCATTAGGAAAGATTCTAGCCCATGCTATTGAGAATCTGTATGCTTTGATACCCATTTCTCTCATTATAGCTACATCTTCTTTATAGCGATGGTAATGATCACATGCTACATCTCCATTGTGATTTTCAAAGATTTTTCCAGGAATACTACAGTAATCTCCCCAAATATCTTTGCCTCTACCATCTTCATTATATGCACCTTCAATTTGGAATGATGCAGTTGCAACACCCCAAACAAAATCTTTTTTAAATTTCATGGAAACCTCTTCCTTTAATTGTTTCTAGCTCTACAAGTAGAGTTTCTAATTTTCAGTCCAGTTGGGATGCGAATCACAGTATTATGATTGCCCTCATCATTTTCTAGTCTTTTAAGCATTATCTTAGCAGCTTCAATACCAATTTCTCTTCTATCTTGATAAACAGTTGTAAGTGTTGGAGTAACAGATCTAGCTAGTTCTAAATCATCAAAACCAACAACGCTAATATCATTTGGAATAGAATATCCTCTAGCAAGTAGTGTTCGTTGAATAATAAATGCAATTTTATCATAGCCTGCAAATATTGCAGTAGGGAAATCCCCAAGACATTTATTTAAAAGAACCTCAGTTGCAACTTTTGCAGATTCATCTGTGTACTCTTCACATTCAACAACAATATTTTCATCATAGGCTATATTATGATTTTTCAAAAATTGTTTATAAGCCTCATATCTTTCACGTCCAGCTAAACTCTTTAGTGGTGGAATAATCATTGCAATTTTTCTATGACCTAGGGTATAGAGATAATTTAATATTTGTTTTGTTCCACCATAATTATCTGAAATAACTGTTGGAATGTTTCTATAGGCATTTTCAACAGATACACATTTAAATCCAGCTTTTTCAATAGCTACAGCTTCTTGCTCTGGAAGTGGACTTGAAGCTAATAGAACCCCATCTACATTTCTATAGCGGCAGTGTTCTAAATATTTTAATTCTAAATTAGAAAAATTCTTATTTAGGAATATAATATCATAGCCTGACTTTTCCATAGCAGCTTTAAAAGACTCTAATATACCACCAAAGTGGGGGTGAACTAGACCTTGGTGTAGATCTTCTTTGAAAATTACACCAATCAACCAAGATTTATTTGTAACTAGGGTTTGAGCACTAAGGTTTGGAATATAACCAATTTTCTTTGCAGCTAATAAAACCTTCTCTTTTGTAACTGAATTAACACCTGCATAATGATTAAATACCTTAGATACTGTTGCAGCAGAAAATCCTGATTCATGTGCAACATCATAAATAGTAGCCATAGCGCTCCCCCTTATCTTAATCTAGTTTTTCATAGATAAAATTCTTAAATCTTGCTTCTTTTTCACCACTTTGCAAATCACAACTTTGCATACCAATAAAAGCACCTGTGAATCCCATTGGTGTAGCTCTCTCATCACTTAGATAGTGAGTATCAAGTACATATGGAATTTCAATAAAGTTGTCTCCATCAAGTGAATAAGAGAATTTTGCTTCAGTTCTGTGAGCTTCAACTCTTAATCTGATAAAACCTTTATAATCTTTTAAGGTTATACCATGTTCTCCAAATGGAAGTGAATACCGTGATTCTTGATTTGCCATTATATGTAGTTCTCTATTTTTATCAACATCTTCATTTGAAATGAAGAGATAATAAAAATTTGTTTCATCATATCTATAACTTAATCCTGAGAATTCCTGGAAATTTGTTGAATCAAATTCCATATCAACAGTAGCTCTAAATTCAAAATCAGTTTGTCGTCTTCCTAGAAAACTTTGATTATGGTTTGAAACAGGACTCTCTCCACCTCTAATAACAAGTGCATTCTTTTCAATTCTATAATTGCATTTCTTTCTAAGTGAGAAAAAGTCTTTTTCCCATTGTGGTTTTGAAAAGTCATATTTAGTGATTTTACTCTCTTCTTTTTTCTCTCCATAACCTTCAAATGAACCACTCATTTCAGTTGTACCATTTTTTAGGTAAGGCCAATCATTATTCCAAATAACCTCATCAATTGCACTCTCACGTCCTAGTGGGCACACACCTGAATTATCAACAGGTCTACCACATAGAGTTGCAAGGAACCATCTACCATCGGGGCCCTCACATAGGGCACCATGACCTGTTTTATGAAGAGCTGCTTCACTATTTCCATAGCTAGTTGCAAGATGAGTATTAGGATGAATTTCATATGGTCCATAAATATCTTTAGATCTTGCAATTGTTACAGCGTGTTCATAACTTGTACCACCTTCTGCAACAATTAAATAGTAATAATTGTTTCTCTTAAATATATGTGGTCCCTCGGTAAAACTTCTCTTTGAGCCCTTAAATACTTTTACACTTTTTGTAATTGGTTTAAGAGTTTTAGAATCTAACTCTGTAACTAGAATTCCTGAGAATTGGTCTCCACCAAGAGCCTTTTTCCAATTCCATTCCATATTAACAAAGTATTTTTTACCATCATCATCATGGAATAGAGATGCATCAAAGCCTGATGAGTTAATATAAACTCCCTCACTCCATGGACCCTCAATACTTTTGGAATAGCTAATATAGTTATGGGTATCTTTGAAAGGAGGGTTTCTCCAAGTTTTTACATCAGTATAAACAATGTAGAATAAACCATCACTGTAGCTTAAACATGGCGCCCAAACACCACCGCTACAGGTATCTCCAATCATATCTAGCTGTTTTTCATCTAAAACAGCTCCAATATTATCCCAATTTGCCAAGTCTTTACTATGTGATATTTGAACACTAGGGTAGTATTCAAATGTTGAATTAGCTATGTAAAAATCCTCTCCAACACATAGCATGCTTGGATCTGGGTGAAATCCAGTTAATACTGGGTTTGATATCTTCTTCATAAAATCCTCAAATATTCAATATTTATTCTTTAACAGCACCCATTGAGATACCAGATACAATGTATTTAGCAAATAATGTGTATACAATTACAACGGGTAAAATGGACATTGCTAGACCTAGATAGATAGCACCCATTTCTGTTCTGTAAGTATCACCTCTTAATGTTTGAACTAACATAGGAAGTGTGTATTTTTCCATTTTTGAAATCAAAATGAATGGAGTAAAGAAGTTGTTCCATGAACCAACAAAACCAAATATTGATAATGTGAAGATACCTGGTGTTGCAATAGGGATCATAATTCTATTAAAAATACCAAATTCTGAACATCCATCAATTCTTGCAGCACTTATTAAATCTTTAATAATGATGCTTTCCATATATTGGAGTGCAAAGAAGACAGTACCAGCTGCAGCTCCTGCAGGAATAATCAAAGGAATGAATGAGTTTAATAGTCCAAGTTTAGACATATATTGATAGAAACCAATAATAGACATTTGCATAGGAACTAAAACTAATAATAGAATAAAATTATTTAAGAATTTTCTTCCCTTGAATGCATAAACTTTAATACCATAAGCTGTCATAATAGCAATATAAACACCAAGTGCTGTTGAGAATATAGATATGAAGAATGAGTTATAAACTGCTCTCCAGATATTTAAACCAACATTGGTCAATATATTGTAGTTAACAAAAAAATTGTTACTTGGTAATAAACTAATACCTGATTGTATTTCAGGAGTGGATCTTGTTGCATTAACAAAAAGCAACCAAATTGGTGCGATACATAGGATTGTAATGAAAATTAATACTATGTAACAAATTGTTTTTAATATATTTGTTTGAGCTTTGTAACTTGCCATGATTTATGATCTCCTCTTTTCGTCTTTTGCAGCTTTTTTCATAGCTCTTTCATCAGGGTCTTCTAATACCTTGAAGATAATAAGTGCAATAGCTGTAGTTATTATGAATACAATAACACCAACTGTTGAGGCTAAACCGATGTGTCCTTTATTTGAACTATACTTTAAGTACATAAATATGTTTGCAGTTAATACTGAACCACTAGGAGCACCACGACCATCTGTTAACATGAAAGGTATATCGAACATTTGCATACCACCAACTAATGAGGTAACAAGTGTATAAATCATAACAGGACGAATACATGGGAGTGTAATTTTTCGGAACATCTGGCCACTAGTTGCACCATCAATCATAGCAGATTCATAGAAATCACCTGAGATTGAAGACATACCAGCCATTAGAACGATGATTGTTTGACCAAACCACATGAACCATTGGATATATATTACTAGAGCCTGTGTAAATCCTGCAGATCTAAAATATTTCATAGCCTCTGGTAGAATACCAATTCTAACTAATAATTGGTTAGCTGGACCATAGTAATCAAATATAGAAGCAAATAGGGCAGCAACTGCTGCAGGCATCAAGATATTTGGTAAATAGAATAAAGTTCTAAAGAACCCAACACCTTTTAAATTCATTCTTTTACTTGTAAACCATACTGAAAATAGTAGAGCAAGTCCTAATTGAGGAATAAAGTTAAGAATCCAAATGAATGCTGTATTTTTCATAGCTAATTTGAAGGAAGGATCGCTAAAAATAATTTGGAAATTTAGTAAACCAACATATTTAAAAGATCTACTCATTAGCATTGTATCTGTAAAACTTAATCTGAATGTATTAATTAATGGCCAAAGACCAAATGTGAGAAATATTGCAATAAATGGAAGTACAAAAAGATAACCTGTTTTATCTTTATTTATACTTGCGCCTTTAACTTTTGCCATTTTTCTTTACCCCTATATATATTATTTTATTATTTTAATGATGCCGCTTTATGCGGCATCATTATTAATTAACTTTTTCTAATTATTTAACCATAACATCAGGAACAGCTGTTCTAATATTATCTTTAAATTGAGCGATTAACTCGTCTTTTGTTGATTTACCACTTACATAATCATCAAGAGGATCATTTAATGCTCTTTGAATAGCATCATCTGTACCTTGCATTAATTTAAGTGAGATACCAGGAGCTGCTTTAGCAAATCCTGCATAACTGTTTTGTCCCTTTAAGAAAGCAGAAGTATCTGAATCATCAAAGTTAGAAACAATTTCGTTTACAACAACTTGAGAAGATACAAAGTCACCAGCACCTTGTCCTTGAGTATCACCAATGTTTGGATCAATGTTCTTTAGGTATTCATTAGAATATTTTCCTAGAGCCCAATTCTTTAGTGTGTCTTTGTTTAATGTAGCAAATTCGATAAAGTCTTTAGCTGTAGCAGCATTCTTAGCTTCATCCATTACGCCCATCCAAGTACCGCCCCAGTAATAAGGCATTGGACCATTAATACAAGCCCAGTCACCAGCTGTTGAATTACCAACTGCATTTCCATCAACTGTCTTTGATTTTGTGTTAGGCATTAATACATAAGGTAGACCCCATGTTGGTAGGAAGTAACAGAAAATCTGTTTTTCATTACCAGAAGCATCTTTTAATGAATCATTCATGCCAGCATACCAACCTGGACCCCATTGAGTTGCTTGAGCTTCCCAACCGTTTTGTCTAAATTCTTTTGCTGTATCAATCATGTCATAAACTTTTTGATCAATGTTTAATTTACCATCAACAACCCATGGAGTTGATCTGTTTGCATAGTATAGGTTCATGAAATCACCTGAAGAACCAACCATGTATGTATCACCATTGCTATCATCATGTACTTTTGCAGCAGCAGCTTTGAATTTATCCATGTCAGATAAAATTTCTTGCATCTTTACAGGATCATCTGTTCCAAAATATTTCTTAGCTAGAGATCTTCTGTAGAATAGAGCACCTGGAGTTGCTTGGTATGAATAAGCTTTAGTAACACCATCATAAGTACCAATATCTAGCATGAATTGATAAGTTTGAAGTTCTTTTGCTTTAGGCATTAAATCATTTAAAGGTAATAAGAAATCTGATTCAACATAATCTCTTACAAATGCAGCCTCTAAAGCCATAACATCAGGAACATCACCTGAACTAATTGCAGCTTTAATTTTTGTTTGATATTCGCCGTTTGTCATTGGAATCATTGTATATTCAACATCTACATCTGGATGAGCTTCTTGATAAGCTAGTGCAAATGTCTTTAGTTCATTAGTAAATGACCAAATCTTTAAAGTACCACCAACTTCACCAGTTATCTCAGCAGGTGCAGCAGCTTCGTTGCTACCACTTGCAAATATAGAACCAACACACATAGCACCAACTAGTGCCATGGATAATAATCTCTTTTTCATAAAATTCCTCCTAAATGAAAAATGCTTTTTTGATATAGAAACCGTTTTCTATACATTCATGATAACACGGTTATTAAACCTGTCAATCTACGAAACATCGAAACAATAAAAAATATTTCGTATTTCAAATAACGTAAATTGCTAAGATGTTAAGTTGTTTATTGTAAAGTTGTGAAAATTGAAAATAATTGAGAAATAAATTAAAGAATTATTTTTAATTCTTTATCTGTTAAATAAATATAAATTTTATTGAACTGGGAAATTATCATTTTTGTAAATTTTTAATCCATTAAAAGTTTGAGATTTTACTCATTTTGTTAAAAAAACTACTTAATATGGAATTTATGGAAACATGTTTCAACGAATAATTAATTTTAGTTAAATGGGAAAAAAGCGCTATTTTATTTCAGTTTATGAATTTTTAATTTAATGATAAATCTTAACGTATAAAGTTAATTTCATTTTTTATTGATGTTTTGATTATTGTTTCATAAATTTGTTTCAGAAATTTTTTGGAAACAAATAAAAATAGAGGCTCATTTGAGCCTCTATAAATTTAACTGTAAACAGTTTTTATATATAATATATTATTCTTGTGTACTATTTAGTGCATCTAAAACCTTATCAGCATCTAAACCATGTACCATACAAGCATCACCAATTGCTTCCATCTGTGCAGATGGGCAACCGATACAGTGCATACCATTTGCAACAAATGTATCAACTAGTTCTGGGTGATCTTTAATAACATCTCCGATAATCATTTCTTTTGTAAATTTAGCCATTGTATTTGTCCTTTAGTTCCTGAAGGATTGCTAGGCATTCCTTGTAAACTTGTTTATTTTGTTCATTATCTTCGTGAGAATGTGTTTCATCCTCAACGATTTTCATATTCTCTTCACTTAATGCTCTAATAGCAAATTGATAAACAGCTTCATCTTCTTTATCAATGTGTCTTGCAAGTAAATTACCATAACAGATAGAATTTGCAATAATCTGAAGTTTTAAATCATCACTTGGCATCTTTTCATATGCTTCAACAGATTCTAAGATTGTTTTTACATGTAATCTACCTAAATCATGTTCTACCATCATACCACCTCTAATTAATTGAGTTGCAACTGGAGGTAGAGTATCCATCATAACTCTGAAAAGGATCTTTTCTTCTTTCTGGTGGTGATATTTATCAGCAAAGTTTTTACTAAAATAAATAGCCTTCTTAAAATCTTCTACTGCAACTTCATTACCCTTAAGAATACTTAAAGACATTGCTTTTAGCTGATTAGTAAAATCGATGATAAATTCGTGTTCTTTCATTAAAATATCAATTGAATACATTAGTTTTCCTCAATTACAAATTCTCTTTCAGCTTTGTGTGAATAAGAAAGTGCGGTTCTAGATAGAAGTCCTTTAATAACTTCGTCCTTTAATACTTGGTATAAAGATTTATCATTCCAGAATTCTGTATGAATATCTTTGTTTTCTTTAAATATAATTCTTGTTTCACTTTTTTCTTCAACACTTTCGATTCTATCGCAAGGCATGCCTGAAACCATAAGTGCACTCAATAGTTCATAAGCCTTAGGAGCTGAAACTGCACTATCAAAAGCATTAGCTGCACCAAAATCAAAAAGAGTCTTTTTGATATCCTCTAGTGTGAAACCGTTTTTTAAAAGTGACTCAACACTCATAGCTAATCTTCTTTCTGTGATATGAATACGTTCTTGTAAGAATGCATGTATGTTTGGAGTGTTAACAATATCTATGAGATTGCCTTTTTCAACAGTGCCCGCAACATCATCGACATTAACTTTATCAGAAAGTGCTAAAAGTGTTGCAACTTCTTTTTCTTGAAACTTGATTTTATTGAATACCCAATTATGTATTGGTCCTATTTGTTCACTCATATTTTTAATTCCTATTGGTTTAAGATGATTTTATTATAACTAAATAAAAGATTTGTTCTGTTGCATTTGCAACATTATAAAACAAAATAGAAAAAAAATTAATTTTTTTTATTTTTGCGATTTTCAAATCATTTATTGACAAAAGTATATAATTGTTTAAGCTTATTTTTATGACAACTTTTAAAAAGAAACTTTTATATAAATCTCTCTATACTTCTATACTCGTAATTTGTTTGCTTATACTAACATCTTGTTCAAAAGATGTGAAGATGTTAGGCCAAACTGAATTTAAACTAGGAACAGTTTGCACAATCTCTCTTCCTGAGGGAACTCCCGATAGTATTTATGATGGAGCCTTTGAAATATTAGATAAAGTTGAGAGTGAAATTTCACGAACTAATGAAAATAGTTCAATTAGTATTTTAAATAAAAATAAAGTTAATGAGTTTAATGATGAGAGTTATAAGTTAATTAAAGATTCTTTTAAAATGAGTGAAGAGAGTGATGGTATTTTTAATCCAAGTCTAGGAGGAGTTATATCTCTATGGGATATTGGTGGAGATAACCAAAGAATTCCTAGTGAAAGTGAATTACATAGTATTAATACTAATTATAATGAAGTTGAATTTGATGATGAGAATAATAGAGTAGTTATACCATCTGATATGAGTCTTGATTTTGGTGCAGATGGAAAAGGCTACAGTGCTGATTTAATACGAGATTATTTAGAAGAACAAGGTATAAGTAAAGCCATTATTAATCTTGGTGGTAATATATTGTTAATTGGCTCTAAGAGTATTAGTGAAAAATGGGTTATTGGTCTTCAAGATCCTAAAAAAGATATAGGAACTTCCTATCTTTTATTATCACTCTCAGATACATCTGTTGTAACCTCCGGTACATATGAAAGATTCTTTATTAAAGATGGTGTAAAATATCATCACATATTATCTCCCACAACTCTATATCCAGCAAATTCTGATATAATTAGTTCATCAATTATTTCTAAGGATTCTACTCTTTGTGATATGTTATCAACAACATGCTTTATAATGGGTAGTGAAAAAGCTCTAGAATTTATGAAGAATTATCCACAAGCCTCAGCTGTATTCCTCTTAGAAGATGGTACTCTTGTATTTAGTGATAATTTTTATGGTGATTATCAAATACTAAATAGTGATTATAGTATTTTTTAATTAATCTTTTCATATACTTTGGGATTGTTTTTAGTCCCAAAACTCTGTCCTGATGTTACTGTTACATAAAAATCATTTTGTGTATTCGTATCAATATAATTTCCCCATTTATCAGAATATCTATTAATACTTCTTGTAGATGTTGAATTAGTACTATCTACTGCGGCACTTGATAGTGGAATATCGCTTTCCCACTCTCCTAGGGCTACTAGTGTTTTTACCCTTTCCTCTACTACTCTTGAGGCAAAGCCACTAAATGTTGAACTACTCTTATTAGAATAGATTATACAGTCTTGAATTGGTGAATCTACCTCAGGATTTTCACTTATTATTATACACCCATTATTTGAACTCAATCCTTGTCTTTTTTCACTCATCTCATCACATTCACAATTATCTGCAAAAGCAATTACAATTAAATCGCCCTCACAAGCTTCTCTATTTGGAAGTACACATCTATCAACATAGTTATAATTAAATCCATCACCTATACAAATGCCCGCAAGGTTTCCTGATTTAGTACAGATTAATTCAACTCTATCACCATATTTTTTAGTTCCTTTTGTACTAATCTCAGATATCAATAATCTTGCAGGATTTATATTTTTTGCAAAACAATATGATTCAACTATAGTAGTATTTCCACTTAAATCTGCTACCTCAGCTTTTATATAATATTTTTTTCCTGGAATTAACTCATCTTTAGAATAAATTATTAAAGAATATCCATCAATTTTAAAAGAATTTGTCTCACTATCTTCAAAGATAACTTTTGTACTATGTCTATCCTTTAACTTTTCTGAAAAGGTGAGAGTAAATGCATAGTGAGAGTTACCATTAATCTTGATAAGAGATGGTGGAATTGTATCTACATAGCTTAATAAGTCTATTATAGTTGTATTTTGATTTTCACAACTCGTACAAGATATGAGTATTAAAGAGTAGATAATTATTATTATGTATGTGTTAATTTTCATAATTTATTATTTATAAAAATTAATTAAATTTGCATTAAATTATTTAAATGTTAAAAATGTACTAATATTTCTTTATTTTGCTACCTCAAATTTTATATAAATGATTGAACGAATAAGAACTTTGTTGTATCCTACGCACATGAGCATCATAAAACCACATAAGCTAGGGGTCATTGCTGGTCCTGGAAGCGAATATTTTACTAGCAAGGTTGTGAAGCATCTTAGGCATTTGTACAAAGAAAGATATGATAAGCTTTCAAAGGCTCTTGCAAGAAGACACAACATGAGTGAGGAACAAATCTTACAATATGTCACATTAGTTGATGATATGAATAGTAAGAAGATTCCTAATAGAAAATGTCCGACACAATTTCAATGTGAGGATTTCACCATTAAGGCAAAGTACACAAGATTTGCTAATGGGGAAGAAAAAGCTGAAATACTTAATCCTGTAAGAGGTTTGAGAGTATTTTTTGTTTATGATATTTCAAACATGGAACCTATTAAGGTTGCAGGTAGTGACGTACCAATTCCCCTTTCAATTAATGATCATCTAATGTTTTTATTTACAACCATCAATGCAATCATGCTAGCTGGTGCTGAATCTATTACATTAGTTCTACCTACTTTCCCATATGCTAGACAGCATAAGAAAACAAGTAGAGAAGCTCTAACAGCTAGTTTATTTAGCCACATGTGTGAAATGTTAGATGTTGAGAGAATCATTACACTAGATATTCACTCTCGTGAAATTGAAAACAGTTTCACTCATACTCACTTAGAAAATTTACATGGATCTTATCAAACTCTAATCGCACTTAGCCGATTAGTTGATTTAAGTGACCCTGATATTGTTGTTGTATCTCCTGATACAGGCGCAATTTCTAGAAATAAATTCTACGCTCAAGCCCTTCATAGACCTTTGGCTATGCTTTACAAAGAAAGAGACTATTCAATAGTTAGTACTGATGCAAATCATACTAATATTAAGAGTATTGTTCTCCTTGGTGATGTTAAAGGCAAAACTGTCCTAATGGCAGATGATATGATTGCAACCGGTGGTACTATGATTACTGCTATGAGAGAGTTAATGCGTCTTGGTGCTAAAAAAGTTATCTGTATGATTTCTCTACCATTTTTCAATGGTGGTGGTATTGAAAACTTTGATAAGGCATATAAAGAAGGTGTTTTCTACCGAATTATCGGTACAAATGCTGTAACTCATGGTCATGATTTATTAGACAAGCCTTGGTTTGTCCAGGCAGACATCTCTGAATTATTTGCAAGAACTATTTCTCGTCTCCACCACGGTAGATCTATTTCTCCATTACTTGATAACAGAAAATTCATCCAAAAACTAATTGATTCTCAACAGGCCTCAGGCGCGTTTGGTCCAAAAAAACTAGATGTAGCTAAAAAAGATGTTGAAAAATCTAAAGATAAATAATACAAGGTAAAAGTATTATAATTCAAAAAAAGCTACTCTAGGGTAGCTTTTTTTGTATCCAAATTTATTGAATAATTATCTACATTGCATTGAAGTTGTATATTGTGTATATTTTCAATGGATGATAGCTAAAGAAAAAAATAACTGCAAAGCAGTAAAAAGGAGTTTTTTATGCAAATGTCCCACCGTATTTCAGGATTTCAAGCTTCACCTATTAGACGTTTATCTCCACTAGCGCGTGCTGCAGAAAAAAAAGGAATTAAAATTCACTATTTAAATATTGGTCAACCTGATATTGAAACACCAAAGGGTGCTCTTGATGCAATTCATAATTATGATAAACCATTTATACCCTATGGTCCAAGTGAAGGTTTACTAGAGTTACGAGAGGGTCTAGTTGATTATTATAAAACTCTCGGTGTTGATAATATAGATACCGATGATGTTATGGTTACAACAGGTGGTTCTGAGGCAATTCAATTTTCATTTATGGCTCTATGTGATCCATTTGATGAAGTTATAATTCCTGAACCTTATTATACTAATGTAACTTCTTTTGCAAGAGCAGCAATGGTTAATCTTGTGCCTGTTACCTCAAGAATTGAGGATAATTTTGCACTTCCTCCTATTGAAGATTTTAGAGCCAAAATCACTAGAAAAACTGGTGCTATTTTACTATGTAGCCCAAATAATCCAACCGGTTATATTTATACTAGAGATGAAATGCTTCAATTATTAGAACTTGTTAAGGAAAATGATATTTTCTTGATAGTTGATGAGGTATATAGAGAATTCTGTTATGAAGGTGAATTTACAAGTATACTAACATTTGAAGAATATGCAGATAGAGTTGTATGTGTTGATTCATTTAGTAAAAGATACAGTATGTGTGGAGCAAGAATTGGTGCACTAGTATCTAAAAACCATGAGTTCTTAGATAGCGTACTTAAATTATCACAAGCTAGATTATGTCCTCCTGATATTGAACAAACAGCTGCAATTGCTGCACTAAAAACTGATCACACTTATATAGAAGCTGTAAAAAAAGAATATATGGCAAGACGTGATTTCTTGTGTAATAGTCTTAGTAAAATTGATGGCATAGTAAGTTGTGTTCCTAAAGGTGCATTCTATTTAGTAGCTGAATTACCTGTTGATAATGCAGAGGATTTTGCTAAATTCATGTTAAGTGAGTTCTCCTATGAAGGTGAGTCTGTTATGATAGCACCTGCTGAGGATTTCTATGTAACTAATGGAATTGGTAAGAGACAAGCTCGTATTGCCTATGTATTGAATACTAAGGAATTAGAGAGAGCAATCATTTGTCTTGGAGAAGGATTGAAAGCCTATAATTCAAAATAGAGTATCTCTTAATATTTAATAATTATTAGCACTGGTATATAATATATCAGTGTTTTTTTATGGGTCTTGTGAACTATAAATAAAATATTATGACATAAATTAAATGGGGAGAATAAAAAAGTATTAATACCTACGTTATAAATTGAAATATTTTTAAGAATATTGGAAATTTCACATAGAATTCATAAAAATATATTATCTTCATAAATAATGGGGGGTGAATTCTATGAGTAATAAAAAATTAATATTTTCTTTTATACTTCTTAGTATTTCTCTAAATATAATTGTCGCAAAAACCGAAGTTGGATTATCCTTTGGTCTAAATAAAAATTATTTAGAATATGATTCAGGAATATATTCAAATAGAACCTATGATTCAGCTCTAGGTATATCTATTGCGGTCCCTGTAAAATATGAAATCAACGACTATTTTGCCCTTCAAGGTGAAATTAACTATCTTCAAAAAAACTATATTAGTGAAACCTATCAAATCTATGATGGTTCAACAACCTATGCAAAATATGTAAATAGTTATTTTGAACTTCCACTAATGGCTCATCTATATGTATCACCGCCCACATATAATCTAAGAGGATTTTTTAACCTCGGTGGTTATTTTGGAATATGGGGTGGAAAAAATGCAACCGGTTCTTTCTATGATTTATTTGCTGCCTACTCTTATACCGATGATTATCCCATAACAAGTGAATACAGTGGTTCTCTTGAATTTAATGATGGGGATAGACGATTTGATTTAGGTTTATTAGGTGGTACTGGATTAGAGTTAAAATTAGATCAAAAATTAACAGCCTCAATGGAATTTAGATATCTTTACAGCTTTTTTGGTATGTATAAGAATTATCAATACAATCTATATAACAAATACAACTACACCTACAATCTTCAACTCGCTCTTATGTATGAACTTTAGATAAAGGAGAAGAACATGATTAAAAAAACTTTCAAAATAGCCATAACTCTTATTATATTATTAACACTATTTGCCTGTTCAAATGATTATCCCTCAAATGTCATTGATTTAGATACAACAACACTTGATGAAACAAGTGATACTTACTGGTCCTCTATTTTTGATAACTATTGGAACTATATGAATATTAATTATGTATTCTGGGAAGAAGAGTTATCAAAGGATGGAGCGTATCAATCAAATCAAGAAGAAGTTGATTGGGATGAATTATATGATAGTTACGTGGGTAAATTTAATGATTTGACCACTGAGAATATACAAAGCCAATATAGTGCAGAACTATCTAGTTATTCAGGCTCTGCTTTACTTTATAAAACTATATCAATTAGAAATACACTAGCCCTTGAATATTTTTATGAGATGGAAAAGAATTTAATAGATCATCACTATACATTGAGATTTAAAAATGTCTATATGGACTCATCTGAGATAATAAGTGAAGATAGTTCAAAATATACAAAGTATAGTATTTCAGGCAGTGCAAATTATTATAATGTTACAATATATCAACCAGGTATAATTGAGGTGGCAAGTCGTGATTCCTCTGAGTTTAATACTAATTACTTTAATGCAGATCTTAATAGTTATTTGTACAATGAGTTTGTTACAAATGGAGGTAGCTTTAATGATGGAGATGGTAATTCAATAAGTCTTGATACGCTTTCATACTCTTATGTAAGTAATATTAGTGGCACCTCATACAACCTTTCAACCACACCATTTATGGCACTTTATGCCACATTTGATACAACTGCATATCTCTATTTTTCATCATTCTCAATTAGTACTTATTATAATAATAATGCAATTTCTATGAGTGGAAATACAACTATCAATACTCTTATTAATTCCTTCTGGGATTATGTCCATGACAGTGATAATGATGTTGATAAAATAATAATTGATTTACGTCATAACACCGGTGGTAATTTATCTGATGTTTTATATGTCGCATCTCAATTAGTCAAAGTTGGAGATAGCGTAGAGTTTGCTCAAACTAGATCAAAGAGTGGAATTAATAGATTAGAATATTCTCCAAAGTTAACTAGTAAAGTCTATGGCTATGCACAATTTTTAGCACCTCCTTATATTGGAACAGCAAAAGCCGTTGATGTTAGAGATGATGCAACAATTATTGTATTAACCGACTTCTATTCAGTTAGTATGAGTGAAATGACTACTTTAATGCTTAAGGCAATTGGAGGAAATAGGACTGTTCAAATAGGAACAAGAACATTTGGAGCACAAGGTGCTTTAGTAGAAGATATATTATATTCAGGTATTGAGGATAATGATTATTATTATATGTACACACCAAGTACCTCTACCTTTGATATGGATGGTAATTCCTATGAAGGAGTAGGATTAGATCCCGATATTAAAATTGATGCATCAACCTTATATAATGAAGGTCTCGACAGTCCTGATTTAATTTTACAGGCAGCACTTCAATATTAATAAGATAAAATAAGAACAAATAACTCTAAATATGGGTTATAATTACTCATCTCTTTTACATTGATATTAAAATACTATTAAAAGTTGAAAATAACACTTCTAATACTTGTATTCTTAATATTAAGGTCATACAATGCCTCTTATGTTATTCTATTTTGCTTACTTTTTTGTTACATCCATATACGTAGTTGTTAATATGTATCTACAGGTTGTATTTTATAACTTTGGATATGGATTTGAGTATGTAGGATTATTCCAAGCAGTCTTTGAAGCTGCTGGTATAATAGGTCCCATACTACTAGGTGCTCTTGCCGATAGGAAGGGTTGGTATAAACAATTATGTATTATTACATTGCTTGTATCAGGCATAGCTTTTTATATGCTTGCAACAGATATTTCTTTAATACTAATTTTTGTGTCCCTTCTATTCTTTGGATTTTCATTTAGAGCCGTATCTCCAATTTTTGATTCATTTGGAACACTTTCTTTAGGAACTAAATCAGAGCGATACTCAGTATACAGAGCCTTTGGTACATTAGGCTTTTTAATCATTTCAGCAATACTTGCATTTTTCCATAAACCTGATGTTGATAGTAATGCTAATATTAGTTTTTATTACTCTCTAATTGTAGTTGTTTCAACTTTCTTTGTAATAATATTACCAACAAAAGATCTAAAGAAAAATAAAGCTTTATTAGAGGCAAAAAATGAGGGAAGAACTAGAGTTGAAAAAGAGGGTAAATGGTATACAAAGGGATTTGTAATAGCCATGATTTTGATAGCCTTTAGTAGATTCTCTATGACCGCTATATATAGCTTCTTGTCATTATATTCTATCGAAGTTGTAAAATATGAAAATATTACAATGTTAAATGTTGTAGGTTCTGCCTTTGAATTCTTTATAATATTATTATCTGGAAAATTAGTTAAAGAGAAAAAAATAACACCCTATACACTTATAATGATAGGAACACTTGCCGTTGCAGTTCGCTATTTTATCTATGTATTATTCCCAAGTGTTGCTGGTATTCTAGTAGGACAAGCACTTCATTGCTTCTGCTACGGTGCACTTCATATAGGTGCAATACTTTATATTACAAAAAATGTTAGAGAAGACCATAGAGCTATGGGACTTGGAATATACTATGCTGCAGCTACAGGATTACCTGCTGTAATTGGATCTTATCTAGGTGGTCAAATTGTAGCTAATTATGGATATAATGCATTATTTAGTAGCTATGCAGGAGTCTGTTTAGTAGCGCTTGTTTTTGGTCTTATATTTAAGAAAACACTAAGAGCCGATAGTCCATTTTTAATTGAGAACTAATAAAAAAAGATTTATAAATCAGTAATGTGAAACTGAGATATAAATCTTTTTATTTTATGGCTACATCTTTTACCAGCCGCCGCCACCGCCGCCGCCAAATCCACCTCCAGCAGAGCCTCCTGAGAAGGATCCTCCAGATGAACTACTAGATTTAACACTTCCAATGGATTGGTTAACTGAATGGTTAATACCGCTACTCATATTGTTAAATGATGATGCTAAATAAACTCCTGAATAACCTAGGAAAATGAAATTATTATTAGGTCTAATATCTATTGTTTCAAATTTCTTGTACCATTTCTTTTCAAGACCAAATACTATTGCATAGCATAGGGTGTGATAGAAAAGATCTGGGTCTTCTGCAATCATTAGTTTAAGTTTATCTATTTCAACAAATTCAATAAATGATTTATAACCAAGTATTGTACCATAGGTTTTTGTTGCATAATCTGATCTTTTCTCAGACAAGCTAAGTAGTAGTGCTATTATTACCACACTAGCTATGTTCAATAGTGCAAATTTATATCCAGTATTTTCAAAAGAACCCAATCCAATAAATACAAGATTAAATACACTAAAGAATAGTATTGTTGCTATGGATGTAATAACTAGAGCAAACTTAGAAGTCTTTTTACTAGTAACAGAATTATTAATTAGTTTTGATAAAACTACATTTAAAAATACTAGGAAAAATATATTTAGTCCAAATGGAATAAATGTAGCAGCTAGTGGATTATTTGAAATTGAAACCGGAGTGAAATAGCCAATTATTAAAAAGGCTAGAGCGGCCATTAAACCTAATCCATTTTTTGCCTTCTTAGCATCTCTATTAACAAGTTCTGTTGAATCTTTAATATTAAAAGCTTCACCTAATCTATCAATAGCCTTATCTCTCTTCTCAACAAAAGATTTTCCAAATTCATCTAATCGAACCTCTTCATTGATTTGAGCATTTTCAAAATATGCATCAAATAATTTTCGTTCTGCTAAATCACAAGATTTTGAAAGTTCTTTCAATTTTATAATTGAGTATTCTTTTTTTGATTCATCATTTTCTTTTATACTTATATAACCTTTATCGGCCCAGTAGAAAAGCATAGCTGTTGTATCTTTAACACTTACGCTCTTAGTAAGGAAATAACTCAATTTCATTGGATTAAATCCCTCAGGTGGGGTAAATGATTGAACCTCTATAATATCTTCATCTCGACCATATCTTATAAATGTTACTATTCCTACTACAATTATTAATGCAGCAATGAGAAGTGAAAATATGAAATTCCTATCAGTTTTTGCTATATAATCTCTCTCTCCACTGAAATAATTTTCAGGAAGATCAACATAAAGAGTTAAAGCCTCTGATGGCATAATGGATTCAATAGTACCACTAATACTCTTTCTATCGGGAGAAAGTGTATAGGTTACACTATTATCAGTTGAGCCCACACTACCACTTGTAAATGATATATTATTTGCCTCAATTGGTTCTGGGAAATTAATACTAAAACTTATATTGTTAATTGGAAAATCCCAATATTGACCAACTAAGTTATAGTAGAAATAAGTCTTACCATCTTCCTCTTCACTATAGTTTTTACCAACATCAAGTGTGAAACCAATCTTATAATCTTTTAAACCTTTAACATATTTATTAGCATCGCCAACAATTAAATTTGTTGAATATTCAGATGCATCAATGCTATAGGGATTATCTGACGTGATATCCTTTAGTATGGCATAATAACCACTTGCTTGATAATTTGTTGGAATCTCTCGATAAAATCCGTGGTGCTCTGATAAATAATTAAATCTATATGATTCACTTACTACATACTGATTATCTTCTTCTACATCGACATTAATATTTAATGATTCGACATACATAGAATTATCATATGCAAATAAAGAGAGGGAAGTAAATAATATAAAAGTAATTAATATGGCACATTTAATACATGTTCCTTTTTTATATTTCATTTTATCTCCTAAAATTTAACATCTACTCTCTTCTTTTCTTCTTCTTCTACTTGTAAGTATTCTTTTTTCTTATAATGATTCATGTTTGCAACAATTACAGATGGGAATGTCTCACATAAATTGTTAAACTCTCTAACAACAGCATTGTAATATTTTCTTGCACTAAGAATTTTCTCTTCAATAGTTGTTAGTTGTTTTTGTAATTCAAGGAAGTTTGTGTTAGCTTTTAAATCTGGATAAGATTCACTTAGTGCAAAAATACCACGAATTGCAGTATTTAATTGCTTATTACTTTCTTCTGCAGCCATAACACTACCAGCAGATGCTGCCTTATTTCTTGCTTCAATAACAGCCTCAAGTGTACCCTTTTCATGAGAGGCATAACCTTTAACAGTTTCAACTAGATTTGGTACTAAATCATATCTTTGTTTCTCGTGAACCTCAATTTGTGACTCAGATTCTTCAACACGGTTTTTCATTCTAACCAACTTATTGTAAATTGAAATGAATGCGATAACTAAAATTGCAACAATTAATAAAATAATAATTCCACTTATGCCCATAATGTCTCTCCTTTGTTTATATATAAATATAATACTCTGATATGATGTGTTTGTCATGTTATATCTCCTTTAATCAGATTATATATAGTTAAATAACTTAATTTAGCTAAAAATAATTCACAAAAATCAATGCTTGTGAGTGTAAAATATATTTTCTTACGGTTATAATTAATTGAGGTGATAATCCTTCACACAACAATAAGTATTTTGTGTTATGCTTAATTTGCAAAATATTATGGATAAAATTGTACAAATTGTGTATTTTAGTATTATTGACTAAATATGTGTTAGACATATGTGAGAATTTGCAGCTTTTAAGAGGAAATAGAAATGGGTAGTTCGAGTTCATGGAATTTAGAAAATATAAATTTATCACCAAATAAAACTAAAAAAAACATTAAAGAAGTAAAAAAATTACTTAACCAAGATGTTAATCTTTTAGTAAATTTAATAAGGAAGTATGAACCTCTAGAATTATTAAAATTTAGTGCTTTCCACGTATCCGATATAAGTGAAAAATCAAAAGAAAATAAAAATATACGTACAGAAGAAATTGCTAATTCACAATTACAATTTATAATCAAATATCTTATAAGTACTCCAAATAGATTAGGTGAATCAAAAGATTTCTCTGATTTTTCATGGAAAAAGTTTAATAAAATTTATTCTAATTTTGAAAACCACATGATTAAATATAGCGATAATCTAATTTTAAGTGAGAATATAGAATCTAGAGATAGATCTAAAATGCAAGAGCTTTTTTACTCCTACATGTTCCCTTATCCAATCTATAGTGAATCAAAAATAGATAATAAAATTAAACAGTTAAAACTAATTCTTCAACCCCATCTAGATATCATAAATCAAACCTTTGAAGGTAATCTTGATGATTTACTTGATGCTTTAGAACTCTTGAGTAAAACTAGTTTAACTGGAATTACTGATTTAAATAATGAATGTGATATATTTGCTAGAAGATCAAAAATTAAGATTGAAGAACTTAAGAGAAAAGGTTCAAATAAATCTAATAAAGAATTATTAGAACAAGTAATTAATGAGGAGCATTGGAATAATTGGATATTATCTCTTCAAAGCAAATCTGAAAACTTTGACTTATTTTGTGCAAATACTATTACTAATTTAAAATCATCAGATCTTGAAAAATTAAGTGTAGCCTTTTCTTCTACTCCTAGTGATGATTTTGGATATTTAAGTGAATCCTGTGGATGGGATGATTCACTGTTCTTATCACATAATGGCTCCTTCTATTTATTTGATGGTAAATTCATCCTAGAGAAGGCATATAATGCAATCAAAAAGGCAGTAATTAAAGAACATCCTGAACAAGAGATTATATGGGAAGTCGTAGAAAAAGAAAAAACAGTATTACTTCCAGTATCAATTTTTGCAGGCATTTTTAGTCATTTTGATTATACAATAGGTTATGAGATTGATAATACAACCTTTAGTGCTCATTTTGATTCAAAGGAAAAAGAAGTATTTATAGAAATTCCTAGAGATAAGGGATATGTAATTCCACTAAATCCTATAAAGAATATTAGATTAACTGCATCCGCTTTACAAATTAATGATGAAATCACTGATTCTATTAAGGATATAAAAGAGCCTCTTATTATTGTTGATTTCAACGATGAACAATTAGAAGATGTTATTCAAAAAGATAATATTTATAGTATTACTTATTCATATCTAGCTAGTTTGTTAAATGATTGGAATGGCATAAGGCTCTTTAGAGATAAAATTCTAGGTGTTAGCGATTTGAATATTGAAGTAGCTGAGAAAAAGAATGAAGAAATAGTAAATCCTTCTATTGTGGATGAAATAGCTGAAGATGAAACTTTAGAAGATGATACCTTAGAAGATGATACTTTAGAAGATGATACTTTAGAAGATGATACTTTAGAAGATGATACTTTAGAAGATGATACTTTAGAAGATGATACTTTAGAAGATGATACTTTAGAAGATGAAATATTTGAAGACATTTTGGAGGATGAAACTTCTGAAAATGAAACAGTAGAAGATGAATCTTTAGAGAGTGATACTATTGATAGTGATAAATTAGAGGATGATATATTTGAAGATATTTTAGATGATGAAACTTCAGAGGACGATACTTTAGAAGACAATAATTTAGAGGATGATACTTTAGAAAATGATACTTTAGAAGACGATATTTTAGAAGACGATAATTTAGAAGACGATAATTTAGAAGACGATAATTTAGAAGACGATAATTTAGAAGACGATAATTTAGAAGACGATAATGATTTAGAAGAAGATAATGATTTAGAAGAAGAACCTGATAAAGTTGAAACTACTTCAAGCAATAATTTTTCAAGTGGATTCTCATTCTTTGATGTTTTAAATAATGTTTCTAAAGGTAAAAATCCTTTAGATAACCCAGATGAAATTGAAGAAGATGTAAAGGAAGAACCAATAGAGAAAAATACTGAGAATGATTTAGTTGATGATAAAGAAGAACGTGATGAATTTTTAGAAACATCTATTGATGAAAGTCTATCTGATGAAGACTATAACTCAACTACAAAAGATGATGAACCTAATAATACTATTGATAAAGAATCTGAAAAAACACAAGAAACAAAATCTACAAATCCTAGTGGATTCTCATTTTTTGATGTATTAAATAATGTAGCAAAAGGTAAAAATCCTTTAGGTGATGAAGATAAAGAATCTGAAGAACCTAACGAACCTGAAGAATCTGAAGAATCTTTAGATGAATTAAACAGTGATGAATCAGATATCAGTATTAAAGATAATGAAGTAGTTCAAGAAACAGAGTCTAAGAATGAATTGATTGTTGAATTAGATACAAAAGAAGATGAAGCCTTTGAAGAAATAGAAATTGAAAGTGATACAGCAATTGAAATAGAGGCAGAAGAGACTTTTGATAAAGCCTTTTCTGATTATGATGTAGATTCTAGCTATGAAGAAATAAAAGAAGAAAATGAGAGGGAATTGTTGATTCCAAATGATATAAGTGAACTAGATGAAAATCTTAGTAGTACAAGTGAAGCAATTAAAGAAGATTGCAATCCTAAAGATGAGACTTCTCCTTTAGTTGGTTTTAAAAATTCCGATATTGAGGCTATTAATAAGATTAATGAAGTCCTCGATGAACTAGATGATGATGATACAGATTTAGAGAATTATGGATTTAATGAATCTTTTGATGATGAAGATGCTGAAAATCTATATAGCGTAGAAGAAGGCGATGAAGATGCTGAATCCTTCTATGATGATCCATACATAGAAACTGAAGAAGAAAAGACTTATGAGCAAGAATTAATAACTCCTTCCTTTGAGAGAATTAAATCATCTGCTACAGAAAGTAATAGTGAAAATGTAGAAGAGAAAACTCCTGAAATTATTAGTGAACATAAAAATTCATATAATCCTGACACTATTGAAGATACTAAAGAATCATCAACTTTAATTGAAGAAGAAACTAATGAATCAAATGAGGTTGAACAACACATAATAGCTCAATCATCTAATGAATTTGATGATATGCAAATTTTAGATGAAGAAGAACTAACTATTGAGAGTTTATGGCCTAAAAGAATATTTAATATAGTACAGATGTCTGAGAATTTAGATTCTAGCCCATTCTTTAATATTTGCAAAGAAAATGATTTAGAGTTACTTGAGGCAATTAATCAATTAATTGAGAGTGCATTAGAGCAGCAGGCAAATGATGGTAAAGATAAAATGTTTACCATACCAAATTCAACTTTGACTATAATTCTTCCAACTGGTGTTAATGATCAACTTAAAAGATGGCAGAGAATGAATAGTCTTGGCTCTCTTATGTATTCCTATGATAGAGAAACTTGGGATGTATTAACACTCAATTATAATAATAAAGAATTACAGAGTATCAAAGAATCTGTAATTAGTAGAGACTCTTATTCAGATGTTGATTGGAAGTTTGTAGTAACCACAGGCTCTCGTATGAAAAAGAAAAGAAATAAAGGTAAATAATGGTTGATCTAGAAAAAAGATTAGAAGTTGCAAAAAAAGTAGCAATAATTGCTGGTAAATATGCTCTAAAAACTAGAGATGAAGGCAACTTTTCTGTTTATGCAAAACACACAAATGATTTTGTAACAGATGTTGATAAGCAAACTGAAGATTTAATATATTCCTTAATTAAAAAAGAATTTCCTGATGATGGATTCTTTGGTGAAGAAGATGAAAATAATAAAAAAGGAATAGGTAGGTGGGTAGTTGATCCAATTGATGGAACTACTAACTTTTTTAGAGGACTTCCAAACTGGGTTGTCAGTATTGCCTTTGAGATTGACCAATTTTCTCCAGTAATTGGAGTTATCTATGCTCCTGTATTTGATGATTTATATTATGCACGTAAAAATTGTGGTGCATTTTTAAATGACAAGAGTATAAAATGTTCATCAATAGATGATATTTCAAACTCTCTAATTGTATGTGTACCTCCTCATCGTCATAAAGAGAGTTATAATTCTTATTGTACTACTATGGAAAAAATAGGAGCCTCAATCTCAGATATCAGATCCTATGGTTCTTGTGCCCAAGAATTATGCTTTATTGCAAGTGGCCATATAGAGGCCTACTATGAATTATTTCTAGGTTATTATGACTTTGCAGCTGGTTGGGTTATTTTAGAAGAAGCTGGTGGAAAATTGACTAATGCCTCAAAAAAACAATCATTTAGTGATAGTAGTTGCAATATTATTGCATCTAATGCATTATTACATAAAAATATTGAGGAGCTAGTTTTTGGAAAATAGATATAAAATTGCATTATTTGATTTGGATGGCACTTTGATGAATACCTCCCCAGGTATTTTCACAACTGCTAACTGGACTATGAAACAATTGGGTAAACCTATTGAAACAGATTTGAAACAATTATCTAAGTTTGTTGGACCCCCTCTTAAAGAATGTTTTAGAGTAACTTTTAATCTAGAAGAAGAATTAATAGATGAGGCTTGTGAAATATTTAGAAAAGGATATGACGAGCATGGTAAACATTTAGCAACTCCTTATGAGGGTATGGCTGAATTACTTCAATCGTTAAATTCAAATGATATCATTTGTAGTGTAGCAACTATGAAATATGAAGATCCTGCAAGAGATATGATTGTTGAGCAAGATTTAGATAAATATTTTAAAGTTGTATATGGTTCAGATGTAGAAGGAATTAAAACAAAATCTTCTATCATTAGCCAAACACTAAAAGAGTTAAACATCGACCCACGTGATGCTGTATTAGTTGGTGATACACAGCATGATTTAATCGGTGCAAAAGAAGCCGGAGTTGACTTTATAGGAGTTAGTTATGGTTTTGGATTTAATTCCGACTCTCAATTAAATGAAAATATGATTGCATTATGTTCAAAACCAATGGACATATTAAAAGAGATTATTAAATAATCTATTAAATATATAAAATTCATAAGGAGATTTATTATGGAAAAAAAAGAAATTGCAACAGAATTAGCACCAAAGGCAATTGGCCCTTATAGCCAAGGTATTTGTGCAGGTAGTTTAGTAATATCTTCAGGTCAACTTCCAGCTGATCCAAAGACAGGCGAAATTGTAGGTGATATCACAGCTCAGACAACTCAGTCTTTAACAAACCTTAAAGCTGTTATTGAACAGGGTGGTAGTGATCTACAACATGTTATCAAAACTACTGTTTTCTTAAGTGATATGAACAACTTTGCAGCAATGAATGCTGTTTATGCTGAATTCTTTAATGAAGGCATCAAACCATCTCGTTCTGCTGTTGAAGTAGCAAGATTACCAAAAGATGCTTTAGTTGAAATTGAAGCAATTGCAGTTACTAAATAGTTTATTAATTATTTAGCTTGTAGTCTTTATAACCTCCCAAATGGGAGGTTATTTTATTAGCTACTTTTTTTATTGAATAAAATCTTCGTAGATAGCATCAGTTGCTTTTAACAAATCATCAGGTTTTAACTTTAATTGTATTCCTCTTTTTCCGGCACTTACATAGATATAATCCTCAATTTGTGCCATTTCAGAAATAAATGTTGGAAAATGCTTTTTCATTCCCAAGGGAGAACATCCTCCACGAATATAGCCTGTATTCTTTTGAAGTACATCCATTTTAATTAAATCAATATCTTTTTTCTTTGTGATGGTCCGAGCTTTTTTTAGGCTAATACTTTCATCGGCTGCAAGACAGAAAACGTATATACTCTTATCTTCTGCCTGCATTACAATTGTCTTATAAACTTCTTCAATTTTAAGTCCCGCACTTCCTGCAGCATGAATGGCATCAAGATTATCTTCATCAACTTCATATGTAACTATTTCATAGGGAATATTTAAATTATCTAATATTCTCATTGCATTTGTTTTACTTATCTTACTCATACTTTGAAATTTATAATTATTCATACATTCTTTCAATAGTTATTAAAAATGTCTTTTATAATTGCAAAAAAAAGATTGCTACAATATTAAATATCCAATATTGTAACAATCTCTATTATTTTGTATCTAAGTAATACTATTTCTCATCAATGGCAAATGGTGTTCCAAGTGCAGAAGGAGATGCAAAATGTCCTTCCTTTCTTTGAGCATTAATTGTCATAAATGTAAGTGTTAACAATGTGATAAAATAAGGTGCAATTGCTAAAAATTGTGCAGGTATTATCATTCTAATACCGGCTGCTTGAATAGCAAATTGTAATGATGTAATACCACCAAAGATTAATGTACCAATAGCAACTCTACCAGGGTTCCAGGTTGAGAAAATAACCAAAGCAATGGCAATCCAACCCATACCACCTGTCATTCCATCATTCCATGAAGGAGTGAAGAATAGAGATAGGGCAGCTCCACCTAATCCTGAGAAAGCACCACCTAAAATAGTATAGATATATCTATTTCTATTTACGTTAATACCCATAGCCGCAGCTGTTCTAGGAGCCTCGCCTACTGCTCTTAGTGTTAAACCATATTTGGTTTTATACATATAATACCAAGATAAAGGTAGTATAATATAAAGAGCATAGGTTAATACTGAAACATTGAAAAAAGCACCAAAAAATGGAATTTTATCAAGTAGAGGTATTGAAATATTATGGAATCTAACAGGTAGATTTAATCCAACTAAGTTAAAACTATTTGATTGTGGGCCAATCTTTTTACCAAGGAAGTTAGCAAGACCTGTACCAAACATTGTAATTGCAAGACCTGATACAACTTGATTACCTCTTAGTGTAATTGTAATAAATGCATGGATTAAACTAAAGAGAGCACCTGCAAGTATTGCAATTAAAATTCCAAGAAATAGGGAATTTGTAAAATAAGTTACGGCAAATCCTGATAGGGCACCCATTAACATTGTTCCCTCAACTCCAAGATTTAATACACCTGATTTCTCAGTAAAAACTTCTCCAAGAGTCGCATAGGTTAAACTTGTACCCATAGCTAATGTAGCTGCCAACAATTTTGTAATAAAATCTAAATTACTCATTATTTTGCCCCCTTTCTATCGATTATTTTTAATCTGTGATCTATGAAGATATTTCCAGCTAGTAGTGGAATAAGAATTAGGCCCTGTAGTACATCACTCATTGCTGATGGAAGATTCATTGTAATTTGAAGTGCATCAGAACCTGTTTGAAGTGCTGCAAGGAATGTAGCAACAAATACTGAAACAAATGGATTTAATCCACTCATCCAAGCTACAATAATACCTGTAAAACCATAGCCACTATCAACACCACTTGTTAAACAGTGAGTAACAGCTGCTGAGTTAATACCACCACCAAGACCGGCAATACCACCTGATAATAGCATTGCAAGTACAATATTTCTTTTGATTGATACACCTTGGCATCTAGCTGCTTCACTGTTTTTACCAATCATGTTTAATTCAAATCCCCAACGGGTTTTATATAATACAAAATATAATACAACAACTAGAATGAGTGCTATTATTACACCATAGTGAATTTTACCCCACATTCTACCAATCCAAGCTACTTCAGGGTATTTTACTGTACCCATATTTCCTTTAGGAGCTTTCCATGCACTGATGTAGAGATATTCTGCAATACCAATTGCAATATAGTTCATCATAAGTGTTACAAGAGTTTCATCAACACTCCATCTAGCCTTTAATGCTCCAGGAATTCCACCCCATAGTCCACCAAAAATGAAACTCATTAATATACCTACAGGAAGTAGTAAATAAGGAGGAAGACCTGTCCAAAACTGCATTACCCATGTAATACCAATTACGCCCATTACATATTGGCCCTCGGCTCCAATATTCCAGAATCTAAGTCTGAATGCTATACCAACAGATAGTCCACACATCAATAGTGGTAACATTTTTACAATGGTATATTGAAATCTCATTGGAGATGCAAAAGCTCCTTTAATAATTGCAGCATATGTTTGTAATGGGTTTGCATTACAAAATAGCAGCACAACAGAACCAAGTATAGCTGAAATTGCTAGTGATATAAATGGAACTAGAATTTGCATCTTTTTAGAACGTTCATTTCTTTTTTCAATTACGAATCTCACATTTCACCCCTTTCAACGCCAGCCATTAATAGACCAATTTTTTCAGTTGTAGCATCTTTTGTGTCCATTATGTCCATAATTCTGCCTTCAAACATAACAGCAATTCTATCACATACCATCTGTAATTCTTCAAGTTCTTCACTAACTAATAGAACAGCTGTTCCATTATCTCTTTGTTTAATGATACTTTTTCTTACAGTTTCGGTTGCACCAACATCTAGTCCTCTTGATGGATATACCGCTATTAATATTCCCTTACAAGAATCAATTTCTCTAGCTAGAATAGTCTTTTGAATATTACCACCAGATAAGAATTTTGCATTAGTATATTGAGTTGGAGTTTTAATTGTGAAAGTGTTAATTAATTTATCTGCAAAGATTTTGATGAGTGATTTGTTGATGATATTGTGAGCAGATAATTCTTCTGTTCTATATTTTTTCATAGATAGGTTTTCACCCACACTCATATCTCCAACAATTCCCATTCTATTTCTATCAGCTGGAATATGACTTACACCCATATTAATAATTTGGAGTGGCGTCTTATTGCTCATATTGACATTGTTAATACTAATAGTGCCACTTGTTATCTTTCTAAGACCAGTAATTGCTTCACTGAGAGCTTGTTGACCATTACCTGCAACACCTGCTATACCTAGAATTTCACCCTCTTTAACTGTTAAATTAATATGATCTAATAAAGGTCTACTAGTATTCTTATATTCAATTGATACATCATTTAGTTCAACTTTAACTTTTCCAGGTTTATATTCTCCTTTTTCAAGTGAGAATAAAACATCACGACCTACCATAAGATTTGCAATGTCTTGTAGTTTTGTAATAGTTGATGTATCTCTTGTACCTACAGATTTACCTTTTCTTAGAACTTGAACACGGTGTGAGAATTCTAATACTTCATTCATTTTATGAGAAATGAAGATGGCACTTTTACCTTCGCTAAGCATTTTTTTAATAATCTTATTAAGTTCTTTTGATTCTCCAGGTGTTAAAACAGCAGTCGGCTCATCAAGAATAAGAATATTAGCTCCGCGATATAATAGTTTTAATATTTCAACTCTTTGTTGCTCTCCAACTGTTAAATCATTAATTATACTAGTTGGATCAATATTTAAATCATATTGTTTTCCAAGTTCAATTAACTTTTTATTTATTTTTGCAAATGGAGGACGAACTTCTAAATCAGATAGTCCTAGAACAATGTTTTCAGCTACACTTAGATTACCAACAAGCATAAATTCTTGGTGAATCATACCGACTCCCAGAGCCATTGAATCTTGGGGAGAATTAATGATTGCTTTTTTCCCATTGATAAATATTTCTCCCTCATCAGGACGATATAAACCAACTAGCATGTTCATAAGTGTACTTTTACCAGCACCATTTTCACCTAGAAGAGCAAGAACTTCACCTTTATACAAAGTTAAATCAACATCTTCATTTGCAATAACGCCGGGAAATCGTTTGGTAATGTTTTTTAATTCGACAACAGGGATTTTTTCCATAGTAATTCCATATAGTTTTTAGTATTTGATTAAAAAATAATAGGAGTGGGGGATACCCACCCCTATTAAATCATTTTAATAGTGAGTACATTAATTAAAAATTAATGATTTTTTTCACATTAATTAACAGATCCAATAACACCATCAACGAACCAGTCCATTGAAAGCATATCGCCATCACTCATCTTTTCGCCGTCTGCTTGTTTCATCATACCTTTGTTATCTGTTAATTTGCCCCAGAATACATCAAATGTATCAGCTCTCATTGATTTCTCAATAGCTTCTATTTCTGCAACTAAATCTTCTGGTACTAATGGAGAAAAGTCTGATAATTTGATCATATCATCATCAAGTCCACCCCAGTATTCTTTTTTAGTCCATGTGCCATCAAGAGCGTCTTGAATTTCAGGAATCATGTAATTGCCCCAGTTCCACATTGTAGATACTAGAACGTTATCAGAATTTGTAATTGCTCTAAAGTCAGCATTATAACCTATTGCATAATCGCCTCTTTCAATAGCAGCTTTTGCAGGTTCTGTTGTATCTTGGTGTTGAGCTATTACATCACAACCAGCATCAAGTAGAGATTCTGCACCTTGTCTTTCTTTAGATGGGTCAAACCATGTGTTTGTCCAAACAACTCTAACTGTTACATCTGGGTTTTCAGCTTTTGCACCTAATGTGAATGCATTGATACCACGAACAACTTCAGGTGTATTGAATGCAGCTACATAACCGATTTGGCCTTTCTCACTCATTCTTCCAGCAATCATACCTGATAGGTAACGCATTTGGTACATTCTACCAAAGTAGTTTGACATGTTATCATTTGATAGGTAACCAGAACAGTGTTCAAAATAAACATCAGGATGGTCTTGAGCAACATTTAACATGTACTGTTGATAGTTATAAGAGTTAGCAAAAATAATTTTACAACCTGCATCAATTAAATTTTCCATAGCTCTTTCGCTTTCTTCATTCTCAGGAACATTTTCCATACGAATAACTTTAATCTTATCGCCAAATTTTGCTTCAGCTGCTAAAGTTCCTTGGTCATGCATGTAAGAATAACCAAAATCGCCAGGAGCTGATACATAGATTACACCAACCATCAAAGGTTCAGATGTCATTGCCTCTGGGCTTGTACTCTCTTTAGAACCCTGAGCAAAAGTAGAGGTTATTGCAAATAGTGCAATAGCCATTAAAACTAATAGTTTTTTCATTGTCGTTTCCTCCTAAAAAAACTTCGAAAACTTGCATAAAAAATAGAACAACAATCAAGTTTTCATATCAATGTGATAGCGGTAAAATTAACCGTTTGGATAATTATAATTTAGTAACTCTTTGTTGTCAAAAGGATTGAGGATATTGCAGATTTGCCGTATTTGTTAAAAATTTGTTGCTATAAAATACTTTAGAGTAAAAATAAGTATAAAAAATGAGGGATATTTAAAATAATATAGAAAAAATGCAACAAAAATGCTTAAAAAATTAAGTAAATAATTTATTTTGTTGCATAATTATTATGTCTTTTATGTATTAAAATGCTAAATTTTATTATAAAATCGTAAAAAATCGATAGAATTGGAAATTTTTAAATCAATACTAGTTCATTATTGTTAAGGTAAATAACAATATTTTTAATACTTATTATAGCAATAGTATAATTATAGTGTATAATACTAAAACATTTTAAAATTAATTCTTCATTATATTAAGACTATTATTATGATATTTGTTATAAATATAGCAAATAGGTATTGCCTTTTTTACTAAATTTGTTACCTAAAAAACAATTTCACTTTAAGGCTCATGTGTATTTATTTTTTATAGTTAATATGTTAATTTTTAAAAGATTACTTTTTCAATTAATTAGGAGTTTCATTAATGTCGAAAAAAAATATAAGAATGTCTTTAATGCTAATAATTTTAGCATTAATTTCTATCAGTCCTGCATTTTCTGCCACTCAAGATATCTTGGCTAATGATTTTGCAATTTATTCAGATCGATTAAGTCAAAGCTTTAGCTATGAAGAACCAATTGATTATTCTAGCGCAAGTTTTGTAGAGCAACTTGGAATAAATCTTGATTTATTAGATATTGATAGTGATATTCAAATTGCAAGGGCTCTTAGCAATAGTGATTATCCTATTACACCTGGCGATGTTTATGTAATATCTTATAAGGTATCTGATGAGCTAATAAACTATAGTATTAAAGTTAATGGTGATTATACTTTTAAAATACCTGGCTTTGATAGTATTAATACAAAAGGCTATACACTTGCAAAATTAAAAAAACAAGTTGAAGATTTAATTCAACAATACTATGCTTTCTCAAATCCTCAATTTTCTCTTTATACTGTAGGTAATTTTACAGTCACACTAAAGGGAGAGGTAACTTCAACTGTTGAGGTATCTGCATGGGGACTATCAAGACTTAGTGATGTTGTAGCTCCTGCTACTAAATATGCATCCTCTCGATCTATTGAAATTCAATCTAAGGATGGTAGTATAAATACATATGATTTATTTGCTGCTTTAAAATTAGGTGATTTAACTCAAAACCCACTACTAAAGAGTGGTGATATTATAACTTTCAAAAAAGCAAAGAGAATTGTAACCTTGAGTGGGGATGTTTATAAACCTGGCGTTTATCAATTACTCGATGGTGATAATTTAGATACTTTATTATATACATATGCAGGTGGATTATTAAAAAGTGGTGATAGTGAAAATATTAGTGTATCACGCTTTGAAGAAGATAGATCCTATAAACAAATCATACTAGATGGAAAAGATACAATTGCTTTAGAAAATGAAGATGTAATAACAGTTCCTTCCTATAAAAGAATCTATAATAGTTTATCAGTCGTTGGTGCTATTTCATCAACTGACAATAGTAATTCAAATTTAAGAACAAATATTATTGGAATGTCATCTGGTAAAATAATCTATTACTTTGCAGAAGGTGAGAGACTTTCAAGTCTAGTAGAAAAGATTTCCTCAAGATTTAATAGTTCAAGTGATTTAAATAATTCATATATACTCCGAGGAGATAAAAGAATTAATGTTAATCTTCAACTATTATTAAACGGTGATTTATCTCAAGATCAAATAATAATGCCATCAGATACACTCTTAATTCCATTTGATCAGAAATTTGTTAATGTGCAAGGCGCAGTTGATAGAAGCTCCTCTTATGCCTATGCACCTGATAAAACTGTAGATTATTATATTGCCCTTGCTGGTGGATTAACTGAATATGCAACTGGTTCAATTAAGATTTATGATAAAGATGGAAATAAATTAGACAAAAATTCATTAGTCCCTAGTGAATCAACAATTGTTGTTGATAAGAGTGACTTCCAAAGAAATTTTGCAACTACTGTAGCAGTTGTTGGACTTGTATCAACTACTGTAACAATAATTTATAACTTAGTTCAGATATATAATAACACAAATTAAATAGGATATTGATAATGGAAAACGAGAATACTTTCGATTCAGAAGATGAGATAAGTCTACTAGACTTATGGAATATCTTTAAAAATAGATTCCTTTATTTCTTGGTAACTCTAATAATTGTAGTTGCCTTGGCATTTGGATATTTGCAAACAACTATACCAAAGTTCAGTTCTTCTGTAACAGTTTTAGTTGACCCAATACAATCATCATCATCCCTTGATGATATGTTATTATCGGGAATGAGTAGTAATACCTCTAAAATTCAAACTGAGGTTGAGTTGATTACTAGTAATAGAAATCTACAAAGTGCTTTATCCTTAGTTGATTTAAGTTCTTATATAAATGCTAAAGGTGAGAGTTATGATACTTTTTATAAAATATCACCCAAATCAGAATCAATTAGTGTAACTTCTGTAAAGGATACCAATCTTGTTTCAATTAGTGTAACAGATGAAAATCCTGAGTTTGCAGCCGAGTTAGCTAATGCTATTGCAACAAGCTATGATAAGTTATTAACAGGAATTGCAAAGACATCAAAGACTACTCAAAGAGAATTCTTAGAGAGTCAGATTCCTTTGAATGAGCAACAATTACAAGAAGCAGCTAATGCTCTTAGTGATTACAAAGAAGAATCAGGAATTATTCAACTTGATAAAAAATCTGCATCTCTTGTAACTCAAATTGCATATTTCGATATCAAAGAAGAACCTCTAAAATTAAGCATTGAAAACAATGATAAAATTTTAGATTCCTATAAGAGTGAATTATCTGATGCATCTATAGTTCTTCCTAGTGAAGAAGTACTAACATCCTCAAAAGAATTTAAAGCTTTAATGGATTCCTATAGTGCAGCTAATAATGAACTAATTATGTATAATCTAGCATCTTCTGCAGAATTTAACGGTAGTTCAACCTATAGTGATGCAAGTTCAAAAACTTCAAATCTTGTAAATACTATGAATAGTTCATCTAATAAAATGCTAGATATCATAAACAAAAATATTGTTAACTACGTAGGAAATGATATCTATGTAAATAATATTATAGCTGAGTATGGTAAGTTAACACTTGAAAATATTAAATCTAAAATAGAGCTTTCATTGTTACAAGAGAGATCTAAAGTCTATAACTCTGAGTTAGATAAACTTCCTGTAATTGAAAGAAAGGTCACTGATTTGGAACGTAATGTAACAGTATTACAGCAAGTTGGATTAGAACTTAGATCAATGCTTGAACAAGTTAAATTAACTGAGGCCGCAGTATCAGGTAATGTTACAGTAATTGACGAGGCTCAAGTTCCTCTATTACCAGTATCACCTAATAAAATGCTAATAATGGCAGTATCTGTACTATTAGGTATGGCTCTTGGTTTCTTAATGTGTATATTAGTTAATCTTAGAGATAATGTTATTTGTACAAGAGATGATATTAAAAAAGCAGTTGGTGAAAACATTCCATTACTTGGTTGGATCCCTTTAGTAATCAAGGATAAAACAGATGAGAAAAATGATGAAAGTCAGGCTAATAAAAATAAAATTGATCATTCATCCATTTTTGTATATAACAGTCCTAACTCACTAGAAGCTGAAAAAGTACTAAGTATTACATCTAATTTATTATATGGTAAGACTTTTGAAAATAATCAGGTTATTTCAATTAACTCCTGTGATATGAGTGCTGGTAAAAGTACTATCTTATCAAATATTGGTATGTCTTTAGTAAGGACAGGTGCTAAAGTTATAATAATTGATGGAGATTTAAGACTTCCATCTGTTGCCGCTACTTTTGGTTATTCTAGAAATAAGTTAGGTACTGTTGAAGTTGTAATGGGAAAAGAGAAGTTAGAAGATGTTATTGTTCAACCAATTGTTGATGTTCCAAATCTTCATATATTACCAGTTGGTCATAAACCTCAGGTTCCATCTTCAATTTTATCATACACCCGTATAAAGCCAATTATAGATAAACTTAGAAAATATTATGATTACATATTAATTGATGCTCCTCCTGTAAGTTATGCATCAGAGGTATTAACAATTGGTCAATTATCTGATGCTATTATTATTAATGTTAGAGCAGGTGTTACTACAAAAGATTCATTAAAAGAATTACTTGATAACCTTGTAACTGTTGAAAGTAAAATCAGTGGTGTAGTATTAAATGGTTTTGTACCATCTAAAGGTGATTTTGGTGGTAGATCTGGTGATTATGGTTATGGAAAATATGGTTATGCATATAATAACTATGGCGCCGATACTGAAAATGGCAAAAATGTTGCAAAGAAAAAGAGAATATCTGCAGGAAAAGCTAAGCGAATGGAAGTTAAGCAGTATAAGAAGAATTTAGAAAAAAGAACTAACAGAGATGCTCATTTTGAAAAATTAAGAGAATATGCACCACTTGTACCTTTCTTAGATTTTAGTAAAGCTGAAAAAGCAAAAACTGTAGTTAGTTTAAACAATAATGATTTAGATAAAACATATAAGAGTGTTGAGGATGAGAAAAAAGAAAGTGTTGTTAGTAATAAACATGATTCTTTGAGTAGCATTCTTGAAGGTTTGAAAAATGATAATAACGCTAGTGGAAAGAAATCTTAATTGTTTATAGTGTATTAAATTAAAGCTTAAACAGTTTTTAAATAAGGATAGTTCTATTGATTAATTTTAAATCTACATTTATTATTATCAATAGAACTATTTAATATAAAATTAAAAAAAGTACTAGACATTAAATCAAATGTTTTGTATTGTTCTAAAAAATTATTGGAAGGAAACATGAGAATACCAAGATACAGAAATACAATATTTGTACATCCTATTTCATTGATATCTTTATTTTCTTTTAATTTATTATTTTTATTTATTTGTTAAATCAGTCTTTTATTGGACTGGTTTTTTTTTGGACTAATTTTTTGGGAGCAAAAAAATGAAGAACAACTTCTTAGGTAGATCACTTTGTGTAATTGAGGATTTTAGTATTGAAGAGAGAAAATATCTATTCAGTAAAATTAGAGAACTAAAAGCATCTGTAGAATCAGAAGATCTTGAAAAACAGAAAAAATTTAGAATTGGAGATCCAGACTTTGGTATCTATGAAGTATTTCTAGAAGATTCAACTAGAACAAAAGAATCATTTAGAAATGCAGCAAAATTCCATCATGCAAAAGTATCAGAATTAGCTGCAAGTAGTTCATCTTTTAATAAAGGTGAGAGCTATGCAGATACATTTAACACACTAACAGGATATTCAAATAAAATATTTATTGTAAGATCTAAAATTGAAGGTGTTTGTGCTCATTTAGCAAAAGAGTGTGCAGAGTTTGCAAATAGAAATGAACTAACTAAGGCACCATCTTTTATTAATGCAGGAGATGGTAGACATGAGCATCCAACCCAAGAATTGCTTGATGAATATACCTTCCTAGAAGATAATAACTTTAGCTATGATAATCTTCACATTGCATTAGTAGGTGATTTATTCCACGGAAGAACAGTTCACTCAAAAGCAAAGGGTTTAACTGTATTTAACAATGTAACAGTTGATTTAGTTGCACCAAAAGAATTAGCAATGCCAGAATCTTATTTATTAATAATGAAAGAAAATGGTTATACAGTTAATCTATTTTCATCAATTGAAGAGTACCTACAATCTCCTAATGTAGCACCACAGTGGTATTTTACAAGACCACAATTAGAAAGAATGGGTGAACAAATATTAAAGAGACAGGCAGAATTACGAGCTTCAATAACATTTAAAAAAGAGTTTATGAATGATTTAGCTGAAAATACTAAATTCTATCATCCTCTTCCTCGTCACAAAATGTTCCCAACAATTCCAACCTTCTTAGACAAAAGTTCATTAAATGGATGGGAAAGACAATCAATCAATGGTATGTATACAAGAATTTGTCTACTAGGTCTTTTAGGCGGAGCAATCGGAGATGACTTTGTAGCAACCAAAGAAGTAGAGAAAGAGAACTTCCAAGATGAAGAGTACATATTTAGTGTTGAACCAAAGAAGAGTGCTAAAAAGGTCTACAGTGAAGGTGTTAATCCAATTGCAAATGGTATTGTAATAGATCACATCAGTGTTGGAGAGAGCCCATCAGATATAAGAGAGCATATGAGACTAATATCAAAGATAATAGAATTAGATGATGGCAAAGGTGGTGAGTGGGTATCACAAAACACAAATGGCCAGTACAAGGGTATTATCTTTAGACCAGGTACTAGAAGTTTTAGTCGAAAAGAATTAAAAAGATTAGCTGCTGTTGCATCCGGTTGTACACTTAATATTATTAAAGATGAGACTGTGGTTGAAAAATACAGAACAACTCTTCCTCCTAGAATCTACAATTTTGATGATTTAGCTTGTACAAATGAAGCTTGTATTTCAAATCCATCTAATGGAGAGGGTGTAGAAGCTATGTTCCATAGAACTAGTGATAAGAGATATGAATGTGTATACTGTGGTAAGAGTCATAGTTTCAAAGAAATCTGGAATAGTGCAAAAAAATAAATAAAAGAGGTAATTAGTTATGAAATCAATTGAAGAAATAATAAGTGAAGCAGGCAGTAGCTTGGCAGATATGGCCCTAGAATTAGGTGCAATTAAATTACAACCAAATAATCCATTTACTTGGGCAAGTGGCTATAGAATGCCAATTTATAATGATAATAGAAGATTACTAGCATCTCCTAAGGCTAGATTATTAATAGCAGAAACTTTTGAAGCAATGATTAACTCTTTAAATTTAGATGTTGATAATATTGCAGGAACATCTACAGCTGGTATTCCTCATGCAACAACACTAGCAGATAAATTACAAAAGCCAATGAGCTATGTAAGATCTGGTAGTAAAGACCATGGTACTGGACAGCAGATTGAAGGCCTTGGCGATACTCATTCATATGATGGTGCAAATGTACTATTAATAGAAGATTTAATTTCAACAGGTGGTTCATCAATTAAAGCTGTTCAAGCAATAGTTGAGGCTAAAGGAATTTGCCCATATACATTTGCAATCTTTACCTATGGTCTTGAAGCATCCAAAGCAGCCTTTGATTCATTAGATCCAAAGTGTAAATTCTACACAATATTAAATTATGATGTAATGGTAAAAAGAGCACTAGAAATTGGTTATGTAGATACTACTGGTGCAGCAACTCTAAATGAATGGAAAAACGATCCATTTGCTTGGGGTGAAAATCATGGTTTTAGTAAATTAGAAAAATAGGAGTTATGATGAGTTATATTGATGTATTAAAACAAAGTGCTACTTTAAGTGGCAATATTACCTGTATGGGATTAGACCCTAAGCTAGAAGTTTTACCAAAGAATATGGGAATTGTGGAATTCTTTGAAATTCTTTTTAAGAAAATGGTTGAAGAGAAACTAATTCCAGCAGCTTTTAAACCAAATATTGGCTATTACAGCGCCCTTGATAATCCTAGAAATGGTGATTTTTCAGGCTCAAGAGCACTTTCAAAAGTACTTGATATGCTTGATCTATATTTCCCATCAATTCCTGTAATCCTAGATTCAAAAAGAGGTGATATTGCAAGATCAAGTCTTAATTATGAGATTGAAGCATTTGATTGTTGGAAATGTGAGGCAACAACTGTTTCTCCTTATATGGGAACTGATTCAGTATCACCATTTCTTGTAGATGGAAAAGGAATTTATGTATTAAATCGAACTAGTAATCCAGGTGGTAAAGACTTACAAAATTTAATTTGTGAAAATGATTTACCACTATATCTAAATGTATCACAGAAGATTGTAGAGTGGTCTAAGGATGGACTTGGAATTGGAGCTGTAGTTGGTGCTACATCAATGAAAGAATTAGAAGATATTAGTTCTTACTACAGTGATAAACAAATTCCACTATTAATACCTGGAGTTGGATCTCAGGGAGGTTCTGCAACAGATGTAATTAACTCTCTAAATAAAACTGGATATCCTCTATACCTAGCTAGGATTAATAGTTCTAGTGGATTAACTCATCCTTGGAAAAAGGGAGAGGCTCCTAGTGATTGGTTAACTCAATGTATTGATGCAATTAGAAAATTATTAGAAGAAACTGGAGTTGCTAAATAATGGATAAGAATAATAAACTCTATAAGGCTCTATCAAATAACCACCTAAAGAAAAAGCCAAGCCTTTATTTATCAACTGTATCAGGAGTTGCCTCAACTAATTCAAAAATGATTTCTTATTTTGATAATAGTGTAGATGCCATTGATATAATAACAACTAAAAGTTTTCAAACAACTTTAAATCCTGGTAATAGAGAACCTATTATTTGCGAAACTGAAACTGGTAATTTTGGTAATTCTGTTGGACTAAGAAATCCTGGAATGGATGTAGTTTATCCTCAACTTGTTAAACTTAGAGAGAAGGGCTTAAAGAAATTTTTAAATGTATCAGTCTCTGCATCAAATATTGAGGATTTTATAATTCTTGTTAAAAAGTTTGATGATGTTGCAGATGCAATTGAATTAAATTTCTCATGCCCTCATGCATCAAAGGGATTTGGTGCTTCAATTGGATGTGATATAAACATTGCATCTCAATATGTTAGAAAAATTAAAGAAGCTTGTAGTGATATGAGCTCCCTATTATTTATTAAATTGACACCTAATGTACCAAATATTGGTGAGATTGCAAGTGCATGTGTAGCCCAAGGTGCAGATGGTATTGTAGCAATTAATACAGTTGGGCCTGTAGTTCATTTAGAGAAAAACTCTCAATTACCTATTCTTCAAAATTCTATTGCAGGAGCTGGTGGAATGAGTGGTGAGTGGGTTTATAAAAGGGCTCTATTGGCTATTAAAGAAATTAGAGCCTCTATTCCATCAAATGTTCCTCTACTTGCTATGGGCGGAGTTAGTACCTATGAGAAGTCTCAAGAGATGGTAGATGCAGGAGCCGATGCAGTTGGAATTGGAAGTGCACTATCTCTTGTAAATCAAAGTAAATGGCCTGAGTATTTATCAAGTATAAAAGATGAATATTATAAAAGAGATTGTAACACTCCATCTAAATCTTTTTTAAATGATAAAAACCAAATGGAATATACCGAAATGAGTATTGATAAAATTGAATATCATGGAAATGATACAATTATATTAACACTGGATAAGGATATGAGATGTGAGGCAGGAGAGTTTGCTTTCCTATGGCTACCTGGAGTTGGTGAGAAACCATTTACTCTTTCAAATGATGAACCTGTTACGTTTATCATCAAAAGACGTGGTATATTTACAAAAGCTTTGTGGAATTTGAATATTGGTGATAAACTCTACGTACGTGGTATGTATGGTGCTAAGATTCAAAATAGAAAGAGTAAAAAAGCTCTTTGTATTGCAGGTGGAACAGGTATTGCTGTACTACCGGCACTAGCTAGAAATCTAAAGAGTGATAATACTCAGATGTCTTTCTATGTTGGTACTAGTGAAACTAATACAAAAGAAGAATTACTTAATTATGAATTAAGTTGTTATGGTAAATATAAAGTTGTAGCAGATGATGGTGTTGCAGGAAGAGTGTTAGGTGAGATTGATTCAATGGATTTATCCGGTGATATCAATGCATATCTAATAGGTCCTGAAATATTTATGGCCATTGCTGCTAAAAAACTAATAGAAAAAGGCTTTGATAAAAACAATATATATTTATCCATGGAGAAAATGACTCGTTGTGGAGTAGGTCTTTGTGGTGAGTGTGTATGTGGTGAAAAGCTAACTTGTCAAAGCGGTTCTTTTTTAAGCTATAACTATATTGAAGAAAACGAAAGTGAAATTTTAAAGAGGTAAATTAATGGTTGATCCACATGTACACCTAAGGGATTGGGAAGATAGAGCAAAGGATACAATTGAACATGGAATAAAGGTTGCATTAGATTGTAATTTTACTGAGGTCTTTGATATGCCAAATACAAAACCTCCTCTTACAAACCGTGAGGTTATATTAGATAGATTAGCAGATGCAAGTGAGGCTTTAAATAATCTACATAAAAGTAACTTTAATTATAGAGTATATGCTGGATTAACTACTGATAAGAACCAAATAAAAGAGGTTGTTGAAACTTATTTTGAATTATTTCCTATGGTTATAGGTCTAAAAATGTTTGCAGGCCATTCTACTGGGAATATGGGAATTGTAAGTAAGGAAGACCAACTTAGTGTTTTTAAGAGTCTTGTTGAAAATAATTATAATGGGGTACTTGCAATACATTGTGAGAAGGAATCTTTAATGGATCCCTCTAAGTTTGATAAAAAAGATTTATCAACACAGTCTATTGCTAGACCAGCAATTGCTGAAATAGAATCTGTAAAAGACATGATTAGTATTGCTAAGCAAAGCTCCTTTAAGGGTACTCTTCATATTGTACATATAAGTACTAAAGAAGCTCTAGAATTAGTTAAGGTTACAAAAGCAGAAGATAATAGCTTTAAAATTAGTTGTGGAGCAACAGCTCATCACGCTCTTTTAAACTCAAGTGCTGCAGATAATATATCCTATGCTAAAATGAATCCGCCTCTAAGAGATGAAGAGGATAGGATTGCAATCTTTAATGGTCTATTAGATGGCTCTATTGATTGGATTGAATCAGACCAGGCTCCACACACCATTGAAGATAAGAAAAATGGTGCAGGTGGTATTCCAGGTTTCTCAGGGTCCCTCCTATTAATTGATGAATTAATTAAGGCTGGAGCATCAAAATCTAGAATAACATCTCTTGTTGGTAAAAGAGTTTATGAAGTATTTAATTTAGATACAAGTGGAGTTTCTTTTGCCGTTGGTAATATTAAATTACTAAAGCAAAAAAGCGATGTAGCCAGTCGTGAATATCCCTATGATGCATTTGTATCTTTAAGATAAACTATTAGATTATAAGTAAAAAAAGGAAGAGCTCAAATTACTCTTCCTTTTTTTAATATTTATTATTTATATAATTTATTCATTAGCTAAACCAATATCATCAGCTATCTCTGAAAGAGATGCTATTGCAATATTGATTATTTCAGTTAATTCCATGCCCATTAATTGAGCACCCTCATTAATTACATCACGATTAACACCTGCTGCAAATTTGTTGTTTTTAAATTTCTTTTTAACACTTTTTGCATTCATGCCTTCCATCTTAGTTGGTCTCATAAGTGCTGTAGCATTAATTAGTCCTGTTAATTCATCTATTGTATATAGTACTTTTTCCATTTGAAGTTTAGGTTCTACATCAACACAGAGTTTCCAACCATGAGAGCAAACTGCGTGTATAAAATCATCATCAGCACCAACCTCTTTTAGTAGTTCAGGTGCCTTTTTACAATGTTCTTCAGGCCACATTTCATAATCAACATCATGAAGAAGTCCAACACATCCCCAGTAATCCTCATCCTCACCATAGTGTTTAGCAAATCCTTTCATAACTGCTTCAACGGCTTTACCATGATTAACTAAAGCTTCACTTTTATTATACTTTTCTAACAATTCATAAGCTGCTTGACGTTCCATAATTACTCCTTAATGTATTAAATATACCAAAAAAGTAATCAGTTTTCAAATTCTTTTAAAACAATACTAGAAAAAATATTCTATATAGAGTATTAATTAATTTATGCATAGGTTTTAAAAGAAGAGTACCTGTGTTAAAATAAATATATAATTCTATGATAGGAGGAATTTTAATGTCTAGTTCAGATGACAGTGGTAATCCTTTACCTGCGGCGACATATTTTCATAAACCAAAAATCCTCCAATTAATAGCATAGTATATAGAATAACTATGCCTTGGAGGTTAGCCAACATATCAAGGAGATTAGTTATGATTACAATCAGAAATAATGTGGTATCACGAATACCAGGTGATAAGAGAGTAGCAGATTACACATGGGTAGATGCTAGAGACATAAACAGAGATGATATTGCTCGTCTAGAAGAAGAGTTTGCAATCGATAGTGAACTTTTAGCCGATATCATGGATCCTGATGAACAAGCACGTATTGAAAAAGAAGATGATTACACAGCTTTGATTGTTCGTCTTCCTGCAAAGGATGATGATGTAGAAGGTGTTAATCAATACGCTATTCCATTAGGTATTGTTATGTTTGATACAATGCTTATTACTATTTGTCAAAGCGATTCAATCGTATTAGAAGATTTCTCAAAAAGAAGATTTAGACAGTATCCTGTTGAGACAAAGGAAGGCTTTATTATGTCCATTATGGAAAGGTCAGCCTTGGTCTATATCAGACTGCTAAAATATATTAATAGACAAAAAAATCAAGTCGAAGAGAAATTATCTGGAGTGGTTCAGAATAAAGAGCTATTACAATTACAACAAATTCAAAAGAGTCTTGTCTATTTTAAAACTAGTTTAACAACAAACGAAATGCTTTTAGAAAAACTTCAAAAGAGTCCATATTTTAAATTAACAACTGAAGAAGAAGTAGATTTCTTAGAAGATACTATTACCGATACAAAACAGGCTATATCAATGGCTGATATTTATGCTGATTTGCTCAAAGGTACTATGGATGTATTTGGTTCTGTTATTAGTAATAATATGAATGAAATCATGAAGCGTTTGACAATCATTACAATTGCACTCATGTTCCCAACCTTTATAGTAGGATTCTATGGAATGAATGTAACACTTCCTCTTGTAAAAATAGACCATATTTGGGTGTATTTAGCACTAGCTTGTCTTATCTCGGCTATAGTTGGCTCTCTTATTTTATCAGATAGAAGAACATCAACTCCTAAAAAAGATAGAGAGCTCATTAATAAGAATATAAAGAAGAAGGGCGATCGTCCTAGTTTTATAAGATTAATGAAAAGAAAGAAAACAAAATAAATGATAAATAAATAATAAAGAGATTCAAAGCTTTGAATCTCTTTATATTTCAGGTAGTTTAATTTATTTTATAGACTAATTGATATATCTGAATTAAAGCTAGAATCATTAATACTATCATCGGTTATAAAATTAATATAAATAGTATCACTGTATATACCAACTACCATTTTATTCTCAGATAAGGCTGTACTCTTAGTAGCTAATATAAGATTATCTTTAGAATTACTTGAGGAATTAAGATTCTTAACTAGAATGTTTTTGTACTCAGTGTAATTTGTTAGATTCTTAGTTCTATAGCGACCATTTTTGTAATATTTTAAATAGAGACTATAACTAACACTTTTTGTACTATCTTCTTGAGATATAACTTTAAAGTCATTTAAACTAGAAATACTAAAGGCTACATTAAAATCATCACTTGATAGATAATCATTTTTGTATAAACTAAAATTGATTTGATAATAATCATTTTTCTCGCCATTAAAGAAATCTGTATTTGATGAATTAAACAAATTTTCAATATTTACATTAAGAGTAGTATTATCTGCAATATCAGAATAATTTAACTTATCAACATAATATGAATAGTTGAATTTCAATGTCTCATCATAAAAAGTATCGCTATTTACACTGTAATCATAATATCTATTATAATAATATCCATAATCATTACTGTAGGCATAATAGTCATCATAGCTTATATATATGTTAGCTCTATCATAGCTTGAATTGTAGCTAGTTGGATAATTAACTATAATTTTCCAATCTCCACCACTTGTATCAAGGTTTGCAATATCATCTATAATAAAATAATAGCGAATAGTAATTTTTGAAATATTATAATAATAACTATTATTGTGAAGATCAATTGAATCATCACTATCAAGATTAGCCCAATAAGTACTTTCTATGCTATTATATGAGTTGTAGGCTTCAATTTTAGCATAAAGTTGTAAATCAAATTCTCCATTATTTGAGTCAACTAAGTATGAGTCTTTATATGAATCATAATTTCTCAAATAAATATCATCATAATCAGAATTGTTTTCACTAAAATCAATGCTTGTTAATCCAATAGGATAAGCAGTCTTTTCAAGATTTGCAGAGGAACTACTTATTGAATTATAACTAAGATCTGATGGTACATTGATTTTAACAGGCTTTGTATATTGATAAGATTCAAAGTTCACTTCTGTATTTGAATCAATTGTACCATATCTTGCGGCAAAGAGCCCACTTTGTAGACATAGTAAAAAGAATAATATGATTATATATTTTAGTTTCTCTTTTTTCATATATTAAAGATAGAATATGAATGAACTTATGTCAACTAAATTTGATTTATAATTAGGCATTTAACAAATATTGTAAAAAAATATCATTTATGATGATATAGTGTCCAATTATTTTATGTAAGAGTTGACATATTTGAAGTCGCATGTTAATTTATTTGAAAAAGAGAGGCCTATATGTTTAATAAGAGAATTAGTATTTTATTACTATTTATCACATTATTTATTAGTAGTAATATTGTTGCTAGTGATTCTTATGACTTAAATATTAATTCTAATTCAGTAACAAATTCTAGCGGATCTATATTAAGTAAAACTAAAATGTCACTTCCTATATTAGGTTTTTATAATCCTCAGCAATATCCTGTTATAGCTGTTATAGGTAATAGCGCTACAATTGAAAATTATAGCTATCCCTACAGTACTGATTCAATTGGATTAACCTATGATACACCTGTATATAATCTAAGTGAGGACTCTTCTACTGAAACTTTTCATCTTTTATACTATGGCTTTGGCTATTTAAATAATAATAAGGATGAATATTATGTAAGTATTAATTACATCCCTTATTTCTATGATGTTTCAGATGGATCTAATAGTGGAATTGAAATAGAAATGAAATCATCTATATTAGATCATTCAAATAATAATTTTGATTTTTATGAAGCAGGTAGTGGAACCTCCTACACTAGAATTGATCCTATTGCAAAAAGTTATTTGAATTATAAAAGATTCTATCTAGGACTTAATGTTGAAATTGAATATACCTATGCAACCCTTCTAGATTTTTATTTTAGTTGGAGCCCAAAGACTCTTTTAGAAGTTAATAATGATACAAATCAAAACTATACTAATGAAACAAAATTCCAAAGTACTGTTTATATAGATATAACATATTTTTAAAACTAACTTTTTAGTTTATATAATAAAACCCCATAAAAGAAAATCCTTTAATGGGGCTTTATCATTTCTACATTTGTAATTATTTTATAACTTTAATAATATATCCACAAAGGTAATCACTTTCAGGGAAAGATAATCTAACAGGGTGATCTGCACCAGCTGTTAGTGTCTCAAGAATTTGGATTTCAACTTTACTGTCCATTGCAGCCCAAGCTAAAATAGTTCTTAAAAGTGTTAAATCTACACCACCTGAACATGAGAATGTTGCGATTATACCACCATCTTTAATTTTTTGCATAGCAAGACGGTTCATATCTTTATAAGCTCTAGATGCAGTTTCAACTTGGCTTTTCTTTTTAGCAAGTTTAGGTGGATCTAAAATCATTACATCAAATACATCACTTTCAATAACTCTTAACTCTTCAAATATATTACAAACTTTTGTAGTTACTTTATCTCTACTATCCATAGGGATTTTTTCACTATTTTGATTGATATGTACATTTCTAAGTAATTGTCTAAGAGATGGATCGCTACTATCAAGTGATAAAACACTCTTAGCACCGGCTCTTAGTGCATGAAGAGTAAAAGCGCCTGTATAACTACAACCATCTAATACTGTTGCACCATCGCAATACTTTTCAATTCTTTTTCTGTTGTCTCTTTGATCGCAGTAAAAACCACTCTTTTGGCCAGAGCCTGGAGCAACTTCAAAAATAAGATCATCTTCTTTAAAGAATACATTGTCCATTTTTCCATCAGGTGTAAAATATTCACCATTTTTGTAAAATAAAGTAGTCTCTTTTAGTCCTTCAACTTTTGTATATGATTTATCTGTTGTAATAACAATTACATCAGGATGTAATAAATCATCTAGTGCTTTTGCAAATAGATCTTTGTGATCCCATGCAACTCTTGCACTGATGATGATTCTAATCATCTTGCCATATACATCTGCTGTAATTCCTGCAAGCATATCAGATTCAGAGAATACGATTCTAAAAGCGTTAGTTCTACCGCTTTTGTCATTGAAGAATTCTTTACGTCTTAATACACTCTTCTTGATAGTTCTAATCCACCAAGACTCGTCAATAATTTCTTTCTCATTCCAACTTAAAAGGTGTACTGGAATATGTGATAGTTCATCATACCAGCCCCAAGCTAAAAAACTTAAATCAGGAGTTAATACTTTAACAACTGAAGATGAGGGAGCATTTACCTCTTCTATTGCACCTGAGAAAACCCATGGATGATGGTTAAGTAATTGCTTTTCCTTACCATCTTTAATAATGATTGTGTTCATGTGTGTAGAATATGATTTTTTTGCTTTATTGTCAAAAGTGTTGACCTAAAATAATTCATTTATAATAATGAATATATGAATAATAACAAAAGAAAGTACAAAGGTGTTTTATTTGATCTAGATGGAACAATATTATACACACTTGCAGACATTTGCGCATCATTAAACGCTCCTTTAACTAAGAGAGGGTTAGAGGAAATAAGTGTTGAAGAAACCCGAGCTATAGTTGGTGGTGGTTTATTAAGTGCACTTAAAAAAGCTTTTGCTCTAAGGAATTATACCTACAGTGATGATGAACTAGATATTTCTCATTTTGAATTGATGGAATATTATAAAAACAATGCCACTAAGTATTGTGTCCCCTATAATGGAGTCCTTTCTCTCTTAGAGAATCTTGATATTCCTTTTGGAGTTCTTTCAAATAAGGCAGACATTCTTGTTAAAGAAATAGTTAGTGAAATATTCCCATCTATTTCCTTTAGCTATGTAAAAGGAATGGTTTCTAAAGAAACTAAAAAACCATCTCCAACTAATATAATTGCATTTGCAACTCAACATAACATAGCTTTAGATGAACTTCTTTATGTTGGTGATAGTGAAGTTGATTTTAAGAGTGCAGAAAATGCTAAATGTCAAATAGTACTAGTTTCTTGGGGTTATAGAGATAAAGAGGATTTACTAAAATTAAGTTCTAATGTAGTAGATACAATTGAAGAATTGAATGGAGAGATATATGCAAATAAGTAAAGAAGAAATTCTAGATAGAGCTAAGACTTATGTAGAATCTGAAAAATGTGAAGAATTTAGATGTGAAGTTGAAAATGCAATCAAAGAAAATAGGGAAGAAGATCTATATGATAGATTCTATAGTACTCTTGCCTTTGGTACAGCTGGAATGAGAGGCGTTATTGGAGGTGGTACTAATCGTATTAACACCTTTATGGTTAGAAAAGTATCACAAGGACTTGCAACCTATTTAATTCAAAATGTTGAATCTCCATCAATTGCAATTGCCTATGATTCTAGAAACTATAGCAGTGAATTTGCTCTATCTGCGGCCCTTGTATTAGCAGCTAATAAAGTTAAAGTGTATCTCTATGACAGTCTAAGACCTGTTCCTATGCTATCTTTTGCACTTAGAGAATTAAAAGCTAGTGCAGGTATTGTAATTACAGCATCTCATAACCCAAGTAAATATAATGGCTATAAAGTATACTGGTCAGATGGTGGTCAAGTAACTCCACCTCATGATACAGGTATTGCAAAACTAGCTAATGATGTTAAAGCCTCAGATATCAAAGACATCGATAGAGAAAGTGCTATTAGAAATGGCTATTTAAATAGCGTCCCATCATCTGTTGATGAGGCATATTATAATATGGTACTAAATTCAGTAAGACGCCCTGAAGTTCAAGATGCACCTATTACTGTTGCCTACACACCTCTTCATGGTTCAGGTAATGTTCCTGTTAGACACATGCTCTCTAAACTTGGTATTAAAACAGTTGTAGTTAAAGAGCAGGAATTACCTGATGGTAATTTCCCAACCGTTAAACTTCCAAACCCTGAAAGCGCTCAGGCTATGGAGAGCGTTATTGAACTTGCAAAAAAAGAAAAGGCTGATATTGTTTTAGGAACAGATCCTGATGCAGATAGACTTGGTATTGCAATTCCCAAAAGCCCTCTTAAGGATGAATATTTACTATTAAGTGGTAATCAGATTGCAACACTTCTTGTTGATTATCTTTTAGAAACTCAAAAAGAATTCAAAACAAAGGGTATTCCTTTTGTAGCTAAATCACTTGTAACAACCGATCTTGTTAGAAAGATTTGTGAATATCATGGAGGAGAGTGCAAAGACGTACTAACTGGCTTTAAATATATTGCAGAACAAATTCAAAATTTAGAAGGAAATAAAGAAAAGTATTTCCTATTTGGTTGTGAAGAAAGCTATGGTTTCTTAACTGTACCATCTGTAAGAGATAAGGATGCAGTATCTTCCTGTGTAGCAGCTGTTGAAATGATGAGTTACTATGCATCTAAGGGTGTAAGCCTTTTAGATAGACTTAATGAAATCTATAAAATATATGGCTATAGTACTGAAGTTGTATTTGCTCGTGACTATGAGGGTGCATCAGGTAAAGCTGAAATGGATAGAATCATGAGTAATATCCACTCAATCAAAGCCTCTGATATATTAGTAAACAGAGAAGTTGAAAGAGTTGAGGATTTACTTGGTGATAATAGTGGATTCCCAAAAGCTAATGTAGTTATTATATACTTCAAATCTGGTGAAAAACTTGTGGTTAGACCTAGTGGAACAGAACCAAAAATTAAATATTATGTATTCTTATCAGGTGATAGAGAGAGTTTAACTGCCTCTCTTCCATCTATTATTGAAGAATTTAAAAGTTCACTTTAATAGCTTTTAATTCTATTTTGGACTCCTTAATTTTAAGTTAGGGAGTCTTTTCTTTTCTTATCTGATTTATTTGTGTATCTTTGATTTATGTACTATTATGTAAATAGAGATTATTAATTTCTCTGAGGGAGCTTTGTATGGCAAATTGTTACATCATTAAAGATAGGGATAAGAATCACATACTAACACCTTTTTATAAAGATAAAAATATTGGAAATAAAGATGGAGAGGAAAGCGTTGTATTTTTTAGTAGTGGTTCTATTAACAGCACAGAAATAGATGAATCTAGATTATATGCATATTCTGAGATTGATCAAAGTGTTGAATTATGGATTCAAGAAAAGAGATACTTTCCACGTTTAGTTATCTCTGCAATAGTTTTTTTTAATAGTTTATTTTTTCATGTCTCTTGTACTTCGAGACCCAATTCCAATGCTAGATGAAATAGTTGGAGCAACTGCTGCAAGTGTGGCAATGTGGTATTATATTTCTACAAAAGATAAAAAAGGCCCAATTACAAATAAAAAGAAACTTGAAATAAAGAGAGAGGTTAGCAATTCTGATTATAAAGAATTACAAGCCCTTGTAGCTATTGAAATGTATCTAGATTATCTTAGAGGTTTTGATATCATTGATTTAAGTGATTCTCTATTAAATGTAGATCAAGAGAGTCTTAAGGATTTTGAATTTAGTGAAGATACTAATGATGTCTTTATGAAAAAATTAACAAAGATGTTTAAACGACTTGAATGCGATAAAAATCCTAATATGGGAAAATACTTTGAAAAGGTTTATGAATCAAGAGTAGAAAATAAAAAAGATGAAGCCCTTAGTTCTAAATTAATTCAATTAGAGCGAGATGGCAAAATAGATTTACCATTATTATCACTACTTGTAATTATGAGTGAATATAGAATCAAAACAACTGAGTTTTAATTAATGCATTAATAATTTATATTCATCAATAATTATTGATGAGTAGATGCTACAAAAAAGTTGATTCAATAAATATTAAACTTTTGGCTAGGGCACTTAGAGAGTCTAAGTGCTTTTCTCTTTTATTTGTTTTTCGACTTTATATCTTTCTCTATATTCCATTTTTATTAGTTCTAGTCTATAGCGGTAATCAACTTATCTATAAACCTTATTTCTTTTTAATCATTAACACTATTGTTGCATCAATTCTTATTGTTAATTCTACTTTAAGTACACATAGAATATTTTTATTTATATCCTTTTTATTTTTGTTATATATACTAAGTCTTTCAACTGTTTCAAAAGCCCATTTATCGCTTCCATGTAAAAAGAGTGAAATAATAGCTGCCTCCGGTACACTTGTAGGTGATGCCATTAAGAGTAAATCAGGTGCCTATATTATAAAGATGAATGTTAATAAGGTGTACCTTAGATCTTCTACTACACTAAGTGCAAAGGGTGTCTTGGTATTTTTATCAAAAGTTAATTATGATTTACTCTCTACTTCCTATATAAAAGCTGATTTAAAATATGATGTAGATACAGATTTCTTTAGCTCTTCATCTATTAGAGTTTATAGTACAAAACAGTATTTTGAATTTTATAATAGAGAATCAAATTTAAAGAGTGAGTGTATATTATGGAATATTAGACGCTATAGAATTGTATTGAGAGATTTAATTTATAGAAATATAAAATCAACACTTGCAAGATTATTATTACTTGGGCAGTGCGATAGTGATGGTTTTATCTTTAAAGAATCAGCACTTATTGTTGGTTGCTCTCATCTATTAGCTCTATCTGGAATGCATTTATCATACATTAGTTCCTTTTTCTCTTTTTTTGTTTATATTCTTATAAAAAAGAAAAAGAATGCTAAAAAAGTTTCAAAAAAAATTTCTCTTATCTATCCTCTCCTCTTTGTATTTATAGCAGGGCCACTTCCATCTCTACTAAGGTCCCTTTTTATGTATATATACACACTCTTTATTACTAATAAGACTCTCAAGAGAGAGCTTGTAGTAATACTATCATTCTTTACTCAACTATTATTATTTCCATACTCTATTTATGAGATTGGAATGCTATTAAGCTATTCTATAATTTCATCCCTCTTTATATTAAACATGTATTTTGAAAAACTCAGAGGACTAATTTCTGCATTACTATCTACAAGTGTTGCACTAATAATTTCATATCCGCTTGGAAAACTCTTTGGTGGCTCCTGGTCCATTGCATCTATTGCAATAGCACCTGTTGCAACCATTCTAATATCTCTAGCAATGTCGGTATCACTATTAATATTAATAGATGTAATTATATTAAATTTTAATGTATTTATTATTAGTATTTTAAATGATAGGAGTATTTTATATTCAATAATTTCTCTGTTTTTAAAACTCAGTGCACATATAAAATACTATCTATTAGACAAAATTGATTATTTAGAAACAATCATAAAGAATCTATTTGATTGGGGTATAAGAGTGCCACTTTATTTACCATCTATCTATAGTGGGTGGTATTCTTATAAAGTGTTTTTAATAACACTATTGACCATAGTATCCTTGTATATGTATTCTGTCACTATTATTAGATACAGGAGACAAAGAATATATGAGTTGGAACTTTCCATACGATTCCCCAAACGCAATCATTCAACTACTTGAAGAAAAAGGATTAGCAATGAGCAAGAAATTCGGACAGAATTTCTTATTATCACCGGATGTCCGAAAGAGAATAGTTGCAATAATGGAACTAGATAAAGATAAAAAAGTGTGGGAAATTGGCCCAGGATTGGGAGCTATTACTTCTGTTCTTTTAGAAACAGGTGCTTCTCTTACAGCTTTTGAAATAGACCATGGTTTTTGCAGAATATTAGAATCTGATGCATTTGGAGATGATGAAAACTTTAGACTAATTGAGGGTGATGCCCTTAAAAATTGGAAAGAGATATATGATAAAGAAGGAGTACCTAATGTAATTTGTGGTAACCTTCCATACAATGTTGGATCAGTTTGTATTGCTAAGTTATTAGAAAATAGTTGTCATCCATCTAGAATGGTATTTACACTTCAAAAAGAAGTTGCACAAAGACTTTCTGCGGGATTTGGTTCTAAGCTTTGGTCATCATTCTCCATCCTAGCTCAAATTGACTATGAGACAAGAATTGCAATGGACATTAACAATGGTGCATTCTTCCCAGTTCCAAAGGTAACAAGCAGTGTTATCTTAATGAACAAATTAGAGAAGCCTTTAGTTGAGGAATCCCTAAGAGCAACATTCTTAATGGTTGTTAGAGATTCATTTGGCAAAAGAAGAAAAACTCTACGTAATAATTTATTAAGTGGTAAGAGTGGTAAACTTCTAGGACGCGAGGCAACACTTAGAGCAATTGAAAATAGTGGACTTGAAGAGAGCCAAAGAGCTGAAAAGATTGATATCCCATCATTTATTAAATTAGCTAGTGCTATCCAAGAAGAATTAGAAAAAATAGAGAAATAATTTAATAAAAAATTATATAAACTATAGGAGCCTCAGATATTAATTTATCTGGGGTTTATTTTATAAAAAAGGAGAAGAGTTAAACTCTTCTCCTCATTAATAATAGTTTTAATTATTATTTATTAGTTTTCTTCAGCAGCTTGAGCAAGTGTTAATGAACAAGTTACAACGATGTCTTCAACACTACAACCTCTAGATAGGTCAGATACAGGATGTGCAAAACCTTGAAGGATAGGACCATAAGCCTCAGCTCCAGCTAGTCTTTGTACTAATTTGTAACCAATGTTACCAGCTTGAAGATCTGGGAAAATAAGAGTATTTGCTTTACCAGCAACACTTGAACCCTTAGCCTTTGATGCACCAACTGAAGGAATGATAGCAGCATCTAATTGCATTTCACCATCAACATTTAATTCAGGGCATTTTTCTTTAACAAGTTTTGTAGCTTCTTGTACTTTTTCTACTAATTCACCCTTAGCACTACCCATAGTTGAATATGATAGAAGAGCAACATTAGGTTCTGCTTTTAAGAATGTACGACATGATTGAGCAGAAGCTTCTGCGATTTCAGCAAGTTGTTCAGCAGTTGGGTTAGGAATAGTTGCACAGTCACCAAAGATGAATGAACCATTTGCACCAAGATCTGTTTTATCTGTTGCCATAACAAAACAAGAAGAAGCTGATTTGATACCAGGTTTAGTTTTGATGATAGTAAAACATGCAACTAGAACTTTACCAGTTGTGTTTTCAGCACCAGCTACCATAGCATCTGCATCTCTCATTCTTACCATCATTGCACCCCAACGTAGTGGATCTACAATCTTTTCAAAAGCTTCTTCTTCACTCATACCTTTGTGTTTTCTTAGTTCAAAGTATTCGTGTGCATAAGCTTTTCTCATTTCACTATCAACTGGATTAACTACGTTAAGTCCTTCTAAGCTAACATTAAGAGATTTAGCTTTTGCTTCAACATCTGCAACAACACCTAATAGAGTGATGTTTTTAGCGATATCTTGGTCTTTTATTTTACGAGCAGCTTGAAGAGTTCTCTCTTCAGTACCCTCAGGTAGAACTAGGTTTTTTTGTGCAGCCTTTGCTAGGCCTTTCATCTTTTCTGCGAAAGTCATTGTTTGTATTCTCCTATAATTTGCAAATCTAAACAAAAGGATAACACAATCGAAGTACTTATTAAAGGTACATTTTTTGAAAGGGATGAAAAAAAGAATAAAATATATTTGTTGTTTTAAGCATACACTTGCTTGTATTTATATAGTTAATTATATTATAAACAATTCAAGGAAGTAAAAAATGAACGTAGGTGTATATGGGCTAGGAAGATTTGGCATCTTTTGGGCTCAAGAATTAGCTAGGCATGACAACAATGTTATAGCTTATAGTAGATCTATTAAGGATCCTATTAAAAATGTTAAAATAGTTAGTGAAGAGGAAGTACTTAGTGCTCCCGTTTTATTTATTTGTGTTTCAATAAGTAGTTTTGAATCAGTATTAACAAAGATTGCTCCAAAAATCAAAAGTGGAACAATTGTTATTGATACTTGCTCAGTCAAAATACATCCGGCAAAAGTAATGAAAAAACTATTACCAGAAAATGTTTATAGCATTGCATCTCATCCTATGTTTGGTCCTGATTCAGGTAAAGACGGTGTTGCTAATTTACCTATGGTTATCTATCCTTTAAATTGTCCATCCTCTCTATATAAAGATGTTTATGAGGAATTTAATAGATGGCAAATGCATCTATTAGAGATGAGCCCTGATTCACATGATCGAGAGGCAGCTTGGTCGCAAGGTATCACACACTTCGTTGGAAGAGTGCTAGATGAACTTGCCCTTCAACCTACTGAATTAGCCACAACAGGTTATAATAGGTTGATGTCTATAGTAGAGCAAACTTGTAATGACCCATTACAGTTGTTCTATGATTTACAAAGGTATAACCCCTATGCAAAACAAATGAGAATGGGACTAAAAGGTTCCCTTGATTATGTTATGCAAGAGTTAACCGAACAGGAGCAGTAAAAATGAACGTTTGCGTTTATACTCTTGGTTGCAGATTAAATCAATGTGAGAGTGAGGGTATAGCAGATTCCTTCACCGCTGAGGGATTTAATATTGTAAAAGAAAAAGAAAAAGCCGATATATATATAGTTAATACTTGTACAGTTACAAGTAAAGCTGAGCAAAAAGCTAGAAGAATGATAAGGCACTTTGCTGCAGCTGGTATCTGTATTGTTACAGGTTGCTATGCTCAAATGAATAGTGATGATATCAAAGCTTTATCTGATAATATAGTTGTTATTCCTCTAGAGAAAAAAGCTCATTTATTAAAACTTGCAAAACATATTAATGTTGCAATGGAAAGTGGAATGAGTTTAGGCGCTAGTATTGATTCTTTTGCAGATGTTGAGGCCTCTGTATTTGATTTTGATGCAGCAACTTTCTCCTATCACAGTAGAGCCTATTTAAAGGTTCAAGATGGATGTGATAATAATTGTGGATATTGCAGAGTTCATGTAGCTCGTGGTAAAGCAATAACTCTAGATAGTGATAAGGTTATTAAAAGAGCTCTTCAATTAAGAGAAGAGGGCTTCCATGAAATTATGTTAACAGGTGTAAATCTAACAATGTATGATCATGAAGGTGATGGACTTGGTGGTCTAATTGAGAAATTATTAGCAGTATCAGCTCCTGATGTTAGATATAGATTATCTAGTATGGAAGCAGATCATGTTGATGATAGATTATTAGAAACATTTAATGATCCTCGTATTCAACCTCATTTTCATATTCCTCTTCAAAGTGCTAGTGATAAGGTACTTCAAAGAGCAAATAGAAAATATGACATGAAACATCTAAGATATATAGTTAAAAGATTGAAGGAAATTAAAGATAATCCTTTTATTGCCGTTGATGTTATAGCAGGCCTACCACAAGAATTTGATGAAGAATTTAAAGAAACCTATGATTTTATAATAGAATCTCAATTCTCTCAACTTCATGTTTTCCCATTCTCTCCTAGACCTAATACTGATTTTGAGAATGCTAAAGACAAGGTTCCTGAATACGTTAGAGATGAGAGGGCTGCAAAATTAAGAAATCTTTCTGTAGAATTACATAATAATTATATACAGAGTCAGAAGGGAGTAGAATGTGATGTTATATTCCAGGCTAGAAAAAAAGGTGTTTATACAGGATTAACTGGTAATTACCTAGATGTATTAATTGAAAATCCTCCAGCATTTGCTAAAGAGGGAATGTTATTTAGAGCTAGATTTAGTGAAGACATTAAGGTTGGTGAAACTCCTTACGTAACTATTTTAGAAGATAAATAATAATTTATTTTGAATAAAAATGAAGCCTACCATGAAAATGGTAGGCTTTATATTTTAAATGAGTTTATTTGTTAATGTGTTTTTTGTGGTTTATTTTTTTGTGTATAATTTCAGGATCTGAAATAGTAACTAAAGTATCTGCTTCAACATCGTCTTTTATCCAGGAAGAAGAGCCAACAACACAGTTTTCTCCAACTGTTATATTACCAAGAATAGTTGCATTAGCATAAATTGTAACATTATCTTTGATAGTTGGGTGACGCTTTGCACCTTTTATTATATTGCCTCTCTCATCTTTTGGAAAACTTAGTGCACCAAGGGTAACACCTTGATAAATTTTTACATTATTACCAATTACACTTGTCTCTCCAATTACAACACCAGTACCATGGTCTATGAAGAATGATTCTCCAATCTGAGCTCCTGGGTTAATATCAATTCCAGTATTTGAATGTGCCCATTCAGATAACATTCTAGGAAGTAGTGGTACTCCTGTTTTATATAATACATGAGATACTCTATGAATGGTTATAGCCTTAACAAAGGGATAAGATAATATAATATCATGAATATCAGTTGCAGCTGGATCATTATCAAAACCTGCTTGAACATCTTTTTTAATTGTTGTTCTAATAGAAGGTAGAGCTTTGAATAGAGTTTCAACAGCAATTTCTGTATTTTGTCTACTTTCAATTGGAGGACAATTTAACTCTTCGCATTCATGACTATAGGATAGATAGATTAGGTTTGTTAGAGTCCATCTAAGTGTTTCTAACTGATGCTTAACAACCTCTCTAATTGGTTGGTTAGAGCCTCCATCACATCTTCCTGGAAACATTAATTCTATAATTTCACTAGCGCATCTTTCAACACAATCAGTACTGGGCAGCGGTTTAAGCCCAACAAAGTTTGCGCCCTCTTTTTCTAACCGCTCAAAACTATTTACAAATTCTTCATAATAATCATTCATATAATCTCCTCAACTTATCAATTTATTCAATCGATAATGCTTTATTAATTTACTCAGATAATACTATGGTGGCAAGTAAATAGTTTAACTTATACATCTTTTAATTAAAAAGATGTATAAATTTGTTACTAATCTTCTAATTCTTTTTGAATGAGAGTATCAAATCTCTCTTTAAAATTGTAGGTAATTATAAGTGCAACACCAAGTTTTACTATTGCTCCTACAATAAATGGATAAAGACCGATACTTAGAGCTTTGCTCCAATCTAGTGATAGTGAAATCTTTAACCAGCTAACTCCACAACTATAGATAAATACTAGGGCAAGAAATCCTCCGATTGCACAAAGAATTAAATGCTTTATTCTATTATCTTCAGCCTTTGCTCTATCTGAGAAGAAACCAGCTATAGCAGATGCAAAAAGCATGCTTATTAAATAGCCTGAAGTTGGACCTATAAGAGCTGAGAGACCACCACCACTTGTGAAGACTGGAAGTCCAATCAAACCTAAAAGTAAATAAAGAAGGGTTGCCATAAAACCAAATGACATACCACCAAGTAATCCTGCAAGAATTACAAAGAATGTTTGTAGTGTAATAGGTACTGGTGGAAGTGGAATCTTTAGAAAAGTTCCGACGATAATTAATCCTGTAAATAATGCTATTAGTAACGTTTTTCGTGTATTCATGGCACTAGTATATACATAATTTAAATTGATTGTAAACCACTATATTATAAATAAGTTGACAATATAAAAACATATTGAATATTAGTTGTTTTATTAATATTCTAGGTAATATGAGTACAAAAGAAAAAGTATTAAAATATTTAGATGAACGCGATAGTGAATATGTATCAGGCCAAGTGCTAGCTAAAAATCTTGGAATATCAAGAACTGCAGTTTGGAAAGCTATTGCTGATTTAAGAAAAGATGGCGCTCAAATAGAGGCAGTAACTAATAGAGGTTATCACATTGTTAGAAAGAGTTATAAATTATCAAAGGCAATAATTGAAGAGGCTTTTCCTTATCTAGATGTATACTTTTTTGATGAAATTGATTCAACAAATAATTATTGTAAAGCCTTATCTGCAAAAGATAAAAGTAGAAATGCTCTAGTTGTTTCAAACAAACAGTTAAAGGGTAGAGGAAGGCTTGGAAGAGTATTTGAATCACCTGATGGTGGAGTATATTTTAGTCTATTATTAAATACTGAAAAATCTGCCTCAGATAATCTTTTAGTTACAAGTGCTGCATCTGTTGCAGTTGCAAGGGCCATAAAGAAAGTCTGTAATAAAGAGTGTGATATTAAATGGGTAAATGATATCTTTTTAAATAACAAAAAGGTATGTGGTATTTTAACAGAGGGAATTATTGACATGGAGGCTGGAAGAATAGCTGCCATGGTAATTGGAATTGGTATTAATTTTTCAACTCCAAAATCAGCTTTTCCACCTCAATTATTAGATATACTAACAAGTATATATGATGGAGAGAGTGAAATACCAATAGAAATTAGTATGAATTCATTAGTAATTTGTGTTATAAAAGAACTTTTAAATATCTGGAATAATATTGAAGACCGCTCATTTCTTGAAGAATATAGAAAGAGATCTAATGTAATTAAAAAATACGTTAATATTATTAAAGATGGTAAGAGTGAGTCAGCCTTTGTTGAAGGCATTAATGATAGTGCTCATTTGCTTGTAAAACTAGAAAAAACAGGTGAGATAGTTGAGCTTGGCACAGGTGAGATATCACTTAGATTAAATAATGATAAAAATAAATAGTATTTGATGTTACAAATGTTTTAAATTGTTTTGATATTTGTTAATATTAGCCAGTCTCAAGTAGATTGTAGAATACAATTAGGTAATACCAACTTAAAGGAAATAGAGAATGTTAGAGAAGATTAGAAATGAATGGAAATTAGTTGTTCAAGAGCAAATTAATGAAATGGCTAAAAATGTTCTAGGTGAGAGTGCTAGTGTGGCAGAACTCAGTATCCAAGTACCACCTAAACCAGAACTTGGAGATATAGCATTTCCTCTATTCTCATATGCTAAAGTATTGAGAATGGCTCCAAATAAAATTGCAGAAACATTAAAGAATAAAATTGAGGCTTTAAGTGATAAACCAGAGGGTGAATTAATTCTTGCTGGTCCATATCTAAATGTTAAGATTGATGTGTTATTGCTTGCAACAAAACTATATAAAACAGTTCTCGAAGACGGTTCTGAATATGGTAAAAGCAATCTCTATGATGGTAAGAAAATCATGATGGAATTCAGTTGCCCTAATACAAATAAACCTCTTCACCTTGGCCATATGAGAAATGATAGTCTAGGTATGAGTGTTAGCTCTATTTTAGCAGCAAATGGTGCTGAGGTTAAAAGAGTAAATTTAATTAATAATCGTGGTGTTCATATTTGTAAGAGTATGTTAGCTTATCAGAAATTTGGTAATGGTGAGACTCCTGAATCAACAGGAATGAAAGGCGATCACCTTGTTGGTAAATATTATGTTAAGTTTGCACAATGGGAAAAAGAAGATGATACTGCCGTCGCTCAAGCTAAAGAAATGTTAGTTAAATGGGAAGAAGGCGATGAAGAAGTATTAAAACTTTGGAATACAATGAATGGTTGGACTCTAGATGGTCTTGCTGAATCATATGAAAAAACTGGTGTAAGCTTTGATAAATACTATTATGAGAGTGAAACTTATAAACTTGGTAAAGATAAAGTTCTAAAGGGTCTTGATGAGGGCGTATTCTATAAAGAAAAAGATGGCTCTGTTTGGATTGATTTAGAAGAAATTAAATTAGATAAGAAAGTTGTATTAAGATCTGATGGTACATCTCTATACATGACTCAAGATATTGGTACTGCCGTAGCTCGTCATGATGATTTCCCATTTGATTCATTGGTATATGTAGTTGCAAGTGAACAACAGTATCACTTCAAAGTATTATTCTACATTCTTAAGAAATTAGGATATTCATGGGCAAAGGAACTTCACCACCTTTCATATGGTATGGTTAACCTACCTGATGGTAAGATGAAGAGCCGTGAGGGAACAGTTGTAGATGCTGATGATTTATTTGATACATTAGCAAGTATTGCTAAAAAAGAAATCCAAGACAAAGAGAGAGAATCTCAAGTTGATGGTTTAGATAAGACAGCTAATGCAATTGCATTAAGTGCTCTTAACTATTATCTACTACAAGTATCTCCAACTAAAGATATGGTTTTTGATTCAAAGAAAAGTATCTCATTTACAGGTAATACAGGTCCTTATCTACAATATATGGGTGCTCGTATTTCTTCAATGGTTAGATTATTCAATGAAGAGAAGAGCTCTTATGAAGGTTATAGTTTTGATTCATCTTACTTAACAAAAGAAGAGGAGAGAGAACTTGTTAAAATGATCGCTCTTTATCCTGAAATTGTTGAGAAAGCTGGTAGAGACTTCGATCCATCTGTAATTTGTTCTTATCTTTATGATTTAACTAAATTATTTAGCAAATGGTATCATGATAATAAAATCTTAAAAGCTGAAGATAAAAATGTTGTTGTAGCTAGAATGGGCTTATCAACATTAGTTCTACAGGTTATTAAAAACGCATTCCCTCTAGTTGGTATTACCTTCTTAGAAAGCATGTAATAAAGTTTTTTACTTATAAAGAGGAGCTCTTAATTGAGTTCCTTTTTTTTGGATTTTTTCACAACCTATACCTGGTATGGGTTCATTCCTGCTTAAAATCAACTACTAATATCTAATATTTTGTAATGTTTTAGAACCTTTGAATATTGTTTGAATAGAATATCTATTCTATTATTAAATAAATATTATTAGGAAGGAATTGGAAATTATGAAAAAATTAAGAGTAATCTCTTTAGTATTGTTGTCTCTACTATTTATGAGTAGTTGTGCAAGTGTTAGCGAATCAAAAATGGAGAGTAGTGCTACAGTTGAAACTACAAAACCACTTGGAATAATGAGTGCAATGGATGTTGAATTAAATTATTTATTATCTCAGGCTGATATCAAAGAAGTTGTTAGTATCGGTGGAAATGACTTCAATGTAGCTACACTTGAGGGCCAGGATGTTGTTATTGTAAAAGCTGGTGTTGGAAAATCACTATCAGCTGCTGCTACTGCTATTCTATGTAATGAATTTAATGTATCATCAATAATCTTTACAGGTATTGCAGGTGGTGTTGCACCTGAAGTTGAAATAGCAGATGTTGTTATATCAACTAGTGCATTCTTCCACGATTATGGTTATTTAGGTAATGATAATAAAATTGATTTAAATACTGACTTTGTATCAAAAGTTGATCTAAAAGCTGATAGTGGTCTTGAAAAAGAAGCATATACAGCAGCTGTTCAAGTATTAGGTGAAGATAGAGTTTTTGAAGGCGCTATTGCAACAGGTGATCAATTCATGGCTAATAAGGACTATGTTGATTATCTTTATAATGATTACAATACTTATGCTGTTGAAATGGAAGGTGCAAGTGTTGCCTATGTTGCATCAAAATATGATGTACCATTTGTATTAATTAGATCATTAAGTGATAAAGCCGATGGACTTGCTCATGAATCCTATGATAACTGGTACATGGTTGTATCTGATAACTCAGGTAAAATTGTAATGCAATTCATGAAAAATAGAGCTAATTAGTTTATATAAATCTTGATGGGGGCAAAACTAGTTTTTGCCCCTTATTTATCACTTTTATATAATTCATAAAATCTATTTATAAATCTCTCTTCTTGCCACCATATTGAATCATCATCTCCAATTACCATTTCTCTTTGAATATATTTTGTAATTGTTGTGGCAAAGCATTCTATTGCTAAATCAATATCATCAATATCTAATCTATGAGATTCATTTAACATTTCTATAATAATCTGAGTTTGAGCCTTAATCATAGTTTCAAGTGATGCAGATATCTTAGCCGCTCTACTATCAATATATTTTTGCATTTCAACTATTATGTAAAACTCGGAAATAGATGAGTAAACTTCATGCCAATAATCTACAGCTCGAGTTAATACATCCTTAGCACTTCCTTTAAATGAGAAGTCTAAACCCATATTTTCGGTTAAACTTTTGCCCTTTAAATACATTTTATCAACAAGTTCTTCTTTATTTTTATAGTGAGAAAAAATCGTACTTTTTGATATATTTAATGAGGATGCAAGGGTAGAAAGTGATACATTATCTAGTCCTTTTTTCGATGCTAGGCTAATTAGTGATGTTAGTAAAAGTTCTGAAGTATTATTCTTATTCATGAATATTATAATACAAACCAATCGGTCAGTTTTCAATAGTTAATGGCTTAATTTCTTACCCTCTAATGTATTATTTTAATCATAAATAGAACATTTTTAACAATATTTTACCAATATTCACATTTGTGTAGTAAACTTTTTGCTAAAAGTATTAAAACAGTGACATTTTTAATGATAAATGTAAACGTTTACATATTTCCTTGACAAATACTTTATCTCATGTGAATAATATTTTGTAAACCAAATGTAAACGTTTACATATTTTATTGAACATCCTAATTTTTTAGGACAAAAGGAGAATCGTTTTATGAAAAAATTGGTGGCTATTTTATTGGTTATGGCAATTGCACTAACAAGCACATTTGCTCAAGGTAGTGCAGAAGGTTCAACAGGAAAGGAAAGTGTTAAAGTAGGAGCTTTAATTCGTAACCAGAATGAACAGTTTGTTAAAGATTATGCTGATAACCTAAGAGTTTTAGCTGAAGAACAAGGAGTTGAACTTAATTTACAAGATGCTATGGGAGATCAAGCAAAACAATTAGATCAACTAAATACATTAATTACTCGTGGTTATAAATACTTTGTAATCATTCCTGTTGATACAAGTGCAACAGAACAAATGGCAAAACAGATTAAAGAAATTGGTGGCGGTGCTGCATTTAGTAACATTCAACCATCTGTTGCTGCATTAAAAGTTGGTAAAACATTCTTCTATGCATCATCACCTGAAGTTGTTGCTGGACAATTCCAAGCAAATATCTTAGATGATTACTTCAAAGCTAATTCTGCAAAGAATCCTGATAAAGTATTAAATTTATTATACATTGAAGGTAGACTTGGTAACCCTGCACAAATTTCTCGTGAAGTTGGTTTCATCGATCAAGCTAAGGCTTTAGGTTATACTGTTAATTTCATTGCAAAAGATACAGCTAACTGGACTCCTGATATGTCTCAAGAAAAGATGGATACTTGGATTGCAGCTCATAATGGCAAATTCAATGCTGTTATTGCACAAAATGATGGTATGGCTCTAGGTGCTGTTGAATCATTAATCACACACGGACTTGTAAAAGATACTAAAGAAGATGGTACAGTATTATCAGTTCCTGTTATCGGAATCGACGGTACAGCTGATGGTCTAAAATCAATGGATTCAGACAAATTATATGGTACAGTACTTCAAGATTCAATCGGTCAATCAGCAACAGCATTTGCACTTGTTTCAGCAATGGCTCAAGGTAAAGATGCTTATGGTATGACAGCTAACGGTATTGCTCCTGCAACAAAAGTTATTGATGAAGTTCCTGCAAATGATCCTGCAATCATCGGTCAATGTTATTTAGTTCCTTTCAAACCTATTACAAAGGATAATTACAAAGACTTCATGTAGTCTCAATTAACATTCATGTTTGCAGTTAATCTGCAAACATGATCAATTTATAGCAACAAAACAAAAGAGGTAAAAAACATGGAGCAACACTTAGCACTTGAAATGAGCAACATCATTAAAGAATTTCCTGGTGTTAAAGCCTTAGATGGTGTTTCATTGAAAGTTAAAGCCGGTACAGTTCATGCCCTAATGGGTGAAAATGGTGCAGGTAAATCGACTCTTATGAAATGTCTATTTGGTATATATAAAGCAGACAGCGGGGATATTTCAATATATGGCAAACCCTGTCACTTTAGTGGCGCAAAAGATGCATTAGAGGCAGGTGTTTCAATGATACACCAGGAGTTATCTAATGTACCTGAGAGAACTGTGGCACAAAATCTTTGGTTAGGTAGAGAACCTCTAACAAAGTATCATACTATAGACCATCAAAAGATGATTGATGATTCTCTAACAGAATTGAAAAAAGTACATTTTGATTTTAATCCAAATTCAAAAATGTCAAGATTATCAATTTCCCAACAACAAGGTTGTGAAATAGCAAAGGCTGTTTCATACAATGCTACGATTGTTGTAATGGATGAACCAACAAGTAGTTTAACTGAAAATGAAGTAGCACACTTATTTGAAATTATCAAAACTTTAAAAGAGAGAAATGTAGCTGTAATTTATATTACACACAAGATGGATGAAGTTTTTCAAATCGCAGATGAAGTATCTGTAATGAGAGATGGTAAATTAGTTGGCACCTATGATGCTAAAGATATTGAAAGTGATAAACTAATTTCATTAATGGTAGGTAGAGAAACCACTCAACGTTTCCCACCAGTTGAGAGTAAAATTGGTGATGTAGTTATGAGTGTTAAACATCTATGTTCTCCAAATCCAAAATCTTTCCAAGATGTAAGTTTTGATCTTAGAGAAGGAGAAATCCTTGGTTTCAGTGGTTTAGTTGGAGCACAAAGAACTGAATTAATGGAAGCTATCTTTGGAATTAGATCATTTAATTGTGGTACAGTTGTGATTCATGACAAAGAATTTAGCTCAACAAAACCTGAGCAAATTATTCACTCTGGTGTTGGTATGATTACAGAGGATAGACGTGGATCTGGAATAGTTCCTCTCATGTCAATTACTGCTAATACAACACTTGCAAGTTTGAAAGATTATCAAAATAAATTTCATTTATTAAATCATAAGAAATTGAATTCTGTAGCAAAGAAATTTAATGATGAATTGAATACTAAGACTCCATCAATGTCAACGAGAATTATGAACCTCTCTGGTGGAAATCAACAAAAAGTTATTGTTAGTAGATGGTTAATGACGCAACCTGATATTCTCATAATGGATGAACCTACAAGAGGAATTGATGTAGGTGCAAAATATGAGATTTATACTATCATGGCAGATCTTGTTAAATCTGGAAAATCAATAATCATGGTTTCTAGTGAAATGCCAGAGTTAATTGGTATGTGTAATCGAATTATGGTTATGTGTAATGGAAAACATACTGGTACGGTTGAAGGTGAGAGAATGAATCAAGAAGATATCATGCGTCTTGCAGCTCAATATAAATAAAAAGAGGTTTATTAAAAATGGAAAATATTGTGGGTAAAAAAATTAGTGTTAAAAAGTTGGCAAGTCAATATACGACGCTATTTACTTTTGTGTTAATGTTGCTTGTTCTATCTATATTAACAAAAGGTGCTATTTTAAAATGGGTAAGTATCAAAAACTTATTAATCGCAGAAAGTGTTAGAGCTTTTGCCGCTCTAGGTGTTGGTATGATTATCATAACTTGGGGTATTGATTTATCAATTGGATATGTTGTTTGTTTAACAGCTTCAATTGCAGCATCATTTGCTCAAGATCCAACTTTTGAAGCTGCAATGTATCAAGGTCAAAACTTTCCTTTGATAGTACCTATTGTAGCAGCCCTTGTTGTAGGTCTTCTTTTTGGTACTTTCAATGGTATCTTAGTAGCTTATGGTAATATTCACCCTTTCATTGCAACGTTAGGTTCAATGTGTATCGCAAGAGGACTACAATTAATTTATACAAAAGCAGCTGTAGTTGGCTCTCTAAAAGATACTTATAAAAATATGTCTCAAGGAACAATTGGTCCTATACCAAACCTTGCTTTATTTGTAATAATAGCTGCATTCTTAATTTGGGTATTAATGGCCCATACAAGACTTGGATCTAACTATTATGCAATTGGTGGTAATAGACAAGCTGCTCTTGTATCTGGTATTAATGTTAAAAAAGATTTAGTAAGTGTATATGCAATAGCAGGACTTTTATATGGTTGTGCTGGTGCTCTATTAGCATCACGTCTTGGACTTGCAAACAGTTTGACTGCAAATGGTATGGAATTAGATGCAATCGCAGCTGTAACTGTTGGCGGTGTTTCTCAAACAGGTGGTGTTGGTACAGTTCCTGGTATGATAATTGGTGTATTAACCTTAGGCTTAATTAACTATGGAATGTCCTATTTAGGTCTTGATTCTTATTATCAACAAATAGTAAAAGGTGCAATTATCATCATAGCTGTTTACTTTGATATGAGAAAGTATGCAAGAAACAACTAAGATGTTGAATTAATTGGGGATGATAGAAGACGTTCCTAAAATTAGGGACGTCTTTCACTCTTATCTATTAACTCTATTGATTTTATATTAATAAAGTCTTAATACTATCATTTGTAAAAATATAAAAGGGAGATGAGATGAATAATAATCCAACAATAAAAGACGTTTCAAAATATGCTGGAGTTTCAACGGCAACCGTTTCTCGAGTTATAAATGGTGCAGAAGGGGTTAACCCCAAAACCGTTGAAAAAGTTCAAAAGGCCCTTAATGAATTAAATTATCAAGTTAATGTTATAGCTAGATCTCTAAAAACAAATACCACAAAGCTTGTTGGTGTACTAGCTCCAAACTTTTCAAACGTATTCTATAATGATTTATTTCAAGAAATAGAAAAAGGCTTAGCCCATAAAGGTTTTTCTCTTATTATTTGTTCAAGTGAATATTCCAAAGAAGAAGAATATAAAAAGATGAAAATGCTCTTAGAACGAAATGTTGATGGCATTATTTTCTTTCCTCTTTCAGAAGATTGTACTCATCTAGAAAGCTTGAATTTAACCAAAGTAATTCCCATGGTTATGGTTGATAGAAGTGCAAAAGGATTAAATGTTGATTTAGTTCTAAGTGACAACCTCTATGGAGCTTATCATTTAACTAAGGCTTTAATCGCAGAGGGACATAAAAGAATTGGTTTTATTGGTGGTTTAGAACATGTATCAAATGCTAAGTTAAGATACCAAGGGTATCTAAAAGCAATGAATGAAGAACATCTTGAGATTGAAGAAGAGTTTGTAATTAGAGAGGGTGATACTCTTCAAAATGGCTATTCTGCAATGGAGAGAATAATAAAAACAAAAAACCATCCAAATGCTTTTTTACTTGAAAACCAGATGACTCACGTTGGTGCAACTACATATCTTTATGCAGAGGTTCCATATGAACAATATCAAAATATATGTATAGCAAGTTATGACTTCATGAGAGATTCCGCTTTACTAACTTTCTGTCACTATGCAATGTATCAACCATTAGAGATTATTGGTAGAGAAGTTGTTAAATTGATATTAAATCGAATTGAAATTAAAAATAATGATGATGCAAATACCATTATCATCAAACCAATTATGAAAGTAATGAGCGCTAATGGTGGAATAGTTACTGATCCACTATTGCAAGATGAGGTTGTTCCATCTTATTTAGTAAAAGAGAGATAATTACTCATAATGGCTTAGATTTATGTTTTACTTTATTTTTTTAAGGTTGTATTAACATATTAGGCTATCATAAATCACTTAAAATTATTTATAATTAATTCTAATTAAATAATTTATTTAAATTTTTATTTTATTTATATACTTGACACTACTTGAATATAGTTCTATCAATTATAGAGTATTATATATATTAACAGGGGAGCTTGATTTGTTCAGGCTGAGAGGAAGTACTAAATACTTCGACCCTTTAAACCTGATTTGGATAATTCCAACGCTAGGAAGTTAGAGTCAATTATTTAAAAACCATATGACTTTTTTCAAGTGGATTACCTAAAAAGGCTGTCCTGTTTTGAAAGGAGTTTTTTTATGGAAAAATCAAAAAAGAGCATTATTAGCTCTTCTTTGTTGATGTTTGGCGCGGGTGTTTCTATTGCAGAAATACTAACTGGCACACTGCTATCGCCATTAGGATTAAAACGAGGAATTCTAGCAATTATTATAGGCCATCTTATTGGTTTTGTTTTGCTATTTTTAATCGGTGTTATCGGAAGTGATAATTCTAAAAGTTCAATGGAAAGTGTCAAAATGTCCTTTGGCTTTAAGGGTGGAATTTTCTTTTCTACTTTAAACATATTACAGTTAGTTGGATGGACAGGTATAATGATAATATCTGGCTCTATTGCAGCTAATTCTATAATTCCTCTATCAACTACAATATGGTCATTAATCATTGGTTTTTTAATTATTCTCTGGGTTTTGATTGGAATTAGTGATATTTCAAAAATAAACATTGTTGCTATGAGTTCCTTGTTTATTTTGACAATTATATTATCAAAGGTTATCTTCTCACCATCCACAGCTTCAATTTCTTTTAGTACAACCGATAGTATAAGTTTTGGACTAGCTGTTGAGTTAAGTGCTGCAATGCCTCTCTCTTGGTTACCTTTAATAGCTGATTATACTAAAGATAGTGAACAAAATCGATTTTGTGCTTTCTTTGCATCCCTTAGTTATACTTTTATAAGTATGTGGATGTATTTGATTGGACTTGGTGCTGCAATTTTTACAAATAATGTTGATATAGCACAAATCTTAATGAGTGCAAATCTTGGAGTTATTGCTATTCTAATAGTTGTATTCTCAACAGTTACCACTACTTTTCTTGATGTTTATAGTTCAGGTATCAGCAGTGTTTCAATCAGTAGTAAATTGAGTGAAAAAACTGTGGCTATTGTTGTTGCAATAATTGGCATAATCTTAGCAATTTTTACACCAATATCTTCTCTTGAAGGCTTTTTATATCTAATCGGATCTATCTTTGCTCCGATGGCAGCAATAATGATAAGTGATTATTTTATTCTTCACCAAGATTTCAATAAAGATGAATTTAATATTAGAAATTCCATTCTATGGTTAATTGGATTCATTATTTATCAACTATCTCTAAATGTTGAAACAGTATTTGGTAATACATTGCCTGTAATGATAATTATCACATTTCTATCATATATCACAAATAAAATTGCTCTAAGAGTAAGAACCATATCTATAAATCAATAAAGGACGTTTTTTATGAAAAATCAATTAGTTAAATGCTTTGAAAATGTAAAGGAAATTGCACCATTAGTGCAGAATATTACAAACTACGTTACAGTAAATGACTGTGCAAATATTAGTATTGCAATAGGGGCTTCTCCTATAATGGCAGATGCAATAGAAGAGGCCTCTGATATACAGAGTATATCAAGTGGATTAAATATAAATATTGGAACATTAAATTCTAATACTGTTAAGAGTATGATAGCATCTGGAAAAATGGCAAATAAATTGGGTCATCCCGTTCTTCTTGATGCAGTAGGCTCTGGGGCCTCTCCTTTTAGAGATGATACAGTAAAACTATTATTAGAAAATATTCATTTTTCAATTATCAAAGGAAACATTTCTGAGATTAAAGCTCTTTCTAATAAAAGTGCTTTAACTAAAGGTGTAGATGCAAATATAGCTGATAAAGTTAGTGATGATAATATTGAAGAAGTTATAGCAATGGCTAAGGATATAGCTAAAAAAACATCATCTGTTATAATGATTACAGGAGAAATTGATTTAGTTGTATCCTTCAATAAAGCCTTTGTTATAAAAAATGGCTGTGAAATGATGGGAAATATTACTGGATCTGGGTGTATGTTATCATCTCTTTGTGCCGCATTTATCAGTGCAAATACTGATAATATTCTTGAAAGTGCTGCTAGTTCAGTTATAACAATGGGTATAGCTGGTGAAAAGGCATATGAGAAAATGTTAAAAAGTGATAGTGGAAATAGTAGTTTTAGAAATTATTTGATTGATGAAATTTTTAAATTTGATATTAGTGATTTTGATAGGAGTGCTAAATATGAGCTTTTGTAAGTCATCTCTTTTATTATATGCAGTAAGTGATAGAACTTGGTTAAATAATGATACTCTTTATGAGGCTGTTGAAAAGGCTCTAAAAGGTGGTATTACATTATTACAACTAAGAGAGAAAGATTTAGATGAAGAGTCCTTTATAAAAGAGGCTATAGAGATAAAAAAACTAACATCTCTCTACAATGTTCCACTAATTATTAATGACAATGTAAATGTAATGCTAAAATCAAATGCAGATGGAATTCATATCGGTCAAGATGATGGGGATGAACTTAAAATTAGAGAATTAATTGGTCCTGATAAAATATTAGGTATATCAATACAGAATACAGATCAATTAACTCCTAGTGTTTTAGAAAATGCTGATTATATTGGTGTTGGTGCTATTTTCAATACCTCTACAAAACTTGATGCTCAATCTGTTAGTTTGGAGTCTTTAAAAGATATTGTCAAAAAATCAAAATTACCAACTTGTGCAATTGGGGGTATTAACCTCTCAAATATGGATAGCCTAAAATATAGTGGTATTAATGGTGTTGCACTTGTTTCTGCAATCTTTGACAATGAAGATATAGAGGCAAGTACTAAGATATTAAAGCAGAAAAGTAAATCTCTATTTTTCAAAAATAATGTATCTCATATGATATTTGATTTAGATGGTACTCTTTTAGATAGTATGGGTATTTGGGATGATTTATCATCTAAATACCTAAAAAGTTTAGGAATTAATGATACCTCTAATATTGATAATATCGTAAAGTCTCTCTCAATCACTAATGCGGCCTCATATATGAAAGAAAAATATCAATTAGACAAATCAATTGAAGAAATAATCATTGGTATTAATAATTTAATTATAGAATTTTATAGAGATAGTGTTTGTTTAAAAGATGGAGTTAAAGAATTTATAAAGAAACAATATGGTGATGGAATTGTATTAAGTATAGCAACAGCAACCGATAAAGAGATAACTAAATTAGCTCTCACTCATAATAATATCCTTCAATATTTTAGTCTTATTAAAACCGAGAGAGATGTAAAACAATCAAAAGCATATGGTTCAAAAGTTTATGATTCTATTTTAGATGAATTAAATATTTCAAAGTCAGATACACTTGTATTTGAAGATAGTATGCACTGTGTTAAGACACTAAGAGAAAACTCTTACTATATAGTTGGTGTAAAAGATGAATATTGCACTGAGGATATTAGACCTCTTTGTGATTATTATATTGAAAGATTTGAGGATGAATTATAATGAAGGATATAAAATGTGTACTAACAATTGCTGGAAGTGATTGTAGTGGTGGTGCTGGAATACAAGCAGATTTGAAAACTATGATTTGTAATAATGTTTATGGTATGAGTGTAATTACTGCTTTAACTGCACAGAATACTAAAGGTGTCTTTGCAATTAAAGATATGGAAGCTAATTTTGTAGGCTCTCAATTAGATGCAATATTTAGCGATATTGTTCCGGATGCAATAAAGATTGGAATGGTCTCAAATGTTGAGATTATCAAAATGATTGCAAGAAAACTAAAGCAATATAATGCAAAAAATGTAGTATTAGATCCTGTAATGGTTTCAACCTCAGGTTCTTCTTTAATAAGTGATGAGGCCAAAGAAACTCTTATAAATGAATTGTTTCCTCTATCTGTATTAATTACTCCCAATGTTTTAGAAGCCGAAGTATTGGCTAATATGAGTATTAAAAACAAAGAAGATATTGAAACTGCTATAAAAATCATTGGCAGCTATACTAAGTCTTCTGTATTAATAAAGGGTGGTCATAATGTTAATGATGCCTGTGATACGCTCTACTGTAAAAATAGTATAATTGCCTATGATTCACCAAGAATTGAAACAAGTAATACGCATGGTACTGGTTGTACACTCTCATCTGCAATCGCAAGTAATCTTGCTAAAGGATATAGCTTGGAAGATAGTATTAAAAATGCAAAAGAGTATATAACTAAAGTTTTGGAGAATGAAATTAATCTAGGATCGGGTTCTGGACCTCTTAACCATGGTTATGCTATAGTTTCCAAGTGCTAAGAAGTTATAGTTGTTGCAATTTCTTTAACTATAATGAGTTAGGAAAAAAAATTGAATATTTACTTACCTACCGATTGGTTTGTTTTGAAGTGTTCTTTTTTACAGATATTGTAAATTTTTTCTATTTTATTATTGTTTATTATTTTGATAATTGTTATTACTTAGTCAAGAAATAAAGATACAAGGATGTATATAATGTACGCACTCGTTGAAATTCTCGGTAAGCAGTATAAAGCTACCGAGGGTAGAACCATTCAGGTTGATTTAGTTAACCAAGAAGTAGGCGCTGAGCTTACTTATGAAACTGTTCTCGCTCTAGTAGATGAGAATAGTGCAAAATTTGGCGCTCCTTATGTTGCTGGTGCAAAAGTTATTGCAACAGTTGTAGAAGACGTAAAGAAGGGCGACAAGATCAAAGTTTACAAGTTCCACAAAAGAAAAGGATATCGCAGGACTCAAGGTCACCGTGAAAAATATTCTTTGATTAAAATCGAACAGATCGCAAAGTAAGGAGATAGTAGTATGGCACATAAGAAAGGTGGCGGCTCCTCAAAGAATGGTCGTGATTCTAATGCTCAACGTTTAGGTGTTAAACGTTATGGTGGTCAATTAGTAACAGCTGGAGAAATTATTGTACGTCAACATGGTACAAAATTCCACCCAGGTGAGAACGTTGGTTGTGGTTCAGATTATACTTTATTCGCTAAGATTGATGGTACTGTTAAATTCTATTCTAGAATGAACAGAAAATACATCATGATTGAAGCTGTAAACGGTGATGTTTGTGTTAATCCTAACACCAACAAAAAATGTTTAGTAGCTTTTGATGCTGAATAAGAGTATTAGCTTATTTTTTTAAGTAAAGGGTTGTTATGTTTGGTTTTTCAGACGAGACCTATTTAGACGTTGCCTCCGGAAACGGGGGCAATGGTTGTGTTTCTTTCAGACGTGAAAAATACGTTGAAAGAGGTGGTCCAGACGGTGGCGATGGTGGCCGTGGTGGCGACGTAGTATTTGTTGTTAAAAATAACATTAGAACATTAGGCAATTTGAAACTGACTAGGTCTTTCAGAGCAGAAAATGGTCATAATGGTTCTTCAAGAAAATGTTATGGAGCTAACGGCAATGATGTAGAGATAGAAGTACCTCCTGGTACTGTTATCAAAAATGCAGAGACCGGTGAATTAATAAAAGATTTAACTGGGGTAGATCGTTGGGTTTTCTTAGAAGGTGGTCGTGGTGGTCAGGGTAACTGGCACTTTAGAACAGCTTCAAGACAGGCACCTCGTTTTGCTCAAACAGGTCAGCCTGGTGAACTCGTTAGAATTGGTGTTGAACTTCTTGTAATCGCTGATATCGGGTTTGTTGGTTTTCCTAATGCTGGTAAATCCTCACTTCTAAATGTATTAACTAATGCAAGGAGTAAGGTAGCAGGTTATCCTTTCACTACAAAAATCCCTCAATTAGGTATGATGCGCTATGGTGATCAAGATTTAGTTTTGGCTGATATCCCTGGAATTATTGAAGGAGCAAGTGATGGCTCTGGAATGGGATTTAAGTTTTTAAGACATATTAGTAGAACCACAGGTTTAGCATTCTTAATTGATTTAAGTGATGATAGATATTTAGAAGCTTATGATACATTATCAGAAGAGTTAAGAGCTTATAGCCCTGAACTTCTTGATAAGCCTCAAGTTATCATTGCGACTCATATTGATGAAGTAGACAAAGGTGCTCTTGAGCATTTTGAAGAGTTAAAAGCAAAGTATAAAGATAAAGAAGTTATTGCATTATGTGTATACCTAGATCAAGGTATAGATGAAGTAAGACAGAGCTTTATCAAGATGGTAAGTGAGAATGAAAATACTAAACTACAATCTCTTAGAGAAAGTAGAAATGGTGGATTCTCAACTGTTATTGATCATGATGCTTATTATCCTGAAAATCCTGAAGAGGTAAAATAATGTTGGCTACAGCTTTATTCGGTGGAAGTTTTGATCCCGTCCATTTAGGACATTTGCATCTACTTCATACCGTTTATAATAGTACAAGGTACAAGAAGTTCATTCTTGTACCTGTAGCAACTAATAATTTCAAAAGAGATATTACTCCATCCTATCCAAAAGACAGAATTGCAATGTTAGAAATTGCTATTAAAGAATATAAAACAATATATCCTGAAGATACTGAAATAGAACTGGTCATAGAGGATTGTGAAATTAAAAGAGGTGGAGTATCTTATACATATGATACTGTAGAGACGATATACAAGAATTATGAGATTAGTGGAAAGCTAGGGCTTGTAATGGGTGATGATTTAGTTCCAACCCTACATAAATGGTACCGTTTTTCAGATCTTATAAAAAAAGTTGATCTTGTTGTTTGCAGAAGGGAAGAGAGTGGTATTGAAATTCCAGAAGGAATTGATTTTCACTATGTTACTAATGATATTTTGGTTGATGCAAGTTCTTCAATCAGAGCACTCGCAAAAGAAAACAAGGACTTTTCAGCTTTTTTAAGTAAGGATGTCTATAATTATGTCAAAGAACAAGGGTTATACAGAAGTTGAGGCTTACGTTAAAAAAAATGTAAGCACTTCAAGATTTCTACATTGTCAATCAGTTGGAATGACAGCAATGTTTTTCAACCAGAGATTTAATGTAGGTCTAAAGGATTCTGATTGCTATGAAGTAGGTGTCCTACATGATGTAGCAAGAAATTGGAATTTTGAAGAAATGCTCATATATTGCAAAGAATATAATATACATATGGAAATGGAAGAAATTAGTAATCCTATACTTCTACATGCACCTGTTGCTGCTTCATTAATTAAGGCGAAAAACTTTAATGAGGATTTTCAAAAAGCAGTAAGATGGCATACTCTTGGATCAAAGAAAATGGGTAAACTTGGATTGCTTTTATATTTAAGTGATTATCTTGAACCTCGCAGAACTTTTTTAAGCGACAATGAGAGAATGAATTTTAATAAAATGAATACTCTTGAAGAGATTTGTATAAGAATAATTGAGCGAGAAATTAAACACAGAAAAAGCAAAAAACAAATTCTAGCAAGATCTACTCAAGGATTGTACGATTTCCTAAAAGAAGGTGGTACTTTTTGAGAAAATTTGGTTTACTAATACTTGTACTAATATTATTAATTTCCTGTAATATTAGCTCTAGTAACTATACTTTATATGCCATATCAAATGATGTTTCATATATTATAAGTATCGAGAGTAAATCTTTAGTTTCAATAGAATTTGTTGATGATGGAAATAAAGGAAATGAATTACTAAATTATTTAAACTTAGTTCCTGACGTTATTTTTACTCTTAGTAGTGAAGATAATGCAGATATTAAGGATTTATTATATAATTTAAGTAGTGATGAACAAAGAGACTCTTCAATATGGCAAGGAGGAATAGATTATTCCTCCACTTTATTAAAGAGTGATGTGGTTAGCACCTATTCCAATAAATTGGGATTTGATGTAAAACCTTTTTTAGAGAAGCTTTCAAATAAAAAAGCATATAGCTTTAGTATTGATGATAGCTCTAAGATAAATGAAAATAATCGAGATCACTTTTTCCTATGGTATAAACAAGTGCTCTCTTTATCAGATAGGAGATAACAATGACAGAGCAGTTATTAGAAAATGTAGACGCAGTAAAAGAATTCTTAGATTCACAAAAATGTTTAGACATCAATGTAATTGATGTAGAAGGTAGATGTTCATGGGCAGATGTATTAATCATCGCAACAGTAACATCAGTTGGTCACTTACGTGGTGTAGTACATCAGTTGTGGGGTGAATTAAGAGATTTAGGTCTAGATGTTAGTGAACGTCACAAAACTCCAGCTGGAGACGGTTGGGAACTAGTTGATTGTGGTTCAATCGTAATTCACTTAATGAGTGCAGAATTAAGAGATTTCTATTCATTAGAAAAATTATGGAAACAAACTGAAGAGTAAACTCAAGTAATATGAGAAATGGGTATTAGTTAATAGCTAATACCTTTTTTTATGCAAAAAATAAGAAAAAAATAGTTTTTTTAAGATCTTGAAATGCCAATGTTTATGATTTATGCTGTAAAGAATAACAATTCAAAGGATAAATTCAAAAAATGGCGGGATATGAAAATATTATAAGTGATGCTTCAAAATATGCATTAATTAATGATGAGGTTGAATGTAATCCTTATTTCTCTCCAACTCTTATTACTAATGATAATAAGAATGGAGTAAAGATAATATCTGAAATAGAGGCAGAATTACAAAAATTAATTAAGACGGGTGGAACATTCTGGTTCTCTGTTGCCTTTATAACTTTTGGTGGAGTTAATTCATTAACTGGAATTTTTTCTGAATTAGAGAAAAAAGGAATCAAAGGTAAAATATTAACATCTGATTATATGAACTTCTCTGAACCAAAGGCTCTTGAAAAATTAAAAAGTTTTTCAAATCTAGAAGTCAAAGTAGATGAATCAAATTTCCATATCAAGGGATATCTCTTTAAAGGTGTTGATACCAGTACATTTTTTGTTGGAAGTTCAAATTTGACAAATCAAGCTTTATCTACAAATAAAGAATGGAATATTAGACTAACTGGAGTTGAAAGTGGTGCTCTTTTAAAGTCAATAGATGAATATTTTTATTCGCTTTGGAATAATGCAGTTGTTGTTGATGATACATGGTTAGAAAACTATAAAGAAGTTTTTAAAAAAAGAAAATCAAAATTACATCAAATCAAAGTAATTGATTTTGATAAAAAGGTTTATCAACCAAATAATATGCAACTTGAAGCACTTAAATCTCTTAAATCTTTAAGAGAAAAAGGTGAGACAAAAGCCATACTTATCTCTGCAACTGGTACCGGTAAAACAATACTCGCTGCATTTGATGTAAAAGCCTATAAACCAAAGCGCTTATTATTTTTAGCACATAGAGAACAACTTCTAAAGCAAGCAGAAGAAAGTTTTAAAGAAGTTCTTAGATTAGATGATTCTAGCAGCGGAATACTATCGGGAAATCAAAAGAATTATGATAAAAAATATTTATTTGCAACAATGAATATGATGAGCAATCAAAGGGTTCAAAACAAATTTAATCCTAATACTTTTGATTATATAGTAATTGATGAAGCTCATCGCTCACGTTCAAATAGCTATCAAAGTATTTTAGATTACTTCACTCCAAAGTTTTTATTTGGAATGACTGCGACTCCATCTAGAACTGATGCAAAAGATGTAATATCACAATTTAATTATAATATAGCACTTAGAATTAGTCTTCAAAATGCAATGGCTGAAGATTTATTGTGTCCATTTCATTATTTTGGAGTATCAGAAATCTATATAAAAGGTGAACTTTTATCTGATGAAAATGAAAACTTTAGCAATCTAATAATTGATGAAAGAGTTGATAATATAATTGAGAAAATTGAATTATATGGCTATTCTGGAGAAAGGGTAAAAGGTTTAGTCTTTTGTTCAAGAGTTGATGAGGCCATTGAATTGTCTATTAAATTTAATAAGAGAGGATACAATACAATTGCTCTGAGTGGAGCAGATGGTGAGGATAAAAGGATAGCTGCTATTAGAGCGTTGGAAGAGGAGGAGAGAACTACTAGTTCTCTTGATTATATCTTTAGTGTTGATATTTTTAATGAAGGTGTTGATATTCCATCTGTTAATCAAATCGTTTTGTTAAGACCAACTCAATCTGCTATAATATTTACCCAACAATTAGGGCGTGGTCTAAGGAAATATCCCGATAAAGAATTTGTAGTTGTGTTAGATTTTATAGGAAATTATAAACAAAATTATAATATTCCGGTTGCACTGTATGGTGATAGAACTTGTAATAAAGAAATTATTAGAAAAACTTTGACTGATGGTACAAGATTTATTGAAGGAACTTCTACAATATATTTTGATGAGATTGCTAAAAAGCAAATTTATAAATCACTTGATAGTGGTTCTATTGGTGGAAAAAAGGATATTAAAGAAGCCTATATTACTTTAAAAAATGAAATAGGCCATATACCTACATTTTCAGAATTTGATAGAAGTGCAAATGTTGATTTAATAAGTGTATTTGATAATTATGGATCTTATTATAGTTTAATTAAAAATTGTGAAAAAAAGGACTATAAGTTGAATTTTTCAATTTCAGAGTACCAAGCATTAGATTACATTTCAAAGAGAATTGGAAAAGGAAAAGACTATAATGTTATTGCACTGCTAGATTATATAATTGGAAATACTAGTCAGTTTCCACAAATCGATCCAATTTCTCTGAAGACATGTTATAAAATTTTAGCACATACCTTTAGTCCTATAGGGCAAAAAATAAAAAGTGTTTTAGATAGACACAATTCATGCGTTCTTGTATCAAAAGAGAATAATAAGATAGTGAAATCTCAGCAATTAGAAACCTATTTAAAAAATAAGTATTTCAGAAATGCTATTGAAGAAATAATTGATTTTGCAAAAAATAGATACCTCAGTAAATATAAGAATGCATATAAAGCTTCTAAAATGACACTATTTGAAACTTATTCATATGGTGAAGTTTGTAGTGCTCTAAATTGGGATAGTGATCAATCTGCTGTAATCGGAGGCTATAAATTTGATGAAAAAACAAATACATTTCCTGTTTTTATAAATTATAACAAAAATGATGAGGCTATAAATTATAATGATGTTTTGTTAAATGAAGATACTCTTCAAGCACATTCAAAAACAAGAGACAAAATAGGTGGAGTTAGTTGGGAAAAAATATACAAAGCTAAAGAAAATAATACAAAAATTTATTTATTTATTCGAAAAAAGAAAGAAATTTTAGGTGCAAAAGATTTTTTCTTTTTAGGGGAAATTTCACCCATAGGAGATGCCAAAGATGAAGTATTATCTAATGGAAAACATGTTTTTAGAATTATTTATAAATTGCAAACTCCAATAAGAAAAGACTTATATGAATATTTTACGATTGCTGACTAATTAAATTGATTTACTCTCTAAAGTATGTTAATAATTATATATACTAAAATAAATTAAAAGTTTTTCTGTTAAACAACAATCTGGAGTATTGATGAGACCATCGACAAAATCAACATTATTAGAAGCATCCGAATTAAAATATAAAGAGCTTAATTTACTTATTGATTCCTTAGGAGAAAAAGAATTAAATACTGAATATGATTTTTCAGATTTTCCAAAAAAGAAGGAAGCTCATTGGAGCCGTGATAAGAATTTAAGAGATATCTTAATGCATCTTTTTGAATGGCAAAAACTCCTTATAGATTGGATTGAAAGCAATAAAAATAATGAGAATATAAAATTCTTAATTGAGCCATATACCTGGAAAACTATAGCTGATATGAACAATATGTTTTTAGAAAGAAATCAGTCATTTTCATTAGAAGAGGCAAAAGCTAATTTGGAATCAACTCATAAATATTCAATTGATTTAATTTCTTCATTTACGAATGAAGAGCTATTTGAGAAAAAACATTTTTCATGGACTGGCACAACCAGTGTTGGAAGTTATTGTGTTTCAGCTCTTCCTAGTCATTATGATTGGGCAATAAAGAAAATCAAAGCACATATTAAAAGATGTAAAAGCCTTTAAATTATATATTTATTTTTTATACAAAATCACGTACACACATAAGTTAAAAGAGAGCCAATTGATGAACAAACCTATTATTATTTTACTTGCAGCTTTAATGAGTGTGAGCTTAATAAGCTGTAATACAACCCAAGATACAAATGTATATGAAACAAATGAGACCATTGATGAAACTAAAGTTTCAATTGTAAATGAAGAACCTGTTATTAAATCAGAGTTTAGAAATAATAAGGTAGAAACTGATGAAGTATCATTTGTAAGTGATGAACCAATTGCCAGAAATGAGATTAGAATTGAGAAAATTGATGAGAAGTCAGGGAAAAAAGTTTCAATAGAAATTCCAGATTCAACTGATAAGAATGGGGTTCCAAATTGGTTTTATGAAATTCCATCCTCAAATGAAAGTTTTTATACAACAGGTTTTTCTGTAGCCTCTTCTACAAAAGTAGGAATTAAAAAGGCAGAAATGGATGCCAAAAATCATATTGCACAGTGGGTTAAAACAAGTGTTAAAGAAGTAATCATAGATTATGTTATTGATGCAGGTGAGGGTACAGACCGACAAAATTTGGATTTATATAATTCAATTAGTTTGCAAGTAGTTGATGAATCTCTAAAAGGTATCAAGAGAGAAAAACTTCAAATCGCTGATGATAATAGTGTTTATGTATTGATGAGTATACCATTTGAAAATGTTCAAAATGCCTTTGCTCAGGCTACAAATAGATTATAAATAATAATTAATTTATCCCATTATATTAAAAATATGATGGGATTTGTTTATAAAATAAAGAAGGAATGGAGTGCTCCATTCCTTCAAAGTGTGTTTTTTTAAAGCGCTTACTTACTTGATTATACGTTTAACAAACCTTCATCATTAGTAAATTCTTCATTTTTAATATTTTTAAATATCTCAAGTAGTTTTTCTACTGTAAGACGTTTTTTCTCTTCCCCTTTAACATCAAGGATTATTTTACCTTCATCCATCATAATTAATCTTGTACCAAATTCAATGGCAAATTTCATATTATGAGTAACCATCATTGCAGTTAAATTTTTCTCTGCAATATATTTTTGTGTTAAATCCATAACGATGTCTGCATTACGAGGATCTAATGCAGCTGTGTGCTCATCAAGTAAGATAACTTCAGGATTACTCATAATAGTCATCAAAAGTGTTAAAGCTTGTCTTTGACCACCAGAGAGAAGACCTACATTATCTTTCAATCTATCTTGAAGACCGATTGGAATTAGAAGTTCTTTAAATTCTTTCCTTCGAGCATTATTTAAACTAATTTTTAGACTTTTCCATCCTTTAGAAGAAGCTGTAATAAGATTATCTTCGATAGTCATATTTGCCGCTGTTCCTTTAGTTGGATCTTGGAAAATACGTCCAATATATTGTGCCCTTTTATATTCAGGCATTTTAGTTACATCTTTATCTTTGAAAATAATCTGACCATTTGTAACAGGGTAGGAACCACTAATTAAATTAAATAGTGTTGATTTACCAGATCCATTAGATCCGATTACACAAACAATTTCTCCTGCTTCTACATTTAGACTAACATTTTCTAGAGCTACCTTTTCGTTTACAGTTCCAGGATAAAAAACTTTTGTTAAATTATTAATTTCAATCATTATTTTATTTCTCCTGTTCTATCAAGTGATCTTTGAATGGCATTCTTCTTTGCAGATCTTGCACTAGCTTTTGATCTACCACTTGCAACCCATAATGAAATAATAACTAGTACACCAGTTAATAATTTAAAATCATTTGGAGTTATATGAATTATATAACCATATTTACGTCCTAAGAACATTAAAGCTTTGTAGATAATTGCACCCAAAATAGCTCTTAATGTGATAAGTGAAATTCTATTACTTGAGAATAAGAACTCACCAATCATAATACCTGCTAAACCTTGAACAATCATACCTTGACCTAAATTACCATCTGCGAATCCTTGATATTGAGCAAGCAAACCACCAGAGAGTGCAATTAGACCATTTGAAACTCCAATTCCCATAATCTTTAAATATTCAGGATTAATTCCCTGAGAGATTACCATTTGTTCATTTCCACCAAGAGCACCTAGTGAAAGACCAAGATCTGTTCTAAAGAAAATATCAACAATGGCTTTAATTAATAGTACAACTAATGTGATACCAATTAGGGAAGCTACGCTTGATGGTAAGAATGGGAATAAATTTTCAACTTTATCAAAGAAAGTTTCTGATTTAAGCAATGGAATATTAGCTCTATTCCCCATGATTCTAAGATTTATTGAATAAAGCATAGTCATAGTTAAAATACCTGCAAGAAGTCCTGGGATTTTAAATTTGTTATGTATAACTGCGGTTACACCACCAGCTAGGGCTCCTACAAGAAAGGCTAATAATAGTGCAACAATAATGCTACCACCATTTACAATATGGACCGTCGCTATTGCAGCACCTGCTGCAACTGATCCCTCACATGTTAAATCGGCAAAATCCATAACTCTAAATGATATTAAAATACCAATTACCATTATGGAGAAAATTAAGCCATCGACGAAAATACCTTCTAGCATTAAAAAAACTCCTCTGTATGATAAATAAGGAAGGTTTATCAACTAAACCTTCCATTATATATTATTTATATTCGATATAAATTAATTATTCTGAACTTCAACACCATTGCTAACAATAATTGTTGCAGTGTCTAATAATTCTTGTGGAATAGTTATATTTAATTTTTTAGCCACATCTTCATTAATCCATAACTCAAAGTCTGCTGGATCTGTTAATACGACTGTTCCAATGTCTCCAGGTACTTCACCTCTAAGACATCTCTCTACAACCTTACCAGTTGCAATACCAATATTATAGTAGTTAAATCCCCATGACACAAGGTAATTAAAGCCCTGTGATGCTGATGGATCTGAACCCATTAGTGGTACATTATTTTGCTCACAAACATCTGATACACTACTAAATGCAGAAGCTACTGCATTATCAGGTGCAATATAAATTGCATCAACTCTATCAATGATTGATTGTGTTGCCATTTTTACTTCGCTTGAATTTGAAACTGAACCTGATACACATTCGATACCAAGATCTTCACAAGCTTCTTGTACTAATTTATTTAATTCAATACCGTTTGCCTCACCACTTGTATAAATATTACCAATAGATTTTGCACCTGTTAATTGAACTAATAATTTAATCTGTGCTTCAACTGGAGTAATATCAGATAGACCTGCATAATTAGGACCAGTTAATCCTGCACTTTCAGGGTTGGTAACAGCTGAGAATACAACTGGAATATCATCCATAACATTACCTAATGCCTGAGCGGATGGAGTTGCAATACCAACTGCAATATCTACTTTTGAAGATTTTAATTGAGCTGCAATTGAAGCGGCTGTTGAAATATCTCCATTTGCATTTTGAAGATCATATGTAATCTCTAAATCTGTTGAATTAAGATAGTCTTGAAGACCTTGTTCAACTGCATCTAATGCTGGATGTGGTAATAGTTTAGAAACGCCAACTTTATAAGCATTGGGGTTTTTCTCTTCTTTTGTTCCATTTGCAAACAACATGGCTGAAGCTAAGGCTAGAGCAACTAGTGATGTAAATATTTTCTTAGAGTCCATAATTTTCTCCTTAATTTTTTCATTAATATACAATAAGAATCGTATTTTGTAAATGAAGTATGCAAAATACTGCAACTATATTCATTTGTTATACAAAAATATTGTATGTGTATTTCTCTACTGTCAAATTGAACTAATACCAAAAAATGGGAGGAGATATACCCCTCCCGTATTTTATATTTCTCTATATATTAGTTTTGTTTAACAGCATTCCCATTTTCAACTATATAAGTTGCTTTATCTAAAATACTCTGATCAACATCAATGCCTAATTTCTTAGCATTATCTAGGTTAACCCAAAGTTCAAAGTCTTTAGCATCAGTTAATAATACTGTACCTAAATCACCAGGAGTTGCACCAGTTAAACATTGTTCAACAAGTTTACCTGTTGCTACACCAATATTATAATAGTTAAATCCCCAAGCTACTAAGTATTCAAATGGAGTTGTTCCCGTAGGATCTGAACCCATTAGAGGAATACCATTATCAGCACAAACATCTGAAACTGAACTAAATGCTGAGTAAACTGCATTATCAGGTGCAATATACATAGCATCAACTCTATCAATAATTGATTGAGCTGCCATTTTTACTTCACTTGTATTTGATACAGCTGCTGATACACATTTAATACCAAGTTCATCACATGCTTCTTGAACCATTTCATTTAAAATAACACCGTTTGCTTCACCACTTGTATAAACATTACCAATTGATTTAGCACCTGTGATTTGAATTAATAATTCAATTTGTGATTTTACTGGTGTTTCATCTGATACACCACAAATTGTTGGTCCTACTAATTGAGCACTAACTGGATCTGTTACAGCTGTAAATACAACTGGAGTATCTCCCATAGTATTAGCAAGAGATTGAGCTGATGGAGTTGCAATACCAACTGCTACATCTACTTTTCCAGCTTTTAACTGAGAAGCAATTGAAGCTGCTGTTGAAATGTCTCCATTTGCATTTTGAAAATCAAAAGTGATTTCTAAATCAGTTGATTCTAAATAATCTTTCATACCTTGTTCTGCTGCATCAAGTGCAGGATGTGGTAATAATTTTGAAACCCCAACTTTATAGGCATTTGGATTTGTGTCTTCTTTTGTTCCATTTGCTATAAGAGTTGAAGAAACTATCGCAAGTACTGTTAAAATTGTAATTAATGTCTTTTTCATGTTTTTTCTCCCATATATTAAGCTCAATATACAATAAGAAAATCATTTTGTAAATAATTCATGCAATAAGTTGCAAAAATATTCATTAATTATACAATTTTTCAAATAATGTATATAATAATATTAATTTTAGCATATATATATAAGGTGGCATGATTAATACAAGAATAACAGAGAAATTCAATAGAATAAAAAAAGAATGCAAAATTTAACTATGTTTGCTCATTTTTTTAAGCAAATTATAATTTATAATTGTAACTGGATTAATTTGAAATTTAGAATTAAAGCGTAAAATCCCTACAGCAGTAATATTAGGGATTTTTTATCTTTATAGATAAAGATAAAAGAGTAATAATTTTATTAAAATAGAATCAATATTATTTTGAGTTCATATAACTCATATAGTTCATTCATAAGATAGACTTATTTTTAAGTGAGATAAAATGGCAGGCAACGAGTCACCCGCCTATTGTGTGTATGGGTTTACTTATCTAGTTTACCATTCATCCTCATCGTCTTCTATAGAGTCAAAGAATTCTTCTTCAAATGAAATATCAATGTCATCATCATCTTCAATCTCTTCATCTACATCTTCGATAAATTCTACATCATCATCAAACACATCGCCATCATCAAATTCGATATCTTTTTCATATGTGCTATCTCCTAATTCTTCGCTAATAGCTTCTTCATAAGATTCATCATCATCAAATAGGTAGTTTTCACTGAGTAAATCTTCATCATTCTCAATATCATCTACAATTTCGTCATCCTCAAAGTCACCTATAGGAAGCTCATCGAAATCTTCTATTATGTCATCTTCATAATCGTTATTTTTAAAATAACGCTCTTCCTCGAGATCTAAATCATCATCATATTTTTTATGTGGCATATGTGTCCTCTCACTTCTTTATGAACTACAATTATCTTATGGGGTAACTTAGTACTAGTCAATTATTTTTCATAAATTTTCTTCTACTTTATAGGTAGATTTTTAACATTATTTTAGCAATTTGCTAATTTTGTAGTTTTTATGTATTTAATTTGCATATTTATCAAAAAACATGAATTACTTTTTCACATATCTAATTTTTTCAATTATGTGTTTTTCTCTTGCAATATTAGTTTTTATATTAAATAATATTATTAAAAAGAAACCACTAAATTATGTTTAGTATTTCAAGGAAGAATTATGAAAAAATATAAATCAATGTTGTTAACAGGTATAATAGCTTTTACAATGTTAATTACATCTTGTGCGACAACAGTAACAGTATCTTATATGCAGCCTGCAAAATTTAATCTATCAGATTATAAGAATTTAGCAATTGCATCTACTAATGTAGTAACAGCTCCTTCTTATTATAGTAGCCGAATTCATATTGATTATGATAATTATAGTAAATACATTTCATCTGGATATAGTAGGTTAATTCCTAGCAATATCTCAGATTATTATACTAACAAAGTTTATAAAAACTTAAGTAACAGCAATTTATTTAACATTATTCCACCATCTGTAACAGACCAATATCTAAAAGGTATAAGATATGGATTCTCAAATTCATCACAATTGTATGATAAAGGCGCTGATGCAATTTTCACTAGTGAAATTGAATATTTAGATTATAGTGAATATCCAGTTTATGGTGATTATATACGTATGAGAAATCCTAACTATGTATTAGGTGGCGTTGAACCTGAATATATTGATAGCGATGTTAGACGTGTTACAATAGTCCAAATAGCAAATATGAAAATTAGTTATTCAATAATTGACCTTCAAAGTGGAAATATTTTAGCTACTAATTCATATTCAAAACAGTATAAAAATACAGTTGTTCTTGGTTCATATACAGACCTAGATGCAGAGTGGATGTTTGAAGAAATTGCAGATACATTTGTTGCAACTACTAAAAATGACTTAGTCCCTCACACTGTATATACATCCCTTGAATTAATGGATAACAAACCTAAAAATGGATTAGCATCACAGGCTATGAAGCTTGTTGATAAGAATCAATTATTACAAGCACAAATATTATTTGAACAAGCTTGGGATGAATCAAATCATCTTCCATCAGGATACAATAGTGCATTACTATTAGAGGCTATGGGAAAAAGATCTGATGCAATGATTATTATGAGTGATGTTTATAATAAAACAGGATCAACTGCTGCTATGAGAGAGTATTCAAGAATGAAGAGTTATGAGAGCTCCTCAGCTATGGCACAACAACAGATAGAGGATTAATGATGGAAGCAAAGATTAAGAGAGAAATTGTTTATATATTAAACACTGATGCAAAGGAAGTTGTAGAGAAATTCCCATGTGATAAGACCCTTGGAATAATTGATTTTACCAATGAATTAAATATTTTAAGTGAAAATGGAGTAGCTTTTAAGAGTTATAAAAGTGAAGATTACAAAAAAGCTTGGAACCAATTGAAGAGATGGGTATCATCTGAGTCTTTTGAACAGGTAATTGTAACTGGCGGATTAGACTTTTTCCCATCAGATTTAGTTTATGATTGGCTTTTTGACCATAAAAGTAAAAAAGGTTTTCCAAAAATGATTTTTTCTGGAAAAAAAATTCAACCTCCAATGGAGAAAATTGCTGCCTCAATCATGTAACGAGGGTAAGGCATTTTATATAGTAAAGAAAAATACATATTTTACACACTTTATAGGCTATTATTGCAGAATAATAGCCTATTTTGCGACTAAGTGTATTAATACTTTCTTTATTTGAAGTTTCAGGGTATAATACCAAATATGAAATTTATAGACCTACATACTCATTTGTTGCCTGGTGTAGACGATGGTAAGTTGAACTCAGAACAGATTGAAGAAATGATGATAAAATATAGTGAAGTAAATATAGGCCTCATAGCTTTAACACCTCATTTATATAATCCGTATGTACACACTTACATTGAGAATATTGAGGAGGCCTATAAATTAGTTAAGTCCATAGGTGAAAAACATGGAATTAATTGTGTTTTAGGTTCTGAAGTTTATGTTGATAGACAGGAGACTATTAGTGGAATTCCCATTGGTTTAAAATACCAGTTGATAGAATTTTCTACAAAGCTTCCTCCTCCAAATATTGTGAGTAGAGTTAAAGCTCTAAAAGATACTGGAGTAGAGGTTATAATAGCTCATGTTGAGAGATATCCTTACATGGGTGTGAGAACAAAACTTTTGAAAGACCTACGTGATCTTGGAGTATTTTTTCAAGTAAATGTAGGAGGCCTTGAAAACGGATCTGCCCTGCCTTTTGTAGAGGAAAGAATAGCTGATATTCTTTCTACTGATAACCATGGAAAGTTTAGCTTTCCACAGCGTTATTTGAAACAGCTTGAAGATTTTCCATATTTAATCGAGAGAATGGAAAATTTAAATATTAATTGATTAGCGCGAAGCTAAGGAGGAATGCGCATGTTATTAGATATGACCATTGCGAATTTTAAATCTGTTAGATTACCACAGACTATCTCATATGAGGCAGTTAGAGATTCTCGTTTTAAGGAATCTAAAATTGTTCATATTAACGATAAGTTAAATATAATCAAAACAGCAGCTATTATTGGCCCTAATGGTGCGGGAAAAAGTTCTTTTGTCCGCGCTCTAGAATCATTGAAAAGTATTGTTTGCTCAAAGTGGGATGAAGTTGAAAATCCATTACAAGTACTATCTGGTACAAGTTTTGCATATTCAAGTACAAAGGGTGAACCTAGTACAATCAACATTAGAATTCTACTAGATAGAGGCGTTGAACCAACTGTAGATGATCCTGAAGGAATGCCTTCAATTACCGCTGATTATACTCTTGTTGCAACTAATAAAATGGTTTACAGCGAAACATTGTATTTCATTTATAACAGATCAAAACGCCTAATGTTTGATAGAAAATTAGTTGAAGAAGAAAACAGTGATGAAAACTCATCTCCAAAATATAAATACCGTTTTGGTAAATTATATCGTGGGGAGAAAAAAAGATTAGTAAAGAAGGTTGATGAGAAACATGTATTCCTATCTGCTTCAGCTGATAAAAACAGTGAAATTTGTCAAAGTGTTGTAGAGTGGTTTGTTTCAGATTTAAATATTCTTCCTATGGGTGTAAGTACTCTAAGTGAAAAATATATTATCGAGCAAATTACTGCTCATCCTGATTGGGTTCAACAACTAATTAATTTCCTATGGTCTCTTGATATTACAGATATTAAAAAAATCCAAATATTGAAAGGTCGTCTTGTATTCTCCCATACAAATGTTCTTCAAAGTTATGCAACATATTATTCACTTGAGAGTTTATCTCTTAGAAGATTATGTTTAATTGGCATAGCTTTCTTTGAAAGTTTTATTACCCATAGAACAATCATCATTGATGACTTTGGAATGTTATTACATCCTGATGTTTTGAAACATATCATTGAAATTTTTGAAGCTTGTAATGATAAAACTGGTTCTCAGTTATTAGCTGTAGATTGTAATCCATCTCTACTTCGTCCAGGTCTTATGAGACGTGATGGTATTTATTTTGCAGAAAAGAATGAAAAGAGTGAAACAGTTTATTTCTCATTAGCTCAATTTAGATATTCAAGAAGTAGAGACTTAACTAGCGAACAGTACATGAATGGAGCATTTGGCTCTCTTCCACTGTTAAGTGATTTCTATTTTGTCGATGGAAAAGAGAAGGGGGATAAATAGTATGGCACGTAAACGAAAAAGTATTGCTCCTAGAAATACCATGCTCATAATTACAGCAAGTGAAGAAGAGGCATTGTATTTTTCACAACTTAGAAAAGATTCAAGATATCCTAACCTTAGTGTGACTTGGGTAGGTTCTGATATAACTGACATTAATAAGTGTCTAACAAAAGCCTCTCGTGAGAGAACTCAAGGTAGATATAGTGAAGTTTGGTTTGTATTCTCATTTGATAAATTTGGAATCACAAATGAATCATTACCTGAGATTCAAAGCATTGCTAATAAGAAAAGAGTTAAACTTGCATGGAGTAATCCTGGAATTAATTTATGGTATTATTTCCATTTCTTTGCACTAAATAATCCATCAATAAGTTCAGAAGAAATTGATAAAAAGATTAGAACTAAAATATCTGATTTTGATTCAACTCCTGAGTACTTAAAAACAGATGGTCTTGATTTCTATCAGAAAATATGTGTTTTTGATAATGATGCAAATAGAAATGCTAGAATGTATAACAATATTGTTGAACAATTTACTGGTATTCCTGCTATAAATTATGTAGATTTATCACTTGCAATTACAAAAAATTGTGGTGTTGCTAACTTTACATTGAATCAGCGAACAATCGGAATGGATAAGTAGTTGACCGGAATTACCTTACTAATATATGCGGTTGCATTTGCTATGGGCTCTATGGCCCTAGCTCTTGTAATCGTATTTAAATTACAAAGTTCACATGTTTGGACTAAATATCTAATAATATGCCATTCTTCTCTATTAGGAAGTATGGTTGGTTCTGTCCTAATATTATTTGGAAAATTGTTTTTATCTGGTTGGACTCTGAGTACACTAAACTTTACTCTTTCATTAATAATCATAGCAGATACAAGTTTTCTACTTGTTTTTATCCCATATTTTGTAACCTGGATTATAGCATCTCCTTGGAGGGCTCCCTACAAACAGCTATTTACACTATCGGCAATAGTCTATTTTATTTTCGGTATACTAAGATTGTTTATGAAAAATGCAATAGTTGAAACCTTTAGCTTTTTCATATTTGTCTTTGTATTAGCCTTTTGTTTTATTGTTATGATTAAAAACTTATCAAGTATTTCTTCAAAGAGAGTTAGAATGGTAGCCCTTAGCTTTATTATAGCTAGTATTGTATTACTTCCTTTTGTTGGTATTGGCTTGATTAATCCCCTTGTAAGAACCTTAATTGAGGGACTTTACTTCTTAGCTTGGTCAATAATTTTACTTGTATTCTTCTTTAATTATTTTGCAAATCAAAATTCTCAATCTTCTGATAGATCTGAGTTAACACTTGATAGTTTATCAAAGTATCATATTACGCAAAGAGAATTTAGTGTTATAGAATTAATATCTAAGGGTAAAACAAACAAGGAAATAGCTACTTTTCTAGACATAAGCGTCAACACTGTTAACAATCATGTTGCCAATATATTTACTAAAACTGAAGTTCGCTCTAGAATTGACTTATTGAATTTAATTCGTGATGCTTGGTAGGAGATTTAAATGAATGGTGAAATAATTAAACTTTGTAGTGGCTATTCTAGAATCGACAAAGATGATGAATTTGGAAAAGTTCTTTATAAATTTTATAAAGAAAAAGATCCTATAAGACTTGTCGCAACACCATGGAAAATGGTTCACAAAGACAGATCTAAGAGTGCTGTATTATGTACTCATGGCTATACTGGCACTCCAGGAGAATTCGCAGTTTTAGGATTAAAACTCTACAATGCAGGCTTTGATGTTTATACACCAAGATTACCCGGACATGGTAGTTCTCAAGAGGAATTTCTCAAATCAACATCCCAGGATTGGATTGATATTGAAATGGATGCTGCTAGATACTTAAATCAAAACTATGAAAAATTATATGTAGTAGGGCACTCTATGGGTGGCTTAAATGCAATCATTATTGCAGATGAATTAAAGATAGAGAAGATTGCTTTAATAGCACCTGCCACTGATTTAGTTGATTTAGAAACCTCTTTTGCTTTTGCAAAAGTGATGGTTGCTACTCTCTTGAACAAGAAAGTTAAAGTTAATTGGAAAAGTAACCCAGATTTCTTTGGTATATGTGAGAGAGACGATGGTGATGATGAATATTTAGGCTCACAACTTTGGTCTTATATACTTCCATCAGCAGTACTCAAACTTAATAAAATTAGAAAAAGAGCAAACAAAGCTTTAGCTAAAGTTGAATCAAATACTCTCTTAATTTTAGGAACAAAAGATAGCTCGGTATCTCAAAGTGCAATTGATAGATTTAAAAGAGATTTAAAAGGATCTTTAAAGGTATTATCTATAAAAGATGCAGGTCACCTAGTACTTTATTCAAACAATAAAGATTATTCAGATGCATGCAATGACTCAGTGGTTAAACATTTTCTTGAATACTAATTTATGGCGCAATTATTAAATGCTTTTTCTTGTTATAAGGATTTTCTACAAAAGTAGTATCAATATCATAAACATCTCTAAGTGATTTTTGGTTTATAACATCAACACTATTGCCCCTATAAATTATTTCCCCATTTTTCATTAAAATACTTGAATCACAATAATCGAGTGCTGAATTTAATGAGTGTAGTGTACAAACTATGCTCATATTTTTTTTACTTACCAAATCTTTAAGTAGATTCATAATATCACTTTGATGAGATGGATCTAGAGATGAGGTTGGTTCATCTAAAAGTAGTATTGGAGTTTCTTGGCAAAGAGCTCTTGCAATAATTACTCTTTGATACTCTCCACCACTAATCTCTTCAATATATTTATTACTAATATTCTCTAGTGATGTTAAATTTATAACCTCATCAATTACTCGATTATCCTCTTCATAGCTAGTTTTTTTAGCATATCTACCAAGAGAAATAAAATCCCTAATATTAAAATGATAATTTATCTTCTCATTTTGAGGGACATAGGCTATTAACTGAGATAATTGCTCCCTATTTAATTTTGATATGTCTCTATCATTTACATAAATTGAATGGTGCTTTATAGGAACTAATTTTAAGATATTTTTTAATAGTGTTGTTTTTCCACAACCATTTGCTCCAAGAATTGATGTAAAACTATTTCTCTCAATTTCAACATTGAGCTTTTTTAATACTTTTACATCATTGTAGCTAAATTCTAAATCTTTTATTTTTATAATACTGTCCATTAATAAAGCATCCTTTTTTGTTTCTTTAGTAAGTAGATAAAAAATGGTGAACCAAGTAGAGCTGTGATAATAGAAATTGGTAGCTCAGAATTTGGGAGTATACTACGTCCAAATGTATCTGCAAGCAATGCAAAAAGTGCGCCAAAAATTAGTGATACTGGAAGTAGCTTTTTATGCTTTGGTCCAAATATTATTCTAACTACATGTGGAACAATTAAACCAATGAATCCTATAATTCCAGACAGAGCAACTGCTGCTGAGGTTAGTAGTGTTGCAAAACAAAGAAGTGTAATTGTTGTAGATCTAACCTCAAGACCCATTGATGATGCTTGATCTTCTCCTAACAAGAGTAAATCAAGCTCTCTATAAAATTTTAAGAGTATAATAATACAAATTAGTATAATTGGAGCAATTACAATAATTTTATCAAACGAACCAACTGCAAAACTTCCCATGTTCCAATAAATTATATCTTCAAGGTCATCTCTATTGAAATACATCATTAAACTCATTAATGCAGATAGTAGGAAGTTTATAGCTATTCCTGATAAAAGTAGTGTTAAATTACCACTTTTTAATCGATCAGATAAAGCATAAATAGTTAGGGATGTTAGTAGTGCTCCTAAGAATGAAAATAATGGAGTTCCCCAAATTCCAGGAATTAAATTAATCAAAGATGTAATTGCACCAAAGGCAACTCCGCAGGCAGCACCCGATGAGATACCAAGTATATATGGATCTGCCATTGGATTCTTAAAAACTGATTGAAATATAGCTCCTGAAATAGAAAGAGCCATTCCAACAAGAATTGCAGTAATAGTTCTAGGAATTCTTAGATTCTTAATAATATAAATATGTGATGCCTTTATATTATCATCATTTGATAGGAGAATATTAAGAGTTTCTCTAAAAGGAATCTTAACACTACCAAATGATAATGAGATTAATATAAAGAATAACAAAGATATTATTGAGAGTACTATTACTATTGTACTTCTATTATTATTTAAGGCTTTCACAGTTATTAGTTAAAAGCCTCAGGGTGCATAATCATCGCTAAATCCTTAATGCCTTCAGCATTTCTAATGCCCTGTCTATCTAATTTATTATTATCAATTTCATAAACATTATTCTCTTTAACCGCTCGAAGTTCATTATATGGTTTTGTACTTAGGAATTTTTCCATTTGATTATTATATTTTGATAGAATTATAATATCAGGATCAGAGTCTATAAGTTTCTCTAAACTATAGGCCCAACCTTTAACATCTTTTGCAATATTATCACCACCGGCACTATCAATCATTTGAGCTATAAAGGTATCTCCTCCGGCTGTGTACTCTCCATATTGGCCAAATGCTACTACATAGTAAACCTTTGGTTTATCAAGGCTAGCGACCTTTGTGCTAATTTTCTTTATTTCCATTTTCATATTAGATACTATGTCTTTGGCCTTTTCTTCACGGTCTAAAAGAATTCCCATATCTAAAATTACTTTGTATGTTCCATCAATGGATGCTGAGTTATATAGAGAAGCTGTTTTAATACCAGCTTTTTCCATTTCTAACATAGACTCTTTTTTTACATGGGTAGAACCAACTACTAAATCAGGAGAAATTTCAACAATCTTTTCAAGATTAGGGGCACTAAGTTTTCCGATTGATTCAACATCAAGTACCCAGGATGGATAATCACAATAATCTGTTCTTCCAACTAAAGCTTCAGGTTTTAGTTCTGCAATAATCTCTGTAATATTAGGGCCTAATGAAATAACACTGTTGATTTCATTATCGATTTTTATTTCTCTGCCAAAACTATCTACGTAAGTTTTACCATCAAGAATTACTTGATTCTCTGTAAGAGCTTTTTTAGGGCTCTCTTTAATTCCCGAAGCAGAAAGTGGATTGATAAATAGTGCTAAGGCTATTAAAAGTGCTAAATTAATTTTTTTCATACGATTTTCTCCAGTTAGGAGACTAGGATATAAACCCAAGTCCAAGTGAGTTAATTTTCCAACAAAAATAAGGTAATCTGAGTTATATTAACATTAATATTCACAGTGGCTGGTCCCTGAAGGAATTACACCTTCTTCCCCTTAATTCTTATAAGAATAATTATATTATAAAGGTAAAAATTACTCTTGTCTTTATCTCATAAGAGATTATTCAAAGTAATGTGAAACTAAGTTAAATATTAAATTGAATAAATTACTTTTTAAATAACACTATCAAATAAGCATTATTTATAATTAACTTTAAAATTTATGAATTAAGAAAATATATTAATCATATAATTCATTATATAATTGCATCTTAAAGCTTATAATTGAGTTAATATTTAATAGTATTAAAAAAGCATTATTATTTTCTCACCTATTATTTATTTGATATAGCTATCTAAAAATCTAAAGTAAGTCTACATTTTAATTTAGCTTTTCTTTTACTCATCTCATTGTTGCTATTTATATTGAATTTTAGTATTCTAATACCCAAGATTTTGATATAAGGAGTCCTTGTTTCATGGAAGTAAAAGTACGTTACGCACCCTCTCCAACTGGATTACAACACATTGGAGGAGTTAGAACAGCTCTATTCAATTATTTTTTCGCTAAAAGTCAGGGCGGAAAATTCATTTTAAGGGTAGAAGATACCGATCAAGAAAGATACAGTGAAGAATCATTACAAGATTTATATGACACTTTAGAGTGGTTAAATGTTAAGTGGGATGAAGGTCCTATTGTAGGTGGCCCAAACGGTCCCTATGTACAATCAGAAAGATTTGAACTTTACCAAAAATATGCTAAGCAATTAGTAGAAAGTGGACATGCATATTATTGCTATTGTAGTGAAGAAAGACTTAATGAAGTTAGAGCAGAACAAAAAGCTAACAAAAGTTCACAACAGGGCTATGATAGACATTGCCGTAATTTAAGTGAAGAAGAACGTCTTGAAAAAGAAAAACAAGGAATTAAACCTGTAATTAGATTAAAAGTACCAATGGAAGGTAAAACTACATTCCATGATGTACTTATGGGCGATATTACTAGAAAAAATAAAGATATTTCTCCAGATCCTATTTTATTAAAAGGTGATGGCTTTCCAACCTATCATCTAGCAAATGTTATTGATGATCATCTTATGGGTATAACACATATCATGAGAGCTCAAGAATGGATTCCCTCCGGTCCTCTTCATGTAATTCTATATGAAGCATTTGGCTGGGAACCACCTATGTATTGTCACCTTCCTATGGTTATGGGTAAAGATGGTCAAAAACTATCTAAGAGACATGGTTCAACATCAGTAAAAGACTTTAGAGAAAAAGGCTATTTACCGGAAGCTCTAATGAACTATGTATCATTAGTTGGTTGGTCATTTGATGGTGAGAGAGAATTCTTTACACAAGAAGAATTAGAAAAAGTATTTGATATTACTAAAATTAACAAATCACCTGGTGTATTTGATTACAAAAAATTAGATTGGTTTAATGGCCAATACATAAGAATGATGAGTGATGAAGATCTTGAAAAAGCTCTTGTTCCTTATTTAGAGAAAGCTGGATATATAAACAGTGAAATCAGTGAAGAACAAAAGAGTAAACTAACTGAACTAGTTGTTTGTGCAAAACCTAGATTAAAAGTTTTATCAGATATTGTTCAACTTTCCACATTCTTATTTACAAATCCTGAAGTAGCTGAACCACAAATGTTTGTAGCTAAAAAAATGGATTTACAATCCTCTTATGATGCATTGAAGAAAACATATGAAATTATGGTTGAAGATCTTGATAAGGGCATGAGCTTTGAAGATGTAGAGAGTGATATCACTAATCTTGCAAAGGAAATGGATGTAAAGGTAAATGGTGTATTTACTCCATTAAGAGTTGCACTTACAAGTACAACAGTATCATTACCTATGAGTGATACATATAAACTTCTTGGAAAAGAAGAAAGTTTCAAGAGAATTGAAAGAGCATTAGAAATGTTAAAGAAAGAGGTAGAATAGATGAGCGAAGTAACAATGGATAAGATCGTATCATTATGTAAGAGAAGAGGATTTATTTTTCAATCTAGCGAAATATATGGTGGATTAAATGGTTCATATGATTACGGACCAATGGGTGTTCAACTAAAAAATAACATCAGAGATTTCTGGTGGAAAGAAATGACTCAAATGCATGATGATATTGTAGGTCTTGATTCTTCAATTCTTATGGCATCAAAAGTTTGGGAAGCATCTGGACATGTTGGAAACTTCAGTGATCCTATGGTTGATTGTAAAGAATGTAAATCACGTTTTAGATCTGATCAAATTGATCTTGAAGCTCCATGTCCTGTTTGTGGTAATAAAGGCACTTTCACAGAACCTAGAAACTTCAATCTAATGTTTGAAACACATATTGGTGCAAACAGTGATGATTCATCAGTTGTTTACCTAAGACCTGAAACAGCTCAAGGTATCTATGTTAACTTTAAGAATGTTGTTGCATCTTCAAGAGTAAAAGTTCCATTTGGTATTGCTCAAATTGGTAAATCTTTCAGAAATGAAATTACAACAAAGAACTTTATTTTCCGTTCATGTGAATTTGAACAAATGGAAATGCAATTCTTCTGTAAACCTGGTGATGATGAAAAATGGTTCCCTTACTGGAGAGAACAGAGAATGGCATTCTATGAAAAGATGGGCATTAGAGCAGATCACCTAAGATGGCACCAACATGGTCCTGATGAATTAGCATTCTATGCAAAAGATGCATATGATATTCAATTCTTATTCCCAATGGGATGGCAGGAATTAGAAGGTGTTCACAGTAGAACAGATTATGATTTAAGCCAACACACTAAATTCAGTGGTAAGCAACAAGATTATCTAGATCCTGTAACACATGAGAGATATATCCCATATGTTGTTGAAACTTCAGCTGGATTAACAAGAAACGTATTAATGGCATTATCTGATGCATATGATGAAGAAGTACTTGAGGGCGGAGATGTTAGAAATGTTCTTCACTTCCATCCAAAACTAGCACCTGTTACAGTTGCAGTTCTTCCTCTTGTTAAGAAAGATGGTATTGCAGAATTAGCAAAAGAATTAGAAGAAACTCTAAGAGAACACTATACAACATTCTATGATAAGGGTGGTGCTATTGGCCGTCGTTATAGAAGAATGGATGAAATTGGTACTCCATACTGTGTAACAGTTGATTATGATACTAAAGAAGATCAGACTGTAACATTACGTTTTAGAGATTCTATGGAACAAGTTAGAATTCCAATGAGTGAATTAGTTGCAACAATCGATAAAGCAACTAGAGAATACAAAAGGAAATAATGATGAATAGTGGTTTACAAACTTTAATAGACAGAGGATTTGTTAAATCCTGCACCAATTTAGAAGGTCTCAGTGATTTAATGGACAAAGAGCCAGTTACTTTCTACGTTGGTGTAGATCCAACAGGTCAATCAGTTCATGTTGGCCACATGGTTCCATTTTTCGCAATGCACCACCTACAACTAGCAGGACATAAACCAATTGCATTAGTTGGTGGTGGTACTGCTATGATTGGTGATCCATCTGGTAAAACAGAGATGAGAAAAATGTTATCTCCTGAGCAAATTGAAAGCAATGCTAATAACATTAAAAAACAACTTGCAACAGTTGTTGATTTCTCAGAGCAAAATGGTGAAACATCTTTAGGCCAAGCAACTATGATGAACAATGCTGATTGGATTTCTAATCTAAATTACATTGATTTTTTAAGAACTATTGGTAGCCAATTCTCTGTAAATAGAATGTTAACTTTTGAAGCATACAAACAGAGACTTGAAAGAGGATTATCCTTCATTGAATTCAATTATCAATTATTACAATCTTATGACTTTTTAACACTTTATAGAAAAAAAGGTTGTAGATTACAAATTGGTGGTGATGATCAGTGGGGTAACATTGTAGCTGGTATTGAACTAACTCGTAAATTAGAAAGTGCTGAGTGTTTTGGACTTACATTTAATCTAATTATGAGAGCAGATGGTAAGAAGATGGGTAAGAGTGAGAATGGAGCTGTATTCCTAGATCCAGAACTATATAGCCCATATGATTACTATCAATACTGGAGAAATGTAAATGATGCTGATGTTATCAAATTCATGAAGCTATTTACTTTCTTATCTCTTGAAGAAATTGCAAAATATGAAGCACCTGGTGTTAATATTAATGATGCAAAAGAAAGACTTGCTTATGAGAATACTTTAATCGTTCATGGTAAAGAAGAAGCTGAAAAAGCTAGAACTGCTGCAAAGGCAATGTTTAGTTCAACTTCTGCAACAGCAGAACAGAGGAAAGGTATGCCTAGCATGGAAATAAGTAAAGCTGATTTAGATGCTGGTATTCCTGTATTAAATCTTTATTCATCAACATCTCTTTGCTCATCAAACGGTGAGGCTAGAAGACTTGTTGTAGGTGGTGGTGCTAGTATTAATGATACTAAAATCACAGATCCAAAGGCTCTTATTAATAGTGATTTATTAGATGATGAATCAGAATTAATTTTGAAAGCTGGTAAAAAAAGATTCTTTAGAATTATTGTAAAATAAATTACACATTACATAAAAGTACACCAAGATAAGTTTTAATATTTATTCTGGTGTATTTTTTTTGAATAAATTATTCTCATAAATCTATATAAATTTTGTAGGTAAATAAATAAAAAATCAGTAAAGAGGCCTAAAGTGTTTGTTTTTACTTAGAGTTTTTATTACAATAATAAAAAAATACAAGGAATAAAAAGTATGGTTAAAAAATTGTTTTCTTTTATCGCAATAGCAACATTAGTTATTGCTCCTATTTTCTCTCAGGCAGCTGTTGAAGAACAAAAAGCATTTGATAGAGGGGAAAGTGTAAATATTAATCTAGCTGTAATGGCAGGTCCTACAGGCTTTGGTGCTGCAGGTCTAATAAAGAATGATGGTAAAATCAGTGATTTAATTAGTGTTAATACAAAAGTATATTCATCTCCTACTGAAGTAATTGCACAGATTGCAAAAGGCAGTGAAGATATTGCGGCACTACCAAGTAACCTTTCATCTGTATTATATAATAAGGGTTTAAAGATTAAACTTGCAGCTGTTATTGGTAATGGAATGTTATCACTTGTTTCAAGTCAAAGTGATTCTCCATCATCATTAATTGGAGAGGATTTATATATTCCTGGTGGACCTGGAAGCACACCAAATCAACTAACAAAGATGTTGATCAGTGCAAATAATTTGACACCTGAATCATTTAATCTACAATATGGGGTAACCTCATCAGCTCAGCTTTCACAATTATTAATTGCTGAAAAAGTTAAAAATGCTATATTACCTGAACCTTTTGTAACAATGGTTACAACTAAAAATCCTAATGTTAAAAAGATTTATAATCTTCAAGAAGGCTATAAAGATGCAACAGGAATTGCTAATTATCCAATGACTGTATTAGTTGTTCAAGATAAGTTTGCACAAGAACATAAAGCCGCTTTAGCTCAGTTCTTAGATTCTTATAAAGAAAGTGTAGCTTTTGTAGTAGCTTCTCCTGTAGAAGCTGGAAAATTAATTGAGCAAATCAATATAATGCCAGCTGCTATGGCAACTCCAGCTATCCCATTCTGTAATCTAACATTTAAGAGTGCACAGGATGCTAAGAGTGAAGTAAATGAATACTTTAAAATGTTATTTGAATTTAGCAGTGATTCAATCGGTGGAAAGCTTCCACTCGATGATTTCTACCTTTAATCAAATTTAGGATAATATATTGAATAAAATCCCACATGATAATAAACCAATTATTTACATAGTTGTATCAATTGCCTCTTTGCTATTAATTTGGCAAATAGGAGCTAATCTTTTAGATTCTGAGATATTGTTACCATCTGTTTCTATAGTTGTAAATGATCTTGTGGGATTATTATTTAAAAAGAGTTTCTCTCTTGATATATTATTTACTGTCTATAGAGCCTTGAAAAGCTTTGTAATAATAGTTACTTCTGCCTCAATACTTGGAATACTAGGTGGTAGATTTAAACCTATTGGATATTATCTAAGTCCTTTTTTGACAGTACTAAAAGCCACTCCTGTTATGAGTGTAATTTTACTTGCCTTCATTTGGTTTAAAACCGGTAATGTTCCAGTATTTTCTGCCTTCCTAATGGCTTTCCCTATTATGTACATTCAAATGGAAACAGGTTTTAATAATCTTGAAGAAGAAATGAATCAAATGTGTAGTATATATAATTTTTCCTACAGGGATAAACTTCTCCATTATCTACTACCATATCTTAGTAAACCTTTTCTACTTGGAGCAAAACAATCTCTTTCTATGATTTGGAAAGTAGTAATAGCGGCTGAGGTATTAACTGTCCCAGATTATGGTGTAGGTGCTAAAATGCAATTATCTCAAATGCAATTAAATACCTCTAGCGTATTAGCATGGACTCTTGTTGCAATAATATTAACAAGTCTTAGTGATTTATTATTTTTTAGTATAACTAAATTGGTTAAATATATACTTGATAAGAGAAAAGAGAGATGTGCATTATGATTATAAAGGATTTAACTTTCGCCTACGATAATACTCTTATATTTGATCATTTTAATGTTGAAATTCCACCAAATAAAATATGTACAATAGTTGGTGGTTCAGGTTGTGGTAAATCAACACTATTAAAATTAATAGCCTCTCTTTTAAAATTAGATAGTGGTAGTATTATCTTTGAAGAAGGTGAAAAAGGTCCTCTTAGTTATTTGTTTCAGGAACCTCGTCTTTTAGAAAATGAAAATGTATTTTCAAACGTTGAACTAGTGTTAAGAAATAGCATCTTGAATAAGAGAGAGAGAGCTGAAAGAGTATTTTATTATTTAGAGAGAGTTGGTTTATTAAATGATAGAACTAAATTTCCCTCTCAATTATCAGGGGGAATGAAACAAAGGGTAGCCATAGCTAGAGCCTTTGCCTATCCCTCAAATTTAATATTAATGGATGAACCCATGCAGGGACTTGATATTAAGTCTCGTCAAATTGTATTAGGCTTATTTGCTGATTTGTGGGAAAAAGAGCCTAGAACAACAATATTTGTTACCCATGATCTTCGTGATGCCATAACTCGAGGTAGTTCAATACTAGCACTTGGTAATCCTAATTCTCCAGTCGATTATATTAATCTTGATTCTTTTCTCCCTCTAACAAATGAGAAATATGGAATTTTAGAAAAACGATTATTAGATGATATTTTAATGTAAAAAAAGTCCTAACCAAAATGATTAGGACTACTTTACTTATAGTATTTATTCTATATTATAGAACTGTTTCCCATAGACCGTGAAGGTTACAATAAGCATAAGCTGCTACAGCTTTATCGCCTTCAACTAAAGCAAAAGTTGCTTCTGCTTTGTCATTAGGTGTAAGTTTAACTCTTTGTCCACCTTTTTCAGTTTCTAAATAAATAAACTGAATGTAGTGTTTTTCCATCATAGGATGTGCTACTTTACCTAGAACAACTTTAACAGTATTTCCTTCAACACTTACTTGTGGTGTGTGTTTTTCATTGAATTCTGTGTGAGCTTCAAGCTTTACCATTTCTTCGCCACAACATACTAGAGAAGGTCCAGCATCAACTGTCTTAACAGCGATGTTTCCGCAATGATTACAAATAAAAAATTCTTGTGATTTCATAAATTTACTCCTATGTATTTATTATAGCACTAAAGTAATTAGAAAGCTATAATTTTTTTCTCTTATTGATAATCATTATCATTAATAAGTAAAAAAATTGCAAGTCCTTTTTGTGAAATTTATGTATTTTTTGAAGCATGATTAACTTATTAAAGAGCTAATTTATTACTAAGTAATAAAATAACTATGAATAGTAGGGTAATAAAGTTTATTTTTATATTTTTCGAAACACAGAAATTGCTAATAAAGTGTTAAGTTTAGTTAAAAAAAGACTCTAAAATAAATTTAGAGCCTTTGTACATTAAAATAATATGTGTTTTATGATTTATACATAACCTTGAGCTACCATAGCATCGGCAACTTTTAAGAAACCTGCAATATTAGCACCATCGGTAAAGTTATTATGGGTACTATATTTATCAGCAGCTTCGCTAATATTAGTATAGATGTTTTCCATAATACCTTTTAGTTTTTCATCAACTTGTTCTTTAGTCCAAGATAATCTTTCACTGTTTTGACTCATCTCTAAACCAGATACTGCAACACCACCTGCATTTGCAGCTTTAGCTGGAACATAAAGAGTATTTGCACTCTTAAATACAACTTGGCCCTCAAATGTAGTAGGCATGTTTGCACCCTCTGCTACTAGGAATACTCCATTTTCTACTAAATGCTTTGCATCAAGTTCATTGATTTCATTTTGAACTGCACAAGGGAAGGCACAATCTGCACTAACATTCCATAGTTCATTGTATTCTTCACTACCAGTTCTCTGAATATATTGAGAGCTTGGGTATTTTTTAGTATATTCACTAATTCTACCACGTTTAACATTCTTTAGATTCATAACAAATGCTAGCTTTTCTTCATCAATACCATCTTCATCAATAATAACTCCTGATGAATCAGACATTGTTAGTGGAATTCCTCCTAATTGAAGAATCTTTTGAACTGTATACTGAGCTACATTACCAGAACCAGATATAAGACAACGTTTTCCCTTAAGTGTATCATTTTCGCCACGAAGAACTGCATCTGCAATATAGATTAGACCATAACCTGTTGCCTCCGGTCTTATTAGTGAGCCACCAAAACTTAAGCCTTTACCAGTTAGTACACCTGTAACTTCATTTTGAATTCTCTTGTATTGACCAAACATATAACCAATCTCTCTAGCACCTACGCCCATATCTCCAGCTGGTACATCAGTATTAGGTCCAATATGCTTTGAAAGTTCAGTCATGAAACTTTGACAAAATCTCATAACCTCGTTATCTGATTTACCTTTAGGATCAAAATCAGCGCCACCTTTAGCTCCTCCCATAGGAAGACCTGTTAGACTATTTTTAAAAACTTGTTCAAATGCTAAGAATCTTAATATTGATAGGTTTACAGATGGGTGCAGTCTTAGTCCACCTTTGTATGGACCTAAAGCACTATTTTGTTGAACTCTAAATCCTCTATTGATTTGTAATTTACCATTATCATCAATCCAAGGAACTCTAAAAATAATAGCTCTCTCAGGTTCAATTACTCTCTCAAGTACTTTGTGGTAAATAACTTTAGGTTCATCTGATACAAGTGAATCTACTGAATTAAGGAATACCTTAACTGCTTGATGGAATTCAGGTTGATGAGGATCTTTTTGCAACATGCTGTTGTAGATCTCTGCGATTGATTTATGCATTGTAATCTCCTAGTAATTTATTTTCTCTATAAATCGTATATTTATGCAATTTATGAATAGAATAATTATTTTTATAAATTTGGTAAAGGGAAAAACTAAAATTAGTTATCCAAAATATAAGTATCCATAAATTTTATGTTTTTGTGAGTGTTTAATATTTAATTATATGTCAATTTTTCAATTACATTTATGCATAAAAATAACAAAACTATTTTTTTTTTAGTTTTTAATAAAAAATAGACCCAAAAACAAAAATGTTAATGAATCTATAAATAATTAGTAATAAATTTAATATATTATTAGTTGGTTTTTAATTTTGCAATATTTTCTTTAAATGGTGGGTAAATTACACCTTTTTCTGTGATAATTGCAGTAACATTTCCATGAGGTGTAACATCAAAACTAGGATTATAAACATCCATTTCAAGAGGTGCAATTTGAACATTATCAATGAATTTAACTTCATTTGCAGATCTCTCTTCAATTGGAATATAAGAACCATCTGGAATACTAAAGTCAATTGTTGAAATAGGGGCAGCAACATAGAATGGAACACCATAGTGTTTACAAATTACAGATAGAGCAAATGTTCCAAGTTTATTACAAACATCACCATTTGTAGCTATGCGGTCTGCACCAAGTACTACTAGATCAATTTTGCCATCTCTAATTAATGTAGCAGCTGCACTATCAGGAATTAATTTGCTTGGTATTTTTGCCTGAGTTAATTCCCAAGCTGTAAGTCTTGCACCTTGTAATCTAGGTCTTGTTTCATCAGCATATACAAATATGTTTTTATTTGCATAGAATGCACTTTTTATAACACCAATAGCAGTTCCCCAACCAGCGGTTGCAAGAGCTCCGGCATTACAGTGAGTTAGAATAGTTGCATTTTGAGGAACAACTGATAAACCGTTTTCACCCATGCTCATATTAACTCTAACATCCTCCTCTTGGATTTCTTTTGCTAAATCTAAAAGGAGAGTAGCACAATTTTCTTTGCTCTTAATCTCTTCAAAGTATGAGAGCATTCTATCAACTGCCCATTTTAAATTAATAGCAGTAGGACGAGCTAAAGTAATAAACTCACAAGCTTTTTTAAATGCTTCCTCATTATCTTTTAATTCTTTGTATGCTAGATATACTCCATAGGCTGCAGTAGCTCCAATTGCAGGTGCTCCTCTAACAACCATCTCTCTGATTGCAAATTCGATATCTTTGTAATCCTTGCATTCAAAAATCTTGAATTCTACTGGTAGTATTCTCTGATCAATTAAGAATACCTTATCATCTTTATATTCTAAAGTTCTAAACTCTTCTCTCATTATCTCTCTCCTATCTTTTTAATATATCTAGCCAACACTCATTAGTATTTTTGATGGCCTCATCAATATCTATTGTTAATAATTTTCTATTGTGCATTAATAAATCACCACCACAGAATACTGTATCAACATCTGAGGCTTGGGTTGCATAAACTAGTGCTGAGAAAGGATCATTTAAAGGTGTAAGGTGAGCTTTATTTATATCTATTAATATAATATCTGCCTCTTTTCCTACTTCTATAGTTCCAACTTTATCATCTATTCCGAGGGCCTTAGCACCATTAATAGTTGCCATTTCAAGAATTTGATAAGGGGTTGTTGCCATAGGATCCATATTTGATACATTGCTTAACATTGCAGCTAAATGCATTTCTTCAAACATATCTTGATTATTGTTACTACTAGAACCATCGGTTCCAAGGGCTACATTAACTCCCTTTTTTATATATGAAGCAATAGGTGCAATACCACTAGCTAATTTACAGTTACTACTTGGATTGTGAACAACACTAAATCCTTTTTCACTACAAAGTTGTATCTCTTCATCACTTAGATAGATACCATGAGCTAATATTGCATTAGTACCATCGAGTGCACCATTCTTTTCTAAATATATAAGAGGAGTATCACCATGTTCTTTTAAACAGTTATCAACCTCTCCTTGAGTCTCACTCATATGAGTGTGAAGTCTACCACCATGTTCACTAATCCAATTCTTTGCATATAGATAACTACCACAAGTTGTTGTATAAATTGCATGAGGTGCAGGTGCTAATGTGATTTTATTATTTGAGGCACCATTGTATTTATCAAAGAGTTCTTTATGTTCAACTCCTCTAGCCTTTGATGCTTCTTCATCACCAAATAGAGTTAAACCAATATTAGCTCTCATTTTTGATTTTATTAGGGCTTCACATGTATTGCCTTGCATGAAATACATATCATTAAAAGTGGTTGTACCGCTTTGAATCATTTCTGCCATTGCAAGGGTTGATGCCCATTTAATATCATTTGGAATTAGTTTGTCTTCAATGGGAAATATTTCACTTAACCAAGACATTAAATCAGGTGCTGTGTCTTTGTAGTTTCTCATGAGTTCCATAGATGAGTGAGTATGGGAATTGATTAGAGATGGCATACAAATCATGTTTGTAGCATCTATTTCTCTGTCAGCAACAAAAGATGGATTATCTGAAATTTTGTTGTCTTCTATTTTGATGTCGCCTCTATAGGATAATCCATTTTTTGTCATAGGGATTATTAAGGCATTTTTAATTAATGTGTTCATGAAATTAATATTAGCATGCAAGTTTATTTAAGTCGAGATTAAACAGAGTTAAAAGATTATAGGAGTAACTGAATAGTTAGTGCAAAATATAAACTTAGTTTTGCTCGTATATAGTTGAATCGTTTTTAAGATCAAATAGGGTATCATAGACTTTATCGGCAACAGGTTCTAATTCTTCTCGATTATAGCCACCCCATAGTACACCAATTTTTAGTCCAGCTTTTGCTTTTTTAGCAAACTTCATATCTATTGTTGTATCACCTACAAAAGCTACTTCTTCACTATCGAAATTAAACTTTTCACAGAATTCTATAAAACTTTTTGGATTTGGTTTATTAGGAAGATGATCGTCTTTGCAAGAGGTATAATCAAAATATTGTTTGATTCCCATATCTTCTAAGAATATATCAAGAGATATTCTTCTATCTACGGTAATAATACCTAGTGTATAACCCTTATTTTTTAGATCCTTAAAGAATTCTTGTTGTTTTGTAAAATCAAGTTTTCCTAATTGATTACTAATGCATTTATCATTGTTATCCATGATAGCATTAATGATTCTAATAAGTGTTGTAGGTCTCATTTTTGTTGTATAACATAATTTTATACCAGATTTCAAAATATTAAATTTATTATGAGAAAAAATAGCACCTGTAGAAATAGTTTTACCATTTGCATCAAGACCCATGAGTGTTAAAAATTTCTTTTTATTTTCTTCCTCATCACCACGGCCTTCTTGTTCAAAAACATGATTAACAGAGTTTTTAAGAACATCAAACCAAACCCTAGAATAATCAAATAGGGTTCCGTCTTTATCAAACAATATGGCTTTTAATTTCTTTTTATCATTTTGCACAGTATCTAAAATATATTAAGAACAATTTTTAGGCTAGTAGTTTAGGTGGAAAACACATAATAATATTGTTTATAATAAAAAAAAATTAAACAATATGCACTTTTTTTATGACTTATGTAAAAACAAAAATATATTTATACAAATATATTTTTATATCATGCCTTTTATCATATCTTTTATTTATGTAAATTCTTTGATATTATAGCAACTGAGGAAATATTAATGGCAAGCGCAAATGAAAAAATAATTAAAAGAACAAAAAAGCTATCTAGAGATTTAGAAAAAACTAGATCAATTATTCCATCATCTTTGTTTGTTTATAATCCACTAACTTATGCCCTTGATATGCATTTAGCCTACATTGAAAAATATGCAGTTGAAAATACTAAAATTATGTTTTTAGGAATGAATCCAGGTCCTTTTGGAATGACTCAAAATGGAATTCCTTTTGGTGAAGTTGATTTTGTAAGAGATTATTTTAAATTTGATTGTGAGATTAAAAAACCAAAAAAAGAACATCCCGGCAGACCCATATTAGGTTTAGATTGTACTAGATCTGAGGTAAGTGGAAAAAGGTTTTGGTCATTGATGAGAGAACATTATGGAGAATCGGATTCTCTTATCTCACAAGTGTATGTAGCAAATTATTGCCCACTTGTTTTTCTTGAAAAAACTAAAACAGCTAAGAATGTAACACCTGATAAACTTCCAAAAGAAGTTAGAACTGTTATTAATGAGATATGTGATGAATATCTTTGGGATACACAGAATATTTTAAAATGTCAAAATTTAATTGGGATTGGTAAATATGCTGAGAAAAAATTAAAGAATGATAAATTTCCTTATTCTTCAATTTTACATCCAAGTCCAGCATCTCCTTTAGCAAATAAGGGGTGGGGAGAAAGAGCTAGCGCTAAGCTAGTGGAGTTAGAAATATGGTAAAAGTAAATAGTATTGATGTATTAGCACCTGCTAAAACAAATTTACATCTTGCAGTTGGTCCTAAGCGAGATGATAATTTTCATGACTTACAATCAATTTTTGCAAGAATTTCTTTATTTGATGAAATACATATTGATATATATGAATCAGATAAAAGAGAAATAATATTAAAAGGACTTGAGTCTATAAAACTCTCATCTGAGGATACAATGACTAAAGCTGCAAGATTATGGAGTGATAAAACTAATACTTATGATAAGATTGTGATTAGTATCAAAAAAAAATATTCCATCAGAGGCTGGTCTAGGTGGTGGTTCTAGTGATGGTGCCTCAGTTTTACTTGCTCTTCAAAAATTATATCCACAAAAAGCTATATCCTTTAAGGAGTTAGAAGCCATTGGTTCTCAAATTGGTTCAGATGTACCATTTTTTCTTCATGAATCAACATTTGCCTTTGTTAAAGGTAGAGGAGAGTTTGTATCTCCTATAGATATGGATTTAGATGTTAATTATAGGATTCATCTTGTTAAACCCGTTAAAGGTGTTAGTACAAAAAGTGCATTTTCTCTCCTTGATAAAATAGAGCGTCCCTCTTTTATTAATGAAAGTGAATTATTAGCAATATTTAAAAAAGGTGTTTCTGCATGGAAAAGGCATTTTTTTAATGATTTTGAAAAAGTTATTAAAAATGATGTATTAGGCAGAATTAAAAATGCTTCTAATTTTTTACTTATGAGTGGCTCTGGTTCTACTTGTTTTGAAATATTAGATGTCTTTGATAAACCCTCTTTAATATCTAGTAGCGATGAATTTGATTATATAACTACCTTTTATTAAATTTTAAGCACTCTTAATTAGCTTTAGTCAAATTTATATGTATGATTTTTAACTATACCCATAAATGTTATAGATTCTATTCTATTTTTCTCTTTTTAAGATAATATTATACTTTTGTATTTTTTTACTGTATAATGAATTATACATTAAAGGTGGAAATACTATGGAATTTGATATTTTTGAAAGTGAAATAGATATAGGTGACGATTTAATTTTAGAACTTAAAAAAGTAATAAACAGTAGTATAAATGATGGGAAAATAATACCTCTTACAAGTCAGAGACACTATATAGCTTATAATATTAGTCTTTATACACTATCTATTTTAAATCAACTTATCTCCCATATTGAGAGGGAAAATCTACTTGATTCTCTTGAAGAGAAAGAGCTTATTAATTCTAATAAAAAAAGCTTAGATGTTATCTATAAATCCTTCTATTCTCTTAAAAATGCAATGGCTATTAAAAATTATAGTTTTGCTATGAGAATTATTAATACAATTTGTAAAACCATAACAGTTTCAACAGCTCTTAATACAAGAGACAAAAAGGGTGATTTCTCTGTGTTTCAGTCCTATCTGGACGAAAAAAATAATAAAGTTTTTGAATTGAATGAAAATTGTAGTGAAGTTGAATATCTCGAAAAGTTTAGGGATTATTTTAGCGATTATGATAAGAGAAATTTCCTAAGCACTCCTGATTTCACACATTTTGATACTAAATATCATCCCTGGTTATATAAATACTTTAATATTAAAGATCCTAAGCATCGCTTTGTAAAGTTCCAACCACCCATTGCAGAAAGTATTAAATATATAACCTATCAAGATGTTGATAAAGTTATTACAAAAGGATATCAAAACTATTCTCTTGATTTTAGTGATGCTTATTTGAGTAATAATTTTGGAGATTTTTATTTTGATTCCATATCTCCTGTTACCGGAGGCTATGAATTTCCTGATTTACTAGATCCCTTTGAAGATAAAGGTACTATTATTCCATTGATTAATAATCTGGAGGTTCAATGTATTCACTCTATTATCGATACAATTAATTATCTTCCATATTATCTTGAAACTATTCCTAGTTTAGAAAAAATTACTCCATTATTCTCTTCTTATGTAATAATGGTTTTAGAAGAACTCTATGATGATTCTCAATTATCCTATAGTTCTGAAAATGAATATTTTGAGATTCTTGAGAGAGAAGTCTTTAATTATATAAGTAGAAACAAAGATCCTATGGTTATTAAAATGATCCTGGGAAAAGTAAAAATTGTATCTCAAAAAGATAAAGAGGAAATTAATAAATATTTTAGTACCTACAAGGACGTCTTTTTAAATAATAATGATATTTGTTTACAGTTAAAAAATGTACCTTCTAATGAAACCTGTAGTATAAATTTAGCACTAAAATATCAAAACCTATTTAAGAGTATTGAAAATGCTTATTGGTATCGCTCCGGTGATAACATTGCCTCTTGCATGCCTCTTGGTGAATATAAAGAGAGAATTGAAAATTTAAGCGGTTTGGATGATAAACTAATCTTCTTTGGTGGAGAAGAGAGTGGACGTAGTGAAAAGTTCTTGACCAATATTTTCTTTGAAAGAAAAATTATGAGTTTCTTAAATATTTGTAATTCGATTTTGATAGGTGATAAAACTAATGCAATTAGAGAAGTTAAAAAACTATATGAAACTATCATCTCGCACATTTATATAATATTTAAAGAATTTAATGATGAGGGAGTAAGTAATGCTGATAAATTAATTCCTTCTTTATTGATATATATGGATAATTGTTTTGTTAATTCTCACAATGGTGTTGATACATGGAGAGATGTCAGAAAGATACTTTCAAAAATACAAGGAGAAGAGGGGACCTTTTCTCCAAACGATTCAATTGATAACTTATCTGATGAAGAACTAGATGAATTAACTCTTAGTGCTTTTGAAGAATTGCTAGATAATGATGAGCTAAGCATTGAAAAAGAAAATCCTAATGATGAAGAATTTGATTTTGATGAGAAAGAATTAATAAATGCTATGGAAGGTGATGATGAAAATTTCAAAAAATATTTAAAAAAATTTGTCAAATTACAAAGTGCAAAGATTGATAGTAAAGAGAAAAAAAATAGTACAAAAATAGTCGATAATCTATCTTCTAAAGATAGGGAGAGAGAATTATTAGAAGAAGAAAAAATAATTGTTGATTCATTAAAGGATATATTTCCTGAGCTATATGAGAAAATATTAAAGACTGATATTACAAAAGAGCTTTGTTGGGTTAGCGAAAAAGATATTGAAAATATGAATGATCTGTCAAAGTTTTTAGATTCAAAAATAGCTATCTCACCGATACTATTAGACTTTGATAGAATAGTCGCAAATCATTTTGCAACTATAGCACCATTTTTTAATGACCGTGAGGTGAGTGATACTGAATTATCACTTCTTATATTAGATTGTTCTATGTTAATAGTACAAACTCTTGAAATTGACATGAGAATGGTATCAAATTCAAAGGTTGATATTCTTCCTGTTTTGAAAACTTTTACCTATATAATTAAAAGTGATTTAAAAAAGATGATAAAAAAAGCATCAAAATAAGTTTTCTAATTGAAAATTTAAAAAAATGGTTCTGTTTATGATGTTGTATCGGTTTAGCTTAGGATATAAATATTATAAACAGTGTAAAAAAAATTAAATCTTTTAAAAATTTTTTTATAAATAGAAAGTTGGTAAAATGTATAAAATTAGCCTGAAATGATTAATTTAAGGTTAGAATTGATACTTAAACAGTATTTTGAGTGCTAGATTTAGAGAAAAAAACTATAAAACTGAAAAAAAAATGAAAAAAAATAAAGTTTTTTTAAAAATATAGTAGACAAAAAAATTAATATATAATATGTTAAGCAAGTCGTTGGGAAGTCGCCAAGAGGTTAAGGCTCTGGTTTTTGGTGCCGGCATCGTGGGTTCGACTCCCGCCTTCCCAGCCTATTAAAAACTCACTACAATGTAGTGAGTTTTTTTATGTTCATTCAATTTTTTCACCAAGTTTGAAATCATTTCTTTTGCAAAGCTTCCTAAATATCTTAAATAAGATAATACTACCCCATGAACATGTTTTCGACACTTTAAAACGCAAAAAAGGCCCCCTAATTAGTTATGTAGTAACTAATAATATCGGTGGCCTTTTAACATTTTTTGTAGTTTTTAATATCACTATTATGTCTTTTTTTTAGTTTTGGCAATAATTTTTTTTATTTCTCCTATTGTTAAGAACTGTCTATCTAATGTGATTTCAAATTTCTTTTGAATTTCTAATAATATCTCATCAACATAATTGAAATTATATAGATTCCCAGTTATCAATGATCCATTTGCTGCTTTTATACTTTTTAGAATACTTTCAGTTCGTGGAGTATTAATATCTCGAACTGCAATTTTAGCATTAGGATCTATATTAATAGATTTAGATGGTTGTATAGTTTTAATATTATTTTGTTCAGCTTTTAGTTCATCTTTGAAATGTTGAAGAGGATCTTTGTATAAATCTAAAAAATCTTCTATATAACCAATATCTCTAATTTTTCTTTGTCTAGATTTTTTACTCACTTTGTCTCTATAAGATTCTTTAACAACCATAAGTCTTTTGTTTTTAGATTTAACTTCTATTATCCCGATGTACATATAGACTCCTCAATATTACTACAAATAGTGTAATACAAGATAATAATTATATTTAAGATATATTATGCTGCACATTAAAAAGAAAAAAAATATCCGATTCAAGGCTTAAAAAGGCAATATTAGAATAAATTAGATTGAAAAATTAATATTTTTTAGAGAGTAGAAGAGTCGAATTGTTTTTTTTAAAAATATAGTAGACAAAAAAATCAATATATAATATGTTAAGCAAGTCGTTGGGAAGTCGCCAAGAGGTTAAGGCTCTGGTTTTTGGTGCCGGCATCGTGGGTTCGACTCCCGCCTTCCCAGCCTATTAAAAGCTCACTACTTTGTAGTGAGTTTTTTTAACTCAATTCACTTTTTTTTACCAAGTTTAAAATCATTTTTTATCAAAGATTCCTAAATATCTTAAATAAGCTAATACTACCCTTGAATAATGAGGACCTATCTAATAATATAAGCCTCGGACGCTTAGCGTTCATATCCCATGGTAATTGGAATTAATATTCCAATGAGAGTATTTTAGGAGAAATAATTATGTCTAATTATTTATTTGATGCAACTCTTCGTACTTCTGATTTCGGAAGTGCTGGTTCTCGCCGTTTAATACGTGCTGGAAAAATCCCTGCTGTAGTATACGGTCACAAAATCGCACCTACTCACATCGTAATTGATGCACATGATTTCGGTCTTGCTGTTAACAAATTAACAGAATCAACACTTATTACATTGAACATCGAAGGTGAAGAAGGCAAAGAAGTTTTAGTTAAAAATTTCCAAGAAGATTTATTAGTAGATAAAATTTTCCACGTTGACTTCTATGAAGTAACTCGTGGTGAAAAACTTCGTACATCAGTACCAGTTATTGTTGAAGGTAACCCAGTTGGTTGTCGTATGGGCGGTATCTTAGATGTTATTCTTCATGAAATTGAAGTAGAATGTTTACCAAAAGATCTACCTTCAGAAATCAGAGTTGATGTATCTTCTCTAGAATTAAACGGTCATATCACAGTAGCTGACTTACCACTTAATGACAATGTTTCTATCTTAACACCAGCTGACGAAGCTGTTGCAACAGTTAAAGCACTTAAAGTTGAAGTTGTTGAAGAGACTGAAGATGCTAATGCACCTGCTGAAGTTATTTCTGAAAAGAAAGACGAAGAGGTTACTGAATAATACAATTATGAAAGTAATACTTGGTTTAGGTAATCCTGGAGCTGAGTATAGTAACACTCGTCATAATTGTGGTTTTTTAGTCACACAAAAAGTAGCAGCGTTTTGTCAGGTTAAACTGGCTAAGCGCTGTTTTCATTTATATAATAGAGCCATGTGTTCTATTAATGATGAGCGTTCTTTACTAGTCCAACCACTGACCTATATGAATAATAGTGGTGAAATAATAAAAGATATAAAAGATTTTGAAAAAGAGAATCTTATTGTTGTTTGTGACCAAATGGATTTGCCAGTCGGTAGTATCCGAATAAAAAAAGGTGGTGGAACAGCAGGTCATAATGGTTTAAAAAGTATCATACATAATCTTGAAGGTTATACTGACTTTATAAGAATTTATGTTGGAATCGGAAGACCTGAAGCAGGTTCTACTGTTGTAGATCATGTATTAGGTGTTGAAAATGATTCTGAGTCCTTTCAATCAGGGATTGATTCAGCAGCATCTGCCTTAATTGATATTCTATCTTCTGTTCCTCTTGATGAGGTTAAACAAAAATACAATAAAAAAAATAGTACTATAAATAAATAAAATATGTAATGATATCTATTTTTGGCTTAATTTATTGTATTAGTTGACGAATCAATAAATATTGTACATATTTGTTTTAATGATTAATCAAAAGGTAATGTATATGAAAGGCCTTGAAACATTCTTTCAGTCACATAAAAATATAAAAACTAACAAAATAGCTATTGCCTTTTCAGGCGGTAGTGATAGTTTATCTATGCTATATTTGTTAACAAAAAAGATTGATGCTTGTAATTTAGTTGCATTGTATGTAAATCACAAATTGAGAGAAGAGAGTGAACTAAGTATTGAATCAAGTGCAAATAAAAAAAATTGCGATAAACTTGGTGTAAAATATGTAGAACTAATATGTGATGATGGTGAGATAACTGAATTATCTAAGATTAGAGGGGCTGGGATAGAAGATGCCGCTCGTATATTAAGATATGAAAAGATGCTAGAATATTGCAACAAACATTCAATTAATTCTCTTGCAACCGCACACAATAGTGATGATCAGATAGAAACGATGATAATGAGAACTTTTAATGGAGCCTCTCCATTATCACTATCATGCATTAAATCAGTTACAAAATTAGACAATGTTAATGTAATTCGACCTGTTCTTTCATATTCAAAACAAGAACTTCGTGATATTCTTATAAATGAGAAACTTAGTTGGAGTGAAGATTCTACAAATGGTGAAGAAGATTATCTTAGAAACAAGATAAGAGCTAATATTGCACCTCTTGTGAAACAAGTATTTCCATCTGCATCTTCTATCGTTTTAAGAAATTCTGAACTTATTGAAGGTTTAAGTTCTTTAGTTGATGAGAAAGTTAGAGGATTAATTGAAAAAAATAGTGTAAAATGCAAATATTATTGTAAACAAGTTACAATAGTGAGATATAATATTATTTTAGAGCTTACATCAAGCTTAGGCTTTCCTTCTATTAATCAATTGAAACACATTGATTCAATAATTTTAAGTAAAAGAAATAATATTAGAGAGAAGTTTAATAACTTTGATTTAGTTATAGATAAGAATAATATTATCTATTTCGAGAAATCTTTAAAGGATATTAATTTTACATTAGTTATTGATAAACCTGGGGATGGATACATAGATACTCCATATTCTCTACTACATATAGACTCTTTATCTGTTGCAGATAAAAAACAACTATTGATAGCAGATGAGGATTTGAATTATCCAGTTGTATTTAGGTCAATTAAAGCAGGTGATCAGTTAAAAACTGATGGTGGTAAAGTATTGATTAATAAATTAATTTCTTCTTGGAAGATAGATGAAAATCTAAGAAAATTGGTTTATATTTTAGAAGATAAATCTGGTATAGTTGCTGTTTTTGCATCTCATGTAGGTGGAAGAGATAGACTTGCGAGAAGGATGAAAAAAACTCTTGTAGGAAAGAGTGTAAGAATATATAGTATTTTAAATAAGGATATATAAAGTGAAATTTTTTAATAATTTTAAATCGGAGAAGGTATCTATTTATAGAGCAGATGATCCAAATAAGAAAAAAGATGATCCTAAAGACTTCTGGCAGGGATTAAAAGGTGGTGGTTCTCCATCAGGTGGTGGAAATAATAACAGTCCATTAAAGAACCCTAAAAATAAATTGTCTCTTGGAATATTTGTATTCATGCTATTAGTATTTGGTATCTTATTCTTTGATACCTCTGTTAATGGTTCAGTTCAGTCAGTTCCATATACTACATTTAAACAATATGTAGCAGCTGGACAGGTTAAAGATGTAAATATTGAGGCAAATACAAAGATAGTATTTACAGCTTCAAATGATTTAAAAATGAGTACTCGTATTCCTTATACTGATGATACTTTATTATCTGACTTATTATCTAAAGGTATTGTTGTAACAGGAACAGAACAAAGTGTCTCTTTCATTGCAATTTTATTCCAGATGATTCCTTGGATTATTTTCATTGGATTTACTGTTATGCTTTATAAACAGGCAAATGGTGTTGGTGGTAAATTAACAGGAGGAATGGGTAAAAACCTTGCGAAGGTATATAAACCAGATGAAAATAGTACTACTTTTGGTGATGTTGCAGGTCAAATGGAAGCAAAAAAGGAATTGATGGAAGTTGTAGATTTCCTAAAGCATCCTGATAGATTTGTTAAAGTTGGTGCTAAAATACCAAAAGGTGCTCTATTAGTTGGTCCTCCTGGAACAGGTAAAACTTTATTAGCTAAAGCTGTTGCAGGTGAATCAGGTGTATCATTCTTACATACAAGTGGTTCTGACTTTGTTGAAATGTTTGTTGGTATGGGTGCCTCTCGTGTTAGAGATTTATTTGAACAAGCTAGAAAAGCGGCTCCATGTATCATCTTTATTGACGAATTAGATGCTGTTGGTAGAGCTCGTGGTTCAGGTGTAGGCGGTGGACATGATGAAAGGGAACAAACTCTTAACCAAATCCTTGTTGAAATGGATGGGTTTGATAGTACTTCAAATGTTATCGTTATGGCAGCCACTAACCGTCCTGATGTATTAGATAAGGCATTACTACGTCCTGGCCGTTTTGATAGACAAGTTGTTGTTGATTTACCAGATATCAAAGAAAGAGAAGCAATTTTAGCTATTCACTGTAAAAAGGTAAAATTAGAACCAAGTGTTGATTTAAAAAGAATTGCTCGTGCAACTCCAGGTTCTAGCGGTGCTGATCTTGCAAATATGATAAATGAAGCTGCTCTATTTGCAGCAAGAGAAAATAAAGAGACAGTTTCAATGGATAACATTGAATCTGCAAGAGATAAAGTAATGATTGGTGTTGCTCGTGAAAGTAAATTCATGAGTGAAGAAGATAAGAGAGCAACAGCTTATCATGAAGCAGGTCATACTTTATTGCACTATCATTTAAAACATGTTGATCCACTACATAAAGTTACAATTATTCCTCATGGAAGAGCTTTAGGTTTGACTATTTCATTACCTGAATCTGATGCATACACATTAAATAGATCTAAGTTAGTAGATAGAATTAAAATCACAATGGGTGGTTATGTGGCTGAAGATATTGTTTATGGTGAAACAACTACAGGTACAAGTAATGATATTCAACAAGCTACTAACATAGCTAAGAGAATGGTTACTGAATTTGGAATGAGTAGTTTAGGTTTTATTAACTTAGGACAAGAAGATGAACCTTTATTCCTTGGCCGTGAAATAGCTCAACATAAAAATTATAGTGAAGAAACTGCAAGAATTATTGACTCTGAAATGAGAAAGATACTCGATGCATGTTTAAAAGAAACTAGATCTATTTTAACAAAATATAGAGAACAACTTGATTTACTAACAGATAGATTGGTAGAAAAAGAAACTCTAGATGATGCTGAAATTAGAGAATTATTAGGTTTTGAACCTATTAATAACATACTTAGCCTTAAGGACTAAAAATGCAAAATGATTATTCACTTACTCGTAACTTCTGTATAATCGCACATATCGACCATGGTAAATCTACCTTGGCCGATAGATTTATTGAAGGAGCAAAGCTTGGCAAACAAAGAGGCCCTGCTCAGAATCAAGTACTAGATAATATGGATATTGAGAGAGAGCGTGGTATTACAATTAAAAGCCAAGCCGTTACTATCCCATATACCGCAATGAACGGAAAAACTTACAAGTTAAATCTTGTTGATACTCCCGGTCACGTTGACTTTAGCTATGAAGTATCTCGTGCTATTAGCTCTTGTGAAGGTGCACTTCTTTTAATTGATGCATCTCAGGGAGTTGAAGCTCAAACTCTAGCTAATCTTTATTTAGCCATGGAACATAATCTTGAAGTAATTCCTGTAATTAACAAGATTGATTTGCCATCTGCAAATATACCTATGTGTTTAGAACAAATTGATACAGAATTAGGACTTGATCCTGATATGACTATATTAGTTAGTGCTAAAACAGGTGAAGGTATTGATAAATTATATGAACAGATAGTTGAATTTATTCCACCTCCTGAGGGAGTTGATGAAGACCCACTTAAGGCCCTTATATTTGACTCACACTATGATGCCTATAGAGGTGTTTTTGTACACTGTAGAATATTTGATGGTTGTCTTAAAGCTGGTGATGAAATTAGATTTATGCATGCCGATGCAGATTATGTTGTTGAAGAAGTTGGTATTTTTAAACTGAACTTTACAAAAATGGCAGAACTTCATGCAGGTGATGTAGGTTATTTTATTGCAGGTATTAAAAAGGTAAGTGATATTAGAGTTGGTGATACTGTAACAAGAGTAGACAATCCTGCAAAACTTCCTTTAGATGGATTTAAAGATGTACAACCTGTTGTATTCTCATCTATATATCCTGTTGATGCAAATGATTATGAGGAGTTATTTGATGCAATTGAAAGATTGAAATTAAATGATGCTTCCCTTGTTTATGAAAAAGACTCAAGTGCTGCTTTAGGATTTGGTTTTAGATGTGGTTTCCTTGGATTGTTACATTTAGAAGTTGTTCAAGAGCGAATTGAAAGAGAGTTTAATTTATCAATTGTATTTACATCTCCTTCTGTAGAATATAAAGTTCACATGAAAAAAGATGATGAAATACTTGAAATTGATAATCCTCTTGAATATCCTGATGCAATGTTAGTTGATTATAGTGAAGAGCCATATATTAGAGCTAATGTTATGACACCTACTGAATTTATTGGACCAATTATGTCTTTATGTTTAGAAAAGCGTGGTGTTCAAACTAATATGAACTATTTAGATGAAAAGAGAGTTGAATTGCAATATGAAATGCCATTAGCTGAAGTTTTGTTTGAATTTTATGATAGATTAAAATCTATCTCACGAGGCTATGCTTCCTTTGATTATACTGTTATTGGTTATAAGCCAACAAATCTAGCTAGACTTGATATTTTGGTTAACGGAGATCAAGTTGATGCCTTATCACAATTGGTATTTAGAGATAATGCTCCAGCACGTGGTAAAATAGTTTGTGAAAGACTAAAAGGTGAAATTCATAGACAGCAGTATAAAATAGCAATCCAGGCAGCTATTGGTGGTACAATTGTATCAAGAGAAACTATTAATGCTTATAGAAAAGATGTTACAGCTAAATGTTATGGTGGTGATATTTCTAGAAAGCGTAAATTACTCGAAAGACAGAAAGAAGGTAAAAAGCGAATGAAAATGGTTGGTAATGTTGAAATACCACAAGAAGCTTTCCTTGCTGTTCTTAAAAGTGAAGACAAAAAAAGTAAAAATTAATAATATGATAAGAGATAGCTTGCTATCTCTTATTTTTACATAAACAAAAAGAGGTATATTTATTATGATTGAGAAAATTTTTGATACTTTAGAAAATGGTGATTTTATATTGAGTGCTACATTAAATAATGGTCCATATGAATTAGAAGTAATTAGCTTAGGTGCTACTATTAGATCTCTTAAAGTTCCAAATAAAGATGGAATAATTGAAGATGTTGTACTAGGTTATGATAGTGCAAAAGAATATCTTGAAAATACAACTTATTATGGAATGTGTATTGGTCGATTTGCAAATAGAATCAAAGATGGTGCTTTTGAAATTGATGGAGTAAAATATCAACTTGAAAAAAATAATGGTCCAAATACACTACATAGTGCTTCATGTGGATTCGGTTTTAAAAACTGGGATATGGAATTACTTGATTCAAAGGATCCTTCTGTTAAATTAACAATAAATAGTGAAGACGGAGAAGGTAATTGGCCTGGTAATGTTGAAGTAAGTGTTGTTTATACTTTAACAAGTACTGGTCAAATTGAAATTGAATATAGTGCAAAATCAGATAAAAAGACACTTATGAATTTAACAAATCATAGTTACTTTAATCTAAGTGGTGATTTTACAAAGAAAATACTTGATGAAGAAGTTTATATTGATAGTGATGGATACCTTGAAATTGATGATCAATTAATTCCTACTGGAAAAATTATAGAATCAAAAGGAACACCTTTTGACTTTAATGAGTTCCATAGTATTGGTGAGAGAATTAATGATACAAATGGTGGTTATGATCATTGTTTCTGTTTCCCAAATTCTGATGGAAGTCTTAAATTTAGAGCAGAGATTAGAGATTTAGATTCAAAAAGAGTTATGAAGGTTTATACCACAATGCCATCAGCTCAGATGTATACTGCAAATTCTTTTGAAGCCGGTAGTTGTGGAAAAGATAATATTGAATATACAAAAAATGGTGGAATTGCCTTTGAAACACAATACTATCCAGATTCTCCAAATCACTCTAATTTCCCATCTTGTGTTATTGAAGCTAATAAAGAATATATCTATAAAACCGTCTATGAATTTTCTGTATTGAAATAATATGATGTTTTAGAATAGTGAAGGATACTCAAATTTAGAGTATCCTTTACTATATAGAGAATGATAATGTAAAATACTAAAAATTCTCCAAATGTATTATTTAATAAATTAAAAATATTTAATTTGATTAAATTTTTTTTCTAAAAAAAGTGTAAATCTATAAGATTTTAGTGCTTTTTCTTATGTCTTTTAAAAATTATATTATTTTTTTTAATTATTTTTAGAGAAAATTCTTCGGGTACAGGGTCCGGTCCACCAAGGTATCCTCGACTACATCTGCTAATTCTAATTAGTCCTAAAGCCGTACCTTTGAATATGCCATGTTTCGCAACAGCTTGAACCATATAGGTAGAACAAGACGGAGAATATATACAACTGCCACCCATATAAGGTGATAATAAACCTTTGTATAGGTAAACTGGGATTAAGTAAATTTGTCTTAAAATTGATTTGATTTTGCTCATAAATTAATAATACTAAAAGAATAAGATAAAAACAATAAATACACCTAGCCTTAGCTAAAGATAAATTTTCAAGTTTATCTGTTAAGTCTTTTTTTATGGAGGTTGATACCTTTTTTCTATTTGACTTTTAATAGTAGAAATGATAAATTACGACTGTATTCGAAAAAATTATACGGAGGAATATAGATATGGCAGGTAATGTTTCAAAGAACGCACGTCGTACAGGTGCTCAGGTAATGACAAGTCGCTGGGGCGGCACAATTAAAATGAAATCAGTATTTGAAAACGGTAAATTACGTCACGTTGCATATTGCGAAAAAAGTGGTAACACTGCTCGTAAAGCAAAAGATTTAATGTAGTACTTGATTTTATAATCATTAAAAAAGTCCAGGTTTTTAACTTAGGGCTTTTTTTACATCTTTTTGATTTATTTTTATATAATTTGTTCAAATAAAATATCAATTTTTAAAGTTAATATTGTCTTGAATATATTATCTTTATTATGTTTTTTCTTCTTTTGCCATAACTTCAAAGGCTTATTATTTTACTAATTTTATTTTATATCTAAACCACTATACAAAAATTAAGTTAATATATTAACGCTATTATTTTGCGATATATAATATTTATGCATAAAATAGTAAATAATTTGGCACAAATCAAGTAATTTGTATTTTATATTATTCTATATTTTTTAATATATGTTAATTTGTCATAATATTAAAATTATTATGTTGAAATATTTTGCTATTTTCTAAAAACATTGTTATAGTATTAGTGTTAATATAAGGATAGTTTGTATAGTGTTATTAAAGAGGTTTGGTGTTTTATAGTCTTGATTAGTGGAAATTTTGATTAGAAAATTGTTTAATTATTGCTTTTTTACCTTTTTTTTGTACCAGATTTAATTTTAGCATGTTATGAACTATAAAGATGTATTTAAAATACGCAACCTATGATATCAAAGTTTAGGAGGAAAACTGTGAAACGTTTTTCAACAAGTAAATTAATGTCAGCAGTGATTATATCACTACTTGTCGTTTCTCTCGTCGGATGTAAAACTACTTCAACAAAAGTTGAAGAGGTGACTAAAGTTCAACCAACTGTAACCCAACCTGAGACAAAATTAGAACAACCAATGCAAGCTCCTGTTGTAGAAGAAGCTCCTGTTGTGAAAGAAGCTCCTGTTGTAGAAGAGGCTCCTGTTGTAAAAGAAGCTCCTGCTATGGAAGAAGCTCCAGCTATGGAAGAAGCTCCAGAGATGATGCAATACCCTCTAGGTATTGAGCCGATTGTTAAGAGTGATGCAGATTATCCTGTATTTGACTTATTTATTGTTCATACTGCTAATGTTCAAGGTAATGTTTATTCAACTGATTCTAGTATTGGTTATTCAAAATTATCTACAATGTTACAAGTTACAAAGAGTATTACAAATAATGTATTAGTATTAGATGCTGGTAATGTTGTTTCAGGAACTCCTATTGTTGAACAAAATAATGGTGAAACAGCAGGTACTCTTTTAGCTGCTCTAGGTTATGATGCAGTAGCACCTGCAGCAGGCGATTATGCTTATGGAACAGATGCTTTATTTACTGCAGCTAAATTTGCAAAAGATAATACACAACTAAAAGTATTAGCTGCAAATGTATTAGATGATGAATTATATCTACCATTCCAACCATATCAATTATATGATTATAATGGATTCACTGTAGCAGTAGTTGGATTAACAGCTCCTGTAGAAGGTGTTGATGGTTTATCATTCATGAATGATGCAGTTATCCAGAATGCACAATATGCATTAGATATGGCTCACCAATATGCTGACTATATTATCGTATTAGGTAATATGAGTAACAGTAAAAAAGGTGGAGTAACTAGCTCATTTATTTGTGAAAATTTAAATGGTATTGATCTATTTATAGATGGAAGTTGTGCTGTAGCAAATGGTACAATGGTTAATGGTACAAAAATTGTTGGAACTAAACCTAATTTTGGTAGTGTTGGTGTTGTAGACGTTGTTGTTAAAAATGACATGGCAGTTTCAACTTCAGCTTTTGAAATTACAGCTAGTGATGTTGCACATCCAGCACATAGCGCTTTAGCATCTGCTTATGGTATCAAAAACATTCCAAGTGATCCTAGAGTAGATAATTATATTGCTTATCAACATTCATTAATTAAAGATACAATGAAAAAAGTTTCTGTAAGTGTCAATGTAAGTGTTACTACTGATACAAAAGCTGACATGATGGACAAGAAAGCTGACATGATGGACAAGAAAGCTGACATGATGGACAAGAAAGCTGACATGATGACTGAAGCTCCAGAAATGCAATATCCTTTAGGCATTATGCCAATTGTTAAGAGCGATGCAGATTACCCAGTATTTGATTTATTTGTAGTTCATACAAATGATGTTAACGGTAAAGTTGAAAGTGGTGATTTTAATGTTGGTTATGATAAATTATCAACAATGTTAAAAGTTGCTAAGAGTATTACAAATAATTTATTAGTATTAGATGCTGGTAATGTTGTAAGTGGTTCTTATATTAATAACTTAACCTCTGGTGAAACATCAGGTACTCTATTAAGCCTATTAGGTTATGATGCAGTAGCTCCTTCAGCAGATGATTATGCTTATGGTTCAGATGCTCTATTAGCAGCAGCTAATTTTGCAAAAGAAAACACACAACTAAAAGTATTAGCTGCAAATGTATTAGATGATGAATTATATCTACCATTCCAACCATATCAATTATATGATTATAATGGATTCACTGTAGCAGTAGTTGGATTAACAGCTCCTGTAGAAGGTGTTGATGGTTTATCATTCATGAATGATGCAGTTATCCAGAATGCACAATATGCATTAGATATGGCTCACCAATATGCTGACTATATTATCGTATTAGGTAATATGAACAACGGTAGAAATGGTGGAGTAACAAGTTCATTTATCTGTCAAAATTTAAATGGAATTGATCTATTTGTAGATGGTGTTTCAGATGTAGCAAGTGGTACAGTAGTAAACGGTACAACAATTGTAAGTGCTGGACAGGATATGAGTAGTGTAGGTTTAGTAGATATCGTAGTAAAAGATGGTAAAGCAATTTCAGCAACACCAATGACTATTACTGCAAATGATGTTGAAGATCCTGCAAATAGTGCATTAGCATCAGCTTATGGCATTGTAAATATCCCATCAGATAAACAAGTATTATCATTCATTGCATCACAAGAAGCAAAGATTGAAGGTGCTCTATCAAAGGTTGTAGCAACAACTCCTTATACACTAAGAGCAGAAGATGCTAAGAAACAACCAACTAGCGCAACTAAATTAATGGTTAAAGCAACAACAGCAGAAACTGGTGCTGATGCAACAATTATTAATGGTGGAATGTTTGCACAAAACATTAACGCTGGTGAAGTAACAGTTGGTGATATCGCAGATGCATTTGCATATCCTTACACAGTAGTTCTAAAAGAAATGACTGGTGAACAGATTTATGCAGCAATTGAAGCTGGTTATTCACAACTACCAGAAGAAAGTGTTAATTATGCATTAACTGATCTTAAGGTTATTTATAACAAATATGCCAAAGCTGGAAAACGTGTTCTTCGTGTTAAATTAGGCTCAAAGAACATTGATAAAGAAATGACATACACAATTGCAACTAACCAATACTTAGGTAATAATCTTGGTGGTTATGATATGGGTAAGACAGTTGGAACTGGTGGATTATTTAGTGATATTCTTATTGATTATTTAAACAAATAAACGATAGAGTAAAACTAGATTAAGAAAGAGGGCATTACATGAAATATTGTAGTGTCCTTTTTTATTAATTCTTGCATAAATTAATAATCTAAATTATTTATTAAGACATGATTGGTAAAATATGTGCTAAATATATAAAAATATGCACTTAATTGCAAAATAAAAATAAAAATTTATTTTGCCAAAATCACTCTAAATAACGTAGATAAAGAAATTAAAATAACATATAATTCCTTCTAGTGAATTTTAAGAAAAAGTTTTAAAAATGTTATTGACACAATGCGCTCTATATTGTAGATTACCATTGTTCACAACGAAAAGCGCCTGTAGCTCAGTCGGTAGAGCAGATGGCTGTTAACCATCCTGTCGGGGGTTCAAATCCCTCCGGGCGCGCTTTTTAAAGCTCTCTAGTTTAATAGGGAGCTTAATTTTTGCTCAAGACATGAGAGCTTGTTCATGTCACGACTAAGAGAGGAAATAATATTAATTATTTGAATCTCTTTATAAGAATACTTTCTTAAAGGAATAGACGATGGCAACTAGAAGAGGTCCCCGTTTTAAAGAATGTCGTAGATTAGGAGTGAATGCTTGTGGTCACCCTAAGGCTATGGATCGTTCAAATGATCCTGCTTTTCGAAAGAAACACAAAGTTTCCGATTATGGAATGCAACTTGCTGAAAAACAGAAAGTTAAAGCATATTATGGTATCTTTGAAAAGCAATTACGTAACTACTATGCTGAAGCAAGTAAATCTGTAGAAAGAACTGGTGATGCATTAATCACTACTCTAGAACGTAGATTAGATAACCTTGTTTATCGTATTGGTTTTGGTAACTCAATCAGACTATCACGTCAGCTTGTATCACACGGCCACGTATTAGTTAATGGTAAAAAGGTTGATATACCTTCATACCGTTGTAAGGTTGGCGATGTAATTTCTCTTAAAGAGAAATCAGCTAAGAATGAATCTTTCAAAAAGAATTTCTTAGGTGCTGCAAAGTTCAAACTTGCTTACATTGATAAGGACGAAGCTAAATTTGCTGGTACACTATTAAGAATGCCAGAAAGAGCTGAAGTACCTGTAGAAATCAACGACCAATTAGTAGTTGAGTTCTATTCAAAATAATATTTTAACTTATTTAATATTTTTGAGAAATCTCTTGGATATGCCAGGAGATTTTTTTAAAATCTTTGTTTTGATTACTATTATAAACAATACAATTTTATTATATTTAATAAGCTAGATACTTTAAAATAATAATTATATTTTGTATAATAATTTTGTTTTCTAATGAAGCTAAAATGTTATGAGGTTTTAAATAAAATGTAATCTCAAGACACCTATTTATATTCATTTAAAAATAATTTTTAAGAGTTTTAAAAATCATATTGACACAATGCGCTCTATATTGTAGATTACCATTGTTCACAACGAAAAGCGCCTGTAGCTCAGTCGGTAGAGCAGATGGCTGTTAACCATCCTGTCGGGGGTTCAAATCCCTCCGGGCGCGCTTTTTAAAGCTCTCTAGTTTAATAGGGAGCTTAATTTTTGCTCAAGACATGAGAGCTTGTTCATGTCACGACTAAGAGAGGAAATAATATTAATTATTTGAATCTCTTTATAAGAATACTTTCTTAAAGGAATAGACGATGGCAACTAGAAGAGGTCCCCGTTTTAAAGAATGTCGTAGATTAGGAGTGAATGCTTGTGGTCACCCTAAGGCTATGGATCGTTCAAATGATCCTGCTTTTCGAAAGAAACACAAAGTTTCCGATTATGGAATGCAACTTGCTGAAAAACAGAAAGTTAAAGCATATTATGGTATCTTTGAAAAGCAATTACGTAACTACTATGCTGAAGCAAGTAAATCTGTAGAAAGAACTGGTGATGCATTAATCACTACTCTAGAACGTAGATTAGATAACCTTGTTTATCGTATTGGTTTTGGTAACTCAATCAGACTATCACGTCAGCTTGTATCACACGGCCACGTATTAGTTAATGGTAAAAAGGTTGATATACCTTCATACCGTTGTAAGGTTGGCGATGTAATTTCTCTTAAAGAGAAATCAGCTAAGAATGAATCTTTCAAAAAGAATTTCTTAGGTGCTGCAAAGTTCAAACTTGCTTACATTGATAAGGACGAAGCTAAATTTGCTGGTACACTATTAAGAATGCCAGAAAGAGCTGAAGTACCTGTAGAAATCAACGACCAATTAGTAGTTGAGTTCTATTCAAAATAATATTTTAACTTATTTAATATTTTTGAGAAATCTCTTGGTTATGCCAGGAGATTTTTTTAAATTCGTTGTTTTGATTATTATTATAAACAAAAAAACCATCCTTTTTTTTTAGATGGTTTTAGAAATTAGAAATTGTAAATATGTAATTATTTAGCAGCAGCTTCAAAATCTTTTGGACCAATTAATTCAAAGAAATGAATTGTTCCATCTTTTAAAATTACGGCTGTAACAAGTTTCTTAAATAGTTTATCAATTATATTAACATTTTTAATTGCTGAAGGATCTAGTCTCTTTCTTATAATATTATTAGCAATTGAACGTGTTGTTGTATTTATTGATTGTATTTGATCTTTTTCAAAGGCTCTTTCGAGTTTAACAAAAGGCTCTTTTTTCTTTTTGCTATTTGTTCCAATTTTCATTCCAAAAATAAGATTTTCTTTTTCAAAATCTTCAAAATGGAAAGTATCACCAATTTGAAACATAAAAACACCAAATTCTCTTTGGATTCCATCAGAACAACCATACCAAGTGGAAAATGTTCTCCAAGTTAGTTCTCCTCCAAACTTTTTTTCTAAATCAGAAATAAATATTTCTGTTTCCTCATCCATGTATTGCTCCTTGAATAATAGTGTCTTTTATTGTAGCATGCAAATCAGATTATTGAAAGTAATTAGTATAAGGACTTATTAAGCGATGGATTATAACGAGAAAGATTTTGGAAAAATATTAAAGAAAAATGCACTATCAATGCGACGTCTTGTTTTGCAAGAGGGAACTGAATGCATGCGTGTTTATGATAGAAATTTACCTTTCTTTCCTGTTACCGTTGATTTATATGGACAATACGCAAGAATTACTGACTACAGTGATGATGGCCTAGATGAAGAAACAATTGAAAGATGTTCTGATATTGTAAGAAGAATGTGCTACATCCAATCTGACCATGTTGTTTTCCATAGAAGAAATAAAATTGGAAAAGAACAACATGAAGTTCTTAGCGAGCAGAGTTTGCTTGTGGAAGTAAAGGAAAGTGGACATACCTTTACTGTCGATTTAACAAAACGTATAGATACTGGATTATTTCTTGACCATATGAGAACACGTCAAATGGTCGAACAAATGAGCAATAAACTTAGAGTACTAAATCTTTTTTCATATACAGGTTCCTTCTCTGTTTACGCAGCAGCTGGTGGCGCTTTAAGTGTGGACTCGGTTGACCTAAGTTCAACTTATACTGAATGGGCAAAAGATAATCTTCTCAAAAATGGTTTTGAGGGGGAAAATTACAAGTGTATAGCTTATGATGCCCTAAAATTTATTATTGAATCTGTGAAAGAATCTCGTAAATATGATTTAATCATATTTGATCCACCGAGTTTTTCAAATAGCAGAAAAATGGATGAGAAGTTTGATGTTAGCAAAGATTACTTACGCTACTTCAACTTACTTAACAATTTACTTGAAAAGGACGGAGTATTAATATTCTCAACAAATTTAAGTTCTTTTCATATGGATAGTGGAAGAGTGAAGGGTTTTAAAGTTACTCATATAACAAAAGAAGTAACAGCACCTGGTTTTACAAAAGCTAAGGGCACCTCAAGAACTTGGTTATTAAATTGGCAATCGCATGTTAGACTTCAAAAAAGAGATTATGAAGGAAATGCGTTTGTATCAAAAGCGAAGGATTCTGCAAATGCATATTGGCAGGAAAATAAGGAACAAAATATCATGGATAATGAAAAAGAAATGAATGAAGAAGTAGTAGAAATTTTAACTAACACAGAAGAAACAAAAACAGAAATTGCAAATGAAAAAGTAGTAGCAGATGCTATTGAAGAAACAGTTGAAGACGTTGTAGTTGTTGAAGAAACAGTAGAAGCATCAGATGAAACAGTAGCTGAAGAAGCTGCAAAAAATGATTTTGACAAAATAATTGAAGATTTAGAAGAATCAGCATCAGTAGTAAATGTTGAAGATGATATGTTGTCTTTAAATTGGGATGATAGCGAAATCGTTGCTCCTGAAGTAAAAACAAAATCAAAACCAAGAGCAGTAACTACTTTAGCAGATAGAAAAAATTCTAGCAGAGATGAAAATAATTTCCAATCTGATAGAAAAGATTCTCCTAGAGATAATGATAGACGTTCAGATAGAGGTGATAGAAAATCTTTTGGTCGTGATAATGATCGAAGAGACGACAGACGCCCTTCATATGGTAGAGATAATGATAGACGCCCATCATTCGGTCGTGATAACGACAGACGTGATGACAGACGTCCTTCATATGGTAGAGACAATGATAGACGCCCATCATTCGGTCGTGATAACGACAGACGTGATGACAGACGTCCTTCATATGGTAGAGACAATGATAGACGCCCATCATTCGGTCGTGATAACGACAGACGTGATGACAGACGCCCTTCATATGGTAGAGACAATGATAGACGCCCATCATTCGGCCGTGATAACGACAGACGTGATGACAGACGCCCTTCATATGGTAGAGACAATGATAGACGCCCATCATTCGGCCGTGATAACGACAGACGTGATGACAGACGCCCTTCATATGGTAGAGACAATGATAGAAAACCATCATTCGGCCGTGATAACGACAGACGTGATGACAGACGTCCTTCATATGGCAGAGACAATGATAGAAAACCATCATTCGGCCGTGATAACGGCAGACGTGATGACAGACGTCCTTCATATGGTAGAGACAATGATAGAAAACCATCATTCGGCCGTGATAACGACAGACGTGATGATAGACGTCCTTCATATGGTAGAGACAATGATAGAAAACCATCATTCTCTCGTGATAACGACAGACGTGATGATAGACGTCCTTCATATGGTAGAGACAATGATAGAAAACCATCATTCTCTCGTGATAACGACAGACGTGATGATAGACGTCCTTCATATGGCAGAGACAATGATAGAAAACCTTCATTCTCTCGTGATAATGACAGACGCCCATCATATGGCAGAGACAATGATAGAAAACCATCATTCTCTCGTGATAATGATAGACGCCCTTCATTCAATCGTGATGACAGAAAACCTTCATTCTCCCGTGATAATGATAGACGCCCTTCATTCAATCGTGATGACAGAAAACCTTCATTCTCTCGTGATAATGATAGAAGGGGTCCTCGTCGTGGCGGTGATAGTCCTAAACCTTATGGCTTTGATAATGTTAAAAAAACAAGAACCAGAGGCGAAGATGAAGGTGGATTCTTTTGGTTAAGTAACGATAAAAAAGATAAATAAACAATCTTTTTATAAATTATTTTAAACAATTATAAATACAGCAGATTCCATTAATTTGGGATCTGTTTTAATTTTTTGTCGGTTAATTTAAAAAATAATCTCTAAAAAAAGCAAATTTTTACTATAGATTTAATAAAAGTTTATTCACTTATTTAAAAAAGTGAATAAAAAAGTTAACTCATTGTTTTTTAACTATTCAAAAATAAGTGACTTTACTAACATAGATTTATGTGGTTTAAGTGTTTTTGAGAAAAAAACTGGTTAGATTACTTTTCTTTTTAAAAAAAAAGAACTAATTTGTATTTAAAGTTAACGTACATTTGTTAAATATTTACCAATATTTTTAATAAAAAATGACGATATTAAATAACTATGAAATAGTAGATTATTTTACAAAAAAACCGCAAAAGTTATCTTATTTATTTTTTTTTAAGACAAAAAACGCAAAAATGAGTAGAAATCTTATTGGTTTTTCATTATATTTTAGAAATAAATAAACGATAATAGAAATATAAGGAGTTTCATACTATGAAACAAAGTGCCTCAAGTGAGCTAAGAAGATTAACCAATCATGTTCGCAGAAAATTAATGACTTTTGAAGGTGCAACTGATGGAAGAAGGAAAACTTCTTCTCATTATTACATCATAAGTTATATTACATCTATGGATAAAACCCCTGTTTTTCAGAGGGATATTGATAAAACTTTTTCTTTAAGACGACCTACAACTACTGAGATTTTAAAATTGATGGAAAGAAATGGTTTAATTAAGAAAAAGTCAGTTGAAAAAGATTTACGCTTAAAAAGAGTTGTTTTAACTCCGAAAGCAAAAAAGCTTAATGAAGATTTTGAATCTTTTTTAGAAACAATGGAATCAGAAATGTGTGATGGAATTTCTGAAGAAGAAATGGATACATTCTTTAAAGTTGTCAAAAAAATGAGAGAAAATTTAGAAAACTCAGAAACTGATGATGATGAATAGAAATAAGAATTATTTCTAATAAACAAAGAATTCTAATCAATTGCCATATTGATATGAGTTCTTTTTTTATACCCATGTAGATTAAATAAATATTATTGACACTTAAATATATAAAATATAGTCAATAAATTTATTATTTATAATGCTAGAAATCTACTTTATATTAATTCATTTATAAATGTATTATAAGTGTTTTTAATAATTATTACTCATTGAAATACTTGATTTATTTAAGCAATATAAGTATTTTTTTATAAATCATTATAAAATTTAGATTAATATTTTTCTATAATTATTAATCTCTTCTTTTGATCAAATAAGATAGGAAAGGTGATTCAATGTTAAAAACTCTATTAAAGAGTGTGAGGGAATATAAACTATTTACATTCCTTACACCTTTATTTGTAGTAATAGATACTCTCTTTTTTGCGCTAATACCATCGATGATGGCTGATTTGATAGACCAAGGAATAACTCCAGGTAGATTAGATATAGTGTATGAAATAGGGCTAAAATTACTGTTAGTTACTGTTTTAATGACAGTATTCGGTGTTCTAGGTGGTTTGTGTGCAGCAAAAGCTTCCGGTGGATTTGCAAAAAATATTAGACATGATGTTTTTTACAAAATACAAGACTTTTCATTTTCAAATATTGATAAATTTAACTCAAGTAGTTTAATAGTTAGGCTTACAACAGATATTCAAAGGCTTCAAGGAGCTTACCAAATGACAATAAGACTGGCATTTAGAGCACCTTTTAGTCTTATATTTGCCTGTATTATGGCTTTTTCAATAAACAAAGAACTTGCAATGACTTTCCTATATGTAATTCCTGTAATTGCAATAATAATGGGTATAATCATTAAATTAGCTTTACCAAGATTTGAAAAGGTTTATAAAGAATATGATAGTTTAAACAGTGTTGTTAAAGAAAATTTAGATGGAATAAGAGTTGTTAAGGCTTATGTAAGAGAAAATGAACAAGAAGATAAATTTAAAAAGGAAAGTGCAAATATTGAGAGACTATACAAAAGTGCGTATAAACTTCCTATTTTAGCGCAACCTTTAATGACCGTAATCGTATTCGGAGTTTCAATACTCATTATATGGTTTGGTTCAAAAATGGTTGTAGCCTCCACACTTACTACTGGTGAACTTGTTGGACTTGTAAGTTATACTTCAATGGCTTTATTTGGATTAATAATGTTATCTATAGTTTTTGTTATGATTACAATTAGTATGGCAAGTGTTAAACGTGTTGTAGAAGTACTAAATGAAGAACCCGAAATTGTAAATAAAGATAATACAATAAAAGATGTTAAAGATGGTTCAGTAATATTTGAAGATGTTGATTTTAGCTATCTAAAACGCAATGATAAGCTTGTCCTTTCAAATATTAATATAAACATACCAAGTGGTCACAAAGTTGGAATTATAGGTGGTACTGGTAGCTCTAAATCTACTTTAGTTCAATTACTTCCACGTCTCTATGATGTAGATAAAGGTTCCGTTAAAATTGGTGGCATTGATGTCCGAGATTATGATTTAAAAGCACTTCGTGATAACGTTGCATTTGTTCTACAAAAATCTGTTTTATTTAGTGGAACTGTTGAAGAAAATTTACGATGGGGTAATCAAAATGCAACTTTAGAACAAATAATAGAAGCTGCTAAAATTGCTCAAGCCCATTCTTTTATTCAGGAATTTGAAGATGCCTATCAATATAAAATTGATCAAGGTGGATTAAATGTTTCAGGTGGTCAAAGACAAAGATTATCCATTGCAAGAGCATTATTAAAATCTCCAAAAGTTATTATTTTTGATGACTCAACAAGTGCTGTTGATATGGCAACTGAAGCTAGTATCCGAGAAGGTCTTGCTAAAAAACTACCAGGATTAACACAAATCATAATCGCTCAAAGAATTGTTTCAGTTCAAGATTGTGATACTATTTATGTTTTGGACGATGGTAAAATTGTTGGTGAGGGAACTCATGAGGAATTACTTGAATCAAATGAAATTTATCAAGAAGTTTACAATTCACAAATGAGGGAGGAAAGTAATGGCTCAAAATAATAAAAAACCTTCGTCTTTACCTGGTCCAAGAGGTCCTCATGGAATAGGTGTAAAAGGTCCAAAACCAAAGAGATTTAAAGAAACATCACTGAGATTGCTTTCATATTTGAAAAAATATTGGGTAGCCTTAGTAATTGTTGTCTTTTGCATATTATTATCTTCGGCTTCAGTAATTGTTTCTGGCATATTCTTAGGCAGAATTATTGATAACAATTTGTTACCTATGCTTAAATCAGGTGATACAAACTTTACACCACTTGCTCTTGAGATATTTAAATATGGTACATTAATAGTAGCAGGAACTATAGCTACCTATGTATATTCACGCATCATGCTATTTGTAGCTCAAAGAGTTTTAAAAGTAATAAGAGATCAAATGTTCTCTCATATGCAATATCTTCCATTAAGATATTTTGATACAAATGGTCATGGTGATATCATGAGTCGTTATACAAACGATATTGATGCCATGGTTAATTTGTTAACACAAAGTTTACCTCAAGTATTTTCAAATTCACTTCAGATGATTGGTGTATTTCTTGCAATGTTAATTTTAAGTTGGCAAATGACCATCGTAGTTGTGATAACTTTATTAATTATGTTATTGGTAATTAAATCCTTTGGTTCCTCATCAACTACTTATTTTGCAAAACAACAAGCTTCCCTTGGTAAAGAAAACTCATATATTGAGGAAATTGCTTCTGGAATTAAAACTGTAAAAGTATATAACAGAGAAGATAATGCTAAAGAAGAATTTGATAGATTAAATGAAGAATTGTGTAAAAACACAACAAAAGCAAATAGTTATTCAAATATATTTATGCCAGCTCTTCAAGGTTTAGGCTATATTCAATATATTATTTTAGCAATTGTTGGTGGCATTTTAGGAGTTAATGGTATGTGGGGTATTACCCTTGGTATTATAGTTAGCTTCTTGCAATTATCTAGAAACTTGACAGAACCTCTTGCTAGATTAGGTCAACAAGTAAATGCTATTATTCAAGCAGTAGCTGGTGCTGAGAGAGTATTTGAACTAATTGATGAATCAATTGAAGATGATGATGGTTCTGTAGTTCTTGTTAATGCATGTAAAGATGAGGGTGGAAATCTAATTGAAAGTAAAAAATGCACAGGTAGTTGGGCATGGAAAAAAGATAATGAGTTAATACCTCTATGTGGAGATGTACAACTAAAAAATCTTGATTTCTCATACAATAAAGAAACCCAAATTCTTCATGATATTAATGTTTATGCACATCAAGGACAGACTGTCGCTTTTGTTGGATCAACTGGAGCTGGTAAAACAACTATTACAAACCTAATTAACCGTTTTTATGATATTGAAGTAGGTGAAATACTATACGATGGAATAAATGTTAAGGATATTAAAAAGGATTCTTTGAGACGAAGTCTTGGAATGGTTCTTCAAGATACTAGTTTATTTAGTGGGACAATAAAAGAAAATATTAAATTTGGTAAATTGGATGCTAGTGATGAAGAGGTTGTAGCTGCTGCAAAATTAGCTAATGCTGATTACTTTATCTCCCTTCTTCCTGATGGTTATGATACCTATTTAAATGGCGATGATAATCTATTATCAGTAGGGCAGAGACAGTTATTATCGATTGCTAGAGCTGCAATTGCTAATCCTCCTGTTATGATCTTAGATGAAGCTACAAGTAGTATCGATACAAGAACTGAATCTCATGTTCAAATCGGAATGGACCGATTAATGAGGGGTAAAACTGTTTTTGTAATTGCTCATAGACTATCTACTATTAGAAATTGTGATGTTATTATGGTAATGGAAGATGGTAGAATCATCGAAAGAGGCTCTCATGAGGAGTTATTAAAGGCTAAAGGAGCCTATTATAACTTATATACTGGTGCCAAACAGTTAGCTTAAATTAAAAAAGTATTAAGTTTTTATAAAAATCAACCAACATATAATGTATTAATTCAATTTTGAATTGCATTTTTGTTGGTTGATGTTATTATAGAGAAAAGCTTTCTTTTAAATATTGACAAAAAATCCTTATTGATACATAATATCAATAGTTAATTGATATTAATAAGGAGCTGCTATGGAAAGAAGACAAACTGTACAAAGAAGTTTGGTATTGAGTACTGTAATAGATATATGCAATCATCCTACAGCTCAAGAAGTTTACGATGAGGTTAATAAGATATATCCAAGTATTGGGAAGGCTACAGTATATCGTAACTTATGCTTATTAGTTGATGAGGGAAAATTAAAAAAAGTTGTAGCTATCGAGGGACCAGTTCACTATGATAGTACACTTGAAACACATTGCCATTTAGAATGCAGAGTATGCAAGAAAATAGTTGATGTTGATATCTCTCTTAATGATGAATTTTACGATGGAGTTAAAGCTCAAACCGGCTTTAGAGAAATTGATCGTAATTTAATATTTAGTGGGCTTTGTCCACAATGCAAGGAAACCGTTTTAGACGGAGAAGGAGTTTTATAATGGAATTAAAAGGTTCAAAAACAGAACAGAATCTAAGAGAAGCATTTGCAGGTGAATCACAAGCACGTAATAAGTACACTTATTATGCATCAAAAGCAAGAAAAGATGGTTATGTTCAAATTGCAAAGATTTTTGAAGAAACTGCTGGAAATGAAAAAGAACATGCAGAAATTTGGTTCAAACTTCTACAAGAACATGGTGAAATTGCTGACACACTAACAAATCTACATGATGCTGCAAGTGGTGAACATTTCGAAAACACAACTATGTATCCTAGAATGGCTAAAGAAGCTGCTGAAGAAGGATTCAAGAAAATTGCTAAGTTATTTGAATTAGTTGCAACAGTTGAAAAAGAACATGAAAATAGATATAACAATCTAGCTGGAAACCTTGATAAAGGTATTGTTTTCTCACGTGATGGTGAAATGGTTTGGAAGTGTTCAAACTGTGGTTATATTCATATTGGTAAATCTGCACCTCAAATTTGCCCAGTATGTGCTCACCCACAAGATTATTTCGAACTACAAGCAAAAAATTATTAAGATTTAAATTTTTATATAATCTATAATAGTATGACCACTGTCTAATGATAGTGGTTTTAATTTGTCCAAATTATTATGAAGTATAATTATGATTTTCACTTTTGACTGTTTTGTTATACTATATGGCTATATTTTGCTAGAAATAATAATAGCTTTGACGGTATAATTTTATCATACTATTATACAAGGGAGATCCTTTTTATGAAAACTTGCTTCTCAAAGATTGAATCAGCTGTATCAGGAGATTATGTATCTCCTCTATATCCTAAAACAGATGAAGATTTAAAAATATCAATAAGAATAAATGAATTTGTTAGCTCTGTAGAATTGTTTATCAATATTGATGGAGTTGAAAATAGATTAAGTGCAACTATTGAAAACAATAGAGCCTTTGTTACTACTAAATTAAGAAACGGATTAACTAGTTTATATTATTTTTCACTAATAATTGATGGAAAATATTATTACTATTCAAAATCAGGTGTAACTGCCTATGTTCCATCATATAAATCCTATTTTGAAATTACCCCAGATATTTCACCTTCATCTTGGGTTAGCGAGGCAACTTGTTATCAAATATTCCCAGATAGATTTAAGGATGGAAATCCTCTCCTTGATGTAAAAGATAATGAATATGAATTTGATGGCGGCAGTGTTAAAGCAATGAACTTCAATGATACTCCTTTATCCTTTGAAGATGGTCGCTGTCTTGATTTCTTTGGAGGCGATTTTCAGGGAATAATCGATAGTATTGATTATTTCAAATCCCTTTCAATCAACACATTATATTTAAATCCAATTGGAGTTAGTTGTACGACTCATCGCTATGACTGTTGTGACTTTTTCCACATTGATCCAAAACTTGGGGGAGATGATAAGTTTATTGAAATGATTGAAACTCTCCATAAAAATGATATTAAAGTTATTGTAGATATTTCAATCAATCATACAGGAACAAATCATCCTTGGTTTATAAAAGCTAATGAAGATTCACAAAGTAAAGAAGCTAGTTATTATTACATAGAAGAAGATGGAAGCGTAGCTTTTTGGGAAGATGTTCCAACACTTCCACAATTGAATTATAGTAATTCTGAACTTTGCAATATTATGTATAAAGGTAAAGATAGTGTGCTTAGAAAATTTGTTAAACCACCTTTTAATCAAGATGGTTGGAGATTAGATGTAGCAAATGTTGTTGGAAGAAGGGGTAGTGATCAATTAACTCATGAGATTTGGAGAGATGTGAGAGCTGCTGTTAGAGAAGAAAAAGATGATGCTTATTTAGTTGGTGAGTGTTGGAATGATGCTAGCCCCTATTTACAAGGCGATCAATGGGATGCAACTATGAATTATGTTGGTTGCGGTAGACCTATTAGAAAATGGATGGGAGAGCGAGATAGATTTAATCTAGATGGTTGGGGACAATCTCCTGTAGCAGAAGACCATTATACAGGTGAAGAAATGATGGGTGCCATTAAATCTCAACTTGATGATGTTAAAGGTCAAATGCGATACTTTCAAATGAATTTAGTAGACTCTCATGATACTCCTCGTCTTCATAACCATAGTAAAATCATGAATCAAGACATTTATAATGGAGCTATGATGTTAATGTACCTATTACCTGGTATGCCTAGCGTTTATTATGGAGATGAAATTGGCCTTGATGGAAAATTAGATTGTGTAGAAAATTGGAGATATCCTATGGAATGGGATAGCTCAAAATGGAATATGGAACAATTTAATAATATAAAAGAACTTGGTTTACTTAGAAAAACTTATACTCATATACTATCAACTGGTAGTTATGGCTTCTTAGATACAGATGAATCTATGATGAGTTTCACACGATCCTTAAATGATGAAACAATAATACTTGTACTAAATAGAGGGGATAGTAGATGTGTTAAGTTAAATAGAGATTCTTTAAATGGAAATCAATTAATAACTTTATTAGGAAGTGGTGAGGCCTATCTTGAAGATGATTATATAGTTTGTAATTTAGTAAAAGAGAAAAGTTTAATTTTATTATTAAAATAATTCCTCTTACTTTAAATAAAAAAAATGGGTAGCACTTAGCTACTCATTTTTTTCTAAAGAGTCCTCCACATTAAACTAATGTGGAGGAAAAAGTTATAGAATAATTTATTTAATGCCCATCTTTTTCTTCATCTTAGCCCAGGAATCTTTAAGAGTAACTGTTCTATTGAATACTGGATGATCAGCACTATGATCTTTATTATCGCAACAGAAATAACCATTTCTGATAAATTGAAGGTAATCTCCAACTTTAGCTTCTGAGATAAATGGTTCAATCATTGCATGTTCAACAACCTTTAATGAATCTGGATTTAAATCATCAATATAATTACCAGTTTCACCACCAGGATATTCACTATTAAAGAGCTTGTCATAAAGTCTAACTTCAGCATCAACTGCATGTTTAACTGATACCCAATGACTAGTACCTCTAACTTTTCTTTTATCAGGAGTATCTCCACCATAACTTTCAGGATCGTATGTACAGTGTACTACAGTAACCTTGCCATCTTCATCTTTTTCAAAACTTGTAGCTGTTATGTAATATGTATATTTAAGTCTGATTTCATTACCAGGATATAGTCTGTGGTACTTTCTAGGTGGTACTTCCATGAAGTCTTCTCTTTCGATGTAAACTTCTTTACTAAAAGGCATTTGGTGTGTTGAGCTATTTGGATCTTCAGGATTATCTACTGCTTCAAAATATTCAACTTTATCTTCAGGATAGTTGTCAATAATGATTTTGATAGGATCTAAGATAGCCATAATACGAGTAGCTTTTTTGTTTAAGTCTTCACGTACACAGAATTCCATTAATGAATAATCAACGACACCTTCTGTTTTAGCAACACCAACTCTAGCAACAAAATCTCTCATAGATTCAGGAGAGTAACCTCTTCTTCTTACACCACTAACAGTTGGCATTCTAGGATCATCCCAACCACTAACTAATTTCATATTAACAAGATTTAATAATCTTCTTTTACTCATTAGCATATAGTTGATATTTAATCTTGAGAATTCATACTGATGAGGAGCATGCTCAATTCCATCAATTCCAGTTGCCCAATCATATGCTGGACGGTGGTCTTCAAATTCAAGAGTACAAATAGAATGAGTAATACCTTCAATTGCATCACTAATAGGGTGAGTGTAATCATACATTGGGTAAATACACCATTTATCACCAGTTCTAGGATGAGTTGCAAATTTAATTCTATAAAGTGCAGGGTCTCTCATATTAAGATTAGGAGAACTCATATCTATTTTAGCTCTTAGTGTATAAGTACCTTCTTCATGTTTACCATCTTTCATCTCTTGGAATAAACGTAAATTTTCTTCGATAGATCTATCTCTATCAGGAGAATTCTTACCTTTTTCAGTTAGAGTACCTCTGTATTCTCTCATTTGTTCTGGAGATAGAGAATCAACATATGCCTTGCCATCTTTAATTAATTGAACAGCAATTTCATATAATTGTTGGTAATAATCAGATGCATAGTATTCTTCTTTGCCCCAATCAAAACCTAACCAGTGGATGTCTTCTTTGATTGAATCAATATATTCAACATCTTCTTTAGCTGGATTTGTATCATCAAGTCTTAAATGACAAACACCACCGTATTTCTGAGCAAGGCCAAAGTTAATACAAATTGATTTAATATGACCAATATGTAGGTAACCATTAGGCTCTGGTGGAAAACGTGTTACGATTTTGTTATCAGGAACGCGATTGTTTTTTAAATCATCTTCAATGATCTTTTCAAGAAAGTTTAAAGGTTTTGCACCAATTTTTTCTTCTTCTATTTCCATGTTAATGTCCTTTTACCCTTCCAAAGGGGCGTTAGATTATGTACTAAATAATAGCATGAGAGTTCTTTTTTTCAAAGTATATAGAGTAATAAATTAGTTATTCTTACTATAATAAAAGTCTTGTACACTCAATAATTCATTACCTTGAAGAATAAAGCCAAAAGATAGAGCCAGTTTTGCTCCGGGAAGAATAGCTTTAGCAACATTTTTGTAGGTATCATCTAATTTAGTGCAATAAGTAATAGTATCACAATTTCTTATCACTTTAAGAGTTACAAAATTATTTTCATCCATCATTGAAGGATCTAGTGGTATATTACATTCACTCACATATCCTTTAATAGATGTTCTAATAACTATTATATCTTTTACTAGAATTGAAAAATAAGTAGAATCCGTTAAACTTACAATGAAACCTTGTTCTCCATTACTTTGTTTAATCTTAAAATTAAGTTCAAAGTTTTCATCACTTTGACACAAAAATAATGAGGAATCAGCCTTAGCTTCAAATCTGTTGTAAGAGTGACTTTTAATAAATCCTTTATTCGTCCATCTCATTTCTCTAATAGTAGGTTTTTTCATAAATCTGATTATAAAGAATTAAATATGATATTGCAATTATTAAAGCGAAATTTTGATAAAAGAGTTTTATTATTACTAGAAAAGTTTTTAAATAATTAAAAACTAAGCTAAACAGATATTAACTAAAAAAATATAATAAATTAGTAATTAAATACTTTATTTAGATAACTAATTAGTATTTTAATTAGCTAAATACTAATTAATCAAATTGAAAAATTCAATTACTTTTTTTAGTTATTTAACTTTTTCAAAAAGCTCTTCCAAAAATAATTAAATAAATTAAACTTCTACTTATAAATACTATTTGTGAAAGAAATTAAAGATTTAATAAATTAATAAAAGCTCTAATTATAATTTTATAATGCATGCAATTATGACTTTATAATTTGTAACTTTTTTTGTTTTTAAATTAGTGTTAAAAATGTAAAATATTTTACAGTAATTTAGTAAATGTTTTTTTTACCTCAAAAAAAAAGGTAAAATATTTTCTTGACAAATTGAAATTCTGCCATGAATATACTGTTATGTGCTCGAGCACATACTAAAACAAAATCTCGATTTTTATTTTCAAAAATTCTATGGAGGGAAAAATGAAAAAAATTATTAGTGCTATATTAATCGTAGCAGCAGCATCTACTATGTTATTTGCTAATGGACAAGGAGAATCAGCTAGCGCATCAAAAGATTCTAAAAAAATTGGTGTATCAATGCCAACTAAATCTTTACAAAGATGGAACCAAGATGGTTCAAACATGAAAGCTGAATTAGAAGCTGCAGGTTATAGAGTAGATCTACAATATGCTGGTGATAATGATATTCCAACTCAAGTTAACCAAGTTGAAAACATGATAACAACAGGTTGTGATGCTATAGTTATTGCTTCAATCGATGGTTCTGCACTAACAGAAGTACTAAACGAAGCTGAAATTCAAAACATTCCTGTTATTGCTTATGATAGATTAATTATGAACAGTTCTGCTGTATCATATTATGCAACATTCGATAACTTCGAAGTTGGTGTTATTCAAGGTGAATACCTAAGAGATTCTCTAAAATTAGATAGCAGAACTGCTGCAGATCCTGCATATTTAGAATTATTCACAGGTGCTCCTGATGATAATAACTGTGTTTACTTCTGGGGTGGTGCAATGTCTATCTTAGAACCTTACATGAACAGCGGAGCTGTTGTAGTAAAATCTGGACAAACAACACGTCAACAATGTTCAACTCCTAACTGGTCAACAGAAGAAGCTCAAAAAAGAATGGAAAACATTATCACATCTAATGGTTATGGCCCACAGGGTGTAAGACTTGATGGTGTATTATCTTCAAATGATTCTTGTGCTCAAGGTGTTACAAACGCTCTTAAAGCAGCAGGTTATACATCTGAAAACTTCCCAATTCTAACTGGTCAAGATTGTGATATTACAAGTGTTAAAAACATGATTGCTGGAACACAATCAATGTCAGTATTCAAAGATACTAGAACATTAGCAACTAAAGTTGTTGGTATGGTTGATTCATTAATGAAAGGAACAACTCCAGAAATCAATGATACAACAACATATGATAATGGCGCTTTAGTAGTACCAAGTTACTTAATTGCTCCTGTTTATGCTTCAATTGATAACCTTAATGAATTACTAGTTGATTCTGGTTATTACACAAAAGCTCAATTAGGATTATAAAAGAAATTTAGTTTTGACTATAGGCAGACTTTTTGTCTGCCTATTTTAAAGTGGAGGTAATATGGCACAATACATGCTAGAAATGAAGAATATTACAAAGATTTTTCCTGGAGTAAAGGCTCTTGATGAGGTTGCTCTTAAGGTTAAACAAGGTGAAATTCATGCAATAGTAGGAGAAAATGGAGCCGGTAAATCTACATTAATGAATGTATTATCTGGGGTATATCCTTATGGAACATACACAGGAGATATAGTTTTTAATGGAGAAGAGTGCAGATTCCATAAAATTAAAGATAGTGAAGCAAAAGGTATTGTTATTATCCACCAAGAGCTAGCCCTTGTACCTCTTCTTTCAATTGGAGAAAATTTATTCCTTGGAAATGAAAGAGCAAAACATAGTTCTATAAACTGGGATGAAACATTTGGTAAAGCTGATGAATTTTTAAAACTCGTTGGTTTAAATGAATCATCAAGAACTCTTATAAAAGACATTAGTGTTGGTAAACAACAACTTGTAGAAATCGCAAAGGCTTTAGCAAAAAATGTTAAAGTATTAATTTTAGATGAACCTACAGCTTCTTTAAACGAAAAAGATTCTAAAAATCTTTTAGATCTTTTATTGAAGTTTAAAGAACAAGGAATGACATCAATTATCATTTCTCACAAATTGAATGAAATTGCATATGTAGCTGATTCTATTACAATTATTAGAGATGGTGCTACAGTTGGAGAGATGCCAGATAAGAGTGAATTTAATGAAGATTCAATTATTAAAGCAATGGTTGGTCGTGAATTAACAAATCGTTTCCCACAGAGAACTCCAAATATTGGTGAGACAATGTTTGAAGTAAAAAATTGGAATGTTCGTCATCCATTAAACCCCGATCGTTTGGTTTGCAATGATGTTAATTTCAATGTTAAGCGTGGTGAAATTGTTGGTATAAGTGGATTAATGGGCGCTGGTAGAACTGAATTAGCAATGAGTATATTCGGTAAAAGCTATGGTGTTGGAATTGAGGGTGAAACCTATATTCTTGGTAAAAAAGTTAATCTAAAATCACCACAAGTTGCAATTGACCATAAGATTGCATACGTTACTGAAGATAGAAAAGGAAATGGATTAATTCTTCCTCAATCTATCAGAGATAACACAACACTTGCTAAATTATCTAGAATTAGTTACGGAAAAACACAGAAAATTGATAAAGATTTAGAAATTCAATTAAGCAATGAATATACTAAGGCTATGGGTACAAAATGCTCAACACCAGAACAAGCTGTTGGTAATCTAAGTGGTGGTAACCAACAAAAAGTATTAATCGGTAAATGGTTATTTGCTGAACCTGATATTTTGTTCTTAGATGAGCCAACTCGTGGTATTGATGTAGGTGCTAAATATGAAATCTATAAACTTATGAATAATATGGTAGACGAGGGTAAGGCTGTTGTTATGATCTCCTCAGAATTGCCAGAACTACTTGGTATGTGTGATAGAATTTATGTAATGAATGAAGGCAAATTTGTAGGTGAGATTGCAGGTAAAGATGCATCTCAAGAAAAAATTATGTCAATAATGCTAAAAAGTTAAAGGAGTCGGAGTAAATGAAAAAAAAGGTACTCACTATTTTAAAAGATAATACAATGTTAATAGCACTAGTTGCTGTTATGGCTTTGTTTCAATTATTAATTACAGCTGCAGATAAAGGATCTCTATTATCTGCTCAGAATATAACTAATTTAATTAGTCAAAATGCCTATGTTATTATTTTAGCTGTTGGTATGTTACTCTGTATTTTAACAGGTGGTAACATTGACTTAGCAGTCGGCTCCATTGTTTGTTTAGTAGGAGCAGCTGCTGGTATACTTATTGTTACAATGGGTATGAATATTTATCTTGCAATTGTAATCTGTTTAGCTTTTGGTACCCTCCTTGGTGCTTGGCAAGCTTATTGGATTGCTTATATCAGAATTCCAGCATTTATTGTTACTTTATCTGGTATGTTATTATTTAGAGGTTTAGGTAATATTCTATTAGATGGTATTACAATTAGCCCATTCCCAAAGAATTATACAAGATTATTTAGTAATTATATTCCAACAGATAGAGCCGGAGCATTCGCTGTATCTTTGATTGTTGGATTAGTTGCAATAGCTGTATATGTATTTATGGAATTAAGTTCAAGAAAAAGTAAAGTTAAAAAAGGCTATGATTGTGAATCTCTTTCTTCAATGGTAGTTAGAATGGTTGTAATTTCAGCTATTATATTCTGGTTCTTTAATAAACTTGGACAATATAAAGGTATTCCTGTAATTCTAATTTGGTTATTAGTTATTATATTAAGCTACAATTATTATACATCCTCAACTGTTCAAGGTAGACACTTCTATGCAATGGGTGGTAATGAAAAGGCTGCAATTTTATCTGGTATTAATACTAATAAGATTTTATTTATAGCTTATACAAACATGGGCTTCTTATCAGCCGTTTCAGCTTTAGTTGTAGTATCAAGATTTAATAGTGCAACACCATCAGCTGGTACAGGTTATGAGCTTGATGCTATCGGTGCATGTTTCATTGGTGGAGCTAGTGCTTATGGTGGTGCTGGTACCATTGGTGGTTGTGTAATTGGTGCTATTTTAATGGGTGTATTAAACAATGGTATGTCATTATTAGGTATTGATGCAAACTGGCAAAAAGCTGTAAAAGGTTTAGTTCTTCTAGCTGCTGTTGTATTTGATGTTATGTCAAAGAAAAGAGCTGCTAAAAAATAGGTAGATTTACTAATTTGGCAAAACATGCTAAATAATTAAATAATATTAAATAGAGGAAAGTCGGCTTAATAACCATTTCCTCTTTTTTTTCAAACCATAAAGAGAAGAACCATGATTACAATAAAAGAAATTGCAAAACAAGCTAATGTTTCAAGAGGTACTGTTGATAGAGTTATTCATAATAGAAAAGGTGTTAAACCTGAGGTAGAGGCCAAAGTTAGAGCCATAATTGAACAACTTGAATATAAAACAAATAGTGCTGGCAAATTACTTGCTACTAGGAAAAAACCAATTCGAATTGGTTGTGTTGTTCCAAGTATTGGTAATGATTTCTTTGTAGATTTAATTGATGGTTTTTCCGCCGCATGTCAAAAATATAGTGATTATGGATTAAGCATAGAAGTAAAAAGTATCAAAGCTTATAAAGTTGAGGAACATCTAAAGGTTATAGAGCAAATGATTAATTCAAATATAGATGCTCTTCTTGTAACAACAATGGATAATCCAAAGATTATTGATCTTATCAATAAAAATGTTGAAAAAGGTCTTCCTATTGCATGTGTTAATACAGATCTTCCATCATCAAAAAAACTATTTTATGTTGGTCCTGATTATTATTTAAGTGGTAAAACTAGTGCAGGTGTATTATCACTTATGAGTCGTGAAAAGCAAAATATATTAATTATGACAGGTTCAACTTCGATGTATGGTCATAATGAGAGAATTAGAGGATTTTTAGATACCCTAACTGAAAAAAATATCAAATATGTTGTTGCAGATATGATTGAAGTTGAAGATGATGAAGAACTTGCCTATGAGCGTAGTTTTGATTTTTTGAGTAAGCATAAGGGTGAAATAAATACAGTATACGTTGCCGCAGGTGGTGTACAGGGTACTTGTAAAGCAATCAAAGAGATCTATTTAGATAATGAGTCAAAGACTTATAACAATAGGCCCTACGTGCTTACATTTGATACATGTCTTCAAACAAATGATTTTATTATAGATGGAACAATTGATGCAACAATTGGTCAACAGCCATATACACAAGGCTATAAATCTATATCTAAAATGTTCCAGTATTTAGCATTCAATCATGATGAATCTTTTATAAAAGATCAAATAATGGATGCTAGATTGATAATCAAGGAAAACGTGCATAAATAATTTTAATAAGTAGATATTTCAATTTTAACTAAAAATAAGTAAAGTAAAAATATTAGGAGTTTTTTATGATAATGGTTATTGGAGAATATTATAGTATTATTAATTCTAATACTAAATCTCTTTCTGGTTTAGCTTACAATGTCTCAAAAGAGATCTCAAAGAGTAAATGTTCAACACTTTATGTTGGAAAAATATCAAGCGATGAAGTAGGTTTAAAATTTCTCGATTCTCTTGTTGATAATGAAATTGGGTTTGATCCCTCTCTTTGTAATAATGAATTTCCATCACCATCAATTGAAATAAATTATAAAGATAATAAAAATAAATACAATTTTGAAGACTCTTCTATGATTACTCTCTCTAAAGATGAACTAGTTGAAATATTTAATCTTCATGATGATATCAATGTAATTCATTTAAGTTTATTACCACTCTTAGATGATTCAAGTATTCAAGATCTTATGCAATCAATCAATTCAATTGAACCTAGTGTAATTAAATATATAAATCTCTCAATAAATTATTTTGATGATCTTTCATTGCATTTTGATAAAAAAGTAATAGATACTATGATAGATGAAGCAGATATTATTCAAGTAAATAAAAGTTTTCTAAAAACATATTATCCATCTTTAAATAGTGATGATGCACTTAGTGAATTTAGAACTCGAGTGAAAAATGCTTCAATACTATATCATGATGAGAAACTCTTATCATACAATAGTTCAAATAGGGTTGAAAAACCATTTAAGATAAGTTCTACATGTACTATGAATGGAGAAAATATTAATTCTTTAATAGCCTCTACTTTTTTATCATATTTACATAACAATGATATCTTTGGAGATTATATTGAAGATCCAATTTTCAAAGAATCTAATGATGTAATAGAAAATGCAATTGATGAAATCAAGAGAGTTATAAACTTAACTTAAAAATCAGGTTCAGTTGTAAATGACATCCTCTCACCTGTGATAGGATGGTCAAACTCTAGGTAGCTTGCATGTAGGAGCATTCGCTTCTCATCTTCAGTTCTCTCTCCATACAATCTATCACCAACTATTGGATATAACATTTCTTTAGTGTGCACCCTTAATTGGTGTGTTCTACCAGTGTATGGTTTTAGTAATAATCTACTTACATTTCCACCCTTATATTTACTAACCGTAATTCTAGTCCATTCAGTCTTTGCGCTTTTACCTCGTTCTTTATCAACAATTTGTGTTGGTCTATTATCAACATCAAGTCTGAGTGGGAGATCTATAACACCACTTAACTCTTTTACAATTCCTCGAACAACAGCTATGTATTCTTTTTTTACACTGCGGTTTTGAAATTGTATTGATAGATTTCGATGAGCCTCTTTCGTCCTTCCTAAAACAATAATACCTGAGGTATCCATGTCTAATCTATGAGCTGCACTCATTTCAATTGAAGCGGGATATAATTTTTTTAGTCTAGAGGTTACACAATCTTTTAGGTTTTCAGCTCTTCCTGGAATTGTTGGAAGACCTGCCTCTTTATTAACGACTGTTATATAATCATCACTGTAGAGAATCTCTAGATTTAGCATTGTTGGTAGTATTAGAGAACATTTTTCCTTACAAGGTGGATAGAGTTTTTTATGTTCTTTAAATCTTGTAGGTAGTCCATAAAAACCTTCTGCTAAACTAATTGGTTGTAAATTATTTCTAAATGCACTTCCAAGTAGTTTTGGTGCACAACAGTCTCCTGTACCCGATGGATAGCTCTTATTCTTAACAATTTCTTTTAGACTATATGTTTCATTATTTATTGTTGGAAAACTATAAGTATCAATAAGCTTTGCTAAAGTTATTGAACTTCTATCTCTTCGCATTTGGTTTAATTGTGATATCTCTTTTGCATCAATATTAGAATCTAAAGAATATATCTTTTTTGATAAATCTCTAGTTTGTGGGTCATAGTGATTAACTACATTATTAAAAGCCTCAACATCGATGTTTGGTTCAACAAATGTGGGAACAATCCATGAACCGCAATATTGACCCGAGAAAGCCTTAAGTACTACTTCATTTCCATCTTTGTCTTCACACACAAGTATTCCAAACATCATGCCAATATTATTTAATAAAGTTTCTGTTGAATAACCTGGGTATATATATTTATTTTTATCAAATTCATCAAACATTTGATATAATTTTTTTTCTGCTAAAGTTGATGGAAGTACCGAATTCTTAATCATTATTATTCCTTATTTCTAAAATAGAATATACAAGAAAAATACTGAAAGATAAAACCCTAGCTCTGCATATTATAGAAGTTTATGCATTTAGGTAACATGCTTTACCATAAAAAATGCAATTTTGCTTTACTTAACAACTACTTTGTATTTCTTACCAACTACAATCGAATAAAATTGAATGTTATCTCTAAATAGATGAGGAGGAATTTATGGGATAATAGAAATTTATGTTTATAGAATATTTTGCCTAATAGAATATTTCAAAAATTTAAACAAAGGATTGTAGAATGGAAAAAACACTAGTTACAGATACTTCTGTAAAACAAACTGAAAAACCTTCAATTTTTCAAAAACTTAAATCAAAATTGTCATTACTTAATAGGATGACTAGGACAAAAAATACTACTAAAAAGAGTAATTCAAAAGATGATATGAGTTTCTTTGATAGAAATAAATATATTTTCTTTATAGCTTTAGCCATAATCTCAACTTTTCTAATTGTAAGCACTATATATAAATCAATAGAGGCTACACCAATACCTAGAATCAGCAATATAGAGGCTCAAGATATTATGAGTTCTTTATATTCAACTCAATGGCTATATGATGGATCTAATGAAGAACTTCCTTCAAAATTTAGTTCAAAAATTTATGAAAAAATTGAATTTTCAAATCAAATGGATGAGAGTGGAAACTCTCTGGCTATTAAATTATTTGAAAATGACAATGATCTAGGACTTGGTATTGAGTTAGGATATTTGTATTACAACAAAATGAATCAAAATCTCTCAATGATATTGCCAAATAATCAAGAATTGAAGTTCTTATATACATCATCTGATTCAGATGATATTGAGAACTTATCACTAATAAATGATGAAAATAGCAGAATTTATTTTATCAAAAAAGAATATACAGAATAGGAGAGACTCATGTTTAAAAATAAAATTGAAAAAAATATAAAAAATAATTGTAATGAAAATAATACTAAAATATTAAAGAGAAGTAGATTCTCCCTCCTAGTATTATTAGTTATAGCACTTAGTTGTTCAACTATAGTACTTAGCTGTGAACTAGATGTTGCAGATATACCAAGTGAGGATGAAATATTAGCCCCTATTGATGATAGTGGCGATAGTGATAAATCTGTTGATAACAGTGAAGGCGAGGGTGATAATACTAAAAATCAAGATAGTGGTGATGAAGCTTCTGATAATGAAGCGGATGAAATACTCATCAGCGATAACCTATTCTTTATAGAAATGGATACTAGCAAAATAGAATCAAGTGTAGATTATTTAAGTGAGAGTGAAATTTTAAGAGATAAGTATTGGACCATGATTGATAATAGTGGCAATTTTACAAGAGATTCTTCTACATTAAAGATTTATGAAAAGGATAATAAAATAACTTCAATGAGATTTTCCTATGATGGTAGTGAATTCTTTAGTAGAGTAACTCCATATTCAGGTTATATAGATATAACTAGTTCCGAATATAAGGGTTATAACATAAAAGTTAATAATGATATTTTATATCTCTTTAATGATGTAGGAAGTTTTAGATTCAAAGTGCTCTAATAAAAGAATAGGATGAAAGTTATCTTTCATCCTTAAACTATAATATATAAAATTATAAAAGTTCACCTTTTATTGCAACAGGAATTCCTGCAACCATTAGAATTACATTATTAGCAATCGCTGCTAATTGTTGATTAAATCTTCCAGATTCATCTCTAAATTCTCTATCAAAATAAGAGTCTGGTATAATTCCAAGTCCAACAATGTTAGATATCAAAATAATGTCTCTATTAGTCTCTCCAATCATTTTTTCAAGTTCAGCTCTTAAACTAAGACTGTCTTTTTTATCCCTGATTAGATTTCCAATCCAGACTGAAATATTGTCAATCAAGACAATTTGTGCTGTACTTGGGATGTTTTTAAGAACATTAGTTAGATTATCTTCTTCCTCGAAGATTGATACTCCATTATCACTTTCAATATCTAAAGCAATGCATTCATCTTTAATTTCTTGAGTTCTCTCACTTGATGTGGTTACAACTGCTCTCTCTTCAGGTGTATTACCAAATCCTAATGTGTATTTTAGTGCGTAGGAACTTTTTCCAGACTTTGTTCCACCAATAATAAGTGAAACCTTAGGTTTCTTTTTGGTTTGAATTTTTGCATCACTTGCACTCGACATTAGTGTTTTAGAATTCATTTTAACTTGATTATTAAATAACTTCATGTGTTTAATATCTATGGTCGCCATTAATTGCTCCTTTTGTATGAGTATATCATATTCCATAAAATATTAGAAACAATTATTTAAAAGTTAATAAAATTAGTTATTTAAATCCTTTTTTAGAATAGTAGATTGCTCATATATAGAAGTTTCAACTTTTCTAAGTATTCTAGATAGTTCATCTATTTCTCTTGAAGAGAGAGTTGGGACAACAGATTGTGCTACATAATTCATAGCCTTTGATAGTTTATAGGCCTCTCTCTCACCCTTGATTGTGAGCTTGATTCTTTGTTTTCTTTTATCTCTACTATCTGTAACAAATTTTAATAATTGTTTTTCTTCAAGATTGATACAAATCGTTTTTATGTTTTGGTGTGATGTTGATAAATATCTAGCTAGCTCTCTTATACTTGGAAGAGTTGGATAATCATATAAATATAATAATATATCCGCTTGTCGCTTTGTAATATTATACTCATCTTCACTTAATTTATCATTGAAAAAACGATTTTCAACATCTGATAAAACCAAACTAATTCTTTTAATAGTACTTAGTGAATATTCTAAGATATCACAGTCTTCTGCATTAATACTCATAATCTAATCATCTAAATCGAGATTGTCAGGAAGAATAAAATCATTAAGATTTATAGTATTCTTTGCTCTCTCATCTGCTTGCTTTTCAATATCTTCAGGACTAAGTTTATCAGTTCTTTTTAATCCAGCTTTACGTCTAAGTTTTTTCTGAAGTCTTGTTTCTTCTTTATGCTGTCTTTGAATGCTCTTACCTGATCCACTCATTATTGCAAGAGGTCTTAGAGAAGGAATATTAATACAAAGTATTTGTAAAATACTTGTAAGAGGAACTGCTAAAAACATACCTGGAATACCCCATATAAAACCCCAAAGAGAGAGTGAAATTAGTAGTATAAAAGGTGATAATCCAAGTTGAATACCTTGTAATTTTGGATCTATTATATTTCCAACAACCATTTGAATGGAAACAGCTAAGACTGCTACATAAATAATACTAACTGCATCAGGAGTAAATTGAATAATAGCCATTACAATAGTTGCTATTGTTACCATAAGAGAACCAATGCTTGGAATGAAATTTAGTACAAAAGCTGCAACACCCCAAAGTGGAGCAAAATCTAATCCTGTAACAAAAGCTGTAAGGAAGAAAAGAACACCGGTAACAGTACTAATTAAAAACTTAATAAGAAGGTAACGTGAAATCTGCTTAGTAGTTCTCTCTGTAATTGCAACTATCATTTTTGCTCTACTTTTTGAAAATGACTCAACAATCTTAGGTTCAATTGTACGTCTTTCTGATAGTAGAAAAAATAGAAATAGTGTAATCAATAAGATGTTTTTAATAATGGTAGCAAATTGTGATGAAATATTTGAAAGACTAGATAATGCAAAGTTAAGCCAATCAATTTGTAAACCAGATAAAACTGTCTCACCCTGTTGTAAATTCAATACATCAGCAAGTTTTTCAGTTAATATCTTATCAATCATTGTGACTTTATTTGCATAAGCAGGTAATCCTACAATTAGTGTTTGAATTATTATGAATAATAGCCACCCTAAAAGGACAATGAATGTTAGAAACAGAACTAGGCCTAGCATATTACTAAACCATGAAGGTAACCCTAATTTATCCATTTTCTCAAGAAGTGGATAAAGAATAAGCATAATGAAAATTGCGAAGGCAATGGGTATCATAACAGTCTTTGCAACTTTCATACAAAGTAGTATTAAAAATATTGATACTACTATAGTTAGTGTCTTGATAGATTTACTTGATTCTGTAAATTTATCGATAATCGGTTTACTTCCATTTTGTTTCATTATTTTATAATAAACTAGCTATTAAAAATCTTCAATATCTGTTATTACTTTCTTATGAAAGAAAGCGATAATCTAGACAGAATTCAGATAGTTTTAGTTCAAACTCAAGACGGTGCAAACATCGGAAGTGTCTGTAGAGCTATGAAGACTATGGGAATTAGTAAATTAGTATTAGTAAGTGATACTACATATGATGAAAATAGAGTTAGAACACTAGCTCTTCATGCAAGTGATATTTGGGAAAATAGAGTTGTTTATAAAACTCTTGATGAAGCACTCTCCACATCTATTTATAGTGTTGGGGCAACTCGCCGTAGAGGAAAGTTTAGAAAAAGTGATTATCTAAGTCCTGAACAATTGTGTGAAAAAGTATCAATGATGGGAGATGGACTTGTTTCTATTGTCTTTGGACGTGAGTCTAGTGGACTAACAGATGATGAGGTAAATAGTTGTTCCCAAATTGTTACAATTCCAACAAGTGATAAATTTCCATCCTTAAATTTATCTCAAGCTGTTCAAATAATTACATACAATCTTTATAATAGATTGAAACCTTTTCCAGTTGAAAACACTCCTGTTACAAAAGAAAGAGTTAATAAGGCAGTAGTTGATTCTATGGAAAATCTTGATACTATTGGTTATTTCAAACAAGATCTGGAAAAACAGTGGACAACCACTTTATTAAAAGATGTTTTTGAGAGAGCTCAATTAACAGAGAGTGAAGTAAAAAGAATAGAAAAGTTATTTTTCAAAGTTTCAAAAATAGCCAAATACAAAAATATATAATTTATTACATTTGATTTAGGAGACCTAGCTTTATGAATGAAGGATATTTAAATCCAATGCCTCGTGTTGTTGCGCATAGAGGAGACAGTAAAAACTTTCCAGAAAATACTCTACCAGCTTTTTTATCAGCTGTAAAAATGGGAATAGATGTAGTTGAAACTGATGTTCACCTTAGTTCAGATAATGTAATTGTAATTTGGCATGATAGCACTCTTGATAGAAATACTGATGGTACAGGTACTATTGAAGAACACACCTATGAAGAGTTATTAAAATATGATGCAGGATATACCTTTAGCAAAGATGGTGGTAAAACATTTCCATTTAGAGGAAAAGGCATAAAGCTATGTAGCCTTGAAGATGCATTAATAGAGTGTCCTAATCAAAGATTTAATATTGATTTAAAAACTAAACAGTCTGGAATAGTTGAAGAATTTATTAGAATCGTTAGAAAACACCATGCTGAGCATAGGGTGTGTTGTGCATCATTTCATCTTACAAATCTAAAATCTGTTAGAAAAATCGCACCAGATATTTTAACTAGCATAACAACTATTGAAGTACTATGTATTCTTATAAAACAGAAATTGCACATTCTTCCCAAACAACTATCTAAGGGAAGAAAAATAATCTTCCAAGTACCTGTGGGGCAATATGGAATCAAACTAATAACACCTTCTTTTGTCAAAGCAATGCATAAAAGAGATGCTGTTATCATGGTTTGGACTATCAATGAAGAAAATGAGATGAGAAGACTATTTAAAATGGGTGTTGATGCTGTTATGACTGATGACCCTAAAACTGTTATAAAAGTTGCATCTGAAATGAATCTTAGATAGGAGAATTATATGGCACGTGTATTAGTAGTTTGTTTAAATCCAACATTTCAAAGAACAATGATTTTTGACTCTTTTAAAGAGGGAGAGGTAAATAGAGCTAAAGATGTATTATTTGATGCATCAGGAAAGGGCGTTAATGTATCTCGTGTTTTAAATCAAAAAGGTAGTGAAACAAATCTATTAACTCATCTTGGTTATAACTCAACTAAAGAAATGATAGATTTATGTGAAAGGGATAATATTAAATTATTATATACAGTTGCAAAGCATACACGAAATAGAACCTGTACAACGATTATAAATAAGGATAGTACTACAGAATTAGTTGAAGAAGCTGATTGTGTAGAGGAGTGTGATGTACTTAGAATCATGAGTATATTTGAAGAAAATATTTCCTCCTTTGATGCATTAATTATTAGTGGTACAAAGGCTAGTGGCTATTATAAAGAACTCTATCCATATTTTGTAAAAAGAGCTAAAGAGTTAAATAAATTTGTACTGCTAGATTTAAAAGGTGATGATTTAATTAATTCTATTAAATATTCTCCTGATGTAATTAAACCAAATCTAAGTGAATTTATGAAAACATTTTTTAATGAAGAAGTTGATGAGGCTGCCCCTAGTAATCAATATAGAGATAAAGTCGTATCTAAGATGAAAGAACTCTATGATGGATATGGCATTAAATGTGTAATAACAGCAGCCCTTAATCCTATTTGGTGCTACCTAGATAATAAATGTTTAGAATTTGATATAATCAAAGCTAAAAATGTAGTTAATACAATTGGTTGCGGAGATACCTTTGCAGCCTCATTAACACACAATGTTTTGAATAATAAAAGTTTTAGTGATAGTATTAATGAAGCCATTCTAGATAGTGCTAAAAATGCTGAAAATATAAAACCTGGATCTATATTATAATTAAATACTCTTATAGCTTTCTCTATATCTCTCGGGACTTGTTTGGTATTTTTCTTTAAATTTTTTAGAAAAGTAACTAGACTCTCCAAATCCACAATCTAGTGAAATGTCAATTATCTTTAATGATGAATAGATCAAAAGTTCACTAGCCCTTTGTAATCTGTAGTTAATAACATATTGCATAGGAGTTGTACCAATTGTATTTTTAAAGCATCTAAGTGCCTCTGATTCACTGATATTTGATGAATGTGCTATTTCTTTCACACTTATATTATCACTGTAATGATTGCTAATAAAATTTAGCATAATCTTAGACCTTTTTGCATCTCTTATTGATTTCTGAGATGGAATTTGGCTATTACTTGTTTTATGGCTAAATATATTAAACATAAGTGATGAAACTATATTTCTAACTTCAAATTCATAGCCACTGTTTGCCTCTGTACAGATTGAGTGAATTTTTAAAACACTATCAATTATTTCCCTTTGCCACTCAATAGAGGTTTCAATTAGCATATGATTAAGCGATAAATCTTTTAGTATAGGAACAAGATATTTACTATAATAAATGCTATCGCTATTACCACCAACTAGGCGTGGGTGAAAAACAATAGACTTTAATTCACCTATTTCACTCTTGTATTTAAATACAGAATGAAGTGATTCTGAGTTAATAAATATTCCATTTCCTTTTTTAATTATATATTTTTCATTACCAACATTAATAACTAATTTACCACCTGTTACAACAAGTATTTCAATTTCTTCATGCCAATGCCAAGGAACAGAATCTCTGTATAATGAGTCTTTATATGCAGCTATAGGAAATGATGATTTTCCATGGTGATTTAATTCTTGATGATTATTACCTATCTCAATACTACATTTAGAAATACTCACATTTTACTCCTTGACTATTTATTCATATAAAAAAGTTGTTTTATGATAGAAATATAGTATTATTGAAGGTATAATTCAAGAATACTACACACCAAAGGACTTATAAAATGATTTCATTACTTCTTGCAATTATTTATCTCTCTTTTATTAGTTTAGGACTTCCTGATGGTTTATTAGGTGCTGGCTGGCCAACTATGTATACCCAAATGCAAGTTCCACTTTCCTATGCGGGAATTTTGCAATTGATTATTGCAGGATCAACTGTAGTCTCATCTCTTCAATCAGATAGATTAACAAAGAAATATAATACAGCTCTTGTTACAATTTTTAGTGTAGCAACTACTGCAATAGCTTTATTTGGATTTTCTATGAGTTCAAGTTTTTATGCATTGTGTATATTTTCAATTCCCTATGGAATAGGGGCAGGTTCGGTTGATGCCGCATTGAATAATTATGTAGCACTTCATTTTAAAAGCCACCATATGAGTTGGCTTCACTGTATGTGGGGAATAGGTGCTACAACGGGACCACTTTTCATGAGTTATGCACTTACATCTAATTATGGATGGAATCAAGGTTATAGATATGTATTTTATATACAAGTGGCACTAACACTTGTATTAGTACTCTCTTATCCTCTTTGGAATAATGGAAAAGGAAAGGGGAATGGAAGTGATAAATCTGAGGATAAGAAAAATTTTAGGCCATTAAAATTAAAAGAAATAATTGCCATACCTGGTGTATTGGAAGTTATGATATCTTTCTTTGCCTATTGTGCAATAGAGCAAACTACGGGTCTTTGGGCATCTAGTTATCTCGTATTAAATCGTGGAATAAGTGCAGAGAGAGCTGCAAGTTTTGCGGGACTATTTTTCTTTGGAATTACTGTTGGTAGAGCTATCAGTGGCTTTGTTACATTTAAATTAAATGATAGGCAAATGATTAAATCAGGATTTGCAATTATAGCAATGGGAATAATGATAATAGTACTGCCTTTTGCAAATATTTTTACATTCTTCGGTTTTATAATAATAGGACTTGGTTGTGCTCCAATTTATCCAAGCATAATTCATTCAACTCCAACTAATTTTGGAGCAGAAGAATCTCAAGCTATAATTGGAGTAGAGATGGCAAGTGCCTATATAGGAGCTGCTCTTATGCCACCAATCTTTGGTTTAATTGCAAATTACATAACAATATCTTTATTACCAATTTATTTAATAATTCTATTAGTACTAATGAGTGTTACCTATAAATCTCTATTAAAAAAGAGATCAAAAATAAAATAAAAAGTATTAACACTTTTTTTCAAAAGTTAATGTTTCCTTTTTAATTATTTTTATAAGTATGCCTAAGGCAATAATACTAGTTAGAAAATCTGCTATAGGCTGGGCCAATAATAATCCTGTAAAACCTGCATAATGATTTAATATAAATAGTAGGGGAATAAATAGAAGCCCTTGTCTTGCAACTGATATAAACAGAGCCTCACGTCCTTTTCCAAAAGCTTGAATTGAAGTATTTGCTATCATCTGAGGACCTACTACTATGAATAGTAAAATCTGAATTCTTAGTACCCGAGTTCCCCAATAAACTATATCTTCAATGGGAGTGAATAGTGAAACTAATAGAGGCGCTATAAAATAGAAGAGTATAGTTAATATTATTCCTATAGTTTCTGTTATTTTTATGCCCTCTCTAATTATCTCTTTAACTCTACTAAAGTTTTTTGAACCATAATTATAGCCAACAAGAGGTTGTGTTCCCGCTCCAAATCCCATAAAAATAAAAGTACCGATGTAAATAAGCTTTGTTGAAACTCCAATTCCTGCAAGGGCATTAGTTCCATAATCTGATGCCAAGTTATTGCAAATAATTAGGGCAATACTCATTAGTATCTGACTAAGGGTTGCAGGAATACCAATTTTAAATATTTCTTTATAAACAGTTTTTTCAACTTTCAAATTTTTGAAACTAAATTTTAGAATTGATTTACCTGATTTATAGAAGTAAAAATAGTAAATTAGTGCAGAAACATTTCCTAATATTGTTGCAATAGCAGCTCCCTTTATTCCCATATTTAGGGCAAAAATAAAGATAGGATCTAATATAATATTGACTACTGTTCCAATCATCATACCAACAATTGATTGCATAGCAGCACCTTCTGCTCTCATTAATTGACCAATTGCAAAATTAGATATAACTATTATAGAACAAGCAATCATTATAATTGAATAGTCCCTTGCAAAAGGAAAAACCTCACTAGATGCTCCAAGTAGAATTACAAAAGGCTTTAAAAAAAATAATCCAATTATACTAATAACTGCACCAATTATTACACAGAGAAGAAGACCTGTTGATAAGGTTTTATTTGCCTCATCTTTATTTTTCATACCCAAGCATCTAGAAATATATGATGCAGCACCTGTTCCAACAATGTTAGCAAGTGCCATTAGTATTATAAAAACAGGAGAGGCAATATTAGCCGCTGCTAATTGATTTGCATCCCCAATCATTCCAATAAACCAAGTATCAACGAGATTATATAATACTTGTACCATCATACCAAAAACTACAGGAAGTGACATTTTATAAATTGCCTCTTTAACTCTCATGTCACTTAAAATATATGTTCTATCGGGTTCCATTTTTCTATACCTTTAAATAATTTATAAATTACACATAAAATTTAATGCTCAGTCAATAAAGAAAGAAAAAAGTGCATTAATACAAAATTTAAAATACAAAATAGAATCATATAGTTTACTTTCTATTGAATATTTTTATTCTGTGTATTAAATATATAATATAACAATCAATAGGAGTTAGAAATGGTTAGACATATCGTTATGTGGAATTTTAAAGAAAGTGTAGCAGAAGAAGAGAAAGCATCTCTTAAAGCTAATATGAAAAAGAATCTTGAGGGTTTAAAAGGCAAGGTACCTGGATTACTATCAATTACATTTGTTGCAAAACCTTTAAAAGGAACAACTCATGAAATGGCTCTTGTAACTGAATTTGATAATGAAGAATCAAAGAAAGGTTATAGTATCCACCCATCTCATGTTGAGGTTGCAAATACTTATGTTAGACCATATACAGCAAATAGAGCTTGCTTAGATTATCAAGAATAAGAGATATACATAATGCCCTGAAAAGGGCATTATTAATTTATAGTTCTTTTACAGAATCTCTTTCAACTAACTCAACATCAACGCAGATTTTATTGTTTAAGAAATTTGTTTTATTTATTCTATCAAATAATAGTTCAATTGCCATAGCACCTTTTTCTTCAATATGTTGATCAATTGTAGTTATCTTTGGATATCCATATTTTGAGAAAGTCAAATTATCATATCCTATAACAGAAAAATCCTCAGGTACTCTTATATTATATTCTCTAAGTTTATCAATAATACCAAGGGCAATTATATCAGCGGTACAAAATACTGCACTAATATCTTTTTTATCCTTCAATATTTCACCAACTCTAAGTCCCTCTTCATAGCTTATATCACATCTAATTAATAATTCTTTATTAAATCTAATATCATTGTCCTTTAAAGCCTCAATATATCCCATATATCTTTGTTCAATTAATGGTGTTGTTGGATTTTGAGGAGAAGCAAGTGCAATATTTTTATGGTTTTTTTTTATCAAATATTCTGTTGCAATATAGCCACCCTTATAATCATCAATATTAATTGTACAAACTTTACTATTATCTGTATAAGAGTCCATGAAAATAGATGGAATTTGAAGATTTTTAACAATTGAATTCAATTGTTTCTTGCCATTTGGAAGGATGAAAATAGCACCATCTATTTTCCAGTTATTTAGAAAAGTTAAAATCTCTTTACTAGAGGTTACGGATCTAATCATTGCAAAATAGCCTCTTGCACGTAGGCTTGTCTCTAGTATTCCAACCATTTGAGAAATGTATGGGTCTGAGAAAAAATTACTACTTTCTTCACATTCATTTCTAGGAACGATTAGAGCAATAATTTTAGAAGTTTGAGCACTCAGTGTTCTAGCAGATAGATTTGGAACATAATTACTTTCCACAATTATCTTATTAATCTTTTCAACTGTAGCCTCTGAAACTTTTGAATATCTTTTATTTATAACATTAGATACTGTCATAGGGCTTACACCAGCTATTTCAGCAATTTCTTTTATACCCATTTTTTATCCTTTCTAAGGACTTTATTATTTAATATTATATCTTTTAAGTCAAAGGGAAAAGAAATAAAATATTTCTTGACGTTTATCGTTAAACTATTTAGTATTAAATATAGCTTAAACAAAAGAGGGTATAATGTCACAATATAAAGTTTATAAAAATACTATTACCTATAAGAGTGTTAGAATATCAATCATTAGTGATAAACTCCTTAGAATTGAATATTCAAAGAATAAAAAATTTGTTGATGAAAAAACTTTGATGGTTGTTAACAGAGGTTATAGAGAATGTAATTTTAGGTGTGAATTAAAAGATGATTTTTTATACGTCTATACCAATTCTCTAGTTCTTGAAACTAGTGGGGAGGACTTTAGTCCATCCTCTTTATCTATTTTATTAAAAAATGCATTAAATATAACACAAAATATTTGGAGATATGGTGATAAAATAGAAAATCTTGGAGGCACTACAAGAACACTTGATGAGGTAGATGGGGAATGTGAGCTAGATGATGGACTATTTTCTACTTCAGGCTATGCAGTTCTTGATGATTCTTCATCAAATTTATTAGTTGACGATTTTATTAAACCTCGTGAAAAAGGAAACAAAGATATTTATTATTTTGGCTATGGTAATAACTATAGACTTGGACTAAAAGATTATTATTTTATATCTGGTAAAACCCCTATGATTCCTAGATATGCACTTGGTAACTGGTGGAGTCGATATTATAAATATACTAGTGAGAGTTATTTAGCACTAATGGATAAGTTCTCAGAAAATAACATTCCTCTTTCTGTTTCTGTAATTGATATGGACTGGCATCTAGTAGATATAGATCCTCGTTTTGGAACAGGTTGGAGTGGATATACTTGGAATAAAGAATTATTTCCTAATCCTAAAGAATTTTTAGATCAGCTACATAAAAGAGGATTAAAGGTAAGCTTAAATGATCATCCCTCCGATGGACTTAGAGCCTTTGAAACCAATTATGCTGAATTAGCAAAGAGTGTTGGAATAGATCCATCAAGTGCTCAAACTATTCTATTTGATGCCGGTGATAAAGAATTTCTTGATAAATTTCAAGAGAAAATCTTAACACCTCTAGAAAATGATGGAGTTGATTTTTGGTGGATTGATTGGCAACAAGGAAAATCCTCAAAGATTGAGGGATTAGATCCTCTCGTATCTCTTAATTTAACTAGATTTGAAGCTAATAAGAAGAATTCAAATAGAGCTCTAATATTCTCTCGCTATGGAGGACCTGGCTCTCATAGATACCCAATCGGTTTTTCAGGAGATACAATTATTTCCTGGGAAAGTTTAGCTTTTCAACCTAAATTTACTATAGCTTCTACTAATATAGGTTATGGTTGGTGGTCCCACGACATCGGTGGCCATATGAGAGGTTATAAAGATGATGAGTTAGAAATTAGATGGTATCAATATGGCGTATTTTCTCCAATAAATAGATTGCACTGTTCAAATAGTTTATTTACCTCAAAGGAACCTTGGCGGTATGAGAGAGAAACTAATAGAATAATGAGTGATTTTTTAAGACTTCGCCATAAATTAATTCCATATCTATATACCATGAACTATCTATCATACAGTGAAGATATGCCACTCATCAGGCCTATGTATTATTATAATGAGGATGATGAGAGAGCATATGAGGCTGAGGGACAATATTATTTTGGAACCTCTATGATAGTCTCTCCCATAGTAAATAAAATGAATAAAAATTTACTAATGGGAAAAGCAAAGGTATATCTACCTAAGGGTAACTATTATGATTTATTTAGCTCTAGATATTATAGTGGTGATAGAGTTATTAATATGTTTAGAGATATTGAAACTCTTCCTGTTTTAGTTAAAGAGGGAAATATAATAGTTCTTAGTGATGAAGAGAGAGCTTATAGAAATCCATCTGAATTTAGTATTAGAGTATTTATGGGTGATAATAATCAATTCACACTTTATGAGGATGATGGAATTAGTGATTCCTATAAAGATAATGATTTTGTTAAGACCCTGTTTATAAATGATTGGGATAATCGGGAATTTATTATTAAAAAGGCAGAAGGCAATTTATCATTAATTCCACAAAAAAGAGATTATAAGATTGTCTTTGTTGGAATATCTAACTCTGAAATCAATGTTTTGTGTAATGATAAAAAATGTAACCATTGTGGTTTTTATGATGAAACAAAAATGGAGTTGGGAGTAATATTAAAAGACATTAGTGTTGAAGATACTATTTGTGTAAAATTTAGTGAATACTCACACCTTGTTAATAGGTCTATTGATGATGATTTGTTTGCGCTATTAGATAGGGCTCAAATTGAGATTGAACTAAAAGATGTAATTTACAAAAGAGTTTCTAATAAAAATATTACGCAAGCAATTAGTGCCCTAAATTCTCTAGATCTTGATAGAGATCTCTTTGATAGCATATGTGAGATTCTATTAGCATCATAAATAAACAAGAGAATAATAGAAATAAATACAAGTTAATATCTAATTTGTATTTATTTTTTCAAAAAAATCCCTATTAAATGTTGTGCAACATTTGTGCAAACGTTTGTATATATTAAAACTAGTAAATCTATGTTTATGTTAATAATATTCAATAGGGTAATTATTTAATTTTCCTAATTTTATAAAATTGAATAATATATAATTTATAAATTAAATTAATTCATTATAATATATGTAATTAAGAATTATAAAGATAATTAATTTGTAACATCTTTAAAATATTATTATTAAATCTCATAGGCTATTAATTGACTTCTAAAAGGTTAGTGTTATACTAAATATGTTGAGCAACCGATTGCACAACTTTGGGAGAATATAGATGTCCGTAACAATAAAAGATATTGCTAAGATAGCAGAGGTTAGTACCTCTACTGTTTCAAGATGTTTAAATAATAATACTAGAATTTCAGTAGCAACTCGAACAAGAGTTAAGAAAATAGCAGATGAGTTAGGCTTTGTACCAAATAATAGTGCAAAGAGTTTATCTACAAAAAAGACAGGTCTAATTGGATTAGTGTATCAAGAGAGTCTCGATTTTGATGGATCTAGGTCCTACATTGATTCTCTTTTTATCAATCTTCGTCATGAGTTAGAAAGATTACAAATGGATACAATTCAAGTTGAGGCTATTAATACTCACACACATGAGAGTAATGCCATTAGATTGATAAAAGAAAATAAAATAGATGGATTTCTATTTTTACACACCCAGGTAACACCCGATGATTTAAAGGCTTTAAATACCTATGATATTCCGGCTGTTCAGGTGCATTTTGCTCCAAAGTTTACAGATTTAAAACGCCTTGATTACTTTATAAGTGATAATTTTTATGGTGGATATATAGCTGCTCAACATTTAATTGAGAAGAATTGTAGAAAGACCTTGTTACTTAGAAGCTCTCCAAACATTGGAAGTGAATATGATGATAGAACTGATGGATTTATAAAAGCCTATAGCAATCAAAATCTCAGTGTTGATAAGAATCTCATATTTGAAATCAAATGTGATGTTGCAACTGCGTATGAGTTTACACTCAATCACCTAGATATCATAAAATCCTGTGATTCAATATTTGCACAAGCAGATGTACTTGCGATTGGTGTGATACAAGCTCTTAAATCAGTTGGAATAGATGTTCCAAATGATATCAAGGTTGTCGGTTTTGATGATAGTTATTATAGCAGACTTTTGCCTCCTTTTATTACAACAATTCATCAACCTAGAGAAGAAATTAGTAAAAAAGCAATTAAGCGAATAAAGGATCTTATTAGCAAAGGGGATGTTGAAGAGTTAGTTCAGGAAGAAATAAAACCTTATTTAATAGAGAGGGAGAGTTCAAAATAGAATATTAATAATAGATAAAAAAGGAGAAATTTTATGAAGTTATTAAAGAAAATTACATTATGTTCAACAGCAATTTGTATTGCTATGATGAGTGTATTTGCAAATGGTACTCAAGAGATGGCTAATCAAGAAAAAATGGCTAGTTCATCCGAAAAAATCAAACTTGTTGTTGCAGCTGGAGCTGTAGGACAAGAATTACAATTAGTTAAGGATGCAGCAGATATTTATATGGAAATGCATCCAAATATTGAAGTTGAGTGTCTTGAAACACCTGATTTATCAACAGATCGTTTGGGATTATATCTTCAATATTTTGAAGCAAAATCAAGTGCAGTAGATTTGTATCAAATTGATGTTATCTGGCCTGGTGATATTGCAGAACACCTTCTTGATTTAAATGAATATGGTGCAAAAGAATATACCTCAGATCATTTCTCATCCATTGTTCAAAATAATACAGTTGATGGAAAATTAGTTGCAATGCCATGGTTTACTGATGCTGGTTTATTGTACTACAGAACAGACCTATTGAAAAAATATGGCTATAGTGCACCTCCAAAAACATGGAAGGAACTAACAGAGATGGCAAAGACAATACAAATGGGCGAAAGAGATGCTGGTAATCAGGACTTCTGGGGCTACGTTTGGCAAGGAAACTCCTATGAAGGTTTAACCTGTGATGCACTAGAGTGGGTATATTCAAACGGTGGTGGTTCCATAGTTGAACCTGATGGTACTATCTCAATTGATAATGCTAAGGCAGCTTCTGCAATTGATATGGCAGCTAGTTGGGTTGGAAATATCTCTCCTGATGGTGTATTAGGCTTTGGTGAAGAAGACGCAAGAAATATGTTCCAAGGTGGGAACGCTTGTTTCATGAGAAACTGGCCTTATGCTTATTCTTTGGGTAATTCAAAAGACTCTATGATAATGGGTAAATTTGATGTAGCTCCTCTTCCAGCTGGTGATAGTGGCCATGGTGCAGCAGCACTTGGTGGATGGCAATTAGCTTGTTCAAAATATTCAGCACATAAAAAAGAAGCCGCAGATCTTTTATTCTTCTTAGCTGATTATGAACAACAAAAAACAAGAGCTATTGTTGGTTCAATGAACCCAACTATCATGAGTTTATACAAAGATAGTGATGTTTTAAGTGCAACTCCATTCTTTGGTAGTTTATATGATGTATTTACTGAGGCCGTTGCTCGTCCTTCAACAGTAACTGCTCCTAAATATGCTGAGGTATCTAAGGTATTCTTTAGTGAAGTACATGATGCTTTAGCCGGTAAACAATCAGGTACTAAAGCTGTTAGAAATATTAAACTAGATATTGAAGATATCATGGATTAATTAATATTTAGCACATTAAAAAGGTATCTTTAAAACTTAAAGGTACCTTTTTATTCTTCCTATGCAAATCAAAGGTAAAATTATGAGTAAACATCGATTACTTAAAAAAGAGCAAAAGCTCGCTATGATATTGTTACTTCCTTCATTTATACTTTTATTTCTTATTGCTTTTTATCCTTTAATAAGTGTTTTTAATACGAGTATTACAAACAAAACATTTGCAAGTAGTATTGAAACGGAGAATGTAGGATTAGACAATTATAAAAAACTACTATCTCTAAAAATTATGAAACTTGAACCTCTTTTTGATGAATCAGGAGTTCAGGTAGTTGATGAGAAAACTGGAGAAAAAATATATGAGGATCCCATCGATATACTTCCTAGAAAGCCTAATAGGTATAAAGAGATATCTCAATTCAATTTCTTTAATAATCATTATGTACTAGGTGCAAGTGATCCATCATTTGTACTATCCATAAAAGATACTGTTAGTTTTACAATTATTTCAGTGTTGCTAGAAACCATTTTTGGAATGGCAATAGCATTAATTATGGTACAAAACTTCCCATTTAGGGGAGGTTTGAGAGTTGCTATGCTAGTACCTTGGGCTATACCAACAGCAGTTTCTTCAAGAATGTGGGAGTGGATGTTTGCATCAACTCGTGTAGGAATAATCAATGTAATATCTCAAATTTTTGGCTGGACAAATGGTCAATTCCCATTTTTGACATCTTCATCGACCCAAGTATGGGCTATGATAGCAATCGATGTTTGGAAAACTACACCATTTATGGCTCTATTAATTATGGCAGGACTACAAACTATTCCATCAGCTATATATGAATCGGCTGAAATAGATGGTTGTAATGCTTTTCAGAGATTCTGGAAAATGACACTACCATTAGTTAAAGATACAGTTGTAGTAGCACTTGTATTTAGAACTCTTGATGCTCTTAGAGTATTTGACCTATTCCAGATTGTATTTGCTCAAAAACGTTATTCTATGGCATCCTTTGCCTATTATCAATTAATCGATAATAAGGCTATGGGATATTCATCTGCTGCAAGTGTAGTCATATTTGTAATTATACTAATATTTATCTTGCTCTACACTAGAATTTCAGGAGGTATTGGAAATGAGAAGTAAAAAAACAAAAGCCGGTAGAATTGCTTTCTGGATTTTAGTAGTAATAATGTTTATCTATTTGGTATTCCCATTTTATTGGACCATTGTGACCTCATTTAAAACTGAATCTCAATTAATGATGACTCCTGCTACCTTTATTCCTAGAGATCCCAGTAGTAAGACACCATCATTTAGTCTTGCAAATTATAGTGCAGTATTCCATAATCCAACATTTTTGCTTGGGATAAAGAACTCAGCAATAGTATCTCTTTCTGTTACACTTATTTGTTTAATAGTTGGATCTTTTGCGGCCTTTGCACTTGGAAAGTTAAGATTTAAAGGAAAAACTGTCAGCCTATATTTAATATTATCTATGACAATGTTTCCTCAAATTTCTGTATTAACAGGCTTATATGCAGTAATAACAAAATTTAATATCAATGCAATTGTTGCTATGATTTTATCCTATATGTTATTCACACTTCCTTTTACAATTTGGGTAATGACATCCTTTTTTAAAGGAATACCTGATTCACTTATGATGGCAGCTAAAGTAGATGGAGCTACAGCATTTCAGTCTTTCTATATGATTCTCATACCACTTGCAGTTCCCTCAATGGTAACAACAGGTTTACTTGCCTTTATAGCTGCTTGGAATGAATATCTTTTTGCTCTGACCTTTACATCTATTGATTCAACTGCAAGAACCGTTCCTGTTGCTATGGCACTATTTAGTGGAACAATTGCAAGACAAGAACCTTTTGGCGAGATTATGGCAGCATCTGTTATAGTAACAATTCCTCTATTGATTCTTATCTATATTTTCCAAAGAAGATTAGTTGAAGGATTAACAGCTGGTGCTGTTAAAGGTTAAACAGAGATGTTTAATAGAGCTACAAAATTGTGAGAAATATATGAATAAATATAAATATGAAATTGAAATGGTAGCAGATTGTGATGAAAAAGAGCGATGCAATGAAACTGTTTTTCATCTTGCAAATGGTTATATTGGAGTTAGGGGTTGTATTGAAGAGTTAGGTGGCGTTAGGGGAACTTATATAAATGGGTTTTATGATATCATAGATATGCCTCAAGCGGAGCCTCTATTTGGCTTTATTAATAAAAAACAAGTCATGCTTAATGTTCTTGATACCCAAGTTTTAAAATTTATTGTTGATGATAAACCTCTTGAGTTAGATAGAGATATGATTATATCTCATCATATGGAATTAAATATGAGGGAGGCATCTAGCTATAGAATTACTAAATATAGATTATCTGATACTAAGGTCTTAACAGTTGAGGCAAAACGAGTTATTCCATTTAATCAAAAACATATCATTTTAATGGATTATAGTTTTTCTCTCAATTTTAATTGTACTTTAAAAGTAATTTTGGGAATTAATACGAATGTATTAAATTCATTTAAAGAGGGAGATCCTAGAGCCTCATCTTCGGCCTTTAAATCAATGATTAATCAAAAGGCAATTAAATACAGGGATACTTTTATACTTCTCTCTAGTACAAAAAATAGCAAGTTAGAGATAGCTGCAAATCAAGAGGTTAGAAGCTTTGATGCTATTAAAGAGCAGAATATAGAAAATACAGTAGATTTAATTACTAGTACAATTACCTTTGATATTGAGGCAAATATTAATGTTAATCTAAATAAAAGAGTATATCTAATAGATAGCTTGAGAAGTACTTGTGTTGAAAGTGATATAGAAAAGCTAATTGAAACCTATAAGGGTGTAAGTTCTAAAACCTTGATGCAAGAGCAAACAGAATATATGGATAAATTCTGGGATTCTGTGGGCCTAAGTATTGATGGCGATAAACTACTTGAGAGGGCTATGAACTATAATTTTTTCTCACTAAAGATGTCTTCAACACAGGATGAGTTCTCTCATCTTGGAGCAAAAGGTCTTAGTGGAGAAGGCTATGAGGGTCATTATTTTTGGGATACTGAGATGTATGTCCAATTATTCTTTAGTCTTTGTGATTATGAGGAGAGCAAAAAACTATTAGATTTTAGATGGAGAACTCTATCTCTTGCAAAAGAGAATGCACTAAGAATGGGACATAAAAAGGGAGCTCTTTATCCTTGGAGAACAATTAATGGTGTTGAGTGTTCTGGATATTTTCCAGGAGGATCTTCTCAATATCATATTAATGGAGCAATAGCTCATGCAATCATTCAATACTATGAAATTAGTGGTGATAAAGTCTTCATGATTAATAAAGGCCTTATAATGCTTCTTGAAATTTGTAGATTATTTTTAGATGTTGGAAATTTCTATGATGATAAATTTATGATTCATGATGTAACAGGTCCTGATGAATATAGTGCAATAGTCTCAAACAACTACTATACCAATATTTGTGCTAAATATGATTTTGAACATTTATTATCTATTTCTAAAGAATTAGATTTTGAAATTGAAAATTGTGAGAAATCTTTAATTAATAAAGCTATGCTTAATATGTATTTACCATTTGATAAAAAACTTGGGATATCTAAGCAAGATGATAATTTTTTAGAAAAACCTATTTGGGATTTTAAGAATACCCCTAAAGAAAACTATCCACTACTATTGCATTATCATCCACTGTGTTTATACCGTCATCAAGTATGCAAACAAGCTGATGTAATACTAGCTCAATGTCTTTATCCTCAATATAGTGATGAGGAAAATAGACTAAATTCTCTTAAATATTATGAGGCTATAACAACACATGATTCGTCCCTCTCAAGGGCTATATTCTCAATTGCTTATGCTAAATTAAATAAAGTTGATGAGGCATTAAAGTATTTTGGAAATAGTGCATATTTAGATTTAGAGAATTCTCAAGGTAATAGTGGTGATGGAATCCATAGTGCTAATATGGGTGGTACCTACATGGCATTAATTTTAGGATTTGCCTCTTTCTCAATAAAAGATAATCATATTTCAATATCACCAATATTACCTAAGATATGGAATAGTTTTTCCTTTAATATTAATTTTAGATCAATAAGATTTTCTTTTAAGATTTCTCATGAGGCCATAATTATTAGAGCTAGGGGAGTTCACTCTATTTATATATATGATAGAAAATTTAGTTTTGAAAATGAGGGGAAATATTTAATAAAAAAGGATTAAATCTATGAGTGCAGTAATATTTGATTTAGATGGCGTTCTATGTTCTACCGATGAATTTCATTATAGAGCATGGAGAAAATTGTGTAATAAAAAATCACTCTATTTTGATAAATCTTTAAATGAAAGACTTAGAGGAATTGGAAGGAGAGAAAGTTATCAAATAATATTAGAGGCAAATAAAAAAGAAGAAAGTGATGAGGAAATAGAGAAATCTATTTCAATGAAAAATGAATTTTATATTAAATATTTACAAAGAATGGATGAAAGCTATGTTTCCTCAGAAGTTCTTAATATTCTATTTGAATTAAAAAGAAGAAAAATAAAAATGGCAGTAGGTTCCTCTAGCAAGAATGCTAAGTTTATATTGAATAAAATTGGTCTAGAGGATTATTTTGATGTTATTGTCGATGGCAATATGATTAAACATTCAAAACCAAATCCTGAAGTCTTTTTATTAGCTGCATCATTAATGGATGAGAGTCCTAAATATTCAATTGTAATTGAAGATGCTGAGAGTGGAATTGAGGCTGCCCTTAGTGCTAATATGATTGCTCTATCCTATAAAAATACTCAAATATCCTTTAATAATGATAGCTTCCATCTAATTAATAATTTATGGGAAATACTGGAATATATATAGATATGTATTGTTAGTTTCTATTGTAAGTGTTATGTTTTTTAAAATTATTTTATAAGCACAAAGAGATAAAAATGAAAAATATTAACACACATTTACTTGGATTAGTTATAGTTGCAATTATCTGGGGTAGTGGTTTTGTAGCAACTGATATTTTACTACTAAGCCTATCTCCTATTTCACTTTTAGCGACTCGTTTTGTAATTGCATCAATAATATTATTAATATTCAATTTTAAGAAATTAGTAAGAATTGATAAATCAAGTATATTATCAGGAACTCTATTAGGAATTATTCTGTTTCTATCATTTGCCTTTCAGACCTATGGCCTAAAATATTCATCTCCATCTCATAATGCATTTCTAACATCAGTAAATGTAATTATTGTTCCCTTTATAGTTTGGGGAGTAACAAAGATTAGAGTTGATTTATCAGGGTTTCTAGGCGCTTTTCTCTCAATAATTGGAATTGGAATATTATCTCTTACAAGTAATTTTACCCTGAGTAAAGGTGATTCATTAAATTTAATATGTGCATTTGGTTTTGCATTTCATGTATTCTTTTCAGGAAAGTTTGCAAAAAAATATGATATAGAGCTATTTGTAACAATACAAATGATTGTTGCATCTGTTTTATCTATTTTATTAGTTGCTCTTAGTAATGATACAACAATATTTAATATTGGATTGCATAATATTGTAGAAATACTTTATCTAGGTATAATTGTAACAGCCCTTGCCTTTTTTATGCAAAGCACCTGCCAAAAAACTTTAGAGGATACTACATCTGCAATAATAATGAGCATGGAAGCAGTCTTTGGTACTATCTTTTCTGTTTTATTACTTGGTGAGAATATTACACCTAGATTGATTATTGGTTGCACCTTGATTTTATCAGGCGTATTAGTATCACAAACCTCTCTATTTAGCAGGACTAATACTAAAGTTAGAAACCAAATAGAAGCTTAGCTTTATCTTTCTCAATTGTTCTCTCACTAACTACACCTATATTTTTAAGCATTAAGTTCTTCTTCTCTTCGATTGATTTTTGTAACATAAAATTAAAATCAATGGAGCGTAGAAGAAAAAACATAAGTGGATCATCATCTAATCTAGCTCCAACTCCATATAATGTTGCAGCTGCATGCTTACAAAGATACGCCCAATCTGGGCAACTACATTTTATATCAATTTCATCAGGGGTAGGAAATAGTCCATAATTTTCATCACTAAATAGTTCTGATAATTCATGGGGAAATTCACCAAGTACCAAGGATTCAAGAGATTCAATTTTATTATTTGCTATTTTGTAGATTTTCTCTTTATTTTCTTTTGATAAAGGCTTAATCTTTATGACCACATTATATGGTTTCCAATCAGAACCTTGAACTTTAGCCTTTATTAGACCTTCCTCTATCTGCAAATCTATAACAGCCCCAGATCTAACATAGCGTTTACCACGGCCAATTCGACTATAAAAATCAGCATATCTTTCAAGATTTAAGTTCCACTGTTTAGCCCACCAAGAGGTAGCAATTTCTTTAGAATTTATTTCAACGGGATTATAGCCACTCTTAGCAGCTAATTTACTTTTTTCTCTAAGAGTGTCCATATTGATACTCTTATATTGTGAGTAATCTCTATTAAAAGTTTTCTTTTTATCCATAATTTTACCTCCTTATTTGGTGTATTTAAATAGTTTTATTAACTCTGAATTATCTAATTTATTAATCCAAGAAACAGTAGATTCTTCACTCTTTCCAATAATTTTAGAAGATAATTTACTCTTTGATATTATAATATCATTTATCTTATCCTCTATTGTTCCCTTGCAAATAAATTTATAGACATTAACAACTTTTTTTTGACCTATTCTAAAAGCTCTATCTGTTGCCTGGTTTTCAACCGATGGATTCCACCATCTATCAAAGTGTATAACATGATTTGCCGATGTAAGATTTAAGCCAGTACCACCAGCTTTAATTGTTATTACCATGAAAGGATAATATTTCTCACCATTAAACTCATTTACTCTTTTAGTTCTATCGGCAGGAGATACCGAACCATCTATACTAAGCCCTGGTAGACCTAATAGTTCTTCAAGATAATTCATTATAGGTTCTATCATAGTTCTATATTGTGTAAATATTAAAACTCTCTCTCTTTTCTCATAAATTGTTTGAACAAGTAATTTTAGTGCTAAAAATTTACCACTATCTTTTTCTTTATATTCATCAATTTTCAAATACTGAGATGGGTGGTTACAAATTTGTTTACACTTGAGTATTGATGATAGTATAAGTCCTTTTTTTGCAATTCCCTCATCCGTTTCATTTATTGAATCTTCAATCTGTTTAATAAGCTTATTATATAATACTACCTGCTTTGCAGAGAGAGGAACAAAATAATCACTCTCAATCTTTTGAGGTAAATCTTTAATAATCTTTTTATCGGTTTTAAGTCGCCTTAAAATAAAAGGATTTATTACATTTCTAAGAGCACTATAAATCTTTGGAGTCTCATCCATTTGCTTCATAAGATTCTTAAATTCTTTTTTAGAACCAAGTAATCCTGGGTTAGTGAAATCAAAAAGGGAGTAAAGATCTAATAGTGAATTCTCAATAGGAGTACCACTCATTATAATTCTATTATTAGCATTTAATTCTTTTATTGATCTAGATTGTTTTGTATTAGGATTTTTAATAGCTTGAGCTTCATCAAGAATTACAATATCCCACTCTCTTTCTCGAATACTCTCTCTCAATGCTACCATTTTATAAGTACTTAAATATAATCCCTTTTTAGTAAAATCGAGTTTTCTGATTTCACTCTCCTTATCTCTGAGTAAAAATATATCAATAGATGGTGCAAATTTATCTCTTTCTGCAATCCAGTTTCCAATAAGAGAGGCTGGAACTATGAGAAGAGTATTATTAATTTTATTATTATCAAATAGATAAGTTAGTAGAGCTAATATTTGTATGGTTTTACCAAGACCCATATCATCTGCAAGAGTTGAACCAAAACCTAATTGAAGCATTTCATTAAGATATGCTACACCTGTTTTTTGATATTCTCTTAATTCTCCCTTAAAAGAATCGCTTAAACAAACACTATCTTTATCAATATTATTGTGGTTTTTAAAATTTTCTAACCACTGACCATTGCTAAATTCAATCTCAGGAAAATCATTATCTACTATTGCCTCATCTCTTTGCATAGCTAGATACTCTGAAAAACTAATTCCTCTCTTATATCTTCTGTTAAATTCATAATATTGAGAAAGTAGTTCTTTTAGTACTTTGTGGTCTATTTCAATCCATCTCCCATTAAAATTAACTAATCCCTCATCCATTTTGCTTAGTTCTATAAGTTCACTCTCAGATAAGAGTTGATCATTTAATACAAAGTTAAGTTCAACAGACAATAGATATTGTAGGTTTAATCCTTTTTTAAGGCTCTCTCCAACAGTAGCTCTACTGTGTATTTTATTCTTTTGTTTCCACCAAGATGGAAAGCGAGTTCCAATACCACAGGAGTAGAAGAAATCTGAATTTTCTAATAAATCATAGGCATCTTTACTACTTAAATATGTAGGATTAAATATCTCTCCTGTTTCAATTAGTGTCGATAAACAGGAGGATCTTCCACTAGCTTTAAATATGACAGACAGTAGATGTAATAATGCTCTCTCATCATCTTTAAACTCCTCAAGTGCGTGGGAGAGAGGAAGATGGAGTACTTTTCCCTTTAGTTTTGTCGTATAACTACAAAAAAATGCAAAAGGATATTTTGTCTCATTTGTTTCAACTATATGGAAATAGGTTCTATCGGCAACATTGAATGATGGAAGATAGGTAGCAAGTGTTGCTTCAATAGATTTAGTAGAACTCTCTAATGTCTCTCTGAGCCATTGATTCATAAGATAGAATTGGTTTATTAACCAATTCTCATCGATAAATTCATTACCAAGTACTAGAGGGACATTTTCTAATAAAATCTTTAATGTGGATTCATTTAATTCTATTGAGGAGAAATTTTCTAATTCAATAACATCTTTAAGAGATGCTTCTTTTAAAAAGCTTGTTGCAACTTGTACTAGATAATCTAGTGCATCATCTTCAATTGAGTCACTACTTTTTAAGTAGTTAAATAGAGCATCTTGTGGATGTAGATTAAACATCATTACCCAGGGAGAATCTCCTAATGCTGAAAAACCATCTTCAACAAACCATAAATTTAAATTAGTCATGGCAATAATCTATCATAATAATCCCTCATTTTAAAGAATATATTTTGACAAATAAGATTAATGTAACAAAATGGCCAATTTTTTGATTATATTTTTCATTTTTATATTATTTCAATATTCTTAATTTTTAAATATTTATGTATAATGCCTTTATGGAAAAATCAATTATAAGTGTTGTCGGAAAAGACAGAGTTGGAATTATAGCTAGCATTTGTAGCTATTTGGCTGAAAATGATATTAACATCTTAGATATTACACAAACTATCGTTAGTGGTCTATTTCAGATGATGATGATTTGTGACACAGATAAGTGCACAAAAGATTTTCATGATGTTGCAGGTGAACTCTCAAATATTGGTGTTGATCTAGGTGTTCAAATTAAACTTCAGAAAGAAGAAATATTTGAAAAGATGCAACGCATCTAAGGAGTAAATATGCCAAGTCTTCATGAAGTTGTTGAAACAAATGAGATGTTTGAGAAGGAAAATCTTGATGTAAGAACTATTACATTAGGAATTAGCCTTTTAGGTTGTATCGATAGTAATCTAGAGGTACTTAAGAAAAATATCTATGATAGAATTACTACAGTTGCAAAGGACTTAGTAAAAGTTGGACAAGAAATTGAAAGCGATTATGCAATTCCTATTGTTAATAAGAGAATTTCAATAACTCCTTTAGCTTTAATTGGAGCCTCTGCTTGTAAAAGCAGTGATGATTATGTAGAACTTGCAATAGTTTTAGATAAAGCGGCTAAAAAAGTTGGTGCCAACTTTATTGGTGGTTTTACAGCACTTCCTGCAAAAGGAATGACAAAATCAGAGGAATTATTAATTAGATCTATTCCTCAATCTCTAAAGGTAACAGATAATCTTTGTGCTTCTGTTAATTTAGGCTCAACTAAAACAGGTATCAACATGGATGCTGTTAAATTAATGGGCCACATTATTAAAGAAACTGCAGAGGCTACTAAGGAAAGAGATAGCATTGGTTGTTCAAAACTAGTAGTACTATGTAATGCTCCTGATGATAATCCATTTATGGCAGGTGCTTTCCACGGTGTAACCGAAGCAGATGCTGTTATCAATGTTGGTGTTAGTGGACCTGGTGTAATAAATAGAGCTCTTCAAAGTGTTAAAGGTGAAGATTTTACAACTCTTTGTGAAACTATTAAAAAGACCTCATTTAAAGTAACTAGATTAGGACAACTTGTAGCTCAGGAGGCAAGTAGAAAATTAAATATTCCTTTTGGTATATTAGATTTATCTCTAGCTCCAACTCCAGCTATCGGTGATTCTATTGCAGAAGTACTTGAGAGTATGGGCCTTGAAGAAGTTGGTTGTCCTGGTACAACAGCTGCTCTTGCACTATTAAATGACCAAGTTAAGAAAGGTGGAATTATGGCATCTTCTTCAGTTGGTGGATTATCTGGTGCATTTATCCCTGTAAGTGAAGATCAAAACATGATCAATGCAGCTGCAAGTGGTGGATTAACAATTGAAAAGTTAGAAGCAATGACTTGTGTATGTTCTGTTGGACTTGATATGATTGCTATCCCAGGTGATACAAGTGCTTCAACTATTTCAGGAATTATAGCAGATGAAGCTGCAATTGGTATGGTAAATGCTAAAACAACTGCTGTTAGAATTATTCCTGTAGTTGGAAAAAATGTTGGTGAATACGCTGAATTTGGCGGATTACTTGGCTTTGCTCCAATTATGAGTGTTAACAATAAATCTTGTGAAGCTTTTGTTGAAAGAGGTGGTAGAATACCAGCTCCTATTCATAGCTTTAAGAACTAATATAATTAATTATATAATTAATCGGGCCTATAATATCCTTTATTATAGGTCTAATTTTTTACACTCCATTTTATAGCTGTTTCTAGATAATCAAGTAGAAAAGAATGTGAGTGAACTCCCTCATCTTCAATATAGCTAAATCTAGAAGTTCTCTCTTTTAGAAAGTCTCTAAAGTCTCTACAACCTTCAAGTAGAAAATCATCAATTCCAACGGCAATAAAGATATCAGGATTTTGATATCCCTTATCTATGTTCTTATCAAAGAGAACTTTATAATTTGAATCACTTGAGCTCAATTTTTTAAAATCACCAAATGTTTTTAATAGAAAATGATAATTACCATGGCTAAAATCAGGATTAGGAGATCTTAAATCCTCGATAATTAGTGCAGGTGATATGGCTATGACTTTTGAGAAAGTATTGCAACTAAATAATGCACTATGGAGTGCACCATAGCCACCCATCGAAACTCCACCTATAATTGTATCATCTCTATCTTTTGATAGATTGAAGGCTAATCTAACATATTCAACTAATTCTTTTGTAATAAAGGTTTGATAACCATCTTTACTATCATTAAGATTTAGATAATATGAATTTCTACAGGATGGTAAAATAATAGCAAGATTATATTTCTCAGAATATTCTTTTACAGGAGTACTCTTTAAAAAAGTAGTTTCATCACCATTATATCCATGTAATAAAAATAATGTTTTAGTAGCTCTCTCATAGGAATGAGCATACTTTTTTTTAGTAGATATACTAACATCATTTGGAATGATTGCACTAAACCTTACACTCTTTTTTAATGTCTTGCTCCTGTACTCAACTCTATATATTGCCATATTAATCCTCATTTACAGACTAATTCTTTTTAAAACATAAATCTATAAAGAGTGAGATAAATATCTTTATCAGACGTATTTAATTATTATTGTATGGATTTTGAGCAATAAAATACCTATGCGTATTACTACACATAGGCTATAAATATTGAATTTTAAATGTCTTAAATATTAGTCTCTTTTATATAATTTCTTGTTTCTCTAAATATTACAGGGCTAAGTAGTAATAGTGCAATAATATTTGGTATTGCCATAAGACCATTAACAATATCTGCAATTGTCCAAACCTGTGATAGGGTGAAATAAGGACCAATGAAGATAGCAAGTAGGAATATAAATCTATAAACCTTGATAATTACTTGATTATTATTTGTCAAATATCCCAAACATCTCTCACCATAGAAATTCCAACCAAGAATAGTAGTAAATGCAAATACTACAAGACAAATCATTATAATAAATGTAGTAATCTGAGTGGGAAATGGTAGACCCTGTTCAAAGGCAAATGATGTTACTGCAACACCTTCTAATCCAATATTCCAAGCACCTGTAATTACAATTGTTAAACCTGTAATAGTACAGATAATAATTGTATCTAAGAATGTACCAGTCATCGATATTAAACCTTGGTGTACTGGGCTAGTAGCTCTTGCACTAGCGGCTGCAATAGGAGCTGAACCAAGTCCTGCTTCATTTGAGAATATACCACGAGCAATACCTTTTTGCATTGCAATTAGCATTGTACCAATGGCACCGCCTGAAATAGCTCTAAGACCAAAGGCACTTGCAATTATTTCTTTAAAAGCCGCAGGCACTTTAGTTATATTACAGATTATAAATATAAGACCTATTAATATATAACTTACTGCCATAAATGGAACAATTTTCTCAGCTACGTAGGAGATACGTTTAATACCACCGATAATAACTAATCCTACAAGAAGTGTAAGTATGAGTCCTGCTATTACAACAACACCAAGGCGAGGGGTTCCTAGTACATTTATTAAAAATTCTCCTTGTGGATCAAAGAACATACTTGTTGCATTTGTAATACCATTTACTTGAGTAAATGTTCCTATACCAAGAAGAGCAACACTTATACCAAAGATTGCAAATATGACTGCAAGTGGTTTAAATTTCTTTCCAAGTCCATATTCGATGTATGCAAATGGACCACCTATAAGAGTTCCATCTTCATTAATATTTCTAAATCTAATGGCTAAAAAGCCTTCACTGTATTTGGTTGCCATACCAAAGAAAGCTGCTACAATCATCCAGAAAAGTGCACCAGGACCACCTTGGCAAATGGCAGTAGCAACACCAATCATGTTACCTGTACCAATAGTGGCAGAGAGAGCTGTACAAAGTGCTGCAAATGATGAGATTTCACCTTTGCCACTGTTGCTATCTTTTTTAAATGTAAATTTAAAAGCCTTTCCTATCTTTGATAGTTGTAAGAAATGTAATCCAATTGATAGAAATATTCCTGTTGTTAAAATGATGACAATAAGTGGAATACCCCAAATTAGATTGTCCAAAGTATTAAGAAAGTTACTCATAAAATAGTCCTTGTATGGTTTTTAAGGATAATAGCAAAAAATACTTTTTATTTGCAATAGTTAATTTCTGTCGTAGAATGAGATTAAATTCAATTAAATTCAGTTTTTAGTAGAAATATACGTGTTTTAATACATTTGATTTACATAAACTTAAATATTTATACAAAAATTATACATTTATCTAAATTGAGGAAAATATAAAAAAAAGTGTATTTATTTTATATAAATCAAAAAAAAATAAAATTTGTGAAATATATATTATATTTTTCAAAAAGAATTCAAATGTAGAAAAAAATTATTGATTAACATTAGAAGTTATAAGTAAAAAATGGAATATAAATTGCACAAATAAAACGATTTTTCTTGCTCTATTGAGTTCTATAATTTATTATTGAGTTTATGTATTCAATAGTTTTAGTAGATGATGAGAGTCAGGTTAGAAAGACAATTATTTCATGTATTCCATGGAATGATTTAGGCTTTGAAATAATAGGTGAGGCTGAAAATGGTTTAGAGGCAATTGATATAATAAATGAAAAATCTCCTGATTTAGTAATTACAGATATTAAGATGCCATACTTAGATGGACTTGATTTAATCAAAACTATTAAAGAAACTAATCCAGCCCTTAGTGTGATAATATTATCTGGACATGATGAATTTTCATACGCAAAAAGTGCAATTACATTAGGTGTTGATGAGTATGTTTTAAAACCAATCAACAAAGATGAAATTATAGAACTTTTGAAAAAAATCAAAACGAATTTAGATGCAAAATTCAAAAGAGTTAATGATGAAATAGAATTAAACAAACTATATAATTTTGTTATACCTCAATTAAAGCAGCAGCTGATTAATGAAATATATCTTGGAAAATACAAAGAAAATAAACAAAAAATAGCTCAGTATGATTTGAGTCAAAATAGTGATTATTTTATGTGTGTTGTAATAGATACTGATGTTGAAAAAGATAATCTAATCCTATTAAAATTCAATCAAGTTTTAGATAATTTATTTGATCAATCTACATCCATTATTAAAAGTATATTAAATAATCAGATTGTTCTTCTCTTTAGTTATAAATGTAAGGGTGATAGGGTTCTTGAGAAAAGACTGTTTGAAAAAAGAGTTTTTAAAAGAGTCGATGATATTAAATCATATTTAACTTTTTATACTAAAGTTGAATTCTTTATTGGTATTAGTCAAATTACTACTAATTTTTCTGATTTAGATAAAGCCTACATTCAATGTAATATTGCATTAAATTATAAACCTTATTACGCGGAAGAGAGTATATTTTACATTAAAGATTTAGAGAGTGAAAATTTGATTAGTATTTCAGAAGATTCCTCTAATACTCTAATAGAACATTTACTAACATCTATTAAATTAAGTAGTGCAAGTGATGTAGAGAGTGAATTAAATACTCTTTTTCAATCAGAAACACGATTAAATCCTAATGAAGTTCAAAAGCTATTGTATAGGATAATATCGGCCCTTTCAAATTTGACTATAAGCTATCAATTAGAACTAGATAAATACTCTTCTCTATTTTCTCAAATTGATAATTTAAAAACGCTTTCAAAAATTGTTCCTTTTCTAAAAAATATATGTGTTTCGATAAATGAGGATATAAGTGATAAAAGAGATTCAAGCAATGTAAAATTTGTTGAAAAGGCAAAACTTTTGATTGAGAAGAATTATAGTGATAAAGATTTTAATCTTGATTCAATTTGTGAAACTCTTGGAGTAAGTAATTCATACTTTAGTTCGACCTTCAAAAAAGAGACTAAGATTGCTTTTACAAATGCACTTACGCTTGAAAGAATAAAACATTCAAAGCCACTTTTAGAGAGTGGAGAATATAAAACATACCAAGTATCTGATAAAGTTGGCTTCTCTGATTCTAATTATTTTTCTTTCTGCTTTAAGAAATTAGAGGGAATTTCTCCAACTGCTTATCGAAAGCAATATGCTAAGAGTTCTTAAATCGTATGAGAGAAGAAAGCCCAAGAATTGATACAATTTTTTCAAAGTTTCTAATTGTATTCACAATTGCAATTGTGAGTATTGTTAGTGCGATTATTTTATTTAATTATTATAATAATATTAAAAGTAATATTGAAATTTTATCAAGGCAAACGGTAAGTAAGACTAGTAATACAATTGCAACTTATATGGAATCAATAATGCAAATGGGAACTGCAACCGAATCCTATATGTCAAATCCACTTTTTTATAGTGAAGATGAAATTAAGATTCGTCTATCATCTATGATTGATTCAAGATCAGATATAATGACAATTAATCTTTTTGATAGGGATGGAAATATCATTCTAGGAACAAATGATACTAATCTAAGAGATGCATCTGAAATTAGAAATCAAGATTGGTTTATAAAAGCAGTTGGTGGAAATGGAAATGCTTATTTCAGCTCTCCTCATGTACAGCAACTAGTAAATTTAAGATATCCTTGGGTCTTTAGCTATAGTAAAGAAATTAATTATAGTCGTGAAGATGGAATTATAGACAAAGGAATACTATTAATTGATATTAAATATGAGAAGATTAAAGAGTTAATTAAATCTATTGATATTGGAACCGGTGGCTATCTCTATATTATTGATAATGAGGGAGAAATTGTTATTCATCCCTATCAGACACTTATAAATGCAAAGTTGTTCAAAGAAAATTTATCAAATAATAATGAGCAAATCTATGGAAGCTTTAATACAAATTATAATGGTGAAACAACATTTGTTGATATCCAAACCATTGATTGGACTAGGTGGAGAGTAGTTGGTAAAGTTCCTATTAGTTCTATGATAAATGCCGGTATCAAATCATTTGTAATAATAATATTAATTATATTATTCTTTGCACTTACAATCACTATATTCATGGCAAGATTTGTCTCAAATATTATTACATCACCCATTAGGCAATTAGAAAAAGAAATGGAATCCATTGATATAATTAATACCAATCCAATCCAACTAGAAAAAGGAAGTTATGAAGTAAAAGCTCTATCTAGTAGTTTTGTTGATATGTCAAAAAGAATTAGATCTTTAATGGATGAAATAGTTAGTGAACAAGAGCAAAAAAGGAAAAGCGAACTAGATGCACTTCAGGCAAAAATCAATCCTCATTTTTTATACAATACATTAGATTCTGTAATTTGGTTAGCTGAGGCAGGAGATGATGAGGGTGTTATAAAATTAGTAACAGCTCTTGCAAAATTATTTAGAATTTCTATATCTAAGGGTCATGAAATCATAACAATAGAAGAAGAAATAGAGCATGTTAGAAACTATTTAATTATCCAACAAATGAGATATGTTGATAAATTTACTTTTAATATATCTCTTCCTGACAATCTTAAAAACAAGCCTACTATTAAGCTTATTCTTCAACCGATTGTTGAAAATAGTATTTATCATGGGATTAAATACCTAATGGAAAGCGGAGAGATTGACATTAGTGTTAAAGAAATAGATGGGGATATTAAAATCTACATAATTGATAATGGTATTGGTATGGATGAAGATACTAGAGTTTCTCTACTAACTATTGATAAAACACAACACCTCAAAGATGGTAATGGAATAGGTGTTTATAATGTTAATAAGCGACTTAAATTAAAATATGGTGAAAAATATGGTCTAGAAATTGAGTCAGAGATAGAAGAGGGTACTCAAGTTATAATAACAATTCCTAATAATCCAGATATTGAACCTATAAAGGCTAAGAAAATATGAAAAAGAAAATAGCATTATTAATAATTGTTTTATCCACATTATTTGCAATTGTTTTTATTACCCAAAAAAATAAAATTGAAAAAATTGATACTCCTTACCGAATTGCCTTTATTAGAATGAAGGAGGGAGGACAGTTTTGGGCTTCAATGAGAAATGGTGCTCGCGATGCAAGAACTGATACGTCTTCAATGCTTGATTTTTATTCAACTATGAAAACATTAGCGATTAATGAGCAAATTAAGTATATAGATCAAGCCATGGCTGATGGAGTTGATGGAATTATTATAACCCCTTGTGACAATGAGCAACTAGTAGAACCTCTAATAAAAGCTTCTTCATCAGGAATAAAGATTATCCAACTTTATAATGAGGTGAATGATAATGATAATTTAAAATCTTATAAGCTAATGAGTAATACTAGAGAGATGGGAGCCTCTCTTGCATCATTTTATCTAGAAGATTATAAAAATGAGGATAAGAGAGTTGTTATATTAGTTAATACAACTAATATAACTTCAACAAATTATATGATTGAAAGCATTGATAAGATTTTTGATTTTAATCATATAAAATATGATGTATTATCCCTTGATGGAAGTTCTGATAACTCTCAAGAGCAATTAAATGAGTATTTAACTAATAATCCAAATGTTAATTCAATTCTAGCCTTAGATGATTATTGCAGTGAATGTAGTATATATGTAACACCTGATTTTGATAGAGATTTTTACATCATGGCAACAAGTCATTCTCTATCTAATATTCAGAGTTTAGATAATGGGAATATTGATTCTATTTTAGTTGTTAATAGCTATGCTATGGGATATCAGAGTGTAATAGATATGGTCAATATTTTAGACAATAAGAAAATTAGTGAGTCAAAATTAGATTATATATTTGTTACAAAAGAGAATATGTTTGATGAAGATATTCAAAAAGAACTTTTTTCGCTACTCTAATTAATAAAAAAACTCTCCAAAATAGGAGAGCTTATATGAATTAATTTTGAGAATTACTTCTTTTGTACGTATTTTTGAATATCAAAAGCAACTGCTGAAACAATAATTATACCTTTGATAATATTCTGCCAATACGGATTAACACCAATAAATGTTAAGCCATAGTTGATAAATGTAAAGATTAATACACCAGTTATAACACCACTAACTTTACCAACACCACCGGTTACTGAAACACCACCAACAACACAGGATGCAATAGCATCTAATTCATAACCAACACCATAGTTGTTTGTAGCACCACCTGTTCTAGCTGCTTCTAAAACACCACCTAGAGCTATTAATGAATCACAAACAATGAATAAGCCAAGGATTGTTAATGTAATGTTGATTCCTGATACCATAGCAGCATCTTTATTACCACCAACTGCATATATGTTCTTACCAAATACTGTTTTATTTAATAGAACCCACATAAATATTGTAGCAATAACTGCAAACATTAATATAATTGGAATAGGGCCAATTGATCCTGAACCAAGATTAGTAAAGTCAGCTCTAAGTCCTCCAATAGGTTGGCTATTATTTGGTGGTAAGTTGAAATATATTGAGTTAACACCATAAATTATAAGCATTGAACCAAGGGTTGCTATGAATGCAGGTACCTGGAATTTAGCTACAACAACACCATTAATTATACCCCAGATTGCACCAATGATAATTGCAATTATAATAGGAACAATAAGTGGTAGTGGTCCCATATTAGGATAGAAACGACGTATATAATCAGGATTTTGTAGAAGGGATGCGGATACAACTGCTGCCATACCAACAAGACGACAAGCTCCTAAATCAACACCACCTATTAATATAACAAGCATCATTCCTAATGCAATTATTATTTTTGTTGAACTTTGCATTAATACATCTCTTAATACTCTTAAACTTAAGATCTTAGGATTAATTATTGCAATAATAATAACCAACATTAATAAAACAAAGAAAATTGCTCTATCCATTAATACTCTTTTTATATTACTTGTTGAAAATTTTCCAATTTTCAATACATTAGTATTTTCCATAATTTCCCTCTTAACCTACAAATTTTGTTGCAAGAATCATGATTTCTTCTTGAGTTGTAGTTTTACTATCTACAATTCCTGCTATACGACCTTCACTCATGACTAATATTCTATCAGTCATACCAATTAATTCAGGCATTTCAGAACTGATCATTATTACACCTTTGCCTTGTTCTGCAATTTCTTTCATCAATACATAAATTTCATATTTAGCACCTACATCAATACCTCTTGTAGGTTCATCTAAAATTAAAATATCTGGGTGTGTTAATAACCATCTTGCAAATAATACTTTCTGCTGATTACCACCACTTAATGTTTGAATTAAAGTGCTTGAATTAGGTGTCTTAATAGATAGTGATTTTATTTGTTCCTCAGTATCTATATTCATTTGCCCCTCTGATAAAAGACCCGATTTTATGTAATTTTTCATATTGGCAATTAATAAATTATCTCTAACAGATAGAAGTGGAAAAATCCCTGTTTTTCTTCTTTCCTCAGTTAGAAGTGCAAAACCTTTATTCATGGCATCACGAGGTTTGTTAATATGAATTTCTTCACCCCTTAGATAGAGCTTTCCTTTATCATGAACTCTAAGACCATATACGGCCTCCATTACTTCAGTTCTCTGGGCTCCAACTAGGCCACCAATTCCAAGTATTTCACCTTTCTTAAGTGTGAAACTAACATCTTTAAATGATAGGGGATTTGGACTATTAAAGTTTTCAACTCTTAATAGTTCTCCTTCAATTTTTGGATTTCTGCTTGGAAAACGATTTGTTAAATCACGACCAACCATTTTTTTAATAATCATATCAGTTGTTAGGTCTTTTGATTCCCAAGTTCCAACATACTGACCATCTCTCATAATAGTTACATCATCAGAAATTTTTAGAATTTCTTCCATTTTATGTGAGATATATATTATAGAAACACCTTTATCTACTAGATTATGGATAATTCCAAAAAGGTGAGCAACTTCAGTTTCAGTTAAAGATGAACTAGGTTCATCCATTATTATTAATTTTGAATCATAGGAAACAGCTTTTGCTATTTCTACACTCTGAGCATGAGATACTGATAGAGATCTTAGTAAATCTGTAGGTTTCATGCTTAATCCTAGACTCTTTAATAATTCATCTGTATCACTATACATTTTCTTATGATCAACAAAAGGAGATTTAGGTCCTCCAATTCGTGGATATCTTCCAAGCCAAACATTTTCCATTACGGAGCGATGTGGGTTTGTATGTAATTCTTGATGAATCATTGAAATTCCAAGTGAAAGTGCTTCTTTTGCATCGTTAATTTGCACTTTTTGTCCATTATAAATGATTTGTCCTTCATCCATATTGTATAGACCAAATAGACATTTCATTAATGTACTTTTTCCAGCTCCATTCTCGCCCATTAAGGCATGTACAGTTCCAGGGCGAACTTTTAATGTTACATTATCCAAAGCTTTAACCCCGGGGAAGGTTTTTGTAACATTCTGCATTTCTAAAATATAATCCATATTTTTATTCCTCTTAAATGAATAACTCTGGATAATTAAATCCAGAGTATTAAACTACAATTACTTACATGAAATCTTTATAGTTTTCTTGTGTTACCATTTGATAAGGAACCCATACGAATTTACCATCTGTGATTGTATAACCAATAGAATCACTAGTTGGAGTTTCACCCATAGCTAGTTCGTAAGAAATATTAAATGTAGCACGACCTTGGTTTGTAGCATCATTTAAAACAGTACCTAAAAGAGTACCTTCTTGAAGTGCTTGTAGAGCTGGAGCTGTTGCATCAACACCAACTACAGGCATGTATTTGTTGCCATTGAAATAACCAGCTGCCTTTAATGCTTCAATTGCACCTAAAGCCATATCATCATTGTTAGCAAAAACAGCTTCAATAGCATCACCTTTAGATGTTAGGAAAGCAGACATTTTCTCTTGTCCTTTAACTCTATCCCACATACCTGTATCTTCAGCAACTTTTTCAACTTTAATACCATTATCTTTTAAACATTTGATAGAATATTCAGTTCTTAATTCTGCATCTTGGTGTCCAGGTTCACCTTTGATCATTGCATATTGTAAAACACCATCGCCATTTTTATCAGCTTCTGGGTGAGCTTTCCAGTAATCAGCTACAATCTGTCCACTCATTGTTCCAGATTCTTCAGCCTTTGCTCCAACGTAATAAATCTTGTCCCATTTAGCCATATCTTCATCAAATGGTTGTCTATTAAAGAATACTACAGGGATTCCTGCCTTTTTAGCTTTGTCAATTTCAACACCAGCTGCTGCTCTATCAACAGGGTTAAGTGCAAGAGCATCAACACCTTGGGTAATAAATAGATCAACTTTCTCATTCTGTGTTGCTTGAACGTTCATAGAATCAACAATGTTAACCTTTGCTTTACCCTTTGCAGATTCTGCAAATGAGTTTCTTGTAGCAGTCATGAATGTATCGTCAAATTTGTAAATCGCACAACCAATATTAGGCTGTCCTCCTGTGCTTTCACTTTGACCATTAGCAAACATAGGTGATACTAAAACAGAAGCAAATAATATTGCTAGACTTAATTTTTTCATTTTTATCCTCCAAATGAATTTTTATTTATCTAGATTTTTACATGGGTTTCAGAATTCAAACAGAGAAAATTTTACTCAAATACACGAAAATTGTTAGATTTTAAATAATTTTTAAGGATTTTTATTAAATATTTTGATTCATTATTTTTTTATCACTGAATTTTATTCTACAGCCTTTTTATTGTTTTAAATTTATTATTAAAATTTTGGCAAAAAAAATAGAGAAAACTTTTTATGTTTTCTCTATAAATCTTAAGTTATTATTATTAAATTTTAGTCTTCAATAATTGTTCTTCTGATATTAGTTTCTAGTATTCTATGATAACCTGTCCACTCATTATCTTCAGTATCACGTGAGAGAGCTTCTTTGATTGTTTCCATTTTGGCATCAATGTTATCAGCCATATTAAGAGCAAAAGCTTCTGCAGTTGCAGGTTTTTTTGGAGAGCCATATTCTAATTCACCATGGTGAGCTAAAATTAAATGTTGTACTTGTAATTTAAGTTTGTATGGGAAATTTTCAATTGTTGAACATCTTTGACCAATCATTTCACTACCCATTACAAGGTGACCTAATAGGTTTCCTTCATCTGTATAATCATTTTCAGGCATAGCTGATAATTCAATTGTTTTACCAATATCGTGCATAAGGGCACCTGTTATAAGTAGGTCTCTGTTTAAGAATTCATATTGAGATGCAAAGTGATCTGCATTTTTTGCTACACCTAGTGAGTGTTCAATTAATCCACCTCTAAAACCGTGGTGAACTGATCTAGCTGCTGAGTGTATTTTAAACTTTTGTGCAAATTCTGTGTCAGCAATGAAGAAAGAACTAAGTAGTGCATTAAGGTATTTGTTTTTAACAGTACCAATAAAATCAACTAATTCTTTATACATATCTTCAATATCATACTGAGATGATTGAATATAATCTTCAACTTTATAAGTATTTTCATTTGCAACAGTTGCCCTTGATAGTTTTAGTTCAAGAGAACATTGGAAAGAAGAAACCTCTCCCATTAGACTTACATAGTCCATTGTTTTGAAATCATCAAAGGAAAATGTGTTAGTATCCCAGATTTTACCATCAATGGCTCCTGTTTTATCTTCTAATTTTACAATGTCAAATTCTTTGCCTGTTTTTGTTGTAACTGTGAATCTCTTTTTGCAAAGATAAACACCTTTAATCTTTTCGCCTTCTTTAAAATCTTGAATATATTTCATTATTTCGTTCCTTGTTAATATAAAAAACATAATAACTTAAATGAATAGAAGGTTAAAGAGTGCATAATAAGAAATGTTTTTAAATATTTTAGCATATCTCTTATTTCAAATTTTCTTCTTTTTATAAAAATACTATGAGTTTTATGTTTAAAATTTTGCAGAAAAATAAAGGACTAGGTTTCCCTAGTCCAAAATGTAATTGTAATTTTGATATATTATTCTACAATTTTTACTTCTTTAGCGTTGAACTTTGCTTTATTAACTAAACCATTTGTATTAGCTACAATTGTTGTACAGATTGCATCACCTGTAATGTTAACAGCTGTTCTAGTCATATCAAGTATTCTATCAATACCCATAATAAGTGCAATAGCTTCAATAGGTAATCCAACTGAGTTAAATACCATTGTTAATGTGATCAGACCAACACCAGGAACACCTGCTGTACCAATAGATGCAATAGTTGCTGTACCGATAACTGTTATATAGTCTACCATTGTTAAATCAATTCCATAAGCCTGTGCTGCAAATATAACAGCAACACCTTGCATGATACTAGTTCCATCCATATTGATTGTTGCACCAAGAGGAATTGTGAAAGATGAGATCTTTTTAGATACACCTAGTTTTTCATCGAGTGTTTCAATTGAAAGTGGAATTGTTGCATTTGAAGTTGCAGTTGAGAATGCAAATGCCATTACTGGGAAGAATTTCTTTAGGAAAACTCTTGGGCTTAATCCTGTACTTACTTTTAGTAATGTTGTGTAAACTACAAAACATTGAATAAATAGTGCAAGGAATACACCACTCATGTATTTAAGCATTGGAACAAAAGCACTAAATCCTGTTGAAGCAAATGTTTTTGCTATTAAACAGAAAACACCATAAGGTGCTACTCTCATAACAGCCATTGTCATTTCCATCATAACTTCATTAAATTGTGAGAAGAAATTACCTACAATTGATGCTCTATCATCTAATTTTGTTAATATAATTCCTAAGAATAGTGCGAAGAATATAATCTGGAGCATTTTGCCATTAGTTAGTCCGAAGAAAATATTCTTAGGGATAATATCTAATAAAGTATTTGGTAATGAAGTCTTTGCAGCAGTTGCTACAGTGTTACTTGCTTGAATTTCATTCATGTTTAATCCAATACCAGGATTAATGAAATTACCTACAGTTAAAGCTACAGTAATAGCTAGTGCTGTTGTTAGCAAATAGAATAGGAGAGTTCTAACTCCAACGTTACCTAATTGTTTTGTATCACCAATTGACATACTACCGCAGACAAGAGATGAGAAAACTAGAGGTACTACAAGCATTTGCATAAGTCTAATAAAGCCTTGTCCTACTACATAGAACACGCCGTTTATTAAAACTGTATCTTTAAAAGTGCCATTAGGTACTAAATAGTTTAAAATAAGGCCAACAATAGCCCCGCCGATTAATCCGATAAATATTTGTGTTGTTAGACCGAGTTGTTTCTTTTCTTTCACTTATTTTAATTCCTTCATGTATTGTGTTAGTGCATCTTTCCAGTTTGCTGTGTGATATGTGTTTTCAATGTTTAATATAAAATTATCTAAAACAGCATATGTTGGATGGTTGATTGAGTAATCAGATTTTGATTTTGATACGCCATTGATTCTAGCTTCAAGGTTACTCAATTTGATAATTTCTTTTGCAAAATCAATTCTTGAACAACGTCCACTACATGTAACATGGTATGTTCCATATTCGTTTGTATTAATAATGTAAAGAATAAATTTAGCTAGTTCTTTTGCACTTGTTGGTGAACTTATTTGATCTGTTGCAACATCGATTACTTCGTTCTTTTTAGCTTTATCTAAAACATAAGTCACAAAGTTATCGCCATTTCCATAAACCCAACTAGATCTGATGATAAAGTGTTTTACTGTGAACTCTTTTACAAATAATTCACCATATTCTTTTGACTTACCATATACAGTTTGAGGATTCGTTTTATCAAACTCTGTAATAGGTTCTGTATGAAGACCATCAAATACATCATCGGTTGAAATTTGAACTAATTTTGCAGATACTTTTTCTGCAGCAATAGCTAAATTTCTAGCACCAAGTGCATTAACTTTATAGGCTCTTTCGGGATTTTCTTTACACTCTTGTTCGTTTGCAATACCTGCGCAGTTGATGATAACTTGGGGGCGATTTGATTTGCAGAAATTGAGTACTTCTGTGAGCTCTGTGATATCTAGTGAGTCGATATCGGTATCTAATACTTCATAACCAAGAGGATTTAAACTCTTATTTATAGCAGTACCAATTTGACCACTTGCTCCGGCAATCCAGATTTTTAACATATTTTTTCTCCTATATAAATTGTTAGTGCATATTTAATTACTTACCAATTAATAATTAATAAGATTGACTGTATAACTATACATTACATATTCATTCTATGTAAATATGAAAAAGTTATAAGTTTTGTAAAAAATGTGCTAAAAATGTGTAATATATATCAACCTATAATACTTTTTTTCAATAATTTGATTAAAAATATAATAGGTTGTAATAGAATTAAAAATGTCAAAAAATCACTAATTATCTCTTGCTTTTTGAATATACTTCACCAAGAGCTCTAGGGCTTTTAGTATTTTTTGAGAAAAATATTAATAATATAAGTGTTAATATGTATGGGAAGGTGAATACAAGATCACTATAGGTACTAGGTAGTCCAAACTTTTGAACCATCACATAACCCATGCTTCTTGCAAATCCAAATATTAGGCAAGCACCTAATGTTTGACCTATTTTCCAGTTACCAAATATATAAGATGCAATGGCTAAATAACCATAACCTACATATATGCTAGGAGAGAAGTTTGTAGAAATTGAATAGGCAAAACACATACCTCCAAGTCCTGACATCACTCCACTGATAATAACTGCTGAGAATCTAATTTTTGCAACATTTTTACCAGCAGTTGCAACAGCTTGAGGGTTATCTCCACATGCTCTAATACTCATCCCATAAGGTGTTTTATATAGTATGTAATACATAATTAAAGCTATAACTAATATTATATAAACAAAGACATATGTATTATTAAAAAATGCTCCTATTATAGGAATTTTTGCAAGGAATGCTACATTTACTCGAGGAAATACTGTAAGTGCAAATTTATTTGAAGCCTGGCCAAATATACTAAGATTTAGTTGGTTAGCAAGGAATGCAGAGAGTGCTACAGATAGCATATTTATAACAACACCACCTATAACCTGATTTGCTCTAAAGTTAATTGCTAGAACTGCATATATAACTGCAAAGAGTCCACCACCTATCATTGCAAATACAAGTGACATGTAAACAAGAGATGTAGAGTTTATTCCCATTTTTGTTGATATCAGGGCAAACATAAAGCCACCAAAGAAGGCTCCCATACCAAGTAGTCCCTCTAGTGCTAGGTTAATAACACCTGAACCCTCGGCATATATACCACCGATTGCTATTATAAATAGAGGTAGGGCAAAGGCTATACTTTCATTAATTATACTATTCATTGTTTTTTACCTCTTTTTTCATTTTCCTAACATAGGAGTCTGTTATGATGTTAAAGAATCCTGCACACGCACTAAATAACAATAATATGCTAGTTATTACTGCAGCAATTTCTCTTAAAACACCAAGTCTTGAAGAAAGATATGATGTACCACTTTGGAATATTTCAATTAAGAATGCTGCAAAGAAACAACCAATTGGGCTTATATTTCCAAGTAGTGCTACAGCAATTGCATCAAAACCTAATGCTGGTAATACTCTTGGTTGAATAGAACCATATGTTCCTAAGAAATATGAAACACCCGCAAGACCTGCAAGAGCTCCACTTATAACCATGGTTATAACCATTGTTTTTTCAATATTCATACCAGCATATTTAGATGCTCTTGAATTTGAACCAACAGATTTCAATTCAAAACCTAATTTAGATTTTTTCATGATAAAATCAATAATAACTACGGCAACTATTGCTAGAGGAAATAGTAGAGGAATATTCATTTTTAGATTAAATGCTTGGAAATTCATCAATGTTAATCTTGCATTTTGAGTAACCTCTACAGATTGTCTTGTAATAGGATCTGCTAATTTAGAATTGATAATAAAACTTGCAACATAGCTAATTATATAGTTAAACATAATTGATACAACAACTTCATTCATATTGAATTTGTATTTTAACCAACCAATAAGGGCTCCAATAAGGGCTCCTGAAACAATTCCTATTAAAACTACTAGAGTTCTAGCTACAAATGGATCAAGTGATGAATAACCTACTAAGATAGTAGCTAGGAGAGCTGAGAAAATCATTGTACCTGATACACATATATTAAATAATCCACATTTAAGAGCTATTGCAACAGATAGGGCTGCAAAGATCATAGGAGTTGTATAATTTAGTAAATCTAGGAAGTCTGTTAACTGACTCTTTCTACCGGGGTATCTAGCCTTTGATAATATACCAGAACCCTGAAGTAGGCTATGGTATGCTTCAAAAGGGTTTTTACCCAATGCTAATAAAATTAATCCACCAAAAATAAGAGATAATAGAATGGTGAAAATAGATGTTCTAAGAACTCTAGCCTTTCCTGGTCCACAGAAAAGTATTAGAATCCTTTTAAATATATTTGGATTTTTATTCATGATTGTGAACTCCCATCATATACTCTCCAACTTGGTTTTTAGTTAGATTATTAGTCTCTTCAATGGTTTGGACTACACCGTTGTATAGAACAAGTATTGAATCAGATAGAGACATAACTTCATCAAGTTCTAGCGATATTAATAATATAGCTTTCCCCATTTTTCTAAGTTCTCTTATCTTAGAGTGTATATTCTCAATTGCACCAATATCTAAGCCTCTAGTTGGTTGTACAAATATGATTAGAGATGATTGCATAGCAATCTCTCTTGCTACAATTGCCTTTTGTTGATTACCACCACTCATATCTCTAACTATTGTTTTAGTACCATCACTGCTTCTTATATCAAAGGTTTCAATTAAGTCATTACCACTTTTATTAAATTCATTAAAGTTTAATATCCCGTGTTTAGAACAAAATGGTTCTTTGTAATAATTCTTAAGATTTAAGTTATCTGAGAGAGTAAAATCTAAAAGAAGACCAACATTTTTGCCTATCCTCAGGTATATAGGATATTCCTAATTCAGAGCGCTCTCTAATAGATAATTGGTTTATTAATTTATTATTTAATTTAATGTTTCCTTTAAAAAGTGGAATCATGTTTACAATTGCATCAGCTATCTCAAGTTGACCATTACCTGCAACTCCTGCTATTGCAAGAATTTCGCCCTCATGTACTTTAAATGACACATTATCGACTTTTACAACACCATCTTTATCTTTAACACTTAAATTTTCAACTTCAAGTACAACATTACCTTGTTTTACAATCTCATTAGTAGTTTCAAAAGTAATATCACGACCAACCATCAATTTAGCCATTAATTTTGTTGATGAACTTTTTACATCAAGAATATCAATTAATTTACCTTTTGTTAGTATGGCACAACGATCTGCTACTTTTTTAATTTCATCTAATTTATGAGTAATTAATATAATTGTTTTACCACTATCTCTAAGTGATTTTATAATTTCAAGAAGAGAAATTATTTCTTGAGGTGCAAGAACTGCAGTTGGTTCATCAAAGATTAATAATTCTGCATTTCTATAAAGCATCTTAAGTATTTCTACTCTTTGTCTAATAGATACAGGGATATCAGAAATTAGATCTGTTGGATTAACCTCTAAATTATATTTTTTTGATATTTCAGCAACTTCTTTATTAGCTCTTTCAATATCAACTTTAGGAATAAATCCCCATTTCTTTTTAATGGGCTCAGCCCCTAGTATGATATTCTCTGCAATAGTCTGATTGCTTACTAATTTAAAATGTTGGTGAACCATACCAATGTTTAGTTTATTTGCCTCAAGTGGGCTATCTATAATAACTTTTTTACCTTTTATAAATATTTGGCCATCATCTGGTTCATATAGCCCAAAAAGAATACTCATTAAAGTCGATTTTCCCGCTCCATTTTCGCCTAATAGAGCATAAATTTCACCTTTTCTAATATCTATAGAAATATTATCATTTGCTACAATACCGGGAAAAGTTTTAGTTATGTTTTTTAATTGTACAAAGTATTCTTCCATATATTCCTCGAAAGAAGGCCGGAGTTACCCGGCCTTTTAATATTGATAATTAACAATTAAGTAAATTATTTAACTGCAAAACCTTCAGGAGTAAATCCTCCAAAATTAGAAGCAGGAACAATTGTTCCATCTTTTACTAATTGATAAGCTGCATCAATTTTGCTGATTGTTTCAGCATGTAATTGGTTACGACCTTCTTCAGATACATATCCTGTAGAATCTGTTTCAGCTGTTAATAAATAGTTACCACCTTGGAAAGTGCCATCATTAATTTCACCAAGAACTCTTTCTACATTTGGAGCCATTTTCTTTAATGCACTAGTCAAGATAATATTTTCATCACCATTGTAACCATCATCCCATTGATCTACATCACAACCGATGATTTTACATTTACCATTGCTCTCTTTAGCTGCTGTAAATACACCATTACCTGAACCACCTGCAGCAACAAATATAATATCAACATCTTTATTGATTAATTCATTACCTACGATTTTACCTGTAGCCTCATCAGCAAATGAACCTACATAGTTACCACCAACATTAGCACCAGTTACATCTGTACCTGCTTGAGATGGTAGTTCAACAACTTCAACGTTTGTATTATATTTAGCATTAGAATATATAACACCACATTCAAAACCGTATTGGTAGTTTACATTAGATGGGTAAGCAACACCGTTTACAACAGCAACTTTATTAGTTTTTGTTTCAAGTGCTGCAGCAATACCTGCAAAGAAACCTGATTCTTGTTCTGCAAATTGCATAGCATAGATATTATCTACAACTGCATCACCATTTGGAAAAGCATCAACTAAAATGAATTTTGTATCTGGATTTTCTTGAGCTGTTTCTGTAATTCCACTGAATTGGAATCCTGTACAAACTTCAACATCATAATCAGCAACAACATCGCTAGCTAACTTAACAGCTTTGGCTACATCACTACTAGGTTCTCTTAAAGGTGTAACTTTAGAGCCTTCATGATTTGCAACAAATGCTAAACAACCATTGTAGTTATCTTCATTAAAGGAACCATCATCAACACCAGATGGGGTTGTAATAATAGCAATATTTAAGCCTTTAGCTTCCTGTGGTGCAGCTTCTTTTGAACCTGCAGCAAATAGTGAACCGGTTGCAAGCAATACAGCTAAACCGATAATACCAATTTTCTTCATAATTTCTCTCCCTATTATAAAGTCATAAACAATGAGTTGTAATAATAATTATTGCAACCATATTTAAAAAGTATCTGATACTTTTATCCATATGTCAACAATATATTATATTATCGATAGTAGTAGATGTATTAAATTATTGCGCATATACTTATTATTTTGGGTATAAATTGATAGAAAATTAATATTAGAAACTAAAAAATTATTTATTCTGAAGACTTTAAAAACTGTAACTTTGTTTCAAATTTCATCAATTCAGTAACATATTAGCGTAAAAGGTTTGTTGAAAATTAACCTATACCACATATAGGTTTAGATTGTATTTTAACTATTTAAATTTCATAAAAGTTCTTAGCAATAATTATTTCTCAAGCATTTTTTCAAAAGAGAGCTATATAAATATTTGATAGTTTATTCATATTTTAGTATGTGGAGGGTAAAATGAATTTAGAGGAATATAATAGCTTATTAAAGAATGTAGTTCTTAAATATTTGAAGAGGGGAATTAATCCATGGCAACAGCCTTGGCTCAGTCCTTACAATTTTTGTACAAACAAAAAATACAGATCTATGAATTCATTAATGCTCTCTTTGATTTCAAATGAGAAATTTGAAAATGATCCTAGATGGCTTAGTTATAAGCAATCAAAAGCTATGGGATATAGTGTGAAAAAAGGTGAAAAAGGAAGTGCTGTTTTCTTCTATTCAACCTCATACAGAAGAACTAAAAAGGATGAAGATGGAATTAAAATAAAAGATAAAAATGGTCTATATGTAAAGGAATGTGTGATTACTAGACCAATCTTTAGAACTTACTGCGTATTTAATGCAAAACAATTAATTGACTTTCCGACTCTAGAAATTGGGGAGGTTGATGAATCTGTTGATTTAAATCAGGCTTCAAAAATAATGAGAAGAATTCCTGTAGATATTAAGTTTAAAGCAAATAATGAGGCATTTTATGATCCCCAAAGAGATGAAATTATTATGCCTCCCCAAAAGAATTTTTACCGTATTGAGAGTTTCTATTCAACGCTTTTCCATGAAGCAATTCATTCTACAGGCGCTCCAAATAGACTAGATAGATATACACTTTCAACATATTTTAATGATCGAGCTAACCACTGTAAAGAAGAATTAGTTGCAGAACTTGGCTCTCTTTCACTTTGTCAGGATTGCAAGTTCAAATATACAAATAGCAATTCAGTATCATATATTAACAGTTGGCTAAAATCATTAGATGATGATGAATTTCGACTTCCTGATTTATATAGTGATGTTTCTAAAGCTATTAAATATCTTAATGAGTAATAAAAACTTTTAATATTGAATGCTTAGTTTTAAGAGGTTTCTATAAGAGTTTTATCTAATTACTTTAGGATAGTTGATACACTCTCTAAATTATTCTTGTTTACTTACTAATATGTGGCTTATACTTTAAATGCTTAGTGTATTGACTATGATTTTAAAGCGAGGAGGTCTTTAACTAATGTATGAATTAAAAACAAAAGAAACAAATAGCAGTGTAATCCAATTTATTGAAGCTATAGATAATGTTACAAAGAGAGAAGATGCATATAGATTACTTGATATTTTTACCAAAGTAACTGGATATGACGCTAAAATGTGGGGAGAGAGTATTATAGGTTTTGGTAAATATCACTATAAATACAAAACAGGTCATGAAGGTGATTCCCTAATTGTTGGTTTTTCTCCTAGAAAAGCTAGAATAAGTTTATATCTTGCGCCCTATGATAATCAGCGAGAAAAAATATTAGAACTTCTTGGTAAACACAAAGAAGGAAAATCTTGTGTGTATATTAATAAAGTAGCAGATATTGATACTAAAATATTAGAAACACTCATAGAAGAATCTGTTGCCTTTATAAATAAATTATATCCAGATAACTAGAATTAATTTTACTATTAAATGAAGTATTTATATTAGTATAAAATCTAATTGTATTTCTTTATTCCCCGTTAAAGTTAGCAGGTCTTTGTATATGCCGCAGTACACTCACTTATCTATTAAATTTGCTTTTAAATATAAATAGCTATATATTTAAATAGAGGTACATAACTATGAGTGAAATATATTTAGCCGGTGGTTGTTTTTGGGGTGTTGAGGAATATTTCTCAAGACTTGATGGCGTAAGCGATGTAAAAAGCGGTTATGCAAATGGTAATATTGAAAATCCTACATATGAATTAGTTTGTAGTGGAAAATATGGTTTTGCTGAAACTGTTAAGGTTATCTATGATAAAAAAACTATTTCTCTAGAAACTATATTATCCTACTATTTTAAGGTTGTTGATCCAACTTCTTTAAATAAACAAGGAAATGATACAGGTACTCAGTATAGATGTGGAATCTATTACACTGATGACTTAGATTTATTCGTAATTAATAATGTTGTAAATTTTGAAAAAACAAAATATGAAAAGCCTTTTGTGCTAGAAGTAAAAAAATTAGAAAATTACTATGATGCAGAAGAATATCATCAAGATTATTTGGCAAAGAATCCTAATGGATATTGTCATATTAGTTTTGATCATTTGAAAAGTGATCCAGCATTGATTGATACAAAGAAATATAAAAAAGAAGATGATGATACTTTAAAAAAAAGACTTAGTAAAAGTGAATATGATGTAACACAAAAGGCAGCAACTGAAGCTCCTTTTACTAGTGAATATTATAATAGCGATGAAAAAGGTCTTTATGTTGATATTGTTACAGGTGAACCATTATTCTTATCCACACAAAAATTTGATAGTGGTTGTGGTTGGCCAAGTTTTAGCAAACCAATTTTTGAAGAGGTTGTTAAATTTAATAATGATAAAACTTATAATATGGATAGAATTGAAGTTAAATCAAGAATCGGAGATTCTCATTTAGGTCATGTTTTTAATGATGGTCCTATTGAAACTGGTGGTCTTAGATACTGTATAAATGGTGCTTCTCTAAGATTTATTCCTTTTGATAAACTTAAGGAAGAAGGATATGAGGAGTTTATTCCTCTATTATAGAGTACTAATACTTTAGTAATAAAATGCAAAAATCAAGGATGTAATATTAATATAGTTAAATTTAACTGTATTTGTATTCATCCTTTTTTATTTTAAATTAGTTAGATTATTTAGTTAGAAAACTAAATTAATAAAATTATGCTTTACAATATTAAAGTATTAATAATTAACTATATACTACAAATGCATAGATAAATCATTTTTATTTCTTGTGTTATAAAAAACAATTTGATTTTTTGAATTGAATACAAATTTATAATACTATATTAAAAAGGAGTATATATGAGAAAAATTATGCTATTTGCTATAATTAGTATTTTATTAATTAGTTGCCAGGGGGGTACAATTAATAATGAAGAAAAGAGTGAATATTCTATAGGCGATGTGGGACCTGGTGGGGGAATCATATTTTATGACTGTGATGCAGATAATGTTGGCATTACAGGTTCTGGTGATGATAATCTAAGTTCACTTGTTGCTGGTTGGCAATATTTGGAAGCAGCTCCTTATGATGTTCGAGCCTATACTGATCCAAAAACAAATTCTACAGTTACAGGCATTAGTGATTTAGAACTTCCGGCTGAATACCATTTTGGATATAGCCGAAATAGTGTTGATGGAAGTAATCTCTATGTTAATGGATCCACTGAATATAGTTTCTCAAATTGTACTCGATTAGAAATTGGTAGTGGTCTTAAAAATACAAATGATATTGTTAGCTCCTATGGTAGCAGTGCCTACACTTTTGAAAGTGGATCTAATACGACTAACTTGTATGCCGCAAATGTTTGTAAGAACTTAGAATATGGTGGTAAGGATGATTGGTTTTTACCAAGTAGAGATGAATTGAAAGAATTGTATAATCAAAGAGATTTATTTGATTCCTATAAAGAGTTTCCATATGCCTATGCTTTTAGACAAGAAGATTATGGTTATTGTAGTTCATCAGAGGGCTATACTGCTAATGAAACGGGTGAAGGTTTATATGCATTTTACGTCGAATTTGAAACAGGTCTTGAACTTAGTAATTCAAAGAGTACTAATAGATTTATAAGACCAATAAGAAGATTTTAAGATAGCATAAAATCTCAAAATTAACTCAAAGGAAATCTTATTATTTTTTCTTTGGGTTAATTTTTTTATTGCTAAATTAAGACATATAATAGTAACTATTATATAATTAAAGGTGTTATTCAGTAATAGAGGTGGAAAATGAAAATTACAAATACTTTAACTAAAAGTGAAATTGAAGATATAAAGAGACTATGTAATATTTGTGAAATTAAGAGAATTCCCAACTTTGATCCAAATATTTATATCGACCCTAAAATAGAAAGTTTTTATCTTGAATATAATGATGATGAATTGATTGGATTTATTTCTTTATTCTATGTAGATGACAAAGAAATGGAAGTTGTAGCAATGGTTCATCCATCTTTCAGAGGAAAGGGGCTTTTTACTAGAATGTATGAAAAAGCTAAAAAAGCAATTCCCCCTAATTTAACAATCTTATTTCAAGTACCATCTAATTATGTAGATAGAGATAAATTTGAAAAAAGAGGTTTAAAATATCATCACGGTGAAGAAGAACTAATAAATAAAAGTTCAAATAATTCATCAAATTTATTAACACCTTTAGAGACTAAAGATATTGAGGAAACAGCAAAAATAGTTGCCTCTGCTTTTAATAGTAGTGTCGAAGAAGAAATTGAGTTTCTAAAACATTTGTTAGAACAAGATACAACAACTGCATTAGTATTGATTGAAAAATCTAATGTAGTTGGTTTTATTGCTATTTCAAATACCTATGGTATAAATACCTCTCATCTATTTGCATTCTGCGTTAGTCCTGAAAGTAGATCAAAGGGTTATGGTACAAAAATTCTAAGAAATCTAATTGAAAATCCACATGGCTATGTATTGAGAGTAGATTATGATAATACACGAGCAAAGAAACTATATGAGAGAAGTGGATTTGTGAACTTATCTAGTACTGAATATTACTGTTAGTGGTAATTACTTTTATCTGTATCTGTAGGACCGTATAGGTGTGATTAGACAACGAATGAGTAGTAATAATTTATTACTATCAATAATAAACCTGTGATATAATATAGACATGATTAGAGTGCAGAAATTTTCAGGTTCATGGTATCCTCAAGATAGTAAGAAACTACAGAAAATTGTTAAAATCACTCCTAGTAGTGATAATAAGGATTTATTTGGTGTAGTTCCTCATGCCGGTTTATACTTTTCAAGTAGTCTTATTAAACTATTTTTTAATAACTTAAATCCCAAAGTTAATAAAATGATATTAATAACTCCCTCTCATTATTATCCACTCCCTCCGGATATTGTCGGCAGTGGTAATTTTGATGAATTTGAATGTAGTCTTGGAAATATCTCAGGTTTCACCGTTCCTTCCTTTGAAAAAGGGTATGAAAAAGTCACTGAGGCAGAACACGCTGTTGAAATGATATTACCTTTTATATCAGAGAGGAAAAATCTAAGCCTATGTTGTGCTCATGTAAATCATTTCACAGATGTAAATATAGCAAGTAATTATGCAAAAACAATATTGTCTCAAATTGATGGAAATACTGCTGTTTTAGCAAGTAGTGACTTTACTCACTATGGTAAAAGTTTTGATCATTCCCCCTATGGTAATAATATTAATAAAGACTTAGTTGAAAAAGTAAGTACCTATGATAGAGAAATTGCCAATCGCTTTGCTCAAGGAGATGGTAAATCAGCTTATTTAGATGCACTTGAGAAGGATAGCGCTACAATTTGTGGAATAGCTCCTATGTTAGTTGTTTCTGAGATGGCCCGTCTTAGTGATATGAGCGGACGTATTTTAGGGCAATCAAATTCTTTTGAAAAATCAAACAACGATAACACCTTTGTATCCTATGTGAGTATTGCTTGGAGGAAATAAATTATGAGTGAAGAAGAAAAAAAGACTCTGCTTAGTCTAGCAAGAAATACTATTGCAAAAAGTTTAGGACTTCCTTATCAAAATATTGATGCCTCTAATTATAATGAGAAAAAAGGGGCTTTTGTAACACTCCATAAAGATAATAAACTTCGAGGCTGTATTGGATATCTTATATCTACTAAACCTCTATACAAACAAATAGAAGATTTAGCTATTGAATCAGCCTTTTATGATCCTAGATTTTTACCGCTTGATAAAGATGAATTTCCATTTATTAAAATTGAAATATCAATAATGAGTGAACCTAAGAAAATTAATGATTTATCTGAATTCGTTTTATCTCGAGATGGCATAATATTAAGGCTCAATTCATATCATTCTGTTTTTCTTCCTCAGGTAGCTGATGAAACACATTGGAGTAAAGAAGAAATGCTTCAGGCTTTGTGTAAGAAAGCAGGTCTTCCTCTTGATTCCTATAAGAGGGATGATGTTGAATTTATGACCTTCAATGCGGAGGTTTTTCATGATTTGTAATTTTTGCTATAGGCACTGTAATATTGAAGATGGCGGTAGTGGATTTTGCCATGTAAGAAAATGTATAGACAATAAAATAGTTAGTCCAAACTATGGATACCTAGATGTGATTGCTATAGATCCTATTGAAAAGAAGCCTCTTTATCATTTTTTGCCTGGAACAAAAACACTTTCAGTTGCAGAGGTAGGTTGCAACTTTCATTGTGATTTTTGTCAAAATTGGCAATTATCACAGAGTGAAAAGAGTGATAAAATTAAACAAATAAAACCTCAAGAATTAATTGATTATGCACTATCAAAAAATATACCTTCTATTAGTTTTACCTACAGTGAACCCATAGTCTGGCAGGACTATGTGGTAGATACTTCAGCTCTTGCAAAAGAGGCTAATATCAAGACTGTAATGGTAACAAATGGAAGTTTTAGTAAAGAAGCAAGAGTGTCGCTAGCTCCTTTAATTGATGCCTTTAATATAGATTTTAAAGGTGATGAATATTATTATAAAAATGTATGTAAGGGAGAGCTAAAACCCGTATTAGATGGCATAGAATATATGGTAAAAAAAGGGTGCCATGTAGAGGTTACAACACTATTACTTGAAGAGTTTCATACAAGTGAAATTGTTGAAAAATTAGGAAAATTATTAAAAGAGCGTGGTGTGGAAGTATGGCATTTAACAAGATTCTTCCCAACATATAAAATGAATGATAGTGATGAAACTAGTGAAACGTTTTTAGCTGACATGATTGAAGTAGCTAAAGGGTCAAATATTCCATATATTTATGGAGGAAATTCTTCTACTGAGTATCCAACTTACTGCAATAAATGCAAAAAAAAATTAATTTCTAGAAATGATTTTACAAATAATATAGAAAAAGAGTGTAAAAATAATATTAAGAATGGAAAATGTTCAAACTGTAATAATTTAATTTATGGAATTTTTAGTTAAAAAAAATTATGAAACTTCAAAAATTTTATTAAAAACTTAGAGATTCCATAAAAAATTGTTTTTCTCTAGTTGTGTTAAATTATAAAAATAAAAATAATTTTAGATATTTTTTTTGTTAACGACAATAAAATTTAAATTTAGCAAATATATTTTTTGTTAAGAAAATTATAATTAGTAGAAAATAAGATTAATTTTTTAAAGAGTGTGAAAGTAATAAATTATATCATATTAAAATAGTATGAATTAAGGGCATAAAAAAAGATAATTAAAATAATTATCTTCCTTTGTGGATATCTTGTTTCAATCCCTTACTTTCTAGCGAAAGACGGGACTTGAACCCGCGACATCCACCTTGGCAAGGTGGAGCTCTACCACTGAGCTACTTTCGCAAATTAATTAAAATAAATCTATTTTATAGTTACTACATTCAAACTGACTTTCAACAAAGCTCCACTCAAAAATAGTACTGTATGAGCTGCAAAGGGATCGAACCTTTGACCCACAGATTAAGAGTCTGTTGCTCTACCAGCTGAGCTAGCAGCCCATAAAAAAAGGGTGGATGAAGGGACTCGAACCCTCGACAATCAGTACCACAAACTGACGCTCTACCAACTGAACTACATCCACCATAAATTGTATCCCTGAGGCTTTTTGTTCAACCCCTTGTCAACGAGACATAAAATGCCATAAACAAAAGATTTTGTCAACAACATTTTAAAAACTTTTTTATTTTTTTTTATGTTGTTAATTCTCATTCAAAAACTTACAAATTGTAAGCTTTTACCGGTGATCGGACTTGAACCGATACAGGATTGCTCCTAATAGATTTTGAGTCTATCGTGTCTACCAATTTCACCACACCGGCGAATACGTTTGCTAACCTATCATAAGTTAGCCTTTTATTCAATAAGTTTATAACATATTCTTTAAACTATTTTTTTATTCCCTATGATTCTTTTCCCATTCAAGATCTTCTTCTGTAAGTTCTGTATTTGGAACATAATCTTTACTATCATCAATGCTTTTTGAATTTTTATTTTTCTTAGTTTTTTTAGATTCTACTTTCTTTTCAATCTTTTCAAAAACAGGTTCTTCTTCAAATGTTTTTACAACTAATTTTTTAGCCTCTTCATCACTAATATTTTTAGCTCTTAGGCCTTTTGCAATTTCAGTAACTGAAGCATTAAAAGTTGCAACATATAGTTCATTATTTTCTTTCTTTAAGTTTTCAATCATTTCTTCAATTATTTCTTTTTTAAAGAATGATACTTTATTGAATTTCTTTTTCAAAGCATCATTTAATAACTCTATTGCATCCTCAACTTTGTTGTAATGTAATTTTACTTGAGCTGCGTGAACATATGGATCTGGGAATGCAGGTCTTCTTTCAATCATGTCTGCATAAACTTGAGAAGCTTTACTCCATTCATTATTAAGTATGTATAACCAACCTCTATTATCAAGGGCACCAGCATTTGTTTCTTCATAGTCTTTGCCTTCATCTAGAACTTCAGTGGCATCACTCTTATTGTCGATATACAAAAGATAGCATGCAAGGTTTATGTATAGGCTTTTATCTCTGTAACCGCTTTTTCTAATTTCTTGTAAGAGAGCAATACCTTCATCAATTTTTCCTGTTAATTCAAGAATCATACTTTTTTGTACTTTAGCCTGATTAACTAAGTCTTCTTCAGTATTTTCTCTCTCAAGAGCACCGTTGATGATTTTAAGTGCAAAATTAGGATCACCTTTTTGTGCAACTACATTAGCCATTGTTACAAGGTATTTTGTTTCTAACTTACCAGTATTAAAAGATTTCTCATAATATTTCCAAGCCTTAGCATCCTTATCCTTTTTGCTCATTATATTTTTGTTTGCTTGTACAAAATATAGTAATGCTCTGTTTAGATAAAAATCTAAACCTACTATTGCTAATATAATTAATACCTTAGCTATAATCGAAATTGGTAAAAAAGTTGTTCCTACCATTAATGCTAGACTAATTATTCCACCGAACTTATTTTTAGACATATAAAACTCCTAATAAAATATAAGCAAAGTATAACAAAATAATAAGTTGTGGCAACCAAAAGTATTTACTATGGTGTAAATTTTCTGCTTTATTCATTTTATTAGTTTGATATTTTGAATAGAAAACTGTAATATCAGAAATGTGAAAAGAAAAGATAAAAAACAATTTGAACATATAGAAGATAAGAGACTTTTGCTCCACGTTTGTTGTGGTCCATGTAGTACTACCTGTATTAAAAGATTAATTGAAGAAGGTTTTGAAATAACACTTTGGTTTAGTGATGATAATATCTTCCCTGAAAGTGAAAATCTTCACCGATATGAAAATCTATTGATTGTAGCAAAAGAGTATAATTTAGAAACTCTTTATAAACCATATCACCACGAATCTTGGCTTGAAGCTGTTAAAGGTTTTGAAAAAGAAAGAGAGGGTGGACTAAGATGTGATCATTGCTTTGAGTATAATTTACACACAACAGAATTAAAGGCAAAAGAATTAGGTATTCCTTATTTTGCTACTACACTTACAGTTAGTAGGTATAAAAATAGTAAAAGAATATTTAGCATTGCTGATAAAATGGATGGTTTTTTAGAATTTGATTTTAAAAAAAAGGGTGGATATGATGAAAGTATCCGTCTAAGCAAAGACTTAAATCTCTATAGACAACACTATTGTGGATGTGAATTTTCTCTAGCAGAGTCAAAAGCCTATTTAGAAGAAAAAAATAAAGAAAAAACATAAACTTTTGTTAATATAAATTTTTTTCATACTGTTAAAATGGGTAATAATCTGTTATTATAGAAATACTTGGCAAATAAAATTAATTTATTACTCGTAACGATAAATAATTTGATATAATAATTAAAAGTATGCGTAGAGTATAAAGGAGACTATTTAATGAATAAAGAAACTTTTTTAGAGATATTACCAGAATATCAGAAAGAAGCACCTGTAAATTTAGTTCAATTAGCAAAGCGTTTGGAATTAGGTATATATAGTTCTTCAATGTTAAACCCTGCAATATCAGGTAAATTAATCAGAATAAAAACAGAAGATTCAAAGAAATTTGATAAAGGTTCCGGTTGGTATTTATTAATGAATAGGGACCGTCCCATGGGCGCTATTAAAGAAAGTTTAGCTTATCTTATCGCAAAATATGTAATTATGGATTTAGATAATGTAAGCCTATTATCAGATAGTATTAGATTTAGAACAAAATCTACATTGAATGATCTTCAAGAAAGAGAAATCAATCAGTTAGCACTTGAAATCTTGTTACCAGATTCTCTTTTAGCAGCTTCAATTGATGAGGGTAAATATATTCACGAATTGCCTGCACTATTTAAAGTTGATCCTAGTACATTAACTGCAAAACTTGGATATTCAGTTTATCCAATCGATTTCTGGGTAAATGCTAGATCCTCAAGATAATATAAAAGAAAAATTATTAAAAATATAAGATGCAAATGATTTTTCATTTGCATTTCTTTGCTAATGGGGGAGTTATGGTTAGAAAAATTTTAAAATTTCTAATGAGTAGATTATTTCTATCCGTTTTACTTATCGCTCTTCAGTTAGTTCTTTTATTTCATTTATATAATTTAGTTTTATCAGACCATCCATTTTATTCACAGATTTTAACGTGGATTTCTATTTTGTTATGTTTGTGGGTTATTTATCATAAGCAAGAACCCGATTATATAATCGGTTGGATTATGGTAATAATGCTATTCCCACTCTATGGTGCTGTTTTCTACATTCTTTTTGGAAAGAAACCACTAAATATAGTAGGAAGAAAGAGAACTGAAGATTTTATAAAAAACTATACTGATGGGCTTACGAACGTTCCAGCTTATCCTCTATCATCAGTAAATGCTCTTAAAAATTATGATAGTGATTTATTTCGACAGAGTCGTTATATATCAGCTGTCTCATATAACCATGTTTGGGCTAATACTGAGGTTGAGTACTATGCAGATGGTACAAGCTTTTTAAAAGGTTTTTTAGAAGAATTAAAAAAGGCAAAATCTTTTATTTTTATAGAGTTTTTCTTAATCGGTGAAGGAGAGATGTGGTCTCAAATCTTAAAGATTCTAGAAGAAAAAAAGAATGAAGGTGTCAAAATTAAAATTCTTTATGATGATTTTGGATCTTTTGGCCGAATTCCAGGCAATTATGACAAAATACTAAAATCTAAAGGATTTGAAGCAAAAGCATTCAATGCTATAAAACCCCATTTAAATATTCGTATGAATTATAGAGATCATAGAAAGATTTGTGTAATCGATGGCAATATTGGCTTTACAGGTGGTTTGAATTTAGCAGATGAATATATTAATAGAATTATAAGATTTGGCCACTGGAAAGATTCTGCTATTTTACTAAAAGGTGATGCAGTTTGGAATCTTACAATTATGTTCTTGTCTATGTGGAACTTTGAAACAGGTACAAATGAGGATATTAGCCTCTATAGACCAACTCAAAAATATTTAACAGATGGATTTGTTCAACCCTTTGGGGATAACCCTTTAGATGAAGTTACTGCGGCTGAGAATGTTTATATGCAAATTATAAACAAGGCTAAAGAATATGTTTGGATAAGTACCCCATATTTGGTAATCAATAGAGCTATGGTAAAAGCTCTTTGTACAGCCTCCCAAAGTGGCGTTGATGTAAGAATTATAACACCTGGCATTCCTGATAAACCACAAGTATATGAGGTTACAAGATCCTCTTATCTAGCTTTGATAAAAGGTGGTGTAAAAATATATGAGTATACACCAGGTTTCATTCATAGTAAGATGTTTGTATCAGATGATAAAGTCGGTGTTATTGGTACAATAAATATGGATTATAGATCTTTCTACTTGCATTTTGAATGTGGTGTTGCCTTATTTGGTTCCTCTGCAATTGAATCAATGAAGAAGGACATGGAAGAAACTTTTGAAATTTCTAAGCAAATTAGCTATGAAGAAGCAAAAAAAGTTCGATTATGGAAGCAATTATACCGAATGATTTTAGGTCTATTAGCACCTTTAATGTAAAAAATAGTCTTAAGCCATGTTTTTGTATATATTTATAGAAACAATGTTTAAAGACAAACGTAGGAGATAATAAAATGGAAAGTCTAGATGATTTAATTGAAGTTTTTGCTAGCACAACAGATAAAGAATTAATGAGAAAACTTTTTGATGAAATATATACAACAAAAGAACAAAATGATTTTGCTCTAAGATGGCGACTTATGAATGACTTATATCAAGGTATACCGCAGAGAGAAATTGCTGCAAATCATAAGATAAGTCTTTGTAAAATAACAAGAGGTTCTAAAATATTAAAGAAAGAAGACTCTTATTGTAAAAAGATCCTATCTGATAGATATGATGATCATTTACATTTATAAAAAAATTTTGTAAATAATAAAAAATAGATTCAATAAGTGAGGAAAAAAATGAAATGTTCTTTTATTTACGTCGATGCTGGTAAAGGACACTATACACCTGCAAAAGCACTTTGTGATAGTTTTATTAGTAAAGGTAATGTTGGAACACTTGATAATATGATTCTCATATTAGGCAACCCTATTTATAATAAGATGATTAAAATTTGGTGGAGATTCTTTTTACACTATCCAAAGTTAGAAAGAGTTTCTAGTGAACTCCAAGATAATGATTTTAGTTACTGGTTGATTAAAGAAATTGTAAAAAATGATTTACGAGCATCAAGATGTTTTAAAAGATGGTATGAAAAAGAAAAGCCAGATTTACTTGTCTGCACAAACTATTTGGCGGCACCTATTCTAACAACTCTGATAAAGAAAACCAAAATTAATGTTCCTTTATTTGTATATTCTGCAGATGTATTTGATTGCCCTAATATTGGTGTAAGCAATGATATTGATATTCATTATCTGCCATCTCAATTAGGAATAGATAATTGTATTCGACGTGGGTTCTATCCTGAAATATTACATCGGTCTCCATTCCCGCTAAAGGCTGGAATTTCTGATTATAAAGATTTATCAAAAAAGGATGCTAGAATTCAATTAGGTTTAGACTTAAATAAACCTACTATTATTTTGAATTTTGGTGGGGAAGGAATTGGAAATTTAGAACTGCCAAAGGCACTGGTTAAGAGAAATCTAGATTGGCAAGTAATTGTTCTTGGAAAACTAAGTCGAGATACTAGAAGACGATTTAGGTCCTTTATGAGGGAATATCCAAGTTTCTCACTACTGACTCCTGGCTTTGTGGATAATGTAGGGGTGTACATCAAGGCCTGTGACGTTCAACTAGGTAAAACGGGCGCTAACTCACTCTTAGAATCCTTGTACCTTAAACGCCCGTTTTTGATGTCTCAGTTACTCTACACATCAAAGGCCTTCATTGATTTTATGAAAGATTACAAAATAGGTTGGGCTGAGAATAAAGTATCTAAGCAAATTGCAATATTAGAGAATTTTTTCAATAGTGAGGAAGAGCAGAAGGAAATGGAACATGTAATGAATAATCTTCCATTAAGCTTTAGCAGTGATGACTTTGTTGATTTGATTATTGAAGATTATAAAGATTATGATACAAGTGAAAAACTGATGAAAAAACGAGCTAATCTAGCCATAGAACAAAAGAATCTCTGGAAAAAATTCAAGAGCAAAATAAAAATAGAAAAATAATTCTATAAAAAATACATAAAAAATGTAAAACATATTACTCTCAATTTCTAATTAATAAGATTGAAAGCAATATGTTTTTTTAGGCGAAAAATAAATTATATTTTTTAGAAAAGATAAAAAATGGGCTGTTACCAAAGTAATTAAACTTTTGCAACAACCCTTTATTTATTAGAAAAGATTATCTTCTTTTCTTTTTAGATTTGCCATAATGTTTTTTCTTATCGCCATCATCTCTAGAATCTCTACCATAAGGTTGATCTTCTTCTGATGAACGACGTGATGGTCTATCAAATCTACCTCTATCTTCAAAAGATTTTGGAGTTCTGAATCTATCACCTCTATCGCCTCTATCACTTCTATCAGAACGAGGACGGTCAAAACTTGGTCTATCTGAACTAGGTCTATCACCTCTAGGACGGTCGAAACTTGGTCTATCAGATCTAGGTCTATCAGAAGATGGACGATCAAAACGATCTCTGCCACGGCCTCTATCACCTCTATCTCTAGAATCGCCACCGCGACCTCTATCACGACCTCTGTCACGATAATCTCTATCGCCACCACGGTCTCTTCTGCCTCTAGATCTTCTTCCACCGTCTCCAGCTTCAGTTACTTTAGCTCTAGATACAATAGGAGCACCACCAGTGCCTGTAGCATTGATTGTTTCCATGATGTTTTCAGCAAGTTCTTTAGGAGCTGTTACAAATGAGAATTCATCTCTAACTGTAACATCATCGATATCTCTATCACTAGCTCCAACACTATCTTTTAAATAGTCTACAAGTTCACGAGGTCCAAGACCATCTTTTCTACCTCTAGCGATGAATAATCTAACATTACCATCATCAGGAGTATAAGAATTTCTGTCTCTCTTACCATCTCTTCCAGTAGTACCAACGCTGATAGATCTATATTTTCTTTCATCTAATTGGTCTTTGTAGATAGATGCTAATACATTTGATAAGATGCTTTCTGCTTCGCCTTTTTCAAGTAATTCTGCAGCCATCTTAGTAAATGGATTATCTTCAACTGGATTTTCTAATAATTTAAGTAGATCTTTTTCAATTCTACTTTTCTTCATAGCAATAATATCCGCAGCTGAAGGAATTTTACCTTTTTCTATGCTAGTTTTAGCAATTCTTTCGATGTAGGTAAGTCTTCTTGTTTCATTTCTTGTAACAAAAGTAATAGCTGTACCTTTTTTACCGGCACGACCTGTTCTACCAATTCTATGAATATAAGATTCTGGTTGTTGAGGAATAGAATAGTTAATAACATGAGTTAAGTCGTTAATATCGATACCACGAGCTGCAACATCTGTTGCTACTACGATATTGATAATACGTTTTTTCATCTTATTAAGAATTTGTTCTCTCTGCTTTTGAGAAAGATCTCCATGTAAAGGTTCTGCTTTGTAACCTTTTTCCTGTAATTTTCTACCAATATCATCACATTGAAGTTTAGTTTTACAGAAAATAATTGAATAGAAATCTTCTTCCATATCAATGATTCTACATAAAGCATCAAGTTTTTCGTTTTCTCTTAAAACATAGTAAAGTTGTTCAGTTAAATCACTGGTCATATCTTTACTCTTGATTCTTATGATTGTAGGATCTTTCATGAATTTTGAAGTTAATCTCATGATTTGATCTGGCATTGTAGCTGAGAAACATAACATTCGTTTATTCTCAGGAGTTTGAGATAATATATTTTCAATATCATCAATAAATCCCATATCAAGCATTTCATCTGCTTCATCAAGAACGGCAACTTTTAAATCCATTAGCTTAAGGGATCCTCTTTTAAGGTGATCCATCACACGACCAGGAGTTCCTACGACAATTTGAACGCCTCTTCTTAACTTTCTAAGCTGTAAATCAATAGATGCACCGCCATAAATGGCTGCAACTTCAATATTTCTTGATCCTGCAAAGGATGCAATTTCTTCTGCTACTTGTATAGCCAACTCTCTTGTTGGTTCTAGTATAATCGCTTGTGTAGCATAAGAGGAAGCATCTATAACTTCCATGATAGGTAGTCCGAAGGCTGCAGTTTTACCTGTACCTGTCTGAGCTTGGCCAATAACGTCGGCTTTCTCTTGTAACAATAAAGGAATACATTGTTCCTGAATCTCGGATGGTGTTTCAAAGCCCTTTTTCGCTAGGGCTTTAAGGGTTATTTCAGACAACCCTAATTTTTCAAAATTTTTTAAATCTGGCATGTAGCTCCTGTGGAATTTTTTTGGTTGCCATCATTGTATCGCTTAATGAATTTTTATTTTTTTGCAACTTATTTCCAAGATGTACTTAACCATAAAATTAAATTAATTACAACTATACGTTACCATCTATTAGTGACTTTCTCTGCAAAACCTAGTAAATTTTTTATTTTTATGGTAGTTCCATCGTCTAAAATAACATATCCACTAAATTTTCCAAATACTTGATTTTGTGTGCTTTTAATTAATGCAACATTGAAATTACTGTGACGATTAACAAGAGGGTGGAAACTAAGTTTTACTCGTCCCTCAAGATCGCTAAAATTCCATTTTTTTGAAATAAAGTTACTTGGCATTTCAATAGTTACTTTTCCAATCTTATGAATAATACCTCTGTAAAATATTGCATTTTCACTAGCAGGACTTCTATCAGAAAAACCAAAGCCTATATTAAATCCAAAATGATCATTTTCGATAAGACCTGATGCTGATGCCCAATACCATGTATTATTATATGTCCATTTACCACGACCCCAATCCAATACAGCAAATGTAGAAAGTGGCTTTATTGTTTCAACTTTGTGAGCTCTAACAATTTCTCCAGAGACATCAATACAGTTCTTTTTTTCATTAAGATAGAATGCGCTCCTGTTTGTTTTCCAACTCGTTGCAATATTCAGAGATTGCTTATTAGTATCCCTTTTTAGTTCTAATTTGCCTGTAATACCCACTTTACCATCAGGAAGTCGTAGATTAGGAGCTCCAAAGAGTAAATGAGTAACTCCATTTTTTACAATAAAACTTATGCGTAGATTAGAATTCGTACTTGTAATGTAACATTCCTCTGATGAACTTTTTGGAAGTTTTCGTTGTTTTATAGGAAAGAAAATTGTTCTACTTTCTTGAGCTACCTTCATTAATTTATAATCAACATAGGCTAGGGCTATAATACTTGCATATCCTAAATCACTAATAGTAAGTGCTACTGTATAGCCCTCAAGTTGATTAGTAATAGCATAGTAATCCCACTCTTTAGCGCGTAAAAATTTTGAGTGAATATTTGATCTGTTATATTTCCAATAGGGATAGCGAGCCCATCCTTCCTTGACTAATAAACCCTTTTTATCTAGTAGAGGTGTTGATTCAACAATTTCAGTTTCCATTTTTAATTCTCCACTATTAGAGTACTCTGATTTAGATAAATAGTAAAATATAAAAAGTTAATAAACCTTTAAATTTGTTAATGATATAAAAAGTAAATTATACTAAAACTGCTAATTCTTACCACAATAGTCCTATAAATATAAAGGAATTAAATTATTTAAATAAATAATCAAATAATCACAAAAAAAATGGCTAAGAGTTGAATCTACTTCAAAACTTAGGCCATTTATTTATTAGAAATTTTTTTTATTTTTTATAATTATTAGATTTTCTGATAATATAAACCAAATGTGCTATACACATACTAAGTTGTTTTCTTGTAATATCTCCATCTTCTAAAGCTTTTTCTAGAGCTTTTATATCCATAGGAGCACCTGGCATTACCACATCATTTCCTGCTTTTACACAACCTGGAGCAGTACAATCATCACCAATTTGAGTTGTAATCCAGTCTGTCATTATAAGACCTTTAAAATTCCATTCATCTCGTAAAACAGAAGTACAAAGATCAAAGTTGTTTGCTGCATGAATTCCATTTACTAAATTATAGCTAGTCATAAGAGCAAATGGTTGTGATTCTTTTATTGCAATTTCAAATCCTTTAAGATAAATCTCTCTAAGTGTTCTCTCATCTACAATACTATTAGAACCCATTCTATTGTCTTCCTGATTATTTAGGCAAAAATGTTTAATTGTAGTTCCACATCCACTAATAGATTGAACACCAATAGTCATGGCTGCAGCTATTTTTCCACTTAGTAGAGGATCTTCGCTGTAATATTCAAAATTTCTTCCACAAAGAGGATTTCTATGAATATTCATTCCAGGAGCAAGCCAAAGTGTTACATTAAAGATATTCATCTCTTCTGCTATCATAGCTCCAACTTTTTCAATAAGAGGTGTATTCCAACTTTGTGCAATTAATGTTCCACAAGGTATTGCTGTACAATATTGATAATAAGTATCTCCCTCTATTTTAGTAGTTCTGTCTCTCTGTAAAAATCCATTTTCAAGAGCTGCTTCAAAAGGTGGTATTACAATTTCATTGTTTTTTACTATGTATTCTTTATTAAGTCGAAGACCTGCAGGACCATCTGCAAGTACAATTGGAGGAATTCCTTCATCCTGAGCAATACTACTTGTTTGAGCAGCAGAGCCTGGAACCATTATACCCGCTGAACCTAGATTGTTTTTATCATCACCTTGACCCATCTCGCCTGTAGCTAAATGTATTAGTTTTTTAAGGCTTAGAGATTCTAATGAACTGAGTATATCCCTATCGAGTTTTTCATATTCTTTTCCATACTCATCTACCTTACTAATAAAATCACAACTGTTAATAACAATAGGATTTGTATCAGTAATTTCGTCTCTTCTTCTCTCAATTATTTTATCTGTAGGAGGAGTTATACATGTGATTTCTTTTTCTAATGGACAAATATGTTTGGTCTTTTCAATTATGAAACTCTCATTATTTTGTATTGGGAATACAAATTTAGAAGATTCAAGACTATTTCCTAAAAATACACCGTATATGCCTTTTTGAATAATCCAACCAGATTTTTCAACACTATAAGAGGCTAGAGTATCAAGAGGAATTTCAATTTTAACAATTTCGCTATCTTTAGGACCTAAGTTTTGGCTCTTAGCCCATCCAACAAGTCGTCTATATTCACAATTAATTTCATCTTGAGGACATGATACATAGGCTTGAACTACTTCTTTAGCACTATAGGTATCTCCTGTATTAGTAACCTTTATTTTTAATACTAATTTTTTATTACCACAAATATCATCAATTCTATAATCAACAAGGTTTGAAACAAAGGATGTATAGGTGAGTCCATATCCAAAACCATATCTAGGTTGAATTGAGAAAGTATCAAAATATCTATAACCTACATAAATTCCCTCTTCATAAATTTCTTCATTTATGTTTTTGTTATTATGAGAGAATGTTTTAGAATTTGGGTAATCACTATAGTTTTTTGCCCAAGTATCAGTTAATTTTCCACTAGGACTTATATCTCCAGATATAACATTAGCTATTGCATTTCCAGCTTCCATACCAGGTTGAGAAATCAACATTAGTCCATAAATATTCTTGTATTTATCCATGAATGATAAGTCGATAGGACTTCCAACATTTAATAGAACTACAACTTTATCATAAAGATTTGTGATATTTTCAAGAATAAGAGATTCCTCATCACTAAGATAATAATCTCCTTTTGCTTCATAGCTATCGGCACCTTCACCAGCTATTCTAGATATTACATATATTGCAGTATCTGCATCTGTTTTTGTAGGTAAATCGCCACAAGGAAGAATAAATGGTGTGCTTACATAGTCCATAAAGAGATTCTTCTCTTTGCTACTATCTACTTTTCTCCAAATTTCATCTCTCCAATCTTCTCTTGCTTTTATGTAAGTTTTATCAAAATTATCTAACCATCTTTTTGTTGTAATTGTATAACCAGCTCTCTCAAGACCTTCTGCTATACTAACAGTATGTCTAGAATTAACATCTCCAGAGCCTGTTCCACCCTTTACTGTTTTACTAGCACCTGATCCGTATAGAGCAATTTTAGTATCTTTTTTTATTGGTAAAACATTGCATTCATTCTTTAAAAGAGTGAAGCCTTCTTCTGCTGCTACTCTAGAAATTTCTCTATGAATAATTTCATATTCTCTTTCTTTTTTATCTTTAGTTCCTACAAAACTTTTTTTTCTCATTAACTATCCCCTCTAAATTATAAGAAATACTTACCCCAATATATTACTACAAATATATAGGATTGGGTAAATTTTCTTTTATTTATATGAATCAAAGCTATTTTATTTTGATCTACTTATTTTTGCGATGTGTTAATTCTTTAATAAATAATTCTTATCAAGTATTGTATTTGCATGTGATGTATAACTACATTTAATATCTAAAAACAAAATCTTACAGTATCTATATGATAATGTAGAATGAACTTGTTGTATTAAATTTATGGACAAAAAAAGGACCTCCTATTAGGAAATCCTGTTAAATAGTACCAACATCAGTTGCTGGGGCTAACTTATTTATCTTCTTTTTTATCACTTGTCTTGAAAGAAATCTTTGTAAATCCATAGCTTAAAGTGTTTTCGATTGGACATGCACTAACACATTCAAAGCAGTTAATACATTGAGCATTTCTCACTTGTGTTTTATCTGAAATAGTAATATTCATAGGACATGCTTTATCACATTTTTTACAACTTACACAAGTTTTAGGATCTCTTTTAATTGTAAATATTCTTAAGAAACTTAAAATACCATATTTAACACCTTCTGTGCATAAATAATTACAGAAAGGACGTTCAAAGAATAAAGCAATTATTAAAAAACTTGCCATGATTATTGTAGAAAGAGATAATACAAATCCCTCCATAAATCCATTAAAGAAAGTTCCATATCCATTAATATATTCAAAAATAGTTGAAGCTACTCCGGCTACAAATATGGCAAATAAAATATATCTTACAAATCTAAGATACTTTTGAATAGATTTTGGCATTTTATATTTCTTCTTAAATATTTTACTACCTATCATTCCAAAAAACTCTTGAATTGCCCCGAACGGACAAATCCAACCGCAGAAAAAGTTACCAAATAGTAGTGCACCAGGTAAGAAAACAATCAATGCCATTCTTAAATTCATGTACACACCCGTAGCTAGTAATGCAAAAAAAGCTACCTGCACAATATTTCTTGTTAACTGTAATTTTTTACTTTTCATATAATCTCCAATTGTATTATTTTATAAGTTGCATAAAACTTAAAATTCGTTTTGAATTGTTTAATGCAAAATATTTAATATATTTTGTTCGTCCCCGAACTAAATAATTAAAAAATTAATCTTATATATTATTTTTAAGATTTTCTTCTAATTTGGTTAGGGTCTTTAATAGAGTGCTTAGCTCTCTCTCATCAATATTCTCATAAATATTGGTTAATAATTCATCAGCTATATGATCAAAATCAACAACAAATTTTACTCCTTTTTCACTCAATGATATTAATGTTGAGCGATTGTCTAGGGGATTTTTTGTTTTATCAATATAACCAAACTTTTCTAGAGTTTGAAGATTTGATGTTACTGTTGATTTTGCCTTACCTGTTTTCTCAACTATATTATTAATTGCAACAGGTTTATCCTTTTTATAAAGAAATTCTATTATATTTAAATGAGGAGGAAGTATTCCATTATATCCAGATAAAATTATCTTAGATTCAACATTTGAATAAAGAAGTTCTCGTAGGTCAGATATCTTTGAAATAATTTGTGTTTCAATCATAAATGTAATATAGTACGACCCCGTACTATCTGTCAATATGTATATACTTAAATTTTAAAAATTGATTGAAGGAGAAAATTTATCAAATAGGGACTTCCTTTTTAAATTAAAAATTAAATACAAAAAAAAGCTACTGCTAAGTTTTATTAGAACTTTGCAATAGCTTTTTGTATAAATAACTTTATTATTTACTGAGCACTAGTTGTACTCATGATTTTATCTAAGAATACAGTTAAGAAATTGTTTTCTAGTTTATCTGAAGACATGATAGAACTTTCTAAATCTTGTGCATTATGAGTTCCTGCATAGTAAGGGTATACACTCTTAATATAATCACCCATGCCTGATTCACTATCCTCTGATGCAACATAAGCTACAATTACAGAACCATTGCTAGAAATTGGTTCAACAGTTGTTCCAACTTCAGTATTGAATAATGCTTTCATTGTATCTTCTGATGTAGCAGCATTAGCTAGTACGCCATTTGTATCACTTGTTGAGAAAGAACTTAAATATTGGCTATTACCAATGTTTGCAGATGTAGAACCAACTTCATTAACAGTTAATTCTTCAGCTTCTGCTGCTGTATCAAAGTCATCTGAAACGCTATTAGCAAATTCAGTTGCTTTTTCATTTAAGTAAGTTTCCATAATATCTGAATCATAGCTACTAATATATGATCTAATCATGCTAAGTGTTGCTTCATCTGTATAATCAGGCGTAGTTGCTGTTTTATTGATTTTATAAAGAGCATAACCACTTTCTGTTTCATAAGGACCAACAACATCACCTTCAGATGCTTCAAGAACACTTAAAGCCTCATCAGCCATTTTGAAGTTTCCTTTGATTGCATAATAAGGAGTTAGACCAATAGCACCACCTGCTTCAGCATAACTGTCTTTTGAAAGATCTGTTGCAACTTCATCAAAACTCTTACCACCGTTGATATCTGCTAAAGCAGTATTAGCTGATTCTTCATCAGTAGTTGAGATGATTGAAATATCAATCATGTTAAATAGAGTTGGGTTTGTTAGAGCATATTTAGCTGCATCTTCTTTAGGATAAGAGGATTGATCAAATACAACATATTTGAAAGTTCTACTATTATCTGCCATTTTTGCAATGTAATCAGATTCTGCATCACTTGTAATAACTGATTGAACATCACTTAATACTGTTTGATAAGGAAGTTGTCTTACGATTTTCTTTCTAATAGATGCTTTTTGCTCACTTGATGTCTTATTATAAGTTTCAATATCAAAGTGGTCATCAACATTATAATAACCGCTACTGATGATAGCATCATTAACAGTATTTTCAGTTTCAATAAAACCAATTTTTTCAGCCATTTGTGATACTGCAGTATATAAAACTGTACTATTAAATGCTTGGCTCCAAATTTGGTAAAGAGCTAAATTACTATCAGTAGTTGAACCTTGATATTGAGAACCATAGTACTGATATTGATCATAGAAATATGAATCTTGGGAATAAGCAATATCCTCTCCATCATATGAGCCAAATACTATTTCATTAGAATTTGAACCACCGACAATTGCTTCAATTGCAGGCGCAGCTACAAATGAGATAGCGATTAATATTAGGATTGCCATTCCGAAAATCCATCCTAAACTAACTTTTTTTTTCTTCTTAGGTGAAATCTCTTTCACGTTGTTTGAACCTGTAGTAGGTCCCTTCTTATTATCTGAAGGCATGCATTGAACCTCTTAACTTAATTTGATATCCACAAAAATAAAGATATATCTACAAAAAAATACCATTTACTTTAGTGCCTGTCAATCAATTTGTTAAAAGTTAGGGGCTAAGTCCCTATATATATAGGTAATTCCACTTAATACGTAAAATTTTAGCGACAATTATCATTAATTGTCTATTTTCTAATTTATTATATATTTTTTAAAATTTCTCCTTTATATAATAAATATGAAATATATTCACAAAAATATTACTAATTTAGACTGCTTTTGTAGCACTTTCGTATACTTTAGACTTTATTTATGTTTGGTGCTATTATTATTCAATCATCATGAATAATTGATTGACTTTTGCTCATTTATTCAATATCTATTAAATATGAATAGAAAATAAATTAATAATCAAAAAAAATGATTATTATCATAAATAATTCTTACAAGGAGTAGAAATGGCTGAAAAGAAATACATTCAATCAGTGGATAGAGCCCTAGAAATCTTAGAGTATATTGCTAATAAACGCGTTAGCAAACTAAATGAAATTTGTGCAGCTCTTGATTTAAAAGCTCCCACAGCACATGCGCTTTTGCAAACATTAGAACATAAATCATATATTAAAAGAGTTGGAAAAACTCAATATAGTTTAGGACTAAGTTCTTTGAAAATTGGTCTTATGCATGATTTAGGAGAAGATAGAACTAAATCAATACATACAATTTTAACTGAATTAGTCCAAATAGTTGATGAAACCTGTTATTTTGAAATGAAAATTGGGGATCTCAATTATTTCTATGATACAGTTTTATCATCACAACCTCTTAGAGTAGTACCTTTAGAATCTCACTATGATAAACAATCTGAGGTATCTGCTGTAAATAAAGCCTATAGGAATTGCAATGATGAGATAAAGTATGAAACAGATATTGAACAAGTACAAGATGGATTAAATTGTATGGCAATACCATATAGAAATGGGGATGAAATTGTAGCAACCATCGCATTTACTGGTCCATCTTTTAGATTTACAAAAGAAAAGATGGAGAGGGCCTACGAAGCTTTTTTAACTGTAATGGAAAAATATAATATGAGTGAACATATTTAGTATTAAAATAAATTTAGTATGTCTATTATCTCAATAGTATAAAGGATATGAAGAATGGTTAATATTTGTAGTAGATTTGAAGTAAATGAGTGTTTAAGGACATCTTTTTTACAAAATGTAACTCAATTAGTGTACACAACTAAGTCTTTAGGAGGTTGTGTTTCATATGAATTATTCCATGATTTAGATAATAGAAATATTTATTATATATTTGAGATTTGGAAAAATGAAGCCTGTGAGGTTTCAAAGAAAAAATCAAAACTTTATACAGAGTACATGCAAGAAATTGTTAAAACTTTGAATAATGAAATAGAGATTAATAAAATTGAGAAATCAATTTAAAAAAAATAACATATAAGGAAAAAAAATGTTAAAAATTATTGCAAAATGTAATGTTAGTGAAGAAGATAAAACTACTTTTATCCAAACAGCTACACAATTAGTTAATACAACTAGAGCCGAAAAGGGTTGTATTTCATATGAATTATTCCATGACTTAGAAAATAAAGATACTTATTTTATGATCGAAGAATGGGCAAGTGTAGAGGATGCTGTAGCTCATGGTTCATCTGAATCATTTAAAAAATCTATTGCAGCTTTATCTAGTACTTTAAGTACTCCTATTGAAATTAGTAAATTACAAAAAGCTTTATAGACCTATATAGCCTTTAGTATTAATTAGAAGAGTTATTAAGATTTAATAGCTCTTCTATATAATTAGCCTCTAATTTCCAAATAATATTTTATGAAATTATAATAAAAATTGGAAAACTTTTAATTATAAGATAGGTGATAAATTTATGAATATCGTACAAATCCCCATTGGCTATGAGAACGCTCTCCTTACAGGTTACATTCACTCCCATAACACACTAAATATCCAAAGAAATATTAGACCTGCAATTGTTATTTGTCCCGGTGGAGCATATGAAAGAGTTGCAGAATCTGAGAAAGACCCTGTAGCAACATATTATTTTGGTAAAGGTTTTAATGTCTTTACACTAGATTATAGCGTAGGGGAAAAAGCTTCAAATTTTACACCCTTATTAGAACTTAGTGAGGCATTTGTAAAGATAAGAGATAATGCATTAAATTTTAGAACCGATCCTACAAAAATAGCTGTAATGGGATTTTCTGCAGGAGGACATCTTGCAGCATCTTTGGCTCTTCTTTATAACAATCCTGAATTCACAAAGGTAAGTGGTATCTCTGATGGATACAATAGTCCTGATGCTCTTATCTTAGCATATCCTGTTATTACAACTGGGAAATGGGCGCATGAAAAATCAATTGAAAATGTATGTGGTAATAACAAAAAACTAGTAAAATTATTTAGCCTTGAAGATAGGGTTAGCAAAGATTGCCCTCCTGTTTTCATTTGGACTACTGCAAATGATGAATTAGTACCTGTTGAAAATAGTATGCTATTAGTAAATTCATTAATTAAACATAAAATAAGAGTTGAAGCCCATCTTTTTCCATCGGGTAAACATGGTCTTTCAGTCTGTAATGAAGAATGTAATATGAAAAATAAAAGTGTAGCTCAGTGGAAAGATTTAAGCGTTAATTGGCTTTCAAACGTATTTGAGTATCAAATTAATTAAAAAATTATTGTAAATAAGTGTTTTATTTATTAATAAGAGTGTCAAATATGTTATAGTGTCGCAATATTTATTGTCTACATATTCTTTTGATGATATAGTATTGAAGATAAATCAAATTAAACTAAATGGAGATATAATTTTTGAGAAAAAATAGTATAAAAGTTATATTACTTATTATCTCTTTTGCTATAAGTCCTAATCTATTTGCCGCAGACAATAGTCAATACATTATAGCCGTTGATGATGATAATAATATAATGGAAATAATGCAGACATTATACATTGACTCAGGAATGGCTCTCCCATCATCATCTGGTCCATGGAGTGTAGCTGAATTACAGTTAATGTTGGATCAAGTTAAAGTAGAAAAATTAAATACAAAATCTTTTGAACAATATAAGTTTTTGAAGAATTTACTTTCTTCATACGTTATGGATGTAGACTCTGATGTAAGTCTTTCTTTTTCGCCTGAGATAAGTTATGAATCATATTCTCATATAAATACAGATTATTTTACCACCCGTGATTCCTGGAATAGAGGATGGGATGAAATGAGTCCTTTCTTTACCCTAAATCTTGATTTTATGGCTAATGAAATTGCATATTCTTTTGTAGATTTATCAGTAGGTGTTGCAGAAGAACAATACTCTGAAGATTTAGAGAATGGCATAGACTTTGGAACCTCAAATTTCGCAACTAATATTCCCTTTGTATCTCCAAATACTGCAATGACTTTAAGCACAGATATAACCGATAGAGCCTTTATAGCCTTTGGTGGTGATAATTGGAGTGCTCAATTTGGACGTGATCAATTAAGTTGGGGTAATGGTGTATCTGGAAATTTAATGTTATCTGATAATCTTGAATATCAAAATATGGGAAGACTTACTTTCTTTGGTAAATCTTTTAAATATACGTATTTAACATCTTTTTTCCCTCATCAAAATAATTATTATGAAAGTACTACAGCAAGTCAAACAGACCCACTTGAAGGTTTTTCTATGTTTAGTGCTCATAGATTTGAGGGTAGATTATTTAATGATAGATTAGGTTGGGCACTATCTGAGGGTAATATGTTTGCAAGTTTAGATGGAACTGTTGATATGGCAGCATTCAACCCACTTTTATCTTATCATAGCCTATATTATAAAGCTAATTGTAATTCAATAGTATCTGTTGATTTAGATTTAACACTTGGCTCTCATGTAAATTTATATTCTCAATTAGTTGTTGATGATTTAGTATTTCCTATTGGAGAAAATAGGGATAGTACCTGGAGTCCTGATGCCTATGGCCTTCTTGTGGGTGTGAAATTTGTAAATTCTGATGATTATTATAAAAGACTTACAACCATAGAGGCAGCCTATACAACTCCTTATTTGTATCTAAGAAATGATGGCTCATCTGATGATGCTCAAACCGGTTATGGTATCAATTATATTGTAGCTCTTCGTAAGTTTACTCAAGATGGTATAAGTTATGAAAAGAGATTCTTAGGTTATGAATATGGTGGCGATGCCATTGTATTTAATGTAAGAGACAAAATGTATAACACAAACAGATGGAGCCTTGAAACAAACTTATTTATGATGCTTCATGGTACCTTTGATATGGATACTCCATGGTCTACTGTAGACTCCTCTACTGACGTTAGTACCCCAACTTCATCTAATAATACAGGTGATGGTAAAAATGCACCATCTTTTACAAGTATTTTAGGATTTAATTATACGAACAAAATGCTTAAAAATATAAGCGCTTTTGCTCAACTTGATTTTGTATCAATTATTAATCCTGATAATATTTATGATGGCTCCTTTTCTAATAGTGAGTTTGATATTCAATTATCAACAGGTTTTACAATTAGCTATTAGTAATATAAAAAATATGCATCATTGCTATCAAATCATATTTATTACTATTTAATTATTAATAGATAAAACTTGTATTTGCATTAAATAAAATATTAATAATATTAAATAAACAAAAAAAGAGATGACTGAAATAGGTCATCTCTTTAGTTTTCTACACTATAAAAGCATAGAAATTCATTTCTAATTACTATAATTATTTTCTTCTAACTCGCTTTTTAAGTTTATCAAGAGCTAATATAACCGCTGGTAATACAAAAATTGTTGCAAGCATTGAATTCATTAGAGCAGTACTCATTAATAATCCAAAGTATCTAATTGGTGTGTAAGACCCAAATGTTAACATTAACATTCCTAATACAATGGAGAACGTAGTTAACATAATAGGTCGACCTGTTTCTCTCAATGTTTGAGCGAGTAATTCCTTAGTTTCTCTATGCTCCCAATTATTCTTTTTAAGTTTTGAATACTTTAATAAGAAGTGTATTGCATCATCAACACCAGCTCCTATAGCAACAGATGCAAAACTAACTGTTACCATATCAAATGGTATGTTAAATGTGTACATGAAGATATAGTTACTCATAACACCAATTGCAACCGGTATTAGCGTTAAAATACCTCTGCTAAATGATTTAAATGCAAGGGCTGCAATAATTAATACAAGAAGATATGCAAGTATTTGAGAAGCATTTTGATCCCTCATTAATTGGTTACTAAATCTAAGAGCTTCAGGATTAGTACCATAATAAGTTATTGAAACACCCTCTGGTAACAGAGGTCTAGAGGCCTCCATAAGTCTCTCCAATTTTGCACTACTTCCAACTGTTGTAATATCATTATTATTACTATCATAGCATTGTAGATAAATATTTAGAGTATTAGCATCTTCACTAATTACTTTCCCAACAAGACCTGGTGATTTAGGTCTAAGAAGAGCCATTAATCTGCTAAATAGATTAATGAGTGCACTCTTTTCAGGTATTTCTGTAGAACCTGTATAAAGTGAATTTAGATGGGCTACATATGAGGCAAATGATATATCTTGTAGAATATCAGGACTTTGATTAATTGCTTCTTCAAAATCATAAACACTTTTTAAATTCTCAGGTTGTAGGAAATATTTTTCAGAACCTTCAGGAGCTTTTATCTCTAATTGATAAGGTAAATCACCACCAAGAGCTTTTGATATTTCTTTAGTGTCATTTGCAATTCTATCTGTTTTTGGGAAGTATGCCATATAGTTTGTATCAACTGATACCTTATCTTTTGTATAGATAAAACCGGCAAATATTATAACAAATAAGAGTGAAAAAACGATATAATGATTTAGAACAAGATTGGAAATCCAATTAATAAATCTTGTTAATAATCCTTTATCTACAACCTTAGCTTGAATTGCTTTTGGTTTACTTGTATATGATAGCATTATTGGTACAAATGTAAGTGCTAATATAACACAATAAATAATACCAATGGAAACAGATAATCCAAATTCTTTTAATCCCTGTATTTCAGAAATCAAAAGGCTTAAAAAACCTACAATAGTGGTTAATCCTGCAAAGATAATAGTATGAGATATCTTAGATGCAGCTATAAATGGAAGATCTTTTCTAACCCCTTTATTATATTCGGCATAATATTCACTTAATATGTGGACTGAATAACTAGAACCTAGTGTTAATACCATACACGGTGTGACTATATTGATTAGCGTTATTTCAAAGCCTAGCATTACCATCGTTCCAAATGTCCATATGATGGCTAATATTGATAGAGAGAATGGAAGTATCATACTTCTCTTTGCTCTAAATGAGAGATAGAATACTATTAGTATTACAATTAAACTTAATGCTAATAATAGTGATAAATCATGTGATAGATAGTATGTAATTCTATATGTTATAGGCAATAAGCCTGTTATAGCAAAGGTTGCTCCTAAATCCTCTAATGGAGATAGAGTATCAAGTAGTGCATAGATTTGATCTTCTTGAAGATTGCCAATTCTAACATTAAAAATAACAGATTTTAAGTCTCTAGATACCATGTACCCGGTGGCTGTTGGATCTTCAACTAATCTATTTCTAAGAGTATTAACCATCTCATCACTCCATTGTGTTCCATCGGTATTTGGAGAGAATGGAACAAGAGATAATCTAGAACCCTTTTTCTCAATGGTAAAATAGTTAAAAACTGAGGAATAGGATTGTACCTCAGAAAGATTTTTTAGGTTAGTGAGACATTTATCTAGTGTATTTAAAAACACTGGTGTAAAGAAATTATCACTGCTTATCAATAATAAAAGTCCGCTACTGCTACTCATATCCTTTTGATCCTCTGTAATAGTTGGATAATCATAGGATGCTGAGTCATTGAATTTATCCTCAATTGGAAGGGATGCAAAAACTTGAGGGTCTATTTTATCAAGATTATCATATTCTCCTAGTATTTCATTAAATTCTTTTTCATCAAAAGTGCCACCTCCATAGTATGTTACGGCCGGAGTTTGCTTGAATAAGCTACTAAAGTCTGCATTAATCTTTAGTTTAGTTGCTTGTAGTAAAAAGAAGATTGTTATTATTAAGATAAGTATTAAAAATAGGGGTCGTCTTTTCCTTTGGAAATTGAAGAATTTGTTCATTAAATATTCCTTATTAATTATTAGTTATTATTATCATTAAATATGAGAAATTGTGCAAGATAGAATCTGTTTATAATTTAATGTGCTATGTAACTATTTTGCTAAATCCGTGTAGTAATGGTTAATAGTAATCACGTTTTTGAAAAAAAATATTTAAAATAATTCACTATTAGAGGCCTAAATATTTTTTTTGTTCAAAAGTCCTACTTTTTTCCTTTCGGTATTTGTAAAGCGTTAGTATTATAATAAATGTGGAGCTCTTTTTGCTATTAAATTTGTTTAGAATTAATTTTTAAGCATATTAAACTTATCATAAATACATTGATTTTATGTATTTAATTTTATGGAGAGACTATGAAATATTATTTTGGTATCGATGGAGGCTTTTCTAAAACTTGCTTTTCAATATGTGATGTTAACGGAGTTGAGATTTATAGCTCAGAGGCTTTTTCAACTAATATTATTTCTGTTAGCAAAATGACAATTGAACTAACTATTAAATCATTATTTGAAAGAGCTATGAAAAAACTAAGTGCAAAACCATCTGACTTTATTGCAGGTTGTTATGGTTCATCTGGGCTAGATCGTGATAATGAAGTTGAATTCTTTTATAGATTGTTTAACTCAATATTACCTACTGTTCCTGTCTATCTATGTAGTGATGCAGAAATCATTCTAGTTGGTGGTTTAGATTCCTTATCTGGAATTTGTTTGGTAAGTGGGATTAATTCTATATGTTATGGCCGAACCACTGATGGTATAGTTGTAAAGGCTGGTGGTTTTGGATGGAGAGCTGGGGATGAGGGCTCAGGTTGGAGTATAAGTCAACAAGCAATTTCTAGAACTCTTAAAAGTAAAGAGTTAAGAGATTTAGAGACTGATTTAGATAAGTATATTCTTGATTATTTTAACATTGAAAAGCTCCATGATATAATAGATGTTTTAAATGATGGAAATACAACAAAACCTTATATAGGACATTTTTCTAAATATGTAACTGAAGCAGCAGAGAAAGGTGATCCTCTTGCTAATTTAATATTAGAAGATTCAGGAGCTGAATTATATGTACTTGTTAAATCTGTTGTTGAAAGACTCCCTAAAAATCATGATAAGAGAATTGTAGTATCAGGTGGAGTTATTAAAAAAGATAAAGTTGTTAGTAATAAATTCTATTCACTTATGAGAGATAATTTATCAGAGTATAAAATAATATCAAATCCAATTAAAACACCAATAGAAGGAGCTGTTTTAATTGCAAGGACACTAAGATAGAAATTATTAATTCTAAAAACCATTATTTTATAAAAATAGATAAAGACTAAGTACCTTAGCCTTTATCTAAGTTGTATTAATTTAGCATACCACGAGCGGCTCTAATGCCACTTGCCCATGCACCAGTAATTCCTCTAGAAGTACCAGCTCCATCACCTGCAAAATAAATATCTTCTGCAACCTTAAAGTTGTCATCAAGATATGTTGGCTTATTTGCATATAATTTAATTTCAGGATAATACATAATTGTTGATGGATGTAATATTCCAGGAACAATTGTATCTAAATCTTTCATTGCCTTCCAAATAGCTCTCAATACTTTAGCAGGCATAGCAAGTGATATGTCACTTGGTGTACAACCCTTTAAAGATGGCTTGAAATTATATGGATCTTCATTGAAAGTTTCTTCATGAGATCTTGAACCAAGTCTAAAATCACCAACTCTTTGCATGAGTGGTTTACCACCACCTAGTTGATAAGCATTTACACCAAGGTTTTCAGCATATTGCTGGCCAGATGCAAGAGGTGCTGTTAGTTTTACTGTTTTTAAAATTGCAAAGTTAACAAGATCTGATTGTTTTTCACTATTTAAATCATTTGAATAAGCATGGCCGTTAACGCTATACCAGTTATCACCACGATTTGTTGTATACTTTTCTTTTACAACATGAGCTCTACCACTATTTGTGCAGAAAGTTCTAACCTTTTCTGGGAAATAGAATTTTGGATCATAGTAATCTTTAACAATAGAATAATGTTCTACTTTAGTTTCAATCCTAACACCAATATCAACAATATTATCAATGTATGGAACATCAAGAGTTTTCATGGTTTCTTGTAAGAAGTGGAAACCTTGACGACCTGGAGCAATTAGTATTTTACCATATTTAATCCCTCGCTTATTTGTGACAATGTTATGATTTTCTTTATCAATGCTAAGCATTTCCTCTTCAAGTGCTAAATCGACACCACTCTCATCAAGTCTTTTTAATAGGTCTTTAATTAAGAGTAATCCGCCATCAGTTCCTAAGTGTGTTTGTTTAATAGAAACTAATTGACAACCTAATCGGCTTGCTCGTTTTTGGTATCTTTCAATATTTTTCTTTTCTAAAATATTTGGTTGAAAGAAATCTGTAACCTCTTCAAGATATGAATCAGCCATATCTTTTTCCCAATATTCAAGAGGGAATCCGATTGGATATGTGAAGTTCATTTTACAATCGTTTCTCATTCCACCTGTAGAGTATTTGTTCTTATCTAATATTAAAATTTTTAAAGAAGGTTTTTCTTTAAGAATAGTAAAAGCACAACCCATTCCCGCAGGACCTGAGCCAACAATAATGATATCATAGTAATCCATGAATATTTTTGCTCCTAATTAGCTGAGATTAAATTAAAGCAGTAGCTTATCTCGAGCTAATTATATATAGCTTTGAAAGATGGTAAAAGGGGTATAAGAAAAAAATCAAAATTTGATTTGAAAAATAACTATTAAGTGATATTATTTAGTGTAAATCATATATATAAATATTGCATAAATCAGTATCTAGGTATATTATTCCTAATAAGGAGTATTATATGACTTACATCAGTGTAAAAGAAGCTAGTAAAAAATGGGGAATAAGTGAGAGAAGAATTAGAATATTATGTAGTGAAGGCCGAGTTGATGGTGTAATTAGATCTGGATGGGCATGGAATATTCCAAGTACTGCGCAAAAACCAGGTGATGGTAGAAAGATTCGACATGTTAAAAACTTTGACTTAAGAACTGGTTCAATAAATTTTACTCCTTTAAACAATATTAGAGAGTCTTTAAAAACAATGGATATTGAGAAAAATGATTTTATCTCTTATTTTAATTTAAGTGTTAATAGATATTTAAGTTCAATCTTTATTAGTGAAAATTTAGAACCATCTCAAGTTATATCAATATTAGAGGGTAAGGTTGTTAAAGAACTTAGTTTAAATCAACATCTTCTAGTTACTAATGCTAAATCTATAATTGTAGATTTTTTCTTTGAAACAGGATTAGCTAATCAAGTTAATATAAGTCCTAAATCAAATCCTTTCTTCAGTGAAAAAAGATTAATGAGTATCCAAAATAGATTATTTAATGGTATTGATGATTTTTATCATTCAAGTTTTAGGGATGTAGATATTCCATTTGCAGGAGCTTGGTCACAAGATAATAGAAGCTATAGTGTTAAAGTTCAAATGGAAACTCTTTTAGTTCAATGTGATAATGAATGGACAAGTATTAATGGTGTCGTTAAATCTGCTTTTCTATTTGGTGAATTACTTAGGATAAAACCATTTGAAGAACACTCTTTCCTCTTTGCATCAATTATCTTAGCAGGTAGTCTTTTGGATTGTGGATATCCTTTATCTCCTGTATCTAGTGAAGATTTTTTAGAATTAAAGGCAGATCTTTCCCTAACACTTAAAAGAGGAAATTATAATAAAATTATACGATTATTTGAAAAATCCATACAAAAAGAATATGGAATGATAAAAGATTTACTAAAATCTTAAAAATCTTTAAATTAATTCTTTTATTTAGTATATTCATTTGTTGCAAAAAGTTGCTAATAGGGTATAATAGTTATCTACATTAATAAAAAATTATTAGAAATTATATTTATATAGGAGATATATATGCCAACACCACATAATTCAGCGAAAGTCGGTGAAATTGCAAAGACAGTTTTAATGCCAGGTGATCCTTTGAGAGCAAAATTTATTGCAGAAACATTCTTAGAAAACCCAAAACAATTCAACAATGTTAGAGGAATGCTAGGATATACAGGAACCTATAAAGGTAAAGAAATTTCTGTAATGGGTCATGGTATGGGTATTCCATCAATCGGAATTTATTCATACGAACTTTATGCTATGTATGATGTTGAAAACATTATTCGCATCGGTTCTTGTGGCGCAACTACAGCTAAACTAGATCTTTATGATGTTGTATTAGCAACTAGTGCTTATAGCCCATCAACTTATGCTAGAGAACTTTCAGGTTTTACTGGTAATATTTTAGATGGTGATGCTACACTTATCAAAAAAATTGAAGACTGCGCTAATAGATTAGAAATCCCAGTTCATAAAGGTAGAGTAGCTAGTACTGATGTATTCTATTCAGATTTTGATGATGCAGCACAAGCTAAATATAATGATTTAGAAGTTATTGCTGCAGAAATGGAATATTTTGCACTTATTGCAAATGCAAATAAGTTAGGCAAAAAAGCAGCTTGTATCTTAACTGTTTCAGATAACATGGTAACACATAAAGAAACTACTGCAGAAGAGAGACAAACAGCTTTCACAAACATGATGAAAATTGCTCTTGAAACAGAATACTAGAATTTTGTTGATTGATGAAAAACTAAAATTCTTATCAGATTTTTAGTAATAATTTAAACTTAATTTAATATGAATAAAAATATCACCAGAGATGGTGATATTTTTATCTTAAACACTTGTATCCTTTTTCCATTTGTAGTAGACCAAAATGTGTTAATCCTGTGAGGTAATAAAATGAAAAATGATGAAACTTATGACTATCTATTAAAAAATGCAAATATTGTTGATGGTTTAAATAATAAAGAATTTAAAGGTTCTATTTTAATTAAAGATGAGAGAATATCTAGAATCATTACAAATGAAAATGATTTAAAGGGCATAAAAGCCAATAATACTATTGATGTTCACTCAAGATATGTATTCCCAGGATTTATTGATTTTCATGGACACAGTGATTTACAAGTATTAAGAGATCCCCATATGGTTGGAAAAATCCAACAAGGTATAACAACTGAAATAGCAGGTAACTGTGGTGTTGGTATTTTTCCAGCTGATGCAATGAATGCTAGAGCTTGTAAAAATATAATACAAGCAACTCAGGATGTACTTGGGAAAGCCTATATTTGTTGGTCAGATTTTAATTCCTTTGCATCTTGTATTGAGAAGAAAGGAAGTGGTACAAATATGATGTTTCTACAATCTCACAGTGCCCTTAGAGCTGCCGTTATTCCTGGAAATTGTAATAGAGAAGCAACAAGTGATGAAATTAAACTTATGTGTAATTTACTTGATGAAAGTCTATCTCAAGGATGCATTGGTCTATCATCTGGCCTGTATTATGCTCCATGTTTATATGCAAGTCAAAAAGAATTATTAGCTCTACTAACAATAGTTAAAAAGAGAGATAAACTTTTTGCAGTTCACCATAGATGCGAAGGTGATGACATTATTCCTTCTATAAAAGAAGTGTTAGAATTAGCTAGAATAACTGGGGTTAGAATCGAAATTAGTCATCTAAAGGCAATTGGTGTTGAAAACCAAAAATATGTAGATCAAATACTCTCTATGATTGATAGTGCAAAAGAAGAAAATATTAGAGTTGGCTTTGATCAATATCCATATGACTTTGGTTCAACTAGTATTACAAGCATGTTGCCACCATCTACATTAAAGCTCTCTAGAGAAGAATTAAAAGAGGCCTTGATTGATAAAGATGAGAGAAAAAAAATAAAAGAATTAATTAAAAAGGGTGAGGGATTTGATTCAATAATCAAAATGTGTGGTTTTGAAAATATTAGAATCATGTATCTTGAGCATCACAGAGAATTAGAGGGATTAAGCTTTAGAGAACTTTCAAAACAACTATATTCAAAAACTGATGAAGATTCTCTTTTTATGGCATTTTTTCATATAATTTTAATTGAAGAAGGTATAGCATTGATGGAAGATGTTACTCAAAGTGTTGAGAGTCTTGAAAAAATTCTAAAACATGATTCAATGTGTTTTGGAACTGATGCACTTTATAGTTCTACATCTACCTCAATACCAACCCATCCTCGCTCATATTCTGCTGCAGTACATTATCTTGAATTATTCTATAAAGAACGTCATACACTTCCTCTAGAGGAACTTATATATAGAATGAGCGGAAAGCCTGCTAAGCGTTTAGCTCTTAGTGATAGAGGTTCAATATGTGAGGGAAATAAAGCTGATCTTGTGATTTGTGATTTAGAAAATTTAAGAGATTTATCAACTCTATCTAATTCAAGAGTAGCCCCAAAGGGAATTGATAATGTTTTTGTAAATGGTGAACTTGTTTATGAAAATAATAAAATAATAGGAGATCCTAAGGGCCAAATTATTAGATTATAGTAATATAATTTTTACAAAAAAATACCACTATTTGTATTTATAATTAATCAATTATATTACTAAATAGGTGGTATTTTTTATATGTGAGTTTATTAGTTACTGAAATTCTGTAAAAACCTAATTGTTCTTGGGTTCTTTGGATTTACAAATACATCCTCAGGACTACCTTCTTCTGCAATAAATCCATCATCCATAAATATAACTCTATCACTAATATCGCGGGCAAAAGACATTTCATGGGTAACAACAACCATTGTCATTTTTTCTTTTGCCAAATCCTTAATTACCTTTAAAATTTCATTTGTTAATTCAGGATCAAGGGCCGAAGTTGGTTCATCAAACCACAATACATTAGGTTTTAGTGCAAGTGCTCTTGCAATTGAGACTCTCTGTTTTTGTCCACCTGAGAGTTGTGATGGATAAGAATCGGCTCTGTCTTTCAATCCCATTTTATCTAATAGTTGAAGAGCTATTTCATCAGCCTCATCCTTTGATTTATTTAAAACAAAGATAAGTGCCTCTGTAATATTTCTTTTAATACTCATATGAGGGAATAGATTAAAATCCTGGAAAACTAGTCCATTGTGTAATTGGATTTTTCTCTTTTCATCTTGAGTGAGTGAAATCCCATCTTTGTAGAGAGTATCTCCACAAATAATAACCTCACCACCTTCAATACTTTCTAATTGATTGATAGCTCTTAAGATAGTACTTTTACCACTACCAGATGGACCAATAATTGATAAAACTTCACCTTTTGCTACATGGAAGGATACATCTTTAATGACCTCATTATCACCATAACTTTTTATTAAATGGTTAACTTCAATCATATATTCTTTGTCTTTATTTTTTAAATCACTCATAATAAATATCCTTTATTTCTTTTCGTAGTAGTTAAGTTTTTCTTCCATTTTATCAAAAGCTCTTGCAACAAAAGCATTCATAACAAAGTAGAATATACCAGCAACAAATAATGGAGTAGTTGAGAATTCTCTAGCTGAAGCTGTTTGAGCTACTCTAAATAATTCTGCTACACCGATGGTTTGAGCTAGGGCTGTATCTTTAATTAGTGTTATTACCTCATTTCCCATAGCAGGTATGATTTCTCTAAATACTTGTGGAAAGATAATATGAGTGGCTGTATGAGCTTTTGTAAAGCCTAGAACTCTAGCTGCCTCGTATTGTCCTTTAGGAATTGATTGAATACCACCTCTGTAAATTTCTGCAAAGTATGCAGCATAGTTAATTACATAGGCAACAATTACAGCTGTCATTCTATCATAGGAAGTTCCAAAAATGTAGTATGGACCAAAATATACAAATATTAATTGAAGAATAAGAGGTGTACCTCTCATAATCATAATATAAATATTAACTAGCGTTCTTATTATCCATATTTTACTCATTTTTCCTTTTGCTACTAACATTCCCAGTGGCAATGAAAATAGTAAAGTTAGAGAGAATACTTGAAAACTTACTAGAGTTCCTTTTAACATTTGCATTAATAACTGACTCATTTATACCTCTACCTCATCTGATACTTCTTATAGTATTTACTCAACATATAATAAATCGAAAAATATTAAAATAATAAAGCTCAATAAATATAAAAAAAATAAGGGATGACTTGCATCCCTCATTAACTTTATATAGTTTTAAGTTACTTTCCTATTACAGAAATATCACTACCAAACCATTTTGTTGTAATAGCACTCATTGTGCCATCTTTTTGCATTTCAATAAGTTTGCTTTCTACAGCATCTCTTAGAGCTAAATCTTTTAGTCTAAAACCAACTGCATATTCTTCTTCAGTTAAACCTGCATTAAGAATTACAAAGTCCATATTAGATCTTTCAATAGTATCATTTGCTACTAATAAATCTAGTACAACACCATCAAGACCACCTGCATTTAAATCCATTAAAGCAGTAAGATTATCTTTAAATTCAATAACTTGTTTTAAACTGTTTTTGAAGTCTACTGAGGAATCCATAGCATCAGATGCTGTAGATCCACCTTGTAAGCCAACTGTTTTACCCTTAAAATCTTCAAGGCTCTTTAAAGGAGAATCAGATTTTACAACTAAAACTTGTTTGTTCATAACATATGCATCAGTAAAGCTCATTACTTTTTCTCTTGTAGGAGATTTTGTAAAACCATTCCAGATACAATCAATGTTGCCTGTTGCAAGTTCTTGTTCTTTAGAATTCCAATCAATTGGTTGAAGTTTAAGTTCAACACCCATTCTAGATGTAACTTCTTTTGCTAGATCAATATCGTATCCAACAATTTCATTGTTTTCATTTCTGTAACCCATTGGAGGGAAAGCATCATCTAAGCCAAGAACAAAAACGCCTTTTTCTTGAACTTTAGCTAAAGAGTTATCACCACTCTCTTCTTTTGTTCCACTTGCAAAAATTGAAGTAGCTAAAAATAAAGATAGCATTAATAGTGTAATAGTTTTTTTCATAAAATCTCCCAGTATTTTTTTTAATTACTAAAAGTATAATGAATTAATTTTATTTAATCCAGTATAAATTGTATTATTATGCACAAAATGTATAATAATAAACGATATGTTATTCGGGTAACACTATTTATTACAATTACTACAATCGCTATCATGACAATAGGTACAACAGTCCTTTTTGCCTTTTTTTGTATTTGATTTTCTAAGTGTACCTATTGCGCCAACTATCATTAATATGATTAATGCTGCAACAATAATGTTTGCTATAATAGCCATTTTATAATACTCCTAATAAAATACGGTATGCGATAAATGAGGATACATAAGCTAATATCATTTGATAAGCAATTGCTCCCCAAAATAATTTTCTATCCTTATATTCAGTTGCCATTGCAGATAAAGCTGCAATACAAGGTGAGGCTAGTAATATAAATAGTATAAAGGAAAAACTTCCAGCCTTTGTAAACAAAGTAGTAATTGCAGCCCCTTGTAGTGCTACACTTAGGGTTGAAACAATGGATTCTTTTGCCGCAATACCCGTTAGTAGTGCAACCGATGCTTGCCATGTTCCAAATCCAATTGGCTTAAATATTGGTGCAATTATTCTACCTAGGAAGGCTAACATACTATCAGTTGGAAGAGCCTCTTGTAATCTAAAGTTATAATTGCTCAAGAACCAAATAACAATACTAGCTAATAAAATAGTAGTACCAGCTTTTAAAATAAAGCCTTTTGTTCTATCCCAAGTCTGAATCCAAGTATTTCGAATTGTTGGCATCTGATAACGAGGTAACTCTAGTATAAAGGCATTGCTCTCTTTATGTCTATCAAATAGTTGAGCTACAATTCCAGTTATTGTAATAGCTAAAATTCCAAGGAAGTACATCATTGGTGCCATATACCAAGCATCAGGGAAGAAACTACCAATTATAAGTGAAAAGATAGGAAGCTTTGCACCACATGGAATAAAAGGAGTAACTAGAATAGTTAATTTTCTCATCTTAGGATGTTCTATCGTTCTTGTACTCATAATAGCTGGAACACTACAACCTGTACCAATTACTAATGGAATAATAGATTTACCACTTAAACCTAAATCTCTCATAGCTCTATCCATTATGAAGGCAATACGAGACATATAGCCACAATCTTCTAAAAGCGAGAGTAGTGTGAATAAGACAAAAAGTTGCGGAACAAATGTTAATACTGCACTTACACCAGATATTATACCATCTATTAACATATTCGATAAGAATGGAATAACTCCTACACTAGCTAAGAATATGTGTAACTGAGTACTAATTGTTTCAATGCTACTTTCAATTAGAGGAATGGTTAATCCACCAACTAAACTAATTGATAGATAGAATACACTTGCCATAATAAGAACAAATATAGGTATAGCAAGAAATCTGTTTGTTAAAATTGTATCAATTTTGAATTGTTTCTCAGGCTCTGTTTTAAATTCGCATATTTTTGTTATATCTTCTGCAACATGATATCTTTGATCGATTATGATTGCATCGATATCATCATCAAAAACTTTAGATAATTTTTCACGACTTTCTTTTAAGCTATTTTTCAATTTATCGGGAACAACACCCATATGCTCTAAAAATAGCTCATCTTCTTCTAATAATTTAATTGCACACCATCTTCTAGGATAAGCCTTTGGTGCTTTGTGCATAAAATCATCAGCAATTAAGAATGAAATGACTTTTTCAAGTGGTGGGGCAAAAAGAGGGCATGATGGAATTTTTTTCTCAGCTAATATTTTATCAACTGCTTTGCTTAATTCATCAATACCAGTACCTTTGCTTGCACTAATATTAACAACGGGGGTGTGAAACATTTTAGATAGTTGCTCTAAATCAATTTTAATTCCCTCTTTTTCAAGTAAATCTTGCATATTAAGAGCTAAAATCATAGGGCGTCCTAATTCAACTAATTGAGTTGTTAGATATAAACTTCTTTCAAGATTAGTTGCATCAATAACATCAATTATTAAATCTGGTTCGCTATCTAAAATAAAACGTCTTGAGAGTTTTTCCTCAGGACTGTAGGGAGAGAGAGAATATATACCTGGTAAATCTAATGTCTTATTACCATTCCAATCACCATATTTTTCCTCAACAGTAACACCGGCCCAGTTACCAACATGGGCTACAGTGTTTGTGACTTTATTAAATAGTGTAGATTTTCCACAGTTAGGATTACCAATTAAACAAATTGTTGCCATTAGTTTTCCCTTAGCACAAGATCTGAGGCTTGTTCTTTTCTAATACAGAGGTTGTAGCCTCTGATACTAACTTCAATTGGGTCCCCCATAGGAGCCTTCTTAATAACATTAACTTGAATGCCTTTTGTGAAGCCCATATCCATTAATCTACGCTTTATTTCTTTAGGAGCTTGGATACTATGTATAATACCACACTCTCCGATATTTAAATGTTCTACTGTTTTGTTGTTCATGTATAACAAGTTATTAAAAAGTTATATTAAATACAACAGGTTGATAAAAGATTTTTAAATATATTTATATTTTTTTATTTATTAGCTAATAATTGAGTCTAAAAGAGAAAATTAAAGGCATTTTTTAGGCGTTTATTTTTATCTTCATTTTTATAATGTAAACTCTTTAAACCCTCTTTTGCAGCGCTAGCAATATTATCAGATAGATCATCAACAAAATATATTTGAGATGGTTCAACATTTTCATTTTGAATTATGTATCTAAAAAAGGATGGAGATGGTTTATATCTATTTATTTCATTTGATAAATAGGTGTGATCAAATAATTTGAAAAGCCCAATTTCTTCCATAATTTTAGTGTGTGGTGCAAAAGTGTTTGAGGCAAGTACAACTCTGTATCCTCTCTCTCTTAGAGTCTTTATAATGGTAACCATACTTTGGTTTAGAGTTGGTTTAAAATGCTTTGCAAAAGGCTCTCCCTCAACTTTTAAATTCATTGTATCAGCTAAATGTTTCCAAAAATCTTCACACTTTATATTTCCATCCATCAAAGGAGCTGTGTATTCATTAAACTCTAATATAAATTCATCAGCCTGTTTTTGAGTGAGATTTAGATCATCAATAATTTGAGCTATAGTTTCAATATTATTGATAACAACATTGCCTGCATCAAAAGCAAATACCCTACAGTCTTTAGGATTATCATATAGAGATGTATATAATCCCTGATAACAAAGAGGGTCTAAAAGTGAGTTTACTACTCTATCTGCACCAACTTCTCCATAACTTAGGCTATCATAACTTAGATTTGTTTTATAACCAACACAATACATGCCACTATCTTTGGCAGCTTTTATTCCATTTTTTGCATCCTCATACACAACACAATCTTTAGGAGAAACTCCTAGGTGAATTGCACCACGTAGAAAAATTTCAGGATTTGGTTTTCCTCTCTTAACTTTTGTTAAATCAACAACTGCGTCAAAGTAATGTTCTATATTAGTTAATTTTATAATTTCTTTAGCATTAGATGAGGCACTACATAAAGCCATTTTTACATTAGCACTTTTTAATCTCTCAAGAAGTTCAACAGCACCCTCGTTTAAGAGTTCCTCTTTTTTCTCTCGTATGATCTCTTTATATCTATCATTTTTAATCTTATAAAGCTTATCACAATTTTCCTTAGTTGGTTTTATTCCTAAAGCCTTTGCAACAATATATGCTCCCTCTTCTTTTAATACTCCGCCTAAAGCTATAACTATATCCTCAGTTAATATTGTATTATATTCTTCTTTTGCAATCTGCTGATAAATACTTACGTGGTATTTTTGAGTATCAACTAATACTCCATCCATATCAAAAAGTGCTGCTTCCATAAAAACTCCAATATAAAATTATTATTTGCACTATAACAAAGTAGCGGGTAAAGAACAAGGAAAAAAAGAGAGGGTAGAGGGGGCTTTTTAGTCAAAAAAATTCTCAGAAAAGCTAAAAATAAAAGTTTTACTAGGTTAACAAGTGACAAAGTTTTTTTTTATTGTTATATTAGGGTTATGAATAAATCAGGTGAAGACTACTTAGAAGCCATCCTTAACCTTGAAGAGGCTAATAATGGCGCGCGTATTACAGATATAGCACAACATTTAGGTGTTTCAAAACCTAGTGTTAATCGAGCTATGAAAGTTTTAGGTGAAAAAGGTTACGTTAACCACGAAACCTATGGCAAGATAACTTTAACTGAGAAGGGAAGAGCCCATGCCTCAATGGTCTATTCTCGCCATACTACACTTATTAGATTCTTGACAGAGATTCTAGATGTTAGTGAAGAAGTTGCTAAAAGAGATGCATGTTTAATTGAGCATGATGTCTCAAGTGAAACTATGGAAAAAATATTCGGTTATCTTGAAGCTCATAAGAATTAAAAAAAAACTAGGATCACAATTCAGTGGTCCTTATTTTCTAATATAGTATATATAATTTACGATATTTTGAGGGACTAATACCAATCTCTCTTTTAAATACCTTTGCAAAATAGCTCATTGTATTAAATCCACAAGAGAGAGCTATTTCCCTGATACTCAAATATTCATCTCTCATCAATTCAATTGTTGCATTGATTCTATAAATGTTTAAATATCTAACATAGTTCATTTTTGTCTCATCTTTAAAAATTCGAGATAGATGTGCCTCTGATACTTTTATAATTGAGGCAGCCTCCTGTAGCCCAATAGGCCTTTTATAATTTTGTTTAATAAAACTAATTGCTGATAATACAAGCAAATCAGATGAGTAATCACAAAGCTTTATACTTTGATAAATCTCTCCCTCTTTAGTGTGCTTAAATTTCTCTTTGTCGATTATTATTTGATTTTTTATTTTCTCAACTTCTTTTATTATTGAATCAACATTAAGAGGGTATCCAATTGTTTTATATATACCAAAATTAATGGCTTTTTTTATCTCATCTTCTGCCTCATCAATTGCTATTAAAGTGTGATAAAGCGGACAGAGTTCTAATAGTGTATAAATACCATCAATTTTGATTTCACTTATAACAATATCAATAGACAATGATTGTATTAAAGTTTGAGCAATTGTTGCATCATTTAGTGATGCCACTAGTTCAAGATCCATTTTTATCCAATCAATTGACTGGGCAATTTGTTGTCTAATCTTTTCATCTTTCAAAACTACTAACACACTTAATGCCACAATTAACTCCTCTTTTCCTCATTTTATATGCTAAAATATAGTGTTTAAGTTATATATTAATCAAGTTGCCCCTCTTTATTAATACTCGATGCATAAAATATGCATTGTTATACAAGTTTTTGCATAAAAAGTAAAATATCTATTGACTAAGGGGTAATAATGAAATAGATTATAATCATTAAATCTTAACAACTAAGATTTACAAAAAATACAAGGAAAAAAATGATGCTTAGTTTCTCAAACAATCTACTATCTAACATTATTATAAGCCGCCTGATTCTCAGCGTCGGTTTAATTTCACTTGTACTCATTATTTTAACAATTTTAGCAGTCATTATATAGAGCCACCTTCTTAAATATTAAGAACTTGTGGCAAATAGACCTTCCCGAAATATAAATATATAGGGTTGGTATTGTTGTACCCAAAAATGGGAAAAGGAGATTTGAAAGATGGAAAATAAAGAAGAAATGCAGAGATTTACTCTATCACTTTTAGTTAATAACCATGCAGGTGTATTACAAAGAGTTGTCGGTCTTTTCTCTAGACGTGGGTATAATATTGTGACTCTTAGTGTTGGTGAAACACAAGATAATAAGATAAGCCGTATGACAATCGTTGTACTTGGTAATCAAGCGATTGTTAGACAAATAAAGAATCAAGTTGAAAAACTAATTGATGTTAAAAGGGTTAGAATACTTGAAGATAAACCATCAATTGAGAGTGAATTACTATTAGTTAAACTTTCAACTGAGAATAACAAAAGATCAAGTGTTGTGGAACTTGGAGAATTGTTCAAAGCAAAGGTTAAGGATGTTACACTATCAACTATAACATTAGAAATAGTTGGAACTGTACAAAAGGTTGAAACCTTTTTAATTCTTGCTGAAGAATATGGAATAGTTGAAATAGCAAGGACAGGAATAGCGGCTTTGGAGAGAGGCCCTATTGCACTGCGAGATGCTCCCTATGAAGAAGTGTAGCAAATTTAAATTTTATTAACAAATATATAAATGGCAAAAGCCAAAGGAAGAGGAAAAATGAGTAAAATGTTTTATGATAGTGATGCAGATTTAGCATTTCTAAAAAACAAGACTGTAGCTATAATTGGTTATGGTAGTCAGGGTCACGCACATGCACTTAACCTACAAGAAAGTGGTGTTAATGTTGTAGTTGGTTTATACAAAGGTTCAAAGAGCTGGAGTGTTGCTGAAGAGGCTGGCCTAAGAGTTGCAACAGCTGATGAAGCTGCAAAAATGGCACAAGTTATTATGATGCTTGTTCCAGATGAAAAATGTGCAGGAATCTATAACTCCTCAGTTGCTCCTAATCTTCAGAAAGGAGATTACCTAGCATTTGCTCATGGTTTTAATATCCACTTTGGTCAAATTAAACCACCACAAGATGTTAATGTAATCATGATCGCTCCTAAAGGTCCAGGTCATACAGTTCGTTCTCAATTTGTAGAGGGCAAAGGTGTTCCTTGTCTTATTGCTAACTCACAAGATCCATCCGGTGATAGTGAATCAGTAGCTTTAGCTTATGCTAAGGGTCTTGGTGCAGGTCGTGCTGGTATCTTTGAAACATCTTTTAAAGAAGAAACAGAAACAGATTTATTTGGTGAACAAGCTGTTCTATGTGGTGGTATCTCAGCTCTTATTAAAGCTGGTTTTGATACATTAGTAGAAGCTGGTTACCAACCTGAAATGGCTTATTTTGAATGTTGTCATGAAATGAAACTTATCGTTGATTTGATTAACCAGGGTGGTCTTAGCTACATGCGTTACTCAATCAGTGATACAGCTGAATATGGTGATTATATCACAGGTGGTAAGATTGTTACCGATGATACAAAAAAGGCAATGAAGAATGTATTAACAGATATCCAAGAAGGAAAGTTTGCCCGTGACTGGTTATTAGAAAACCAAGTTAATAGACCTTATTTCATGGCTAAGAGAAGAATTGAGTCAGAAAGTCTATTAGAAAAGACTGGTGCTAAATTAAGATCTCTAATGAGTTGGTTAAAGAAATAATTAATATATCATCTCCACTATTTAATATTAACAGTGGAGATGAATTATAAAATATTGTAATTAATGCAGAATTTACTCTGTTTTAATTAAAATGTTTTATTAAACAAAAAAAATGTGTGGAGAAATAAATGGACAACAAAATTATTATTTTTGATACGACCTTGAGAGATGGTGAACAAGCGCCGGGTTATAGTATGAACTTGGACGAGAAATTGAAAATGGCTCATAGATTGGAAAGACTTGGAGTAGATGTTATTGAGGCTGGTTTTGCCTTTGCATCTCCAGGAGATTTTGAATCAGTTAAAGCTATTGCAGAATCAACTGAAAATCTAATTGTTGCTTCTCTATCGAGAGCTCTAAAAAAAGATATTGATGCAAGTGCAGAAGCTATTAAAAACGCTAAAAGACCTAGAATCCACACATTTCTAGCAACTAGTGACCTGCATTTAGAATACAAATTAAAAATGAGCCGAGAGGATGCATTAACTCAAATTATTGAAATGGTAAAATATGCAAGAAATTTATGTGGTGATGTTGAATTTTCACTTGAGGATGCAACAAGAACTGATTTAGATTATATGTGTAGAGTTGTAGAGGCTGCAATTAGTGCAGGTGCTACTACAATCAATCTACCTGATACAGTTGGTTATTCAACTCCATCAGATATTTCTAAGATGTTCTCAACTGTAGTAAATAATGTTCCAAATATTGATAAAGCAATTTTGAGTACCCACAATCATAATGATCTAGGTATGGCTCTTGCTAACTCATTAGCTGCAGTAAACAGTGGTGCAAGACAGGTAGAGGGAACAATTTGTGGAATAGGAGAGAGAGCTGGTAATACAGCAATTGAAGAGTTTGCAATGAATCTTAAGACTCGTCCTGATGTCTATAACTATACAACTAATATTGATAGTACTCAGATTTATAAGACAGCTAGACAATTATCTTCTATTACAAATGTTAAACCATTTCCATCAAAGTCTATTATTGGTCAAAATGCATTTGCCCATGAATCTGGTATCCACCAGCATGGTATTATGGCAAATTCATTGACATATGAAATAATGACACCAGAGAGTGTTGGTCTTGTTAAAACTGAATTTGTTTTGGGAAAACACTCTGGACAACATGCCTTTGAAAGTCGTCTTGTTGATTTGGGTTACATTCTTGAAAAAGAAGAATCTGATAGATTATTTAAAGAGTTTAAAGCTCTTTGTGATAGGAAAAAAACAATTAGTGATAGAGATTTAATTGCTTTGGTTGAATCTAGTGAAAAAGCTGGAGAAAATGATTGGGTATTAGATCACTTTGTAGTTAATAGTGGTAATTTAATGACAAGTACAGCCTGTGTAACTCTTAGACGTGGGGATCAAATTAAAGAGACAGTAGCCTCTGGTACCGGTCCTGTATATGCTGCCCTTCGTGCTGTTGAAAAAATAGTTGCTCATCCTTTTGGATTAGTTGATTATGATTTACATGCAGTAACAGAGCATAGAGATGCACAAGGAGAGGTTCTTGTAAAGATTACTGATGGAAAGAATTCTTATAGAGGACGTGGTATTTCAACTGACGTTATTGAAGCCTCTATTTTAGCTTGTATTACAGCTGTTAATCATATGATTAGTAGTACAAATTTAGAGCAAGGTTCTGGAATTAATCCACAGCAACTATCTCTTGAGGAAGATATGCTTGTTGGTCACAGTGATAAAGACTAAACAAAGGGGAAAATTATGAACTCAGTAGAGCTTTTTGATTCGACACTCAGAGATGGATCGCAAGGAGAGGGGATTAGCTTTTCTCTTCCAGATAAACTCAAGATAGTTAAACTTCTTGATGATATTGGGATGGATTATATTGAAGCCGGAAATCCTGGATCTAATCCTAAAGATATTCAGTTCTTTGAGTTGTTGAAGGATGTTGAATTAAAGCATTCAAAAATAGTTGCATTTGGATCAACTAGACGATTTGGTATAAAAGCTCAAGATGATGCAAATGTAGTTGCACTTAATAATTGTGGTGTTGATACAATTTGTATCTTTGGAAAGGCTTGGGACTTTCAAGTTACTGAAATTATAAAAACAGACTTAGATGAAAATCTAAGGATGATTGAAGATACGATTAGATTTTTAAAAGATAATAATAAAGAAGTTTTCTTTGATGCTGAACACTTTTATGATGGCTATAGAGATAATAGTGAATATGCAATTAAGTGTTTAGAAGCTGCTATAAAAGGTGGAGCTACAAAACTAATACTTTGTGAAACAAGAGGTGGAATGTTATGTGATGAAGCAACATCCATAACTTCAGCAATGGTTGAAAGATTTGATATTCCTATTGGAGTTCATTTTCACAATGATTGTGGTGTAGCTGTTGCCTCATCAATTATGAGTGTAGCAGTCGGAGCAACACAGGTTCAGGGAACTCTTATTGGATTTGGAGAGAGATGCGGTAATGCAGATTTATGTGCCGTAGCTTGTAATCTTAAATTCAAAGAGGGGATAAATTGTTTATTAGAGGACTCTTTTAAAGATTTAACTTACACCGCCCATGAGCTTGGAGAGATTGCTAATCAGAGAATTTCAAATACTAAGAGTTTTATAGGTCGTAGTGCCTTTGCCCATAAGGGTGGAATGCACATCGATGGTATTAGGAAGAATCCTAAATCATTTGAACATATGGATCCATCTCTTGTTGGAAATTCAAGAAGATTATTAGTTTCTGAGGTCGCAGGTAAGGCTTTATTACTTGAGAGAATACAGAGAATTTATCCATCTTTTGATAAAAAAGATAAAAGAATTGCCTCAATGATAAAAGAACTTAAAGATTTAGAGGCTAGTGGTTATCAATTTGAAGGAGCAAATGCATCCTTTGATTTATTGATAAGTAAGTATTTACACTCTGCAAAAGACTATTTTGATTTGGTTTATTATCAAACAAGTTGTCAACAATCAGATGAAAATATGCTTGATTCTCTTCATGCTGCACTTGTAAAGGTGGAGGTTGCAGGAGAGAGTGCTATTACAGCTGCAGAAGGTCTTGGACCTGTTAATGCACTTGATATGGCACTTAGAAAAGTACTTGAACCTTTTTATCCACAATTAAAGGGTGTTCACTTGAGTGATTATAAAGTTAGAGTTCTAGACTCTCTTGATGCAACAGCATCGGTAGTTAGAGTTTTAATTGAATCAAGTGACAATGAAAAAAGTTGGAGCACCGTTGGTGTTAATCACGATATTATTGCAGCCTCCTGGATTGCACTTCGTGATAGTATAATTTGGTATTTACAAGATGCAGGTGTGGAGCCTGCCACAAAGTAAGGAGTTAGGATATGAAAATGACAATGACACAGAAATTACTTGCTGCTAAAGCAGGCCTTGATAGTGTAAAGCCCGGTCAACTAATAATGGCTAATGTTGATCTTGTACTAGGTAATGATATCACAAGCCCGGTAGCAATAGCAGAATTTGCAAAGTTCGGAAGAAAAGAAGTTTTTGATAAAGATAAAATTGCACTTGTTCCTGACCACTTTGCACCTAATAAAGATATAAAAGCTGCTGAACAGTGTAAATGCATGAGAAATTTTGCTCATGAAAATGATATTACAAACTATTTTGAAGTTGGTAAGATGGGTGTTGAACATGCACTTCTTCCAGAACAAGGACTTGTAACAGCTGGTGATTTGGTCATTGGTGCTGACTCTCATACTTGTACCTATGGTGCCCTTGGTGCTTTCTCAACTGGTGTTGGTAGTACTGATATGGCTTGTGGTATGGCAACAGGTAAGGCTTGGTTTAAAGTTCCAACTGCAGTTAAATTTAATCTAAGCGGTAAATTTAATGAAAACATTGGTGGTAAAGATTTAATTCTTCATATAATTGGTCAAATCGGTGTTGATGGTGTTTTATATCAAAGCATGGAATTCACAGGCCCTGGTGTAAAAAATTTAACAATAGATGATAGATTTACAGTATCTAATATGGCAATTGAAGCTGGTGCTAAAAATGGTATTTTCCCAGTTGATGATATTACACTTGAATATTTAAAGGCTCATGGTAAAAAAGTTCCTCAAATCTTTGAAGCTGATGAGGATGCAGAATATGAGAGAGTAATTGATATTGATTTATCAAGTATTAAAAGTACAGTTGCTTTCCCACACCTTCCTGAAAATACAAGAACTCCAGAACAATGGGGAGATATTAAAATTGACCAAGTTGTAATTGGCTCTTGTACTAATGGTCGATTAAGCGATCTACGTAAGGCTGCTAAAATATTAAAGGGCAAAACAGTTGATAAAAATGTTAGATGTCTTGTTATTCCTGCAACTCAACAGATTTGGAAGAACGCAATGAATGAGGGTTTATTTGAAATCTTTATTGATGCAGGTGCAATTGTTTCAACTCCAACTTGTGGTCCATGTTTAGGTGGTCATATGGGAATACTTGCAGAGGGCGAGAGAGCAGTATCTACTACTAATCGTAACTTTGTCGGTAGAATGGGACATGTTAATAGTGAAGTATATTTAGCAGGACCTGAAGTAGCTGCAGCAAGTGCAGTTAAAGGTTACCTAGCAGATCCAAATGAAGGAGATAATTAAGTTATGAAAGCAAAAGGCAAAACATATAGATATGGTGATAATGTTGATACAGATGTAATCATTCCAGCTCGTTATTTAAATACATCAGTTGCTAGTGAATTAGCAGCACATTGTATGGAAGATATTGATAAAGACTTTAGTAAAACTGTTAATAAAGGTGATATCATTGTAGCTGATAAAAACTTTGGTTGTGGCTCCTCTCGTGAACATGCTCCCATTGCAATAAAAGAAAGTGGAATAAGTTGTGTTATTGCAAAAACATTTGCTCGTATCTTCTATCGTAATTCAATTAACATTGGTCTTCCTATTCTTGAATGCCCTGAGGCATGTGAGAATATTGAAAAGGGTGATGAGGTTGAAGTAGACTTTAAAACAGGTAAAATTAAAAATATTACAAAAAATAAAGAATTCCAAGCAGAACCATTTCCTCCATTTATGCAAAGCTTAATTGAAGCTGGTGGTCTTGCAGCATATATGGCAAAACAGGGAGATAAATAAATATTATGAAAATTGCATTAGTTAAAGGTGATGGTATCGGACCAGATATCATAGATGAAGCTGTTAAAGTATTAGATAAAGTAGCTAAAAAATATAATTTTGAAGTTAGTTATGAATCAGTTATTGCCGGTGGTTGTGCCATCGATGCAGTGGGAGAACCTCTTCCTAAAAAGTCTCTAGAACAATGTCTCTCTAGCGATAGTGTTTTACTTGGTGCCGTTGGTGGTCCTAAATGGGATAATGTAGAATCATCCCTACGACCTGAAAAAGCTCTTTTAGGTTTAAGATCTGGAATGAATTTATTTTGTAATTTAAGACCTGCTATTATGTATCCACAGTTAAGCGATGCTTGTCCTCTTAAAGATGAGATTGTTGGTGATGGACTTGATATCATGGTAGTAAGAGAGCTAACTGGTGGTATTTACTTTGGAGAGAGAGGCCGTGATGAAAATTCTGCCTATGATACTCTAAAATATAGTGTTAGTGAAATTGAAAGAATTGTAAAAATTGCATTTGAAACTGCAATGATTAGAGATAAAAAATTAACTAGTGTTGATAAGGCTAATATCCTAAATTCATCACAACTTTGGAGATCTGTTGTTGAAAGAATGGCAAAAGATTATCCAGAGGTAAGTGTTAATCACTTATATGTTGATAATGCAGCAATGCAGCTTGTAAGAGACCCAAATCAATTTGATGTTATTGTGACAACAAACATGTTTGGTGATATATTAAGTGATGAAGCATCACAAATTACAGGTTCAATTGGTATGCTTCCCTCTGCTTCCCTTGGTTCAGGAACTCTTGGTATGTATGAACCAATACATGGATCTGCACCTGATATTGCTGGTAAAAACCTTGCAAATCCTATTGCAACAATTCTCTCAGTTGCTATGATGCTTCGCTATTCCTTCAAAATGGAAAAAGAGGCTAAAGCTATTGAGGCAGCTGTTGGTAGAGTATTAGATGCAAATTATAGAACAGGCGATATTTATACAGAAGGTATGAATAGAGTTGGAACAAAAGAGATGGGCGATTTAATAGCCGCCGAAATCTAAAGAAGGATTAAAGAATGAGTAAAAAGAATATGAAAGAGAGATCTTCTCAGATGACTCAAGGTCTTGAGAGAGGTCCTCATAGATCTCTTATGAAAGCTCTAGGCTGGACAGATAGAGAAATACATCAACCAATCATTGGTATTGTTAACTCAGCTAATGAAATCATTCCAGGTCATGTTCACTTAAATAGAATTGTTGAAGATGTTAAAGCTGGTGTTAGAGCAGCTGGAGGTACTCCTGTATCTTTCCCTACCATTGGTGTTTGTGATGGTATTGCAATGGGTCACACAGGAATGAAATATAGCCTTTGTTCAAGAGAATTGATTGCCGATAGTGTAGAAATTATGGCAACAGCACATCCTTTTGATGCATTAGTATTTGTTCCAAACTGTGATAAAATTGTACCTGGCATGTTAATGGCAGCACTTAGATTAAATGTTCCAAGTATTTTTGTATCAGGTGGTCCAATGCTAGCTGGTAAGGTTCCAGGTAGTGATACCTCCCGTAACCTAGCTTCAATGTTTGAGGCAATCGGTCAAAAATCTGATGGTAAAATGAGTGATGAAGAATTTAAAGATTGGGAAGATAATGTTTGCCCAACTTGTGGCTCTTGCTCAGGAATGTTTACAGCTAACTCTATGAACTGTTTAACTGAAGCTTTAGGTATGGCTCTTCCTGGTAATGGTACAATTCCAGCTGTTTATGCAGAAAGAGATAGACTTGCTAAAGAAACTGGTTATAAAATCATGGAAATCCTTGAAAAAGGAGTTAGACCTTTAGACATTGTTAATGAGAAATCATTCATGAATGCATTAACCGTTGATATGGCATTAGGTTGTAGTACAAATACTATGTTACACCTTCCAGCTATAGCACATAATGCAGGAATTAAATTTGATGTATTTAGTGCAAATAAAATTAGTGCAAAGGTTCCAAATCTATGTCATCTAGCTCCAGCTGGTCCTCACCATATTCAAGATTTATGGCAAGCCGGTGGTGTTATGGCAGTTATGAAAGAGTTATCTAAATTAGATCTTCTTGATGGTGATTTGATGAGTGTAACACTTGATACAATTGGAAATAGCTATAAAAATGCTACAAACTATAATAGTGATGTTATCCGTCATGTTGAAGAACCTTATTCAATCACAGGTGGTCTTGCAATATTAAAGGGTAATCTAGCTCTTGAGGGCGCTGTTGTAAAACAGAGTGCTGTTAAACCTGAAATGCTTGTTCACGAAGGTCCAGCTCGTGTATTTGAAAGTGAAGAAGATTGTATTGATGCAATTTTTGCTAAGAAAATAAACGATGGTGATGTTATTGTTATACGCTATGAGGGTCCAAAGGGTGGTCCTGGTATGAGAGAAATGTTATCTCCAACTAGTGCTATTGCAGGAATGGGTCAAGATTCAACTGTTGCTCTATTAACCGATGGAAGATTTAGTGGTGCAACTCGTGGAGCATCAATAGGTCATGTATGTCCTGAGGCAGCTCAAGGTGGATTAATTGCTTTTGTTGAAGAAGGTGATACAATCTTTATTGATATTCCAAACAGAGTTCTTGAACTAAAAGTTGATGATGCAACAATTGAAAAAAGAAAGAAAAATTGGGTTCCTAAAAAGCCTAATATCACAAGTGGTTATTTAGCCCGTTATGCTAAAAACGTAACTGATGCCTCTAGGGGTGCTGTATTTAAAGACTAGGAGAAAATATGCAATTATCTGGTGCTGAAATATTAATAAAATGTTTGATTGAGATGGATGTAGATACGGTATTTGGTTACCCAGGAGGTGCCGTTTTACCACTCTATGATGCTCTATATAATAGTAGTGATAAAATCACTCACGTACTAACTGCTCATGAACAAGGAGCATCCCATGCCGCAGATGGTTATGCAAGATCAACTAATAAAGTTGGTGTTTGTATAGCAACTAGTGGCCCAGGTGCTACCAACTTAGTAACAGGAATTGCTACTGCTCAAATGGATAGTGTCCCTATGGTTGCTATTACAGGAAACGTACCAACAACTCTCTTAGGTAAGGACAGTTTTCAAGAAGTTGATATAACTGGTGTTACCATGCCAATTACAAAGCATAACTATATTGTTAAAAGAGCAAAAGATCTTGCTCCTATAGTTAGAGAAGCTTTTTATATTGCAAAAGAGGGAAGACCCGGTCCTGTACTAATAGATATAACCAAAGATGCTATGATTAATACTTGTGAATATGTAGAAGAGACTCCAAAAGTAGCTGAATTTTTATCAAATAGATTGAAAGCTGAAAATCTCGATGCTGCTGCAAAGATGATTAGTAAAGCTAAGAAGCCTCTTTGTTTTGTAGGTGGTGGTGCAATTATATCTAACTCCTCCGACAAGGTTCGTGAGTTTATAGATTTAATTGACTCACCAGCCTGCGTTTCTTTGATGGCTGTAGGCTCAGTAAGATCCGATAGCCCTCGTTATACAGGTTTAGTTGGAATGCATGGTTCAAAGGTTTCAAATGTTTGTATTAATAAATGTGATCTTTTAATTGTAATAGGTGCTCGTTTCTCAGATAGAGTTATAAGTAAAGCCTCTGCATTTGCAAAGAATGCTAAGATTATTCAAATCGATGTAGATCCAGCTGAAATTGATAAAAATATCGATACTACATGTCATCTAGTAGGTGATATTAATGTTGTACTTGATAAACTAAAAGAGTCTGTTGTAGCTAAAAAACATAAGGAGTGGATGGATGAAGTTGCTCTTTATAAAAAGAAATATCCAATTGAAACAAATCAAGAGAGTCAGAGAGCCTTTGAAGTAATTCAAGCTATTAATAACAATCTTGGTGAAAATGATATTGTAGCTACTGAGGTTGGTCAACACCAAATCTGGGCAGCACAATTTATCAATCATAAGAATCCTCGTCGCTTCTTAACAAGTGGTGGACTTGGAACTATGGGATATGGAACAGGGGCTGCAATTGGCGCCCAAATGGGTAATAAGAACGCACGTGTACTAAACATAGCAGGTGATGGTTGTTTTAGAATGAATAGTAATGAATTAACTACAATGGCAAGATACAATCTTCCTGTTATAGTTGTTGTTATGAACAATCATACACTTGGAATGGTTAGACAGTGGCAAACTCTTTTTTATGATAAGCACTATAGTCAAACAACTCTTGATACTCCAATTAATTGGGTAAAATTAGCAGAAGCTTATGGAGTTGTAGGCATGAGTCTTAATGTTGATGAGGATCCAAATGAAGTTATCAAAAAAGCTTTGGCTCTAAATAAGCCAGTTGTTATTGATGCTCAAATTCCAATCGATGATAAGGTATATCCAATTGTAGCTCCAGGCTCATCAATTGGTGATATGATAGGATTTAGAGAAGAGAATTAATTACTCTTTCAAATGAATAAAAACCGTATTATGTGAATTAATATTTCACTAGTACGGTTTTTGCATTTTATATTAAATTAGTATATTCTTTATAGAGTAATTTTTAAAATATATTTAGGTGGAAAAATAATTGAATATAACTGTGATACATTCATCTCCTAGAAGCAAAGGCTTTTCAAGTACTATTGCATTAGAATTGGCATCAAAATTTGAAAATTCTCACATTGAAGAGATTCATTTAAATGATGAGAATATTCCCTATTGTAAGGGATGTCTTGCCTGTGTAACTAAGGGTATGGAATATTGTCCTCACAAAGATATTATATTACCAATCAGGGATAAAATTTTAAATTGTGATTTATTAATTGTTGCAACACCTGTTTATATACTTCATATGAATGGACAATTAAAAACATTTATTGATCACCTCTCATCATGGTTTCTAATGCACCGTCCATCTCCACTAATGTTTTCAAAACAACTAGTAGTTATTGCAACTGCAGCCGGTCCTGTTTATAAAAATACACTCAAAGAGGTATCTGAGTGCTTTAGTTATTTTGGAATTCCTAAGATTTATAAAATGGGATATGCAATTCCCTCTAAAAATTGGAAAAGTGCTCCTCCAAAAAAGAAAAATGATATTAATAATGATATAGATAGAGTTGTTAAAAAAGTTAACAAACACTATGAGAGAGGAGTATTTCATACCCCTCTAAAAACTAAATTAAATTTTGCAGTTTATAGAAAGATTCAATCTAAAGTTGCAGGTCCACTTGATAAATCATATTGGGAAGAACACGGTTGGTTTAAAAAGAATAGACCGTGGAAGTCTAACTAATAAATTTTCTATAAATAATTGTATTATCTGAGCTGTTCCCTTTATCTAAAACATAGCCATTTTGATTATAGGATCTAAGTGTAGATAATTGGTTATCTCCTTGTATTGCAAGATATTTTATAAATCTACCTCTCTCCATTTTTGTATGAGTACTATAGCTTTTACTAACTCCCTTAACAGTTTGTATAAATGATATATTGATAGCTAGGGAAGGAGGTAGTATTGAACTGTATTCTTTTGAACATAGATTGATATAAGGCTCTATTATTACTTTCTCTAGTTTCTTCCTATAAAATTCTTCTGTTTTAAAAGGAAATATAGAATTGAAATCTAATCTGTAGGGAGAAATCTCATCAGTTGCTCTAAGTAATCCATAGAGAGCATCTGCTATGTATAGATTCTCATTTAAATATTCTAATTGCACTTTTTCTAAAGCTTTGATCTCAATATTTTTATACTGTAGTCCCTCATACAAATAAAGAGAAGGATGAGTTGTTTTATTAAAATTTTGATACATGCTATAAACATCTTCTGCAATTTTATCGCTACATTTATAGGCTCTCTTTAATTCTTCTATGCTAAAGCTTTTTAATTTTTTTGCTATTTTAGCAGCATCATCTTTAAAAATTGGAGTTGTAGGGGTTCCCCAGAAATCCTTTTTTAAAAGATTCTTAGCCGGTGATATTATTATTTTCATTATTTATTCCTACTATTGAATTGTCTAATCTATTAATAATTGAACCCTTTGATTTTCCAAATTTTTCAAGTATTACTGAACTAAATGCAAATATATCTTTTACAAATCCTATTTTATTATTTGCAACTGAAACAAGAATTTGTGATGAGGCAATTAATATTAAAATCCTAAGAGCCTTTGTAATTGCAGTTTTTAAAGATACATCTGTAAAATATTTAAAGATGACTTTTCCATTTGGTTCTAAAAGTGATAATAGTACCATTGAAGTAAATAGTACAAGTGGGTATACCAGTTTCAGTTTTCTACCACTTAAAAGTTGGAGTGCATAAGAAATTAATAGTATTGCAAATAAAATTTCAAATGATTTGAGTAGCACAGATAATATTATCAATGAGAAGGCTAATATAACAAATATATATCCTCTAACTTTATTATCTTTTTTTACTTTATCATCTTTTGGTAATAATTCACTAATATCTAAAAGGGAATTATCAACACACATATCTATGAATATACTTTTTCGATAGAATATATTTGCAAGTATTCCTAAAATTGTTGAACTAATAAGACCTAATCCTATGATATATGGCATTGCTACAAAGATACTCTTACCATAAATAAGAGTTGCTGCCATAAATAATTGTGCACTATTACTTGCAATTGCTCCTAAAACCGATATTCCTACAAAAGTATTTCTTCTAAGTAGTCTATAAAATAAAAACATACTAAGAGAGGTTGCCATAGTCCCAGAGAGTGATATTAGAAAGAATGGAGATATAATTGTTCCACCAACTAAAGATTGAATTATAGATTTTGAGAGAGCTAATAGCATGTACTCTGAAAACGGTAGGAAAGGAAGGCTCACTATCAAGGGAAGGTTCGCAAGTCCTAGTTTTAAAAAAGGAAATGGTTTTGGGATTAAATATTCTAGGCTACTTAATAAAAGAGATAGTGTAATTAAATATATTAACCTGTTTTTTTTATCTTGAGACATCATCAACCTCCATTTCTTTTGTTGATTCTACTACAATCAACACTTTTGATGGAACGCATGCAATAAATGCGTTTGGATTTGATATGCTTCCACTTTTAACACATATTTGATTATCACAGGGAGCCTCAATAATTGATGCACTGTGGTCTTTTATCAAAAGCGTTAAATCTCCTATTGCGCCATGAAGAATAATCTCTCTATCTGTGTCTAATGAATATCTATATTTTATTCCATCAACATCAACACTTATAACTGATGCATCAGTATTATTGCCTCTAAATAAGAAAAACAATGTTGCAATCGATATTGCTAAAATTATAAGTATATCGTAGATGTTTATATTATGCTTTGTGTCCATGAAAATTATAATAGTGAATATATATTTAACATTCAATTAAGTATTTCATTTATTTAGCATTACTATTATAATTCTCGCATTTAAGGATTTTAATGATGAATAAAGAAATAAAAATAAAAAGTGGCTTTAGAAATAGTGACTTTTTAGGAGAGGATGATGTTAAACCATTAATTTGGAAATTAGCAGTTCCCTCTATTATCGCTCAGGTTATTAACATGTTGTACAACATAGTTGATAGAATCTATATCGGTCACATTAGTGGAACAGGAGCTCTTGCTTTAACAGGCCTTGGGATAGCCTTTCCCTTAATTGTATTTATAGGTGCCTTTGCAAATATAATATCAATGGGTGCTTCTCCTAAATTATCCATTGCCCTTGGTAAAAAGGATAATGAGAGAGCCGAGAAAATTATTGGAAATAGTTTTTTATTCTTAATACTCATGGGCTTAATATTAATGGGTGTCATTGGACTCTATAAAAGACCTTTATTGCTTGCCTTTGGAGCAAGTATTAATACAATTGATTTTGCTGATAAATATCTAAGTATTTATATAATAGGTACAATTTCTGTATTGTTATCAATTGGTATGAACTCTTTCATTTCAGCCCAAGGTTTTACATCAAAGGCAATGCAAACTGTTATAATTGGTGCTGTCCTCAATATAATATTAGACCCAATTTTTATTTTTGCACTCAAACTTGGAGTAGCAGGGGCAGCCTATGCTACAATAATATCACAGAGTGTATCAGCTCTTTGGGTACTTTATTTCTTGACTTTTGGCAGTTCACCACTTAAATTAAGATTTAAGAATCTAAAAATAGATCTTAAAATTTTTGCTCCTTGTTTAGCTCTAGGAATGGCTCCTTTTATAATGACAAGTACAGAATCTGCACTTGTAATTGTATTTAATGCTTCTCTTCAAAATTACGGTGGAGATGTAGCTGTAGGTGCTATGACTATTTTATCAAGTGTAAATAACTTTGTGAAAATGCCAATGTTTGGTTTTGATCAGGGTGCACAACCTGTTATCGGTTATAATTTTGGTGCTGCTAAGAAAAAGAGAATGATTGAGGGTGTAAGATTTATGTTTAAAATAAACATAATATATGCACTGATTATGTTTATTAGTATGGAAGCTTTTCCTCATATTTATGCAAGTATATTTACCCAAGATATTGAACTCATAAACTATGTAAGCTGGTCTCTTAGAATATACATTTTAGCGGCAGGAGTATTTGGACTTCAGATAGCTGTTCAGTATTTTCTAATATCAACGGGGCAAGCAAAAGTTTCAGTTGGAATTGCTATATTGAGAAAATTAGTATTATTAATACCTCTAATATTAATACTTCCTAATTTCTTTGATAACAAAGTTTTGGCGGTTTTTCTAGCAGAACCAATTGCAGATTTTATTTCTGTAACTTATGCAATTATTATGTATAAAATTATAAGTAAAAGGCTGTATAATGAGATGGATGAAAGTGTGTAGTTTAATGTATTTTAAGTGAATTTAATAAATTGTGACTTGAATAATGATAAAAATTGAATAAATAATAAAAACAGGATGGATAGAAATGGAATCAAAAGAGAATAATGATCTAATTTATATAGTAGAAGACCATGAGGTTATAGCAACTGGTGTAAAACAATATCTAGAGATGTCTGATTTAAAGTGTGAAGTATTTTTTAATTTAAGCACCGCAAGAGAAGCTTTTGCCAAAGTAAAGCCTTCTCTTTTGATACAAGATGTTATGCTACCTGATGGTGATGGTTTTGAGTTTGTACGTGAACTTAAGAGTGAGATGGATATACCTGTTATTTTTATGACAGCCCGTGGTGAAGAATCTGATAGAATATTGGGTTTTGAATTAGGAGCCGATGATTATATTACAAAACCTTTTTCTCCAAAAGAATTAGTACTTCGTGTTAAGGCTATTTTAAAAAGATGCAATCCAAGTACTGAAGAGGTTGCAGATAAACAGACCTTTAGCCTAGAAAATGAAGTTATTGAATTAGATAGAATAGCACATAAAATCCACGTTGACGGAAAACCTGTTGTTTTAACAGCCGCTGAATGGAGAGTCTTAATTTGTTTAATAGATCATGAACATCTACTTGTAACAAGATCTCAAATTCTAGATGAATGTTTTGATTATGCAAGCGAATCTTATGAGAGAATTGTAGATACTCATATTAAAAATATTAGAGCAAAACTTGGTGATAATTCATGGCTTGAAACAGTTCGTGGTTATGGTTATAGATTTGTAGGAGTACAAGGGTAGTTAATGAGAAAAATCTTTTTTAGAACTTTTTTATCTATAATGAGTGTAGCTCTAATTATTCTTGTATTCATTGGAATATCAATGACTATTTTTTATACGTCCGTTAAAAAGGATTGGATAGAAGAGAGTTTTGATACTTTTTCTCAGAGAGTTGCAACATCTATTTCAAATAGTTCAGGTGAAATTAGCTTTACAAAATTTGTTCAAATTACAGATGCCGCAACTCTAGCTGATAACAGAATAAGTGGTCTTTTATTTAGAGATGTAGATGGAAAAATAGTTTACTCTTTAGGTGTAACTCAATTAGGTGATAAGCTTGGTCAGAGAAAAGATAATGCATTAGCTCAAATGACTAAATTAACTAAAGGTGAAGATCTAGAGCCAGAGACTTTTATTACAATAAATGTTAAGGCAAGAGTTAATTTATTAAATCTTGAAGATGATAAAATTACATTAGATGCAATTGAGGGTGGATATGGCCCTAGTAGGGCTTTAGAATTCCCTCCTATGATTAAAAAGGAATATATCAGTGGTAGCCTTGAAGTCTTCTTGAGAGGTGAATATGCCTTTAGTGTTGATGTATTATCATACAGTCCATCAACCTATTCACCAATTGCACTGATTATTAGAGAAGCTAGTAAATGGCTATTCATTTGTTTCTTAATTTCTCTATTAATAGCTCTCTTATTAAGTCTTAGAATAAGTCGAGTAAATCAGAAATCAATTAATATAATAAAGAATGCACTATCTGCTCTTTCAAATGGAGAGGAGCACTTAGAATTGCCTCATAGTAAAATTGAGGAGCATCAAGAAATTATTGATTCAATTTCAAAACTAGATGAATCACTAACCTTAAACAGAAAAAACAGAAAGGCTTGGTTATCAAGTATAACTCATGATTTAAATACACCAATTGCTTCAATTAAATTGATGTTAGATGGAATGGAAGATGGAATCTTCCCTTTAAATCTAAATACTATTAAAACTGTAAAAAAAGAGCAGAATGATTTATCTTATAAAATAAATAGAGTTGTATTGTATTCCACACTTCAATCTCCTGATAAAGATATTGTTCTATTAAAAACTGATGTTCAATTTATCATTGATGATTTAAAAAGAGCAAATAAGAATTATGAAAATGTTGAATTTAAATATACAGATCCATTCATCTATTGTGATTATTCAACTATTAAATTAGCCCTTAAAGAATTATTAGATAATGCCCTCGCAGTGTCTCCAAGTGCAACGGTTAGTTTTGAGAAAGATGAAATAATTGTTACAAATAAAGCTGTGCTCGCAACTAATGTTGATTTCTTTGAACCTTGGGAGCGAGGAGATAAGAGTAGAAGTACTGGAGGAACTGGCTTAGGTCTTCCTATTGTAGCTCAAGTTATTAGACTTCATCATGGTTTATCTACAATTGAACAGGATGGAGATGTTGTTAGAGTAAAACTTAAATGGTCCCTTCCACTAACGATTGTAAAAAAGAGTGAAAATAAATAATATTTAAACTCAGCTAAAGATAAAAAACACTAAAGTAGATGGTTAATTGTAACTTTACTTTAGTGTTTTTTTTTTATCTTTATTAAGTATTAATATTAGTTAAGATTAATTGAATTAATAACATTGCCATCAAAATCTAAAATGGTAATAATACCATCTTCATAAATTGCATAACTGTTATTAAAACCACCTTTTGGAATAGATGTAGAACCTGGATTAACATGAATTACATTGTTCTCCATTTTTTCAATTAGAGGAAGGTGTGTGTGTCCTGATAAGAATATATCACCATCTTTTAATGATGGATAACTATGATGTCCATGTGCTAAATAAAAAGTTCTATTATCTGCTAGTAAAAGTGAGTGTTCTGATGAAACATCAAAGTCTAAAACCATTTGATCAACTTCTGCCTCACAGTTACCTTTTACACATAGAATTTCTTTAGCTAATGGGTTAAGAAGGCTGATTACTTTTTTAGGTGCATAGTCTTTTGGAAGGTCATTTCTAGGACCATGATAAAGAATATCTCCAAGTAATAGGATTTTATCAAACTTTGAATTTTGATAAACGTTAATTAATTTATTGGCATAATAGAAGCTGCCATGTATATCTGATGCTATTAAAAAATTTCATAGCTAAAATATAATGATAATAAAATAAATTTTCAATTATAAAAAAAATTAAATAATATTATTTCTATCCTTTACAATAATAAGGCAATATGATATATAAAAGAGGCAAGCAAAATTGTTTGTTATTTGAGGGTGTAGCTCAGTGGGAGAGCACTACGTTGACATCGTAGGGGTCCCGAGTTCAAATCTCGGCATCCTCATAAATTATTTTGTATAATCGACTGCTACATGACTTAGGTTTAATAGCAGTTTTTTTTGCCTGTCAAATTTATCAAATCTAAAAAATATAAACCAACTTTAATAATATGTGCTTTTTGCATTTTAGTTTACATATAGATATCTTTTAAAAAAATAACTCAAAAATGCTACTTTTTGTATATCTAATGTATATTTTTACAAAAATATAACTTCCATTAATTAATTATTCATGCTAGCCTTATAACTATAGGAGAATATATTATAATGAAAAAAATACAAATGCAAACACCCATTGTTGAAATAGACGGTGATGAAATGACTAGAGTTATTTGGAATATGATTAAAGATGAATTAATCAATCCTTTTGTTGATTTAAAGAGTGAATATTATGATCTAGGTTTAGTTCATAGAGAAGAAACAAAAGATGCTGTTACAGTCGAAGCTTCTAATGCGATTAAACGTCTTGGTGTAGGTGTTAAATGTGCAACAATTACTCCTAATGAGCAAAGAATGAGCGAATACAGTTTAACAGAGAAATATAAATCACCTAATGGAACACTAAGAGCAATACTTGATGGTACAGTTTTTAGAACCCCAATTTGTATCGATTCTATTAAACCTGTTGTAAAAAACTGGAAGAAACCTATTACTATTGCTCGTCATGCCTATGGTGATATCTATAAAGCTACAGAATTTAGAGTACCTGAAAAAGGTAAAGCTGAATTAGTATTTACAGGTGAAAATGGTACTAACTTCCGTGAAACTATTTATGATTTTGAATGTCCTGGTGTATTACAAGGTCAATACAATAAAGATAGTTCAATTAAGAGCTTTGCAAGATCTTGTTTTAACTATGCTCTTGATGCAAAGCAAGACCTATGGTTCTCCGCAAAAGATACAATTAGTAAACAATATGATCAGACTTTCAGAGATATCTTCCAAGAAATCTTTGATAATGAATTTAAAGAGAAATTTGAGAAAGCTGGTATAATTTATTTCTATACTTTAATTGATGATGCAATAGCTCGTGTTATTAGATCAGAGGGTGGATTTATCTGGGCTTGTAAGAACTATGATGGTGATGTTATGAGTGATATGATTTCAACAGCATTTGGTTCATTAGCAATGATGACTAGTGTATTAGTTTCTCCTGATGGAAAATATGAATATGAGGCAGCTCATGGAACTGTTACTCGTCACTATTATAAATATCTAAAGGGTGAGGAAACATCAACAAATCCAATGGCAACTATTTTTGCTTGGACAGGTGCTCTTTCAAAACGTGGTGAATTAGATGGTAATCAAGAATTAGTTGATTTTGGTCACAGTCTTGAAAAAGCTTGTTTTGAAACATTGAATTCAGGAATCATGACTAAAGATTTAGTTCATCTTGTTGAAGGTCTTCCAGCTAAAGCTGTAAGTAGTGAAGAGTTTATTAAAATTATTAGAGCTCATTTACAAGAAGATTTAAACCTAGATTAATATCAATTCTTTATAAATAATTAAAGCCGCTTTAATGAACAATATCTGTTCAGTTTAGCGGTTTTAATAATCTAATAATTTTATTTACATTCTATAAAATCAATACCATCTTCTAGTTCAACAATCATATATTGTTTAGGCTCTTTAAATGGAGTGTGCTTTTTAGCAAACTTATCTATCTTTTGTTTATCTAAAAGAGCAAGTTCGTTTGGTGGATAATAAAGACTTAATAGTGGGCCAACGCCTTCTTCAAAGAAGTATGCAATACCTTGGTGCATTTCAATATAAGAGAATAGTGGAGTATTGAACTCCTCTTTTTTAAATCTCTTCATCATTTGTTTTAAGAAGTTATCTTGAAGTTCAAATATATCCATTTCTTCAGTATTATGATTTTTACTTTCTAAATATTCTAAATATGAATTAAAGTATTCAAATAATCTTGAAGGTGTTATTTCAAGAGTCTCGCAAACAAGATTGGTATACATTGAAGCTTGGCCTTTTGTATAGAATAAATCACAACCATTCTTAATTTTAAGAGCTGTTGCAATATCTTCTCTAGAAAATGTTGGAGTCTCTTCAACAACATATGGAGATGATTTATCATATTTCATTCCGTATGAGTCTGCTTCATCTGCAATTCTTGTACCTGGTAATAGAGAAAGTGGGAATATATCAACATTACTTGGTTTACAACCAATTGTGAAATCAAGACTTTCTCTGAATTTTGGAAGTGTATCATGTGGAAGTCCAATGATTAAATCAAGGCCATAAACAATTCCTCGCTCTTCTAAGAGAGTAATTTTTTCTTTAAATAGTTTTTTAATAAAATCTCTACCAACAGATCTAAGTACATCTTGGTGTATGCTTTGAAGTCCAATTTGAAGGGAACAGAAAATAGAGGCAAATCCATCTGCTAAATCTTTATCAAGTAATTCAGCACGTAATTCAAAGCTAAAGTGTACATCAGATGCTTTTGTTCTGATTAACTTTAGCATTTTCATAGTTCTATCTTTATCAATATTAAAGGTTGGATCTAGTACAAAGATATCTGTAATACCTTTTTTTACAATATAATCCATTTCTTCTTTAATTCTTTTGTAGGGATAATCTCTAACTTCTCTGAGTCCTTTTGATTCAAAACAGAATCCACAATGGAATGGACATCCTCTAGTCATCTCCCAAAGCATAGAACCACCTTCCTCTAAGAAAGGATCACATACTCCAGTTAAAATAGGAGAATCAAGTTTTGTTAAATCTAATACAGATGCATAGGAGAATCTTGGGGAACTTGCACTCATTATACCGGTTCCCTTAATTTCTTCATTATTTAGATATTGAGCTAAAGCTATAGGTGTTGGGGACTCTCCCTCACCAGCTGTCATGAAAATAAATTTGCTTAGATCAAAGCTAGAGTAGTTTGCACTAACCTCAGTTCCACCCGCAAAAATCTTTATAGATGGAGCTATTTTATTTAGTTCATCAATAAAACTATCAAGCCAAACTCTATTCCATAAATAGATAGATAAACCAATTATTTCAACATTTGATTCTTTAATCCTTAGAGCTGATTCATAGGGAGAATCTTCAAGCGTAAATAATACTGTATTACAATCAACATCTTTTAATCTAGGATTAGATTTAATGGCTGTTTCAACACAAAGTGCCCCTAAAGGGAATGATAAATTAGATAGCTCAATCGCTACTGATACAATGGATATTTTCATATGGGCAGAATATCAGATTATTATAAATAGTTAAACACTAAGTCTAAAGATACTCATTAGTATTGTTAAACCTATTAGTAATGAGATAGTATAGGAATTATGAAAAACGAAAATAGCAGAAATTTATATTTACCAGTAAATAAAGACGACATGAAAAAACGTGGGTGGAATCATGTTGATATCGTCCTTATCAGTGGCGATGCATATGTAGACCATCCTAGCTTTGGAATACCAATGCTAGGAAGAATGTTAGAAGCCCACGGTTATCGAGTTGGAATAATAGCTCAACCTAGATGGGATAATTGTGATGATTTTTTAAAATTAGGAGTTCCAAAATTATGTTGTATGATAGGATCTGGTAATATTGATTCTATGGTAGCTCACTACACTGCTAATATTAAACTTAGATCTAATGATGAGTACTCTCCTGGAGGAAAGGCTGGATTTAGACCAGATAGGGCAGCTACAACCTACTCAAACAGAGCAAGACAAGCTTTTGGTAAAGAAATACCTATTATTTTAGGAGGCCTTGAGGGCTCTCTTAGGCGTTTTGCGCATTATGATTTCTGGAATAATAAAATAAGAAAACCAATTATCCTTGATGCCAAAGCTGATTTGTTAGTTTATGGAATGGGCGAGTTACAGACTCTTGAAATTGCAGATAGATTAAGAGATGGTGAATCTCTCTCTACTATGACTGATATAAAAGGAACTGTATTTTCATTTGATAAGAGCAAAAAAGATGCGATACTTTCAAAAGTTGAATATCCTATATTTGAATTACCAACATTTGAAGAAACAGCTGATAGAGATAAGAGTTCAAACACCCCAACTGAGAGTGGTAAAATGGCATATGCAAAGGCTTTTCAAATGCAGATGCTACATGAGAACCCTCTTAGACCTGAGTGTTTAATTCAAAGAGCAGATAATAGATTTGTACTTCAAAACCCTCAACCACCTAGATTAACTCCAGAGCAGTTCGATGAATATTATGATTATCCATATACTCGTTTAGCTCATCCTGATTATGATAAAGATGGCGGAATTCCAGCATTAAAAGAAGTTCAATTTTCTATTACAAGTAATAGAGGATGCCTAGGAGCTTGTTCTTTCTGTGCAATAACATCTCACCAGGGAAGAATGATTCAGATAAGAACAAAAGAATCACTTGTTAAAGAGGCAACTACACTTTCAAAAATGAAAGAGTTTAAAGGCTATATTCATGATCTTGGAGGACCTACTGCCAATTTCCAAGGACCTGCTTGTAAAAAGCAAATGACAAAGGGCCCATGTGATGTAAAACAGTGCTTATTCCCAGAACCATGTAATAATTTAATTGATACTCATGAACACTATATTGACATCTTAGATGCTGTTGCAGCCGTTCCTGGTGTTAAAAAAGTTTTCATTAGATCTGGAATTAGATTTGATTATCTAATGAGAGTTAGTGATCCAAAAACTAGAAATAGATTCATGAAACATTTAATTGAAAAGAATGTAAGTGGACAATTAAAAGTAGCACCTGAGCATGTTGATCCTCAAGTATTAGATATGATGGGTAAACCAAAAGTAGATATTTATCTTGATTTTTTAGATGAATATAAGAAGGTTAATGATGAACTTGGATTAAAACAATATACAATTCCTTATTTCATTGCAGCTCATCCAGGCTCAACACTTGAGAGTGCTATTAATCTAGCTCTTCATGCAAAATCAATTGGATTTGTGCCAGATCAAGGACAAGAGTATTATCCAACTCCAGGAACTGTATCAACTTGTATGTATTATACAGGTATAGATCCAAGACCCGGTAGAAATTTTGCTCCTGTTTATATTCCTCAGGGTCATGAGAGAAGATTACAAAGAGCAATTCTTCAATATAATAAACCTGAAAATGCAGCCTTAGTTCGTGAGGCTCTAATAAAGGCAAAGAGAGAAGATTTGATTAATGTTCTTAAAGCTCCTTATAGAGGAAAGGGTAAAACTTTTAGAGCTCCAATAGTTAGAGAAGATAGACAAAAGAATTCATCTTGGGCTTCAAAGAGTAATAAATTTAACTCAAAAGATAGAAAGAATAATCGCTATTAATTAGATTTTAGTATTATTAATTAAAATAAATTGACACTTTATCTATATGTTGGTAGAGTGTTTATTAATTAATATTGTATAATTATACAAATAATGAATATGGGGGAACAAATGTCAAATAAAGAAAAAGACTGGTCAAACTTAGGTTTTTCATATCAGCCAATAGCTAAAAGATTCGTTGCGACTTATAAAGATGGCAAATGGGATGAAGGTAAATTAATCGAAGATCCAAATATTACAATTAATGAGAGTGCTGGTGTACTTCAGTATGCTCAAACTTGTTTTGAAGGCTTAAAAGCTAAATATTCAAAAGAAGGTAATCTTGTAGTTTTTAGACCAGAACTAAATGCAAAGCGTTTATATGATACATGTCAAAGACTTTGCATTCCTCCTGTACCAGAAGAATTATTTTTAAAGGCAATTGAAGAGGTTGTTAAAGCTAATCCTGAATCAGTACCACCATATGGTAGTGGAGCATCATTATATCTAAGACCTTATGTATATGGATCTGGACCTGTTATTGGTGTATCACCATCAACTGAATATTCATTTAGAGTATTTGGTACTCCTGTTGGCCCTTATTTTAAAGGTGGCTTAAAGCCAATTAAATTAATGGTAAGTGAATTTGACCGTGCTGCTCCTTGTGGAACAGGTCATGTTAAAGCAGGACTTAACTATGCAATGAGTATTTATGCTGGTCAATTAGCTCATAGCCTAGGCTATAATGAGAATATGTTCTTAGATGCTAAGACTCGAACATTTGTTGAAGAGACAGGTGGTGCGAACTTCCTCTTTGTAACAAAGGATGGAAAAATTGTAACTCCAAAAAGTCCTTCAATATTACCATCAATTACAAGAAGATCTTTAGTAACTGTTGCAAAAGATATTATGAATTTAGAAATTGAAGAGAGACCTGTATTATTTACTGAATTAGAAGATTTTGCAGAATGTGCTCTTTGTGGTACTGCAGCTGTTATCAGTCCTGTTGGAATGGTTCACTCAGATGAGAAGGATATTTTATTCCCAACTGGAATGGAACAACCTGGACCTGTTACACAAAAACTTTATGATACTTTAACAGGAATTCAAATGGAAGAAATTGAAGCTCCTGAGGGTTGGATAAGAGTTATTAAATAACTATTGATTTAGTAATTAGAGCATCTATTAATTTAGGTGCTTTTTTTATGCCTATTTTTATTGTGAAATTAATGGGAGAGCAAAAAAATATCTAGCTACAAGAGCTAGATATTATAAGAAAATTAATTAAAATTTAGATAGCAGAAACTACAATTTTAATTACGAATAATGCTGCAACAACCCAAGTCATTACAGAAATTTCTTTGCTCTTTCCTGTAAATAGTTTTAAAGCAACAAAACTTAACATACCAAACATGATACCATCAGAGATTGAATATGCAACTACCATGAAGATAATACATAAGAAAGCAGGAACTGCTTCTGTAATATCTGTGAAGTCGATATCAACAACTGGAGTAATCATTAATACACCAACATAAATCAATGCAGGAGATGTAGCAGCTGATGGAATTGATTCAAAGATTGGGCTTAAGAATAATGATAAGAAGAATAGAGCTGAAACTGTAACTGCAGTTAAACCAGTTCTACCACCAGCGATAACACCTGATGAAGATTCAACGAATGTTGTTACTGTTGATGTACCTAAAATAGCACCACAAGTAGTACCAATAGCATCAGCAAATAAAGCTTCTTTACAGTTAGGAATTGAACCATCTTCTTGAATCATGTCTGCTTTAGTAGCACAACCAATAAGTGTACCAACTGTATCAAACATATCAACAAATAAGAATGTGAAACAAACAACGATAAAGTCTAATGATAACATTTGAGGGAATACGTGTCTGAAAGGGAAGAAGTAAGGTGCTGATGGAGTGAAAGAACCACCTGCATAACTAGTAATACCAAAAGGAATACCAATAACAGTGATAATTAACATACCATAAAGGATTGAACCTCTGATACCTTTGTGAGCTAGAATTGCAATTAATACAACACCTAGCATAGCTAGTAGAGGAGCACCTTTGTACCAAACTGGGTTTAGTCCAACTAGTGTTGCACCACCAACGATGATTCCAGCATTCTGCATACCAATGAATGCAATAAATAATCCGATACCAACGGAAATAGCATTCTTTAGGTTTGATGGAATACTATTAACAATAGCTTCACGAATGTTAAATGCAGTTAATAGTAAGAAGATAATACCTTCAACAAATACTGCAGCTAGTGCGAATTCCCAAGACTTTCCCATACCCATAACAACTGTGTAAGTTAAAAATGCGTTTAGTCCCATACCAGGAGCTAAAGCAAAAGGTAGATTTGCTAAAAGACCCATAACTAAAGTAGCAATACAACCAGCTAATGCTGTTGCTGTAAATACTCTTCCAAAATCCATACCCGCTTCTGATAGAATACCAGGGTTAACTGCAAGGATGTAAGCCATTGTTAAGAATGTGGTTACACCTGCTAAAACTTCAGTTCGTACACTTGATTTTCTTTCTGTAATTTTAAAGAACTTATCCATATGCACTCCTTATTAAATAGTGATTGATAGTAAAATCATACCATTTAAAAGAGAATAAGTACAGAATTATTTTTATTTTTGTTGCAATTTGTTGCTACATAAAGAAATATTTATTCGTCGTTTTTGGTAGTTATGCCACAATTTTGTATAGTGTTATCTCATATATTTAGTATTTGAGTTGTTTTTATATACTTTTTTGCTTAATACTTAAAATATTTATTCATATTTTACTTGTTAGCTTAAAAAAGTAGTGCTAAAATAACTTAATTACGAGTAGAAGAAAAGAATGGAGTTAGTAGTATGAATAGAATAGAAAGTAACAAATTAAATGAAATTGCATCAAGAAGAATTGAAGCTGATCTTTGTATCAGAAATGCAAAAGTAGTTGATGTTTTTAATAGAGAAGTCTTTGAATGTGACATTTTAATAAGTGGTAAATATTTTGCAGGTTTTGCTACAAAGGGTGAAGGAGTTGCAAAAGAAATTAAAGATGCAAAAGGCAATTATGTTATTCCCGGTTTTATTGACTCTCACGTTCACATTGAATCATCTCATTGTTCTCCATCCGAATTTTCTAATTTATTAATACCAAACGGTGTAACAACTGTAGTAGCTGATCCTCATGAAATTTGTAACTGTAGTGGTCTAGATGGTCTTGATTACATGTTAGCAGCAAGTGAGCGTCTTCCACTTAATGCCTATTTCATGATTCCAAGTTGTGTTCCAGCTACATCTGTTGAACACTCCGGAGCAATTATATTAGCAAAAGACATTGAGACTAGAATTGAGAATGATAGGATTTTAGGTCTTGGTGAGATGATGGATTATCCAGGAGTTATTAATGGAGATAAAATGGTCCACGATAAACTTCAAGTTGCAAAAGACTATAATAAAGTAATCGATGGTCACTCTCCAAATATCTATGGTTCAGACTTAGATGCATATGCTGCAAGTGGAATTTTAACAGATCATGAATGTGAGAATGCACAAGAGTTGAAAGATAGAGTTCGCCGTGGAATGTATGTAATGGTAAGACAGGGTACTGTTTGTCAGGATGAGAGTAATTTATTAAAAGGTGTAACTGAGAGCAATTATCACAGATGTTTATTCTGTACCGATGATAGACAGGCAGAATCTCTTGTTAATGAAGGAAGTATTAATAATAATGTTAGACTAGCTGTAGCTGAAGGGTTAGATCCTTTTATGGCAATTAATATGGCAAGTATTAATAGTGCTACCTGTTATAATCTAAAGGGGTTAGGTGCAATTGCTCCAGGTTATATTGCTTCATTCTCAATTACTCCAAATTTAAAAGATTTTAATATGGATGAGGTTTATGTTGAAGGTAAATTAGCTGCAAAGAATGGCAAAATGATTGTTGAATCAACACCAATGCCATTACCAGAATCTATAGTAGCAAAAATTAATATTAAGAATTTCTCAAAAGATAGATTAAAATTAAAGCTAAAGAAAAATAGAGTTCGTGTTATAGATGTTATTCCAGGTGGTGTAGTAACTGCTGCAGGAGAGGCTACTGTAATTGTTAAGAATGGTGAATATGTACATGATATAGACCAGGACATTGCAAAAATAGCTGTAGTGGAACGTCATCATGCAACAGGAAATGTAGCTGTTGCACTAATTAGAGGTTATGGAATTAAAAGTGGTGCTATTGCAACCTCTGTAGCCCATGATTCTCATAATATAATTGTATGCGGTACAAATGATGAGGATATGGAATTAGCAGTAAATGAACTAGTAAAAATAGGTGGTGGTATGGCCATCGCTGATAAAGGTAAAATACTTGGCTCTTTTGCTCATCCTATTGCAGGCCTTATGAGTTGTGAGAAATCTTCAGTTATTATTGAATCTCTTACAAGACTATCAAATTTGGCTCAGGATAAATTAGGAGTATCAAAGGCACTTGATCCTTTTATGACACTTTGCTTTATGTCTCTTCCTGTAATTCCTGTTTATAAACTTACAGATATAGGATTATTTGATGTTAGAAAATTCGATTTTGTGGATATAGAACTGTAGCAGGTTATTTATATAAGGTTATTTTTTATTTAATGGAATGCATCTAATCAATGTGTTCCATTTATTAAAACAGAGGATAGAAAGAATTTTTCTATCCTCTGAAAAAAATAATAATAAATCCAAAGAGACCTATCTGTTTACTCTTCCTGAACCATTTCCATTCATGAGTTTCATAACTTCATCTAAGTTACTATAGTTAATATCTCCATGAATTGAATGACATAAACAAGATGCTGCTACTGCAAAAGAAATAGCGCTTTGTGGAGTATTTAATTTATCATCGGTTAATGCATAAACCAGACCAGCTGAGAAAGAATCTCCACCACCAACTCTATCTATGATATTTTTAATTTCATATGGAGTATATTCACCATTATCCTCTGGTGCAAAATATGCTTTATCTTCCTCACAATCATAAAGAATAGCTCCCCATTTATTAAAGGATGCTGAAATACTCTCTCTAAGTGTAAAAGCAACTTTTGATACATTTGGATATTGTCTTTTAACTTCTTTTGCAACATTTTGATATGATGCAATGTTTAGTGAACCGCTTGTAACATCATTGTTTTCTTCTCTAATATCAAGTACATCAGAAGCATCTTCTTCATTACCAATAACAACATCAATATATGGCATAATCTTTTTCATTGTATCTCTAGCTAAATCTTTTTTACTAAGTTTTTCACCCCAGTTCCAAAGCTTACCTCTATAGTTTAAATCAAAAGAAACACTGATGTTCTGTTTTTTAGCTTCTTTAACAATCTCGAGTGTTGCATCAGCACATTCTTTAGAAAGAGATGGTGTTATTCCACTTAGGTGTAACCAATCACAACCCTTTAGGGCATTAGCAAAATCATATTCACTATAATCTGTCATCGAGAAAGTTGACCAAGATCTATCATATATAACATTACTTGGTCTTTGGTTTGCTCCTGATTCTAAGAAGTATAGGCCAAATCTTCCCTCATCTCTTAGTTTGATATCACATTCAATATCAAGACTTTTTAAGAATTTTATGCAAGATTTAGATATTACATTATTAGGAAGAGCTGTTATATATTTGCTACTTCTACCTAAAATTGAAAGAGATGCTGCTACATTAGCCTCAGCTCCTGCAAAAGTTAGTGCCATATTACCAGGCATAACCTGTGTAAATCTTTTATTATCTTCAGCCTCAAAACGGCCCATTATTTCACCAAATGTCGCAACTTTCATTATTTTCTAATCTCCTTAAGCATAGCCATAGCTTCTTTTGCATTGTCTTCAATCTTTTTATATTCTTTGTTATTAATTAAATTAGTCTTTGCAATCCAGCTACCACCAATACAACTAATAATATCACTATTTAAATAGTCTTTTGAGTTTTCTATATTAACTCCACCAAGTGGTAGGTATTTAATTCCAAGATATTTGTAAGGGCCGTTTGTAGCATTAAGATACTTTAATCCACCAATACTTTCGGCTGGGAAGAATTTTAAGAATTTAACATCATATTCTAGAGCTGTTTCAATATCAGATGCAGTTGTAATACCAGGTGCAAAAGGAAGGCCAACTCTTAGAGCTTCATCCATAACCTTTGTATTTAATCCAGGTGCTACTGCAAAATCAGCTCCAGCATCTTTTACCGCTTGAACTTGATCTATTCTTATTACTGTACCAGCACCAACTAATACACTTGGGAATTCTTTTTTTACAATTTGAATTGCTTCTAATGAAATAGGAGTTCTCTGTGCAAGTTCAATTGCACTGATTCCTGCATTAACTAATGCTTGCATTGTAGGAACTACTGTTGTTATATCGTCAAAAACAACTACTGCAACAATTCCTGATTCTGTCAATTTATCAATGATATGTTGTGGACAAATTTTGTTCATATGTTTACCTCTTTGAGTTTTACTAAATATATTATATGAATAATTTTCTAATATTGTCAATGAAAATGAAACAGCGTTTTAAAAATAATAAAATAAGGTTTTAATTTAGAATAATTGCTAAGATTTAGCTTTACAAAGCAACTAGGTAAACTGTAATATATAAAAATGGATAATAAAAATAATGTAGCCGCAGTTGAAAGAGTATTTGCAATACTTGAAATTTTAGCAGATGAAAGAGAAATAGCTCTTGGAGATTTAGCTAAGAGATTATTTATGTCTAAATCAACAATATTTAGATTTTTACAAACAATGAAAGATTTAGGTTATGTAAATCAAAATGTAAGCACTCAAAAATACTCTCTTAATACAAAATTATATGGAATTGCATCAAATGCTCTAGGTACCTCTGATATTACTAAAATAGCAAATAGGTATGTTCATAATTTATCAAAAGAATTAAGAGAAACAGTTCATATAGCTCTTTTAGATGAAGAGTCTAAACAGATAATTTACATATACAAAGAAAACTTTAATTACTCTCTAACTATGATGAGTCAGGTTGGTAAAAAAGCTCCACTACACTGTACTGGTCTTGGAAAGATATTGTTATCCTATTGTGATGAACAAACTGTTTCTCAAATTCTTGATGGTTATGAATATGAATTATTCACATCTCATACAATAAAAAATGAGAAGATGATGAGAGCTGAACTTGAGAGAATTAAAGATAGGGGATATGCAGAGGATATAAATGAACATGAGGAAAATGTTCACTGTATTGCAGCTCCTATTTTTGATCAATTTAATAATGCTGTAGCAGCTATAAGTGTTTCATGGTCTGAATTTAGATTCGGTTTAATGAATAAAGAAGAATCACTTGAAAAAATATTAGATTGTGCTATGAAAATCTCAAATGATCTAGGATATTACTCAGCCTAGTTACTCTTTTATTATATGTTTTTATGAACTACTGCTAATTATTTATTGCTTTACTTGAAAAGTAAAATAATTAGTAGTATTTTTATCAAAACAGACAAGGAGTCAACTATGTCGAGTAAAAACACACTTTCACAAGAAATTAAACAATTAAGAAAAAATATAATAAAACTATCTGCATCATCTAATGAAGATAGAATGATTGCCTTAGATTTAATGGCTAAAGGTCTACTTAGAGATAAAGATGAAATCTTTAGTGCAAATAAGATAGATATGGATGAAGCTTGTAAAGAAGATACAAAGGCCTCTTTAGTTGCAAGATTAAAATTCGATGATCATAAAATGGATGGCGTTTTAGCCGGCATTAAAATGGTTAGTGATAGTGAAGACCCAATTGGTAGTGTTCAAGAGAGAACACTCTTAGACAATGATTTACTTCTAGAGAAAGTAAGTTTCCCACTAGGTGTTATTGGGATGATTTTTGAAGCTAGACCTGATGCTCTTGTGCAAATCATATCTCTTTGTTTAAAAAGTGGTAATGGTATTGTATTAAAGGGTGGAAAAGAGGCTAAAGAATCAAATAGAGCCCTCGTTAAATCAATCAAAAATTCTTTAAAAGACAGTAGCGTTGGTTGTGATTGGATACTTCTAATTGAAAGCCATGAAGATGTTGATACTCTTTTAAAGATGGAAGGATATATTGATTTATTAATTCCTAGAGGCTCAAATAAATTTGTAAGATACGTTATGGACCATACTAATATTCCTGTAATGGGACACAGTGATGGTATTTGTTCAATTTATGTTGATGAGAGTGCAGATATAGAACAAAGTGTTGAAATTTGCTTTGATTCTAAAACTCAATATCCATCAGCTTGTAATGCCGTTGAGACTCTTTTAGTCCACAAAAATATTGCAGCATCTTTTTTACCAAAATTAAAAACAAGACTTGATAGCAAAAATACAATAATTCACGGTGATGAGAGAACTTGTGAAATTATTGATTGTATAAAAGCTGTTGATGAAGATTGGGATAGTGAATATCTAGCATATGAGATTGCTATTAAAATTGTTGATAGTGAAAAAGAGGCTATTGATCATATTGCTCAACATGGTTCTCATCACACTGATGCTATTCTTTCAAATGATGAAAAAAATATTAAGAATTTCATGCTAAGTGTTGATAGTGCAGATGTATTTGTAAATTGTAGCACTAGATTTGCAGATGGTTATAGATTTGGTCTAGGTGCTGAGGTTGGTATCTCTACATCAAAACTTCATGCTAGGGGACCTGTTGGATTAAAGGGCTTAATGAGTACAAAGTACCTATTAAGAGGAAAGGGTCAAACAGTTGCATCCTATAGTGATGGTGAGAAAACTTTTCTTCATAAAGAAATGGAAAGAGATACTCCTGCAATGTGTAAGTAATATTAGTATTAGTTGTTAATATAATTTAAAAAAATGGTCGCATTTATATCCTCTTTGCTATATTATTTATAAAATGTAATGAGGAGATTTATCTAAGGTTAATTTTATGAGTAGAGATTTTTCAAACGTAAAGAGAATAGTAGTTAAAGTTGGAACAAACCTATTATCTACAGATAATGGAATAGATGAGTTACGCATTGAGGTTATAGTTGAACAAATAGCTAGGCTAACTAAAATGGGTTATCAAGTTATACTTGTAACATCTGGTGCAATTGGAATGGGTGCAAAAGAGCTTGGTATAGTTCATCCTGTTGTGGCAATAGATTTGAGACAAGCTCTTGCCTCTGTTGGACAACCCATATTGATGAGTTCGTATAGATCTCATTTTAAAAAGCATTCCCTAAATTGTTCTCAAGTTTTATTAACACGTCCTCTACTTGATAAGAGAAAGACTTATGTAAATCTTAGAAATAGTATTTTCACTCTTTTAGATTTGGGTATTATTCCAATTCTTAATGAGAATGATAGTGTATCAACAGCTGAAATTGGTAATGCCTTTGGTGATAATGATAGAATGAGTGCTTTAGTTGCATCTAAACTTGATGCAGATTTACTTGTTATATTAACAGATATTGAGGGCCTATATAGTGCTAATCCAAAAGAGAATCCAGATGCTACATTAATTAGCGAAGTTAATGAATTAACTTCAAGCTTGATGGATGCAGCAGGCGGTGCTGGTAGTGTTTTTTCAACAGGTGGTATGAAAACAAAATTACTTGCTGCAAAGATTGCTGGAATTGCCGGTTGTGATTGTATAATTGCATCAGGTTATGATAATGAAATACTGTATAAAATCGTAAAAGAAGATAATGTTGGAACATTAATTCATGCATCAGAGAGAAAATCACAGAAAACAAGATGGATGATTAATAGCTCTATTAAGGGTACTATCATTGTAGATGATGGTGCAATAAAAGCTTTAAGAGCTCACAAGAGTTTATTGCCTGCAGGAATTGTAGAAGTTCTTGGTTCTTTTGAAGCTGGTGATGTTGTAGAATTATGTGATAAGAGCAAAGTTGCTTTTGCTAAAGCTAGCCCTTATTATGATAGTACTGATATAATTGCAATTAGTGGTCACAATAGTTGCGATATTGAAGGACTATTAGGTAAAGGAAGGAAGGATGTAATATTCCGTCCAGAGGATTTGGTATTTTTAGATGAGTCAGAGTAAGAATTATAAAATTTATCATAGAAAACAGGATTTAGGTAAAAAGATAGAACAACTTCATAGATCTGAACAACTTGCAATTGGAATTATTGATAGTGGGTCTCTTGAGTTATTAAAAGAAACCCTTAGTTGGTATACTCAAAATATGAACTTTTGTCTTCATGCCGTAATTAGCAGTGAAAGAGGGGATATTTCTACTTTTCAAAGTGAATTTCCTGATGTAACTTTTATTGTATACCCAACCACACCCTCATTAGGTGAAATGGTTAATACAATAGCTGATGAGTGTTTTACAACTTATTTTCTAGTAGTAAGAACTGATATGGAAATAGTTAGATTTGAAGGTGCCTATTTATTCTCACTCCTAAGTAGTAAAGATGCACCTGCTACCCTTGTTCCAGCCATTGCAAACAGTGCTAAAGAAATAATCCCATCAATGAGAGCTCCTTATAAAGATGGCTCACTAATTGATCCTATATCATATTTTCCTGATATGGCTAGCACTGATTCAAATCAAACACTTTATCCATTTAGAGGTATTGGTTTATTTGATAGAGCTCTTTTTCAAAGAGTAAGATCTTATGATGTTGAGATAGAGAGTGAATACTGGCAAACCCTTGATTTAGGTATTAGATATAATCTATTTGGCAATAGTATTGTATGTACTAGTGCTTTTATAGTTAGATTCCCAACCTCACTCAGTCTAATTGAAGATAGATCTCCAATTGAGGCTATGAATAAAGTACACACAAGAGCACTTGCTGTGGAAAATATTAATGGTAAGAATTTTGCTAGAAAATTTAGAGGATATTTTGATAGAAAAGTATTTACAGAAGAGGTTAAAAAACGTCAATTGTTCCTAGTGAAGAAAGACTTTGCAACTCTAATTGATACTTGGGAATATACAGAGATAGAGAAAGAAAGCCAAAAAGAACAGAGTAAATAATTTATAAAAGGATGGAGTATGGAATACAGTGGAAACCGGAGTAATAAAACTTTCATAATAGCTTTTATGTTATTTTTCTTAAGTTTTCCCTTATTTGCTCAAAATCCTTTTAATTATCCAGTTAAAACAATATTTATTGATCCCGGTCACGGTGGTAAAGATACTGGTGCTACTAGAAATTGGGACTTTGCAGGTGGAGTTGTTAATGAAAAAGATATTACATTAGAACTCTCTAATAAGGTATCAACAATATTACAAAGCGAACATCGTGATATAAATGTATATCAAACAAGAGTTAGTGATGAATATTTATCACTTCAAGAGAGATCTGAAATTTGTTATTTGACCCCACTTGAACCAAAGACTAGTGTTATATATGTTTCTATTCACGTAAATGCATTTAATACAACAAATCCAAGTGGATTTGAAGTTTTTACAAAAGAGAAAAATGATAATAAAATATTATTTGATGAGTTAACTCCACTTGAGAATATTCCTCTTTTTTCTTCTAAGTCGCTCCCTCAGTTAAACAGTGATTTATATGATAAGAGTTATGAGTTAGCAAAGAATGTTGAAGAGAGTCTAGTAAACTCCTTTCCTGATGAAGTTAATCGTGGAATAAAGCAGGATGCCTTGTATGTATTAAATGTATCAAGAGCTCCATCTATTTTGATTGAAGTAGGTTTTCTATCAAATGAAGATGATGCTAGAAAATTAACAACCTCATCCTATCTTGATAAAATGGCAATAGCCATTGCATCTGGCATTTCAGCATCACTTTAGGCCATTTATACTCCTTGACTAGCCTCTACGTTTGAGTATATGGTGTGTAAGAATTTACGGAGGATACCTTGAAACCCAATCTACACAATATATCACTTGCACAAGTTGCAGGTACAAAAGAACAATTTATAGATGATAACTTATTTCAATTTGCCTTTTCAGGGAGATCTAATGTTGGAAAAAGCTCTTTAATTAACTCTCTCTTAGAAAGAAAAGCTATTGCAAAAGTTAGTTCTAATCCAGGTCATACAATTACTGTTAACTTTTTTAACGTTGATGACAAATTATATTTAGTTGATTTACCAGGATATGGTTATGCTAAAAGAGGTGGTAGAGAAAAGAAACAATGGGCATCTGTAACCGATAGTTATTTTACTCAAAACCCTAATATTGATAAGCTTTGTTCAGTCATTCAATTAGTTGATTTAAAAATTGGACCAACTTCTGATGATAGAAACATGATTGATTTTATGAACTCTCTTAATTTACCATATATCATTGTTGCAACTAAGTCAGATAAATTAAAGAAAGCTGAATTTAAAAAGGCTCTAATTAAATTACAAACAAACCCTATTTTAAGAGAAGGTACTAAAATTATACCTTATTCTACAAAAACAGGTTTAGGTAAAGTTGAACTTCAAACTGAGCTATATAAAAGAGCTAATTTAATTTAATTATATAAGATATCACCTTAATAATGGCTTCCCAATTGTGGGAAGTTTTTTTTTGCATTTGCCGCTTTTAGCTATAAAAAAAGGAGCTATATTGAATCTATTAGATACAATTATAACTCCTCTAAATTACTAATTAACTATAATTAGAATTGGATCTACTAATCTTTATTCTTATATAATTCTTTAGCCTTATTATCTTCTTCAACTTCATTAGCTCTTTCTTCGTTAATTAACTCTCTCTTTAAATTTCTCAATTTTTTAGAAAGTGATACTTTATAGATATGAGGATTAATTTGACGTTTATAGGATTTATGGAAATTGTTTAGATTTGCTTTTGCAAAAGCTTGTAACTCAGGAAGAGTTTTTCTATCTCCACATCTTTTTCCATCTTCCATTTTTTTAGTCAAAAGAGGCATACATTTTGTATATCTATTTTCCTTCAATTTGAAGAAATCTGAATCAGAGAAAGGGTGGTAGAATGTATATTCTTTATTAGGCTTAATTTTTTCATCATTAAGGGTGATTAAATCAGCAATAGGACCATTTTCTTCATCAACAAATCTATATACCTGTTTAATTCCAGGGTTAGTTGTTTTACCAAAACTATTTGAAATCTTCATAGTAGGAATGTATTTTTTATCAGGACTCTCTTTTGCACAAAGTTTATAAACACCATTTAATGATGATTGGAAACCTCCTGTAACTAAGTGAGTTCCAATTCCCCAAGAATCAATTGGTGCTTCATCAGATACAAGGGCTGCAATAATTTCTTCAGTCATATCATTTGATACACAAATGATGGCATCAGTTAATCCTGCAGCATCTAATTTAGCTCTAATCTTTCTAGGTAGATAACTCATATCACCACTATCTATTCTAACACCAATGCTTTTGCCTATCTTTTTCTGCTCTAATCCAACGATTATTGCATTATCAATACCACTACCTAAAGTATCATAGGTATCGATTAATAGAACTGCATTATCAGGATAGTATTTTGCAAATGTTCTAAAAGCTTCTAACTCAGAATCAAAACTCATAATCCAAGAGTGAGCCATAGTTCCTGATACAGGAATGCCAAACTTTTTACCAGCAATAGTATTACTAGTAACGCTTGTTCCACCAATAAATGAAGCTCTAGCGGCACTTAATGCACCATCTTCACCTTGAGCTCTTCTTAGTCCAAATTCCATGATGTTGCCATCTTTACTAGCTATTACCATTCTTGATGCTTTTGTTGCAATTAGAGTTTGGAAGTTGATAGTATTTAGAAGAAGTCCTTCAATTAATTGAGCATCAATTAGTGTTGTATGAATTCTCATCAGTGGCTCACCAGCAAAAACTACTTGTCCCTCATCAAATGCATAAATATCACCTGTGAATTTATATGTACTTAGATATTCAATAAAATCATCATCAAATTGATTGAGCGATCTTAAATATTCAATATCACTCTCATCAAAGCTAAAGTTTTCTAATTTTTCTAAGATAGAATCTAATCCTGCAAATAGGGCATACCCACCATTGAAGGGATTTGTTCTAAAAAACATATCAAATACTACTTGAGGATTATAATTTGACTTAAAAAATCCTTGCATCATCGTTAACTCATAGAAATCTGTTGTAAGCGCACTAACTTTCATATTTACTATCCTTATTTGTTTGCTTCAATTACATCAAAACCAGTATAAGGAATCAATGCTTCTGGCATTCTAATTGAACCATCTTTAGTTTGGTAATTTTCAAGAACAGCTACCATAGCTCTTGATAATGCAATTGCAGTACCGTTTAGCATATGAACAAATTGAGGTTTTCCCTCTTCATCTCTGTAGCGGATTTGAAGTGATCTAGCTTGATAATCAGTACAGTTTGAAGTACTTGTTACCTCACCGTATTCACCATCATCACCACGACCTGGCATCCAAGCTTCGATATCGAATTTACGGTAAGCTGGAGCACCTAAATCGCCTGTACAAGTATCTACAACTCTGTAAGGAAGACCTAGACCTTGGAAGATTTCCTCTTCAACTGCTAATAGTCTTTCATGGAATTCATCACTCTGTTCTGGTAAACAAATAATGAACATTTCAAGTTTTGAGAATTGGTGTACTCTATATAGACCCTTTGAATATTGACCTGCACCACCTGCTTCACGACGGAAACAATGTGATAAACCAGTCATTTTGATAGGTAAATCTTTTTTATCTAAAATTTCACCTTTATAATAACCACCAAGAGTAATTTCTGCAGTACCTACAAGACAAGTATCAGTTCCCTCGATTGTATAAATATTTGATTCTGCACCACGTGGGTTAAATCCAATACCTTTTAATATTTCTTCTTTTGCAACATCAGGTGTGATGAATGGAGTAAAGCCGTGTTTGATAACAATATCCATAGCATATCGCTCTAATGCCATTTGAAGAATAACTGCTTTATTCTTTAAATAGTAAGATTTTGCACCAGATACTTTTGTACCCTTATCAAAGTCAATTAAATCAAGGTTTTCACCAATTTGTACATGGTCTAAAGGTTTGAAATCAAACTTTGTAGGTTCACTAAAGAATTTAACAGCTAAGTTATCTTTATCTTCTTTACCAACAGGTGCTTCAGGATGAGCAAAGTTAGGTATTGTTGCACCGAGAGTGAAATATTCATCTTCAACTTCAGTTAATTTCTTCTCTACATCAGCAATTTTTACTTTTAATTCTTTTCCCTGAGCTATTAATTCAGAGCGAGCATCTTTGTCCATTTTGCCTTTCATTTTTGAGGCATTTGCATTTCTTGCAGCTCTTAATTCTTCAGCTTCAGCTAAAAGAGAAGCTCTTGCATCTTGGAGTTCTACAATTTTATCTAGTTGAACATCCATGAATCTGTTTTTAATGTTAGCAGTAATTTCTTCATTTCTGCTCTTGATTTCTTTCAAATCTATCATAATTATTTCCTTTAGAATCCGATTATTAAATTAAATTTTTATAAATCTATTTTAAAAGTTATTAGCTAAAAGTACTAGCTTAAAGAGTATTAAAGACTCTTTTTTTCTAGTTCTTTTGACTTTTGTGTTGCCGCTGATACTGCATTGATTATTGTATTTTCAAAGTTACCCTCACTTAGGGCTTTTACACCTTCAATAGTAGTACCACCTGCTGAGCATACTTTAGTCATTAAACTAATTGGGTTTTCTTTTTCTAAATTATAAAGAGCTGCAGCTGATTCCATTGTTTGGAATGCAATTTCTACACTTTTATCATATGGAATACCTTCGCGAGTTCCACCTAAACCAATTGCATGTATAAATTCAAATACATAGGCAATAGCTGAACCACTAATTCCGATGAAAGCTGAGAATTTATCTTCATCTAAAATAAAAGCTTCACCAACGGTTTTAGCAATTTCCATTGCATTTTCACAATGTTCTTTGCTACATTTTTCACTAGCTGCTACAGCTGTAATTGCAGATGATGCTTTTGCTGCGATATTTGGCATAAAACGAACAACATCATTAGTGTTTAAATTTTCACAAAGAGTAGCTGTATTAACACCTGCTGCTATTGAAATGAATTTAGCATTATTTTTATTTGCTGCTTTAATTTCATCATAAATTGAAGAAAGGATTTGTGGTTTAACACATAAAACAACAATGTTACTTTTTTCAACTAAATCTGCAATGCTATTATATCTAACATAGAATGTACCATTATTTTTAAATTCTGCTGCAACTTTATTTACAACTTCATCAGATTTATCATAGATACCAATGTTATAGCTAGTTTCGTCTTCTTTAATTTGATTAGAAATTGCTCTTGCAATAGCTGATCCCATGTTTCCTAAACCAATGAAACTAATTGTAGTCATAGCTACATAATCATAGTTAACATATGCTTGGTTTTCTACTCTTCCATCAATTGACAGTTTTAACATAATTAATACTTCCTTTAATTTATTACTCTTTCCAATTTAGATTATGGAGGTGACCGGTTTCACTGAGACCTGGGAAATCTAATTGACGTAAATATTCATAAGCTGCAATAGCAACGCTATTTGATAAGTTAAGAGATCTTGTTTCTTCTCTCATAGGAATTTTAACACAGTTATCTTTGAATTCCACTAAAACTTCTTCAGGAATACCCTTAGTTTCTTTGCCAAAGATAAGATATACATCACCAGGTCCTGTATAATCTGCTTGATGATAAGATTTTGGAGCTTTGGTTGTGAACATGTATAATCTTTCATTTTTCTTAGCTTCAATAAATTCACTAATTGATTCCCATTTAGTAATATTTAGTTGATTCCAGTAGTCAAGACCTGCTCTTTTTACACTTTTCTCATCTATATTAAATCCAAGAGGATAAACTAAATCTAGAGAGGCTCCAATTACAGCACATGTTCTTGCAATGTTTCCTGTATTTTGTGGTATTTCTGGTTCGAATAATACTATATGAAGTGCCATTTAATAGCTCCTTTTTTTCTTATAAATTTAACATGTATTAGTTTTAGTATTCAATACTATATCTAATTATTATATTTTATATTTCTTCAAGTTTTGGATGATTTTCTTTTATGAAAATAAGAGCTTTTTTATGTCTATTTTCACTATTTTCGCCTCTATGTTCTCTATCAAAACGACTAACTTTTATGTAAAAGATAAACATTTGTATAAAAGCTTTTCTTGTGCTTAATAGTGATTTTTTATAAATTCTTTTTTGTCTTCTCTTATTTATTTTACTAATATATCTTTTTTCGACAAAAATTTTAAATAATGCAAATATTGCAACAATAATTGTTGCACTAATTAAGGCTGCATAATGAGAGACAAAATAAGATGTTAATTCATGGGATGCCATGATGATTACAAATGATAATACAATTTCACCAACTGTAGTCATTGTCTGTGCGCCATTGAAAGCTTTTGTATTCTTTTCTATTGAGAGAGCTACTTTTTTGAGCAATGAATTTGCCTCATTTTCAATGGATGCAGTCTCTGATTCTCTCTTAAGAGCTCTAAATTTATCTTTTATTTCATGTTCAAATATGTCGCAAATTCTATTGTGCGCATAATCAAATACCCACTCCATATTGTACTTATCTAAATCTTTTTCCATCTCTTCAAGTTCTTCAAACATTTGATCAACTTTATCAAGATGTAACTCTTTATCTTCTTCTTCAGTTATATCAACTCTGTAAAGAATTTCTTCTTTTATTTTATGCATTTAAAAATCCTCTAAACTAGTTTAGAGACAATTAAATAAAAATACAATAATTTAATTCGTTTTTATCTATATAAAAGTGCAAAAAAGCAACTTTAAACTACCTTGTAAAACCGCTAGTATTCTATTATATTAATCAACTATGTTAGAGATATTTAAAACCATTTTATTTGGTATTCTTGAAGGCATTACAGAATGGCTTCCAATCAGTAGCACCGGGCACTTACTTTTGTTAGATCAATTTGTGACTCTCAATGTAAGCAATTCGTTTAAAGAGTTATTTATGGTTGTAATTCAACTAGGTGCAATCCTAGCTGTTATAGTACTTTATTTTTCAACTCTTAATCCTTTTTCATTCAAGAAGGATGCAAAAGAAAAAAAAGATACCTATATTCTATGGTTAAAGGTTATTGTTGCCACAATTCCTGCTGCCATATTTGGTTTAATGCTTGATAACATAATTGAAACCTATCTAAGTATCTGGCAAGTAATTGTAGCAGCTCTTTTTGTTTATGGTGTTCTTTATGTAATAATTGAGAAAAGAAAAGAGGGTGTCAAAATGAGGGTCTTAAGCCTAAATGATATGAGTTACAGAGATGCTTTAATAATGGGTCTATTTCAAGTTTTAGCTCTAGTTCCTGGTACCTCAAGATCTGGCTCTACTATCCTAGGTGGTATAATTAGTGGTATAGATAGAGGAGTTGCAGCTAAATTTAGTTTCTTTATGGCAATTCCTGTTATGTTTGGTGCCTCTCTATTAAAACTTATTAAACTAGGTTTTGATTATAGTTCCCAAGAATATATGATTTTATTTATAGGATGTATTGTATCCTTTTTAGTATCTCTATTAGTAATTAAATCATTAGTATCATATGTAAGAGCTCATGACTTCTCAGTATTTGGGTGGTATAGAATTATACTATCAATTATACTAGTTGTAGTATTCTTAGTTAAATAATAAACTTTTGGAATAACTACACACTTTAGATGGGAGATTGATATGGCTATAAATTGTATTGATGAGTATAAAGCTTATGTAAATAAAACAGGTAATAGATTAGCTCTTTATAGAGAAGTTACACAAAAATATAATATTCAAAGTGCACTCTATCCTGGCTCACATATTGATATTGATCCCTCTCTAGTTATTCCTAAAGTTATATATGTCGATAATTTTAAAGGTGCTATAAAGTTCTTTAAAAATACTGATACAATTAAAGAGTATTTAAATGCCTCTAAGGAATATAATTCTATGTGTGATTTTACTTTCATCGGAGATGATTATTCAAAAGATTTAAAAATAGGGCAATGTGATTTAATTATCTCTCAATATGCAGGTTTTGTTGGCTCTATTACAAAACAGTATTTAAAGATTGGTGGAATATTATTATGTAATGATAGTCATGGTGATGCCACACTTGCCTATTGTGATGATGAGTTTAAATTAATTGGAATTGTTGATGCTTCTACAAAAATAGAGAGTAGCAATTTAGATGATTATTTTAAGATAAAGGGTGATAGCTCTATTGATTTAGATTTTGTCAGAACTAAAATGAAAGGCTTAAAATATATCAAAACTGCAAATAATTATATTTTTGAAAAAATAAGGTAGTACTAATAAGTCTCTTTATTAGGATCAACTGAGTGAGATGCTGCATTTTTAAGAGTCTTTTTCTTAAGTAGAGTTGCCTTTGTTAAGTTTAATCCTTCCTCTTTTAGTGATAGAGAAATTTTCTCAAGCTCTCTTTTCTTCTTATTTTCTTCATCAAATAAATCTGCTTGAATCATAGAATCTTTATTATATGTTTGATAAAGTCCAACTCCAAGTAATCTTATAGGGCGTTTATCCCATTTCTTATTAAATAGTGCTTTTGCATATTCATATATTTGTTCAGCATTATATATAGGTAAATCAGGAGTCATTTGGGCAGAAAAAGTACTAAAATCGCTATAACGTATTTTAATTCCAATTGTTCTAGCCATCTTATTTTCATCAAGGGACCTATATAATATTTCATAGCTCATATCTAAAATATTTGTATATAATAAATCTACTGATGATATATCTTCAAGAAAAGTTCTCTCTGTTGAAATTGAATGAGATTTAACCTCTCCATCATAGATTCCAACATCGATTCCTCTACTAATATTATATAGATAGAATCCCATAGATTCACCAAACATACTCTTTAGAGATCTAAGCGTGAAATTTCTTAGCTGTTCATTAGTTCTTATGTGTTTTTGCTCTAGCTTCTTTTGAGTAACTTTTCCAATACCCCAGAGTTTTTTAAGTCCAACAGCATCCACAAATTCAATTTCACGACCTTTTTCAACGATGCAAATTCCATCTGGTTTATTAAAATCACTTGCCATTTTAGCAATTAATTTTGTAGGTCCAATACCAACACTAATGCTTAGTCCACTTATTTCTTTTACTTTCTCTTTGAGTTTTAAACCAGCTTTAAAAGGAGGTCCAAATAGGGTAGTTGTTCCACTCATGTCTAAAAAAGCTTCATCAATTGAAACTTGTCTAACAGAGGCAGAGAAGCTATTAAAAATATTCATAACTTCTCTAGATTTTTCTAAATAACGGGAGTAATGACCACTTATAACTGTGGCATTAGGGCATAGTTGAAGAGCTCTTGCCATTGGCATGGCAGAGTGAACTCCATATTTTCGAGCTTCATAATTACATGTTGATGCTACAGAACGTGGTCCTTTTCCACCAATTATTAGTGGCTTTCCTATGAGGGATGGATCATCAAGTTCTTCAACAGATGCAAAGAATGCATCAAGATCAACATGAAAATATACTTTCTCAATTCCCATTAATTAGAACCTTCTAAAATAATAGCTATGGCTTCTTCCATTTTTATGCCCTCACTTTCTATTAATAGTGGATAGTGAGAGAGCTTAGTTAAACCTGGGAGGGTATTAACTTCATTTAATAAAATTTGGTTGTCTTCAAGTAGGAAAAAGTCAATTCTAGCATAGCCTTTTAGATGTAGTATCTTAAATATTTCTTTAGCTATTTCTCTAATTTTTCCTTTTATCTCTTTATCTATATTATTTGGCTTTGTATCTATTTTAGCACCGTTTTGACTATCATATTTTATCGAATAGGATAGTAGATTTGAATCTCCTGGTTTAACAACTAAGCCCGGTCCTCCAATAATTATCTCTCCCTTGTATTCAAGGGCTGCACATTCAACTTCTTTCATGGCCTCATAAAGAGGTTGAACTAATACTCTTTCACTGTATTTAAAAGATTCATTTAGAAGTACTTTGAATTTAGATTCATCAATTTTCTCTTTTATTTCAAATACGCCAACAGAGCTTCCTGTTGTTTCACTTTTGATAAAGAGTTTTTCACCAAATCTTTTAACAACTTCTGCATAGGAGTATGTATAATTATTATCAAATATAAGGGTTTCAGTTGTACTAATTCCTCTATCTCTTAATATTGAACTACAGTGAGCTTTAGACATGCAGATAGCTGATGCAATTGTATCACAACCACATCTTCTAACATTTAAATAGCTAAGTAGTCCCTGTAGTTTTCCATCCTCACCATAGCTACCATGGGTAACAGGAAATGCAATATCAATATTGAGTATTTTTCCATCAAGAGAAAAACCTTTAGATGGTATTATTTCAAGCTTATTTGTTTCTTTAATTTTCTCTTCAATTTCATATAAAAAGTCATTCTCATTTTGTAAATAGAATTCATTTTTCTTTGAGATACCAATTAAATAAACACTTTTAGTAAGGTTCTTTAGCAAATGATATACTCCCTTTGCAGATGCAATAGATACCTCATGTTCAGGAGAATCTCCTCCATAAAGTAGTGCCACACTATATTTTTTAACATCTAAAAGTAAACTGTTATCTATCATTTTTCTCTCTCTCCTCTATAGCTTTTTTAACTACTTCTTCTTCATTCCATTCTATGGACTCTATATCTCTTTGAATTGATGTCTCATGACCTTTTCCCAAAAATAATAGTACATCACCTTCAATTGCTATATCGATTGCCTTTTGAATAGCTTTTTTTCTATCAAATATTTCATAAATTGTAGTTGCACTCTTTATGCCTTCTTTAATATCATTTGCAATCTTCTCAGTAGGTTCTCCTCTAGAATCTTCTTCAGTAATTATTATTATATCACAATATTGAGATGCAACTTCGCCCATTTTCGCTCTTTTAACTATATCTCGCTCACCAGCCGAGCCAAAAAGAACTATTAATCGTCCATTTTTTGGTTTTAGTTGTTTTGCAATATGATAGAGTGCATCAGAGGTGTGTGCAAAATCAATTATCACAGTAATATTCAAAGAATTCTCAATTATATTAAATCTTCCCTTTATGCTCTCTAATTCACCTAGGTAGTTTAAGACTTTAGAAAGTGGTGTATCTGTTAATAGAGAGGCGGCCTTTGCAGCTAGGAGTGCATCAGTTATAAAGACATCAAGGTATAAATTACTCTTGTATCTTTTATTACCTATTATAAGCTCAATGGGAGATAAACTACTTTCTTGAATTAATTTATAATTTAAATCTCTTTTAAGAATAAAAGTATTATTATTCTTTGCAACTTCAAGACATTCTTTGAGATGTTTATTATCAGTTGTTGATAAAAAGGGTGAGGATTTTTTTAATTTTCTAATAAGATTACATTTTGCCTCAACATATTCTTCTATACTTTTATGTAATTCTAAATGTTCACTTGTTATCGTTGTTATAATTGCACAATCTAATTCAATGGTATTTAGTCTATCCATTTGCCTAGATAGTGCATGGGATGTTGACTCTAGTACCATGTATTCTACATTATTGTTAACACATTCTTTAAATGTTTTATGCAAAATATTAGCCTCAGGTGTGCTTTGACGGTTTGTAGAATATCTAAGTCCACTGCCATTATCTTCATATACTGTGGTTATTAATCCTACCTTCTTATTTAGTTTTTTTAAAAAGTAATAAAGATAGGTTGAACAACTGCTCTTTCCATCGGTTCCACTAATTCCTATTATTTTAAGCTTTTTGTCAGATCTATCATAGAAATATGAACTAGTTATTGCAAAGGCACTTCTTGTATTCTCTACAACTAAATAGCCAATATTATCTACTATAGTTTTTGGAATTTTATCAACTACTACTGTAGTAGCTCCTTTATCAATTGCACTTTGAATAAAAAGTGAGCCATTTGTATGAATACCATTAAAGGCAAAGAAGACACAATTTTTTCCAACTTCTCTAGAATCATAGGCAATTGATTCAAATGTTGGGGTAGTTGGAATTTTTAAAAAATATGAATTGGGTATAAATTCTTTGATTTCAATAATATTATTCATAGAATTAGTTTAGCAAGGGGGGTGGAATATTACAATATAATTGTAATAAAACTGCTTTAAATTTAGTATCTCTGATGTATTGATGCGGTTCAACAACTTTAATAAATTAATGAAATGTAATAGAGTAATAGTAACTTAAATTTAGGAGAATTTTCATGAATAAAGTTGGTGCATCGTTATTTTCAATAATATTAATATCAAGTAGCATCTTTGCTTCAAATATTAGTAGCACCTGGATAAATGAATCTCTCTCTGACTCATCTGGTACATTAAATCCGGCAAACCTAAGTTTTAGAGATGAAGAGTCTCCTGTATTTGATTATTATATTTTAGTTGATGATAAGTATAATAATGATAATGTTGAATCGCTTTTGCAAAATCCTGAATCAAAATTAGGTGCAACATTCTATGGTACAAATATAGCTCTATCGCTTGAAATTAATAATTATTTAACAGGTAGAACTGATACTAGTGAACAAATTAATTATATAGGTCACACACTCTATTCCATTGGATTGGATTGGGGTTGGGCAACAGGTCCTCTTTCATTTGGTTTGAGTATGAGTGGTGGTTCTGAATTAGTTAAGAATAATTTTTATTTAAGAAAAGATATCTTTAATATTCCAGATTATTTTGTAAATACTTTCTTCTCTCGTTATGAGTCTTTATCCTCCTCTCAATTTTTTACCCTTGGATTTGGTTTTAGATATGAGAGTCTTGATGATTTTGCAATAGCAGTAATATCTGATTCTGATTTGGATGTTAGTACTAATAGTTCAAGTAATCTTGATTTTGAGAATTATTTTAAGAATATTAGTGTTGGCTTTAGTAAAATAACTCCTAAATATGCAGAAAATGGGGAACTAAATTTACTTCGATTTAGATTCTTTACGGATCTTCTTTATCTTGGTGATAATGATTTAAGAGAAAAAAGAATATCAGCTGAATTTAGATTACAATTGAGTAGAGCTTTTTATTCTTCAATTTACTTTGGTCTACAAGAACAAGATGATTCAATTCTTGATTTATTCCTTCTAAGTACCGATACAGCCTCATCTCACTTTGGATTGACCTTTAGTTGGAACTCCTATGATTTAATATTAAATACTGAGGTTCCCTTATCATATTATAATCAATCAAATGATAGTGATGATTATATTAGTGCTACAATCAAATTCTCCTATGAAATATAAATATAATACTTGTTCAATGTTGAAATTGTGATATAATAAATGTAAACGTTTACATTTTATAATTTACATTTATATTTTTAATATAAAATCACAATTTAGGAGTATTAATATGCTAAAAAATATCCCCCCAATCATCTCACCAGAACTTCTTAAGGCTTTAGATGAAATGGGTCATGCCGATGAATTAATTATTGCAGATGGCAATTTTCCAAGTTCATCACTATCAGATAATGTTATAAGACTTGATGGCCATGGAAGCTGCGAAGTATTAGAGGCCGTGCTAAAACTTTTCCCACTAGATCCTTATCAAGACAATGCTTTTCTAATGGAGGTTGTACCAGGAGATCCTGTTGAAACACCTATTTGGAAGGATTATGAGGAAATTGCTAAAAAAGGCGATAAGAACTTTAAAGGCTTTAAACAAATCGAGAGATTTGCTTTTTATGAAAGAACAAAGAAAGTTTATTGTGTAATTGCAACAAGTGAAAAATCACTTTATGCAAACATACTCTTAAAGAAGGGTGTTATTTAAACTCTTAGCTTTTATAAATCAGGGTAGTAATCTATCCTGTTTTTTTTTTACCATTAGAAATAAAAAATCTTCCTCTAATTGAATAGAGGAAGAAAAATATTATATAGGGAATATCTCTCTATTTGAGTTCTTCATCAAAACAAACAGCAACTTTACCACTAGTTCCTGATGCCATTAGTGCATAGGCCTCATCAGCTTTTTCAAGAGGGAATCTATCTGTGATAAGATCTTCAGGATGTATATTCCATCTTACAATTCTTTCAACTAAGTCTTCCATCTTCCAAATACTTGTTACCCAACTACCAATAAGGGTCTTTTGGTCATGTAACATATCTTCACTAGGATTGAAGTGAACAGTTCCACCTTCACCAATTAGAACAATTTTACCCCATTTACGAGTAGCTCTAATAGCAGTTGCTCTACCTGGATCTGATGCAGAACAATCAAATGCTCTCTCAACACCCTTTCCACCTGTAACAGCTTTTACCTGTGCAACATTATCAGGACCTGCTAAGAATGCTTCATCAACAAGGCCTAATTTTTTTGCAACTTCAATTCTAGCTGGTTGTGTTTCAATACCAATTAGTTTATTTGCACCAAGGGCCTTACATAGCATTAGGCATGCAAGTCCTACAGGGCCAAGTCCAACGACTAAAACAGCATCATTTCCTGAAACACCTGCTTTTTCAATTCCTTCATATACTGTGCCAAAACCACAAGCAACTTGAGCTCCATCTGCATAGCTTAGGCTATCTGGTAGTAGAACAAGATCTTTCTCATCGGCTAGTAGGTATTCTGCCATGCCACCATCTCTCTGCCAACCATAAGCGGCTCTTTTAGGAGATGTACAACTAATCATATAACCTTGTCTACATTCATGACAAACACCACAACCTGAGATGTGATAAACGATTACTCTATCGCCTTTCTTAAATCTTTTTAGATTAGGTCCTTCTTCAACAATTTGACCACAAGGTTCATGTCCTGCAATTTTATTTTGATATGCTTCAGGGCCTTTACCAAGATGTTCTCTGTAGATACATCTGATATCACTACCACAAATAGTTGATGCTTTCATCTTAAGTAGAACCTGTCCAGGTCCTGGTGTTGGAATATCAAATTCTTTAAAAGCTACGCTACTATCTCCAGGCAATACAGCCCCCATCATTTTACCTTTCATACAAAACTCCTTATTTGTTTTTTATTTTTTATTGTGAAAAGATTTTATTTCTTTATTACTTTGCAATTATTCCATCTTCATCCCATAAATCATGCCAATCTTTAGCATTTTTCCATAGGAAAACAGGTCCTTTAACTAATCTGCAGTTCTGATCAACTTCTTTTAGTCTTTCAACTTCTTCATCGCTTAAATCATCGGTGCAAACACTTGATAAATTAGATATAATATTTCTCTCTTTAGTTGAGAATGGAATTGGAATAATATGGTTAGAGTGAGCCCACTTTAGACATATAACAGCTGGGTGAACATTATGTTTTTTTGCAATTTCAACAACAATTGGGTCTGCCATATCAATAGCATCGCCTTCCATTTTATCTCTATCAGGACGATTTGGAGAGCCAAGGGGACAAAATCCAATTATACCAATTCCCTTAGATTCAACATACTTTCTAAATTCAGGTTGCTGGAAGGTTGGATGTAATTCCATTTCAATAAAGGATGGTTTAATAGTGCAATCTGCTAATATCTTTTCACATTTTGCAATACTAACATTTGATAGTCCTATTGATTTTACAAGACCCTCATTAACAGCTCTCTCCATTTCTCTCCAACAAACCATAAACTCTTCATGTATATATGGTTTTGCATTTTCAGCTCTGCTTGTTACATCGCATTTTGGTGGGTGAAAGTTTGGGAAAGGCCAGTGAACAAGATATAAATCAAGATAATCTAATTGTAAATCTGCCAAAGATTGCTTTAATGATGGTATTACATCTTCTTTATCATGTTTATCATTCCAAAGTTTTCCAGTAATCCAAAGATCTTCTCTTTTTATTTTTTTGCCAGTTATTTTACCGTCCATTGCCTCTTTCAAAACAATGCCAATTTCTTTTTCATTTCCATAAACACTTGCACAATCAATATGAGTATAACCATTTTTGATAGCAAGTCTTACACTATCCATTACCTCTTTACTTGATGCATGATCGGAGCCAAATGTTCCAAATCCTATGCATGGAATTTTAGTGCCATTTGATACACTAAATTTTGGTACTTCCATAACTTTTCCTCCTAAGATGTTTTTATAGTAAATCAGATAATAAATATTACAATGCTCAAAATGCGAAATAATCATTCCATTATACGCAATGTGTGGTATTATCCCGAGTTTTGCAGTTTAGATGAAATAAAACTCCCTATAATTGCTTATGGGAGTTATAATTAAATTAACATTTTTTTACTATTACTTGTGTGGAGTAGTTCATTTTTTCTTAGTATCCTAATTTCTTAGCCTGACCCATCAATTCTTTTAAATCTGATTGGGAATAAATTTTCTTTCTTAAATTGATTCCAAGGCTATCACCAATTTCACCTAGTAATTTGGAATATCTCACAGTTTTATAATTATTTTCATTTATATGAGTACAAAGAGCATTTGATATACTTTCTTTTATTTGACTCGCACTATATTTATTTTCTAAACGATGTTCCAATATTCTTAATATCAACAATGATAAGAAACAGATTAAGAAATGAGCTTCAATTCTGGTATCTTTTCTAACAAATACAGGTCTTGCATCTAAATCACTTTTTGTTATTCTGAAACTTTCTTCAATTTTCCAAAGTCCTTTATACATTTGAATTATATCGGAATCTGAGACCTCTCTGTTTAATTGATAGAACTCATCATGAGTCCAGCGATGTTTTGCATTAAAAGGTTTATCTCCTACATCAAGTCCAATTACATTAGTCATTATTGCATAATAGCCATCAAGCTTTTCTTCTTCTTTTAAGAGATCCTCATCAAATGAAGTTAAATCATTCCATTGTTCACTATTGATCTCACCTGTTTTTGTGTTATAGCATTCTCTCTTAACAAATTTCATAGCACCTGCTGTTAATATTTTCTGACCATATTTGCCAGCTGCAATATTTTTAGCCTTTTCAATAGATTTAGCTCTATCTTTTTTTGCTTTCTTAGCATATTTCTTGCTATAGAAGATTATCTGTCTTTCATTTATTTCAGAATGACCTTTACCTCTTTGAATAAACTCCTTCATTATCATCTTTCCATTTTCTTCTACTTTTTTCTTAACAACTATATCAAAATTAATACGTCTAGAGGTTATTCTTGATTTACATTTGAAATCATATTCTCCATCTTCAAGTTCTTCATCATCTTTTTTCCATATTTCATAATCATCTTGATTTAATACATAATCCTTAAATTCTTTTGAAGCTTTTCTTATGGAGTAACTAATTACATAGCCTGATTTATTTGTTCTTATCTGTCTTATATTGTTACCAGACATCATTCCTTTGTCTGCAACATAAATCAAATTGTTTATATCTAAATCAAAGCCCAAAGTTTCCATTCCAGGAATCAATGTTCTATTATCATTAGTGTTTCCTTTGAATAATTCATAATTGACAGGTAAGCCTTTTGTATCCATGAACAAACCCATTTGTATAATAGGGTTTGGTCGATGTTCTTTAGATACACCTTTCTTTCTTAATTCATCTTCATCATCTATTTCAAAATAATAATTAGTAACATCATAATAAAGTAAATCAGTGTGTCTATCATAAAGATCTGTGACTCTTTTATTTACATTATTTAATAGCTTAACTTTATTTTCAGCAAAGAAATCTTGTGAACGATACATATCATCCATAGAAAAATTAAACTTTTCAAAGTAGAAATTTCTTCTCTCCCAAGCACCTTTTTTAGAAGATTGATTAATAATCCTATCCACAATTAACATTAGGAAAATCATATTGTGATTATATCTAGCTTTAGTATATCTTCTTCTATTGTTTATGAAGTAATGAATCTCTAATTGATGATATATAGCAGAAATTGCAGCATATCCATAGTTGAATAAGTCATTCTGAAAACCATTAGCATCAAAAGCATTAGATTCACTATCATCATATTCTTCAGAGAGATCATAATTACAACCTAGAAGATAGCTTTGTTTTTTTATCTTATTTTCTTGAGTAATTCTTTTAGCCTCAGCCTTAAAATGTGCAAGAGGATCATCATATTGATCTAAAAAATCCTCAATAAAACCAATTTCCTCAACAATCTCTTGTTTATTCTTATAAGTTTTAACACGACGACCTTTTTCATTTAATTTAAATCCAACTGGAATCCTCTTAGAAATAACATAAACAATCTTTTTTTTCCCGTCTTTGTTTCTTGGTAAAGTAGTAGCAAACATAATATCTCCTAAATTAAATATAACTCATATAACCAATTACGTCAACTCTATACAACTCCATACAATAAAATGTTACAAATAAATATTTTATAGCAAAAAAAATCCTTACCCCACAAGGAATAAGAAAGATTATAAAGACACAAGGGGTGCCAAACTCGGGAATTTTAGTGCCATTTGATACACTAAATTTTGGTACTTCCATAACTTTTCCTCCTAAGATGTTTTTATAGTAAATCAGATAATAAATATTACAATGCTCAAAATGCGAAATAATCATTCCATTATACGCAATGTGTGGTATTATAATATTTATGAAAAAAATAGGATTAAAATTATCTTTTCATGATCACTATGATACTAGCGTCGCCTATGGTGTATTGAAATATGCAAGAAAAAAAATTGATTGGGAAATCAATGGGGAAGGCCATTGGTTTAATAATAGTGCACAAGAATTAGATGCACTTATTGCTAGAATTGAGAGTGAAGAGGAAAAAGAGAGATATGAAAAATTAAATATACCTGTAATAGATATAGCTGGTGCTATAAGATCAGACAAATTTTCTACCGTTAGAAATGATGATTGGGATACAGGAGTTAAATGTGGAGATTATTTATATAAGATAGGTTCAAAACATTATGCAATGGCCTTAGTTGCTAATACCACCTGGGCAAGGGAGAGAATGATAGGCTTTTGCCGAGGGGCCGTTTTAAATAGCGAAAAATTAAATACATTCTCTCGTCCTCTATCTTGGTGGCAACAATTATATAGTGATAACAATCCTGATTTAGAAAAATGGTTATTATCGCTTGATAGAGGAACTTCAATTTTTTGTTGTAATGATTTGTGTGCAATGAAGGTCTCTGTAACATGTAGAAAACTCAATATTAGTATCCCATCTACTTTGAGAATTTTAGGTGTTGATAATGAGGAGCTACTGTGTATGCTAGCTAAACCTACAATATCGAGCATTTCTCTACAATTAGAGAGCATTGGATACACAGCTGCAAAGGTTGCAGATGATATTCTAAATAATAAAGGAGAGAGTCAAAAAATTGTATATAGAATCCCTCCTTTAGGCATAGTTGAGAGAGAATCAACAACACTTATAGATAGTGAGGACTCTATTGTTGCCAATGCTATTTCTATTATAAAAATGAATATTTCATCAATTTATAGTGTTTCAGACATAGTAGATCAACTTCCCTGCAGTAGACGCTCTCTTGAGATAAAGTTCAAGCGAATTACTAATTCAAGTATTCATGATTATATTATAAATGAAAAATTAAATAGGGCTAATACATTATTGCTTAGTACTAATAATAGTATTAAATCTATTTGCCGAGAATGCGGATTTAATTCTCTTCAAAGATTTCATTCAGCTTTTTTAAAGAAATATAATATGAGTCCTAAACAATATAGAATTAATAATAAGGTGAAGCGATAAAAAAAGCTATTGAGAGATTTTAATAATCTTCAATAGCCATTCAAATTAGTTTAAAAATTAAGAATTATTAGTACTTCTTTTAACAATAGCCTTTTCTTTTTTTCCTTTAATTGTATAAACAATTGCATAATTTAATATGGCAGCTATTACAATTGTAGCTGATGTTGAAATATTAAATGTATAGGAAATATAAAGTCCTATTAGAGAAGTTGTAGTTCCAATTAGTGTTGAATAAATCATTCTTTGTTTTAAATTATCAGATAAAAGAGCCGCAGTAGCAGATGGGGCACAAAGCATGGCAATTAGCATTATAATACCAAATGTTCCCATTAATACCATTACAGATAGAGCTATTAGTACAAAAAGTGTATATTCTAATAATTTTGTATTTAGTCCTATTAAAGTTGCAAACTCACTATCAAAGAGAAAAACTTTCCAAATATTGAAAAATGCAATTACCACAACTAAAATTACTAGAGTTAATACAAACATAGCAATTAAATTTCCATCACTAACGGCAAGAATGTTACCAAAAAGGTAGGAGTCAATGTTTGGTGGGTATCCTGGAGATAATGCTATAAATACAATACCTAGTGCCATACCAAGTGACCAAAACATTGAAATAATAATATCACTTTGTTTGCCACCTCTTTTTTGAACAGTACCAATACCAAGAGCGGCAAGAACTGAAAAAGCAATAGCACTAATCATAGGGTTAATACCTAAGAAGTATCCAAGACCAACACCACCGTAGGCAGTGTGTGCAATACCACCACTCATAAGTATTAGTTTTTTTTCAATAACTATAACTCCAATAATACCACAAACAATACTTGATAAAAAAATTGCAAAGATTGCATGCTGTAGAAATGTATATTCTAAGATAGAGTGAATCATATTAAAATCCTTCATGAGAATGGTGGGGAAGTACTCTGTGAGGAATTCCATGTCCAAGTAAGTCGATATTACATCCATAAAGCTCTTCGACAATTTCTTCGTTTAACTCTGGATTTCCGTGATATATAAGATTTTCACTAATACATGCTATGTGTTTAACCTTACTTGAAATAGCCATTGTATCATGAGATATCATCACAATTGTTGTACCACTTTGATTGATTTTATCAAGTAAATCATAAATTAACTCTCTTGATACACTATCAACTGAAGCAGTTGGTTCATCTAGGAGTAATAACTCAGGTTTTAATGCAAGAGCTCTTGCAATTAGTAGTCTTTGAAATTGACCACCAGAGAGAGATTTTATTTGACGAGATGCGAGATCTTCAATGCCAACAAGTCTTAAAGCTTCATTTGCATCAGCTATTTGAGAACTTGAGTAGCGAGAGAACAATTTTAGTTTACTACCTGTAGTAGCAGTTAGTACAACCTCTCTGACACTTATTGGAAAATCTCTATCAAAATGTGAGAACTGAGGAACATATCCGATTTTATTAAGAGATTTTTTTAGAGGACCACCAAAGAATTTAATACTACCACTTTGATGATCAATTAAATTTAGCATAGCCTTTAACAGTGTTGATTTTCCCCCACCATTTGGGCCAATTAATCCAAGATAATCTCCTCTAAGAACCTGCATATTAATATTAGTTAATGCTACATTTCCTTCTTTATAAGTCACACTAAGATTGCTTATATCGATTACAAATTCATCATTCATTAGATGTTTTCCTTGATTAATTGAGCTGTAATTTTAAGATTTTCAATATAATCTTTTGAAAGAGGATTTAATTGAATTGCTATTCCACCTAATTCCTTTGCAAAAGTAGTACTTTGAGAACCTGATATTTCAGCTTGATAAAAAACATTTTTAATGCCTTTTTCTTTAGCTTTACTTATCAAATTTGCTAGTGATTTAGCAGTTGCTTCTTTTCCTTCAAATTCGATTACATCCATAATTAAATTGTAATCAGATGCAAAATATCCAAAAGCTGGGTGATAAACTATAAATTCTCTATTTTCTAGAGTAGAAAGCTCTTCGTGAATATCCTTATCAAGTTGAGCTAATTTGTCAACATAGGTCTTTGCATTATTCATATAAAAATCTCTGTTAGCCTCATCAAGTTTTGCAATTTCATTTGCCATTTCGTTTACCATTACTATAGCTCTTTTAGGGCTTAACCATATGTGAGGATCTCTTTCTTCTCCAATTTGTAGTTCTGGATATACATTAGCAACAGCATCGTTAAGATAGATTATCTTAGTATCATCTGATACAAAAGGAATAATGGTTAATTCCTCAGTTGGAACTCCAATTGCAAAATATATTGAAGCCTTTTCAAACCTTGAACGTTGTTTAGGACTTAGTTCAGTATTTTCCGGTGATGCTCCAACTCCAATTAGAGCCTCCACATCCATCTTATCTGCAACAATTTCTTTTGCAAAAGTTTCTTGCGGCATTATAGATACTGCAATTAGTTTTTTATCAGATACTTCTTTTGCTCCACTAGAAAATAGAGGAGTTAGATTCATTAATATAATAATTATTAGAAAGCTTATTTTTTTCATATACTATCCTGTTAGATTTTATTTTTTCAATTTGCAACTTACTTGCAATTTGAAAAATAATATTATGTTGATTAAAAGTCAATAGAATTTGCTTCATATGAATGAGGTTTCAATTATGAGGTAGCTTACATATATTTGAACTAAAATAGCCCATTATCAAATAATATATTTGTAATATTCGATTATATTTATTAGAAAATAGAAATAACAATCGAAATTATTCATCATTAGCAAATATTTTTTTGCATATGTCGTTATATGTGCTTGTATAACAATGAAATGGTTCAGTCAGTAGAAAGTTTTTAAAGAATAATGTAATATATTACACGAATAGTACTAAATATGTCTATATTTTTAATTTTTTGAATTTAAGTTGATAGTTAGGCAATACTATAATATAATTAGTTACTAAAAAGTAAATAAGAGGTTTTTTATTAATGCAGAAGATTGTTTCTACCGGAGAAGTTGTTTTAGCTCATTCTAATGATACTTTAGCAATTTATGGATTAGGCTCTTGTATTGCATTAGTGATATATGATGAGAGTATTCATGTAGGATGTATGCTTCACGTACTACTACCATCTTCACCTGAATATTCATTGGGTTTAGATACTAGGTATGCCGATTCAGGTATAAAGAGAATGCTAAATTATCTGAAATTTGCAGGTGCTAAAAAAGCAAATCTTAAGGCAAAAATGACAGGAGGCACCCATACTTTTAGCAAAATGGGTACTTATTCTGATATTGGTTTAAGAAATGCTAGAGAATGTAGAGCCCTATTAGCTGAATATAATATTAGATTAGTAGCCGAAGATGTTGGAGGCTCAATGGGAAGATCGGTTGTTTTTTCCATAAATGATATGAGTTTTTCAATACGTTTTGATAATCAATTAATAAAGGTAATATAAATAGTGAGTAAAAAAAACAAACCAACTCTTTTAGTTATTGACGATAGTGGATTTATGAGATTAAGAATGAAGAGAATATTTTCTTCTGATTTTAATGTCGTTGAAGCTAGTGATGGTGAAGAGGGTTTAAAGAAAATACAAGGCAGAGGATTTAAAATTGATCTTGTTCTATTAGACATTAATATGCCAGGAATTAGTGGTATTGATGTATTGAAAAAACTAAATGAGGATGGAAGATTTAAATCATTACCAATTATTATCTTTAGTGGTGAAGAAGATTTACAACTTGAAGCTTTAGAAAATGGTGCGTGGGACTTTGTTTCAAAAGATGAGGCTCCGATTATCATTCAAACAAGGGTTAAAAATGTTGTTGAGAGATCACTTACTCATCAAGTAAAGCGAGAGAATTTATTAATTAATAGTGTTTTATTAAATATAATCAATTACTCTCAAGATTTATTATTTGAATGGGATACCATTAGAGATTCTATTTTTTTTATTGGTAATATTGCCCAAAAACTAAAAATTGATAGTGAAGTTGAATCCTTTTTCTCAAAATTAGATGAAGAGAATTTTATATATCCTCCTGATATCCGATTATTTAAGCAAATTGTCAAAAATATTAATAAAGAAAATCACTTTGCAAAAGAAGAACTAAGAATAGTACTAGAGAATGATGACATTAGATGGTGTAAATTTACTTTTTATGGTGAATTTGATGAATCATCCAATCTTGTTAAAATTGTTGGAATTGCCACAGATGTTAATGCCTTTAAAGAGGCTATTGATAAGGCAACAAGTAAAGCTGAACATGATCCTCTAACTGGGCTTGTTAATAGAGCAGCCTATGAAAAATATTATGATTTCTTAAATAATCAGAGAGTTAATACTGCATTAATTTTAGTTGATGTAGATAGTTTTAAATCTGTAAATGATTCAATCGGTCACATCGGTGGTGATTTTGTATTAAATATAATAGCAAAAAGACTAAATGATAGTTTTAGAGATACCGATTGTGTTGCTCGTATAGGTGGAGATGAATTTGCTGTTATAATGAATGATGTTAAATCAAAAATGAATTTAGTAGATAAACTTGAACAATTGTTTGATTTAATGAGAACTACATTTGATTTTAATGGTAAACCTTTATTTCAATACATTAGCGTTGGAGCTTTATATATTGAAAAAGATAATAAATTAAATTATTTAGAAGCTTATAAAGCTGCAGATGATGCTCTATATACAAGCAAAGAAAAGGGAAGAAACTGTTATACAATAGTTGAAAGGAATAATTAGTGGATGATTTTATAGATGATTCAATGATCGAAATGTATACTTATGAAGTCTCTGAGATGCTTGATAAAATTGAAGCGATTTTGATTCAAAGTGATCGAGAGGGTTTTATAAGTCCTGATAACATTCATATTTTGTTTAGATTAATGCATACCTTAAAAAGTTCTTCTAGAGCTATGGGTTATAAGATTAGTAGTAATCTAGCTCACAAAGTAGAAGACCTTTTAAAATATGTTGAAAAAACAAACACAAAATTAGATGATATCTCTAAAATTTCAGATATAGCACTTTCATGTGTCGATTATTTTAAACTTCATATTCATAAAGTAAAAGCTAATGAAGAGGGAGAAGATGATGCCACATATCTTTTTGATAAAATTGATGAATATTTTGAGAGCCTGGGAACAGTAGATCCCACGAAAAAAGAAATAAAAGAAGATATTCCTCTTCCAAATAAGTCCTCAGATAAAGAGGTAATGACAGAGAGTTTAGCTCCGTGTGCTGATACTCCTGTTGAAATATATAGTATTGAAGATATGAAAAGTGCTACTACATCTGCAAAGAAGAGTGCATCTAAAAAAATCAAAAAAGATAAAAAAGATAAAAAGAATACTTTAGATTCAAATAAGAATAATTCAAGTAGCACTTATAAAAATAAGGTTGAAGACCCTATTATAAGTGTTAGAATGGATAAACTTGACTCTCTTATGAATTTAGTTGGTGAAATTGTTATTGCAGAGCCCTTAGTAACTGAGTGTGAACTTAAAAACAAATCTGATCAATTCCAACGAAATGCAACCCACCTTCATAAAATGGTAACTGAATTACAATCGATAGTTATGTCGATAAGAATGGTTACTTTCTCATCTACCATGGTAAAAATGAATAGAATTATTCATGATATGAATAAACAATTTAATAAATCTGTTGAATTTGAAGTTGTTGGTGAAGATACAGAGGTTGATAAAAATGTTATTGATTTAATATCAGATCCGCTTATGCATATTCTTAGAAATGCAATAGATCATGGTATTGAAGATAAAGAGTGTCGAGAGAAACTTGGAAAAAATCCAAATGGTAAAATAACTCTTGAAGCAAAAAATATTGGCTCTAATGTATTAATTAGCATAAGTGATGATGGACGAGGTATTGATACCACATCTGTATATAATAAAGCCCTCTCTCTAGGATTGATTGATAAAGCTTATGAGAATATGAGTGAACAAGAGTTATTTAATATAATAATGCTTGCAGGTTTTTCAACAAATAATAAGATTTCAGAATATTCTGGACGTGGCGTTGGTATGGATATTGTTCAAAAGAATGTTCAAAATCTTAAAGGATCCATTCATATTTATTCTAAAAAGAATGAAGGTACTACAATAGTTCTTAAAATACCTCTACTTTTATCAATAATTGAGGCAATGAATATTAGGATTAACAAAACATTATTTACAATACCTATTGTTAATGTTGTTGAAACATTTAGAATATCTCCAGATTTAATTGTAAATGGTCCTAAAAATGACAGATTAATAAAAGTAAGGGAAAAATTATATCCTTTGGTTTCGCTTAATAAGGTATTCAACCTTGAAACTAAAGAAGTTGATATGGATAGAGGAATTATCATGGTTGTTGAAACCGAGGGTGAATACTTTTGTATCTATGTTGATGAAATAATTGGTCAGTATTCTGTTGTAGCTAAAGCTATTCCTGATTATTTACAAAAATATAAAGAAATTGATGGTATCTCGGGTTGTACAATAATGAGAGATGGCCAAATTAGTTTGATTTTAGACTGCTATGCAATTATAAGAATAGTAGTTAAGAAGAATAGGGGACTTTAATGGAAAATGAATCAAGAAGTCGCACATTGATGGATGACAAATTTTTTGATAATGAAAATAGTTATTTGACTTTTGCACTTGGTAGTGAAATCTATGGAGTTAGTATAAAGGATGTGGCTGAGATTGTTGGGATGCAAAGAATTACTAAAATTCCAGGAATGCCAAATTTTATTTTAGGTATAATTAATCTAAGAGGTCGAATAATTCCTGTTATGGATTTGAGATCTAAGTTTGAGAAAGAAAAAGTAAAATATAATGAGAGAACATGTATTATAATTGTTGAGGTTGATAATGTCTTCCTAGGTCTAATTGTTGATACTGTTCTAGAAGTTGTGAAGATAGGAAGTGAAAATATTACGACCTCTTCAACATTATCTACATATGAGAGTAATTTCATAGACGGTATAGGACAATATCAGGGAAAAGTAGCTTTGCTCTTAAATAGCAATAAGTTATTAAGCAAAAATGATATGGATTATTTAAAAGAGAACTAAGGAAGGTTGTTTATGAGAATCGGACGAAAAGCTAAAATTCGTAATAATGTAATAGTTGGTTATGTAGTATTATTATTATGTAGCATGTTAATAGGTATTTTTGGTTTAATAAGAATCAATGAATCTAATAAAGATAACAAATTAATTCAAGAGAAAGCAATTAATCCAATTGTTGAATTTTCAGAGGTCGCTGTATTAGTACAAAAAATTTCATTAAATTCATTGATAATTGCTACTTCAGATGATATGGAAGAAGTTAAAACTGCATATAATAGTGCAATTCAAAATTCAACACAAATTGATTATCTTGTAGAAAGTGCTAGAAATAATGAATTTGGTGCAGAAGATGCTGAAAAATTTAGTGAATTTGAGAAGAGTAGAAAAAATGTAATTGAAACTGAAACTCAATTATATTTGTTGAGACAACAGGGTCTTCAAGAAGATGCTATTTCTCTCTACAATAATAAAATGGTCGATTATATTCAGATTGAAGAAGATGGAATAAGGGCAATAACACAAGAAAAAGCTCAGATAATAAATAGTATTGAAACTGCAAATATAGAAAAAGCTAATTTTACGGCATCAATGATGTTGATTTTAGTAATTTTTTCGGCTGGCATATGTGTTTTACTAACAATACTAATAATAAGAGAGTTAGATAGATTAAATAAAATGGTAAAACTTGCTAAACAACTTGCTACAGGAGATTTTGATCTAAATGTTCCAAAAGGTGAATCAGACAATGAGATTGGTGAATTAGCAGATTCATTCAGAATTCTAGTAGTTCACAGTAACCGTGTTCTCTCCTCAGTTATTAAAGCGGCAGATCAAGTTGAAGCAGGTGCTTCTCAGGTATCTGATTCAAGTATGTCTTTATCTCAAGGAACTAGCGAACAAGCTAGTGCAATTGAAGAATTAAGTACTTCTCTTCAAAATATTTCTTTAAATGTAACCGAAAATAATAAGAGTGCAGAGGAGGCAAGTAGTCTTGCTACAAAGGCTAAAATTGAAGCTGATAAGGGTGCTGAATATATGGAAGATTTAGTTGCTGCAATGAAATCAATTGATGAATCTTCAAAGAATATATCAAAAATTATTAAAGTAATTGATGATATAGCTTTCCAAACTAATATATTAGCTCTAAATGCAGCTGTCGAAGCAGCTCGTGCTGGTCAATATGGTAGAGGCTTTGCCGTTGTTGCTGATGAAGTTAGAAATCTTGCAGCTAAGAGTGCCTCTGCTGTAGATGAGACAACTGTTATGATAGAAACTTCTCTTGAAAAAATCAAAATTGGTTCAAGTAAAGCAGAACTTACAGCTAAAGCATTTAATGAGATTTTATCAAAAGTAGATCTTTTAAATGATTATGGAAAAAAAGTTGTAATCACATCTGCAAATCAATCAAAAGATATTGAACAGATTAATCAAGGAATTAGTCAAATTGCTGATGTTGTTCAATCAACAAGTGCTACAGCTGAGGAAACAGCGGCTGCAAGTGAACAACTTTCAGGTCAATCAATCTTATTAAGACGTGAGTTAGCAATATTTAAATTAAAAGATTCAAATTTGAAGAATAATAATTATAAAAACAAACAAAGTAGAGATATAATAATTGCACAAGAGCAGAATTGGAATAATATAAATAATTCAGATATTACGGATTCACAAAATAGTGTTGAAAGTATTAATTTGTCTGATAATGAGTTTGGAAAATATTAGGTAAATGGAAATAAGTGATAAAGAATTTAAATTACTCTCTGTTTTAATTAAAGAAAAAGCAGGAGTTGATTTAAAAGAAAATAAAAAAACATTAATTGTACTAAGGCTTTCAAGGAGGCTTGAGGCTTTACAATTAAAAAGTTTTGAAAGTTATTATAATTTATTGCTAAAGGATAATGAGTCTTCAGAGTTACACTATTTTATTGATAATATTACAACCCACTATACTTATTTTCTAAGAGAAGAGATACAATTTAATTATTTTTCTCATGTGGTATTACCGAATGTTTGCTCCTCTATTAGTGATGGTGATCTTAGAATTTGGAGTGCAGCCGCCTCAACTGGTGAAGAACCTTATAGTATTGCGATGATTCTAGAAGAATATTTTGGTGCAGAGAGATTATTTTGGAATAAAGAAATTCTAGCTACTGATATTGCTAGAAAGGTTATCAGTAGTGCCATTGATGGATTATATTTAGCTCAAGAGATGAATAAACTTCCACCTTTGTGGTTGAAAAAGTATTTTGAGAGAGTAAATAATACTCATTATAGAATTAAAGAACAAATTAAGAGAGAAGTAATTTTTAGATGTTTTAATTTATTAGAACCAAATTATCCATTTAAAAAGAAATTTCACGTAATTTTTTGCAGAAACGTATTAATTTATTTTGATAAAAAAACTAAAAAACAGGTAATTTTAAAGTTAGTTGAACATCTAGAAGATGATGGATATTTGTTTTTAGGATTATCGGAATCGATTGATTATAAAAAGTTTGGACTAGTTTATGTTCAACCATCTATTTATAGAAAGGACATCCAGGAAAACGATGAGTATTAGAGTTTTAATAATTGATGACAGCCCTTTTTATAGAACTATTCTAAAAAAAGGGATTGAACAAAATAAAGATATTGAGGTTGTCGCCGTTGCCTCTGATGCTTATGATGCTTCTGAGAAGATTATTGAGTATCGTCCACATATTATTACATGTGATATTGAAATGCCTAAAATTGACGGAGTTTCATTAATTAAACAGTTATTGCCACAGTATCCTATACCAATTATTGTGGTTAGTAGTGTTGGTGACAAAATTTTTGATGCTATTAAAGCTGGAGCAATTGATTATTTGTTAAAGGCCAATTTTTCAGATTCTTCAGAAAGAATATTATTTTTTAAAGAATTAACATCGAAGATAATTAGTGCATATAATAAAACTTATATACAAAAAGCTGAAAAATTTAATTATGTTAGAATCAAAGCAAAAAAGAATATAACTCATTCAATAATTGTAATGGGTGCCTCAACAGGTGGAACTCAAGCAATTTCTTCAATTTTGCAGCAATTGCCTAAAGAAATACCTCCTATTGTAATTGTTCAACACATTCCTCCTGTATTTTCAACTTTGTTTGCAGCACGGTTAAATCAAGATTTCCCTTATGTTGTAAAAGAAGCGGAGAGAGGTGAGCCTTTATTGAATAATCATGTATATATTTCACCTGGTGATAAACATGTTGAAGTTAGAATGGGAGTTAATAATATTCCTTTTCTAATTACCTCTAAAGGTGAAAAAGTTAATGGACATTGTCCTTCTGTTGATAAATTGTTTTTTTCAGTTGCGAAGGTTTTTAAAGCAAAAGCTGTTGGAATTTTGCTAACAGGAATGGGAACCGATGGTGCACTTGGTTTATCAGCAATAAGAAGAGCAGGTTCTGTGACTTTGACTCAAGATGAGAAAACTTGTGTTGTTTATGGAATGCCGCTTGCCGCAAAAGAACTTGGGGCAAGTCAACATGAGGTTCCTATAAATCTTATGGGTGCAACAATAATGAAATACTTATAATATTATATTTAACTCATAAAACAGAACTAGAGCTTAACAACTTTAGTTCTGTTTTTATGTTTGTCATGTATGTTTGATAACTAGGTGGTGCAATCCCACTGTGAGTACTCAGAGCTACTGAAAAGATGTAGTTATAATCGCTAGCCAAGAGCAAGTGCGTTACTGTGAAGTTGCGTGTGAAGGAAGCTAGAGGCGAGGTCTTGAGCCAACGTACAGAAACTTGTTTAGGCTTGATATATGGAAAAGACTGCATAATAAGTCAAAGTCCATTCTGAGAGTATATCAAGTAAAGCAAGTGGCTACATGAGATTAAGAAGCTATCAAACTTAACATGAGAGGACTAATCTTTGTGTCTGAGAGTCTGCAATATCGACCAAAACTAAGGACAAGCCCATGAGGTATGCGAGATTAGTAGTCAGCCGAGGTCATAGTAGTAAGACGGAAGCTTACGAAGGACTGAACAATTTATGCTTTTCAAAGAATGAAAAGTCGATTCTACAAGATGTGAAAAGAAGTAGTTCCAAAGATTATGTTAAGTCTAAATCTAAAGTTCTATGGGAGATATCTACATTGGTGTAGAAAAGGAAAGAAAACGTGAGGAAAGAAAATCGAAAATTACCTAACACGGTGATGTGTGAGGAACTAATTTCCACCCTAAACTTCAAAGAAGCAATTAAGAAGGTCAAAAGTAATAAAGACTCTCCCGGAATAGATGGGATGAGTGTAGATGAACTTGATATTAATAATTTAGCAATGTTTGAAGAAACTAGGAGTAGAATTCTTGCAAGAACGTACAGAGCAAAACCTGTAAAGACTGTAGAGATATCTAAAGATAACGGACAAAAACGTAAACTTGGAATTCCAACAGTTATGGATAGAGTTGTACAACAAGCAGTGGTACAGGTAATTACAGAACCATTTGAGAAAACATTTTCAGAATTTAGTTATGGGTATAGACCAAACAGAAGTGCTGAAGATGCAACAAGACAAATTCAAATTTATATAGCCGAAGGATATAAGCATGTAGTAGAAATGGATCTATCTAAGTACTTTGATACAGTTAATCATGACATTCTAATGAATGAGGTTGATAAAACTCTATTGGATAAGGATATTAGAAGGTTAATATATGTATTCTTAAAATCTGGAAGTTTTGAAAATGGATTTAAAGTTGAAAGTAACAAGGGAACACCACAAGGTGGTGTAATAAGTCCTCTTTTGGCAAACATCTATCTAACACCTTTTGATAAAGAAATGGAAAATCGTGGAGTTAAGTTTGTTAGGTTCGCCGACGACATCTGTATCCTGTCGAAATCCAAGATGGCAGCAGGTAGAATTAAGAGAAATGCTATAAAGTTTCTTGAAAAGAAACTTAAACTTAAAGTAAACGAAGAAAAGACAGTTGCAAGAAGAGCTTATAAATCAAAGTTACTTGGATTTGAAATACTATCCTATGGAAAAATCGAGGATGGAAAAATTAAACTTGAAAAGTGCAGAGCTGAAAAGAAACGAGTTGAAAAGCTCAAAGATAAGATACGAAGTATTTCTAAAAGAAATCGTGGAATATCTTTAGAGCGATTAATTTGTGAATTGAATCTAACTCTCAGAGGTTGGATGAACTATTTTGCCAGAGCAAATATGGTTCAAACCATAAGAGAATTGGGAGAATGGATACGAAGGAAAATTAGGCAATATGCTTATAAACTTTGGAAAACCAGTCATAGTAGAAAACATCATCTTAGAGAATTAGGCGTAAAAGAATGGCAACTCAATAAACTTCAATGTACATCAAGTAGATATTGGAAAATGGCAGTTATTTGGAATAGATTTATTACAAATAAAATGTTAACTGAAAAATTAAACTTGATAGATATTACTAAATATTACAAAGAAGTTCATGAAAAGCATATGAAGAGAGATATTACAAAAATCTATCAATATGGTTTAAATAAAGAAAGGATGCTAAAAGGTTTAACACCGATGTAACATCCTTTACGATTGTAAATTGAACCGCCCGCTACGGAACCGTACGGCGTTGATGGTGTGAGAGGTTGGCATCGTGAGGTGTCTGCCTACTCGATTTACTAGTAATTAGCTGCTCTGTAGATATTAATTACGTCATTTTTATCTACTACCCTGAATGAACCCAGTTTTATTGTTCCATTGCTAGTAGCCTTTGATGCTAATTCTTCAATTTGCTCATCACTAAGAGTGAATCCTAATAATTCTTTAATTGAAGTTGGCATATTAATTTCTTTTAAATAAGATCTCATTTTTTCAATTGTTTGATTTGCTAATGAAATAGGATCTCCCTCTAGAGGTAAATCGAAAATATCTGCGCCAAATTCTGCATAAGTTTTAGGATTGTCTTTTGCACAATATGCTGCCCAAGAACACCAAATAGATGCTATTCCTGCTCCATGAGCACAATCAAACATACCACCAAGTTCATGTTCTAGTTTGTGGCATACCCAATCACCTCTTACTTCATTACCTAAATCAGTAAGTCCATTATGTGATAGAGAAGATGCCCACATTATATTACCTCTAGCATCTAAATCATTTGGATTAGCTAAAACTAATTTAATATCTTCAAAAATTTCTCTTATAATTGTGCTTGCAATTTTTTGAGTTAAAGATGATTTTTTGCCAGGAACAAAGTATCTTTCAATTGAGTGCATAGCTGCATCAAATCCTCCGCTTGCGCTTTGGTATGGTGGAAGTGATGTGCTTAAAGATGGGTTTAATATTGCAAATTTACATTGATTGAATTCTCCTGATGTAGATCTTTTTAACCCTGTTTTAGTGTCTGTTATAACAGAACTTTTACTCATTTCAGATCCTGCTGCTGCATTAGTTAATACTACAGCTGTAGGTATTGATGCTAAATTATCACTTGTTGCCTCTTTTCCAATATAGTAATCCCAAACATCTTTATCTGATAGTGCTCCAATGGAAATCGCTTTAGCACTATCTAATGGAGAACCTCCCCCAATTGCTAAAATAAAATCAATCTTATTCTTTTTTACAATATCAATTCCTTTTTTTACCAATTCAAGTCTTGGATTTGATAAAACACCACCTAATTCAGTATATTTGATATTTTGCTCATAAAGAGATTTTTCAACACTTTTTAATAAGCCAGATTTAACAACTCTTTGAGATCCATAATGTATTAAAACATTTGTTCCTCCATAACTTTTGATTAATTCTCCACTCATTTGTTCTTTGTCTTTTCCAAATACAATTCTTGTTGGAGCATAGTAAGTAAAATCAGTCATAATATTCCCTCTTAATCTTTTTTTACCATTATATCAAAATTTTAGCCCTATATGTAGAATATTTTTATCAATTTCAAAATGTCAATTATTTTGAGTAATTTATTATTAATAAATATTAAGTAATTTTGAGGGCATTACTTTACAATTTACATATGCTCTTTTTAGGGTTACTATTAAATAAGAGGTAAAATTTATATGGATATTACATTTTTTGGTGCTGCACGACATGTTACAGGTAGTTGTACATTAGTTACTTGTAATGGAATTTCTATAATGATTGATTGTGGATTAGCTCAAGGAAGAGATCGTAAGGATATGGGGGATGAATTATCCTTTGATCCCTCTTTAGTTGATATACTTTTATTAACACATGCTCATATAGATCATAGTGGAAGAATACCACAAATGGTTAAAGATGGTTTTAAAGGCCAGATATGGGCTACAAATGCAACTTCAAAACTTTGTGAAATAATGTTGCAAGACAGTGCTCATATTCAGGAAACTGAAATAGAATGGGTTAATAGAAAAAATAAAAGAGCTGGTAAGAAATTAGCTGAACCTTTGTATACCATGGAAGATGCAATTAAAAGTTTAGATTATTTTAATACCTGTGAATATAAAGAAGTTGTTAATTTATCAAAAGGAATTTCTTGTAGATTCGTTGATGCTGGGCACCTACTTGGTAGTGCCTCTGTTGAACTATGGCTTCTTGAAGATGGAATTAGAAGAAAATTAGTATTTAGTGGTGATATTGGTAATTTTGATCAACCTATAATTAAAAATCCTGATTACTTAGATGATGCTGACATTGTAATAATGGAATCTACCTATGGTGATAGAATTCATCCAAAGCCAGAAGGATCTATTGGTTCTAATGTTCCTACTATTGTAAGAGCTACAGAATTAGCAAAAATCATAAAAACAACATTTGATAGAGGAGGCAATGTAATTGTACCTTCCTTTGCAGTTGGTAGAACCCAAGAAATATTATATCTCTGCAGATATATAATCGATCATAATTTATTGCCTGAATATAAAAATTTACCTGTTTATGTTGATTCTCCATTATCTGTTAAAGCAACAGAAATCTTTGCATCTAGTATACAAGGTTATTATGATAAAGAGGCAATGGAAATTATTAATAAAGGTGAAAATCCTATCCTATTCCCTTCCTTAACTACAATAATAGATGTTGAACAATCAAAGGGTTTAAATAGTATAAAGACTCCAAAAGTGCTAATTTCAAGTAGTGGAATGTGTGATGCAGGTCGTATTAAGCATCACTTAAAACACAATCTTTGGAGACCTGAGTGCACCGTTCTTTTTTCAGGATTCCAAGCTCCAGGTACTCTAGGAAGATCTATTTTAGATGGAGCTAGGCATGTAACTATATTTGGTGAACAAATTGATGTTCGGTGTGAAATAAAAAAATTAAATGGTATATCTGGACATGCTGATCAAGCTGGATTAGTTGAATGGATTAAATCATTTAAAAAAGAACCTAAACAAATATTTGTTAACCATGGAGAGGTTGAGGTTGCTCAATTTTTTGCTAACTATATCGGCAAAGAACTTGGTATTAATGCATATGCCCCTAAAGAATTTGAATCATTCTCTCTACTTGATCTTAGTGCTCTTGCTAAACAATCTATTGGTAAACTTGCATCTGCTAAGAGTCGCCAGTTAGAAGAAGCTCTTTCTGCATTGGTTGAAGGTCGAGATGGTTTAGAGTCTGTTGTTGCTAGATTCGTATCCTCAAGTAAGAATACTAGTCTTGATGAAAGAGATACAACTAGATTAATAAATGCTATTGAGAGATTAGCAAGTGATCTTGATTATTTATCAGATAAGTGGGGAGCTGATATTCCATCTGATAGTGAAAAAAAATAATTGCTTAATTTAGTATTATAACAAAAGGCTGCAAATTGATATGCAGCCTTTTGTATATATGAATTTTATATATTAAATGAGATATGACAAATTACTTAAATAGTTTTCGTCCCATATAATATCCTCTCTCAGTTGTTTCAAGAATTTTAAAACCCATTTTTTCATAGAATCCAATTGTTTCCTTACTTTTAATGCTAACTCTAAGATGTACTCCAGGAATATTTTGCTCATATAATTTCGTTAAAAATTCTTCTATAAGAGCTCTCCCTAATCCTTCTCCTCTGATTGATTTTAGCAAATCAATTCTTAGTTGAGCAGGATATCCTGAGTGTTCCCATAGCCCTTGTCCTTGTCCTTTTAATATATTTGAAATCACTCTTTGTTCGTCCTCAGATTTATAAATAACATCATTATAATAAGGTTGAAGAGGTGGGAGCCAGTTTGTATTTAACCAACTATTATATAATTTTGTATCTGACGTTCCGACTATATATCCAGATGGTCTTTGATTATAATCGAGTGCAACAAAGCATAATTTTGGTTCAAAATGAAAAAAAGGAACACTGTAGAATTCACCAACACTCAATGGATAATTAAATAATTTTCTTCCATCGTTCCCACCATTAGCCGTTCTTATAGCTATTTCATAGAGATATGGAATATCTTGTGGTATTATAGATCTAATATTTTGTGGCATATATACCTCTTAATAATTATTTTATACAACTTAAAGTTATATTACAATAAAATAGTATTTTTATTGTTATTTATATTACAAAATATTAGTTTTGTCATATATCTAAATAATAATTTAGAAAGATAATTGAGTTTTGCAATTATATTTTTTAACCTTTGATTGCTCCAGCAGTTACACCTTCAATAAATTGTCTAGACATAGAAATATATAAAAGTAATACAGGTATTGCTGAAAGTGTTAGTACTGCTAATACTTTTGACCAATCGGTTTGATATTGACCAAATAATCTTGTAACACCTAGTAATAAAGTTTTACTTTTTTCATCTGAAATAAAGATAAGTGGAAACCAAAGATCATTCCAGAACGGAATTAAATTATATATTGCAACTGTTGAAATAGCAGGTCTAATTAGAGGAACTACAATTAGTGTAAATATTTTAAATCTAGATGAGCCATCAATAAGTGCTGCTTGAATTAATTCTTTTGGAATACTTCTTATAAATTCTGTCAAAATAAATACACCTATTGGAATGCCCATTGCAATATAAATGGGAAATAAAGAATAAATGGTATTTAATACATTAAAAAATCGCATAATCTCAAGAATTTTAATGGAAGCAATTTTAATTGGTAGCATCATTCCACTTATCATAAAGAAGAATAGTATTTTAGAAAATTTACTTTTCCACGAAGCAAATGCATAAGAGGCTAGGGAAGACAAAATTATTACAAATAATAGAGATACTATTACTACAATAAAACTGTTTTTAAAATATATTAGGAAATTGCTATCTCGAAAAACACTAGAATAATTTGAAAAGTTCCATTTACTTGGAATCCAAAATGGATTTTGATAGATGGTTAATCTTGTTTTAAAACTATTAATAACTAAAACCCACAATGGGAATATAACAATAAATGACCAAATTACCATAATTATGTGATAAAAAGTGTGTCTATTTTGCTTTTTTAAACTTGTCTTATTCATTAGTTATCTCCCCTTGTGGCCTGTAATGTTGGTATTACTCCGAGGAGCAGAACTAAAAATGTTATTGTTGCAACACTAGCTCCCATACCTGCATCGGGAATTCCAATAGGATGTTGTCCTGCAATACCTATGCGATAGAAAAAAGTTCCTAAAAGATCTGTTGCATACCCAGGTGCTCCGTTAACTGTTTCTGTAGCAAATACAATATCAAATGCATTGAAGTTGTTTACAAATGTTAAAATACTAATCATGCCAACAACTGGTTTAATTAGAGGAAGTTTAATTTTTGTAAAAGTTTGCCATGCATTAGCTCCTTCTATTGAAGCTACTTCTAAGCAGTCTTGAGGTACATTTTTAAGAGCAGCGACAAACATCATTACAGGTATTCCCATCCACTGCCAACAAGAAATAAGAGAAACAACTACTAGGGCAGTACTTTTTTGACCAAGCCAAGGTTGAGCTAAAAAGCTTAAACCTATCTTTGTTAAAGCATCACCGGACCAGACAGGATTTAATAGTAGTTTCCAAAGATAACCTGTTACTAGAACAGCAAAAGTTGTTGGTACAAATATAATTGTCTGATATATATTCCTTCCTTTCATTTTATTTGTTGTTAATATTACAGCAAATAGTATACCAACTGAATTTTGGAAAATCATATTTATAATAAAGAAAATTATTGTATGAAAGAAAGCTCCTTTATAGCGAAGTGATATATCTGTATCACCTAAAAGTTTTTTAAAGTTATCAAGTCCTACAAATTCTCTGACTTGAGATGAGTTTCCCGTGTAGAAACTTAATCTTAGAGAGTCTAAAAGAGGATAAGCCATGAATAGTATATATATTGCAAGGGCTGGTAATATATATAATATCCAATATAGGGCAGAGGGTTCTGTTGATAGGGTGTTTTTCTTTAAATGCATGCATAACTCCTAATAAGTAGCTGCTACTTTTATTAGTAGCAGCTAATGGTGTGAAAATTAAATATTATAGATCTAATTTATTATATGCATCTTGAATGTGTTCAGCGCCTTGAAGAGGAGTTATTTCTTCCTTCATTATACTAATTACAGCTTGATTCATTGGTGCATAAAGGTCTAATAATACTGGCCATACAAATCTAGCATCAGTTTCTTTTCCACTATTCAAAGCTAAGAATTCATTTGCTTGAGGAAGTGAAATTTTAATTGGAGAATTGATCATAGGGAAGAAACCTGCAGGTAGATATTTAGATGCTGTTTCTGCACCTTCTGGTGTACATAGCCATGAAAGAAATGCCATTGCTTCTTTAGGATGCTCTGTCTTAGTATTCATTGTAATTGCCATATCAGGGTGGAATGTTATGATTGTTTTATGTCCTTTTGGAGCTGGAATTGCGAAGATCCCCCAATCAAAAGTTGAATCTGAATATGTTCCTACAGTCCAAGAGCCATCAATAAACATTGCTGTTTTTCCTGTTGCAAATAAAACTTGAGAATCATTATAAGTTACTGATTCAAATCCTTTTGGACAGTATTTAGCTACATCTTTCATTGCATTTAGAGCCATAACGAATTCTTTGTCTGTAAATTTTTTTTCTCCCATTTCATATTTCATTCTTTCATTAGCCCCACCAACATAGTTTGGAAGTGCTCCTAAAAAGAATGTTTCAAGAATATCCCACTCATCTGCTAAGCCATTTGCTAAAGGTGTAATTCCCATATTATCTAAAGTTTTACAAACACTTAAGAATTCTTCCCAAGTAGTAGGTACACTTACATTTGCTTTTTTAAATAGGTCTTTGTTGTAATAAACGGCATGAGATACTGCGGCAAATGGTACTGCAAACATCTTTCCATCTTTACTCATCCAAGGAGCTTTGTTTGATTCTGTGAAATTTTTGAGTCCTTCAATGTTACTGCAATCTGCAAAATAACCAGCTTCAAATAATTCCTGACCAGTTCTATAAGATCTGGCATACATTAAATCAGGTCCAGTACCTGAATCTAATTGTAATCTTAAAGTAGTATTATAGTCGGATGGGTTTGTAGGTTTAAATTGAATATCTACATTTGGAGCGACCTTATGATATGCATTCAATAGTTCATTCATTTGATTAACATCATCAGCTCTCCATGATCCCATTGTTAATTCGATTTGATTTGAACTTTCATTTGTTCCTTGAGCAAAAACTGTTGGTATTAGTATAGCAACAATACTAATAATGATTAACATTTTCTTTTTCATTTTCCTATCTCCTTTTGATATAATTAAAGTATCATGTATTAGTTTTTATTCTGTCAATGAATTAACAAATTAATAAAAATAGATATTCATTTAAAAATGAAAGTTATAATTTGCTTTTATAATAATTCTTTATAATATAAGTAATTAAAATGGATATAAATATAATACTTACAAATATAAACTCTATTATGTAGACTATTATTTGTTATCTTTTATTCATAATGTATGAAAATTGTTTTTTCATTGACAGAATTTTATAAGTGACAAATACTGTAAATATTAAGAGAGGTTAAAGGTATGGCTAATGGACAAGATCAAAAAATATTTAATTCTATTCAAATATTAAATGAATTACTTAGTGGTCCAAAATCAAGAAATTATCTTTCCAAAAAACTGAATCTTCAACCATCTACTGTAACCTATTCAATCAATAGATTAAAAAAAATGGATATAGTGAAGGGCTCATTAGTTGTAAGCAAAGACAATCTAAATAGAGGCCGTAAAAGCACTGAATTAATGTTAAATCCAAAAGCTGGTGTAATTTTTGGAGTAGATTTATTAGTCGATAGTTTTACTCTGCAGATTTTACACATTGATAAAAGTGTTTTTACTATTGTAAAAGAAAAATTTGATGATGTAATTATAACTGCTTCAAAGGGTAGTGGTGAAAGATTTATACAATGTATAAATTATATATTAAGTATTGCTGAGGCCAAATGTGCTAATATTAAGTGCTTTGGTGGTTGTATAAGTGTTGCAGGAATTGTAGATGCCAATAAAGATACTTTGGTAAAAAGCTTAACGCATGGAATTGAAAATATTTGTGTTAAACAGTGTTTCGAAGATAGAGCGTATCCTATTTTTTTAGAAAATGATGCAAATTGTGCTGCCTTTAAATATAGGGTGAATGAAAAAGATAGCTTTCTTTATTCATTAGTTCGTCTCTATGATAATCTGATACTTCCTTTCGATGCACCTCTATTGGGTGTTGGAATAGGAATTATTATAAATGGAACCATATATGTGGGTTGGGATGCTAAAGCTGGAGAATTTTCAAACTTTGTTTATCAAAACGGCAAGCAAAATCGGCAATTAGATTTTCCTAATGATGTTTTAAATGGTTTAAAAGATAGTCCAAAGAATTTAAATTTGTTTTTGAATGATTATCTTGATAAATTACTATTTACAAATGCCCTCTTAAATCCAAGAACTATATATCTTGGAGGAGAGGGACAACAACTTAAAGATAAAATAATTGAACTATTGCTGCTTAGATATCCTGAAAAGAATGTATCCGATGTTATAAACAAAATGTGCTTTACATTTTTAGAGGACACTGAGGATGATGTTGCAATAGGAGCTTGTTATTTGGTTCTAAATCTATTATTTAAAAATCGTGTATTATCCAGCGTTTCAAGTAACGATGGAATCTATTTTTCTGCTCTTGAAGAAATGCTTAGAACTTAAAACAATATTCTGACTTTGTTGTTTTGCTTTTATAGAAACATTTTAGAATCAAAAGATGTAATAGAAAAAAAATTATTTTCTAATTAATTACATTGTAAGAAATTAAAATTTAATGCTCAATTTTGTGAATTTTTTTTTAATTTTCGCTTTACAAAAAAAAATATACATGCTATATTCCATTTCACGAGCTAAAAGAGTTAATAACTTTTTATTAAGCATATTTTAAATGTTGGTATTAGATATTAATGAAATTTGGTTCATGTTTATTGAAATTTAGAGCGATAGGAAAGAGAAGAAGAAAAGAAAGCAAACCGTGATATTTGTAAAATTTATTTTATGGATGTTGAGAGGGCTTTCTGTCAATTCAAAAATAAGAACTAGAATAAGAAATTAAGCTAGGTTCTTCTGAGTGGTGACAGGAATTAAATATTGAAATTATTTAAAAATGGTCTTCGGACCATAATATATAACGGAGAGTTTGATCCTGGCTCAGAACGAACGCTGGCGGCGCGTTTTAAGCATGCAAGTCGAGCGGTAAGCTAACTTCGGTTAGCCTAGAGCGGCGGACGGGTGAGTAACACGTGGATAATCTACCCCCTTGTTTGGGATAGCTTGTGGAAACATGAGGTAATACCGGATGAGATTTGAGAGTCAAAAGACACTTGAAGGAAAGGCGCTGAGGCGTCGCAAGGGGATGAGTCCGCGGCCCATTAGCTAGACGGCAGGGTAAAAGCCTACCGTGGCAATGATGGGTAGCCGGCCTGAGAGGGTGATCGGCCACATTGGAACTGAGATACGGTCCAGACTCCTACGGGGGGCAGCAGCTAAGAATCTTCCGCAATGGACGAAAGTCTGACGGAGCGACGCCGCGTGAACGATGAAGGCCGTGAGGTTGTAAAGTTCTTTTCGAGAGGAGGAATAAGGTTTGCAGGGAATGGCAGACTGATGACGTTAATCTCGGAATAAGCCCCGGCTAACTACGTGCCAGCAGCCGCGGTAACACGTAGGGGGCAAGCGTTGTTCGGAATTATTGGGCGTAAAGGGCGTGCAGGCGGCCTTGCAAGTCTGACGTGAAAGATCTCGGCTTAACCGAGGGAACGCGTTGGAAACTGTAAGGCTAGAGTATAGAAGGGGACATTGGAATTCCAGGTGTAGGGGTGAAATCTGTAGATATCTGGAAGAACACCGGTGGCGAAGGCGAATGTCTGGTCATATACTGACGCTGAGACGCGAAGGTGCGGGGAGCAAACAGGTTTAGATACCCTGGTAGTCCGCACAGTAAACGATGTACACTAGGTGGCAGGTCACAAGACTTGGTACCGAAGCTAACGCATTAAGTGTACCGCCTGGGGAGTATGCTCGCAAGGGTGAAACTCAAAGGAATTGACGGGGGCCCGCACAAGCGGTGGAGCATGTGGTTTAATTCGATGATACGCGAGAAACCTTACCAGGACTTGACATATATTGGACGAACATAGAGATATGTTTTCCCTTCGGGGTCGATATACAGGTGCTGCATGGCTGTCGTCAGCTCGTGCTGTGAAGTGTTGGGTTAAGTCCCGCAACGAGCGCAACCCCTACTGCCTGTTACCATCACGTTATGGTGGGGACTCAGGTGGGACTGCCGGTGACAAACCGGAGGAAGGTGGGGACGACGTCAAGTCATCATGGCCCTTATGTCCTGGGCTACACACGTGCTACAATGGCCGGTACAAAGCGCAGCGAAGCCGCGAGGCTAAGCGAATCGCAAAAAGCCGGTCCCAGTACGGATTGGAGTCTGCAACTCGACTCCATGAAGTTGGAATCGCTAGTAATCGTATATCAGCATGATACGGTGAATACGTTCCCGGGCCTTGTACACACCGCCCGTCACACCATCCGAGTTTGGGGTACCCGAAGTCGCTAGTCTAACCTGCAAAGGAGGACGGTTCCGAAGGTATGCTTGGCGAGGAGGGTGAAGTCGTAACAAGGTAGCCGTACCGGAAGGTGCGGCTGGATCACCTCCTTTCTACAAAGAAAGGCAGAGACTAACTACTCACAGTTAGACTCTAAAACTATAGGATGTTATCCAGTAGGTGAAAGACCTACTAAGCAAAGTCCCTCTTTAACAAGTGGTTTGTGATTTTGTATTCTTCTCTTTCTTTAGCTCATTTTTATAGAAAACTGGGGGCATAGCTCAGTTGGCTAGAGCATCGGCTTTGCAAGCCGAGGGTCAGGGGTTCGAGTCCCCTTGCCTCCATAGATTATTGAAATATAAATAGCGTAGGGATCGTAAAGATAATATGGTCAAGTGAATTAGGGTCCACGGAGGATGCCTAGGAGCCGCCAGGCGAAGAAGGACGTGGTTAGCTGCGAAAAGCTACGGGGAGGGGCCAACACCCAATGATCCGTAGATATCCGAATGGGGTAACCCGACAGTCTGGATGATTGTCACTTATGTGTGAATAAAATAGCATATAAGAGGAATACGCTGGGAACTGAACCATCTAAGTACCAGCAGGAGTAGAAATCAATTGAGATTCCCTTAGTAGCGGCGAGCGAAGGGGGAAGAGCCCAAACCAAGCGCTCTTGTAGTGTTTGGGGTTGTAGGGGTGCATCTGGGGTAACCCGGATAGTGATAAAATAGAGTGTTAGACGAATGTTTCTGGGAAGAGCAGTCAAAGAGAGTGAAAGCCTCGTAGTTTAAAACACTTTATCTATCTGGATGCATTTCCTGAGTACGGCGGGACACGAGAAATCCTGTCGGAATCTGGGGGGACCACCCTCCAAGGCTAAATACTCGGCGGCTACCGATAGCGCATAGTACCGTGAGGGAAAGGTGAAAAGTACCCTGGAAAGGGAGTGAAAGAGAACCTGAAACCGTGGACTTACAAGCGGTCAAAGCCTATTTATTGGGTGATGGCGTGCCTTTTGTAGAATGAGCCTGCGAGTTACCGTATGTAGCAAGGTTAAGGGATAGAAGTCCTGGAGCCGTAGGGAAACCGAGTCTGAATAGGGCGATAAGTTGCATGGGGTAGACCCGAAGCCAAGTGATCTAACCATGGCCAGACTGAAGCTGGAGTAAAATTCAGTGGAGGGTCGAACTTAAATCCGCTGTAAAGGGTTGAGATGAGCTGTGGTTTGGAGTGAAAGGCTAAACAAACTTGGAGATAGCTGGTACTCCCCGAAATAGCTTTAGGGCTAGCGTTACGTGGACTGCCACGGAGGTAAAGCACTGGATAGATGCGGGCCCTTCACCGGGTACCAAGTTTAACCAAACTCTGAATGCCGTGGTACAATGCGTAGCAGTCAGACGACGACTGATAAGGGCCGCCGTCAAGAGGGAAACAGCCCAGACCGTCAGCTAAGGTCCCAAAGATATACTAAGTGGGAAAGGAAGTGTGATTGCCCAGACAGCCAGGAGGTTGGCTCAGAAGCAGCCATTCCTTTAAAGAGTGCGTAATAGCTCACTGGTCGAGTAGTCATGCGCCGACAATCCAACGGGGCTAAGTATATCACCGAAGCTACGGCACAGAACTAGATTCTGTGGGTAGGGGAGCATTCTGTGTACGGATGAAGTCAGGGTGGAAACTCTGGTGGACGGGACAGAAGAGAGAATGCAGGCATGAGTAACGAAAAGAGGGGTGAGATCCCCCTCCGCCGAAAGCCTAAGGTTTCCAGGGTAAAGTCAATCTACCCAAGGGTTAGTCGGCCCCTAAGGCGAGGACGAAAGTCGTAGTCGATGGGAAGCGGGTCAATATTCCCGCACCTCTCAGTGTTTCGAAGGAACGAAGCATAGGGCGAAACGCGGCAGGGCGACGGTTGTCCCTGTCGAAGCAGCGAGGCGTTAATACTGATAGGCAAATCCGTCAGTAGAGAAGAGCTGTGAGCGATTACTTCTACGGAAGTGAGAAGCGCGTGTAGTCGTCGTGCCGAGAAATAGTTTCTAAGGCAAGGCACTGAGGGACCGTACTATAAACCGACACAGGTGGGCGAGCTGAGAATGCGAAGGCGTACGGAAGAACTCACGTTAAGGAACTCGGCAAATTGCATACGTAACTTAGGGATAAGTATGGCTCACGCAAGTGAGTTGCAGAGAAATGGCCCATGCGACTGTTTACCAAAAACACAGGTCCATGCGAATTAGCAATAAGAAGTATATGGACTGACACCTGCCCGGTGCTGGAAGGTTAAGGGGAGTGGTTATCATTTAATGAGAAGCTACGAACTCAAGCCCCAGTAAACGGCGGCCGTAACTATAACGGTCCTAAGGTAGCGAAATTCCTTGTCGGGTAAGTTCCGACCCGCACGAATGGTGTAACGATATGGGCGCTGTCTCAACGTGAGATCCGGTGAAATTGAAGTTCAGGTGAAGATGCCTGATACTTGTGGTTAGACGGAAAGACCCCGTGAACCTTTACTTCAACTTGACATTGAGAATTGGACAAGGATGTGTAGGATAGGTGGGAGACGTAGAAGCGTGGACGTCAGTTTGCGCAGAGTCGTTGGTGAAATACCACCCTTCCTTTTCCAGTTTTCTAACCTTTGCCGTAATCCGGTAAAGGGACAGTGTCAGGCGGGAAGTTTGACTGGGGCGGTCGCCTCCTAAAGTGTAACGGAGGCGCGCGATGGTCACCTTAGAATGGTTGGGAATCATTCCTCAAGTGTAAAGGCACAAGGTGGCTTGACTGCGAGACATACAAGTCGAGCAGGTACGAAAGTAGGTCTTAGTGATCTGGCGGTAGCGAGTGGAAGCGCCGTCACTTAACGGATAAAAGGTACTCCGGGGATAACAGGCTGATCTTGCCCAAGAGTTCATATCGACGGCAAGGTTTGGCACCTCGATGTCGGCTCATCGCATCCTGGGGCTGGAGCAGGTCCCAAGGGTTTGGCTGTTCGCCAATTAAAGCGGTACGCGAGCTGGGTTCAGAACGTCGTGAGACAGTTCGGTCCCTATCTGCCACAAGCGTTGGATGTTTGAGGGGTTCTGCTTTTAGTACGAGAGGACCGAAGTGGACAAACCTCTGGTGTATCAGTTGTCGTGCCAACGGCAGGTGCTGAGTAGCTACGTTTGGAAGGGATAACCGCTGAAAGCATCTAAGCGGGAAGCCCTCCCCAAGATGAGACATCCCATCCTTTTTAAAAGGACTAAAGGAACCAGGAAGAATACCTGGTCGATAGGTCGAGAGTGTAAGCATGGCGACATGTTCAGCTTATCGATACTAATCAGCCGTGAGGCTTGACCATATTATCGTTGCGATCCTTAAATCGCCTTAAATTGGATTACTAAATTAGTTTTTAGTACTCTGAATTTAAGCTGGCCCGGTGGCCATAGCAGAGTGGATACACCCGTTCCCATCCCGAACACGGAAGTTAAGCACTCTCACGTCGATGGTACTACAATTATGTGGGAGAGTAGATAGCTGCCGGGCCTTTATTTTTTTCTTTACGATTTTAATATATAAGAATTACATCCTATGGGATGTATTTTTTTTGCCCTTTTTACATTTATATTTTGTGTATAGTTTTTAATCTAATTGAGTGAATCTTGAATTTATGTACAATCTAAGAAAGGGAAATTGTTGAATAGCTATCGAGAAAAAATTATTAACAGAACAAAATTGAAATTTTTTTTTATATTATTTTTATAAATCTATGTTTGTTAATCTTTTTAGAATGTATATTATTCAATATAATACGAGTTGAAAAAAGGGGTTTGAATGAACACAGAATTAAATATTGCTCACTTTGAAAATAGTGAGTTTAGAGATAAATTAGTAGAATTAAGTAATAGTGCATCAAAACAAATTTTGACTAATTGGGCTTTTCAACTTAGTAAACACGCCTATGAAGAATGTGAAATTAGGTATGAAGATATACCATTTGTAATTGAAGGATATTTAACACTAACTCTATGGTTAGATAATAAAGCACAATTATCTGATCTAAGGAGAGAGTTCTTTCAAATCGAGAAGTTTAGACGAATGTATAATCAATCAGCCTTAGTATATAGAGCATTAGCACAAAGTGCAGCTTGTGCGGTTGGCTCTCCAACAATTACTGGTAAATCCTTAGCAAGTAGTGATTATGCTATTAAAGCAATTTGGGAACATTTTAATCATGATATGGATAAAGTAAATGAAGAGAGAATTTATCAAATGGAATTACTAAACAAATTAATAGAAAATAATTAGATTTTGCTTAATATGTAAAAAAATATAGATGAAATTGTATTTTTAAGATTATAGAAGGACCTTTTTTTAGAAAAAGTTAAAAAAAGATAAAAAGTTGCTAAAAGCACTTGCATAAAAATAGTATATGTTGTAATTTCATCAAGCGTTAACAAAGCAGATAATTAAACAGACAAACAATATCAAATATAGCTTGAAAGTTTAATGAAAAATATTAAAAAGTCTATTGACTATAATACTATATTTCTGATAAGTTAACCGAGTGCTCAAAAAGAACAGAGCACTTGCAAGAGGCTTTAGAAATAGGGTCTATGCAACACAGTTTATTGAAATTTAGAGCGATAGGAAAGAGAAGAAGAAAAGAAAGCAAACCGTGATATTTGTAAAATTTATTTTATGGATGTTGAGAGGGCTTTCTGTCAATTCAAAAATAAGAACTAGAATAAGAAATTAAGCTAGGTTCTTCTGAGTGGTGACAGGAATTAAATATTGAAATTATTTAAAAATGGTCTTCGGACCATAATATATAACGGAGAGTTTGATCCTGGCTCAGAACGAACGCTGGCGGCGCGTTTTAAGCATGCAAGTCGAGCGGTAAGCTAACTTCGGTTAGCCTAGAGCGGCGGACGGGTGAGTAACACGTGGATAATCTACCCCCTTGTTTGGGATAGCTTGTGGAAACATGAGGTAATACCGGATGAGATTTGAGAGTCAAAAGACACTTGAAGGAAAGGCGCTGAGGCGTCGCAAGGGGATGAGTCCGCGGCCCATTAGCTAGACGGCAGGGTAAAAGCCTACCGTGGCAATGATGGGTAGCCGGCCTGAGAGGGTGATCGGCCACATTGGAACTGAGATACGGTCCAGACTCCTACGGGGGGCAGCAGCTAAGAATCTTCCGCAATGGACGAAAGTCTGACGGAGCGACGCCGCGTGAACGATGAAGGCCGTGAGGTTGTAAAGTTCTTTTCGAGAGGAGGAATAAGGTTTGCAGGGAATGGCAGACTGATGACGTTAATCTCGGAATAAGCCCCGGCTAACTACGTGCCAGCAGCCGCGGTAACACGTAGGGGGCAAGCGTTGTTCGGAATTATTGGGCGTAAAGGGCGTGCAGGCGGCCTTGCAAGTCTGACGTGAAAGATCTCGGCTTAACCGAGGGAACGCGTTGGAAACTGTAAGGCTAGAGTATAGAAGGGGACATTGGAATTCCAGGTGTAGGGGTGAAATCTGTAGATATCTGGAAGAACACCGGTGGCGAAGGCGAATGTCTGGTCATATACTGACGCTGAGACGCGAAGGTGCGGGGAGCAAACAGGTTTAGATACCCTGGTAGTCCGCACAGTAAACGATGTACACTAGGTGGCAGGTCACAAGACTTGGTACCGAAGCTAACGCATTAAGTGTACCGCCTGGGGAGTATGCTCGCAAGGGTGAAACTCAAAGGAATTGACGGGGGCCCGCACAAGCGGTGGAGCATGTGGTTTAATTCGATGATACGCGAGAAACCTTACCAGGACTTGACATATATTGGACGAACATAGAGATATGTTTTCCCTTCGGGGTCGATATACAGGTGCTGCATGGCTGTCGTCAGCTCGTGCTGTGAAGTGTTGGGTTAAGTCCCGCAACGAGCGCAACCCCTACTGCCTGTTACCATCACGTTATGGTGGGGACTCAGGTGGGACTGCCGGTGACAAACCGGAGGAAGGTGGGGACGACGTCAAGTCATCATGGCCCTTATGTCCTGGGCTACACACGTGCTACAATGGCCGGTACAAAGCGCAGCGAAGCCGCGAGGCTAAGCGAATCGCAAAAAGCCGGTCCCAGTACGGATTGGAGTCTGCAACTCGACTCCATGAAGTTGGAATCGCTAGTAATCGTATATCAGCATGATACGGTGAATACGTTCCCGGGCCTTGTACACACCGCCCGTCACACCATCCGAGTTGGGGGTACCCGAAGTCGCTAGTCTAACCTGCAAAGGAGGACGGTTCCGAAGGTATGCTTGGCGAGGAGGGTGAAGTCGTAACAAGGTAGCCGTACCGGAAGGTGCGGCTGGATCACCTCCTTTCTACAAAGAAAGGCAGAGACTAACTACTCACAGTTAGACTCTAAAACTATAGGATGTTATCCAGTAGGTGAAAGACCTACTAAGCAAAGTCCCTCTTTAACAAGTGGTTTGTGATTTTGTATTCTTCTCTTTCTTTAGCTCATTTTTATAGAAAACTGGGGGCATAGCTCAGTTGGCTAGAGCATCGGCTTTGCAAGCCGAGGGTCAGGGGTTCGAGTCCCCTTGCCTCCATAGATTATTGAAATATAAATAGCGTAGGGATCGTAAAGATAATATGGTCAAGTGAATTAGGGTCCACGGAGGATGCCTAGGAGCCGCCAGGCGAAGAAGGACGTGGTTAGCTGCGAAAAGCTACGGGGAGGGGCCAACACCCAATGATCCGTAGATATCCGAATGGGGTAACCCGACAGTCTGGATGATTGTCACTTATGTGTGAATAAAATAGCATATAAGAGGAATACGCTGGGAACTGAACCATCTAAGTACCAGCAGGAGTAGAAATCAATTGAGATTCCCTTAGTAGCGGCGAGCGAAGGGGGAAGAGCCCAAACCAAGCGCTCTTGTAGTGTTTGGGGTTGTAGGGGTGCATCTGGGGTAACCCGGATAGTGATAAAATAGAGTGTTAGACGAATGTTTCTGGGAAGAGCAGTCAAAGAGAGTGAAAGCCTCGTAGTTTAAAACACTTTATCTATCTGGATGCATTTCCTGAGTACGGCGGGACACGAGAAATCCTGTCGGAATCTGGGGGGACCACCCTCCAAGGCTAAATACTCGGCGGCTACCGATAGCGCATAGTACCGTGAGGGAAAGGTGAAAAGTACCCTGGAAAGGGAGTGAAAGAGAACCTGAAACCGTGGACTTACAAGCGGTCAAAGCCTATTTATTGGGTGATGGCGTGCCTTTTGTAGAATGAGCCTGCGAGTTACCGTATGTAGCAAGGTTAAGGGATAGAAGTCCTGGAGCCGTAGGGAAACCGAGTCTGAATAGGGCGATAAGTTGCATGGGGTAGACCCGAAGCCAAGTGATCTAACCATGGCCAGACTGAAGCTGGAGTAAAATTCAGTGGAGGGTCGAACTTAAATCCGCTGTAAAGGGTTGAGATGAGCTGTGGTTTGGAGTGAAAGGCTAAACAAACTTGGAGATAGCTGGTACTCCCCGAAATAGCTTTAGGGCTAGCGTTACGTGGACTGCCACGGAGGTAAAGCACTGGATAGATGCGGGCCCTTCACCGGGTACCAAGTTTAACCAAACTCTGAATGCCGTGGTACAATGCGTAGCAGTCAGACGACGACTGATAAGGGCCGCCGTCAAGAGGGAAACAGCCCAGACCGTCAGCTAAGGTCCCAAAGATATACTAAGTGGGAAAGGAAGTGTGATTGCCCAGACAGCCAGGAGGTTGGCTCAGAAGCAGCCATTCCTTTAAAGAGTGCGTAATAGCTCACTGGTCGAGTAGTCATGCGCCGACAATCCAACGGGGCTAAGTATATCACCGAAGCTACGGCACAGAACTAGATTCTGTGGGTAGGGGAGCATTCTGTGTACGGATGAAGTCAGGGTGGAAACTCTGGTGGACGGGACAGAAGAGAGAATGCAGGCATGAGTAACGAAAAGAGGGGTGAGATCCCCCTCCGCCGAAAGCCTAAGGTTTCCAGGGTAAAGTCAATCTACCCAAGGGTTAGTCGGCCCCTAAGGCGAGGACGAAAGTCGTAGTCGATGGGAAGCGGGTCAATATTCCCGCACCTCTCAGTGTTTCGAAGGAACGAAGCATAGGGCGAAACGCGGCAGGGCGACGGTTGTCCCTGTCGAAGCAGCGAGGCGTTAATACTGATAGGCAAATCCGTCAGTAGAGAAGAGCTGTGAGCGATTACTTCTACGGAAGTGAGAAGCGCGTGTAGTCGTCGTGCCGAGAAATAGTTTCTAAGGCAAGGCACTGAGGGACCGTACTATAAACCGACACAGGTGGGCGAGCTGAGAATGCGAAGGCGTACGGAAGAACTCACGTTAAGGAACTCGGCAAATTGCATACGTAACTTAGGGATAAGTATGGCTCACGCAAGTGAGTTGCAGAGAAATGGCCCATGCGACTGTTTACCAAAAACACAGGTCCATGCGAATTAGCAATAAGAAGTATATGGACTGACACCTGCCCGGTGCTGGAAGGTTAAGGGGAGTGGTTATCATTTAATGAGAAGCTACGAACTCAAGCCCCAGTAAACGGCGGCCGTAACTATAACGGTCCTAAGGTAGCGAAATTCCTTGTCGGGTAAGTTCCGACCCGCACGAATGGTGTAACGATATGGGCGCTGTCTCAACGTGAGATCCGGTGAAATTGAAGTTCAGGTGAAGATGCCTGATACTTGTGGTTAGACGGAAAGACCCCGTGAACCTTTACTTCAACTTGACATTGAGAATTGGACAAGGATGTGTAGGATAGGTGGGAGACGTAGAAGCGTGGACGTCAGTTTGCGCAGAGTCGTTGGTGAAATACCACCCTTCCTTTTCCAGTTTTCTAACCTTTGCCGTAATCCGGTAAAGGGACAGTGTCAGGCGGGAAGTTTGACTGGGGCGGTCGCCTCCTAAAGTGTAACGGAGGCGCGCGATGGTCACCTTAGAATGGTTGGGAATCATTCCTCAAGTGTAAAGGCACAAGGTGGCTTGACTGCGAGACATACAAGTCGAGCAGGTACGAAAGTAGGTCTTAGTGATCTGGCGGTAGCGAGTGGAAGCGCCGTCACTTAACGGATAAAAGGTACTCCGGGGATAACAGGCTGATCTTGCCCAAGAGTTCATATCGACGGCAAGGTTTGGCACCTCGATGTCGGCTCATCGCATCCTGGGGCTGGAGCAGGTCCCAAGGGTTTGGCTGTTCGCCAATTAAAGCGGTACGCGAGCTGGGTTCAGAACGTCGTGAGACAGTTCGGTCCCTATCTGCCACAAGCGTTGGATGTTTGAGGGGTTCTGCTTTTAGTACGAGAGGACCGAAGTGGACAAACCTCTGGTGTATCAGTTGTCGTGCCAACGGCAGGTGCTGAGTAGCTACGTTTGGAAGGGATAACCGCTGAAAGCATCTAAGCGGGAAGCCCTCCCCAAGATGAGACATCCCATCCTTTTTAAAAGGACTAAAGGAACCAGGAAGAATACCTGGTCGATAGGTCGAGAGTGTAAGCATGGCGACATGTTCAGCTTATCGATACTAATCAGCCGTGAGGCTTGACCATATTATCGTTGCGATCCTTAAATCGCCTTAAATTGGATTACTAAATTAGTTTTTAGTACTCTGAATTTAAGCTGGCCCGGTGGCCATAGCAGAGTGGATACACCCGTTCCCATCCCGAACACGGAAGTTAAGCACTCTCACGTCGATGGTACTACAATTATGTGGGAGAGTAGATAGCTGCCGGGCCTTTATTTTTTTCTTTACGATTTTAATATATAAGAATTACATCCTATGGGATGTATTTTTTTTGCCCCTTTGATTCTTGATAAAAAAATAATTTCCTAAAATATTTCTTGGTCAAAATCATATCGTGTTGTATAATGGATGTGTTTGTGTCAAATAGCAATAGTCTTGCTACAATATTCAAAAGTATATATTTATTCGTAAAAAATATTTCAAAATAAAATTTATTTAAAAAATTTATTGTTGTTAAACATATAATCACAAGAATATTCTACAAGGAGAATTTTAGAATGGTCATAAAGGGTAGGAAAGATGAGATGGGACATTATGAAGAAATTAAAAATGGGCAGGATAACCAAATCCGGAGAACCATGTACATTAGCTTATTATGTGTTTCAGTTGGTATTATTTCAGGGTTAGGTGCAGTAGGATTTAGGTATCTTATAGATTTTTTTTATAATATATTTTTCCATGGCACAATTTCTTTTCAACCTGTAGGAGGAATTTCCAATATTTCAAGATGGGGTAAATGGGTAGTATTT
>CAXXVM010000001.1:0-775996 GCA_963678765.2 Sphaerochaetaceae bacterium | reverse complement strand
TATCCTTTATTGAGAAAATGGCAATCTCTTCATCATATATATGAGACTCATAAGGATGAAATTCTAGTATCTGAAAGAACCTTATATTCATTCATTAAACAAGGAAACCTGGAATCTGGACCTTTAGATATGCCAAGAATGGTTAAATACAAATCAAGAGTTAATACAAATCATAAAAAATTAAAGATTGACAAAAAATGTTATATAGGCAGAAGTTATTCTGACTATAAAAAATTATTAGATGAAAATCCTGATATAGCAGTTGTTCAAATGGATTCTGTTATTGGAACAAAAGGAAGTAATGTATTATTAACAATACACTTTATTAATTGTAGCTTAATGCTTGCTTTTCTTAGAGATAGAAATGATTCACAATCGGTTATAGATGCCTTTAATAAGCTTAATGATATTCTAGGTATTAATGACTTTAAAAAACTTTTCCCTATCACTCTCGGTGATCGAGGCTCGGAATTTTCTAATCCCAAAGCTATCGAAAACACGATAAAAGGGAAACCTCGAACCAAAGTATTCTACTGTGATGCAATGGCTAGCTGGCAAAAAGGGCAATGTGAGGTAAATCATGAATTTATAAGAAGAGTTTTACCAAAAGGTACCTGTTTTGATTTCCTAACACAAGAAAAAGTAAACCAGATGATGAATCACATAAATTCATACAAAAGAGCTAAATTAGGGAATAATTCACCTTATGAGATTTTTGAAAAAATGTATGGTATTGAAATCATAAAAAAACTAGGTCTAGAACTCATCCCACCAGATGAAATAATATTAAAACCTAGTCTAATAAAATAGATAATAATGCCAACAACCTTAACTAATATGAAGTAAAAATAAGTGTTGCATTTTATACTGCAAAAAACAGATATTTTGCCAATTCCGGTTAGATATTGACAAATTTTTAAATCTACTTGATTTCATAGTCATTTTGGACTTAAAAATATTATAAGTCAAACAAAAATAAAGTTTTTTAAGAAGATTTTTAAACAAAGTATTGCATTAAGTATTGCAAACCTTAAAAGTGTCGCGTTTACCTTTGCAATTCACGAAAATATTATTTCTAGATAAATTTGTTATCTTTGGGTTACTTTATTTATTAATTTATTAAAGCAAATTAGCTAAAAAAAAGGCCCAATATTAATATTCTTTTTTTAAAAATATTAATATTAGACTCGTTTATTAAGCTGCTATTTATTTAGTGATTTCTTTTCTATTCAAGATATTCATAAATTGTTCACCAGTTATGGTTTCTTCCTTGAGTAAATATTCAGCTAATTCATGAAGCTTATCAATGTTGCTAGATAATAGTTCCTTAGCTTTATTATACTGCTTCTGAACCTCTGCTATTACAAGTTTATCTACATTTGATGCTGTTTCCGCAGAACATGCTAGGGAAGTATCTCCTCCTAAATATTGGCCATTTACAGTTTCTAGAGCTACCATACCAATTCCTTCATCCATTCCGAATCTAGTAATCATTGCTCGTGAAATTTTAGTAGCTTGTTCAATATCATTAGAAGCTCCAGTTGTAATACTTTTAAAAATTAATTCCTCAGCGACTCGTCCTCCTGTAAATGTAGCAATTTTATTTTCGAGTTCTTCCTTACTCATAAGATTATGCTCACCTTCTTCTACTTGCATTGTATATCCAAGAGCACCTGAAGTTCTAGGAATTATTGTAATTTTTTGGACTGGAGCACTGTTCGTTTGAAGAGCCGCTACAAGAGCATGACCAATTTCATGATAAGAAACTATTTTTCGCTCATGCTCGCTTAGAATCTTATTTTTCTTCTGATACCCTGCGGCTACCACTTCAATGCTTTCTTCTAGGTCAGTTTGATTAACTTTTTCTCTTTTCTCTCGAACTGCATGTAGTGCTGCTTCGTTAATAATATTAGCTAGCTCAGCACCACTCATTCCTGTTGCACTTCTAGCAATAGCATTGAAATTTACACTTTCTTCAATTTTTACATCTTTAGCATGTACTTTTAAAATAGCTTCTCTTCCAATCAAATCTGGTAGTTCAACGGGAATGCGTCGATCGAATCTTCCTGGTCTTAATAGTGCAGGGTCTAGTATTTCAGGTCGGTTAGTAGCAGCAAGTATAACAACACCTTTTGATGCATCAAAACCATCCATTTCTGTTAGTAATTGATTTAGAGTTTGTTCTCTTTCATCATTTCCACCCATACCATTTGTATCTCTTTTTTTACCGATAGCATCAATTTCATCTATAAATACAATACAAGGTGCTTTTTCATTGGCTTGTTTAAATAAGTCACGAACTTTTGCAGCTCCCATACCTACAAACATTTCAACAAATTCTGAACCTGATATTGAAAAGAATGGAACTTTTGCCTCACCGGCTACAGCTTTTGCTAGCATTGTTTTACCTGTTCCAGGAGGGCCTACTAGTAAAGCACCTTTTGGTAACTTTGCGCCAATATTTGAATATTTATCGCTATGTTCAAGAAAGTCTACTATCTCAGTCAATAATTCTTTTGCTTCTTCTTCTCCTGCGACATCGTTGAAAGTAATTCCTGATGATGAGGGTACATATACTTTAGCATTACTTTTGCCAAATTTCATTGCTCCTCCAAGATTACTAGCTCCTCCTTGAAGTTTTTTACTCAAGTATCTACCTAATGAAACAAAAATAATTATTGGAATTATCCAACCTAATATCAATGCTATAAAAGGATTCTGTTCTTTTGGTGCAACACTACCAAAATTACTCCCAGCTTCAAGAAGCCTATCAACGAGGGATGGATCATTAAATACTGCTGTTGAATAAACCTGTGTTGTTTGTGCAAAATCATCTTTACTAGTGAAGTAAATTTCACTATCTCTTACTTGAACTGTATCAATACTACCGCTATTTAGCATATTCAAAAAAGTACTATAATCTACTTTTTCAATACTGCTATTAACAAATAATGGTAATATTACAAAATTTGCTATTATTAAAAAAAATAATAAGACTAAATAAAATGGATATTTAGTTCTATTATTTGGCTTTTTTACTTGATTCATTAATTTATATTCTCCTGGTTTTATCTATTAAATAAAAGTAATAATATTTATTAGAATAGAAAAGGATTTATATAAATTATATTCAAAATTAAAAATCTAAGAAAATTGATATAAAAGTGATAATTAACAAAAAGTAGTTATTTTTTATTAATATACTAACAAAAATGATTTTTAATTCACTATCATTTAGAGGTATTTTACAGCCTCAAAATAATATTTTGTATATTAATTGAATATTTTTTTCTTAAAATGGAATAATAAATGATAAATTATAAATATTACAAAAACGTAGATTACACATATACCCATTGTTTTGTTTATATTTACGTTAAATCGTTTTGCAGATTAAATCGATTTTATTTCTAATTTTTAAAGATGATGGACATCTATTTATATGAAAAAATATTGAAATTTTATGTGTAAATTAGGGTATATGTGAATATATATTAATTTCCAAAAATAAACCCGTTTAAAAGTTCATTTTATTGTTCATCTATAATACAAAAAAATATATTCAATAATGCACTAATTCAAATGAAATTGAACAATTTTATGTACAATTTTGATAGTTTTAGAAGAATGAATTTTTACCTTATATATTGCAAGACACGACAAAAAAATAGGCTAAAAAACTGAAAATGTGTAGAATAATGGAATAATATGGCAAATAATTATAAATAAGTCATAAATTTTCAAAAAAATATTTTATTAATGACTTTCTATGAAAAGCATATTATAAGTGAATAAATGCAAGTTTGTATATAATTATGATGTTTTTATTGATTAAATTATATTTATTCAGTTTTTTTAAAGTATGCTTGCTTTATTATTATAATAGCCTATTATGTATATGAGGAGGAGCAGATGAATTACAACTACATTGCAATAATTGGAGAAATTAAGAATTCAAAAAAAATTGAAAACCGAAATGAGATCCAAATTAAGCTTGAGAATGTGCTCAAAAAAATCAACAGCTCGTATTCAGATCAAATAGCTTCCAACTTTACAATTACTTTAGGGGATGAATTTCAAGGATTGTTAAGTGAATCTACAAACGTGATGTATATTTTATCTGAAATAGAGAAGGCTTTATTTCCAATCAAATTAAGATTTGGAATTGGAATTGGTACTATTACTACTAGGATTAATAGAGAGTTAGCTATTGGTGCAGATGGTCCTGCATATCAACGTGCTAGAAGCTCTATCGAAAAAGTTCAGAAGAATGAAAGAAAAAATCAGACTAGTAACGAGTATATAAGAGTAGAAACTTCGAATAGTGGAGATTTAAGGGTAAGAGAATTAAATATCATCTTATCATTGATTGCTGTTATTTCGAATTCATGGACTAATAGACAACGAGAGGTTATTTGGACAATGTTGTTCCATTCTAAATCTCAGAGTGAAGTTGCTAAACTATTAGGCCTTAGCCAGTCATCTTTCCAAAAGAGTTTATCTTCTGGTAATTTCTATTCATATAAGATAGCTCATGAAGCTGTTAGTAGCGCTATTGAAGAACTAAGAGTAGGTTATATCTAATAATCTATAATATGCTAATTTTAACATTGTTAATTTAGAATCATCGAAATAGGATAACTTTGATATTTATATATTATTGTTATCCTTTTCTATTTCTATACAATTTGTAAAGATCTAATATGAATTATGAATTAAACGATAATTTTAATCTATAAAAATGAGTTAAAATCAAATTTGTTATATAAAAATTGACAAAAATCAAACAATTTAAAAAAAAATTAAAAAAAAAGGACTTTTTTATAAAACCCTATTGCATAAAAATAGCATATGATGTAGTTTCATCAAGGCTTAACAAAGCAGATAGCTAAACAGACAAATAGTAGTAAAAACTACAGTGAAAATTTAGCGAAAAATATTAAAAAGTCTATTGACTTATTAATGCAGTTTCTGATATGTTAATCGAGTGCTCAAAAAGAATTAGAGCACTTGCAAGAGGCTTTAGAAATAGGGTCTATGCAACACAGTTTATTGAAATTTAGAGCGATAGGAAAGAGAAGAAGAAAAGAAAGCAAACCGTGATATTTGTAAAATTTATTTTATGGATGTTGAGAGGGCTTTCTGTCAATTCAAAAATAAGAACTAGAATAAGAAATTAAGCTAGGTTCTTCTGAGTGGTGACAGGAATTAAATATTGAAATTATTTAAAAATGGTCTTCGGACCATAATATATAACGGAGAGTTTGATCCTGGCTCAGAACGAACGCTGGCGGCGCGTTTTAAGCATGCAAGTCGAGCGGTAAGCTAACTTCGGTTAGCCTAGAGCGGCGGACGGGTGAGTAACACGTGGATAATCTACCCCCTTGTTTGGGATAGCTTGTGGAAACATGAGGTAATACCGGATGAGATTTGAGAGTCAAAAGACACTTGAAGGAAAGGCGCTGAGGCGTCGCAAGGGGATGAGTCCGCGGCCCATTAGCTAGACGGCAGGGTAAAAGCCTACCGTGGCAATGATGGGTAGCCGGCCTGAGAGGGTGATCGGCCACATTGGAACTGAGATACGGTCCAGACTCCTACGGGGGGCAGCAGCTAAGAATCTTCCGCAATGGACGAAAGTCTGACGGAGCGACGCCGCGTGAACGATGAAGGCCGTGAGGTTGTAAAGTTCTTTTCGAGAGGAGGAATAAGGTTTGCAGGGAATGGCAGACTGATGACGTTAATCTCGGAATAAGCCCCGGCTAACTACGTGCCAGCAGCCGCGGTAACACGTAGGGGGCAAGCGTTGTTCGGAATTATTGGGCGTAAAGGGCGTGCAGGCGGCCTTGCAAGTCTGACGTGAAAGATCTCGGCTTAACCGAGGGAACGCGTTGGAAACTGTAAGGCTAGAGTATAGAAGGGGACATTGGAATTCCAGGTGTAGGGGTGAAATCTGTAGATATCTGGAAGAACACCGGTGGCGAAGGCGAATGTCTGGTCATATACTGACGCTGAGACGCGAAGGTGCGGGGAGCAAACAGGTTTAGATACCCTGGTAGTCCGCACAGTAAACGATGTACACTAGGTGGCAGGTCACAAGACTTGGTACCGAAGCTAACGCATTAAGTGTACCGCCTGGGGAGTATGCTCGCAAGGGTGAAACTCAAAGGAATTGACGGGGGCCCGCACAAGCGGTGGAGCATGTGGTTTAATTCGATGATACGCGAGAAACCTTACCAGGACTTGACATATATTGGACGAACATAGAGATATGTTTTCCCTTCGGGGTCGATATACAGGTGCTGCATGGCTGTCGTCAGCTCGTGCTGTGAAGTGTTGGGTTAAGTCCCGCAACGAGCGCAACCCCTACTGCCTGTTACCATCACGTTATGGTGGGGACTCAGGTGGGACTGCCGGTGACAAACCGGAGGAAGGTGGGGACGACGTCAAGTCATCATGGCCCTTATGTCCTGGGCTACACACGTGCTACAATGGCCGGTACAAAGCGCAGCGAAGCCGCGAGGCTAAGCGAATCGCAAAAAGCCGGTCCCAGTACGGATTGGAGTCTGCAACTCGACTCCATGAAGTTGGAATCGCTAGTAATCGTATATCAGCATGATACGGTGAATACGTTCCCGGGCCTTGTACACACCGCCCGTCACACCATCCGAGTTGGGGGTACCCGAAGTCGCTAGTCTAACCTGCAAAGGAGGACGGTTCCGAAGGTATGCTTGGCGAGGAGGGTGAAGTCGTAACAAGGTAGCCGTACCGGAAGGTGCGGCTGGATCACCTCCTTTCTACAAAGAAAGGCAGAGACTAACTACTCACAGTTAGACTCTAAAACTATAGGATGTTATCCAGTAGGTGAAAGACCTACTAAGCAAAGTCCCTCTTTAACAAGTGGTTTGTGATTTTGTATTCTTCTCTTTCTTTAGCTCATTTTTATAGAAAACTGGGGGCATAGCTCAGTTGGCTAGAGCATCGGCTTTGCAAGCCGAGGGTCAGGGGTTCGAGTCCCCTTGCCTCCATAGATTATTGAAATATAAATAGCGTAGGGATCGTAAAGATAATATGGTCAAGTGAATTAGGGTCCACGGAGGATGCCTAGGAGCCGCCAGGCGATGAAGGACGTGGTTAGCTGCGAAAAGCTACGGGGAGGGGCCAACACCCAATGATCCGTAGATATCCGAATGGGGTAACCCGACAGTCTGGATGATTGTCACTTATGTGTGAATAAAATAGCATATAAGAGGAATACGCTGGGAACTGAACCATCTAAGTACCAGCAGGAGTAGAAATCAATTGAGATTCCCTTAGTAGCGGCGAGCGAAGGGGGAAGAGCCCAAACCAAGCGCTCTTGTAGTGTTTGGGGTTGTAGGGGTGCATCTGGGGTAACCCGGATAGTGATAAAATAGAGTGTTAGACGAATGTTTCTGGGAAGAGCAGTCAAAGAGAGTGAAAGCCTCGTAGTTTAAAACACTTTATCTATCTGGATGCATTTCCTGAGTACGGCGGGACACGAGAAATCCTGTCGGAATCTGGGGGGACCACCCTCCAAGGCTAAATACTCGGCGGCTACCGATAGCGCATAGTACCGTGAGGGAAAGGTGAAAAGTACCCTGGAAAGGGAGTGAAAGAGAACCTGAAACCGTGGACTTACAAGCGGTCAAAGCCTATTTATTGGGTGATGGCGTGCCTTTTGTAGAATGAGCCTGCGAGTTACCGTATGTAGCAAGGTTAAGGGATAGAAGTCCTGGAGCCGTAGGGAAACCGAGTCTGAATAGGGCGATAAGTTGCATGGGGTAGACCCGAAGCCAAGTGATCTAACCATGGCCAGACTGAAGCTGGAGTAAAATTCAGTGGAGGGTCGAACTTAAATCCGCTGTAAAGGGTTGAGATGAGCTGTGGTTTGGAGTGAAAGGCTAAACAAACTTGGAGATAGCTGGTACTCCCCGAAATAGCTTTAGGGCTAGCGTTACGTGGACTGCCACGGAGGTAAAGCACTGGATAGATGCGGGCCCTTCACCGGGTACCAAGTTTAACCAAACTCTGAATGCCGTGGTACAATGCGTAGCAGTCAGACGACGACTGATAAGGGTCGCCGTCAAGAGGGAAACAGCCCAGACCGTCAGCTAAGGTCCCAAAGATATACTAAGTGGGAAAGGAAGTGTGATTGCCCAGACAGCCAGGAGGTTGGCTCAGAAGCAGCCATTCCTTTAAAGAGTGCGTAATAGCTCACTGGTCGAGTAGTCATGCGCCGACAATCCAACGGGGCTAAGTATATCACCGAAGCTACGGCACAGAACTAGATTCTGTGGGTAGGGGAGCATTCTGTGTACGGATGAAGTCAGGGTGGAAACTCTGGTGGACGGGACAGAAGAGAGAATGCAGGCATGAGTAACGAAAAGAGGGGTGAGATCCCCCTCCGCCGAAAGCCTAAGGTTTCCAGGGTAAAGTCAATCTACCCAAGGGTTAGTCGGCCCCTAAGGCGAGGACGAAAGTCGTAGTCGATGGGAAGCGGGTCAATATTCCCGCACCTCTCAGTGTTTCGAAGGAACGAAGCATAGGGCGAAACGCGGCAGGGCGACGGTTGTCCCTGTCGAAGCAGCGAGGCGTTAATACTGATAGGCAAATCCGTCAGTAGAGAAGAGCTGTGAGCGATTACTTCTACGGAAGTGAGAAGCGCGTGTAGTCGTCGTGCCGAGAAATAGTTTCTAAGGCAAGGCACTGAGGGACCGTACTATAAACCGACACAGGTGGGCGAGCTGAGAATGCGAAGGCGTACGGAAGAACTCACGTTAAGGAACTCGGCAAATTGCATACGTAACTTAGGGATAAGTATGGCTCACGCAAGTGAGTTGCAGAGAAATGGCCCATGCGACTGTTTACCAAAAACACAGGTCCATGCGAATTAGCAATAAGAAGTATATGGACTGACACCTGCCCGGTGCTGGAAGGTTAAGGGGAGTGGTTATCATTTAATGAGAAGCTACGAACTCAAGCCCCAGTAAACGGCGGCCGTAACTATAACGGTCCTAAGGTAGCGAAATTCCTTGTCGGGTAAGTTCCGACCCGCACGAATGGTGTAACGATATGGGCGCTGTCTCAACGTGAGATCCGGTGAAATTGAAGTTCAGGTGAAGATGCCTGATACTTGTGGTTAGACGGAAAGACCCCGTGAACCTTTACTTCAACTTGACATTGAGAATTGGACAAGGATGTGTAGGATAGGTGGGAGACGTAGAAGCGTGGACGTCAGTTTGCGCAGAGTCGTTGGTGAAATACCACCCTTCCTTTTCCAGTTTTCTAACCTTTGCCGTAATCCGGTAAAGGGACAGTGTCAGGCGGGAAGTTTGACTGGGGCGGTCGCCTCCTAAAGTGTAACGGAGGCGCGCGATGGTCACCTTAGAATGGTTGGGAATCATTCCTCAAGTGTAAAGGCACAAGGTGGCTTGACTGCGAGACATACAAGTCGAGCAGGTACGAAAGTAGGTCTTAGTGATCTGGCGGTAGCGAGTGGAAGCGCCGTCACTTAACGGATAAAAGGTACTCCGGGGATAACAGGCTGATCTTGCCCAAGAGTTCATATCGACGGCAAGGTTTGGCACCTCGATGTCGGCTCATCGCATCCTGGGGCTGGAGCAGGTCCCAAGGGTTTGGCTGTTCGCCAATTAAAGCGGTACGCGAGCTGGGTTCAGAACGTCGTGAGACAGTTCGGTCCCTATCTGCCACAAGCGTTGGATGTTTGAGGGGTTCTGCTTTTAGTACGAGAGGACCGAAGTGGACAAACCTCTGGTGTATCAGTTGTCGTGCCAACGGCAGGTGCTGAGTAGCTACGTTTGGAAGGGATAACCGCTGAAAGCATCTAAGCGGGAAGCCCTCCCCAAGATGAGACATCCCATCCTTTTTAAAAGGACTAAAGGAACCAGGAAGAATACCTGGTCGATAGGTCGAGAGTGTAAGCATGGCGACATGTTCAGCTTATCGATACTAATCAGCCGTGAGGCTTGACCATATTATCGTTGCGATCCTTAAATCGCCTTAAATTGGATTACTAAATTAGTTTTTAGTACTCTGAATTTAAGCTGGCCCGGTGGCCATAGCAGAGTGGATACACCCGTTCCCATCCCGAACACGGAAGTTAAGCACTCTCACGTCGATGGTACTACAATTATGTGGGAGAGTAGATAGCTGCCGGGCCTTTTTTTTCAGTATCCAGTTTATATTTTATTTGATAAATTTTTTTTGTCAAACTTAATATAAGCTGGTCTGGTGACCATAGCAGAGTGGATACACCCGTTCCCATCCCGAACACGGAAGTTAAGCACTCTCACGTCGATGGTACTACAATTATGTGGGAGAGTAGATAGTCGCCAGATCTTTTATTTTTGATTTTAGAAGGTTTGTGTTTTTTCCTTTTAAATAATATATTTTAGCTCATCCATTTTGTGATGGGCTTTTTTTGTCTTTAAAATCTATGCCTTGATTTAAATTTTTATTGATTTAATTTGGTTTTTAGATATCTAGACCTTTTTTGCTTCAACTTATTTATTCTTTAATTTTTATTCATAACAATTATTTTATGTTGTACTCCCTTTCTCTTTTACTATCCTTGTTTTAATTCCTTTTCTTTTATAGAATAACGACTATCAATGTTTGATTGGAGTGACTATGCAAATAGAGTTACATAATTTAAAGAGATCATACGGTAGTTTACATGCTGTTGATGATATTAGCCTTACAATACCCTCTAATACTGTTTTTGGTATAATTGGTAAAAGTGGTGCCGGTAAATCTACATTAGTTAGATTAATTAGCACACTAGAACAATGTGATGAGGGAGAGGTCTACTATGGTGAGAAAAGAGTAGACAATTTAAAGAGAGAAGACCTTTTAGCACAACGAAGAAGAATCGGTATGATTTTCCAGAATTTTAATCTGTTCTCTTCAAGAACAGCAGCTGAGAATATAGCTTATCCAATGGAAATTCAAAAGATGGATAAATCATATATAAAAAGTCGTGTTAAAGAGCTATTAGATCTTGTTGATCTTCAAGGACGTGAAAATGCTCCTATAAGTACTTTATCTGGTGGTCAAAAGCAAAGAGTTGCTATAGCTAGAGCTCTTTCAATTAAACCTGATATCCTATTTTGTGATGAAGCCACAAGTGCACTAGATCCTCAAACTACTCGTTCAATATTAGATTTGATTCGCGACATACAAAAGAAAATGAGTCTAACTGTTGTTATGATTACTCACCAAATGGAAGTTGTTAGAGATGTTTGTACTGATGTAGCAGTTCTTGATGAAGGTAAAGTTGTTGAACAAGGAAAAGTTGTCGATTTATTCACAAATCCTAAAACTGCAGTAACAAAAGATTTCTTATCTAATTTAGTTAATGAATCAACCTCTAGTGATGATATTGTTCGTTGGAGTGATGGTGGTTTATATACACTAAGATTTAAAGGTGTGCACACTGATGAACCTGTTCTATCAAAAATTTCAAAAGAATTTGATGTAGAATTCAATATAAGAGGTGGTGGAGTTCAAAATGTTGATAATATCCACATTGGAACTCTTCTATGTGATATAGAAGGTAAAAAAGAAATAGTTGAAAAAGCTGTTTTAAGACTTAGAGAATATGGAATTATAGTGGAGGAAGATAAATAATGAATCAATTAATGACTTTAGTACTCTCTGCTACTATGCAGACACTTCAGATGGTTATACTATCAACCTTATTTTCTCTTCTACTAGGATTACCTCTAGGTGTTTTACTTAGTATTACTGCTAGTGAACAGCAGGGCGGAATAATTTCACATCCAATACTAAATCAGGTATTAGGTAGAATTGTAAATGTTCTTAGATCTTTTCCTTTTATTATTTTGATGATTATATTGTTTCCTTTATCTAGAATTATTCTCGGAACTTCGATAGGAACAACAGCTGCAATAGTACCCTTAAGTATTGCTGCTGCTCCATTTGTAGCAAGAGTTATTGAGTCAGCTCTTAAAGAAGTTGATCCTGGGGTAGTTCAAGCTGCAAAATCTATGGGTTCAACTAACTGGCAAATAATTATTAAGGTATTAATTCCTGAAGCAATGCCATCATTAGTTGCCGGAATAACCTTAACTATCATTAATCTAATAGGCTATTCAGCTATGGCAGGTGCCATTGGTGGTGGTGGACTTGGTGATTTAGCAATCAGATATGGTTACCAACGATTCCGTGGGGATGTTATGATAGTTTCAGTTATCGTAATATTGGTTATGGTTGAATTGGTTCAAGTAGTTGGTGATAAAATTGTAGCTAGATTGATGGAAAAGAGATAATAAATCTTACTATTTTAAAAAATAAAAGAGAGATCAGATAATTAACAATTTTCTGGTCTCCCTTCATTTATAGCTTCCATCATACGAAAAAAAGTTATAAATAATAAAATCCGCTAGAATTAGCAAGTTTAAATTTTCTAGCCCTAAAGTTTAATATTTACTATATTAGTATGCCTTTTTTTCTTTATTTGCATTAATAAAATTGAAATTATCAAAAAAAGTTAAATATTTTACAAATAAACACAAATTCTTATCTATTAAAGAATAAATAGTCAATTTTATAAATTTCACTTACAATTTTATGTAATAATATGCATAATTTATACATAATAAGTATTGCATTTATTTTAATTTGTAGTTATTGTTTGATTATATAAAATTTTTAAGGAGATATCTAATGACCACAATTAAATCAGTTATGTCAATTTCTATGATGATGTCTCTATGTATGATGCCCGGCTGGGCTAAATAATCTAAAAAAAAATTCAAAACAAAACACATCTATTTTACAAATTTAACAAAATTTATTTACTACATAAGGATAGTTATATCCTTTTAAAACAAACAATTAATATTTGGGAGAAAAATATAATGAAAAAGAAATTAATTACATTTGCTATTGTTCTAATCAGTGCAGCAGCATTATTTGCTAATGGTACAAAAGAAAGTGGTCCTAATAATGTCATCAAAATTGGTGCAACTCCGGAGCCACATGCTGAGATGCTTAATCTTGTAATCGATGATTTAGAGGCTCAAGGTTATGATTTACAAATAATTGAATTTACAGATTATGTTACACCTAATGAAGCTTTAGAAAGTGGAGAAATTGATGCAAACTTCTTTCAACATTTACCATATCTAGAAACATTTAATAATGAACACGGAACTCATTTAGTATCTGCTGGTGGAATACATATCGAGCCAATGGCTTTATATTCTAAGAGTGTTAACTCTATTTCAGAATTTTCAGATGGAGATACAATTGCAATTCCAAATGATCCTACTAATGAAGGAAGAGCTTTATTACTATTACAAAGTGCAGGTTTAATTACACTTAATGACGGAGCTGGTTTAGAAGCAACTCCTTTTGATATTGCTGATAATCCAAAGAAATTAAAGTTCCAAGAAATTGAAGCTGCATCTCTACCACGTGTATTAAGTGATGTTGAAGGTGCTATAATTAATGGTAACTATGCTATTCCAGCAGGTTTAACTGCAGTTCATGATGGACTAATTGTTGAAGGTGCAGATAGTCCTTATGTTAATGTAATCGCAGTAAAAGAAGGCAGTGAGAATTCTGCAAAGATTACAGCATTAGTTAAGGCATTAAAGAGTAAAGAAGTAGTAGATTGGGTTAATAAAACATATCCTAACGGTGAAGTTGTTTTAGTAGACTAATTCATAAAATAAAAAACACAAACATTGATAATGAGCCATCGTTTAATACGGTGGCTCTTCCTTTAGAATTTGTTTGATGATAATATTGCAAGTATGAACTTATTAACATTAATAACACTTATTATTTCATTAATTACTCTATTTGTTGTAATTCTGTTTTCACGAAAAAAAGATAACAATAGAGACTTAGAGATAATATTAAAACAAAATAATGAGACTCGAAGAGAGCTCTTGCAAATGCTTGAAAATGAGAGAGTTAATTTATCAAATCAAATATCAACCTTTGATTCGCATTTAAATTTGTCTCTTTCTAATATTGAAAATAAAAATGAAAATTTGTCTAAGCAAGTATATATTCAATTAGAGAAAATTCGAGAGGACAATGAAAAAAGATTAGATTTAATGAGAAAGACTGTAGATGAAAAATTAACATCAACACTTAATACTCGTTTAAATGAATCTTTTAAAATTGTGAGTGAACAATTAGAAAGTGTTCATTCTTCTCTTGGAGAAATGAAGAGTTTATCATCAGGGGTAGGTGATTTAACTAGATTACTGGGTAACATTAAAACACGAGGTACTTGGGGTGAATTACAAGCGGAGAATATATTATCAGAAATTTTGATTCCATCTCAGTGGGAGAAAAATGTAATAACGAGAGTTTCAACAAATTATAGAGTCGAATATGCAGTTAAATTACCAGGTAAAGGAGATGGCGTTGTATATCTTCCAATTGATGCAAAATTTCCAAAAGAAGACTATGAGAGATTACAAAACTATTCTTTAGAAAACAATAAGAAAGGTATTGAAGATTCAATAAAAGCTCTTGCAATTAGGATTGAAGAAGAAGCAAAAGATATATCAAGAAAATACATAGATCCGCCTAATACTACAGATTTTGCAATACTTTTTTTACCTCTTGAAGGTTTGTATGCAGAGGTATTAAATATTCCAGGTTGCTTTGATAGATTAATCAGTAAATATCGCGTTGTAATTAGTGGTCCAACAACATTTAGTGCTTTAATTAACAGTCTTCAATTAGGTTTTAAAACTCTTTCTTTAGAAAAAAGCTCTGAAGAGGTTTGGAAGGTTTTATCATCAATAAAAACAGAATTTTATAGGTTTAATCAACAAGTTGAAAAAGTTCAATTAAAGTTAAATCAAGCAACAAATTCGCTTGAGCATTTGGGTACTAGAGCCCGGGTTATGAATAGAAAGTTAAAAGATGTAGAGGTGCAGGAAACGGAGTTTCAAACACCTCTAGAAAAAGTTTTTAATGATTTAGATATTGATGAATTAGATGATTAATTTAGAATGTAGTAATCAAATCTAAATAGAATTTTGTTGCATTATGAATATTCTCAAATGACATTCTCTCATTATCATTATGCATTTTAGCTATCTCTGATTGATTCATTTGGCAAGGTTCGAATCGATAAATATTATCACATACATTGTGATAATGTTTTGCATCAGTTCCTCCCATCATTAAGAAGCTTGTTGTAATAGAATTAGGGAAAGTTCTTTTTATAGTCGTTTTAAGAGTTTCCCAAGCCTCTGTATTAATGGTGGAAATTGGTGAGGGTTTTTTATAATTAATAACACTTATTGCAATGTTTTCATTGTTGATTACCTTTTTAACATATTCAATTATGCTTTTATCACTATCTCCTGGTAATACTCTGCAATTCAACATTGCCCAAGCTTCTTTTGCAATTATATTTGGAGCATTACTTCCTCCTATCATTGTTGGTGTTATTGTTGTTCTAATTAAGGCACTTGTAGTTGAACCTTTAGAAAAAGCTCTTTTTATAATCGGTGAACTTATTCCTTGGTTTAGGAATAATGCACCCATTGCAAAAGGAGCACTAAGACCTAGATTATGAATTAAATCTTTTATAGGTTTTGTGATTCTAGTTTTCATTTGATGTTTTTCAATTTTCTCTAAAGCTTCTGCAATTTCACCCATTGCGGTTGGAAAATTAGGTGTAGAAGAGTGTCCTCCATTTTTAATTCGAGTTAATTTTAAATCTAAATAACCTTTTTCTGCTATTCCAATCGCAGTGATTGGTTTATTAATGCCTTTTATGTAGTCTTCTGCAACAGCTCCACCTTCATCAAGCACCATCTCAAATTTAATACCTTCTTTTTCAAATTGCTTAGCTATTTTTGCAGCTCCATTGTCTCCAGATGGTTCTTCATCACATCCAAATGCAGCAAAGACTGTTCTAGAAGGTTTTTCGCCTTTTTTAAGTAGTTCTTCAAATGATTGTAGAATTGTTATTATTAATATTTTAACATCAAAGGATCCTCTTCCATATAGATATCCTTCTTTCTTAACACCTTCAAAGGGGGGGGTATCCCAACTTTCTTCATTTGCAGGAACGACATCCTGGTGAGCCGTAAGTAATAAAGGTTTCACATTTATATCTTGACCTTCAAATCTAAAAATAATATTGTGTGGACTGTCACAGTGATAAGTAAGTTTTTCAAAAACTAGGGGAAAACTATCTTTTAAATATGATTGAAATTTATCAAATTCATTCCAATTTGTACGAGAGGGATCTTTATAGCTAATTGTCTTATATTTTATAGCTCCAGCTAAAATATCAATTGGCTCATTACTATTATAGTCAATATATTTATTAGTTTGTCCTTTAGCCTCATTTTCAGTTTCTTTTTTGAATTTTTTTTGTAATCCTACTGTTCTTATAGAAATAATTAAAAGTATAAATACAATAATTAATAAAAGTGTCAAAAATAATATCAAATTCATTGCCCCCATGATTAGTTTATATTATTATGTGACTAGAGCATTCAAATGTCTAGTATAAAAAGATATTTATAATGTCATATATAGTTGGAGTATTATTTATGCCTAAAAAAATTGATCATGAAAGAAGAAAAGAGAAGATATTAAAGACTGCCTTAGATGTATTTGCTAGAGAAGGATATAAAGATTCTAACCTTTCATTGATTGCTCAAGAGTGTGGATTATCCCGTCCTACAATCTATCAATATTTTAAAGATAAAGAACAAATCTATTATTATGCAGTAAAACTAGTTACAGGAAGAATGTTTAAGAAATATGGAGAATATGCTTGGTCAACAGATATAAATGTAATGGATCGTATTATATATATCTGTAACGATATAATTGATTTTGGAATTGAACATTTATCAGAACTAACATCACTTGTTGATGTAATGATTTTAATGAGAAAAGAAGGAACTGATTTCAATTCAATTATACTTCGTCGAACTGCAAAATTAAATATTCTTTTTAAGCGTTTACTAAGATATGGAAAAGACCGTGGTGATATACCAATTGATGCAGATATTGAGGGTATTACAAATCATATTTCGTCCCTTGTCGTATCTTCAAGTATTGAGTTTGCATTCTTAGGAATTGAAGACCCTAAAAATAATAAAGACTTAATTAGTAACTATTTATCTTTTTATAAAATGTAAATTTAAACTTATTTTAGTTGCCTATTACATTTCATTTTATTATCTTTATATTGCTTGTAGGGAGTAAAAAAGAGGTATATATGAATATAGATTCAATGACAATTAAAATGAAAGAAGCACTACAAAGTGCAGGATCCCTTGCTCATGAGAGTTCTAATCCTGAGATAACAACTGATCATTTAATGCTTGCAATGATGAAGCAGGAAGATGGATTATTACCTCCTTTATTTGAAAAAATAGGGGTAACTTCTCTATCTATTGTTGAAGGTTTAAGAGCCTTAATTGATAAACTTCCAAAAACTTATGGAACCATTTCACAAGAAAGTATTTCAAATGAATTAGGCAATCTACTCTATGAAGCTGAAAAAGAGTCACAAAATTTTAAAGATGAATACATTAGTACAGAGCATTTCTTACTTGCTGTACTAAAATCTAAAACTGCAACAAAAGATATGCTAGTTTCACTTGGTGTAAGCAAAGATAATGTATTAAAAGCACTAATGGAAATTAGAGGAAATCAAACAATAAACTCAAATGATCCTGAATCAAGATATAAAAGTTTAGAAAAGTACTGCAGAGATGTAACAAAGCTTGCAAGATCTGGAAAATTAGATCCTGTAATTGGTAGAGATAAAGAAATCAGACGTTTGATGCAGGTTTTATCAAGAAGAACTAAAAACAACCCTGTTTTAATTGGTGAACCAGGTGTTGGTAAAACCGCTATTGTAGAAGGTCTTGCACAAAGAATTGTATCAAAAGATGTTCCTGAATCACTATTGAATAAGAAATTATTATCTCTTGATATGGGCTCTTTATTAGCAGGTGCTAAATACAGAGGGGAATTTGAAGAAAGATTTAAAGCTGTTATTAGTGAAATAACACGCAGTGAAGGCCAGATAATCCTTTTTATCGATGAACTCCACACAATTGTAGGTGCAGGTGCTGCAGAGGGCTCTACAGATGCCTCTAATCTAATTAAACCAGCTTTGGCTAGAGGAGAGTTGCATGCAATCGGTGCAACTACACTTGATGAATATAGAAAGTATATTGAAAGTGATAAAGCCTTAGAAAGAAGATTTCAACCTGTATATACAAAAGAACCTTCTGTCGAAGATACAATTGCAATTCTTCGTGGAATAAAAGAAAAATATGAAGTGCATCATGGAGTAAGAATTAAAGATGAAGCTCTTGTTGCTGCAAGTGTATTGTCTAATAGATATATTACAAATCGTTTCCTTCCTGATAAAGCAATAGACTTAGTGGATGAGGCTGCTTCACAACTAAAGATGGAAATTGAGAGCCAACCAGAGGAACTTGATAAATTAAGCCATAAGATTCTTCAATTAAACATTGAGAAAAGAGCCTTGAGCAAAGAAGAAGATGAAAATAGTAAAAAACGTCTTGCAAAGATAGAAGAGGATTTAGCAAATTTAAATGCTACTATGAATGCTATGAGTGCTCAATGGCAAAATGAAAAAGCTTCAATTGAAATCTTACGTGATAAGAAATCTCAAATGGAAGATCTAAAAACCGCTGAAAAGAATGCAGAAAGAGATGGCGATCTTAATACTGCAGCAAAGATTAAGCATGGAGAAATTCCTCAACTAGAAGCTGAAATAAAACAACTCTCTGCGAAGTTAGAAGAAGTTAATAAAAATGGCAAGCAATTACTACGTGAAGAAGTTAGAGAAGAAGATATCGAAAAGATAGTAAGTAACTGGACCGGAATTCCTATTTCAAAAATGGAAAGAAGTGAAAGAGAAAAGTATCTTAAATTGGAAGAAACTTTAACTAAATCAGTAATTGGACAATCAAAAGCTATCTCTGTAATAAGTGATGCAATTAGACGTAATAAATCTGGATTATCTGATGTTAATAAGCCTCTTGGTTCCTTTATTTTTGCAGGTCCAACAGGTGTTGGTAAAACCTTATTAGCAAAGGTTCTAGCAGATTTTCTATTTGATGATGAAAAGGCTTTAGCTCGTATAGATATGAGTGAATATATGGAAAAATTCTCAGTGAGTAGGCTAATTGGTGCTCCTCCAGGATATGTTGGATATGATCAAGGTGGTCAATTAACAGAATTAGTAAGACGTAGACCATATTCCGTTATTTTGTTTGATGAGATAGAAAAAGCTCATCCGGATGTATTTAATATTCTTTTACAGGTACTAGATGATGGACGTTTGACAGATGGTCAGGGTCGTGTAGTTGATTTCACTAATACTGTAATAATTATGACAAGTAATCTTGGTGCTACTCAATTACTAAATGCAAAGAGTTATGCCGAAGGTGAATCTATGGTAATGGATACAATTAGACATACTTTTAAACCTGAATTTATTAACAGACTTGATGATATTGTAGTATTTAATAGTCTAGGTGAAGAACAAATTAAATCCATTGTAAAATTACAACTTCAAGATTTAGTTAAGAGATTACAAGATAAGGATATAACAGTTAGTTTTGATGACTCTTTATTAGCTGAAATATTTAAAGTTGGTTTTGATATTTCTTTTGGAGCTCGTCCAATAAAGAGAGCTATACAGAATTATGTAGAGAATCCACTTGCAAAACAATTATTAGATGGAAGGGTTTATCCAGGGTGTTCAATTAAGCTCTCTTATGATGATCAATCTCTAGTAGTTGATGTAACTTAGATACTAAATATTAAAGGGAGCGTTGCTAAATATTTATTAATATTAAACAACGCTCCCTTATTAATTTATCTAATAATTAAATTTCTTTTTATAATGAACACCTTCCCAATACATTGGAGATCTTACCTCTGCAATAGCTGGAAGTTTTACATCTTTGAGTGCCCATTTTTCAAATTCTTTGAATCCTGTTCTATCTACAATATACCCAATATGTTCTTTTCCACCAGGAGCATTTTTATCAATATATTTTTCAACATAATCATATGTGTTTAAAATAATCTTAATAATTGAATCATGGTCAATCCATTTAATCCAATCTTGACCGAGTCGAGGATTTTTCTTGCCCGTTCTTCCCATTATTGTTAATCGGTAATATTTTTCTTCAGATCTTTGCCAAGCAAAGTTTGGACAAGCAATTACGCATTCTCCACAACCTAGACAAACTGTATTATCTCTTACTGGTCTAAAATTTATCATATCAATAGCAGTTACAACTTTTCTTCTACAAATTTTTTCACAAGCTCCACAAGAAATACAACGTTCTGGATGAAATTGAGGAAGTGTCATTCCCATAATTCCAAAATCATGCATTCTAACTTTTTGACAATCATTTGGACAACCTGTGAATGCAACTTTAAAATGTAAATCATTTGGGAAAATTGCTTTTTCAATATCTTTTGCAAACTCTGTTGTATCATAGTTTGCCATAGGGCAAACTTTATTACCAACACAAGCTGCTATATTTCTAGTTCCTGAAGACTGATATCCTGTTCCTTTTTCATTTGGCTGATTGATAGCTAATCCTTCAATTATTGGTTGAAGTAATTCATTTACTTTTGGCATATCTTCATATTTTATACCAGGAACTTCAAACCCTTGTCTTGTTGTGATATTTACAACACCTTCACCAAATTTATCTGCAATTTCTTGAATCATTCCCAAATATTTTGAGTCAAGTCTACCTCCTGGAATACGAATTCTACTTGCAGTATAGCCTCTTCTTTTTGTAACGCGGAAAGCATTCTTTTTTAGTTCTTTTGTATTTATATCCATTAGTCTACCAAGTCCTTACCTACAGTATAATTGAATACTGGTCCATCTAAACAAATGTATGTATCGTTAACACGACAATGTCCACATTTCCCTAAACCACAACTCATTCTTCTTTCATGAGAAATCCAAATATTTTCTTCTTTGTATCCCTTTTCGATAAGAGCTTTGACAGCAAACTTCATCATAATAGGTGGACCAACTACGATTGCTTTTGCTTTAGAAACATTATTTATTTTTAAAGTTGGAATATATTTTGTTACTAGACCTATATTATCTTTTGTTTCGTCACCTTTATCAAATGTTAATATCACATTCATTTGATTTTCCCATCTAGTAAAGGCTTCATGGAACAATTGATCCTCTCTGGATTTAAAGCCGGTGATAATAGTTAAGTTATCAACCTCATCGTTATGGTCACCAAAATAATCAATAATAGCTTTAACAGGTGATACTCCAGTTCCTCCTGCTATAATTAAAAGCTCTCCACCAGCATAATCCTTAGCTATAAATCCATTTCCATAAGGACCTCTTATTAATAAAGAATCGCCTTTTTTATATTTAAATAATTCATCTGTTACTACACCAATGCTTCGTACAGTAAGATCTATATAGTTATTACCAATACCTGATACTGAAATAGGAGCCTCACCATATTTAGGAAGAGATAATTCAAAGAATTGACCTGGAGTTACATTTTTTGAATCTTCATATTCCATTCTAAATGTATACTCCATTTTTGTATGTTTTATTACTTCAAGAACTTTTGAAGAAGTGGGTAAGTATTCATTAAAAACCATTACATACTCTCCTTTGCTATTTTATTTAATATGTTAGAAAAACTAATATATTCAGGACAGATATCATCACAAAGGCCACAACCAACACACATGTCAATTCCAAACTTTTGTCTATGATCATGAATTTTATGAAGAGCCTTGTATCGCATACGGTCGCCATTTTTAGCTCGATAGATATGGCCTCCAGCAACTCTGTCAAAGTTATCAATCATGCATGAAGCTTGAACTCTTCTTCTCTCTCCTGCCTTCTGGTTGTCTCCATAATGAATATCTTGCATTGTCCAACAAGTGCATGTTGGACAGACTAAGTTACATCTTCCACAAGCTATGCAACGGGAATCGTATTCTCTCCACATCTCTGATGCTGAAATTGCTTTTGTATCTATATTTTTTGCTTTTTTGACCTTTATTATATTTTCCTTAACATATGGAACTGTATAATCAACAATACTTTGACCCTCTAAAAGAGTAGTAAAATACTCATCATTTGAGCTTAATAAATACTCATCATTTACTAATTCTAGTGATAAATCGTAGTCCACTGGTATATTTGATTCCATTGAAACACAGAAACAATTTTCAAAGGATTCTCTACAAGGAATTAGTACAAACTTTATGTTCTCTCTTAATCTTGAATAATAATAATCAGGTTTACCATTTTCTAAGAATATTTGATCTAATCTTTTTAGTGCATGTAAATCACAGGAACGCAAAAATACGATTGCTCCAGAATGTTCTGGATTGGGAACCATGGCTCCATCTTCATTGTAATAGAATAAAACTTCAGAAATAGGGAAAATAATATCCTTGAAAGAATAATCAGTCTTCCTTTTTAATTCTAATTCATCAATAGAATTTACTTCTGCATATCTAACTGAATCTGTGTCAGAAAGACGACCTATATTTTTTATTAACGTTGGACCGTAAATAAGATAGTCCTTTCCAATTTTGGTAAATAGTTCATCTATTGCTGATTTTTTTAGACAATATGACATTTTATAGCTCCTTTTTTTCTCTTGTAATCATAAAGTAAGGGAAAGCAACAAATAGGATACCACCTACCATGTTACCAAATATTAATATTATAATATTCCAGAAATATCCGCCTAAGGTTAAAGCTAGATTTGTTGGATTTAATAATCCAATTGTTAAAATAGTCATGTTAGCTATGCTATGTTCAAAACCTGAAAGGATGAAAGCGAATAGACACCACCAAATCATAATTAACTTAGCAACTTCATTTTTCGCTCTAAAGCTACTCCAAACAGCTAAACAGACAAGAATATTACAGAACATTGCTCTAATAAATAAAGATGAGAAACTTCCAGACATTTTTGCTAAAGAAATAGAGGCAAATATTTCAGCAGTTGCTCCTGTGTGCAATCCAGAGAAGTGGAACATAAATGCAATAAGAATAGAGCCGGCCCAGTTACCTATAAGACATATAATCCAAAGTTTAATTGTTTTTCCTAATTTAGATTTCTTATCCATGAGAGCTGTACTCATTATAAGATTATTGCCGGTAAACAATTCTGCTCCACAAATTATGATTAAAGAGAGGGCTATTCCAAAAGTAGCGCCTATCATAGTTTTTCTAATTGCAATATCAGTAAAAAGTCCGCCCATTGTGAAAGATAGAATTACTCCTAAACCAATGAAAAACCCTGCTAAAATAGAGGCTAAAAAAAATCCAATTGGATTTTCTTTTAAAAAAACTAATTTGGCTACTGCTGCATTCGATATAGCATCCCACGTGTCTCTAAACATTTAATACTCCAAAAATAATATTTATAAAAATAATAGCGTAAATAATACTTATTCGTATGTGATGAACATCACATCGAAAATATATTTATTTAATTTTAATATATCTTTGGGATTTTTGCGAATTTATCGCAGATTATATATGTGAATGCATAATTTGTAAAAAGATGAATATATAGTACTTATCAAGTGTAGTTGTATATAAATATATCGGAGTTAGAAATCTGATAATCTTGTTATTTTTATATTAAATAAGAAATTAAATTTATGGATTAAGTCTATAATAGATTGACAGATATTAATTGACTTTAGGATGAAGTGAATATTTTCTAAGTTCTTCGATGTCCGTAATGAAAAAATAACCGTCTTTTGTGAATACTAGATTTCTACCAACTAATATTTTAAGAGATCTTCCTACAGATTCTCTAGTTGCTCCCATAAGATCTGATAACTCATTTATAGATAATTTGAATCTGATTCTGACCTGTGAATTATCTAAACAACTGATTCCAAAGTCTTTTCCTAATTTCCAAAGTTTTGAAGCAATTTGTTTATCAAGTTTATATGATTTACATGTATTTTTTAGTTGGTGATACAATCTTCTAAGCTTAAGAGACATTGATTCAAGAAGTTTAAGTGCTGTAGTAGGGTCTTCTAATAAATATTTATTAAAGTTTTCTCTATTAAAAGAAAGTAAAGTTACATCGCTCATACTTTTTACAAAAATGCTTGATATTTCATCAGATAAAATAGCTTCATTTATAGCTTTACCTTCTCCAAGAAGAAAGATTGCCTTTTTTCCACCATACATATTTAATTTGTACAATGAAACTACACCAGTGATGACAAAATAGAAATTTGATTCAATCGCTTTGTCATAAATTATGATTTCTCCCGATTTGAATTTTACTACTTTACCTATTTTTGACAGTTTTTCTACATTAGCACTATTTAATGTAGGACATGATAAAATTGCTTCGCTAACACTTTTGTTATTCATATTAATAATCATATATCTATTTATTGATTATGTAAAAGTATCAACTTAAAAAATGAAAACATTTTCCTCTTTTATAAATTTTGAATTTACATTGTATACACTCTTTAGTAATTCTTCACTTACAATTGTTTTATCCCCAGCGTCATAGAATAATCCATCTTTTAAAACAATTATATGATCACTATATTTTATGGCTTGGTTGATATCATGTAGAACCATCACAATTGCAATCTCATGTTTTAATTTATCAATGATTTCTAAAAGTTCACTTTGATACGCAATATCTAAGTAAGTTGTAGGCTCATCTAATAATAATATTTTTGGATTTTGACATAATGCAAAGGCTAGATAAACCCTTTGTTTTTCCCCACCTGATAAAGATGCTATATATCTATTTTCTAAGTTTTTTATTTTAAATCTATATAGGTACTTATCAATATCTTCAAGATCATAGGAATTAATTGATTCAAATAATCCCTTATTTTGATACTTTGCACATATCATTAATTCTTTTACAGATGTTTGCTTAAACCCTTTTGTATCTTGAGGAAGATAGGCAACAATTTTTGAAAAATCTTTTATTGTATAATCATTAATATTTTTATTGTTAATTATAATATTCCCATCTATTACTTTTGTAAGTTTTGCAATTGTTTTTATCAATGTTGATTTACCACTTCCATTAGGACCAATAATTGTGGTTAATTCTTTATCTTTTATATTTACACTAATATTCTTAAGTATAGTTTTTTTACCTATAGCTATTGTAGCATTATTTATTTCAATCATACTTTTTTCCTCACTAGTTCAATAAAGAATATGGCACCAATTAAAGTTGTTACAATACCAACAGGTAATTCGTATGGAGATAAAATTGTACGTGAGATTGTATCACAAAATACTAAAAATCCACCCCCAAATAGCATTGAATAAATATATATACTCTTATAATCATTTCCAATAAGTAGTTTAACAATATGAGGAACTATTAAGCCTATAAAACCAAGTAAACCCACTACGGCAACAGCCGATGATGCTAAAAGAGAGGATATAATAATCATGAGTAATCTAAAAGGTTCCACTCTAACACCAAGATTTAGGGCAATATCATCACCAAGCATCATAATGTTCATTTTCTTTGCACTTATAATACAGACAGTTCCTCCGATTATAACAGATGGAAGAATTAAATAGATATCTTTAACTTCAATCAAAGATAATGAACCAATTGAAAATGATAGCATAGATTTCATATTATCTGGGTCCAGAATATAAGAAAGGCTAATTAGAGACTTAGCAAGGGCCGATATAGCCACACCTGCGAGAACCATACGAAGTGGTCTGATACCATTGACGTATGCAACTTTATAAATTAGAAGTGTTGTTAAAAATGCTCCCAAAAAGGCAACTGCAGGCTTTAGATAAAATAGAGAAGGGTAGAACATACTAAAAAATGTTACAAATAATCCAGCTCCAGCATTTACGCCTATAATATTAGGACTTGCCAAAGAGTTCCTCATAATTGCTTGAAGTATTGTTCCTGATAAACTTAAAGCGGCTCCAACTAATAGGCCTACAATAACCCTAGGTAATCTTACATTAAAAAAGATTAAATTATCTAAGCTCCCCACATTTAATATTTCTGAATAATTTAACTTCATTGTTCCAAGATATAATCCAAGGAATATTGAAATAATTAAAAATATTATTATTGTAAGTTTTATCTTTTTCTTATTCTGATTCATAGAGTTTATCGTATATGTATTTAAACGCATCAGCATATTCTGAGTTAGGTTTATATATTCCATATGCTTTTGGAATATAGTATATCTTATTTTCCTTGTAAGCTTTTAGTGCTTTTAAAGCCTTGTTATTAAAAAGGGTAGTCTCTACTGCTTCTTTAGTTTTATCTTGATCTCCCATGAGAGATATAAGAATTAAATCAGGATTTGCTTGACTTAAATATTCAATATTTAAAGGAATCCTAGCATCACTTGCCGCTGTAGTAGCTGATTCTACTATATTTGCTCCTTTTAGAAATTCAACCATTTCTCCCACTTGAGCATCTTTTGTTTCCATGTATATCGTTGATGATGAGGCAAACAGTATTGCAACACTTGGGTTTGAAGACTGATTTGATGCTTTATTAATAGTTTCATTAACATTTTTTTGAATTTCATCTATTAGAGTATTGCTTGAAACCTCTTTTCCTAAAATAGATCTAAATAATTTAATATTGTTGATAAATGAATTATATCCACCAATTCTAGAATCTAATAATAAAACATCAATTCCAAGAGATTTTAACATTTTACCTAAATCTACTTGGTTTTCTAGAGCAGCATTCAATATTACTAAATCAGGATTTTGGGAGAGAATACCCTCAATAGATAGTGACAACATAGAGCCAAGATCTTTAATATCTAAGGCTTCTTTTGGAACATTAGATGTTCCTCTTACTCTACTAATCGCTTTTCCTCCCGCTAGATACCATTGATCTAATAGGGAATTGTAGCATATAACAACTCTTTTAGGCTCTTGTGCTACCCTTTGTCTATTACCATTTGAGTCGGTATATGAGACAATATTATTATTTATATCAATATTATATAAATCAGTAATTAAGCTACTATTTACTGTACTTAAGGATTTATCAGGTTTTTCTGTATTTCCACTAGCAAATGAATAAATACTTGAAAACATGAGTATAACTAATAATATAATGATTGTTTTTATTTTATTAATGTTCATATCTTTATTAATATAATACTTTTTAATGTTAAATTTCTAGTAAGAGTCGTTTTTGTATATGATATATTACTAGATGAAAAAAGCCTGCAAAATTAATTGCAGGCTATGAGTATAAAACTAAACTAATTTTAAGTTATTTTAATTTTATTGCTTTTTCAAGAGCTGTCTCTTTTTGAGGAGCTGTTGCAACATTACATGGTTTTACATTCCAAATATCATCAGCATACTCTTTAATTGTTCTATCAGATGAGAATTTTGCAGAAGCTGCAATATTTAAGATTGCACGTCTGTTCCACTCTCCTCTATCTTCTTTATAAAGTTTTCTAGCAGCACTATGAGAAGTTGTGTACATTTCAAGATCTGCAAATAAGAAGTATTTATCACCATCTTGAAGAAGACTCTTCATTAGTGGATCAAAGATATGAGGTTCATTGATATTGAACAATCCAGAATTGATTAAATCAACAACTTTTCTAATTTCAGGATTATCAAGAATATAATTATAAGGATTATAGTTAGAAGATAAAGCTGATATTTCTTCTTCAGTATTACCAAAAATGAACATATTTTCTTTACCAACTTCTTCTGCCATTTCAACATTTGCACCATCAAGTGTTCCAATTGTTAGTGCACCATTTGCCATAAATTTCATATTACCTGTTCCTGAAGCTTCAGTTCCAGCTGTAGATATTTGTTGGCTAAGGTTAGTAGCAGGTATAATCTTTTCAGCCATTGTAACTCTATAGTTTGGCATGAAGTGAACATTAAGAACCTTATTTACTTCCTTATCATTATTAATAGTTGTTGCAATGTTATTAATAAATTTAATGATTAATTTAGCATTTACATAACCAGGAGCTGCTTTACCACCAAATAGGAATGTAATAGGTTCCATATCTTGAGGATTAATTATTCCACTCTTTATTTTAGTGTAAATTGTTAGAATATTTAGAGCATTAAGTAATTGTCTCTTATATTCATGTATACGTTTAACTTGAGTGTCAAACATAGTAGATGGATCGACAATTATGCCAGTATCTTTTTTTAGGAAATTAGCGGCATTAACTTTACATTCTCTCTTAATCTTAGCAAAGTCTTCAACAAAAGCTGCATCATCTGCAAATTTCTTGATTCCTTTAATTTGTTCAAAATCAGTAATCCAACCATCTCCGATTGCTTCACTAATCTTTCTTGAAAGAGCTGGGTTTGAATCAAGTAACCATCTTCGTTGAGTAATTCCGTTTGTTTTATTATTAAAACGATCTGGGAATATTACATTGAATTCTGGGAACATGTTTGTCTTTAATAATTGTGAATGAAGAGCTGCAACACCGTTTGTGCTGTGACTTCCAATTATTGAAAGGTTTGCCATTCTTACCATTTTTGGAGTTGATTCTTCAATAATACTTATTTTGCTTAACTTTTCAGGGTGAAGAGGGAAGCTAGATGCTGCATCTTGAAGGAATCTGTGGTTTATTTCAAAGATAATTTGAACGTGACGTGGAAGAGTTTGTTGTAGCATTGGTAGTGACCATTTCTCAAGTGCTTCTGGCATTAATGTGTGGTTAGTATATCCCAATGTGTCAACGGTAATTTTCCAAGCAGTATCCCAATCTAGACCTTCAACATCTATCAATAATCTCATTAATTCTGGAACTGTTAGAGATGGATGAGTGTCATTTAATTGAATTGCAGCATGCTTTGGAAGATCTTCCCATTTATGGTCTCTTTGTTTAAATCTTCTAAATATATCTTGTAGAGAACAAGCAACAAAGAAATATTGTTGTTTTAATCTTAATTCTTTACCTGTGTATCCAGCATCATTTGGATATAATACTTGTGAGATATTTTCAGCTGTAATTTTTGCTCTTACAGATTCTGTATAATCACCTTGGTTGAATTCTTTGAAATCAAAATCTCTTGCTGCACGAGCTGACCAGAGTCTTAGTGTATTAACAGTTTTACAACCATAACCAACTATTGGCATATCATAAGCAACACCATTAACGATTTCACCGCCAACCCACTTATAATTATCTTTGCCGTTTTCATGAATTACTTTTACTTCTCCACCAAAACGTACTGGGAAAATTAAATCAGGTCTAACAATTTCCCAAGGATTTGCATTTTTTAACCAGCTATCTGGAACTTCTTCTTGCCAACCATCACGTAATTGTTGGTTAAAAATTCCATAGTTATATCTTATTCCATACCCAAAAGCTGGAATTTCTAGAGTTGCAAGTGAATCTAAAAAACATGCTGCAAGACGGCCTAAACCACCGTTGCCTAGACCTGCATCAGGTTCAACATCTTTTAATTCTTCATAATCTTGTCCAACTTTTTGTAAAGCTTTTTTTGCTTCTTCTTCAATACCAAGGTTAATGATATTGTTTGTCATTGCTCTACCCATTAAGAATTCAAGAGATAAATAATAAACTCTTTTTACATCCTCTTTTCTTTGTGCATCACGAGTTGTGTGCCATTGGTGAACAATGCGGTCCATAATAGATCGAGCAAAAGCTTCGTAACGAATTTCAGGTGTATTGTGATAAATATCCGCATCAAAAGTATATTTTAGATGTTCTGCATAATCTTGTTGAATATCTTTTGAACTATGGCCAAATTTTGTCTTCATTTCTGTTGCCATGTTTTTGTCTCCTGTTATATAATTTTTTTATGTTATTTACCATTAAAATATATCAATAGGTAAGCTCATATACAAGATAGAAGTAACTTTTTTAATCAAAAGAGATAGTATGTGAAAAATAAACTATATAAATACGAAAAAAAACTTGTAATTGGTTGACAAAAAGAATAAGCTTTGTTATGTTTTATCTCGCGTGTATCGGTTTTTTGCAGATTTTCGCAAATGCCCTTATAGCTCAGTGGTAGAGCATCACCTCGGTAAGGTGGGGGTCAGCAGTTCAAATCTGCTTGGGGGCTCTTAGATAATCTACCAATGATAAATTTAAGGAATTAAATGGCATTGATTTGCCAAGGAGTAAGTATATGGCTGGAAAGAAAAAAGGACCTGTAGAAAAGATCGCACTACAGTGTACAGAGTGTAAACAAAAGAATTACACAACTCAAAAGAATCGCCGTAACACACCAGGTAAGCTTGAACTTAATAAGTATTGTCCTTTTGAACACAAGCATACTTTACATAGAGAAGCAAAAATTAAATAACATAATTTCAATCGAGAAACTTACAGGTCAATAGCTCTAACGGCTAGAGCACTGGTCTCCAAAACCGGGTGTTGTAGGTTCGAATCCTACTTGACCTGTTGGTTTCTCGAATTGATTTATATCTAAAAGTGGTGTAAAATCTCAGTAATTCAGTATTGCTGGGATTTAGCATTATACATAGGTTTGTGTTATGCCTCTCTATTTGGGGTACTGAGAATTATCTTCACAGAAGATTACGGAGTAAATAAATATGAGTAAAATCACTAGTTTTTTCAAAGAATCACGTCAAGAACTTAGAAAAGTTGTTTGGCCAACAAGAGAACAAGTAGCAATATCTACACGTGTTGTAATAGTCTCTGTTATTGTATTCGCTTTAACTTTAGGTTTAGTAGACTACATATTGTTACAATTGTTATATAAGATTTTTTAATTAGGAAGTAAAATGGCTAAAGGTTGGTACGTAGTTAATACCTACACAGGATATGAACAGAAAATAGAAAGAACAATAAATAAACTTAGAGAGAACAGTGAAGATTTCGCTGAGGTCTGTACTGAGGTTAAAGTTCCTTTCGAAACTGTATTAGAAGTTAGAAACGACAAAGAAAAAGAAGTTAAGAAGAAAATCCTTCCTGGCTATATTCTTGTTGAACTTGACTTGCCAGAAAATACCTGGATGAAATATTGTGGCGAAATTAAAAGAATTCAAGGTGTAACCGGATTCTTGACATCTAGCAACAGAGCAAAACCAAAACCATTAAACGATATCGAAGTAAAAAGAATCTTTCAGAAAACTGGTGAAGTTCCTCAGGATAAGGTTTTCAAACCTAGACAGAGCTTCAGTGTTGGAGAATCTGTGAAAATTGTTGATGGTCCTTTTGATACATTCTCAGGTGAAATTGAGAAAGTTAATCTTGAAAAAGGTAAGTTAACAGTAAGTGTCGGTATATTCGGCCGATCTACCCCTGTCGAAGTTGACTTCGAACAAGTAGAAAAATACGTATAATTTTAAAAGCGGTATTAGCGAAGCCGCTGAGATCTTTATCGTTCAGTAGAACGTAAATCTTGTTTTTTTACAAATTCGTTAATTTATATTGTTTATACTCCTCTCCAAAGTATGTTTATTTGGAAAGGTGGGAGCCCATCGTATGATGGGCGTTATAACCAGCATAGGAGCCCGAAACATACGGTCAACTCAGACCAGGCTCGGCTATGTAAGGAGAAAAACTATGGCAAAGAAAAAGGTAACTGCAGTTATTAAGCTTCAGTGTCCTGCCCAAAAGGCTACACCAGCACCACCAATCGGTCCTGCTTTAGGCCCTCATGGCGTTAGTGCCCCTCAATTTGTTCAGCAGTTCAATGATAAGACAAAGTCTTACGAACCTGGATTAACCCTCCCTGTTATTATCACTGTATATTCAGATAGGACCTTCTCATTTATTTTGAAGACTCCACCTGCAGCAGTACTTATTAAAAAGGCTTTAGGTCTTTCTAAAGGTAGTGGTGTTCCTCACACAACTAAAGTGGGAAAAATTACAGATGCACAACTAGCAGAAATCGCAAATGTTAAGATGGCAGATTTAAATGCAAATGACATCGAAGCAGCGAAGAAAATCATCGCAGGTACTTGTAGAAGTATGGGCGTAGAGGTGGAGAGATAATATGAAGCACGGTAAAAAATATCTTGAAGCAGTTAAAAAAATTGATAGTGAAAAGAATTACACTTTAGCAGAAGCTTCTGCGTTAATCAAAGAACTATCTTTTGCAAAGTTCACAGAAAGCATTGATCTATCTGTTAATCTTCAATTAAAGAAGAGCCAAACAGTTCGTGACACTTGTGTACTTCCTAACCAATTCCAAGAACAGAAGAAAATTTTAGTATTCTGTAAGGGTGATAAGGTTCAAGAAGCTAAAGATTCAGGTGCAACTTACGTAGGTGATATCGATTTAATCGATAAGATCCGTGGTGGTTGGTTAGATTTTGATGTAGCAGTAGCAACACCAGACATGATGAAAGACGTTGGTCGTTTAGGTCCTATCCTTGGTAGAAGAGGTTTAATGCCTAACCCTAAGACTCAAACTGTTACTTTTGACATTAAAGGTGCTTTAGAAGAATTACAAAAGGGTCGTGTTGAATTTAGATCTGACAAGACTGGTGTAGTTCATTTAGCTATTGGTAATGTTGGTATGGATGCTGATAAAGTAAGCGAAAATGCAAAAGTTGCTTTAAAAGAAATCCTTCGTAAGAAGCCTGCAGATGCAAAGGGCGATTTCGTTCTTTCTATCGCATTATCATCAACTATGGGCCCTGGTGTTCGTGTTGGTGTTAAAGACTTCATGGCTGAAGTATAAGGAGAAATTGCAATGGATAAGAAAGCTCGCATAACTCCCGCTAAAGAAAGCGCAGTAAAAGAATTACGTGATGAGTTCGAACAGTACAATGGCTATATTTTCGCAGATTATCGCGGAATGACAGTAGAACAAGTTACAGCTCTTCGTAAAGAACTTATCAAAAGTGATGGTGCATTCCGTGTTGTAAAAAACAACTATGCAAAAATCGCTATGAGAGATCTTGGCATGAATGACTTTGATGGTGAATTTGTTGGTCCTACAGCAGTTGCACTTTCAAAAGGTGATTCAAGCAATGAAGTAGCAAAAGCTTTATATGCATCAATTAGTAACGGTAACCCTATGAAGGTTAAAAGTGCTTATTTCGATGGTAAAGCATTCTCTGCTGCACAAGTAGAAGCATATAGTAAACTTCCAAGTAGACTAGAATTAATTGCATCCTTAATGGGTACAATGAAAGCTCCAGTTCAAAAACTTGCTGCTACTCTATTAGCTTACACAGAAAAAAACGGCGAAGCAGTTGCAGAAGCAACTAGCGCTGAATAATAACTCACAAACAACATTAGTCTTCGTTTCGTAACCTGCTATTGTTGTACAAAATTAAACACTCCTAAGGAGAAGGTAATATGGCTACTAAAGAAGAAATTTTAGATTCAATCGCAAACATGTCTGTACTAGAAGTATCAGAATTAATCACAATGATGGAAGAGAAGTTCGGTGTAACTGCTGCTGCTGCTGTTGCTGCTGGTCCAGCTGCTGCTGCTGAAGCTGTTGATGAACCAACAGAATTCAACGTTATTCTTAAAGCTGCAGATGCAAAGAAAAAAATTGCTGCAATTAAAGCTGTTCGTGCTATCACAGGTCTTGGTCTTAAAGAGGCTAAGGGTGTAGTTGAAGCTGGCGATTCAACAGTTAAAGAAGCTGTTAGCAAAGAAGATGCTGCAACTATCAAGGGTCAACTAGAAGAAGCTGGTTGTACTGTAGAAGTTGTTGCTGCTGAATAATAGTACAAAGTCTGGTTTATCTCTTGGTAAACCAGGCAATTGTTTTATTTCGCCTTGTTTATAAAGGCAATTTAGCCTCCATTTACTGGCGGCTTTACGTGTCTTTTCACTTCCCATATTTATGGGGTAATAGGTGCATAGCACCGACTAAGGTAACTTAGTTGACTTTGGAGGGTAGATGATGGGTGCCTTAGGCAAATCCATAAAACGCACATACATCGGTTCTGATTTCTATGAAGTTTGTGACCTACCAAACCTCATCGGGGTTCAGTTGGACTCTTACGAGCGTTTTTTACAATACAATAGTAGTTTTCAAGGTCATAAGGATCAACTTATTAATCCTTCTGGCTTAGAAGCAGTATTTCAAAATACATTCCCAATTGAAAGTACAAATGGGGAAATGCGTTTAGTATATAATGGCTATTATATTGACCATGCAGGACAAAAATTCACAGAGGCTCAATGTAAAAAGAAAGGACGAACTTATAGTGTTCCAGTTTTTGCTACCATTAGCTTAGAACTTCCAGATGGAGAAATCAGAGAAAAAGAAATTTTCTTTGGTGATATCCCTATTATGAGTGAAAGAGGTACCTTTATTATTAATGGTGCTGAAAGAGTTGTGGTTTCACAAATTCACCGTTCTCCTGGTGTTATTTTCTCCTATGAAAAAGATGTATATTCATCAAGAATTATTCCTTACCGTGGTTCATGGTTAGAATTTGAAATTGATGAAAAGAAAAAAGCAATTTACACAAAGATTGATAGAAAGAAGAAAATCTTAGGAACTTTATTCCTACGTGCTTTAGGTATCAATACTCGTGAAAAAATTATTAAAAGTTTCTATAAAACTGAAGTAGTAGCTCTAACAAACGATCAAGCAGTTAAAGACTCTCTTGATGCACGTTATATTGCTCAAGATTTATGGGTTACTGAATTAGCAGAAGACGGTACAGATGTAAAAATGCTTTACATGAAAGCCGGTTCTGAACTTCACCCTCATGAAATCGACCAGTTAATTGAAAACAAATTTACAGAATTAGAAGTTGTTGACTTAGAATCTGAAGATACTTTAAGACACGAAGCAATTTTAAATTGTCTCGAAATTGAAGGTTCTTCAAATCTTGTAGTTGATGAATTCGACGAACCAACTAAAGAAGCTGTTCTTTCACATATTTATCAGATTTTACAACCTGGTGAAATGATTGCAGTAGAGAGAGCTGAAAAAGACCTACCTGGCATGTTCATGAGTGAACGTCGTTATGATTTAGGTGCTGTTGGTCGTTATAAATTTAACAAGAAATTCGGTGCTAAGCTTGATGAAAACGGTGAAGAAGATACTTCTTGTACTGTTTTAGAAACATCAGATATCGTTAACACAATGGAATACCTAATTAAGGTTTACAGTAAACAAGATGACTCTATTTACCACATTGATGATATTGATAACTTAGGTAACAGACGTGTTAGATGTGTTGGTGAATTATTAGAAAATTCATTGAAGAGTGCATTCTCACGTATGGAAAGAATTGCAAAAGATAGAATGAACCTAGAATCTGAGAGTTCAAAGCCTTCTGACTTAATTTCAATTAAGCCAATTATCGCTGCTCTTAAAGAATTCTTCGGATCATCTCAACTTTCACAGTTCATGGACCAAGTTAACCCATTAGCTGAATTAACACATAAAAGAAGACTTACTGCTTTAGGCCCAGGTGGTTTATCAAGAGATAGAGCTGGTTTCCAGGTTCGTGATGTACACTATACTCACTATGGTAGAATGTGTCCTATTGAAACTCCTGAAGGTCCAAACATTGGTCTTATTCTTTCACTTGCAAACTATACAAGAATCAATAAGTACGGTTTCTTAGAAACTCCTTATAGAAAAGTTGTAGATGGTGTATCTCAGAAAGAATACAAATACTTAGATGCAAATGATGAAGAGAAATACTTTATCGCACAGGCATCTGCAAAAATTGATGCTGAAGGTAACTTCTTAGAAAAAGATATCCCAGTAAGAAAGAGTGGTGACTACGGTACTCGTGAAGCCAAAGAAATTTCTTACATGGATGTTAGCCCTAAACAGGTTATTTCAGTTGCAGCATCTCTTATTCCATTCCTAGAACACGATGATGCAAACCGTGCTCTTATGGGATCAAACATGCAGAGACAGGCAGTACCTCTAGTATTCCCTGAAACTCCTCGTGTTGGTACTGGTATGGAAGGAAAGACTGCTTACGACTCTGGTGTACTAGTAAAAGCTAAGAGAGCAGGTGTTGTTGAATATGTTTCTTCAACTCATGTAATCATTAAACCAGACAATGTTGATATTGAAGGTGTAGTTGATACATACGAAATGCAGAAGTTCTCTAGAACCAACCAAGATACTTGTTTAAATCAAAAACCAATTATCGAGAAAGGTCAGAGAGTTGAAGCTGGTGCTGTATTAGCTGATGGTCCTGCAACACAACAAGGTCAATTAGCTTTAGGTCGTAACATTTTAGTTGGATTCGTTCCTTGGAATGGTTACAACTATGAAGATGCTGTTTTAATCAGTGAAAAAGTTGTTAGAGAAGATATCTTTACTTCAATTCATATTAAAGAATATACAATTGACGTTAGAGAAACTAAATTGGGACCTGAAAAGTTAACCAATGATATCCCTAATACTAGTGAAAAAATGCTAGAACAACTTGATGAAGATGGTATTGTAAGAATTGGTACTTTTGTAAAACCTGGATCAATCCTTGTTGGTAAAGTAACTCCAAAGAGTGAAGGTGATACTACACCTGAATTCAAACTTCTTAACTCTATTTTTGGTGAGAAAGCTAAAGAAGTTAGAGATTCATCTCTTAAAGTTCCACATGGTACTTCAGGTACAGTTATTGATGTACAACGTCTTACTAAGAATAATGGTGACGAACTTCCAGCTGGTGTAGATGAATCTGTAAAGGTTCTTGTTGCAACAAAACGTAAGTTACGTCAAGGTGATAAGATGGCTGGTCGTCACGGAAATAAGGGTGTTGTTTCAAGAATTCTTCCTGAAGAAGACATGCCTTACATGGCTGACGGTACAACTTTAGATGTTTGTCTTAACCCTCTTGGTGTTCCATCTCGTATGAACATCGGTCAGTTAATGGAAACTCAACTTGGTTGGGCAGCTGTTGCACTAGATAAATGGTATTCCACTCCTGTATTCCAGAGTGCTTCAATGGATCAAATTGAAGATGCAATGGAAGAAGCTGGCTTACCTAGAAACAGTAAACAGACACTTTATGATGGTAGAACAGGTGTACCTTTTGTTAACCCAGTATTCTGTGGTTACATATACTACTTGAAACTACACCATTTAGTTGATGATAAAATGCATGCACGTGCTACTGGTCCTTATTCTCTTGTTACTCAACAACCTCTTGGTGGTAAAGCACAATTTGGTGGTCAGAGACTTGGAGAAATGGAAGTATGGGCACTTGAAGCTTATGGTGCTGCTAATACTTTACAAGAAATGTTAACCATCAAGAGTGATGATATGACAGGTCGTGTTAAGATTTATGAAAGCATTGTTAAAGGTGAACCTTCCTCAAGCGCTGGTATGCCAGAAGCATTCAATGTTCTTGTACAAGAAATCCGTGGTCTTGCATTAGACATGTCCGTCTACGACAATAATGGTAGACAAGTTCCTCTAACCGAAAGGGATGAAGAATTAATCGCTAAGAAAGAGAAACAACCTCTTAACTAATCAGGAGTAAAACGGATATGAAAGAAATTCAAGACTTCGATAGTATTACTATAAAATTAGCCTCACCAGAAAAGATTAAAGCTTGGTCTTATGGTGAAGTTAAGAAACCTGAGACTATCAACTACCGTACTTTGCGTCCTGAAAGAGACGGATTGTTCTGTGAAAAAATCTTTGGTACAACTAAAGAATGGGAATGTTACTGTGGTAAATTCAAATCCATCCGTTATAAGGGTGTGGTTTGTGATCGTTGTGGCGTTGAAGTTACTAATGTAAAGGTTCGTCGTGAGAGAATGGGCCACATTACATTAGCATCTCCAGTATCTCATATTTGGTACTACCGCTCAGTTCCTTCAAGAATGAGTTTATTATTAGATATTTCACGTTCAGCTCTTCAAAGTGTATTGTACTACGAAAAATATATTGTTATTTCAGCAGGTGATACTGAGCTCAAAGAAAAACAAATAATGAGCGAAGATGAATTCTACGAAGCACAAGAACAGTACGGTGACGGCTTTAAAGCCGGCATGGGTGCTGAGGCTGTTCGTGAATTATTACAAAATCTTGACCTTGAAAAGCTATCTTACGAACTTCGTGAGGAAATGAGAGCTAAAGAGGGCAAGACTGATAAACACCTATATAAGAGAATCGAAGTTTGTGAAAGCTTTAGAAACTCTGTAAATAAGCCTGAATGGATGATCTTAACTGTTATCCCTGTAATTCCACCAGATTTACGTCCGATGGTACAGTTGGATGGTGGTCGTTTTGCTACATCTGATTTAAATGACTTATATCGTCGTTTAATCAACCGTAACAATCGTCTATCAAGACTTATACAATTACATGCTCCTGATATCATTATCAGAAATGAAAAGAGAATGTTACAAGAAGCTGTTGATGCTCTATTCGATAACTCTAAGAGAAAAAGAGTTGTTAGAGGTGCAAATAATAGAGCTCTTAAATCTCTTTCTGATATGCTTAAAGGTAAGAATGGTAGATTTAGACAGAACTTACTTGGTAAACGTGTTGACTATAGTGGTCGTTCCGTTATCGTTGTTGGTCCTGAACTACGTATGCACCAATGTGGTGTTCCTTCTAAGATGGCTCTTGAATTATTCAAGCCTTTCATCATGAAGAAACTTGTACAAAAAGGTGTTGTATATAATATTAAAAAAGCAAAGAGCTTAGTTGAACAAGAAACAGATGAAGTATGGTCAATCTTAGATGATGTCGTACGTGAACATCCAGTTATGTTAAACCGTGCTCCTACACTTCATAGACTTGGTATTCAGGCTTTTGAACCTGTATTAGTTGATGGTAAAGCTCTTAAGCTTCATCCACTTGTATGTCATGCATTTAATGCTGACTTCGATGGTGACCAGATGGCTATTCACGTTCCTCTAACCTCTGCTGCTCAGTTAGAATGTTGGACACTTATGTTAAGTGCTACTAACCTTCTTGACCCAGCTAATGGTAAACCAATTGCATTCCCATCACAGGATATGGTTCTTGGTGTTAACTATTTAACAAGAGAAATGCCTGGTGCAAAGGGTGAAAATCACTTCTATGATAATATTAATGAATTGGAATTATCCATTGATAGTGGTTCCCTATCTTACAATGCTCCAATTCGTTATAGATTGCCAAATGGAGAAAAGATTTTAACTACTGCTGGTAGAGTAATTTTTAACTCCGTATTACCTGAAGGTATTCCATTCCAGAATAGCGTATTAGGTGATAAAGAGCTTAAGAAACTTATCGGTAATACAATTAAAGAAAGAGAAAACTCTGTAGCTGTTAAACTTCTTGACGCTGTAAAAGACGTTGGATTTAAGTTTGCAACTGTTTTCGGTGCTACAATTGGTTTATCTGATATGATTATTCCTGATGGTAAAGCAGCTATCATGGCAGATGCTAATGCTAAGCATGCAGAGATTAAGGCTCAGTATGATAGTGGTAGTATCACTCAGAACGAACGTTATAACCGTGTTATTGAGGTTTGGACTGATGCAAATGATAAACTAGCTGATGAGCTAATGAGTGAACTAAAGAAAGATCAACATGGATTTAACTCTTTGTTCTTGATGGCTGACTCTGGTGCCCGTGGTAGTAAGACTCAGATTAGACAACTTGGTGGTATGCGTGGATTGATGGCTAAACCTACTGGTGATGTTATTGAATTCCCAATTAAGTCAAACTTCAAAGAAGGTCTTTCAATTATTGAGTTCTTTATTTCAACCAATGGTGCTCGTAAAGGTTTATCCGATACAGCTCTTAAGACAGCTGAAGCTGGTTATTTAACAAGACGTCTTGTTGATATATCTCAAGATGTTGTTATTAATGAAGAGGATTGTCATACAATTAACGGTATTTGGAGAGCAGCTATTAAGGACGGCGACGATGTTGTTGAATCTCTTAGCGATCGCCTAGTTGGCCGTTGTCCAGTTGAAGACGTTCTTCATCCATTTACAGGTGAAGTACTTGCTCCAGCTAATGAAGAAATTAATGAAGTTCAAGCTAAATCAATTGAAGAAGCAGGAATTGAGAAAGTATTCTTAAGAACTGTTCTTACTTGTGAAGCTAAGCATGGTGTATGTAGAAAGTGTTACGGACGTAACCTTGCAACTAATGCATCAGTTCAAATTGGTGAAGCTGTTGGTACAATTGCTGCTCAATCTATTGGTCAGCCTGGTACACAGTTAACTATGAGAACATTCCACGTTGGTGGTACTGCATCTACTTCAAGTGAAAATAACACATTATCATTCAAATCTCCAATTATCATTACCGATATCCTTGGTAAGAGAGTTGTTAGAGAAGAAGATGGGGTTACAGTATTCTCACGAAAAGGTTTCTTAATTTATGAATTAATTGTTAATGAAATTAGAGAAGGCTCATATGATAAGCTATTAGTATCTAATGGAAGTATTGTTGCAAAGGGTATGCCTATTTACACCAAGAATGGTGAAGATGTTGTATCTGCTTATAATGGTACTGTTAGAGAAATTAATGGCCGAGTAGTTATAGTAAATAAAACTGAAAAAGCAATTATCAGAATTGGTAGTGAGCTTGGTAAAGAAATTAAAATTGGTCAGTTAATTGAAACTGGTGAACCAATTGTAAGTTTTGACCCATTCAGTGAACCATTTATTAGTGAAGCTTCAGGTTATGTATCTTATAGAGATATTAAGAGTGGTTCTACACTGATCGAAGAAAAGAATCTTGAAACTGGTAACGTTGAAAGAAAGATCACAGAACATGCACTTGAAACTCTACAACCTACAATCGTTATTACTAGTCATAAAGACGGTAAGGGCGAAGAACTTGCAGTTTACCAATTACCTGGTGCAACATATTTACTATGTGAAGATAATGAAAAAGTACAAATCGGACAAAGTATTGCTAAACTTCTAAAGAGTGGAACAAAAACAGCTGATATTACTGGTGGTCTTCCTCGTGTTGGTGAATTATTTGAAGCTCGTAAACCTAAGAACATTGCAGTTCTTGCACAAGTATCTGGTGTTGTTGAAATGGTTGGTACTGCTAAGGATGAAAAAACTGGTAAAACAGAAAAGAGTATTTCTAAGGGTAAGAGAATTGTTAGAATTAATGATTCATACGGTCACAGTTATAAACACTTAGTTCCTCTCAGCAAACATATGTTAGTTAGAGATGGAGATACAGTTGAAGCTGGTGAGCCATTATGTGATGGATCAATTAGTCCTCATGATATACTTGAAATTCTTGGTGAAAATGCACTACAATCATTCTTAGTTAACGAAGTTCAAGAAGTTTATAGAATGCAGGGTGTAGATATTAATGATAAGCACCTTGGTATTATTGTTAGACAAATGTTAAGAAAGGTTGACATTATCAGTGCTGGTGATACAAATTTTGTACATGGCCAACAAGTTGATAAGCATTCTTTCAGACAAGAAAACCAAAGAGTAGTTTCCGAAGGTGGTCAACCTGCAATAGCTAAACCACTACTATTAGGTATTACTCGTGCGGCTCTAGCAATTGATTCATTTATTTCTGCCGCTTCTTTCCAAGAGACAACAAAGGTCTTGACAGAAAGTGCAATAGCAGGTAAAAAGGATGAGTTACGTGGCTTGAAGGAAAATGTTATTATTGGACATTTAATTCCTGCAGGTACAGGTATGAAGAAATATAGAAATGTTCATCTTGCTGATGAGGCTCTACTTGAGAACTCACAGGTTGCTGAAGAGCAACAAGTAGCTAAACGTCGAGAGGCAATGGCTAATGAGATGGGTATAGAAGATGGTAATTCGAGAAATATGGTTGATTCTACCAAAGCTTAATAATATTAACGAAGATTTGTTATGCCTGTTGGCATAACAGGTCTTTTAGTGTGTTATTAGTTGAATGCTTGGAGAGTCCATGCTGGCTGTGTTTTTCATGGAAATGCATTTAGTAATAAGTGCATAGATCCCATTTAAGTGAGAAGAAATGCGGGTCACAATATAATTAAGGGAGTGTATCCAAAAGATGCCTACTATTAATCAGCTAATTAGAAAAGGTAGAAGTACTCAGGCTAACAAGACTAAGTCTCCTGCTCTAGAAAGTTGCCCTCAAAAACGTGGTGTTTGTACAAGAGTTATGACAGTAACTCCTAAAAAACCAAACTCTGCTTTAAGAAAGGTAGCTCGTGTTCGTTTGTCAAACGGTATTGAAGTAACCGCTTATATCCCTGGTATCGGCCATAACCTACAGGAACACTCTGTTGTTCTTCTTCGTGGTGGACGTGTTAAGGATTTACCTGGTGTTCGTTATCATATTGTTCGTGGTGCTAAAGATACATTAGGTGTAACTGATCGTAAGAGAAGTCGTTCTAAGTATGGTGCTAAGAAGCCAAAAGCATAAGGAGAAAATAAAATGTCAAGAAGAAAAACCGCTGCTAAGCGTGATATTTTGCCTGATGCAAGATTTGGTAATGTTACCGTTGAAAAGTTCATCCGTCATATGATGGTTGATGGCAAAAAATCAGTAAGTACAAAAATTGTTTATACAGCTCTAGAAACAGTAGCTAAGAAGTCTGGTGAAGATGCACTAGAAGTTTTCTTAAAAGCTCTAGAAAATGTTAAACCTTTAGTAGAAGTAAAAAGTCGTCGTGTTGGTGGATCAACATACCAGGTTCCAACTGAAGTTAATGCAAATCGTAGTGAAGCTCTTTCAATGCGTTGGATTATTTCAGCATCAAGATCTCGTAATGGTCACTCAATGAGCGAAAAGCTTTCTAGTGAAATTCTAGATGCATATGCTAATACAGGTTCTGCTTTCAAGAAGAAAGAAGATACTCACCGTATGGCAGAAGCAAACAAAGCTTTCTCTCACTTCAGATGGTAATTTATTCTATTTGAATAAAAAAATCAGACAGTCATTAGATTGTCTGATTTTTTTTAACCTAAGCTTTTATATTTTATCAAAGTAATACATATAAGTATTTTTTATAACTTGTTGTATTGAAAGTTAAGAATATCTAATAAAAATGATAAATTTTTAAAATGCATATAATTATAAATTATTTTATGGATTATGAGTTTTTAGTGAATTAGAATGCTAATTTACATGTTATATACAATTTTTTATGCAACTCATATGTTTATATTTTTAATATTATTTAAATAATTATTTTATCTTTCCTACGCAAGTAATTAGTGGGTTGACATAAAATTGTGTTTTAGATATATTTATCAAGGTTCACTTAGGAGAGACTTGTGTCCTTCGAAGTGAAAGCGAGCCAAACAAATTGACCCTTACAGTCGATTGATGGTTCCAGAATATGAGTTTTTTTTCAAACTTATGCTATGTAGGCTAGCCCTTTGAGGCTTTTCTACCTCTGGATTCCTCTTTCAAAGTATGGCTATAATTTAGTTTGTCTCAATGCAGATATAAAGGATTTTCCTTTATAAGCACATAATAATTTTTTTTGTGACCGACTACGTTTCGGCACGGGAGGAAAGAGATGGCTAAAGAGAAGTTTGAGAGAACTAAGCCTCATGTTAATGTTGGAACAATTGGTCACGTTGACCATGGTAAGACAACTCTAACCGCAGCAATTACACTTTATTGTGCTAGAAAATTTGGCGACAAGGCTCTAGCTTATGATGCAATCGATAATGCACCAGAAGAACAAGAACGCGGTATTACAATCAACACACGTCACGTTGAATATCAATCAACAGGCAGACACTATGCACACGTTGACTGTCCAGGTCACGCAGACTATATCAAGAATATGATTACTGGTGCTGCACAAATGGATGGTTCAATCATCGTTGTAGCTGCAACTGATGGTGCTATGGCACAAACTAAAGAGCATATCTTATTAGCTCGTCAAGTTGGTGTTCCTTCAATTATTGTTTTTGTTAACAAAACTGACCAAGTTGATGATCCAGATCTAATCGAATTAGTTGAAGAAGAAATGAGAGAATTATTAACAGAAAACGGTTACGATGGTGAAAACTGTCCTGTAATTTGTGGTTCTGCTTTTGAAGCTCTAAACAATCCTGATGATCCTGAAAAAACAGCATGTATTGAAGAATTATTAGATGCAATGGATTCTTACATTCCTCTTCCAGAAAGAGATGTAGATAAACCATTCCTAATGCCAATTGAAGACATTTTCTCAATTTCAGGTCGTGGTACTGTTGTAACAGGTCGTATCGAACGTGGTGTTATCCATGTTAATGATCCTGTATCAATCATTGGTATCAAAGACACTAAAGACTCAGTTGTTACTGGTGTTGAAATGTTTAACAAACTTCTAGACGACGGACAAGCTGGTGATAACATCGGTGCATTACTTCGTGGTATTGATAAGAAGGAAGTTGTTCGTGGTCAGGTTCTTGCTGCACCAAAATCAATTACACCTCATAAAAAGTTTGTAGGTACTGTATATGTATTAAACAAGGAAGAAGGTGGTCGTCACAAACCATTCTTCACAGGCTACCGTCCTCAGTTCTATTTCCGTACAACTGATATTACAGGTGCTGTAGAACTTCCTGCAGATAAGCAGATGGTTCTTCCTGGTGATAACACAACATTTACAGTTGAATTGATTCACCCTGTTGCTATGGACAAAGGTCTCCGCTTCGCTATGCGTGAAGGTGGTAGAACTGTTGCTTCTGGACAGGTTACTGAAATCATCGAATAATTCTATGAGCGAATGTCTTGTCAGTTGAAATAATAACTGACAGGGCCCGTTTTTTGGAGGAATAATGGCTAAAGAAAGAATTCGAGTTAGATTGAGAGGTTTTGATGTTGAACTTGTAGAACAAAGTTCAAACGCAATCGTTCAGACAGTTGTAAAAGCCGGCGCAAAAGTATCAGGTCCGGTACCTCTACCAACTCGTATCAATAAGTACACTGTCTTGAAATCGCCCCATGTCAATAAAAAGGCCCGTGAGCAGTTTGAAATGAGAACACACAAGCGTCTTATTGACATTTTAGATCCTACTTCCCAGGTAATGGATGCACTCATGAAACTTGAGCTTCCAGCTGGCGTTGATGTAGAGATTAAACAGTAAAGAGGTGAGGTAAGAAATGTTAGGGCTTATCGGCAAAAAAGTTGGAATGACACAGGTATTTGATGCTCAAGGCAGATTAACTCCTGTGACAGTAATAAAGTTTGAGGGCAATGTTGTTATTGGTCAAAGAACAGAAGAGAAGAATGGCTATTCAGCTGTTGTTCTTGGTTCAGTGAACAAGAAAAAGAGCACCATTACCAAACCTTATGCAGGACAATTCAAGGACACATGCGAACCAAAGCAGAACCTTGTAGAAATCCGTAATTATGATAAGGAAGTTACAGTAGGTGACGAACTCGGAGTTGATATTTTCAACGACGCATTATTCGTAGATGTAACAGGTACCTCAAAGGGTAAAGGATTCGCTGGTGGTATGAAACGCCACGGTTTTAAGGGTGGACGTGCAACTCACGGTTCTAAGTTCCACAGAGACATCGGTGGTACTGCTATGGCAGCTGATGCATCACGCGTTTTTAAAGGTCGTCATATGGCTGGTAGAATGGGTGGAGTTCAGTCAACTTCTCAAAACTTAAAAGTAGTTAGAGTTGATGAAAACATGCAAGTACTTATGGTTAAGGGTGCTATTCCTGGTCCATCTCAAAGCGTTGTCATCGTTAAAAAAGCGATAAAGAAGTAGGTGCGAGATAATGGAATATAAAGTCTTTTCTACTAACGGTAGCGAAATCAAAACTATTGAGTTAAATGAAAGAGTTTTTAACACAGAAGTTAGTGACGGTAGCATTTATTATGCCGTAAATAATGAACTTGCTAATCGCCGTGTTGGTACAGCAAGCACAAAGACCCGTGCTGAGGTCAATTACAGCAATACTAAGCCTTTCAAGCAGAAGGGAACTGGTAATGCACGTTTTGGTGATAAAAAATCTCCTGTACATGTTGGTGGTGGTACCATTTTCGGACCTAAACCTCGTGATTACAGTTACCAATTACCTAAAAAGATGAAGCGTCTTGCAATGAGATCACTTCTTTCTTTAGGCGTTTCAGATGAACGTTTGGTAGTTGTGGAAGATTTTACTAGCGAAAACGGCAAGACCAAAGATCTCGCTGAAATCCTAAAGAACTTCAAGTGTAACGAGAATAGAACAACAATTATTCTCAAGGATGACGATGTATTAGTACGTCGTGCTGCAAAGAACATCCCTTACTTGCATGTGCTTTCATACAATAGATTAAGTGCTAAAGAACTTCTTTATGCAAGAAAAATCATTGTTATGGAAACAGCTGCTTTAAACTTGAATAGCTTCTACGGCGATAAATAAGGGGAACTAGAGATGAGAGCAGATGAAGTAATAATTGCACCTATCTTGAGTGAAAAATCTAATATCGCTCGTGAAGGGGAAAGCAAGAAATACACTTTCGAAGTAAGCAGAAGAGCTAACAAACATGATGTTACTCGTGCTATCGCTGAATTATTCAGTGTAACTGTTGAAAAGTGTAATGTAATGGTAGTAAAAGGAAAGCCAAAATTTTCTAGAGGCAAAGGTGGTGCTATTAAAGGCACAACTGGTAACTGGAAAAAGGCTATCGTAACTTTAGCAAAGGGTGATTCCATCCAAGCTATCGAAGGCGTGTAAGGAGAAATTGGAAAAATGGCATTAAAATCTTATAAACCAAATACTCCAGCTCTTCGTCATAAAACTACTTTAGTTTTTGATGAATTGACAGCTACAAAACCAGAAAAATCATTAACTAGCGGCTTAAATAAGCATGCTGGTCGTGGTGCTGCTGGTCGTATTAGTATACGTCGTAGAGGTGGTGGACATAAACGTGCATATCGTGTAATCGATTTTAAACGTAATAAAATTGGAATCCCTGGAACAGTTAAAACAATTGAATATGATCCAAACCGTAGCGCAAACATCGCATTAGTATTTTATGCTGATGGTGAAAAACGTTATATGTTGGCTCCAAAAGGTATGCAAGTTGGTACTACAGTAGTTAGTGGTCCTGATGCTCCTTTAACAATGGGTAATGCTCTTCCAGTTAAGAACATTCCATTAGGTGTACAAGTATTCAATATTGAAGTAACACTTGGACGTGGTGGTCAGTTAGTTCGTAGTGCTGGTTTGGGTGCATCAATTGTAGCTAAACAAGGTGATTATGTAACTGTTAAACTTCCTTCAGGTGAAATGAGGCTTATCTTCGGCGAATGTTATGCAACATTAGGTCAATTAGGCAATGAAGATCACATGAACGTTACTCTTGGTAAAGCTGGTAAAAGCAGACACCTTGGTAGACGTCCAAAAGTACGTGGTGTTGTTATGAACCCAGTAGATCACCCACATGGTGGTGGTGAAGGTCGTACAAACGGTGGTCGTCAACCTGTTACTCCTTGGGGTAAACCAACTAAGGGTGGACATACTCGTTCTAAGAAGAAACCTTCAACTAAGTTTATCGTTAAGAAACGAAGTAAGTAGGAGTAGAAAGTGGCAAGATCAATCAAAAAAGGCCCTTTTATTGAAGAGAAACTTTTAAAAAGGGTTACAGAAGCTAGCAATAATGGTAGTAATCAGATGATCAAGACGTATTCACGTGCTTCTACGATCATTCCTCAAATGGTAGGAATCACAATTTCCGTATATAACGGTAAAACATGGATTCCAGTGTATGTTACAGAAAATCTAGTTGGTCACAAGCTCGGTGAGTTTGCTCCAACAAGAATGTTCCGTGGTCATGCAGCATCTGATAAGAAAAAGAGGTAGGTAAGATATGAAAAATGTAACAGGTTATAGAGCCGTAGCAAAATATCTTAATATTTCTCCTACTAAGGTTCGCCCAGTGGCTAACCTAATTAGAAGAAAACCTTATGTAGAGGCTATTGCAATCTTAGAGGCTATGCCTCAGAAAGGTTCAAAGCTTTTATTAAATGTTTTGCAGAGTGCAGGTGCAAATGCTATGAACGTTAACAGTAAATTAGATGAAGAATCTCTTTACGTTACAATGTTGATGGTAGATGAAGGTCCTCGTTTGAAACGTGTATGGCCAAGATCCCATGGTAGACGTGATATTCTTCTAAAGAGAATGTCTCACATTACAGTCGTTGTTGACGAAAAAGCTAATTTGGGGGAATAAATGGGCCAGAAAGTTAATCCAATTGGACTCCGTCTTGGAGTTAACAAAACTTGGAAATCAAAATGGTATGTAGATTCAAAAGAATATACAGAAACATTGCATGAAGACCTTTTATTAAAAAAGACTCTTCTTGGTTGTCCAGAAGTTCAAGGTGCTGATATTGCAGATGTTGAAATCATCCGTAAGCCTCAGCGTGTAACTATCGTGATCACAACAAGCCGCCCTGGTATCATCATTGGTTCAAAGGGTAGTAATGTTGAAAAACTTGGTGCTAGACTTCAAAAGATTTCTAACAAAAAAGTTCAGATCAAGATTAAAGAAATTAAGAAGCCTGAAGGTAATGCTCAAATTATCGCAGAAAACGTTGCTAAACAACTACAATCTCGTGGTTCTTTCAGAAGAGTTATGAAGATGGCTGTTGCTAAAGCAATGCAGAGCGGTGTACAAGGTGTTAAAATCAAGTGTTCCGGTCGTCTTGGCGGCGCAGAAATTGCTCGTTCAGAATGGATGAAAGAGGGACGTGTTCCTCTACATACTCTTCGTTCTGACATTGATTACGGTGTAGCAACTGCTAGAACTACTTTTGGTGCTATCGGTATCAAAGTTTGGGTGTTCAACGGTGAAATCTACGAGCACTCTAAAAAGAATGACGCTGGTGGCTTAGTAAAAAAATCTTCACCAAAACAGGCAAGGAGTTAATAAATGCTTAGTCCTAAAAGAATCATTCATAGAAAAAAGCATAGAGGCACTAGAGATGGTGTAGCTCATCGTGGAAACACAGTTGCATTTGGTGAAATTGGTCTAATGGCATGTGAACCTAAATGGATCACAAACCGTCAGATTGAAGCAGCCCGTATTGCAATGACTCGTCACATTAAACGTGGTGGTAAAGTTTGGATTAGAATTTTCCCTGACATGCCTTATACTAAAAAACCTGCTGAAACAAGACAAGGTAAAGGTAAAGGTAACCCAGAAGGTTGGGTAGCTGTTGTTAAGACAGGTGCAGTTATGTTTGAAATGGGTGGTGTTGATGAAACACTAGCTCGTGAAGCTTTGGCTCTTGCAGCTCAAAAACTTCCGATCAAGACAAAAATTGTAACTAGAAGAGAGATGGAGTAAACAATGAAGAATTCATTCAGAGACCTTACACTCGAAGAACAGATCGCTAAACGTGATGAACTTCGTAAGCAGTATTTAGACATTCGTATGGATAGAGTTCTTGGTCATGTTGAAAACCCTCTTGCTATAAGAACAGTTAAGAGACAAATCGCAAGATTAAATACTCTAATCCATGAAAATGCTTTAGGCATTCGCACATCCGCAAACTAAGAGAGGCGCGACCAAAAATGGAATCAAGAAAAAAAACTTTTACAGGAAAGGTTGTTAGTGATAAGATGGATAAAACAGTAGTTGTAGCCATCGACACTAGAAGCCTACATCCTTTGTATAAAAAGTATGTGACCGTTACTAAAAAGGTAAAGGCTCATGACGAAAAGAATGATGCACATGAAGGTGACACAGTACGTGTTATCGAATGTCGTCATATTAGCAAAGACAAGTGCTGGCGCCTAGAAAAAGTCGTCGAGCGTGCTCGTTAAGCAAGGAGAAACGTCATGGTACAAATGCAAAGTTATTTAAACGTTGCTGACAATAGTGGTGCTAAGCGCGTCCAGGTTATTAAAGTCCTGGGCGGTAGCCATAGGTACGTAGCTAGTGTTGGTGATATTGTAGTAGTTGCTGTCAAAAGTGCTCTTCCAAACGGCGCCATTAAAAAAGGTGATGTTTTGAAAGCAGTTGTTGTACGCACTAAAAAGGAATACCGAAGACCTGACGGTACCTATATCAGGTTCGATGATAACGCATGTGTTATCATTGATGCCAACAATAACCCTCGCGGTAAAAGAATCTTTGGCCCTGTAGCTCGTGAGCTAAGAAGTGGTTATATGAAGATTGTTTCACTAGCACCGGAAGTGTTGTAGGAGAAAAACAGCTATGAAGCTTAAAAAGAACGATACCGTAAAAATTTTAGCCGGCAAAGACAAAGGTCTAGTTGGTAAAATTGTAAAGGTAGACCCTAATACAAATAGGGTTATCGTCCAGGGCGCGAACTTAGTTAAGAAAACAGTTAAGAAGCGTAGTCCACAGGACCAGGGCGGAATCATTGATATTGAAGCTCCAATTGATATTTCTAATGTTGCACTTGTTGTAGACGGAAAGATCTCAAAAATTGGCTACAAATTCGACGAAAACGGAAAGAAAGTTCGTTTTGCAAAGAAAACTGGGGAAGTACTATAATGGAAGAAAAATTTGTACCAACCTTCAAGACTAAATATCTTGAAAAAGTTGCACCATCTCTAATGAAAGAGTTTGGTTACAGTTCAGTTATGCAGATTCCAGCTCTAGAAAAAATTACTGTAAGTGTAGGCGTAGGCGAAGCTGTTTCTAACAAGAAACTTCTTGATGCTGCAGTAAAAGAACTAGAACAGATCACAGGTCAACATGTTGTTAAAACTAAGGCTAGAAAATCAATCGCTAACTTTAAACTTAGAGAAGGTCAGGAAATTGGAGCTATGGTTACCCTTCGTGGTGAAAATATGTGGTATTTCCTTGAAAGACTAATCTCTATTGCTTTACCTCGTGTAAAAGACTTTAAGGGTGTTAAGGCACATGCATTTGATGGTCACGGAAACTATTCTCTAGGTATTACCGAACAGATTGTATTCCAAGAAATTGACTTCGATAAAATTGAACGCATTAGTGGTCTTAATATCGCAATCGTAACTACGGCTAAAACCGATGAAGAAGGACGTGCTCTACTTAAAGAGTTAGGCATGCCTTTCGCTAAATAGGGGAATTAATAAATGGCTAAAAAATCATTGATTGTTAAGGCTCAAAAAGAACCTAAATTTAGTACAAGACAATATAACCGTTGTAGACTTTGCGGAAGACCTCATGGTTACATGCGTAAGTTTGATATGTGTAGAATTTGCTTTCGTAAATTGGCAAGTGAAGGTCAGATTCCTGGCGTTACCAAGTCAAGTTGGTAGGAGATAATTATGGCTGTAAGTGATCCAATTGCAGATATGCTAACTAAAATAAGAAATGCTAGTCTAGCTAAGCATGAAAAGGTAGATATTTCCACATCTAAGATGAAGCTTCAAGTTATTAAGATTCTTAAAAACGAAGGCTACGTTAAAAACTTTAAAAAAGTTACAAAAGATGGTGTATCTAATATTCGTGTATTCTTAAGATATGATGATAATCAGAGTCCAGTACTTCATGGCATCAAGCGTGTTTCAACACCTGGTCGTCGTGTATATTGTGGCTATCGTAACATGCCTCGTGTATTTAATGGTTATGGTGTTGTAGTAGTTTCTACATCAACTGGCGTTATTACAGGTAAGAAGGCCTCAGAACAAAAGATTGGTGGTGAGCTAATCTGTACAATTTGGTAAGGTAGGTAAGAAATGTCGCGTATTGGTAAAATGCCCGTAGCACTACCTGCTGGGGTTAAAGTATCTGTAAAAGACGGAGTATTGACTGTTGAAGGCCCTAAGGGCAAATTAACACAGGCTTTCCGTGAAGAAGTTGCATTTGATATCCAAGAAAAGGAAATTATTGTAACTCGCAAAGACGAATCTAAAGCAAGTAAAAGCTTCCATGGTTTATACCGTCAATTATTAAATAATATGATCACCGGTGTTACCAAAGGCTATTCAAAAACTTTATTAATCAACGGTGTTGGTTATAGAGCTGAGGTTAAGAAAAACTTATTAATTTTAAACTTAGGTTATTCTACTATCATTGAATTTGTTATTCCTGAAGGCATAACAATTGTATGTGAAACTCAAACTAAAGTTATTGTTTCTGCTATAGATAAACAGTTAGTTGGTAAAACTGCTGCTGAAATTCGTTCTCTAAGAGCACCAGAACCTTATAAAGGCAAAGGTATTAAATATGAGGATGAAGTTATTCGTCGTAAAGTCGGTAAATCCGGCAAGTAAACGGTAGGTAAGAGATGGACAAGAATATTGATAAAGCTAGAAAGCTAAAAAAGCGTAAGCTTCATATCAGAAAAAGCATCTCCGGTACTGCCAGCAGACCGAGGATGACAGTTTTTCGTAGTAATCACCACATGTATATTCAAGTTATTGACGATTTAGCAGGTGTAACATTAGTTTCAGCTAATACTGTTGAAGCAGAGTTAACAGGCTTGAAGAATACTATTGCCGATGCAACTAAGCTAGGTGAGGTGATTGGTAAGAGAATGATCGAAAAGAATATCACAACATGTGTATTCGACAGAAATGGCTACCTCTATCATGGTATCGTGAAGAGCATCGCTGATGGCGCCCGAAGTGCTGGCGTTAAGTTCTAGGGGGACACTGTGGAAAGATCAAGAAAAGATGATAGAAACGACGGATACGTTGAAAAGCTTATTAAGCTCAATCGTGTTTCCAAAGTAGTTAAGGGTGGTAGAAGATATTCCTTCTCAGCTTTAGTTGTTGTTGGTGACCAAAAGGGTAAAGTAGGTTATGGTTTCGGTAAAGCTAACGATGTTACTGATGCAATTCGTAAAGCTGTTGATCGTGCTAAAACTAGCATGATTACAGTTCCAATGAAGAATGGTACAATTCCTCACGAATGTATTGGTAATTTCAAGAGTGCTAGCGTACTCATCAAACCAGCTGTTCCTGGTACTGGTGTTATCGCTGGTGGTGCTGTTAGATCTCTATGTGATGCTGCAGGTATCACTGATATCTTAGGCAAATCTTTAGGTTCAAAGAACACTGTAAACACTGTTAAAGCAGCTTTCGACGCTTTCGAGCATTTATTTGATGCTCGTGTTATGGCTAAGAACAGAGGAAAATCTCTGAAAGAGATGTGGGGTTAGTATGGCTGATAAAAAATTTAAAGTTACATTAACTGGCAGTGTTGTTGGATCTCTTCCAAAACAACGTAAAACTGTTAAAGCTCTCGGTCTTAAAAAGAAAGATAGCAGTGTGATTATTGACAATACACCCGACATGCTCGGAATGGTAAACGTTATTAGTCACCTTGTTAAAGTCGAGGAGATGTAATAATGGCAAATTTAGGACAAATTAAAGCACCTTACGGTGCTAATACAAAAAAAACTATCGTAGGTCGTGGCGCTTCTTCAAAGGGCCGTGCAAGTGGTAGAGGACATGATGGTCAGAACTCTCGTTCCGGCGGTGGTGTTCGTCTAGGCTTCGAAGGCGGTCAAATGCCTTTGTATCGCCGTTTAGCACGTAGAGGATTTTCAAACTATCCTTTCAAGAAAGAATATCAAGTTGTTTCTTTAAGTGCTATTAGTGCTAATTTTGAGGACGGAGCAATAATAAATATTGATTCACTAAAAAAAGCTAATTTAGTTTCTGGTCACAATGCAGCAGCTAAAGTTCTTTCTAATGGTGAAATTACAAAAAAAGTTATTATTGAAGGTTTAAAGGTATCAGCTTCTGCAGTAGAAAAAATTGTTGCAGCTGGTGGTGAGATTAGATAACAAAAAAAAGGTAAGCGTTATGGCAAACTCCCTAGTGGACATGATGAGAATCAAAGAGTTAAGAAAGAAAATATTGATTACTTTCCTTTTACTATTTATTAGTAGAGTTGGATCAGTAGTTCCTATTCCTGGTATTGATGTTCAGGTTCTTAAGCAATATTTCCTATCACAAAGTAATTCATCTAATTTCGGTTTTACCGAATATTTGAATTTCTTCTCAGGCGGGGCATTTTCGAATTTCTCGCTATTTATGCTAGGTGTAATGCCTTACATTAGCATGCAGATTATTCTGCAGTTGTTAATGATTGTTGTTCCTAGTTTGAGAAAGTTAGCTCAAGACCCTCACGGGACTAAGAGAATTCAACAATATACTAGATATGGTACAATTGTTGTTTGTTTAATTCAGTCCTATGTTATCACAATCTACGCTAATTCGATTCCTGGTGTAATGACCTTGGATCGTATTCCGTTCACATTAATAGCAATGTTAGCTGTAACTTCAGGTAGCATGTTCTTAGTATGGCTAGGTAATAAAATTACTCAGTTCGGTATTGGTAATGGTATCAGTTTATTAATCTTTGCTGGTATTGTTGCTAGAATCCCTGATGCTATCGTAACTCTATTCAGAGGCGTTAGTGATGGATCTTTCAACCCAATATCTGTTCTAGTAGTTTTAGCAATGTTTGTCATTGTTGTTGCTCTAGTTGTTTATGAAGAATCAGGTGAAAGAAAGATTCCTGTAAACTACGCTAAGAGAGTAGTTGGCAGAAAAATGTATGGCTCACAAAGCACATATATTCCTGTTAAACTAAACCCTAGTAATGTTATTCCAGTAATCTTTGCATCAGCATTGTTAAGTTTCCCACTTCAGATTGCTTCTAGTTTAGGAGCAGAGGTGAGTTGGTTAGCATCGTTTGCAAACTGGTTAAGCCCACAGGGTGCCCCCTACATGATAATCTATGCCCTGTTAATCATTGGTTTTGCATATTTCTATACTCAGGTTACAATGAATCCTGTGGAAATGGCTAAGCAAATCCGTGAGAATGGCGGTTCTGTTCCTGGTGTCAGGAGCGAAAAACTTGAGGAATACCTCACTAAAGTTATAAACCGCGTTATTCTTCCAGGATCATTTTTCTTAGCAGCAATAGCATTGATTCCAACAATAGTACAGAAATTCTTCAGTTTCCCATCATCAGTAGCAATGTTGTTTGGTGGTACCTCATTAATCATCATGGTAGGTGTAGACCTAGATACCATGAGACAAGTTGAGGGTGTAATGAAGATGCATCATCAGGATGGTATTTTTAGCCAAGTAAAAGCAAGAAAATAATAGGAGCTTAGTATGAAAGTCAGAGCAAGTGTCAAACCAATTTGTGACAAATGCAAGGTAATCAGAAGAAATGGGGTAGTTCGCATAATTTGTGAAAACCCTAAGCATAAGCAGAGACAGAAGTAAGGTTCGGCGTTAAGCCACCTCTCTAGAAATATTTTAGGAGGCCATTCATGGCAAGAATTGCAGGTATAGACTTGCCGAACAAAGCTGTTAAGATCGCACTAACGTATCTATATGGCATCGGCAATGTCTCAGCGATTGAAATTTGTGAAAAAACAAAAATTGATCCAAATGTAAGAATGAATACTCTTTCCACAGACGAATTAACTATTCTTCGTCAGGAAATTGAAGAAAATTATAAGGTTGAAGGTCGTCTTCGAACAGAAACTGCCCTTAACATCAAGCGCCTTATGGACATTGGTTGCTACCGCGGCCTACGTCACAGAAAAGGCTTACCAGTACGTGGGCAGAAGACTAAAACTAATGCTAGAACTCGTAAGGGTAAGAAGAAGACCGTTGCAGGTAAGAAGAAATAAGGAGTAGATTAATGGCTACAGCAAAGCGTAAAGCTAAGAAGACTGTTTATGAAGGTAATGTATATATACAAGCTACTTTCAATAACACTATCGTAACCCTTACAGATCTAGAAGGAAATGCCATTTCTTGGGCATCTGCTGGTGGTCTTGGATTCCGTGGTGCTAAGAAATCAACTCCATATGCTGCTCAGACAACTTGTGAAACAGCTGCTAAGAAGGCTATGGATTATGGTCTTCGTGAAGTACATGTTTTCGTAAAGGGTCCAGGTGTTGGTCGTGAAAGTGCAATTCGTGCATTAGGTGTATTAGGTTTAAAGGTTCGTTCAATTCGTGACGTTACTCCTATCCCTCATAACGGTTGTCGTCCACGTAAGACACGTAGAGTATAATTTTATGGGGCATTTCCAAGGTAAATCTTGGGATGCTATTAATAGTGGAATGGTCCCCCACGGGACCTATCCTACGCCAAAACAATAGACAGATGGTTATTAAATCATTTGTTGTATTCCAGACTTTAAGGAGTAACCATGGCACGCAAAAACCTCTTGAAGGGTTTTAAAAAACCCAAAGGAACAAACTTTGAGCATAATGCAGTAGAAGCTAATTACGGCAAGTTCACTGCGTATCCATTTGAACGTGGATTCGGTACAACTATCGGTAATACACTCAGAAGAGTTCTTTTATCTTCAATCCAGGGTTATGCAATAACTGCTGTAAAGTTCACTAGCTTCAATGAAGAAGGTGTACCTCACTTAATCTCAAGCGAATATGATCAACTTCCTGGCGTTGTAGAAGATATTTCTGATATCATCGCACAACTTAAGAAATTACAGATCAGAATGCCTGAAGATTGTGAAAGCGTTAATCTTTTAATTGAATGTAAAGGACCTGGTGTAATAACCGGTGCGAACTTTGAACGCGGACAGGTAGAGATCACAAACAAGGATCTTGTACTCTTCACAATGATGGATGATGCAAATATTGAGATGGAAATTCAAATTGACTTAGGACGTGGTTACGTACCTTCTGAAGTTAATGAGAATTATATTGAGGAAGTTGGTACAATTGCTATCGACGCTTTCTTCAGTCCTGTAACTCGTGTAAAGTATTCTATTGAACCAACACGTGTAGGTTATAGAAGTGACTATGATAAGTTAATTCTAGAAATTTATACTGATGGAACAATCGCTCCTGTTAATGCATTAGCTGAAGCTGCTAAAATTGCGAAGGATCATTTCTCCGTATTTATCAACTTCGATGAAGCTTTAATAAGTAGTGAAGAAGAAATTGACGAAGAAGAGGAAAAAGTAAGAAAGATTCTTAATACCTCTGTTGAAGAATTAGAATTAACAGTTCGTTCTAGCAACTGTCTTAAGAATGCAAATATCCGAACTATTGGCGATTTAACTAAAAAAACCGAAGACGAAATTGCTAAAACTAGGAATTTCGGTAAGAAGTCTCTTGCAGAGATTAAAGACAAACTTAAAGAGTGGAATCTTAGCCTCGGCATGACTGATTATAGTGTTCTAAAAAACACTGTGAACGTACCTGGTAATAAGGAAGAAGAAGATGAATCATAGAATTGGTTTCAACTCGCTCAGCAGAAGCACTGCAGAACGCAATGCTTTGTTGCGCAGTATGGTAACCTCACTTTTCAGATATGAAAGAATTGAGACTACCAAAGCAAAAGCTCTTGAAGCTCGTAGAATGGCAGAAAAAATGATCACTCGTGCAAAAACAGACAGTGTTCATGATCGCCGTATTATTAACAAGGATATTAAGGATGAAGCAGTTCTTAATAAATTATTCACAGTTATTGCTCCAGCTAACGCTGAACGTAATGGCGGATATACTCGTATTTTAAAAACTGGTTTCCGCAAAGGCGATGCTGCTGAAATGGTTATTCTAGAATTAGTTGAGAAATCTACTAAAGAAGAAAAAGCCGACAAGTAAGTTTTAGTGTAAAAGCTGAGCTTGTATTTAAGACGGAGAGATAAAAGCCTTCACCACCTTAAATACTAAAATTAATACCTCTTATTGAGGTTTAGCCGCTGCCATTATGGTGGCGGTTTTAGTTTGCCCATTTAATTAATAAACTTGACAACATGTAATTTGTTCCGTAAACTAAATAATATTACAACATAGGAGAATTTTAATATAATGGTTAAAATATTAATGAATATCCTTCTTGTTGTTCTTGGTACAGCGCTTGGATTTATTTTGCGCTGGCTGTATTCGAAATTTAAACTTACTTCTGCAGAACAAAAAGCTGAAAGGCTTATGAGTGAAGCAGAGAAAGATGCTGAAGCAAAGGGTAAGGAACTTGAACTTGAATCTAGAGATCGGTTGTTAAAAGAACAACAGCAGATTGAAAAAGAAGCAAGAGAAAGACGAAGCGAATTGCAACGTTCTGAGAGACGTAATCTTCAAAAAGAAGAAAACTTAGAACGAAAACAGTCTGAACTAGATACTATTAAGAATCAACTTGAGGAAAGAACTAAGGTAATTAGTAAAAAAGAAGCTCTTATTGAAGAAAAAGAGAATTCTGTTATCACTGAATTAGAAAAAATAGCTCATATGAGCCAAGAAGAAGCTAAAGAATCAATTATTCTACAATTAAAGAATGAAGCAAAAAGAGACTCTCAAGTATTAATTAATAAAATCGAACAAGAAGCCCAACTAAAGGCTGATAAACTTGCTCGTGATATTATCTTAACATCAATACAAAGAATGGCAACAGAAGTAAGTGGTGATGCAACAATTACCTCAGTAAGTTTACCTGGCGATGAAATGAAAGGTAGAATTATTGGACGTGAGGGTCGTAACATTAGAACTTTGGAGACACTTACTGGTGTTGATATTATTATTGATGATACTCCAGAGGCTGTAGTTATTTCATGTTTTGATCCTGTTAGGAAAGAAATTGCACGTGTTGCACTTGAAAGATTAGTACAAGATGGCAGAATACATCCATCAAGAATAGAAGAAGTTGTTAATAAAGTAGCTAAAGAAGTTAATAGAACTATTGCTGATGAAGGTGAAAAGCTTGTATTTGATATGGGTATTCACAACATGAGTCAAGAAATGATTAGAGCTTTAGGTAGATTATACTTTAGAACTAGTTATGGTCAAAATGTTTTAAATCACAGTAGAGAAGTTGCAGTATTATCTGGTATGATTGCTAGTGAAATTGGAGCTGATCCTGAGATAGCTAAAAGAGCAGGTTTATTACATGATATTGGTAAGGGTATTGAAACTGAAAGTGATGCTAACCATGCAGAACTTGGAGCTGAACATGCTAAACGTCTAGGAGAGAGTCCTGTTATTGTTAATGCAATACTTGCTCACCACAATGATGTAGAACCAAAATCACCAGAAGCTATAATTGTACAAATTGCTGATGCAATAAGTGCAGCTCGTCCAGGTGCAAGAAGAGAAACTTTAGATAATTATATTAAGAGACTTGAAAGTCTTGAAAAGATTGCTACAAGTTTTGAAGGTGTTGAAAAAGCCTTTGCTGTTCAAGCTGGTAGAGAACTTAGAATTTTAGTAAATAATACTAGTGTTGATGACGATGAGGCTAAGGATATGGCTAAGGGCGTTGCTTCAAGAATTGAGGCTGAGCTTAGATATCCTGGTAGAATCAAAGTTACGATAATTAGAGAAACGCGTATTACAGAATACGCAAGATAATATACAAGGGGGTTAATAACCCCCTTTATTAGATTAATAGGAAAATAACGTGGGAAATAATATTACAGCATTGATGCTAGGTGATATCTGTGGACAGCCTGGAATGAGAGCTTTATTTGTTGGTTTAGGTCAACTAATTAAAGAAACAAGAGCTGACATAGTAATTGTTAATGGAGAGAATGCTGCAAATGGTTTTGGCCTAAATGAAGAAGAAAAGAATCAAATATTTTCACTTGGTGTAGATGTTATCACAAGTGGTAATCATATATGGCAACAAGAAGATTTATATTTCTCTTTAAAAAATGATCACCGTCTACTGAGACCCTTAAATTATCCAAATGGAACTATAGGCCATGGTTCTACTATCATTGAGAAGAAAGGTGTTAAAATTGGAGTAATAAATTTGCAAGGAAGAGTCTCTCTTCCTCAAACTGATGATCCATTTAAAGCAGGTGAAGAAGAAGTTAGAAAATTAAAAAATAAAACAGATGTCATTCTTGTTGATATGCATGCAGAAAACCACGAAGAAAAGAAAGCTCTTGCAATGTATCTTGATGGAAAAATTAGCGTATTAGTTGGAACACATACTCACGTACAAACCGCAGATGAAATGATTTTACCTAAAGGTACTGGTTATATCACTGATTTAGGATTAACAGGTCCAAGTGACAGTGTTATAGGCTCAGATCCTGAAATTTCTATTAAAAAGCAATTAACTCAGATGCCTATTAAAACTAAGATACATACAACTTCTCCAATAATTAATGGTGTAAAAACAGTTATTGATTCAAAGAGTGGAAAATGTATATCAATTGAAAGAATTAACAAGTTGTTAATGGTATAGTATGGCAAAAAAAATTTCTTTATTAATGAAACTGATGCAGGATTATCCTGAATATACAAAAGATCAATTAACGGCTTTTATCATTTGCAAAAATGTAAAGGTAAATGGTGAATTATTAGCTCTTCCAAAAGAAAAAATTGATACTGAATCTAATATTTCTTTTACTTTTGATAAATATGTATCCCGTGGTGGATATAAGCTAGAAGCCGCTCTAGAAGCCTTTGATATTAATGTTAAGGATTGTGTTATCCTTGATGCAGGCTCATCAACAGGAGGCTTTACGGACTGTTTGCTACAACATGGAGCAAAAGCCGTACATAGTGTTGATGTTGGTTATAACCAATTAGACTGGAAGATGAGAACTGATGATAGAGTTTATGTTCATGAGAAGCAAAATATCATGAGTTTAATGGAATTAGATCCCCCAGCTGTCGGTGCTGTTTGTGATTTATCATTTAGATCTATATCAGGTGCTGCTTCACATGTATTAAATATTAGTGGAAAGAATTTCTTGATATGTTTAATTAAACCTCAATTTGAAATCCCAAGATGGGATAGAGATTTCTCAGGTGTTGTAAAATCAAAGAAATTATTGAAAGATACAATGATGCATGTATATGAAATATTAGTAGAGGATGGAATAGGGGTTCAGTCATTAATTTTAAGTCCTATTAAGGGGCGAAAGGGTAATACTGAATTTTTATCACACCTTACACTTGAAAAGGGTTTGAGTAAGGAAGATTATTCTTCTCTTTGTGATGAACTGCTTTCTAAGTTTGAATAGACTTAGTTTTTGCGTTTTTTTGATATATACCTACCAGATAGGTAGAATTAATAATAAAAACGATATATTGTTGCGCTATGATTACCAAAAAGAAAATTTTTAAATTATGGTTACCTCTAGCTGTCATGTGGGTTGTTATGGCACTAGAGTCTCCAATGATTACAAGTGCTATATCACGTCTGCCTGATGCGATTAATCAATTAGGTGCATTTGGCTTTTCATTTGCCCTCGCTCTATTAATAGAAGGTCCCGTAATACAAATGCTTAGTGCAGGTACCGCGGTAACTTCTTCAAAGGCATCATATCAAAAGTTATTATCTATTCAAAGATTTATTTCAATTGTTACGATGTCTATTCATATTATTTTAAGCATAACTCCAGTATTTAAATTTCTAGCCTTAAATCTAATGAATTTACCTCCTGAATTATTAACTCCTGCCCATAGAGCCTTTGTTGTATTAATTCCTTGGGCTCCAACTATTGGATATAGAAGATTATGGCAAGGTGTTATGATAAAACATGGAAGATCTAAATATGTTCCAATTGTTATGTACATAAGAATTGGGTTGGCTGCTATTGTTCTTGGTTTGGGATTGATCTTTAAACCTTTTGATGGAGCTCTTCTTGGAGGTATAACATTATCTTTGGGAGTTATCTCTGGAATGATAAGTGCTTATATATTCGCAAAACCTTGCCTAGATGCTCTTCCTGAAACATCAAATAAGGATATTAATACAAAGCAAATGATTGCTTTCTATGTTCCTTTAGCTATTACTTCTATAATTAGTTTAGGAGTAAGACCTTTATTAAACATTGGTATCATTCGGGGTACTTTTCCTGTTGATTCATTAGCATTATGGCCAATCCTTCTTGCTTATATTTTCTTATATACATCTATTTGTCAGTCATTGCAAGAAATAATAATTGCAGAGTATAGTAGCGAAAATTTAAAAGTTATTAAGAGCTTTGTAACAACTGTAGCAATTGTAATGATGAGCTTTTATTTAATTGTATATTTGGTACAACCTCTTTGGAAACTATGGTTTGTTAATATCTCAAATACTCCTCAGGAAACGCTAAAATATCTACCTATTGCATTAGCCTTATTTATTGTAATGCCTTTTGTATCAGCAAAGATATCTTGGTTTAGAGCTATTCTTGTTGCAGAGAGAAAAACAACAAGTTTAACCTATGCTGTATTTGTTAATGTTGGGACTTTGTTGTTAGTTATATATGTATTACCAGTATTCGTAAAAATACCTGGAATATATTTAGCATCAATTGCTTATTTAGCATCTTATGTATTTGAATCATTATTCCTTTTTTATAGATCTAGAAAATTGAAGATTGGGATAGTTACAGCTTAACTATTATATATTTCACCATCTATTAATAAAATTAATTTGGCATTACTATTTAAACTTTTAACCGTTGCTTCTATTTGTTTAAAGCAGAGATTCATATTTTTACTTTGTAGAATTTCTTTTGAATAATTCACGTAGATTGCATTTTCGGTTTGAGTTACGCCAATTAATTTTGTTTGTGATGGAATATAATTTATATAAAATTGCTTTAGAACATTTATAGGAGGAGTGCCAATTAAATATTCAAAAGTATCATGAAGTTTATCATATGTAATATAACTATTAATGGTATATTTAACAGGATTATCATCAAAATCAATATAGTAAATTGATAATAATTCTTTTTCATTAGTAATTGATGAGGCATTATTTTGACTTAGAATCTCCTTTATTCCTGATTGGTTAATTGATTTATTAACGCGAGGAATAAAAAGAATTAATTCAATAGTAGAGAGAATAAAAAAGGCTATTAGAATAAGAAAAAAGTTTTTCTTATTCTTTTTTGAATTCAAATTGCTCATAACTGTATATTATATTATATCTTATTTTTATTCGATACTTTACAATGCTTTAATTAGGCTTTAAAATATAATCATATGAGAATTATAAATGGTATTCCAGCTTCTGGGGGATTTGCTGATGGTAAAGCATTACTTTACAGTCATCATCATTTTGAAGCAATAAAAGAAAAGATCGATCCAGATAGTGTGGATAAAGAATTAGGTGCATTAGACAATGCATTTAAAGTCTGCATTTCTAATACAGAAAAACTTCTTGATTCCGTCAAAGACCCTGAGCAATCAGCAATAGTTGAAACTCATCTAATCATGTTACAAGATCCTGAATATATAGAAGAAATTAAAGAATCAATTTCTATACGATTTTTGAATGCATGTTGGGCTATTGAAAGTGTTACATCAGGTTTGGTTGCAACCCTACAATCAAGTGATGTTGAAATGATTCGCGAAAGAGCCATTGATTTCATTGAAATAAGTGAATTGCTAATTGGTGAATTATCTAATGTAAAACGACCTGATATTAGCGTTCTTGATGAAGATGTAATTCTTATTGCAGATTCCCTATTACCTACAGAAATGCTTACTTTAGATAGAAAGCATATTAAGGCAATTGGTTTAGATACTGGAGGTAGAACTTCTCATGTTGCAATTTTTGCAAGAAGTTTTAACATTCCTACTATTTTAGGATTAGGTTCTGCTTCTTTAAAAGTTCATAATGGAGATGAAGTTTTAGTAAATGGAAATATAGGGCGTATTGCTATTCGTCCTGAGTGGAATGTATCAAAAGAATTTTTCCAAATGAGAGATATTTATCAATCTCATGTTGATGCATTAAAAGATATAGCAACTCTTCCATCAGTAACACTTGATGGAAGATCATTTGAATTAAAAGCAAATATCGAAACAGCCGATGAGATACCCGGAGCTATAGTTAATGGTGCAAATGGTATAGGCTTGTTTAGATCAGAATTTTTATATATGCAGAAAACTGGTGCACCTCCTACAGAGGAAGAACAATTTCAAGCATACAAAAAAGTATTAGAAGCCATGGATAACCGTCCTGTAACAATAAGAACAATTGATGTAGGAGGAGATAAAGCTGTAAAAGGTATGGGAATATCAGAAGAAAACCCTATTTTAGGTTGGAGAGCTGTTCGTTTCTGCCTTGAAAGAAAAGATATTTTTAGAATACAGCTTAGAGCCTTATTAAGGTCTTCCCTTTATGGTAAACTTCATATAATGTTCCCTATGGTTAGTGGTAATGATGAGCTTGATGGTGTACTCTTCATTCTAGAACAAGTAAAGCAAGAATTACGTTCTGCTAAAATTCCATTTGACGAAAATGTTAAAGTGGGAACTATGATTGAAGTTCCTTCTGCTGCTCTCATTTCAGACCATTTGGCAAAAAAGGTTGATTTCTTTTCAATCGGAACAAACGACCTGATACAATATACCATCGCTGTAGATAGAGGAAATGAAAAGATAGCCTATCTATATCAACCATTCCATCCTGGTGTGCTAAGATTAATTAAACTTGTAATTGATAATGCGCATGCTGCAAATATTCCTATAGGAATGTGTGGTGAAATGGCAGGAGATCCATTCTCAGCCGTGCTTTTAGCAGGCTTAGGATTGGATGAATTTAGTATGAGTCCTTCAGCACTTCTTGAAGTGAGAAAGATTCTAAGAGAAATAAGTTTTAAAGAAGCTCAAGAATTTGCAGCTCATTGTTTAACTTACGACTCATCGAAAAAAATAGATAAATACATAAGGGAGTGGATGCATGACCGATTCGATCATATCCCAACCATTGGATAACAAAAAAATGCCAGTAGTAACAATTATTGGTAGACCTAACGTAGGTAAATCAACATTGTTTAATCGTCTTATTGGAAAAAGACTAGCTATAACTGACCCAACACCTGGGGTAACAAGAGACCCAATTCCAGAAAGATGTTTAATAGGTAACCATTTTATTACATTAGTAGATAGTGGTGGTGTTAAACAAGAACTAGAAGGTCTTGATGAACTAGTTAGTAACAAAAGTCTTTCATTAATTGATAAGAGCGACATTATTATTTTCATGCTTGATTGTATGGAAGTAACAGCAGAAGATGAAATTCTTATAAAATACTTACGTCCTTATACAGACAAGGTATTATTAGTTGTAAACAAAATTGATACTCCTGCAAGAGAAGATTTACTTTGGGACTATTATAAGTTTGGTTATCAGAGAGTTATTGGTATTAGTGCTGAACATGGCAATAATATTGGTGAACTAGAAGATACTTTACTTGGTCTCTTAGAATTAGAACAATTAGATGAACCAGAAGAAGAACCAGAAACAGTTAAAATTGCAATTCTTGGTAAACCTAACACAGGTAAGAGTACATTAACTAACCTTTTAGTTGGTCAAGATGTTTCTATTGTAAGTGATATTGCAGGTACAACACGTGATGTTGTTCGTGGTGCATTTGTTTATAAAGGAACAGATTTCACTGTATTAGATACAGCTGGTATTCGTCGTAAATCAAGAGTTGATGAAGATGTTGAATATTATAGTGTAAATAGAGCAATTAAGACTATTGATGAGGCAGATGTAGTTGTATTAATGATTGATAGTCAAATTGGATTAAGTGATCAAGATAAAAAGATTGCAAACCTTATTGTTCGTCGTGGTAAAGGTATTGTAATGGTTATCAATAAAATTGATGAACTTGAAGGTCTTGAAAACGAAGTTGATGCTATAAAAGACAAAATTAGATTCTTCTTCCCAATTTTATCATTTGCTCCAATCTCTGCAATCTCTGCACTTGAGGGTCAGGGGATTTCAGCAATGCTTAATACTATTTGGGGTGTTTGGAAACAACTTAACAAGAGAATGGATACTGCAGTTATAAACAATGCATTAAAAGATTGGACTCAAAGCTATACACCACCTCGTGGTAGTTTAGGTCATTACAAAGTAATGTACGGAACTCAAGTAAGTATTACTCCTGTAAGATTCTTATTCTTCGTAAATAGAATTAAAGACTTCCCAGAAATTTATGAGAAGTATTTGAAAAACTGTATAAGAAAAGACTTGGGATTCTCTCAAATACCTTTAGAAATCAGTTTAAGAGAAAGAAAACGTAATGCCTCCTTAAATGCTAAGGGTGATAAACCAATTCTTTCTAAATACGGCGAAAAAAAAGATAAAGAACCTGTAAAACATGTAGCAGGTAAAGCAAGGGCTAAGAAAAAAGTTAATAAACCTGGTAACGTAGCCGCTCTAAGTAAAAGAATTAAAAAGGTCAAAAAGACTGCAAAAAATTCTAGAACTAAAAAGCGTTAACTATGAGTTTTGTTAGTGAAAATAATATAAAAGCTTTTTGTCTTGATGTAGATGGAACACTTTATTCACGCTCGCAAATGAATGTTCGACTAGCTCGAACAGTATTCCCATCATTAAAGATTGGATTTAAATTTAACGGCGTGCGTAAAGCTTATAGAAAGACTCAAGAGATTGATCCCCCTAGGGAAAATTCTCGCAGAGGCTTGCTTGAAAAGCAGGCTTCTTTGTTTATCCATGGTAGCAAAGAAAAACAAGCTATTGAAGATGTAATGAAGAAGGTTGATAATCAATTCTACAAAGCATGGGCAAAAAGTTTTTTAAGTATTAAGGCTTTTCCAAATATGGTTGAAGCTTTAACAATGGCAAAGGAACAAGGTATTAAAATTGCTGTTTTGAGTGATTTCCCACTTGAGAAAAAACTTGAAACATTGGGAATATCTCATTTGGTGGATTTTGCTTTAAGCAGTGAAGATACTGGATATTTAAAACCAAGCAATTATGCTTTTGATGTATTATGCAAAGGTATTGGCGAAAAACCAGAGAACTGTTTATATTTTGGAGACAGTTATGATAAGGACATTATTGGTGGATCAGGATTCAATATGAAGACTGTATTTATCAAAAAGACCTCACATAAAGAAAAATTTCCAAAAGCCAGTATTATTTGTGAAAATTGGCAAAGTGTGATAGATTTAGTACTAAGGTAGGTAATTTGCATATGAGTCTATTTGAATTGTATCCATTAATTTTGTTTGCACTTTCAATTATTTTTACTATTGTTCTTCATATTCAAAAGAGCCATAAATTAAATCTCAATGAAGTAAAAAAAACAATTCGTGATGAATCTGATAAAGCCATTAAAATGGTTGATCAAAAAGTAATAGAGACAGAAGAAATTGTTAATATTAAAAAAGTTGAAGCAGAAGATACTTGCTCGAAACTTGACTCTCGAATTAAAGAATTAGAGGTTGATAGTGCTGAGTTGGATCAATTAAAAGAAGCTCTTTGCACTTATCGTAATATGTTAGCTCAATTAAATGTAGCTACCGACCAAACTCATAGCTACATAGTTCAAACAAATAGTGATGCTACTAAATTACAAAAACTACGTAAGCTAATAGATAGTCAAGAATCTAAGACTTATGAGATTTTGCAATCATTTGATGCTGGAGTTAAAGAGCAAAAATTTCAACTTCAAAATCTTGAAAGTGAATTACAAAGTCAGGGTGAAACTGCTCTCAATGAAATAATTTCAGCTCGTGATGATTCTCTATCCCGTATTAATGATCAAATTGAGAAATATCAAAGTCTTTATGAGCAATGTGACCAAATACAATCAAAACATAATGTAATATTAGATGAATTAATAAAGCAACAAAATGTTTATGAAACAAAACTTAATAATATAAATGAAGATTTTGATGCAAAACTAAATATTCTTGTTAATGATACTAAGGCAAACTTAGAAAAGTTTGTTTCTCAAATTGAATTATTAACTACGAATAAATTTTCAGCAATCCAAGATGAAAATATAAAATCCTATGAAAAGTCTCTTGAAACTAAAAAAGAAGAAACTCTTATTGAAATAGATAGAGTTCTTAAATCATCTGTAAGTACAATCAATGAATATAATAATTCATTAGCTAAACCTCTAGATTCAATCAATGTAAGTGATAATGTTGATAACTCAGATGATAGACAGTTTGAAGAAATTAAAATTACTGAAAATCTTGATTTAAATCAGTCTCAAAAAAATAATAAGGTTACAGTTTCCAAAATTGAGAGAAACTCTAATAAAAAGAATAAAAAGAAACAAAGTCTCCCTATAGTTGATTTGTTAGATTTAGAACCTAATCTTGAAGGTGTATTAAAACAAGAAGAATCTGAACAAATTATTTCTGATTCCACAATTATAGATTCAACTAATTTTGATGTTCCTGATGAAGATTCAACAATTCTTGATGAATTTAATATAACTCAATTAGAATCAATTGAATCTGATGTTAGCAAAAAACAAATTGATAATATCGATGAAGAAATTGATAATTCATCTAAAGAGAAAGTTGATGAATTACTTTCTGAAAAAGAAAAAAATGATGAAAAAGCAAATCAAATAAAGAAACTAAGTGGTACCGGTTTTGGTTCTCTCTTAAACTCTTATGGTACAAATAAGAAGCAAGAAAATACTCAAGAAACAATGACTAGTGAACCTAAATCTTTTAAACCTGGTTCTATTTTAGAAAAACTTGTAGAAGGTAGTGAAAAAATCAAATTGCCTCTTAATAGTGTAGAAAAAATAGAAATTAAAGAGTCTTTTGAATTAGCTAAAAAGATTGAACCCGCTGAAAAACTTGAAGAGAGTGAAAAAACTAACGAAGAAGAAAATATAATTGAAATTGATGATTCTGATAGTGAAAAGAGCTCAAAAAACTCTACTTTTGTAGCAATTGGCGAAGAAGAAGAAATTTTATTAGATTAAGTACTAAATATACTTGACGAATGAATTTGCCCTTATTATTTTATATTCAAGTCGTTACAGACTTCCAAAAATAAAAAAAGTATTACTCAACTATTTATAGTCTTTTTTGGATTATTGGTTGGGTGAATTTTTTGATAATCAGGAAAAGAGGAATATGAGTAGTAAATCAAAAAAGAAAGTTAAGGAAACTCTAGAAGAAGTGACTGGAGAAGAAGTTAAAATCGAAAGAGTTGTTGATGAAGAGCCTATTAAGGAAGATTCTAAACAGGAAGAAATTAAACTGGATGATCCTAATAAGGAAGAGCCAAAAGCACCAGAACTTTCTCCTCTAGAAGAAAAAGATTTTCAGATTGCTCAATTACAAAAACAACTTGAGGAAGCTAAATCTTTTGCTGATGAATGTAAAATGGATATGCTAAGAAAACAAGCTGACATCGATAATTACAGAAAAAGATTAGTTAGAGAAAAAGAAACTCATGCACGTTTTGCTAATGAAGGAATCATTAAAGATTTATTAGACCCTCTTGATAACTTAGATAGAGCAATTACTTCAGCTGAGTTATCAAAAGACTTTGATACAATTCACAATGGTGTGAAAATGGTAAATGATCAATTACATACCATGCTTGAAAAGAATTGGGGATTAAAGAAAATTGCATGTAAGGGTGAAGAATTTGATCCTGAATTACATGAAGCTTATATGATGGAACAGAGTGAAGATTATGATAAAGAAGTTGTAGTTGATGAACTTGGTGCTGGTTATACTTTACATGATAGAGTTCTTAGACCTGCAAAAGTTAAAGTTGGTAAGCCTCTTTAGTTGACGATTGAAAAAAGTATTATTATTTTTAATATATAATGAAAAAAAATAGAAAATAAATGTAAACAGGAGAAATATATTATGGGAAGAATAATTGGTATCGATTTAGGTACAACAAATAGTTGTGTTGCAGTAATGGAAGGCAATGAACCAATGGTTATTGCAAACTCTGAAGGTCAAAGAACAACTCCTTCAATTGTTGGTTACACAGCAAAAGGTGATCGTTTAGTTGGTCAACCTGCAAAAAACCAAATTGTAACAAACGCAGAGAATACTGTATTCTCAATTAAAAGATTCATGGGACGTAAATTTAGTGAAGTTCCAAACGAATTATCAATGATTCCTTATAGTGTTAAATCAGGAAACGGTGGATCTATTAAAGTAGATATCCGTGGGAAAGAATATTCACCTCAAGAAATTTCAGCTGCTGTACTTCAAAAAATGAAAAAAACTGCTGAAGATTACCTTGGTGAAAGTGTAACAGAAGCTGTTGTAACAGTTCCTGCTTACTTCAATGATGCACAAAGACAAGCTACTAAAGATGCTGGTAAAATTGCAGGATTAGACGTTAAACGTATTGTTAACGAACCTACAGCTGCAGCATTAGCATATGGTTTTGGTAAGAGCGATAATTCAAAAGATGAAAAGATTGCTGTATATGATTTAGGTGGTGGTACATTTGATATCTCTATCCTAGAATTAGGTGATGGTGTATTTGAAGTAAAATCAACAAACGGTGATACTCACCTAGGTGGTGATAACTTTGACCATGTAATTATTGAATGGATGGTTGATTCTTTCAAACAAGAAACAGGTGTTGATTTAACAAAAGACAACATGGCTCTACAGAGATTAAAAGAAGCAGCTGAAAAAGCTAAGATTGAACTATCTAACTCAAATAATACTGATATTAACCTACCTTTCATCACAGCAGATGCAACAGGTCCTAAGCACTTACAAATGAGTTTAACTCGTGCTCGTTTTGAACAGATGATTAAACCTTTAGTAGAACGTACAAAACAACCTTGTATCAGTGCATTAAAAGATGCTGGCTTAACAGCAAGTGATATTGATGAAGTTATCCTAGTTGGTGGTTCATCTCGTATTCCTTGTGTACAAGAAGCTGTTAAAGCTTTATTTGAAAAAGAACCTCACAAAGGTGTTAACCCTGATGAAGTTGTAGCAATGGGTGCAGCTATTCAAGGTGGTATCTTAGGTGGTGATGTTAAAGATGTTCTTCTATTAGATGTTACTCCTTTATCATTAGGTATTGAAACTCTTGGTGGTGTAAGTACTAAGTTAATCGAAAGAAATACTACTATTCCTACAAGAAAATCACAAATTTTCTCAACTGCTGCTGATAACCAAACAGCTGTATCAATTCACGTTTTACAAGGTGAAAGAGAAATGGCTGCACAGAACAGAACTTTAGGTAATTTTGACTTAGTTGGTATTCCTTCAGCTCCACGTGGTGTTCCTCAAATTGAAGTTACTTTTGATATTGATGCAAATGGTATTGTTCATGTATCTGCTAAGGATCTTGGCACAGGTAAAGAACAAAAAATTAGAATTGAGACTTCATCAGGTTTAAGCGACGCTGACATCGATAAGATGGTTAGAGATGCTGAAGCTAATGCTGAAGAAGATAAGAAAGAAAGAGCAAAAATTGATGCAAGAAATGAAGCAGATGGTCTAGCTTATTCAACTGAAAAATCATTAAAAGATTATGGTGATAAAGTTTCAGCTGAAGAGAAGAGTGCTATTGAATCAGCTCTAGCAGAAGTTAAAACTGTTCTTGCTAATACTAATGCATCTGCAGAAGAAATCAAAGAAAAGAGTGATGCTCTACAACAAGCAGCTTATAAATTAGCTGAAGAAGTTTATAAAGATACAAACCCTCAAGGTGCTCCTGGCGCAGGCCCAGAAGGTCCTCAAGGACCTCAAGGTGGTGCAGGTGATGCTCCTAATGCAAATGCTGGAAACAGTAATGATGCAAATGGTGCTGAAGATGCAGACTTTGAAGTTGTAGATTAATAGGCAAAAAAAATATATTATCTAGAAACACATCATGCCTAAAACATGATGTGTTTCAAAGAATAAATGATTTAAGGATATTATTGTGGCAAAACGTGATTATTATGAAGTATTAGGTGTCTCTAAACAGGCTACCGCAGCAGAAATTAAAAAGGCATATAGAAAATTAGCTATTGCCAATCATCCTGATAAAAACCCAGGAGACAAAGCAGCTGAGGACCGTTTTAAAGAAGCAACCGAAGCTTATGAAGTATTAAGTGATGACAAAAAACGTTCAACTTACGATCAATTTGGTTTTGCTGGAATTGATGGCATGGCTGGTGGACATGACTATTCTAATGTCTACAGTGATTTTAGTGACATCTTCGGTGGAGGTGGTGGCGGATTTGAAGACATTTTCTCATCATTCTTTGGTGGAGGTGGCGGACAAAGTCGCGGTAGAAGTAGTGGCCCTTCCGTTGGTTCTTCTTTGCGTTATGATGTTACTCTTTCTTTTGAAGAGGCAGCATTTGGTAAGAAAATAGATGTAAATTATCCTCATCAAATATCTTGCCACACATGTAGTGGTTCTGGTTCAAAAACAGGAGGAACAAAAGTTTGTCCTCAATGTAATGGAACAGGTCAAGTAAGAAGAAATAGTGGTTTCTTTGCAGTAGCATCTACATGTCCTCAATGTAATGGAACAGGTAGAGTAGTTGAAAATCCTTGTGATGATTGTCATGGAACTGGTACAGTTAGAAAACAACAGAAGCTTAAGGTTTCTATTCCAGCTGGTGTAGATGATGGTTCTCGTGTTGTATTAAAAGGTATGGGAGATGCAGGTCCTAACGGTGGTCCTTCAGGTGATTTATATGTATATGTAAATGTTAAACCTCATAAATACTTTGTAAGACATAACTATGATGTATATATTCAGATTCCAATTAATATAGCTCAAGCTGCTCTAGGTGCAGAAATAAGTGTCCCAACAATTGATAATAAAACAGCAAAAGTTAAGGTCCCATCAGGAACTCAAAATGCTAAGATATTACGCGTTAAGGGCTGTGGTATTCCAATGGATAGAGATGCCTCTAGACGTGGTGATATGTATGTTAAAATACAAGTTGATGTTCCAACTCATATGAGCTTAAGAGCAAAAAGTGCAATGAAAGATTTAGCTAAACATTTAGGTGATAATGATTCTCCTAAACCTGTAACATTTCAGGGTTAATTAGTAGTAATCGATATATAATTAGGGCTGACATAATAATTTATCCTTGATGATAATGCTATTATGCCAGCTTTCTTATTGACTTATATTTTTAAATAAGTATAGTGTCAATGTAGGAGTAAATAAATGGGTGAAAAGATTTATGGCCATCATGCCATTGAAGAAGGGCTAAAAATAGCTCCAGCTGGATCTACATTATTTCTTTGTCGTGGTAAAAATAAAAATCAAGATATAGAAAGAGTAGCACGTTTTACAGGTAAAGTAGCAGTTAAGAAAATATCATTAAGCGAAATGGATAAGTTAATGCCAGGTGTTGATCACAGAGGTGCAATTTTAGATCTCGGTGGTGCAAGAAAGAAAGATGGAAGTGTTGCTAGAAGAGTTAACACAACATCTGTTTCAACTTTCATTGAAGACTTAAAAGATGATCAAGATTATCTAGTTCTAATTTTAGATGGTATTACTGACCCACACAACCTTGGTGCAATTCTACGCTCATGTGATCAATTCTCAGTTGATTTAGTTATTATACCTGAAAGAAGATCAGTACAAGCAAATGAAACTGTAATTAAGATTTCAAGTGGTGCAGCTCAATATGTTCCTTTAGCTCCAGTAATTAACGTAAATAGAGAAATTGATTTATTAAAAGAGAATGGATTCTGGGTATATGGTGCTGATATGAATGGTGATAGTTCTTATGAAACAAAATTTGCTAACAGAAGTGTTATTATCATGGGTAATGAAGGAAGCGGTATATCTCGTCTTTCTCGTGAGAAATGTGATTTTATTGCATCTATTCCAATGAACGGTCATATTGACAGTTTAAACGTTAGTGTTGCAGCTGGTATTCTTCTATACGAAGTAAGAAGAAATACAAAGAGCAAATAAATTTAGCAAATAGAATTATATTTGAAATTTTAAAGAAGTTCCTTTTCCCAAAAGAAGGGACTTTTTTACGTCCATATAATTAATATTATGAATTTAGTTATAATATTAATTTAGTGAATAAAATTTGAATATTAGCTAAGAAAAATAATAAATAATTAATGGATAATAATTGTATATATATACAATATTTGAATATAAAACCTTGATTTTTGATTGTTGCTATGATAATATTAATACATAAAATATTAGGGGAATTGAAAGAAGCTATTTTCATCTCTATTTGATTTTCAAGCTGTATCATTATCTATTTTTTTTACTTGTACGCTTGTTTTTTAGAAACTGGGTTTTTTCTCCACTATTTTAAGTATTTATGGGGCTATATTGTTTCGTCATCTTTATAGCCCCTTTATTACGTTTAAATTCTAATTTAACCCTCAAAGCATGATAGATCCTAATCTTTATAAAATTTATTATAAGTTTATTTTGTATGTAATTTTAGCAAAAAAAAGACTAATAACATCTAAGATGCTATTAGCCATTTCTGATTAAAAATTATAAATTAATTATTAGAAGTTTGTCTTGCAACTTCCATGTTTTTAGGAAGTAATAAGTCAAGTACTAATGCAATAATAAATACAATAGCAACACTGTTGTTAGCTAATTCTTCAGCCATTAATTCTGGGAAGATATTAAATAACTCAGGTAGGGCTGTAAATCCAAGACCAATAGAAAGTGCTAAAGCAGAGATTAAACTTGTTCTTTGATTTAAACCAGCTCTTTGTAACATTCCGATACCAGAGATGATAATTTGGCCAAACATAATTACAGTACAACCACCTAAAACAGGTTGTGGTAAAGTATTAAAGAATGCACCAATTGGTGGGAATAAACCAGCTAAAACCAATGCAATACCACCAGTTGCAATTGTGAAACGGTTAACAACTTTAGTCATTGCTACAAGACCAACATTCTGAGAGAATGATGTTACAGGTAGTACACCGAATAAAGAAGCAATAGATGATGCATAACCATCACATGCTAATGAACCTGAAATTTCTTTTGTTGAAGGTTCTCTACCAACACCCATAAGACAACATGCTGTTGTATCACCAATTGTTTCTGTAGCAGATACTAAGAATACAAGAGTTACAGATATGATTGCACCAGTATTGAATTTAGGCATAACTGGTAAAAGTTTTGGTAAATCGAAAATTGCAATACCATGGAAAGCTGAGAAATCTACAACACCCATAAATAGAGCTACAATATAACCAACAACTAAACCAAATAATATTGCAAGTTGTTTATAAAATCCTTTTGCAAAGATTTGGAAGATTAGAAGGGAAACTAGAGTAATTGTTCCAAGAAGCATGTTTTGTGCAGAACCAAAATCTTCTACATAACCACCACCGAAACTTCTAGCACCTACGCCTAATAGAGAGAAACCAATAGCTAGTACAACACATGCTGAAACTACAGGAGAAACAAAACGTTTCCAATATTTGGCTAGTAGACCAAGCGATCCTTCTATCAAACCACCTATCAAGACAGCACCCATTACATATGCATATCCGTAAGTAGCTGCAATATAACTTAATATAGCTACGAAAGTGAAACTAACACCCATAACAACTGGTAGCCCTGATCCAATTCTCCAAAGAGGGAATAATTGAATTAGTGTAGCGATACCTGCAATGAACATACAGTTCTGTAAAACGGCAGTAGTTGTAGCTTGATCTAATTTTCCACTAGCAGCTACAATAACGATTGGTACAACATTCGATACAAACATTGCAAGAACATGTTGTAGTCCGAAAGGAATAGCTTTTCCTAGAGGAACTTTTCCCTCTAAAGTATAGATATTCTCAATAGATGGTTCACTTTTTGAGTTATTCATTTATTAACACTCCTAAAATAACGTAAATACTAAAATAATTTATAGCAACATTTTGCAACAACTATAATAACAATTAGTAAGGATAGTGTAACTTATTGCAACACGCAAGAAAAAGAATATTATTTTTTAAAATAGGTAAAATATTATCAATAACAATTAATCTTGCTTTATTTTAACTATATTTTTGTTAAGTAAATAACAATAAAAGATGAATTCTTTGGATTATTTTTGCTATCAATAGAACGGTTTTGCCTCTTTATTTATAGGAGTAATTTTTAAAAGACATTTCAATTGTAAAAAAACCGCTGTGTAAAACAGCGGCTATTAATCTATTCTATAAAACTTAATTTATAGCAAAGAATCATAGAACTTCATACCAATATCTTCTCTATACCATTTTCCTGGGAAATCAATATTAGGAAGTGCTCTATAAGCTGCTTTACTTGCATTTACAATATTATTAGATCTTCCAACAATAGTTACACAACGACCGCCTGTAGTTACAATCTTATTTCCAATACGATCTACGCAACCATAGAAAAATAGTGGAATATCTTTTGAGAAAGTATTTAATAGAATTGGAGAAGAAATATTTGATAATTCCTTTCCTGTAATTGGATTTTCAGGATATCCTTCACTAGCTATAACAATAGCAGCACATGTATCATTACTTGTCTCTAATTTAAAAGTAGAAATAGTGTCATTGAACATTGCATCTAAGATATCAATAATATCTGATTTTATTAAAGGGACAATTGCTTGAGTTGCAGGATCATTTAATCTAACATGAATATCAACAACCGCAGGACCTTGAGTTGGGTGGTCAACAATAGATAGTGTTAAAATACCTTTATAGGCATATCCCTCTTTCTTTAAACCTTCTAGTAAAGGTCCAATTATAGTATTTCTTATTTGGTTTTCCAATTTTTTAGAAATAGGAACAGGGCAAATAGCTCCCATACCACCTGTTGGAGAACCACCTTCTTCTGTTTTTGTGTACTCACTACACAATGGTAAAGCAAGGTAACCTTGATTATCTACAAATAGTGTTGAAGTTAGTGCAAGTCCTTCTCTGAAATCTTCTAAAACAATTGAGCCTGAACTTAATAATTTTTTTGCAAACTTTAGAAGTTGAGTTTTGTTAGTACTATCAAGCATAACTCTACTTGGAGCTTGTTCATTACTTTTTATAATAAAATGTTTGCCCTCATTTGCAATTAAGAACTTTTCAAGACTGCTATAATCGCTAAAATGCTTATATTCAGTTGTTGGTACATTATATTTATTTAAAAACTCTTTACTAAATGCACGATCATTTTCAAAACGAAGTGCTTTAGAAGGAGCTCCTATAACTCTAATATTTTTGCTATTTAAGAAATCTACTACTCCAGTAAGCAATGGTCCCTCAGTTCCAATGAATACTGTATCAATATTATGTACAAGACATGCTCTGTATACGCTTTCAGGTGAAGACGGATTTACATATTTTAAATTAACAGCAATCGACTCTGTACCTACATTTCCATGAGCTACAAATAAACCTTCAATAAGTTTACTTCTTGAAAATAACCATGTTATTGCGTGGTCTTTTGCTCCAGATCCTAGAACTAATACTCTCATATCTATAATTTCTCCCTTATCCTTTATAAAGTACCATTTGATGGCTTGATGGGTCAATTACCTGCCACTTATTAAATGAGGTTACTAAGTGCTAAATCATAATCTTCCTTAGTTGTAGCACTCATTAATTGCATCTTTACCTTAGAACTACCATGCAATCCTTTTATATAAGCGCAACAGTGCTTTCTCATTTCTCGAATAGCAATAGATTCACCAATATCTTCACTCATTAATTCAAGTTGATGCTTCATTAAAGATATTCTATTTGCAACGGGTATTTCATCATAATATCCACTTTTTGCATATTGTTTGATTTGATTAAATATGCAAGGATTTCCTATAGCTCCTCTAGCAGCCATTATCCCATCAACACCAGTGCTCTCAATCATATTAATAGCATCATTAGCTGTGAATATATCGCCTGAACCAATAACAGGAATACCTTTATATTCTCTATGAATTGTTTCAACAAGATTTTCGAGTCTATCCCAATGTGCTATAGGAGTGTATCCTTGGGTTTTTGTTCTAGCATGCATTGCAACAAGATTTACTCCATTATCTATGGCAGTTTTTGCAAAATCAATGTAGTTTTCACTCTCTAAATCCCATCCAGTTCTAAATTTTATTGAAACAGGAATATCAGTATGAGTTGTTAAAAATTTAACAATTGTACCCATAGTTTTAGGGTCTTTCATTAGTGCACTACCTGCTCCTGTTTTTGTAACTTTTGGTACTGGACACCCACAGTTTATATCAATTATTGTAGGGTTAAACGATAATAGAGCATCAAAGCCTCTTTCTACAGAATCTAGATTGCCACTAAATATTTGGATTGAAAATTCTTTTTCTATTTCCGCTCTTTCCATTAATTTGACAGTTTTTTGGTTGCCTCTTGCAATTCCTTCACAACTTACCATCTCACTAATGGTTAAATCTGCCCCATTTTCGATGCATAATGTTCTAAACGCTTTATCGGTGTAACCTGCAAGAGGTGCTAAAAATAAATTGCCCTTTAGTTTAATATTCCCTACAGTTAAAGGGTGTAAAAGGTGTTCTTTATTGCTCATATATATATTCCTTAATTCTATTACTTTGTGTGTTTTTATCTGCTTTTAATATTATATAATACTAAGTGTTTTTACTAGTGTTTAAAGCTAAGCGGTACCCTTTACATTTGACTTTTATTATATCTCGTGATATTTTTAATTAAAAATGCACAATTATTTAACAGTGCTATAATTAGGAATTTATGAAAAATAATAAATATAAAAATAAAGACAAAAAAGAGGAAGAAGATATAAACGTAAAACGAGGTTTTATTTATCTCGTTAAAAACCAATCTTCTAATGAAATGACTCTTTGTGCTTTTGATCATCAATTAAAGAAATCTCAGGCTGTAATATATGAAACAAGATACGGACTAGATTTAGGTTTCGTTGTAAGTGATGCATCAAAAATTGGACAACCTTATCAGAGTGGCAACCCAAATCCATGTGGTTGTTCTTGTGATAAATCATGTTCAAATTCTTGCCTAGAAACTTCAAATATTGAAGAAGAGGATAATAGTGATTTAATATTATCAAGCGATGATGTTAAAGATGAACATATAGAAATTAGCGAAGAAGAGATTACCGGTAAAATAAGTGAAATCTATTCAGATGGTGATAATACTTTAGAAAATCTAATTGATATTGATAAAGAAGAAATTAAAAACGAAATTGAAGATGAAGAATCTGATGAAGAAATTTTCTTATTTAGAGATACTTCTAATACTGCTAATTGTGATGATGATGAATGCAATAAAGTTGAAGTTTCTTCAGATACAATTTGGATTGAACGAACTGCTAATAAAGAAGACTTAAGAAGATATAAAGAATTATCTGCTAGAGAAGATGATGCATTAACTCTTTGCAGAGAGAAAATTAAAAAACATAAATTAGAAATGAAATTAGTAACAGCTCATTTTCTTCTAATTGAGCCAAAAGTAGTTTTCTTCTTTACAGCTGATGTTAGAGTAGACTTTAGAGATCTTGTAAAAGATTTAGTAAGTATATTTAGAATTAGAATTGAACTTCGTCAAATTGGTGTAAGAGATGAGAGTCGTCTACTTGGAGGACTTGCAGTTTGTGGTCGTGATTATTGCTGTCATGCTATAACTGATAAATTATCTCCTGTTTCCATAAAAATGGCTAAAGAGCAAAATTTATCATTGAATTCAATAAAGATTTCAGGACCATGTGGTCGTCTTCTATGTTGTTTATCATATGAACAAAACTTCTATGCAGAAGAAAAATTGAAATATCCACCTGAAGGAAGCCGCTTAAAGATAGGTCGTGATTTACTTAGAGTAAGTGAAGTAAATATTTTATCTAAGAAAATAACACTTTTAGGCTCAGAAGGTAGAATGATGACAATTGATGGAACGCGAGTTTACTTCAATACAGATTCATCATTTTGGGTATTAGAAAAGGACTATATAAAAGAATTATTGAGTGAGTAATTCAATAAGCAAATATATGGTAATAATTAAATAATTTGTTATGTAAACTTGAAGTAGTGTATTGACTGTGGATATACACTTATGATAGCTTATGTATTTGTTGGCTATATGCCAACTCATTTTTATAATAAATGAAATTAAACTAATAACAATAGAGTAATATTTATTTGGAGGTATTACGGTGGCTAACAACAAATCAGCTAAGAAAAGAGTAAAACAGAGCGAAGTACGTCGTATGAGAAATCGTGCAGTTAAGAGTGCAGTTCGTACAGAAATCAAGAGATTCGAAAAAGCAGTTCTAGCAAATGATAAAGATGCAGCAAAAGTATCAATGGATGCAAGTTTCAAACTATTAGATGGTGCTGGTTCTAAAGGTGTAATGCATAAAAACACAACAAGCCGCAAAAAATCAAGAATGTACAAAGCTTATAGCAAACTTGCTTAATAATTTTTTTACAAACCTGAATTCTCTGGTTAAAAACAATTACTATTACTAAGGAGTTTGTCCATGGCAGATACTAAAAAATTAACTAAAGCAGCCATTATTGAAAGTTTATTTGATAAATTTAAAGAAAAGAATGCTGACACTGAAATTACAAGATCCGACATTCATATGTTGCTTGATGAATTCTTCGAAGAAGTAAAAGATGGTCTTAAAAAAGACTTAATTATTGAGTTAAGAGGATTCGGTACTTTTGAAGTTCACACAAGAAAGCAAAGAGATCGTGCGCATAATCCAAAAACAGGGGCACCTGTAACTGTTGATACTCATGGAGTAGCATTTTTCCGCCCTGGTCGTGAATTAAAAGAAAGAGTTTGGAACCTTAGAGGTTAATTTTCTTTCGCATCAATTTTGGAGAAATAATTTTGATTGATTCATCTTCAAACAGAAGCCTCAGGACAGTACGTTCTGAGGTTTTGTTGTTATTACTATCAGCTTTTATATTTTCTGTATCCTTCCCAGGATTTCTATTTTATAATGGCCTTCCTATTTTGGCATTCGTAGCATTAATTCCTATGTTTGCAGTAATCCATACTACAAAGTTTTCTCTAACACCTTTGTATGGATTTATTTTTGGCGCCTTCTTTTATCTTTTTTATAATTATTGGCTGAAAAGCTTTCATCCGCTTGCGATAGTTATTGTACCAATAATTAAAGGTGGGGAATTATTAATATTATTCCCAATTCTAAAATTTGCGGACAAATTCTTTAAGAAACGGCGTTATATTTTAATGGCTATTATCTATACTGCCTATACTTACTTAGCCCAAAATTGGTTTGCAGGATATCCTTATGGTACAATTGGTTATGCATCCTATAATCTTCTACCCTTTATTCAAATAGCATCTATAACTGGTATTTGGGGTATTAATTTCATAATGGTTCTTCCTCAAATATTATTAGGAATGTATTTAGGTGAATATTTAAATAATAAGAGTTATAGTTTTAAATCATTCATTAAAGAATATAAAATTGATGTAATAATTTACATTATCTCCATGATTGCAATATTAGTATTTGGGTTCATTAGCATGAATAAATGGGATAATAAAGAACCTGATAAAGAATGGAAAGTTGCAACTGTTCAACACAGTGCAGATACCTGGAAAGGTGGTTTCATAACTTATAAGAGGAACTTTAACAATCTTAGAATGTATTCTCTTGAAGCAATTACTCAAAATCCAGATATTGTATTATGGAGTGAAACAGCCTTTGTACCATCAGTTGCTTGGCATGAAAACTATCCAAGTGATGAAAATACTAGTGCACTTGTAGAAGAATTTGTTAATTTTGGTAAAGAGTTATCTGTACCTCTTGTAACAGGAAACCCAGAGGGTGTCATTAAAGATCCTTCAAAAGATGCTCTTCTTGAAGATGGTTCTTGGAATAGAGATGATTATAATAGTGTAATTTTCTTTGATAATGGTGAGATCAAAAACACCTATAGAAAGCAACATCTAGTTCCATTTACTGAATATTTCCCATATGAAAAACAATTACCTTGGTTATATAAAATACTCCGTGATAATGATTATCACTGGTGGTTAAAAGGCGATGATCCAGTTGTATTTACAACTGATGATGGCGTTAAATTTTCAACTCCAATCTGTTTTGAAGATGTATTTGGTGAAATTTCATCAACGTTTGTAAAAAATGGAGCGAATGTATTATTAAATATGACAAATGATGGATGGGCTAATAGTGATGTGTCTGAAATGCAACATGCAGCTATCGCCGTATTTAGATCCGTTGAAAATAGAAAAGCTACTATGAGGTCAACAAATAGTGGAATAACGTGTTTAATTGATGCTAAAGGTAAAATAATTGATCCAATGACTCCATTCAAGGCTGGATGGAAGATATATAATGTACCTGTTTATGATAGCTCTACAGATGGCTTTACCTTCTATACTAATCATCCAAATTTATTTGGAATAGTAAGTGCAGATATCTCTTATGTTGCCATTGGTTTAATGGCTATATATCAATTAATTGATTATTTAAAAAAGAAAAAGAAGTCAGGTAAAAAAGATGAACTATAAAACAGCTTCAATATGTGTAATTGGAACAGAATTAACACAGGGAATTATTGCTGACAAACATTGTAAGTTAATATCAAGTGAATTGACAAAACTTGGAATCCATACAAATGATATGAGCATTATTAATGATGATGGTAGTATTAAGACTAAACTAGTTGATATGGTTGGTGAAAGCGATATTGTCATCATTACAGGTGGACTTGGACCAACTAGTGATGATATGACTCGTGAATCTGTTGCACACGTAGCAGGAGTTGAATTGTATCAAGATGAAGAGAGTCTAATAACACTTAGAAAAAGACTTGGAGATAGAGTAGATGGTGCAAACATTATTCAAACAATGTTTCCTAAGACCTTTACTCCTGTTGTAAATCCTTTAGGAACAGCACCTGGATTTAAAGGTTTCATTAATAAAGACAACAGAAGTGTAGCTGTTGCAGCAATGCCTGGTCCTCCTAGAGAATTAAATGAAATGTTTTTCTCTCATATTCTACCTTGGTTAGCAACCCTTGTTGGTAAAGAAGAATTAGAAAGAGAAGAATATTCTTCCTTTTTAATTGGAGAGAGTGTATTAGAAGAAATTTCTCAACGATGTAAAGTTGGTAATGTTCAATGGGGTACAAGATTCCAAGAATACAAAATAAGTTATTTTTTGAGTGATGGAACAAAAGAAGAAAGAGCTCAAATGTTTAGTAATCTTCAAAAAGAATGCGGCTCTGATTTAATAGTTAGAGGAAATACTACAGCACTTGAAACATTAACTAATGATTTAATAATAAATAAAGAAACTCTCAGTACTAGTGAAAGTTGCACCGGTGGTCTATGTGCTAAGTTATTAACAGATTTAAGTGGCTCATCATCTTATTTCTATGGTGGTGTTGTATCATATGCTAATGAAGCTAAGATGAATATTTTAGGTGTTAAAAAAGAAACATTAGAAGAATTCGGAGCAGTATCTGAGCAAACAGTAATTGAAATGGCAGAGGGTATTAATAAAATATCTCAAACCACATATTCTTTATCCACTTCCGGAATTGCCGGACCTACAGGCGGGACTGATGATAAACCAGTTGGAACAGTTTGGTTTGGCTTTGCTTCAAAGAATAGACCATCTCAAGCGGTTTGTATTAAGCTATTTAGCTATGGTAGAGAAAGCGTTAGACGCCGAGCTACTACAACAGCTTTTATATTACTTGAAAAATATAAAAATGGTGAAGATTTAAAAGAACTTGTAAAAAACTGGAACTATATATAATATAAATAATTAGGTAATTAATAATGTTTTTTTATTAGTTGCCTGTTTTTGTCAAAGAGAGGGAATAAATGAAAAAGTACACAATTACAGTTGCTGGTACAGGGTATGTAGGATTAGCTAATGCAATATTACTAGCTCAACAAAATAAAGTTTTTGCAGTGGACTTAGTTCAAGAAAAAATTAATAAGATTAACAAGGGTATTAGCCCTTTAGTTGATAAAGAAATTGAAGAATATTTAGGAAATAAAGAAAAATATAATTTAGATTTACTTGCAACAAGTGATGGAACTGAAGCCTACCAAAAAGCAGACTTTGTATTAATTTCAACACCAACAAACTATGATAGTACAAAGAACTTCTTTGATTGCAGTTCTGTAGAATCTGTAATAGATCAGATAGTTTCATTACGTGGTGATGATTTACCAATCATTGTTATTAAATCAACTATTCCAGTAGGTTATACAGAAAAATTAAGGGAAAAATATAATACAGATAGAATTATTTTTAGTCCTGAATTTTTAAGAGAAGGTAAAGCTCTTTATGATGATTTATATCCATCTCGTATTATTGTTGGTGGACCTGAATCTCAGAGTGAAAATTGTAAGTTATTCGCATCTTTATTAAGTAACGGTGCAATTAAAGAAAATATTCAAATTTTAATAATGCGCTCCACTGAAGCAGAAGCCGTTAAACTTTTTGCTAATACATATCTTGCTATGAGAGTGTCCTTTGTTAATGAGCTTGATACATATGCAGAAGTTAGAAACTTGGACCCTAAGGCTATCCTAGACGGCGTTGGATTAGATCCTCGTATCGGAACTCATTATAATAATCCATCATTTGGCTATGGTGGTTATTGTTTACCAAAAGATACAAAGCAATTATTAGCAAATTATGGTGATGTACCACAATCTATAATGGGTGCAATTGTTGACGCAAATAGAACTAGAAAAGATTTTATTGCAGATTCCATACTTAAAAAGGCTGGAGTAAATCTCTCAACTGGTGAAAATGGAAATAATATAACAGTTGGTGTATTTAGATTAACAATGAAAGCAAATTCAGACAACTTTAGACAGAGTTCAATTCAAGGAATTATGAAGAGAATTAAAGCTAAAGGTGTTAACGTAGTTGTATATGAACCTGCAATGAAAGATGAAACTTTCTACGGCAGTAAAGTTATTAACGATTTAGATGAATTTAAGAGACTATCTTCTGTAATAGTAGCAAATCGATATGATTGTCAATTAGATGATTGTAGAGATAAAGTCTACACTAGAGATTTGTATGCAAGAGATTAATTTTAACTATTTAAGTTATTAATAGATTCTTAAAAATAATATGTCTACAATATAGTTGTGAATCAAATATATTGTAGATAGAAATAATAAAAAATAGTGTGAAAAAATTAAGTATAAGGGAAATTAGTAGTATGACTAATAAGAAAATATTAATAACAGGTGCCGCAGGTTTTATTGGCTTCCATGTTGCAAAGAGACTATTAGAAGAAAAAGAATATATTCAAATTATTGGATTAGATAACATGAATGATTATTATGATCCATCTTTAAAAAGAGCTAGATTAGAAATATTAAAAACGTTCAGTAATTTTGTTTTTATTGAAGATGATTTAGCTAATCGTGTTGTAATTGACAATATATTTGAAGAATATAAGCCAAATATTGTTTTAAACTTAGCAGCGCAAGCTGGTGTTAGATACAGTATTACAAATCCACAAGCCTATATAGATAGTAATATTATTGGATTCTTTAATATTCTAGAAGCTTGTAGAAATACTCAAGAAACAGAACACCCTGTAGAGCATTTAGTATATGCATCATCTTCATCTGTTTATGGATTAAATAAAACAATACCTTTTAGTACTGAAGATAATGTGGATTCTCCTGTTAGCTTATATGCAGCTACAAAGAAATCTAATGAATTAATGGCACATGCTTATACCCATTTATATAATATACCAACAACAGGACTAAGATTCTTTACAGTTTATGGCCCTTTTGGTAGACCTGATATGGCGTATTTCAAATTTACAAATAAGATTTTTAATGGTGAAGCTGTAGATATATATAACAATGGTGATATGTGGAGAGATTTTACATACATAGATGATATTGTTGAGGGAATAACAAAGATTTTAGTTTCACCTCCTAAAGTAAATGAAAATGGGGATCAGTATAAAGTCTATAATATTGGAAATAATAAACCTGAGAAAATTATGGATTACTTCAAAGCTTTAGAAGATGCTCTTGGAGTAAAAATGAAAAAAAATTATTTACCTATGCAACCTGGTGATGTGTATCAGACCTATGCAAATGTAGATGACTTAATAAATGACTTTGGCTTTAAGCCAAGCACCTCTATTGAAGATGGTCTTAATTCCTTTGCTACTTGGTACAAAGAATATTATAAAAAATAGATTTATAATAATACTTAATTCAAGATATAAAGTGACTTAAAAATGTATTAACTCATTTTTATATCTTGAATGATTTTATACAATTCTAAAACATATATATTATCTTGCTTGACATTCTTTTTAAGTGGGAATATATTTATTCTATAATTAAATTTAGTTGCAAGTTTAATTTTATCTTTCAATTAGACTAGAAAAACTTAAGAATTTATCAACCTTAACAATTGTTCCTCTAATGATCTGATATTTTTCTAATTCCCTTATTGGTTAAATAAGAAAATAAGTAAATAAAAAAATAACCGCCTAAAATAATTAATAAATCACACTACTTACATCGTTAAGTAAGTTTGTATTAAATAAAAATATCTTTTATAAAATATTGTTTCCAGAGTATATAATAAATATTACTTTCTACTGGCCAATATTAAAAATTTGGAGTCAAATTTATGTCCGAAGAAAAGCTTGAAGAAGTTATTTCAGAAAAACCACAAGAAAACTCAGCAAAAGAGAGTGAAAAAGTTGTTACTAAAAGAAAAACAGCTACACGAAAGCGAAAAACTACAACTTCAAAGTCTAGCGATGAAGAAGGTCCAGTAAAAAAAAGAAAACCAAGAACTACACGAAAGAAAGTTGTAAAACCTTCTGAAGAAAGTGCTAATATTTCTGATAATACTGATGAAAAAGTTCCTGCTAAAAAAGTATTGGCTGCTAGAAAAACTGTTCGTAGAAATGTTGTTTCAAGAAAAATTATAAAAAAAGAATTATCAAATGATGAAACCTCAAAATCTGAAACAAATTCAGAGCATGAAATTAATACTCAAGAAACAAAGGCTCTAAATACATCAGAGGCAGCCGGTTCAAACGAAAGAAATATTTCAGAGCCAAAGTCTGAGAATAAAGTTGAATCTGATTTTTCAAAAGAAAGTAGTACTAATGAAGTAGAGAATAACTCTAATTCAAATAATAGAACTCGTCAAAATAATAGAAATACTAGAAATAATAATAACAATAATTCTAATCGTTCAAATTTCCAAAAAAATGGAAGAAATAATAATAATAAAAATAAAAAAAGACGTGAAGAAAAAATTGAAGAAATAAATCTAGATGAGAATCCAGATGCTCCTGTTCTTTTTTTAAATGACTATTATACTGTTTCAAATGAAATACTTAGAAAAAAAGGTATTGAATTAGGAATGGATCCTGAAATTATATATGATTATAAAAGACAGGAAATTATAACTGAGATATTAAAAGATCATTCTAGAAATGGCGGCGTAATCGTTGTTGAAGGAACATTAGAAGTTCTTCCTGATGGTTATGGTTTTTTAAGAAGTAGCTTAAATAGTTACATCTCTGGTCCTGATGATATATACGTAGCTGCAAATATTATTCGTTATGGTGCCTTAAAAACCGGCGATAGAATTCAAGGCCAAGTAAAAACGCCTCGTGATAGTGAGAGATTCTATGGTTTATTTAAAGTTCTTTTAGTTGATGGTGATGAACCAATCAAAGCAAAAAAAAGACCAAATTTTGATGATTTAATTCCTATTTTCCCAGATACAAGATTAGCATTAGAAAGTGAAGTAGATGAAGATGTATCAACAAGATTGATTGATTTGTTCTGTCCAATCGGTAAAGGTCAAAGAGCCTTAATTGTTGCTCCACCAAGAACTGGTAAAACAGTCTTGCTTCAAAAGATAGCTAATTCAATTAGTAGAAATAATCCTGAAATAACTTTAATGGTTTTACTTGTAGATGAAAGACCTGAAGAAGTTACAGATATGAGAGAACAAGTTAGAGGCGAAGTTATCGCATCTACTTTTGATGAACAAGCAAGCAGACACGTTCAAGTTGCAGAAATGGCAATTGAAAAAGCTAAGAGAATGGTAGAACACGGAAAGGATGTTGTTATTCTTCTCGATTCTATTACTCGTTTAGCAAGAGCTTATAACCAAACTGTTCCATCTTCTGGAAAAGTTTTAAGTGGTGGTGTTGATTCTAATGCCCTACATAAACCAAAAAGATTCTTTGGTGCTGCTAGAAATATTAAAGGCGGCGGATCTCTAACTATTATATCAACAGCTTTAGTTGAAACAGGTTCAAGAATGGATGAAGTTATCTTTGAAGAATTCAAAGGAACTGGTAATAATGAAATTGTTTTAGATAGAAGATTGTCTGATAGAAGAATATTCCCATCAATAAATATTAAGAAATCTGGTACTCGTAGAGACGATTTATTGATCCCAGCAGATGAAGCTAGCAAGGTTTGGATCATCAGAAATGCAATAAGTAACATGGATGATGTAGATCAGACCCCTTTCCTTATTGACAAGATGGCAAAATCTAAGAATAATGAAGCGTTCTTAAAGAGTATTAACACAACCGCTAATATGAATTAGAATATGATAATGGAAACTTGTTTACTGTGAAGCTTTAGCGTATCAGTAAATTTAAATATATTGTCTGGAGGCAAACCATGAAAGACGGAATTCACCCAAAATATGAATTAAAAGAAATACATTGCACATGTGGTAATGTAATTAAAACAAAGACAACAAGTAACAACCTAGAAGTAGATATCTGCTCAGCTTGTCACCCATTCTTCACAGGAACTCAAAAACTTAACGACACAACAGGTCGTGTTGAGAGATTCAATAAGAGATACGGTCTTAAAAAATAATTTCATTTATCTGCTAGTTTTACTAGCAGTTTTTTTTTACCCCTATAATATGATTTATTGTTAAGTATGATTGTTAGGGTCATGACACTTTTCTGTGTGATTCCCAATTATTTAAAATATTTACGGGTCATGACACTTTTCTGTGTGATTCCCAATTATTTAAAATATTTACATTAGTTATATATAGAAAAGGGACGACCTTTGAAGTATTATTAAAAGTAACCAAACTAAACATAATACAGAGGTCATCCCATGAATGATTTATATCACAATTCTTTATTTTTATCAAACTACAAATTAACTGGAGAACCTAATTTTTCATTAAATCGTAGAGGTGTTGAAGTGATAACCACTCCAATACGTGTTGTATCTGATAAACCTATTTGCTGTGGTAGAAAAATGCACATACATCAACATCACAGTATCAAACTAAACCACTGTATCTCAGGACCACAATTATATAAATTGAAGGTTTCATATTGCAGATACATCTGTCCTATTTGTGGAAAGGTAGTTTGTCAGCAAATTCCGTTTAAAGAAGAGAATCACAACTTCACAAAGGCTTATGGTCTTCAAATTTCACACCTTCTTGATTTAGGTCTTCCAATGAATAAAGTTGCTGAAATACTTCATCTCTCTAGGGCTTGCTTAAGAAAAATGGATTTTGAAAGATTAAGAAAAAGATTTAAAAATGGAAAACCTGGATATCAAAGTCGATATTTAGGAGTTGATGAATTCTCTCTCCATCGCAATCATGAATATGCGACAATTGTAGTTGATTTAGAAACTAAAGATGTATTGTTTGTCGAAAAAGGGAAGACGGAAATGCAACTGCATCATTTCTTTGATTTGGTGGGAAATGAGTATATGAGCCATATAAAGGCTATTTCCATGGATATGAATGCGCAATATTGTGCTGCAGTAAGAAACCGGTATAGCAAAATTGATATAGTGTATGATCATTTTCATATACAGAAAAATTATAATGATATGGTGATTACATCTCTAAGAAGAACCTCTCAGAATCTTCTTATGGATCAAATTGATAAAGCTAAGAGAGATAAAGATTATGCTCTTGCAGAAGAGCTATCTCACGAATATAAATTTCTAAAAAGAAATAGATATTTATTATTAAGCAGTTTGAAAACTTTAGAAGCTAAAGATATTGCAGGAAAAAAACATAACAAAATGTTAAATGAAAAGTATGAAAAGAAAGGATTAAAAATTCCCTCTAATGAAGTAAAATGGTGCACCACCTATGTGTTCAAGCTGCAGAAGTTCCTAACATCAAATGAAAAGTGGAAGTCTGTCATTGAGCTTAATGAGATGTTAAAACTATCATATTCTTGCACAGATTATAATGTATTTAGAAGTAGCTTTAATAAGTGGTTAGATATAGCAGAAAGCTTGAAGATACCTGAATTAGATACATTTATTAGAATGATTAGAAGAAGATATGATGGTGTTATAAATTATGCTAAACATCGGATTACAAATGGTGCTGTAGAGGGCGTTAATAATATGATTAAAACCCTGCGTAGGTCATCTTATGGATTTAGAAACAACGAATATTTCTTTCTTAAAATTATAGAATCATCAAGGAGACAACATGGACTACAAAGTTAAAACACACAGAAAAGTATCAAGAGCCGATTGTTAAACTATTAAGATTTTAGAAGTATATAAATATACCTAAAAAATATTGGTTATTTTATATATAATCCCAAATTTTATATTTTTAATATAAGTATTTTTATTAGAAAAAGAGTAAAAACAGCCACATTAGTGAGTATTAGCCTCTCTTTTTTTAACTATTTTTTTGTATAGTTGTGTATGCTATTTGTAGACTGCCTTATGCAGTTTTTTTTTACTAAATTTGATTATTATAGTTATATAACAAAACAAGTTAGACTTTAAAATAAAAGAATAAATTTAATGTGAATATATTTTATTTATGCTTAATTCTTCTAATTACTTAATATTTGTTTAATAGTATTTTCTTGGTTAATTTTTTTTTTGTTGCTTTATCTGATTTCTTGCATTAAAATGATTAAAAGGGTAATTATGAAAACAATTGTATCTAAACATAAATCTTTATGCGAGAATTCGGAACCCGATGTTATAGTCAGGGCTCCAATTATCTGTACTCTTTTTGGTGATTTTGCTGAAGCTTGTCTTGGATATTCTCTTCTTGCATGTGGGAATCTTTCAATTACAGTTGCAATTTCAAAAAGAAAAGATAATCTTGTAAAAGTTTATAAAACTAATAGTGTAGATAAAAAACGATTTGCCTTAAATGCTTTGCGTTTTAGGAAAGAAGATCGTTGGGCTAACTATGTTAAAGGCGTTATAGCTGTAATTATTAAAGAAGGTTACAGTGTATGTGGTATGGATATTACTCTAGAAGGTGAAGGCTTACTAACAGATAATGTATCTTTAAGTACTAGTCTAGCTATAGCTACTGCAATGGGTATGAATAACTTATTTAATTATGGGTTTAATCAACAAACTATCGTTAGAATAGTGCATTTAGCTAATACTACATTTAATAATGAAACTTGCAGAGTAGGTGATTTGCTCACATTATTAAATGGTAAGCAAGGTAAATTAGTATTCTTTGATCATCAACATTCCACAAGTAGATTTGTAAATTATCCTTTCTATGGAGAAAATGCTCCATACAAAACTATAATTTTTGATAGTAAAGTTCCTCCTCAAGCTATGATTGAAGAGAATTTAGCTGCTCATGAATTAACAATAGTTGCTTTTAAAAAATTGTATTCTAATTACAAAGATATTCCTATGAGAGATATACCTGAATCAGATATTACCTCTAGAATTATTCCTTTAAATGAAAAATATCGTCAAGTATGCAGTTATGTATTGCGTGAGACAAAAATTACTCTCGAAGCCTTAAATCAACTTGAACAAAATGAGCCTGTACTGTATGGTAGGTTAATGAATAGAGAACAGGTAGATTTGAGAGATAAACTCGAGATTACTTGTCCTGAAGTAGATTGGCTTACAAAGAGAGCTGGTGAAATTGAGGGCTGCAAGGGAGCTAAACTGGTATTTGATGGTAACAGTGGTTCTGTCCTTATAATGATCTCTGAAAAAGCCCTTCCGCAATATTTAGAACGTATGGAGGATTACGGGCACATATTTGGCTTTAATCCAACCTGGAGAGAATTTATCCCAGAAGATGGAGCTAAAATACTGTATTCTAAATAATAAATGAGAATATTATTAACTAATGATGATGGCTTTGATAGTGAAGGTTTGAGCATATTAGAAGACATTCTGTGTTCCTATGGACATAGTGTTAGTGTCATTGCACCCTCTACTCAGAAAAGCGGTTATTCAAACTGTATTACTTTATCTCCTGGCGTCGAAATAACAAATTTCTCAAAGGACCATTATCACGTTGATGGAACTCCTACAGATTGTATCTTATACGGTTGTCGTTCTGGTCTTTTTTCTACCGAAAATATTGATTTAGTTATCAGTGGTATAAACGCTGGTTCAAATGTTTCAACCGATATTCTTTATTCTGGTACAATAGGTGCCGCAAGACAAGCTGCAATGTTTGGTTTTAAAGCTATGGCAATATCATGTAGTCCTAAAGATATGGATTATAGGACTGGAAAATTTGCATTTGAAGAAGCATCTATTTTCTTAGCAGAACATTTATTAGAATTTTATGAGTTCTGTGGTAATAATTCACTTATTAATATTAACGTTCCAAATGATGCAAATGGACAATGGATTCCAAGTTCAATTAGCTTTGTTGATCATCATGATGAAGTTGTATTGAATGATAATGATTTAGAATCATTAATAAATACTACAGGAAGTAGTATTTACGTATCTCTATCAAATCCTCAAAATTTGAAACCATCAATCGATAAAAATCATACAAATAAAATTACAGATTTTGAAGTTATTGAAAATAATAAAATATCTGTAAGTATAATTAGTGTTTTACCATCTGTTTCTTTTCAACATGAAGAATTGATGACTTTATCAGGTGCTAAAAATGACTAATTTTAAAGAAAAATGGGAAAGTCATTGTAAACAATGTGGCCTTTGTTGTCATGAAAAGATAATTGTAGATAAAACTCTTGTAGTTGATTTAGATAGTTATTGTGAACACTATGATGTTAAAACAAAGACCTGTAAAGTTTATGCAACCCGTTTTGTTGACAGCATTAGATGTCAAAAAGTTACTCTATATAAAGCTATGTTTGCTCCCTATTTGCCAGTTACTTGTGGCTATGTTGAATGGGCAAAACTAAAATATATAAGATTCTCAAGCGTTCGAATGTTGAGATTAATACATAGCAAACAACCCACCTCATCAGATGATCCTGACTTAGAATATATTAATTATTTCAATGAATAAACACATTTTGCTTAACTCTAGTGTTAAGTTTGTGTATCTTTAATATAAATATAAGAGGATTAAAAATGAATAATCGTTTCGTTTATTTAGATAATAATGCAACAACTCAGATTTCACCAGAAGTCTGGGCCGCTATGACTGAAGCACAAGACTTATATGGTAATGCTTCAAGTATGCATACATTTGGCAGAGCATCTGCTATGGGCGTTGAGAAATCAAGGAATCAGGTAAGCTCCTTAATAGGTTGTACTTCTGATGAAGTTATCTTTACAAGTGGTGCTACTGAATCAAATAATACAGTATTCAATATTGCAAAAAATCTAATTGATAAAGACAGTACAAGAAATCGTATTTTAACTACAGCTATTGAGCACCCTGCAACAAGAGAGACCGTTAAATATCTCAAAAAAATTGGTTATACAATTGATATAATTGACGTTGATGAATCAGGTAGATTAATTCTAGATGATTTTAAAGCTAAAATAGGAAATGATGTTGTATTAGTAAGTGTCATGTTTGCAAATAATGAAACAGGTACAATACAACCAATTGAAGAAGTTATTAAGATATCTCATGAATATGGTGCTCTTTTCCACACTGATGCAACGCAAGCAGTTGGAAAAATTAAGTTTAATATGAATGAATTAGGTATTGATTACCTAAGTCTTTCCGCACATAAGTTCTATGGTCCTAAGGGCATAGGTGTACTTGCAAAAGCAAAAAAAGCTCCTATGTTTGGATTATTACACGGTGGCGAACAGGAAAATGGCTATAGACCTGGAACCTATAATAACCTTTCAATCATTGGTCTCGGTAAAGCAGCAGAAATTGCTAAGAGAGATTTAGCGGAAGAGAGTGCAACTCTATGGAAGCTAAGAGAAGCATTAAGAAAAGGCATTATTGAGAGAATTGAAAATGTAGTTATAAATGGTAACCAAGAACATTGTTTACCTGGAACATTAAACGTATCTTTCCCAAGCGCAGAAGGTGAATCTATATTATTATACCTAGATATGGAAGGAATTGCCGTTTCAACAGGTTCTGCCTGTGCAACAGGAAGTTTAGAACCATCTTATGTATTGTTAGCAGGTGGTCTCGATGTAGAGCTAGCACATGGATCTATCAGATTTAGTTTTGGTAAATTCAATACAATGGATGATGTAGATTACGTTTTAGAAAAATTACCACCAATTATTAAAAGAATCAGGGAGATGAGCACAAGATGAGCAGTTTTATGAACCAATGGGTATATACAGATACAGTTAAAGAGCACTTTATGAATCCAAGAAATGTATGGAATAAAGAAGACAATTTTGAACCAGATGGTGAGGGCGAAGTAGGTTCTCTTGCTTGTGGTGATCAAATGAAGATGGGTATTAAAGTTGTTGATGGGGTAATCGTTGATCTAAAATGGTTAACTTATGGTTGTGCCTCAGCTATTGCAAGTACTTCAATGATGAGCGAACTTGCAAAGGGTATGAGTTTAAAAGATGCTTATGGCTTATCTCCAAAAGATGTAACAGAAGCATTAGGTGGTTTACCTGAACATAAATTCCACTGTTCTGTATTAGGTGATAAAGCCCTAAGAGCAGCAATTGATGATTATCTTGAAAAGAATAACATGCCAAATCCATATAAGAAGAAAGCTGTTAAAATTCTTTGTGAATGTAATAATGTAAGTGATCAACAAATTGAAGAATTAGTTAAAAATGACAAAGTTAAGAATCTTGAAGAATTACAAGCAATTACAAATTACGGCACAAAGTGTGGTAAATGTAAAGAAAAAGTTGCAAGTCATTTTGAAGAGATGATGCACATTTACGGCAAATAAGAATAAATTATATTTTTCAATATAAAAGGCTCCCATTGATATTTTATCTTTGGGAGCCTTAAAAAAACTCCTATTAATTAAAATAGGAGTAAGTTCAGATGAGCAATGTTAGGGCTATTGGAACTTTTTTAGGTTATATCGAATTCGCTTCCACCTATAAATTCTCTTATTAGAGCATCCTTTGGAACTAGGTCAGAAGGTATTGGGTATACTTTTTCTAAAATATTAAGAAGTCTTGAAGCAATTGCAAATGATTCATTATTTGATGGTTCAATTGTCTTTAATAATGGTTCAACAATTGGTCTTAATGCACCTAATTCATAATCAACTGCTGAATTAAGCATCATATCTGCATTGTTTTGATATGGGAAAATATGTTTATTTTCGCCGGCTTGAACATCAAGCCACATGTTGAGTGTAGTCTTTGCACTTACTCCTCGAGTCATACTGTCTCGACTTATTCTTCTTAAAATACGATTATCAGTTGTACTTACTCTGTTATGATCATCTACATTTAATTGTGTTAGTGCTGATATATATACTTTAAATGTTGAGCTTTTATCTAAATGAGTCATTAAACTTGGATTTAAACCATGAATTCCTTCAATAATAAAAATAGTATTTTCTTCCATTTTTATTGGTTTCTTATTATATTCCCTTCTATTTAATTTAAAATTAAATGAAGGTAGTTCGACTTCATTTTTATCATTTAAATCTTTTAGATTTTGTTGGAAGCAATCTAAATCAAGAGCTTCCATTGATTCAAAATCCTTATTACCTTTTTCATCAACGGGAACTTTATCAATTGTTTTATAGTAATTATCTAATGAAATAATAATTGGTTTCATACCAAGTACAGTTAGATTAATTCCAAGTTTGTGTGTAAAAGTTGTCTTTCCAGAAGAAGAAGGGCCTGCAACAAAAACATATTTAACAGTGCCTCTTGCATGTATAGAATCTGCAATAGCTGATATTTTTTTCCACTGAAGGGTCTCGGCAAGTCTAATATAACTTGAAATGTCATTTTTCCTTGAATATGTATCTAATTGGCCAATAGATTCCATTTGTAATATTGAATTCCATTTTCTATATTCTTCAAAAATAGAAAATAAAAGAGGGTTCTCTTTAAACGGTTGAAGTTTTGTGAAATCCATAGAACGCGGGTAGCGTAATAACATACCACCATCACTATATTTTCTAAGTTCCCATAAATCTAAAAGTGAGGTATTATAAACAACAGGTTCATCGCAACGATCCATAAAAGAATTTAAACTATATAATTTAACGTTTGCTGTATGTTCATATTTTAAAATCTCAACAGTTTGACTGAATCCAAAGTTTCTATTTTTAAAATAATCAATAGCACTTTGATAAGGGAGAATTTTTAAATTGATATCCTTTCTCTCTTTAACAAGTCTTTTCATTTCATCTGAAATCTTAACAACTTCTTCTTCGCTAATTTTATCATATCTATCAAAGCGAAAATAATACCCATCTCCTAAACTATGACTAATTCTTAAACGTCTGTTTGGAAATACAGTATGTGCTGCTGCGCATAAGAGATAACATATACTTTTTCTGTATACTCGTTTTCCGAGGTGTGAGAAAAGATATAGAGGAATTATTGTTGCATTATAAGTTAATGGTTGCGATAGACTCATGAGTTCAAAATTAACTTTAGCTGCAACTATTGGATTATTTTGATAATCATCATCTAAGAATATATTAGAATTCTGCAAGATGTCTTTTATCGTAGTTCCACATGGGTAAAAGAAAACCTTATTCTCTATAGTTATTTCTATTGATTGATTCATGTTCTTATTTTACACTGAATTCAGTATCTTTCAAGAAATATTTGCTATTTAACTGTTTAAATTTTGAAAAATGCTATATTTCTTTTAAATATTAACTCATTTTACAATTTTTTTACTGAATATTTAATGAGTAAAGGGTGTCAGATTACTATGGTTGAAGATAAAAACAAGCATTATCCTTATAGAGAAAGAAAGATTTTGGTAATTGATTTAACAAGTGATGAATATTCAATTATACCTCTTGAAGAAAAATTTTGTAAAAAGTTCATAGGTGGAAAATCTCTTGCATATCAGTTGTGGGATAAATATGCAATCTATAATAAATTGCTAAAAGAAGATTATTTTACAGGCAATCCAATTGTTTTTGCCCTAGGTTCAGCATCTGATTTATCTCTAGAATATTGTTACTCAACAACAATTGTTTCTCTCTCCTACGAGACTGGTACTTTAGTAGATTATAGTTTTGCTTCTAAGAACTTTGTCAGTTCAATGGCAAGTTTGAATGTAAGTGCTTTAGTGATAAAAGGTAGAGCTAGACGTTTAACTGCAGTAAAAATAACACTGGATCAAATTTTGATTGAAGTTAATGAGTCTTATCATTTATTAAGTACTTCTCTTATTGAAAAAACACTTAAGAAAGATAATAGTATTATATCTATTGGCCCTGTAGGTGAACTACTTTCTGATTATGCATCACTCTCTATAGATGGAAAGTGTGTTGGCCGAGGTGGTATCGGCTCAATGTTTGGACTCAAAAATTTAAAAGTTGTATCATTTAATATTGATAAAACTTTTAGAAAACCATATTTCTCTGAAAAATATGAAAATATTGCAACATTTTTCCTTCCTAAGAGCTTACCAACAGTTAATTTATTAAATGAAGCAAATAAGTTTGGTTGGGCTGGAATTGAAGGCTTTAAATATCGCTATGACCCACGACTTTGGGGGTTAGGTGGTACTGATTTAACACCAAATTGTAAATTACCTTGGACTTTAGCTTTAGCGCTTGGTGCAAATATTGGCTTTTATGAAGCTGGGAAAGTTGAAGTCCTACATCAATGCTGCCTAGAATTAGGATTTGATCCATATAGTATTAGCGTTTTATTTATTTGGCTTGAAAAAGCTATTGAAAACAATGTTGTTCTATATGATATGGATTCTAATAATTCCAAATTAGAAAATTATCTCTTGTTCCTTGAGGCTATTGCAAAAGGAAAATCTCATGTTTCTAATTTCTCTATGGGTGTTAATAAATTAAATGAATACCTAGGTGGATCAAAAGATTATGATTTTACGGCACATGGAAAAGAATTGCTTCCATTTGATTTAAGAGGTCTACCTGCATTTGCTCTTGCGACTTTAATCGATGATGATACATTAGTTCCCTGGGAATTATTTGGAAAGCAAAAAAAAGGCAAAGAAGCAAAAGGCTTGTATTTATCTCAGATATTTAGAGAGATGATGGAAGACCTTGGGTTAGATTATAATAGTACTTTGAAAATGTTTGCACTTGAGGGTGGATATACTGATAAGAAGAATAAAAAATTGATTTCAATTTTCACAGATTTTCTGGCTATAAGTGAAGGCTATATAATTGAAGAAGAAGAGTTGTTAAATATTTTTAAACGAGCTTTTTTTGAAAACAAGAAAATAATAGATAAAGTTAATTCAATCACTTCATCTATTAGTGCTCTTCCACTTCATTTTATAAATGATATGAATAGTAATTATAGTAAAGATGAAGTAGTAATTATTGGCTCTAGCTTAGATGATTATAAAGCAATACTAAAAGATGAAGAAGAAAATCTTAATACTCCAAAGAGTAAATAAGTAAGTTGTCCTCAAGTCCTAGAACTTTTATTTCATTTTGATCAATAACTGCATAGGTTGGAGGAAATCCTCCTCTAGGTCTTGATGCACTACCTGGATTTAATTCAATAACATGCTTTGAATTTAAGAATAATTTAGGTCTGTGAGTATGCCCACTTATAAATATATCACCACGAGATAGCTCTACAGGACATGATTGTGCATCATATAGGTGACCATGGGTTATTACTATCTTGCGATTGTTAAATTCCATTTCTCTTAGTCTTGGAGGGAAATTAATTCCTGATAGTTGGAAATCATATGAATTATCACAATTTCCGCTAACTAGAATGAGCTCTTTATTGTTTTTATAAAAGAAAGATTCAAAACTAGAGATGTGAGGAACTAAGTCACCAGCTATGATTAGCGGATTGTCTTGTGCTATTTCTATCATTTTATGAAAGGCAAAATAATCGCCATGAATATCTGAACATACAAAAAGTCTTTTCATATTTAAAAGTATATCATCTCTTAAGAGTTATAAAAAGTATGTTTAGGAGCAATATGTACTCTTGATATCTAATTTTAAAGTTTTATTATAATATATATATGGTAGAGTGAATAATTATAATTTATGTATTATAATCATTTATCAGCAAGGGCTATTGAACATCTATATCTTAAAAGATAATCATAGCTAATATAATAAGGAAATAATTTTTGTGATAGAAAATAACGAAAAAAATATTGAACCTAATTTGTTTAAACGAAAAACAATGAGCGCTGGGCATATATTGAATGTAACAATCAATCATTTCATGGTAGATAATTCATTCTTAGCTGCTTCTGGAATGGTTTACACCTCCCTCACGGCATTAATCCCGGCATTGACTGTATTCTTTACTTTCTTTGGTGCATTGGGCGTTTTAGACCCTTTTAAACAAATTTTAGCTAAGACTATAGATGATATAGCAAAAACAAATGTAGGTAATGAAGTTATTCCCTTTATTAATCAATATACAACAAATGCAACTAGCTTAGGAATTGTTGGTATTGTTTCGTTCTTGATAACCATGGTCCTTTTGATAAATAGAATTTGGGCAATTATTAACAGTATTTATAGAACATCTACAAATAGGAATATCATTAGTAGATTTGCAAATTTTATTACCTTTGTATTTATGTCTATTTTATTGGTTGCAGCATTTATAAATTTCCAAACTAAATTTAGTATTAAATATGCTGAAATAATGGATATCGAATTAAATACAACCTTCTTTATTTTACTACTTAGAAGACTCCTACCTTTCTTTATCGTTTTTCTCTCTCTATTTTTACTAATAATGTTTGTTCCTAATACAAAGGTTGAAGCAACTGCAGCTTTTATTGGCGGCTTAGTTGGTAGCATTTTATTAAATATAATAATTTATATATTACTAAATTTATCAGATTACTTTATAAAATTGTCTGTCATATACGGTTCATTTGCCTTCATATTCTTAATGCTAGTTATGGTCTATTTGCTCTGGGCAATTACTTTCTTCTCCGTTGAACTTGCTTTTGTATACCAATTCAGACCGGATTTAGATAATAATAATGGAATGCAACACTCTCCTGCTATTTTCCTAAGCGAAGGCGTAAATATTGTAATGCTAATAGGATCAAATTATAAAGCTGGTAAAGGTGCTACCTCTACTCGTGAGATGAATGAAAGATTAGGTATACCTGATAGATGGTTATATGGATATCTTGATTTCCTATCTGGTATGAATTTTATTATACCAACAAACAATGGTAAAACAACTTTCATTCCATCTCGTCCATTAGATCAGTTGAAATTACAAGAGTTGGTTGATGGACTATATGGGTTAAATCTGATAAATAGTGAAGATAGAGATACAGCAGGTGAAGCTATTTCAAAGCAAGTACATTCTGATGGAATTCAATCTCTTGGCTCTCTAAGTATTGAGAATTTACTCGAGAGAGTGTAGGTTAGAAAAAAATAATTTAAAATTTTGGAGATATCATGTTAATAAAACAATCAGATATAAAAGCAATGGATAGTTTAACTTTCCATAGTGCACCGGATGAAACATCAGGTATAATTAAAAATGAACAATATAAGGCGGGGCCTTATGTTATTAAAATGTTAAAGAATCCTTTAACAAAAAGCCGTGAAAACTTAATTGATATTTTATATTCATTAGTGGTTTTAAAAGATAATAAGTTAATATTAGCTGTAAACATGGAAAGAGATGATTATAGAGGTTTAGCTGAACTCTTTCGTTGTAGTGTAAAATCTATACAGGAAGATAATAATACAAGAAGTTATTATGGCCCTCTAAAGTGTGTTGTATATTCCGCAGATCAGAAAGAAGACCAAGGTGTTTATGAAGGTGAAATGGATATTATGAGTCTTAGAGTCTTTATGATGGATATAGCATTAGATGCATTAGATTGCATTGATCAAATAGAGAATATTCTTTAAATACAAGAAATTATAATTTTAGAATTGAATTTGTTATTTTTTTTCAATAATTATGTAACTAATGGTGATTTAATTTGTTAAGAAAACGTATTCAAATAAAATTGGGGTAGTACTATTAACTTTTTTAAAAAAAATAATAAATTCTTGTATATCTTATATTTTGTATATTTGTATTCATCAATTGCTTTCGGAACAATATATTTGACTAATATGTCTAAGAGTATGACTAATAGTTTAGGCGTTATTAATATTCTATTAGCCTCTTTTATTTCTATTGGTTCGATATATTATATAGTAAACGATTTTAAAAATTCGAAATTCATTAAAAATAATTCGAATTCAAAACTATTTCTGCTATTTTTCCTTTTTTGCACTTTAGCTTCAATAATTAATGGAAATGGATTTCAGAAATATAATAATATATATTTTGTAATACACTCTTCAATATTTTTTTATCTAATGATGCTTAATAATTATAATAGAAAAGATTATATAAAGAATTTAAATTTCATAATTATTTCATTGTTGGGAGCAATATCTATAATTGCACTTGTTACTATTATTATGTTTACAAGCAATAAATTAGGTATAACTAAAAATTTTAAATCTGATGGCCTAAAAGATTTGTTTTATATTGCTGCTCCTATTAAAAAAAGGTGGTATACAATCTTATTAAATGCTAATACTTATGCACATTTAGTAAGTATGAGCTTTTTTTTAGCACTTATACCTTTATTAACTTTGAAGAGAAAAGTTTATAAACTTATTATTCTATTCATGCAAATTATTAACTTTGCAGTTTTAATTCTTACAGGAAGTAAAGGTGCATTGCTCTCAATCATAGTTGGAACTACAATTTTGATTATATATTTGTTTCATACTTTACATAGACAGGAAGAAAAAAAATTATTCTTTCGAGTTGTTATTGCACTAGTAATTTTAATTTTAAGTACTTTTTTATTTTTTTTTAGTATGAGTGAAGTACATAGAACTAGAATAATTACTTTTTTTAGTAGCCAAATTTTTAAAATTGAAAGAATTAAAAGTGGGTCTGGACGATTTGAGATATGGGGAAGTTTATTAAAATTGCCGTTATTATCAAAGCCTTTTGGTTATAGTGATAACTATATTTTTAACTACATGAGTAATCTAAATTTAACAGAGTTTAAAGTTTTTTCAAATAATCAAGGACGAGCTCATAACATATTCATGCAAGTTATTGTAAGCTTTGGTAGTGGTGGATTTATTATCTTCATTGCTGCTTTAATAAAAACTTTTTATCAAGTTTTAAAAAATCATTTCAAAATATTAATAAACAATAAGTTCATTTTTATTATATTTTTAATACAATTTATAGCAATTCTTGTTGGAGGAATGTTTGAACAACTTCCCATTTTTAATTTAAGTGCACATTCTTTAATATTTATGTTTGTTTGGTCGAATCTGTTAACCTTGATTGATATAAAAAATTAATAATTGGAAAAATAATAATAGAATAAGTAACTATCATTAAGATAAATTGTTATTCTAATGTTCAAGGTTTTCATTTGTACTCATATGATTATTTTATTATATTATATTGAATACAATGAATAAGAGTGTTAAACTCAAAACGTTTCATAGAAAGGCAATAGCCACCATTGGAATTAAAAAGATTAGTGATTTTTATAACAGTAAAGGTCTACCGGAAAATAAATTAATTGGGGAAAATTATGTATAAATATGTATTTAAGAGATTTTTTGATATTTTTCTCTCATTAATTGCAATTATTATTTTATCACCAGTAATGTTGATAATTGTAATACTTATTCGATTTAAATTAGGGCATCCTGTAATATTTAGTCAAAAAAGACCTGGAAAGAATATGAAAATTTATAATTTTCATAAATTTAGATCAATGACAGATGATTGTGATGAAGAAGGTAATTTATTACCAGATAGTGAAAGACTGACTGATTTTGGAAAGAAACTTAGGTCAACAAGTTTAGATGAACTACCACAATTATTTGATATTTTATCTGGTAAAATGAGTATTGTAGGTCCTAGGCCTCAGACTGTTGAGAATATATTTTTTATGAGTTCTGAACAGCAAAAACGCCAAGATGTAACCCCTGGTTTGACTGGTTTAGCCCAAGTTCGAGGAAGAAATAGTATTGATTGGGATGAAAGAGTTATTTATGATTTGAAATATATAGAAAATATTACATTATGGGGTGATATTAAAATATTATTTGAAACTGTTGGATTAGTATTAGGAAAGAAAGGTATTAGCCAAGAGGGAAATGTAACTTTTGAAACTATGGGAGAATTTTTACTCCGAACAAATCAAATAACCGAAGAAGATTATTTGAAAAGAAAAAAAGAAATTGAAAAAGGTTTTAATAAGTAAGCTAAATATTAAAAAACTTATATATTTGACCAGCAACAGATAAATTACCCACCTAAGGTGAAGTGTAATTATATCAATATAATATTTAATATTATTAATATCTTAAGTGTAAAATGGATTAACAAATGGTAGAAAACAAAAGAATAATAATTGTTGTAAATCAAGATATAAATATCTTCTATTATAGATTAGAACTAGTTAAATATTTAGTTTCAAAGGGTTATGAAGTAACTATTTGTTGCCCAAAATCTAATAGAACAGATGAATTTGCAAAATTAGGATGTTCATTTGTAGATACTCCAATTCAAGCAAGGGGAAGAAACCCTTTTTCAGACCTAAATTATTATTTAAGATTGAAAAAAATATTTAAAGAAATTAAACCATTAGTGATTTTCCCTTTCACAATTAAACCGAATATTTATTCTACTTATGCTGCAAGTAAATTAAAGATTCCTTGCTGTCCAAATATAACAGGTCTTGGTGTAGCAATTGAAAATGAAGGAATACTTAAAAAAGTAGCACTTGCATTATCAAAAAAATCATTTACAAAAGCAAAATATGTATTCTTCCAAAATATTCATAATAGAGACTATTACAATTCATTAGGCGTTGTAAAAAAGTCTCAAAATATTCTATTACCAGGTTCAGGTGTAAATTTAAATAGACATTGTTATGAGGAATATCCTTCAGAAAGTGATGGTATTAGATTTTTGTTTTTTGGGAGACTTTTAGAATACAAAGGAATTGTAGAATATATTAAAGTTGCTGAACAATTTAAAGATAATGAAAAATATCATTTTGCCTGTTTAGGAGCCTTAGATGATACTCCTAATGAAATTAAGGAAATGGTTAAAAATTCTTCTGTAAAATATTTAGGATATACTGATGATGTTCATTCAATTATTAAAACTTATCATGTAATAGTATTACCTTCATCATCAGAAGGTATGGCTAATGTTCTACTAGAAAGTGCAGCTTGTGGAAGACCTGTAATTGCTTCTGATATTCATGGTTGTAAAGAAACTTTTGATGATGGAATAACTGGTTTTTCATGTAAGCCGTTAAGTTTTGAAAGTCTTTATAAATCTGTTGAAAAATTCAATAGTTTAACAGAAGAGCAACATAGAGAAATGGGAAAACTTGGTAGAGCTAAAATTGAAAAAGAGTTTTCAAGAAATCTAGTAGTTGAAAAATACTATAAAGTCGTAAAACAAATAGAAAAAGAGAATAAAATATAAATCTATTAGGATAGGTCATTCATGAAATGAATGACTATTGAAGACTTATACATCAAGATAATTCTTTTAAATATATGATTTTCATTGAAAAAAATCTCTGTATACACTTGAGGAATAATGAATAAAAATAGAAATATTGTGATATTAATTGGCACTTTTTATAGAGGTGGAGCTGAAAGGGTCTGTTCAATAATTAGTAATTATCTTGTTTCCAAAGGATGGAAGGTAAGTATAGTTCTAATTCTTGGTGGTCCACTTGAGTATTCATTAGATTCCAGAATTGATGTATATCGAATAGGTCGTGATAAATCTCATCTCAAGAAAATACAAATGCTTAGAAAGTATTATAAAGATGTAAAACCTGATATTATATTATCCTTTATGGCCCAGGAATCTATTATTGGTTATTTCGCCTTAATGGGACTTCCTTATCCTTTTATTACTACAGAACGAAATGATCCTCAAGGAAGTAAGAGACCTTTTATTATTCAGCGATTATATGAATTTGTAATGAAGAAATCTTATTTAAACATTTTGCAGACTAAAAGGGTACAGAAATATTATGAAGGCAAAGGTATTCATAACTCTGTTATTATTAGAAATCCTATTGATATTCAAATAAATACAACATATGAAAATAAAACAAGAATTATTTCTGTCGGACGATTAGAAAAGGCAAAAAATCATCAGATGTTAATAAATGTTTTTTCTAAAATTAATTCAAAATATCCAAAAACGGTATTGGATATTTATGGAAATGGTTCTTTAGAAAAAGAACTTAATAATCAAATATATCAATTAGGGCTTTCTAACTGTGCTTATGTTCATAAAGCAACAGATGAAATTAAGACAAAAATGGCTGATTCCTTTTTATTTGTCTTAGCTTCAAACTATGAAGGTTTATCAAATGCATTGATGGAAGCTCTTGCTATAGGCGTTCCCTGCATATCTACAGATAGTTGCGGATCAAATGAATTAATTGATGATGGTGTTAATGGTATTATTGTACCCATCGGAGATGAAGAAGAATTATTCAATGCTATAGAAAGAATGATTGAAAATCCTGAATTAGCTAAATCTATGGGAATGAAAGCTAAAAAAGTTGGAGATGCATATTCTGTTGATAAAATTTGCTCTCAATGGGAAAAAGTATTAGATAGTAAAAATAATTAAATTTATTTTGCAATGAGGGTATTATGAAGATAGGTTTGTATATAAGTAATCTAAAGGGTGGTGGAGCTCAAAGAGTAGTAAGCCGATTGAGTGAGATTCTATCAAAAGATAATGATGTTTATTTAATTCTAAATGATTCAACTAATATCTTTTATTCTTATAATGCAACATTGATTGATATTAATGAACCGGCAACCCAAGGTATTGTCAAAGTTAAAAGAGCTTATCAAAGAATAAAAAAATTAAAAAAAATTAAAAAACGATATAATTTGAATGTTGTTATTAGTTTTTTATCAGGCCAAAATATAGTTAATGTTTTAAGTAAAGTTCCTTCTTGTAAATCCTATGTTTCAATAAGAAATTTTCAAAAGGCTAAGTTTTCATCAACACCATTTGGAAATTTTTTTTATTCTTATATGGGGAGAATTTATAAGAAGGCTAATTTTGTTATACCCTGTTCTAAACTAATAGCAAATGAAATTATTAATTCATTTGATATTAGTGAAGAAAAAGTTGGGGTTCTTTATAATCCATACAATCAGGTTGAATTAAATTCACTTGCTTCTCAGAAACCAGAATCGGAATATTTAGAATTTAAAGAAAGCCATGAATTTGTTTTTGTTACTTCTGGGAGATTTGATTCACAAAAAGGATACTGGCATTTATTAAAAATCATTAAATTGCTAAATGATAAAAAACTAAATATTGGACTATTTATAATTGGTACTGGAAAACAAGAAGAAAAAATAAAAGCATTGATAAGTGACTTAGAATTATCTGATAATGTAATGCTTTGTGGATTTCAAGAGAATCCCTTTTCTATTGAAAATCTTTCTGACTCTTATATTATGACTTCCTTATTTGAAGGTTTTCCTAATGCTTTAGTAGAAGCTATGTGTATAGGTTTACCAATTATCTCATCTGATTGTTTGAGTGGTCCTAGAGAAATCTTGGCCCCAAATATGTCTCTAGAAAGTACTACAGATTCTAAAGTAAATGCGAAATATGGGATATTATTAAAACAATTAAGTGCTGTAGAAGATTGGACAATAAATATTGATGAATGTGAGATAGAATGGGCTAATTATATTTATTCAATTATTTCTAATCATGAATTAGATAAATATAATGATTTATCGAAGGTTAGAGCTAGTTCTTTTAGCTATGAAAATTGTCTTAGTACAATAAATAATTATATTAGTAATTAGGACACATATTGAATTAGGTTTATCTGAAAAATATTTACTTTGAATAACAATTATCTGTATTAGAAAGTTGAGTTCAGGGAATTTGTAAAGCTAATTATTTTAGATAAAAATTCTAGTAAATATATTTATGTTAGAATATGACTTACTGAAAAAAAGAGTTATGGTTATTTTTTTGAAGGTAATTATAAAATAAAATACTTGTGTGAAATTAATTTATTTTTGCTCATTAGGTGTAGATATGAAAAAGATTAAAATTGTTATATTGATTAGGAAACTTAGGGAAGGCGGTGGGCAACACATGATCTATGAGTTGTTGAAACATTTAGATAAAAATAAATTTGATTCAACTATTTTATGTTATGCCGGTAGAACAGAATCGGTACTTGAAAAACAAGCCGAGAGAGATTTTGATGTACAGTATATGGATGAAACTGGAAGTATTTCATTTTTGTCATTATGTAGAGTTTTTAAAAAGATTAAAAATTTGAGCCCCGATGTTGTTCATGCTCATTTGGGTGGTATGGTCTATGCAATACCGTGGGCATTCTTTCATAAAGGCCGTAAATTGATAATTACTGCACATACAAAACCTAAAATGGCTTTTAATAAAAAAGTTGAACCTTTATTAAAGTATTTACTTAGGCATCGAAAAAATGATGTTAAAGTTGTGGCTGTTTCTGAAGAAAACTATATAATGCTGCAATCCTATTTGAATGTTTCAAATGAGGTATGTGCTTGTGTAAATAATGGTGTTGATTTAGATAGGTTTTACAGAAGTGACCATGAATTGTTTACTTATATCAATGTTGCAAGGCAGGATGAGAATAAAAATCAGAGTGCAATTTTAGAGGCTTTTAATAAGGTCTACCAACATAATAATAATATTAGACTGCTATTATTAGGAGATGGTCCTTTTCATAAAACATTATTAGACCGTGTATACCAACTGAATTTAAATGACAAAGTTATTCTTCCTGGTCTCGTAGGTGATGTAGAAAACTATTATGCGATTTCAGATGTCTATGTTCAAGCATCACATAGGGAAGCTATGCCTTTATCTGTTTTGGAAGCAATGGCTGCAGGACTGTCTATAATTTCCACAGATGTTGGAGGAATGAAAGATATTGTTAAAGACAATGGAATACTAGTAGAAGATAATGATGATGAGGCACTTTATAATGCAATGAAAGATATGTGCTTCTCAGCTAAATCAATTCAAGATAATATGAATAAGAACTCTTTAGAAATAGTAAAATTGTACTCCTCTGAAGGAATGGCTCGTAAATATGAAGAACTTTATGTAAATCTATTAGACTAAAATGATGAAATATTATATTTTAAATTAGATTTAGCTTTATTAGTATTAGCATTTTAAAAGATGATAATAATGAATAATTTTATTCGTTATTTGGGTAAGAAGTTTTCTTTTTTTTAGTGTTTATTTATTGTAATAGGTGCATGAGAAAAAATCAAAATTAATAACTATTAAGAATTGAAGAAAATAGCATCTAAATTATCTTTGTATACTTCTTTTTTTGATTTAATATATGGCAAAGATACTTAAAAAATTTATAAAGGAAAAAATAATCATGAGAATACTTTTTATCGCTCCTAGAGTGCATCCGAATCAAGTTCCGATTATTGAGGGCTTTATTGAAAATGGAGATGAAATTTTTTATTGTGTTTCTCACAAAAATAAATATGAAGAGTATGCTGGAGCAACTGTCAAAGTAATATCACCATCGTTAATTTATAAATGTTATAATAATTATTTAATAAAGAAACATGGAGAAAATTATGCAGAGAAGTCATCCTTATATTCTTTTATTCCTAATATAAAAGAACTAAGAAAAATAATAAAAAAAATAAAACCTGCGGTTGTTGTTGTCCGAAATAGATCTTTATTTAGTTTAGTTACTTTTTGGATATGTAAATATCTGAATATTAAAAAAGTGTTATTATATAACCAAACACCAATATATCAGAAAAAGCAAAGTACTTCGATTAAAAAATCATTTAAAATTTTTTACTTTTCTTTATTTCCTAAAAACAGAATTACTGTTTCAAGGTATAATGATTATTTTTTGAGTAAAAGTGGGCACAAAATCATAAAAGATGAAAATGCCTATTTTGTACCATTTGTAGCTAGAATAGTGCAATCTGATATGAATAAAGAATATTTTGACAACAATAAAGTAAGAATACTTGATAGTGGAAAATTTAGAGATTATAAAAATCATTATTTACTTGTTTCATTAGCTAAAAGTTTAAGAAGTCAAGGTTTTTCTAATTTTCGTATTACTATACAAGGTCAAGTAACAAATGATGAAGAGATGAAATATTATGATGATCTTCAGAATTTAGTAATTAATGACAAGTTGAGTGAATTTATTTCACTAGAAAAAGGTTTAAACTACGGTAAAATGCAAGAACTTTTCTTGAACCATGATTTATTTATTCTAGCTAGTAGAAAAGAGGTTGCAAATATCTCGATTTTGGATGCTATGGCCTATGGGTTGCCTGCAATAAGTACCTCTGCTAATGGAACTTCAGATTATATCACAGATGGATATAATGGAGCAATATATAAAACTAATGATGTGGATTCTTTGAGTGAAGTAATTATTAAGTATCTTAAAAATCCTGAATCGATTGTTATACAAGGAAATAATGCAAAAATAACCGCAAAAGAAAATTTTAATTTTGGAACTTATTATAGTGCATTTATGAATGTATTTAATAATTTATAAATTCAAGATAATTTTGATTGTGGGATTCATTCCTATTTTTAAAAATGTAAATTTTTGTTTCAATTTATATGATAATTAGTAAGTAAAAAGAATTACTAATTTTGATTAAATCTATTGGGTAAAATATTTAATTTAGATAATATAAAGAAAATGTAATTCGAACATAAATAGGTTTTAGAATTTATTAATATAAAAATAATAATTACAATCAAAAGGAAATAAATGAATTATAAAAATAAAATGAATAATATCAAAGTCTCTGTTTTTTGTTTGGCTTATAATCATCAGAAATATATTCACAAAGCATTAGACTCAATACTAGAGCAAGAAACTAATTTTGCCTTTGAAATAATTGTAAATGACGATGCATCAACAGACGATACTCCTAGAATTTTAAAAGAATACAAAAAAAAATATCCAAATATAATTAAACCAATTTTTCATGATAAAAATGAGTATTCATGTGGAGAATTAAAATCATATTCCAAAATTTTAAAATATGCTAATGGTGAATATATTGCCTTTTGTGAATGTGATGATTATTGGATTGATAAAAAAAAATTGCAAGTTCAATATGATGCTATGATTAGTAATCCTAGTATTAATTTATGTTTTTGTAAAACTTTAGTAGTAAGTGAAAATGGTGCACCAATGGGTAAAATTCTTGGAGATTTTGGGATTAAAGAGAAAATCATTCCTATTTATGAAATTATTAGAGGCAGTGGAAGCGTTATGGGTACAAATTCTATTATGGTTAGGAAGAACGTTTTTGGTGATATTAAGAAATTCTATGATGAATATGGTCAACAACCTGTAGGTGATTTTATTATACAAAATATTGGATCTTATCCCAATGGATCCCTTTATATACCGTTCTCTTTTGCTACCTATAGAAAAAACTCGGTAGGAAGTTGGTCTACAAGAATGAAAAATATGGATATATATTATGAAAATTTAATTTTTAGAATAAAAATGAACAACTCTTTAAATAATTATTTTGATGGTAAATATTCGAAAATTTATAATTATCATATAAAATCATTACTTTTTAAAATTTCTAAGTTACCTATTGATTTTAACGAAAAGAAAAAAGTAATCACACAATATAGAAAATATCTAAGTCTAAAAGAGTATTTATTATGCAATTTTGTTATCTCTGGTTTTGGTTTTTATATATATCAAAAGCAATTGAAATTTAAGAAGTATTTAAAAAAATGAGTAATATTAAAGTAATTAGTTCTTTCTTATATAAATTAGGCGAACGATCATCTGTTCAAGGTGTTTCCTTTATTATCGGTATAATCCTTGCAAGAATTTTGTCTCCAACTGATTATGGGATTCTTGCAATTTTATTAATATTCATAAATATTGCTTCAGTTTTTGTTCAATCTGGAATGGGAACAGCTTTAGTGCAAGCGAAATTTGCAGATGATGAATCAAATAATACTGTTTTTTTTATAAGTTTGTTAATAGCAATTATTGTTTATGTCCTTTTATTCTTAAGTGCCCCATATATTTCAACTTTCTATAAAATGCCTAAATTATCTCTATATTTAAAAGTTTTAGCGTTAATGCTCTTTCCTAGTGCTTTAAATACCGTTCAACTAGCAAAATTGACAAAAGAAATGCGTTTTAAGAATATTATGTGGAGTAATTTATCAGCAACAATTGTGTCTGGTTTCTTGGGTGTTTTATCGGCCTTATATAATTATGGTGTGTGGTCTTTAATAATTCAACAATTATCATATAGAACAATTGTATGTATTGTTATGTGGTTTAATGTTGATTGGCATCCTAAATTTCAATTTGATATTAAGAAAGCAAAAGCTTTGTATAAATTTGGTTGGAAACTCCTTGTCTCTGGTCTTTTAGACACAACATACAATAATTTACAAGGATTAATCATAGGACGTAAATTTAATGCTTCTTCATTAGCTTATTATAATAGAGGAAGACAATTTCCTAATTTAATTATATCTAATATAAATTCGTCAATTGGAGCAGTAATGTTGCCTGTTTTATCTAAAAATCAGGATAATAAAACATATGTCAAAGATATGATGAGGCGTTCAATACAGGTAAGCACTCTTTTGATTTTTCCTTTAATGGCTGGATTAGCTGCTGTCGCAGATCCATTGATACAATTGCTATTAACTGATAAATGGTTAGAAAGTGTACCTTTTTTACAAGTAATGTGTATTACTTATGCATTCTGGCCTTTACATACTGCAAATTTACAAGCAATTAATGCCTTAGGTAGAAGTGATATATTTCTAAAATTAGAACTAATAAAGAAGACCTATGGTTTAACTGCTTTAGCAATTGCGGTATTATGTTTTCAAAGCGTTATTGCTATTCCAATTGCAAGCGCAATTACAGTACCATTAGGATTGTTTGTAAATAGTTATCCAAATAAGAAATTATTAAAGTATGGGTATTTTGAGCAGATAAAAGATATTCTGCCAAGCCTTGTCTTTGCAATATTTATGGGTTTATGTGTGTATTGTATTAAATTTGTAATAAGTACATTATGGCTTTTATTAATTGTACAAATTGTTGTAGGTATAATTATTTATCTAGGACTTTGTATAATATTTAAAATTGAAAGTTTTAATTATCTAGTAAATACTATAAAAGGGTTTAAAAAATCTAAATAATCAAAATTTATAAATAGGATTAATTATGTCAGAAAAAATAATGGTTACAAAATCATCAATGCCACCTTTAAATGAATATATTAAAGAAATTGAGGATATTTGGGAATCTCATTGGCTTACCAATAGTGGTATCAAACACAAAAAATTAGAACGTTTATTATCAGAATATTTGGGTGTTTCTAATACTGTCTTATTTACGAATGGACATCTAGCACTAGAAAATATTATTGCTGCATATAAATTAAAAGGTGAAGTAATTACAACCCCTTTTACTTTTGTATCTACTACAAACGCAATAGTTAGAAATGGTTTAAAGCCTGTATTTTGCGATGTTGATCCTAAAACTTATACCATCGATGTTGAAAAAATTGAAGAACTGATAACTCCTAATACATCAGCTATTATTCCTGTTCATGTGTATGGAACAATTTGTAATGTAGATAGAATTCAAGAAATAGCAGAAAAACATAATCTTAAGGTTATATATGATGCTGCGCATGCTTTTGGTGTGCAATATAACAATAAAAGCATTGCAAATTATGGGGATGCGTCAATCTTTAGTTTTCATGCGACAAAAGTTTTTAATACTATTGAAGGTGGCGCTGTTGTTGTCAAGGATTCAAATTTGGTTAAATCTTTAAATTTATTAAAAAATTTTGGTATTACTGGCCCTGAAACTTGTGAAGAAATTGGCGGTAATGCAAAAATGAATGAGTTTCAAGCTGCAATGGGACTTTGTAATCTAAGACACGTTGATGAAGAAATTGAAAAAAGAAAAAAGATTGTTGAAAGGTATAGAGATCGATTAACAAATGTTGATGGTATTAAGATTAAACAAAGCCAAATTAATGTTAAAGAGAATTACGCCTATTTCCCTGTCCTCTTTAATGGATTTAGTAAAACCCGTGATGAAATTTTTGAGATTTTACGTGAAAATGATATATTTGCTCGAAAGTACTTTTATCCACTTACATGTGATTATGAATGCTACAAACAATACAGTAAAGATATTAGCGTTCCAGTAGCTCGCAATTTAGCTTCTAAAGTTTTAACATTGCCATTATTTGCAGATTTGCCATTAGTTGATGTTGATAGAATTTGTGATATAATAATTAAAAGTAAATAAGTTCATTTTAAAGGGGAGATAATGAAAGGAATTATTTTAGCAGGTGGAAAAGGAACACGTTTATATCCAATTACAAGAGTTGTTTCTAAACAATTGTTACCAATATATGATAAGCCTCTTATATATTATCCTCTATCAGTTTTAATGCTAGCTGATATTAAAGATATATTAATTATTTCAACGCCAAATGATATAGCCTCTTATGAAGCTTTATTGGGCTCTGGCAATCAAATAGGTGTAAAGTTTAGCTATTGTGTTCAAGAAGAACCTAAAGGTTTAGCAGAGGCTTTTATATTAGGCTCTGATTTTATTGGTAATGACAGTGTTTGTTTGATTCTTGGAGATAATTTTTTCTATGGTAGCTTTTTAACAAAATATTTAAAGTCGGCATCACATAGAGAAATTGGGGCAACGATATTTGGATATCCTGTAAAGGATGCGAGAAGTTTTGGTGTTGTTGAATTTGATAAGGATAATAAAGTTTTATCAATAGAAGAAAAGCCTTCTCATCCTAAATCTAATTATGCAGTTCCCGGCTTATATTTTTACGATAATGATGTTGTTGATATAGCTAAAAATGTCAAACCCTCAGAAAGAGGAGAAATTGAAATAACTGCTGTAAATAATGAATATCTTAAAAAAGGCAATCTTAATGTAGAATTGCTAGGACGAGGTATGGCCTGGCTTGATACAGGTACTCCAAATGGAATGTTAAAAGCTTCAGAATATGTTGAGGCTATTCAATCTAGACAAGGATTCTATATATCTTGTATTGAAGAAATTGCTTGGAGACAAGGTTTTATTGATGACTCTCAATTACGAGTCTTAGGTGATGAATTAAAAATGACTGATTATGGTCAATATCTTTTATCCCTTTTAGAAATAAAGGATAATGGGAGATTTTTATAATGAAAACATATTTAGTTACTGGTGGCGCAGGTTTCATCGGATCTAATTTTATTAAATATATATTAAAGATACACGAACAAATAAAAGTAATTAATCTTGATTGTTTAACATATGCGGGTAATCTTGAAAATCTCAGTGATGCCTCAAATGATAAAAGATATTTTTTTATAAAAGGTAATATCTGCGACAAAGAATTAGTAGATAAAATTTTCCAGCATAATAATATTGATTACGTTGTTAATTTTGCTGCAGAAAGTCATGTTGACAGAAGTATAAAAAATCCACAGATTTTCTTAAAATCAAATGTTGAAGGAACTCTAAATTTGCTTGAAATGTCTAAAAAGCATTGGAGTATTGGTGAAGATATTTATAAAGAAGGTGTTAAATATCTTCAAGTATCAACAGATGAAGTCTATGGCTCTCTAGGTAAAGAAGGATTTTTCAGAGAAAATACTCCTTTAGACCCACACAGTCCTTATTCAGCAAGCAAAACCTCAGGTGATTTATATGTAAAAGCATATAGTGATACTTATAAACTTCCAATAAATATAACAAGATGTTCAAATAACTATGGACCATATCAATTTCCTGAGAAATTAATACCATTAATGATTAATAACTGTTTAAATCATAAGGAATTACCTATTTATGGGGATGGTATGCAGATACGAGATTGGTTATATGTTGAAGACCATTGTAAAGCTATAGATTTGGTATTAGAGAATGGAACTGTTGGAGAAATATACAATATTGGTGGTCATAATGAGAAACCTAATATATTCATTGTTAATTCAATAATTGATTATATACAAAAGAATGTAGACAATAGTATTTCAAAAGATCTTATTAAGCATATAGTTGATAGAAAAGGCCATGATAGAAGATATGGAATTGATCCCTCTAAAATTAAGAATGACTTAGGGTGGTATCCAGAAACAAAGTTTGAAGATGGAATTATATTAACAATTAAGTGGTATTTAAATAATCAAGGTTGGATGGACAGGGTTGTTAGCAAAGAGTACCAAAAATATTATGAGAGCATGTATAAAAATATTTAAATATGTTCTTTAAATATATTAATATTAATAAGAGAGGTGTTATCAAAATGATTAAATTAAGAGAACTTTGTAAAGACGATTTACAATATATAAACAAATGGAGAAATGATAAAGATTTAATCGACTATGTCGTAGCTCCCTTTCGGTATATTAATATTGATGTAGATAATATTTGGTTTAATAATTATATGAATCATCGGGATGTGAATGTTAGATGTGCTATTGTTGAAACTGAAAAGGAATGTGAAATTTTAGGACAAATAGGTTTATTAAATATAAGCCATTTAAATCAAAGTGCCTCTTTTTTTATTATGATTGGCAATCCTGGAAATAGAAGTAAAGGTATAGGTTTTCTAGCTTCAAAACAGATGTTATTTCATGGTTTTAATAACTTGAATTTGAATCGTATTGAGTTAAATGTTTTAGAAAATAATTCTATGGCAATTTCTTTATATAAGAAACTTGGTTTTAAAGTTGAAGGTTTAAAACGAAATGCCATTTACAAAAATGGAGAATTTGTTAATTTAATTGTAATGAGTATTTTGAGAAGTGAATTCCACGAGTCTAATATTGAAAATGAAAATTAGTCTAAGACCGTATTTAATATTATTTTGTATGCAAACAATTTATATGGAAGATTAAATTGGATATGTTTTAGATTTTTAAAAATTCCAGTTAATGGGTTTATTGTTCAGTTCTTGATATAATAAAAATTATTAAATAGAAACTTATAAAAAATATTAATTGATATAATTAATTTAGTTAAAATAGGAAAATATATATGAAAGAAATTGGCGGTTATTTCGAATTTGATGATTCTTTTCGGGGTAATGTGTATCATAAAAATGCAATACCTTTAAATTTAGCAAGAAATGCTTTGTTATATATTTTGGAAGCTAAAAATATTAGAAAAATATATATACCATATTTTTTATGTAATGTCGTTTCAAAAGTATTAATTAGGGAGAATATTGAATTTGATTATTATCACATTAATAAAGTTTTCGAACCTAATTTCAATAAGTCCTTAAATGATGATGAGTATTTACTAATTGTAAATTATTATGGGATTTTTTCTAATGATAAGATAAAAAATTTTAAAATTAAATATAATAATATTATCGTAGATAATACACATTCTTTTTTTCAAAAACATGTAGAAAATATTGATACTATCTATTCTTGCCGAAAATTTTTTGGAGTACCAGATGGCGCCTATCTCTATACAGATATTCTCCTAGATAGAGATTTAGAAATAGATTGTTCAAATAAACGAGTTGAGCACATTTTTGGGAGATATTCTCATACTGCTAGCCAATATTATGAGTTGTATAATGAAACACAAAAATCCTATCAAGATTTACCACTTAGGAAAATGTCAAAACTCACAAATAGAATGCTGGAGCTTATTGATTATAATCATATAATTGAATCTAGAAATAAAAATTTTAAAGAATTGGCTATAACTTTAGATCCGATTAATGTTATTAAATTTCATCACATTGAAGGACCATTTTGCTATCCTTTGAATATTAAAAATGCTCAGAAAATAAGAAAAAAGCTAATTGAAAATAAGGTTTATATACCATTATTATGGCCGGATTTACAAAAATTAGATAGTTACAAATATGAAAAAGAGTTTGTTACAAATATTTTACCAATTCCTTGTGATCAACGATATAACATAAAAGACATGAGACATGTACTTGATATTATATTAAATGAGATGTGATTTTTTAATATGTCAAATATTTATTTACTTAATTTTTGATTTTTTATCTATTAACACCGATTTTTACCATCTTTAAAGTAGGAGTATAAGCATGAAAAAAATTTTGTTACTTGGTGGCTCAAAACAACAGTTAGTCGCTATAAAAACAGCACATGAGCTCGGATATTATACAGTCTTATGTGATTACTTACCTGATAACCCAGGTCAATATATAGCCGATAAATTTTACCAGGTTAGCACAACAGATTTTGATTGTGTTTTAGAGGTTGCAAAAAAGGAAGATATTTCTGGTATTGTAGCTTATGCCTCTGATCCTGCGGCACCAACAGCAGCGTATGTTGCTAATTTGCTAAAATTGCCATCAAATCCTTATCATTCTGTTGAAATACTATCTAAGAAAAATTTGTTCAGAGCTTTCTTAGAAGAAAATAATTTTAATGTTCCTTTGTCTTTGTCTCTAACTTCGCAACATATTACTTTAAATAATTTAAATAACTTGCACTATCCACTTATCATTAAGCCTGTTGATTCTTCTGGAAGCAAGGGTATTTCAGTAGCAAATGATTTTAAAGATGTCCAAGAATCTTTAAAAATTGCTTTTACTTTTTCAAGGTCCTCAAGAGTAATTATTGAAGAATTTTTGGTTAAGGATCATGAATATTTAATCGGAGGGGATATTTTTGTAAAGAATGGGAAAATAGAATATATGGGATTATTGAATTGTCATAGAGATTTAAATGTTAATCCTTTAGTCCCTGTTGGAAAGAGTTATCCGTTAATGATTTCTCAAAGTAGAATTGAATTTATAAAAATAGAACTTACAAGATTATTAAATTTGCTTGATATTCAATTTGGTGCTTTTAATGTTGAAATGCTATTTTCTAATGATAAATTATATTTTATTGAATGTGGACCTAGAAATGGGGGAAATATGATTCCTGATTTGTTAAAGTTAAAAGATAATGTTAATTTAGTAGATGCTACAATTAAAAGTTCGATGGGCCGAGTTGATTATGATTTAAAGTGTAATGATGTACAGGAGTACTATTATTCTACATATAATTTACATTCAGACAAGGATGGAATTATGAGAAGCATTAAATTTAAACCTAAATATAAAGAAAAAATATTTGATACAATTTTATATAAATTCCCCAAAGATAAAATAGAATTCTTTGATGGTGCAAATAAAGCGATTGGAATTACCTTTTTAAAAAATAATTCTGAAGAAGAAATGCTAGACATGATGAATAATCCAAAAAAATGGGTAAGTATTATTATAGATTAAAGTAATTTAATTTTTTTTATTATGTATTCAATAGTAGGTTACATGGAGTATTTATATTCTTATACTAAGTTCAATCAAATTATAATGCATTTAATTGAAGATATCCCACTGTCGTCAATATAATGATTTGTTTTGAAATTAAGGTATAGTTTATTATTTTCAATAATGAATTTGACTGTATAATTAGATACTAATAAACATTTATTGTAATTATCATTTGAATAAGAAAGAAAAATTAAAGTTTTTGAAAGAGTAAAAGATGACTTGTCAAGTTTAAGAATTTTTTATTTTTGTTATTATATAAAGGGTAATTGTATTTAATATAATTTAGTATCTATTATATGGGCAACTTATTAAGTACTTTGTGATTTAATAAGTTAGTGCTATAATGCTAACAATAGTTCACTTTATTTGTAAAACTATGGGAGTTTTAAATATGAAAAGAATATTAAGTTTATTAGCTATTTTGATAATTTTTAGTTTTAGTTTATTTGCAGCAGATGAAGTAACTTTAGAAGGAGATGTTTCTCTATTAAATAATAAGGAACCTATTAAGAAAACTGAGAAAATTTTTGTTGATGAATATTATTCAATGAATTTAATATTAGGTGGAACAACTTCTCCCATATTTGAAAATGATCGGTCGCTTGTATCAGGAATAGAAATAAACTTTTATAAGTATTATGGCCGTAAGAATTATGGTACAAGTCTTAAATTTTCATTTCTTGGTGAAGATAAGACCTACGGAAGTTATAAAGTAACTCCTGGACTTGTTTATCGTATAAATGCTAGTGACCAAATAGAATTATTTACTGGAGTAGGTCCTTCTTTTACTTATTATAATAAAATGCTTAATTCAACTGATCCTCTCAATCTATTCTATATCGGTGTTGAAGGTGAAATGGGCATGAGATTCTATCCAATTAAGGATACTCATAAACTTGCTCTTGCCGCTGGATTTGATGGCGGTTATATGTGGAATGTACCTGTTGGTGATAGTGTTGGTTTAGAAGAGCGATATCAAGTTTGTGCATTTTTTGGATTTAGTTATATTTTCAGAACAAGATAATATTTATATTAAGAAATTATCTCTTAATAATACTATTATACAAATTAGCATTACAGAAATTTTGTTATCTTTTTTTTCTAGTCATAAATAATAATCTATGTTACTATTTTATTATCCAAGTGAGAAAGTTAATGCAACTTGACCATAAGGAAATCTTTATTAATGTTCTGTGTTTAAGGATAAATTCCTAAAAGCATAAGATTGGCATCTAACTCTGTCAATCGACGGAGTAAAAATGATAATAACTTATAGTTCAACAATTATGAGCTTTCTATTAATTACAACAATTATCATCTGTGCCCATAATCTTCTAAGTATCTCCGTAAAATCAGAATTATATAATATTAAAAACACCAGTAAAGCATTGTCTTCATGTAATAGAGTGAATGCAATACGACTTTGTAGTTTTTTTCAAATTACAATCAAAAATTATATAAACAATTTCTTAACCTCTTATATTAAATTCAATAATAAAGCTGATAATTCTGCAAATCATTTTTTAGAATTAATTAATCTCTTTGGGAAAACTTTTTTGTTAAATAAGTCTTTTTCTTAGTATTAGTCTAAGTGGTAAGGATATGGAGAAAATTGTGCAAAATAAATTATTAAAAAAGTTATATGAAACATCTTTTCTTGACAAAGAAGAACTTTCTTCGCTTCTATTAGCTTTCCCTAATGAAGAGTTAAGATCTAGTGCTTCTTGTTTAGCGAGGAAAGTTTCACAGAAACATTTCTCAAACAATATCTACTACAGAGGCATTATTGAGTTTAGCAATATTTGTAAGAATGATTGCTATTATTGTGGTTTAAGGAAATCTAATAAGAATGTTACTCGCTATAGATTAAGTGAAGAACAGATTTTGAATTGTTGTGAGAATGGTTACAATCAGGGTATGAGAACGTTTGTTATGCAGTCTGGAGAGGATGAGTATTGGGATACAGGGCATCGTTTATCAAATGCAATTAAACACATAAAACAAAAATATCCAGATTGTGCTATTACGCTAGGTGTTGGTGAAAAAAGTAAAGAACAATATCAAGAATACTTTGATTGTGGTGCAGATAGATTTTTATTGCGCCATGAAACAAGTGATTTTCATCATTATAGTATGCTTCATCCTAAAGAATTATTACTTTCAAATAGAATGAAATGTTTGCAAGATTTAAAAGATATAGGCTACCAAGTTGGAGCTGGAATGATGATAGGATCTCCATATCAAACTCATGATAATCTTGTAAGTGATTTAGTGTTCCTGCGTGATTTTATGCCAAATATGGTAGGAATCGGCCCCTTCATTCCTCATGAAGATACTCCGTTTAAGAATGAATTGATTGGAAATTTTGAACTAACACTCTATGTTCTATCGATTGTACGGCTATTATTACCATCGGCTCTTATTCCTGCAACAACAGCAATGGATACAAGTAAGAGTGATGGAAGAATTAGCGCTGTCTTAAATGGCTGTAATGTGATTATGCCAAACATAACTCCATTGAATGTAAGAAAGAATTATAAACTATATGATGACATGGCAGAGCTTAGAACGTTAAATGGTTCAACAATTGAAGAATTGGATATGAAACTTAAAACAATCGGTTATAAAACAGTAATTGGTCGTGGAGACTATAAGGAATAAAAGGATGATTAAAATAGCAATTTATGGAAAGGGTGGAATTGGTAAAAGTACTACCGCTTCAAATCTATCTCTAGCCTTTAGAGAAAAGGGATATAATGTCTTACAGGTAGGGTGTGATCCTAAAGCAGATTCAACCTTATTACTTAGAAATGGTAAGAATTTGAATACTATTTTAGATCTGTTTAGAGAAAAAGGACCAAATGGATTTACTCTTGATGATATAATTATTCAAGGTAGTAATGGTGTATATCTCGCAGAAGCCGGAGGTCCGCCACCAGGATTAGGTTGTGCCGGTCGTGGAATTGTAACAGCTCTAAAAGAACTTGAAAAGAAAAATGTATTTGAAGAAAAAAACATAGATATAGTAGTTTATGATGTTTTGGGTGATGTAGTTTGTGGTGGCTTTTCAATGCCAATACGAGAAGGATTTGCAAAAGATGTTTTTATTGTTACTAGTGGTGAAAACATGGCAATACATGCGGCTAAAAACATAGCACTTGCTGTTGATAATTTTAAGGATAGAGGATATGCCCGTGTTGGTGGTGTTATATTAAACAAACGTAATGTTTCAAATGAAGAACTTAAAATTAATGATTTGTGTGAGTTTATTGATGCTCCTAGAATTGGAACTCTTAATTTTAGCAATGAAGTTCAAAAAGCAGATGAGATGGAAAAAACAGTAATGGAAATTTCTCCCAATTCAGAAATGGCTAATGAATACAGATCTTTAGGTGAAAGTGTTTTGATAGCTTGTAGACAAGGATATAATGATGAAAAACATACATAATATTCATAATAGGATATCATTTAAACTCATTAAAGATTGTGATCCCTCCAATTTATTTGAATCAACACTTCAATTCAATCCGGCAGCTCGTGGACCTTGGAGTATTGTCCATGTTGGAATACTTGTTCCTGAATCTCATCAAATTTTTGTTTGTGCTGATGGGTGTCTTAGAGGCACTGTATTATCTGCTCATGAAGGTGGATTTGAAAATCGGTTTTCAACCGTTAGTGTTCATGAAAATAATATAGTTGACGGAGATTTAGAAGAGCAAATAATAGAGGGCTGTAGTGATGTGATTAAAAGACTTAATTATAAACCTAGAGCTATAGAAATTTTTAGTTCTTGTCTTCATGCCTTCTCTAATTGTGATGAAGAATATTGTAATGTTGAACTGAGAAAAAGATTCCCAGATATTCTTTTTCAAGATTGTTACATGACTCCCATAACTAGAAATAGCGGAATTACACCTGATGAGCAGATGAGATTAAAAATGTATTCATATCTTGAGGAGAGTGATGAAGTTGACAATAGTGTAGCTATACTAGGAAATGTATTTTCTCTAGGAGAAAATTCTGAGCTAAGAAGATATATTGAAAAATCTTCACACCTTTACCGAGATATTACATTGTGTAAGACGTTTGATGAATATGAGGAAATAAGCAAATCAGAGTTCTTTATTTATAATCTTCCATCTGCAGAGAAAGGCGCTAAATTACTAGCAAAAAGATTAAATAAACCTCTCTACTATTCTCCAATAAGTTATCGTATAAATGAGATAAAGTGTGAGCATATTAAACTTTCAAAATTATTTAAAGTTTCTTTAGATACGAGTGAAACTGAAATAATGATACAAAGTAAAATTACTAAACTGCAAGAAATGTTAAAAGATTATAGTGTTGCAATTGATTATACAGCAACTTACAGAGTATTTAACTTAGCTCATTTCTTAGTTGAAAATGGTATAAATGTTTCAACTCTATATGTTGAAGGTGTTGCTAGTGAGGATATTGAAGATTTTAATTATTTAAAAGAGAATTGTCCCTTGATTAAATTAATCAGTCCAAGTAGTCCTGGAGCATTATTTTTGCATTCAAGTTCATCTAGTAATAATAAAGTATTAGCAATTGGTCAAAAGGCTGCTTATTTTGAGTCAACTGATAACTTTGTAAATATGATTGAAGGTAATGGATATCAAGGATTTGATGGCCTATTACATTTATTAAAAGATATGATTGATGCTCTAATCACACCAAAAGATACTGAAAATATCATTAGTGTAAAAGCGTGGGGGTGTAATTGTGGTTAATGAAGCAAGTAAAATTATAAGTGTATATGCAGCAGATACCTCCGGTGTATGTTCTGCTCTTTATGAATTAGGTGGTATGTGCGTTATACATGATTCATCAGGTTGTAATAGTTCTTATACCACCCATGATGAGCCTAGATGGTATGATGTGCCAAGTCTAATTTATATATCTGGTTTAGAAGAATATGATGCAGTACTAGGTAATGATGAAAAATTTATTAAAGATTGTGTTGAAACAGCTTTGATACAAAAACCAAAATTTATTGCTATATGTGCCTCTCCAATTCCATTTATGTTGGGAATGGATTTAAAAGCTATGGCAAGGATTATTGAGGATAGATCTAAAATACCAACACTTTGTATCGAAACAAACGGTATGCATTCATATCTCTCAGGAGCCTCCATTGCCCTTTTAGAATGGGCTAAGCGTTTTGTAGAAGATAAGAGTGAAACAATTAATAATAGTATTAACATACTTGGCTGTATTCCTCTTGATTTTCCTAATATGGAAATGGTCGAGAGTATGGTTAAAAATCTAGAAAAAGGTGGAATAAATGTTAATAGTGTTTGGGCAATGGGTGATAGTATAGGCAATATGAGAAAGGCTTCATCCTGTAGTGCAAATTTAGTTGTATCTTCATCAGGATTAGAAGTTGCAAAATATATGGAGGAGAAATTCAATATTCCATATATAGTTGGTTGTCCATTTGGAGAAGAATTAACAAATGAAATAATAACTCTTCTAAAAGCTAAAAAAACATCAAAAATTGAGCGTATTAATTATGGAGGTAAAATTGCAATCATAGGAGAGGCAATTTATTCTACCTCCTTAGCTAAAGCAATCAATAAAGACTGTACTATCTTTTCTCTATTAAGTGATAGTTCAAGCCTTCTAATAAATAGAGACAAAATAGTTCTTGGTGAAGAAGATTTAGAGAATTGTTTAAAAGATTACTCAGTTGTAATTGGTGATGGTATTTTTAAAAATCTAGTAGATGAGAGTAAAACTAAATTTATTAATTTGCCTCACTATGCATTCTCTGGAAGACTATATAAAAATCAATTTCCAAATCTAATAGGAGCCTTTGGCGATAATTGGATTAAAAAAAATATTGATTAACTAGATTACTCTTTTTTTGATAACTTCCTTGCTTTCATCAATGGAATAAGGAAGTTATCATATATATTAATTTATGGATTTGTATCGTAAATAACTTCTATCATCAAAGGAAGAATTGAGTGAGGTTAGTCCCTTAGTTGTTGCATATTCTCCAATCATAAGAGGATCTTCTTCTAATATTGATTTTAACGTTAATTCTGTTCTTTCAAGTGTATCTTCAATCTTAGGATAGCCATCACTTGTTAATATTATTGAATCAACATTATCATCCAGTTTTATAATATGAATGTCTATTTTTAGAGTTGGATACCCATCTAATACACCATAAGCATATTTTGAGCCATCATTACTGTTCTGAAATTGAACTTGCTTATTAATTATTGGAATTATTGCATCTCGTCCAACATCATCTTTTAGGCATTCTTCATAGGTTGTTTCACCATTCTTTATCTTAGTAAGAATAGTAAAAACTCGTAAACTTGTACTCAGATTATCTATCTCTTTATTAAAGCAGTAAAGTTTATTATCAACCTTAGCACTACAGTCTCCTAGAAACCACAATTCATTTCTCTCTTTATTTAATATAACAGAACTAGTTGTGATTCTATCATTAAAAACTTCTTTGTGCTCTTTGTACCAATCTTGAAAGATTTTTTCTAAATCATTGATAGCTTTCTCAAAAGTTATGTGAGAATCAGCTTCTTTGAAATAATTTACTACTAGAGTTGAAGCAATTTTTCCAGGAGATAGTCCATCTATTATTGCTCCTTTTAATGTTGTTGCACCATCGGAGATTACACCATAATATTTATTATCAAAAATAGAATCTTCATTAATTCTATCATTACCATTTATCTTTTTTGATTTAGAAAAACTCTCTACTAATTTATACATTGAAAACATCCTTTGTTTTATCAAATAGTATTATTGTTTTCTATCATAAAAACTTCAAGTAGTAATTATTGTGAAAATATTAGGAAGGAATATTAATTTCGGCCTCAAAATAAGATGAGCCTTTATTACTACTATTAATAATTAAAGATGCTTTATCTTTATAAATATATTCTAATCGCTTTTTAATATTAACTAGACTATGGTTCTTGAACGGAGAATCATAATCTTCCTCAAATAAATTAGATAGAGATACTCTATCAATACCAACTCCATTGTCTCTAATAATAATTTGAATACCGTTCTCACTTCTTTTGATCTTTAGTTTAATAATGGCATCATTATTAATATTTCTAAATCCATGTTTAATTGAATTTTCAATTAGAGGTTGAATCAATAGAGATGGAATTTTCTCAGACAAAATACTCTCATCAATATCACTCTCTACTTTAAATGTAATATAATTCTTTACACTCATTATATAAATATAAGCATTTATATTTTTTATTTCCTTTTCGATATTAATTAGCGAAGTAGTTGTTTCCATATTATATTTAGTAATAGTTAATAGGGCACTTGCTAATTCTCTTGTTTGATTATTCTTCTCAATCTTTGAAAGCTTCTCAATTATCTCTAGAGTGCTACATATAAACTTAGGTCTTATTTGAAATGATAGGGCTTCAAGTTCTCTTGAAAGAGATTGCTTATATCCTTTCTCTTTTTCTTTTTGAACTATTGATAACTTATCACTCATTTCATTAAAGCCTTTTGCAAGAGAGTCATCTTCATCAAAATAGGTTGCAAAGTTTTTCTTAGTAAAAATACCTTTAGATAGTTTTTCCATACTTTGTAATAGTTGTTTTATTGGGATTCTAATTAGTACCAATATGAAAAGGCTATAGGATAAATAAATACTGAAGATAAAAAGAAGAGTGATATAAACAGCAATAAATATTTTGTTTATATTTCTCGTAATATCTTTAATGTTAATGATTTTAATTAACTTCCATTTTGTTTTACCAATATCTTGAGTAATTAGTATTACTTTACTATTTTTTGAAGGCTCTTCATAAATGGAACCTATTAAGCCCTCATTATTTGATGCAATAATTTCATTTTCATTATTAACAAGAATAATAGTTTTATTACTATCTTTGTAACTGCTTTTGTAGAACTGTTGCATGACCTCTAGGGATATTAAGTCCTTATCACTAAAGATTGAGGAATTATTAGAATTATATAGAATTTCTCTTTCAATGTTATGAGCCATTAATTGAGCTGATTCAGTTTCTAGATCCATATTTTGCTCAATCAAGTCATCTCTTACTTGAGTAGATAGAATTATCAGTATGATAATTGTAGGGAGTAAAACTAAAGCTCCTAATGAAAATATTGTTGATACAATTAATTTTGGCTTCTTTCTTGCGCTTTTCATGAGAGTTATTGTATTAGAATAATGTAATTATGCTAACCACTTAGCCTATGGTATTCTCACTAAAAGATTATATTAATGATTTATTTGATATATCCAATAAACAGTAGTATAATTTGAGTATGATAAATTTTGATAAGAGATTAATTGATTTATATTCTAATGAATCAAAATCTAGTTATATTGAGTGTGTTAATATTGGCTTAGGCTATACTGCCGTAGTTTTAAAAGACGGACGATGTGGTCTTTGTTATACTTATTTAGATAGCAAATCAAATTGTAATATTCTAAAAGGTGATAGTACTTTTGAAGGTAGTTGTTGCTACGATATTTTATTGAGCCTTACGAAGAATACTAATACAGTTGAGAGGTCAATAATAATTGCTATGATTAATGCTATGAATGTAGTAAATCTTACTAATTCAGACTCTGATCATGGTACTCTTTTTAGTGATCTAAAATTAAAGAGTGGCGATAAAGTTGCAATGATTGGTTATTTTAAACCTGTTGTAGAACAGTTTAAAGCTAAAGGCGTAAGTGTTGATGCCTATGATATTGGAAAGAAAATAGGAAGTGAGGATACTTTTTATAATGAAGTAGTTCCCACATCGAATGCACTAATAATAAGCGCAACAAGTTTTATAAATAATACATTTTCATTAATAATGGATAAAATAGGTAATTATGATAAGCCAACATCAGTATTAGGCCCATCGACTATAATGAATAATAAATTGTATGCAGACACACCAGTAAGCACTATAGGAGGGACTCTTCCATTAGATACTGATGGTATTTTAAAAGCTGTAAGGAATGGGAAAGGGACTCCTCAACTGCACAAGGCTTCACGAAAAATTTATAGAAAAATTAAATAAAGTAAATATATGAATAAATATAATAATAAATATAAATTAGTATTAAATGATAGCATATTAATACTATTTAACATACTTATTAAGTGTATATTAATAACAAAAGGATACTATTATGACAAATTGGGGGATTATGGGACCTGGTACAATTGCACACAGTTTTGCCAAAGGTCTATCTACAATTGAAGATGCTAGAGTATATGCTGTAGCTTCACATTCAAAAGAAAGAGGTGAAACTTTTGCAAAAGAATATGGTGCTCTAAAGGTTTATGACTCTTATGATGAATTATGTGAGGACAGCGATGTTGATGTTGTTTATATATCAACAATTAATCCATTACATGAAGAGTGTATAGAGATAGCAATTAAAAATCATAAAAATATATTATGTGAAAAACCATTAACACTTGATCCTAAAACAACTGAGAAATTATTAAAGAAAGCTAGAGTTGAGGGTGTTTTCATAATGGAAGCATTTTGGACTAAATTCTTACCAAGTTTTATTAAAGCTAAAGAGTTATTAAGTAAAGGCTCAATTGGTGATTTAAAATATATTGAATCAAGTTTTTGTTTCTATGCAGACCCAAAATATTGTGTTAGGCATTTAGAGAAAAAACTTGGTGGTGGTGTAATTTATGATGTAGGTATTTATGGTATTGAATCAGCTTGTGATATTTTTGAATCTTGTCCTGTTAGTATGAAACATTCAACTTCTTTAGGAAAGACTGGTGTTGATATGGATTCAACAATAATATTGAATTTTGGTGAAGGCCGATCTGCAAACATGCATTTTAGTTTTGATTTTGATAAGCCTCAAGATATGTACATATATGGCACAAAAGGATATATGAAATTACCATCATTTTGGCATGGAACAAGTGTTGAATTATATTCAAATAACGAATTAAAGCATTGTTATAAATTGCCATATGCTGGAAGTGGTTATGAATATGAGGCTATGGAAGTTATGAGTTGTATAGAAAATAAAAAACTTGAAGCTCCTAGAATGAAACATGCAAGAAGTGTTAATATCTCAAAACTTGTTGAAGAAGCAATGATAATTAACGTTGAATAAAAAATGTATATAATAGCCAAGGATATCTTGGCTATTTATCTGTTAATTATTTAGTAAATAACCAAGGTTGCTCAATAAATGGAACCATTTCTAATAGTTTCTCATCAAAGCTAACATAACCTTCTCCCATGTTTAGTGTTCTATAGCCATTATCCTTGATAAAACTATCATCACTAAATTTTATATAACAAGAGAAACTTGTATTCAGGGAGTTACTTTGCTTATTAATTTTCCATGAGCTAATATCTATAGTAGCTAAAAACTCTTTTATATCTTTTTCATCAATTTCGTACTCATAAACTTTTGCTTGTCCAAAGTAAACCATTGGAGATAAAGTTTGCTTAACAATACCTACATCAAAGATTTCTAATGTTTGTTTATCGCAATTCGGTGTACCTGGTTGAACAACTTCTAGTTTCAAATATTCAATAACTTTCATAATCTTAGCTCTCCTCTACTATGTTCAATTTAACAGTAGAGAGTCTAAGTAGCAAGTTAAATACTAACACCTTATAACATTTTTCTTTATTTGATATTCTGTAAACAAGTATTAAGTGAGGAAAATTGATGGAATTTGAATTTATACAATTAACAAGTAAAACCTATTATTTTAACGATACTAATAGAGTTCTATTATATAAAACAGGTGAGAAATCCGTAGTACTATGTGACTCAGGTAAGAATACAAATGCAGGTAAAAAAATATTAAAAACAATAAATGATAGAGGTTGGAAATTAGAGTCTATATATCTATCTCACTCTCATGCAGATCATATGGGTGGAGCTGCATATTTAAAAGAGGAAACAGGTTGTAGTGTATTTGCTCCCGAATTTGAGAGACACCTAAGTGTACCGACTCTAATTGAACCCGGATTTATGTATGGAGGATTTCCTCCAAAAGAAATGTGTTTACCATTTCTTTGTGCTGAGCCATGTGAAACAAAATTATTAAGTGAAGACGTTTTACCATCTGGAATAGAAATGTTTCCTTTACCAGGACACACTTTTAATATGTATGGCTTTAAAACGGACGATGACATCTATTTCTTAGCTGATGCATATGTTGGCTCCGAAATACTTTCTAAACATCCTGTGTCGTTTTTATATGATGTTGAGAAGTATTTAGAAACTTTGAATATGTTAGAGCAAAAAAAAGGTGATTATTTTATAGCCGCTCATGCAATTCCCTCAAATAATATTGAAAGTGTAATTTCAAAGAATAGAAAAAATGTATTAGAAGTTATTGATACAATTGTCAAGATTCTAAAAGAGGAGGATTGTAATTATGATCAATTACTAGCAAAAGTGTTTAATCATTTTAAGTTAGTAATGAACTTTATTCAGCATTATTTAGTCGGTTGTATTATTAAAAGTTACTTAATGTATTTAAGAAACGAAGGCTTAATTGACACAAAAGTAGTCGATAACCAATTACTTTGGTATGGATTATAAAAAAAAGACCATAAATAGCTTATTTTTATAACAATTGTTGCAATTATCACATAATTATTTGACTTTAACTGATATTACAAATGTACAGACAAACAAAAACTAATAGATAGTTTAATCTATAAAGGATTTAATATGATACAGGAAAATTACAAGATAAATGACAAACTTTGGGAAATTGGAGTAATTGATGATAGGGATGTACCTTTTCACAGATTAACACTCACTAAAGGAACAACTTACAATAGTTATTTTTACAATACAGAAAAACCAACAGTAATTGATACTGTAGATATGATCTATGGCAAAAATTATATTGAGAATTTAAGCCAAAAAGTAAATTTGGATGATATTTACTATATCGTAGTTAATCATACTGAACCAGATCACTCTGGTGCTCTAGGTTTATTAGTTAGAAAAGCAAAAAATGCTAAAATTGTATGTAGTGAAAAAGCTGTTGAACATTTAAGAGAAGTTTATAAAATCACTGATAGAGAATTCATTGTAGTAAAAACAGGCGATACTCTAGACCTTGGTGGAAAAACTTTAAACTTCTACAATGTCCCTAATCTACATACAGAAGAAACAATGATGAGCTATTGTCCTGAAGATAAGATATTATTCTCATGTGATATCTTTAGTACTCATATTGCAACAAATAATGCAACTAACACATTAGAACCAAATAATATTGATGAAGATTATAGTGTTTATTATGATTTGATTTTTAGTCCTCATAGAATTTATATTATTGATCTTTTAAAGATTGTTGATAGCTTAGATATACAGTTAATTGCTCCATCTCATGGATATATATTAGATAAGGACATCAAACATTATATTGATATCTATCGAGAGAAATCAAAAACAACTTCAGAAGTTAAAAAGGCAACTATTGTTTATACTTCAATGAGAGGAAATACTAGAAAAATTGCTAAATACATTGCTGAGAAATTAAGTGCAACAAACAGATTTGAAGTATCTCTCTTTGATGCTGATAAAGCTCCACATAATGAAATTCTAGATAGTATAAAAGCATCTGAATTAATATTAGTTGGAAGTGCAACAAAATATGGTGATATGATTGGTTCTCTTGATTCTCTATTAAAGGAATTACCTTCATTAGAAGGAAAAACAACTGCATCCTTTGGATCTTTTGCATGGAGTGGTGAAGCTATTGAAATAATTGGTGATTATTTAATAGGGGCTTCTTCTCATTATCTACCAACTTCAGAAACTATTAAAAAGACTGGTTGTATGGAATATGAATTTCCAATAAGACTAAGATACAATTTAAGCGATGAGAATATGAGAAAAGTTGATAGTGCAATTACATATCTTGAAAGTATTTTAAATTAGTACTTACTTATTAATATATATTGATATTTATTAGGCTCAAAATTAATTTTTTGAGCCTAAACTGTTTACTAAGCATATATTTAATTGTTTGTGCAATATATGTATGTTATCATAACTATCAATTAAACATCATTAAAAAAAATATTAATAGGAACTGTTATGATAGTTAAAAAATTAAGAAAAACCATATATTTGTTTAATATACTTTGTCTAATCACATTAATTCCAATATTTTCATCATCTGAAAATAATGTTGAGAGAATTCAAAATTATCAAAAAACATATAATAATAATTCAGATGTTTATATTTCTACAGTTTCTCTTTGTCGAGCAGTTAATGCCCAGTTGCCTTCAGCCTCTACTCCAATTACAGGAGCAGCCCTTTTAGAAACACTATCTAATATAAATACTGATGAGTTAAATGAGTCTGAATTGTCTATTTATGATAAAATAATGGAACTATTAAAACCTTCAGATTATTTTTATGAAGAAGATAATTTTGCTGCAAATGCATCAATTATAATTAGCGGTGAATCATATATCAATAAAACCTATGATGAAGAGGATATTCATTATTATGATACCTTATTTCCTTATAAGGATATGTTACCATGGAACAATTGGATAGGTGATTTTTATTACGGAGACAATGCCTTTCTCCAATTTAATGTTTACTCTGAGGATTTAATGGGTGATAAAAGCTCTATATCTCTAAAATCAGATACAATACAGAGTTTTGATACAAACCTAGATTCATTTATATTTAAAGACTTTAAATTAAATAATACTAATCATAATTTTAATGGAGAGGGTGTCATTGGAAATGATAACATGGCTTTCATGTTTGGTCGTAATAGATTAAATGAAGGTAGAGCTCATACTGGAAATCTAGTAATTTCAGATAATTTTAGATTCCAAGAATATATGAAATATTCATTTTATTCAAATTTTTTAAGTTATCACATGAGTTTGACTCAATTTGGAACTCAAGGGAATAATCCTCTTGAAGCTAGTGCCTTTAGTTCAAATGGTTTTCAACAAACTCGCGTTATTCATAGAATAGAATTTACACCAATAACTTGGTTTGGAGTTGTATTATCAAATGGTGCTACAATGTTTACTGATAATCCCTTGGATTTTAGAAACCTTTTCCCCTTTGATTTTATCCATAATCATTATAATGGTAGCGGTTCAGAAATCTATGATATCAATAATCCAAATAGAGATGAAGTTAATAATATAGCCGCGTTAGAATTCGATTTTGGTCCATTCTATAATTTTAGTGCTCACATTCAGTTAGTTTCAGATCAATATAAAATGATGAATGAAGATTCTAGTAATTTACCCAATGCGCTAGGTTCATTATTGAGTGTTGATTACTCAAAAGTGATAGATAAAGGAATTTTCACAACTTATGTCGAATTTGTCTATACAAATCCATTCTTGTATCTAAATACAAAAGAAGATATGGATGGAAATCCATTCTATGATTTAGATCATATTTTTGGATATACAACTTTTACAGCAAAGGAGCTTTGCTATGGAGGCTATCCTTTAGGCCCTGATACGATAGCTTTTGCTACAGGAGTAAGTTATAGAGTTCCATCACTTTATAATATTGATTTAGATATTCTATACAGTCTGAAAGGAGAGAATGGAATACCTTATATATCTCAAATGGATGATTCAAACTTTAATGTTTCTGACCCATTAATTACTAGTCCAAGTGGTATTTCTGAAAATAGTCTCTCATTTATATTAAAAGGCAACTATTATATAATTGATGGAATCAATATTGGATATAAATGTGGGTATATGTATCAGTGGAATAAAAACCATATTGAAAATAATACTCATTCAGCCTTTCAAAATGTTATGAGCATTAGCTTTAATCTTGTAAAATTATTAAGTTTATAGAATTTAACTAAATATAATGATTTTGTATTATTAATTTTACTTAGAATCTTCAAAAATAGAAAGAAAAACTAATTATTTAAGCAAAAAAAATAAAATTTCATTAAATTAACACTTTTTTAACAAAATTCATACAAAATTAATGTGAATTAAATAACAAATTTTTAATTCATTACAATGTAAGAAATTATATTAAATAAATTGGCTATAATTATCAAAAATATTCCAAATAACAAATAGCAAAAATATGGTTATTTATTAAAATGCTAAATATGTTTCAATAATGTTAAAAATGTTGCATTGCATTATGCTTTAGAGTATGCATGTGCTATTGCTATTTTTTTATTGATTGGATATATTTAAAACATAAATAAAAGAAACAAAAGAAATAAACAAGAAATAACATTGAGTTATTTTAAAGGAATATAAAAATGGACAAAGACACAAAACTAATAATTGCAAACGTAATAGACTCTCTAAATGAAACTTTCAGTGAAGCTGATTTTAATACATTAGCAAACCAGTTTGAAGGCCATAAGTATTTTCTTGATAAACAATTAAATACTAAAGTTACATACGAACAAGCAGCTTTCTCATGGATTGAGAATGTTTATAAACCAATTGCACTAGAAATGGATAATTTCTTAACAATTGTAAGCTTCAGTAATAAAGAAAGAAATCAACTTTTCTTTGAATTATGTGATCACCAATTAATGTTATCCATTAATTTAAATAAAGAAATTGATGCTCATTATGCAGTTCAAAATTATTGCATGCAATATGGCAACACTGTAGGAAAATTCTTCTCACGCTTTGTTAGAAAAACAGCATAGTAATAAATTTAATAATATATATAATCGTTGAAGTCTTAGGTATTTTACCTAAGGCTTTTACTTTATTTGTCGAGGTTTATATAAAACAAGTAGACATATGTCACTACTTCTCAAATATATATACCCCAATTTGTTGCAACTTTGTTGTAAATGTTAGTAAAAGAAGCATTTATTTTTTTTTTAATGGATATTTTAGTATTAAAGTATTAGAATTAATTTAAGGGTGTCAAAAACTTATATATTTTGTTATAACTTTAATACACATGCCTTAAATTTTTAATAATTTAGGGTTAAAAAACAAGGAGTTGTTATATGATTTGTGTAGATTTAAATTCGTATTGTCCTTTCCCTGGAGAAAGTGGTAATATAAAAAAAGCAATGGATTGGTTACTTAAGCAAAATCTAAATGAGCTTGTGAAAGGTAGATACTCTGTTGAAGGTGATAAAGTGTTTGCACTTGTTTCAGAATACAAGGCAAAAGAAATAAAAGATTGTCAGTATGAATTTCATAAGAAATATATTGATATACAAGTATTAATCGATGGTCATGAAATTATTTATGTGACACCAGCTACTAATGTTAATGTCTTAGTTGAATATGATAAGAATAAAGATATTGCATATGGTGATGTTGCTGAAGGCGCAAAGATTGATACTGTTATAATGGGAACGGGTCATGCTGTTATTCTATACCCTGAAGATGCACATCTTCCTTGTGTAAGAATTAATGGATATGATTCAATCGTTAAAAAAATTGTAGTAAAAGTAGCAGTTGAATAATAACTAAAACGTACTTTATATAGTCTGGCAGGTAAGGAATTTTAATATTCATTTATCTGCCTTTAATTTTGTCCATTCATAATTGATTTATCTAAAAATACTTCAATTACGACATAAGATAAAATTTTAATATACTCCTTAGTAATTAATTTCAATTAGATTAATTGAAATTACAAATAAGGTTCTAAAATACAATATTCAATTTAGTTAGCGAAGGCTCTTAATAAATAAGAGCCTTCATATCAATACTATCTATAAACTATTAATTCTTTTCTTCTGCTACCATTTCTAATGTTTCATGAGAAGGTGGCATTAATTTACTTACACCAATGAAACTGATTAGACTTATTGGTAGAGCCCATAGAATTGGTTCTAGACCAAGAGGCTCTATTCCTGTCTGCTCTAATATGATTAATACAACACTACCTAATACTAATGAAGCAATTGTACCTGCAGATGAAGCTTTCTTCCAATATAGACCAATTACGTATGGGAAGAACGCACCAGCAGCTCTTAGAGAGAATGCAAACATTAATACATTAATAATTGAACCTGTATTAAATAGGGCAAATAAGTAAGCTAGAAGACCAATGATTGCCATTGTAATCTTTGTAACTTTCATTACATTTTTATTATCAGCATCTTTGTTAATATAAACTTTATAAACTTCATTACCAAAAATAGCACCTGCACCTAATAAATCAGAGTCAGCACTACTCATTGTAGCAGAAATAATACCTGCAAATAGAATACCAATAACAACAGCTGGCATTGTATTCATAGCTAGGTGAGGAAGAGCATATCTTGCACCACCTTGCATAATTACTCCACTATCAATTTTGCCCATGTTAACAAGAGCTAATGTAATGATACCTAAGATTGTTGGTATAAAAGCAAATACTAAGTTAATAATAGCTGATATAATTGAACCTTGAACTGCAGTTTTCTCATCTCTTGCAGCATAGAATCTAGATACAGCTTCTTGTCCAACAGAGAATGATGCAATATACATAACGATAAGAGCAATAATAGTTGAAGGGCTAATGCCTTTAAACATGTTAAATGTTCCCTCAGGTACATTTGCAACAACATTATCCATACCGCCTGCTAAATTTAGTGAGAACGGAATTGCTAAAGCCATACCAATAACAATTAGGAAAACCTGTACAAAATCTGTTAGAGTTACACTCCAAAGACCACCCATGATTGCATAAATAGTAATTACAATAGCAACAATTGTAACTGCTAACGAATAGCTCATTCCTAGCATAATAGAAAGGATTGTAGCTGATGCAATAAACTGAATAGCTGTTAAACCAATTAATGGGATCATCATAATTAATGTAGTAATTAATCCAGATGCCTTACCATATCTTCTTCTGAAATATTCAGGAACTGTTTTAACTTCAGCTCTTCTTAATTTAGGTGCAAATATAGATAAAATAATAAATGCAACACCCATTGCAATAACATACCATGATGCTGATAATCCCCAAGAACCATAAGATTTTTCAACAACACCTAAAGAACTACCACCACCAATCTCAGTAGCTGCTAAAGTACCAGCTAATAGAATAGGGCCTAATCTTCTTCCTGCAACAACAAAGTCTTCATTACTCTTAATTTTCTTAGAAGAGTAATAGCCAATTCCAAGCATGATTAATAAGTAAACTACTACGATTACAACAACTAGAACGTTCATTCAACATATCTCCTTATATATTAATGTTAATAAAAGGATAGTCTAGACAAATGTAAATGTAAAGAAAATAAGTACTTCTACAATAGTTGCTCTCTTTGAACTCAAACTAATTATATAATATACAAATAGTTATGAATTTGTAATATAATAATAAATTAGTTAGTTTACAAAGCTTTTGTAAGTATAGGTAAATAACTAACTGTTTTTTAATTTTAGATAAATTTTTGTAAGATTAAATAATTTTTAACTCAAATAACATAGGCTAAAAAATGATTTATATAAGAGACTATTTTAAAATAAAGTTAGTGTTTAATAAATTTTAAAATTTCTATTATATCGATCAAAAGAGATAATTTTAAAATTTATTCAATAATATCGTAAATTTAATTTCTTGGTTTCCTTAACTCTGTATTCTTATATTCAAACTTTTTATTAGTCATTTGTTAAGTAAAATGTTCATATATGTAATTAATTGGTTATTGAATTCAATTAATTATAACATAAATTACTTTTATGTGTTTCCAAGAATAACTAATTTATTACTTACTTATATATAAAACATCTTCATAGCTCTGCAAAATTTAATATATTCAAATATTATAAATGATGTCCTAAAATTCATATTACACTATATAATATATATTATAATGTATTAATTAGTACATCAAAATATATAATTATCACTCTGCTATTTTTAATTTTTTAATTCCCATCCAATCAACTTTGAAGTAATATATTATAAATATGATTGAACTCATTGTCCACGTAATAGGATAAGCTGCAAATAATATATTAATATCTCTATGAATACTAAGAGCTATTATTATGAATGATACTCTAAATAAACACCAGATTGAGAATAGAACAATCATGGGTACAACTGATTTACCAGCTCCTCTATATAATCCTGCCATAACGTGAGATAGTGCTAAGAATAATAAGAAGGGAAGAGATATATAAGCTTTACTTAGACCCACTGCGATAACATCAGGGTTTGTGCTAAAGAAAGACAGTAGTTTTGGTATGAATACATATAATATAATTCCTATTCCTTCTGAAAGAATCATAGCACTTATAAAACTAAATCGAGCAGCTTTTTTTACTCTATCATATTCTCCTGCACCTAAGTTCTGGCTTGTAAAAGTAGTTAGAGAAAGGGCAAAACTGGTTATTGGAATAAATACAAATCCTTGTATTCTAACATAGGCACCATTACCAGCCATAGCAATAGATCCAAATGAATTAACACTTGCTTGAACAAATACATTTGCAATTGATATTACTGAGTTTTGTAACCCAGATGGGATACCAATCTTAAGAATTTGTTTTAGCATATTTTTATTAAAGCCAATTTCTTTTATATTAACTCTAAATAATTCATGAGATGTGAAGAGAATTCTATAAGATAATATAGCACTTATACCTTGCCCAATAATTGTAGCATAAGCTGCACCTTCAATCCCAAAATTGAAGTAAACAACAAAGACTATGTCTAATACTATATTAACTAGAGAAGCTACTATTAGAAAGTATAGAGGATGTTTGCTATCTCCCATAGCTTGAAGAATACCTGCAGCACTATTATACATAATAAGTCCACTAATACCTAAGAAATATATTTGTATATAACTCTTAGCTCCTTCGTATACATTATCAGGAGTGCCCATTAAACGAAGTATCATTGGAGTTGAAAAATAACCTATAACAGTTAATAGAACACTGCTAAGAAGGGCAAAGGCAACTGCTGTATGAATTGCTAGTTTAACATTCTCTGGTTCACTTTTACCAAAATATTTTGATATAACAACACCTGCACCGATAAAGGTTCCTGCAAATAAACCTACTAATAGAAAGATAAGTGGACCGCAAGATGTTATTGCTGCAAGAGCTTCTTTATTAACAAAATTTCCTACAACAAGAGAATCTACTGTATTGTATAATTGCTGGAAAAGATTACCTAAAAAAATAGGAATAGCAAAAGTAATTATATTTTTGCTTATTGACCCAGTCGTCATTAATTTTGTGCTTTTTTTCATGATTAATTATTAAAATAGAGCATAAGTGTATAACAGTAAAGTATAACAACTAGATATATGTAAAATATTGTTTAATATTGATAATAAAAAAATAGAAGAGCCATTTTTGACTCCTCTATATTCTATATATTAGTTAGATCTCTCAATTACTTAATCATTGGCATATCTTTATCAACAAATAAATCTTTAATACCACCTAGACTACTTAATACACCACTAGTCTCATAAGGCATGTAAATCATCTTATTGTCTTTACCACTAGCCATATCCTTAAATGTATCAATATATCTCATAGCAATTAAATACTGCATATATCCTTCATTAGTCTCAAGTGCAGCTTTAACAGCTTCAATAGCTTTTGCCTCACCTTGGGCTCTTAAAATAGATGCCTGTTTATCACCTTCAGCTCTGTTAATTAATGCTTGTTTAAAACCCTCAGCTTTTAAAATCTCTGATTGTTTTTGACCTTCAGCTGTTAGAATAGAAGCTCTTTTTTCTCTTTCTGCTCCCATCTGTTTTTCCATCTGCTTTCTAATATCATCAGGTGGAATAATATCTTGAAGTTCAACTCTGTTTACTTTGATTCCCCACTTATCAGTGGCATCATCTAGAATTGCTTGTAATTTAGTATTAATTGTATCACGGCTTGTTAGTGTTTCATCTAACTCTAATTCACCGATTACATTCCTCAATGTTGTTTGAGTTAATTTTTCAATTGCAACAGGATAGTTAACAATTTCATAAATGGAACTCTTTGGATCCATAACTTGGAAATAAATAACTGCATCAATTGCAACAGTTACGTTATCCTTTGTAATTACGTTTTGTTTAGGATAATCTAAAACTTGTTCTCTCAAATCAATATAATGAGTATTGGCAACAATTATTTTTGTTTCGCCAAACTTATCTTTAGTTGGTCTTAATTCAGGAACAGATCTTGCCTTATCTAAAAATGGTATAATGATATTAAATCCACTACCTAGTGTTTTATGAAATTTACCAAGTCTTTCAATAATCATGGCTTTAGCCTCAGGTACAATTCTGATACCAGATATTAATACTAAAACTATGAGAACAACGATAATAATTAAAATTATGTTCATTGATTTTCCTTTGTAACAATTAGCTTGTTACCATCTATTTGTAAGATAATAATTCTCTCATCTTTATCTATTTTTGTATTTTTACTACATCTTGCTTGCCAGATTGAACCGTTCATTTTAACAGTACCTGATGATTCTGTGATTTCACTATTTGCAATAACTACATTTCCGATTAATAAGTCTTTGTTAAACTTTGAGTTATCCTTTTTATAAAGAATAGGTTTTAGCTTGATAAAGAATATTAAAAAAGCAATGAGGAATACTATCAATTGTATTACTAAATTATCGGTTACTAGTGAAGTCAACCAACCAAATAAAGCGCCAAATGAAATCGATAAAAAGGCAAATGTTGGAGTTATCAATTCAATGAAAAAACATGCTATTGCAATGATAATCCAAATATAAGCTACACTAATCATAATAGGCTCCTTGTATTAAAAGTTTAGCTATACTTAGGTCAAAAGTCAAGAAAATAGCAATTTATAAAAATTGTAAAAAAGGATTTTGCAATATACAAAATCCTTATAGTGTATAAAATTATTTAGTAAATTAGATAGAAAATGATGGAAAAAGTCAGATACTTATACTATCTATAATACCTCTAATTAGAGTAACAGTTGTTTGGTTTTTATAACCATTTTCAGGTGTTAAAACACTAAAGTTTGTTATAAAAGAGAAGAGTTAGTCCTTTGAGTGTGAAATAAGGTGTAGGAGAGCTCTTGAACTAATGTACAGAAATTTGTTTTGACTTGTTATGTATAAGATTGTCTCATTAATCAAAATCCATAATGGGTTTATAGTATTAAATCATGTAACTACATCTTATTAAGAGGCTATCAAGGTTAAGATTAGAGTATTAATTTTTGGATTCTAAGAGTTTAAAATAATTATAAAAAATAAAAATAATCCATTGCATTGTACAATATTAGTAATTAGCGTAGTACGCTTGAATCTTATGAAGAGGTGAATAGTTAATGCAATTCAAATAATGAAAGTCATGTATTTATGAGCTATAATATTATCTAAAAATGGAAACAGGCACTATGTATAACTGTATCAATGTTAGAAATCAGTTATCATAGTGCCTGAAATTAGAGAGCAAATAAAAAAGTATATATAAGATTTTAATTTAATTAAAATTACTTACACATCAGGATTGTGTCCATCTTTTTAGCCGCTTTCTTAGAACTTTAATATTTTAAAGATTTTGAAAATTCTTATCCAACCAAGTATAGCGATTATTTAACCAATTTATCATATAATCTACTTCTTTTTGATAAGTATCTCTTTCTTTATAACCATCTGCATTTGGCCAAACATAAGAACCTAAAATAGGCCATTTCTTAAAGTTGTAATTAGCTGAGACTTTTAATTCATCTGCATTATTTTGTAAATCTTGATTTACTGCAGTATTTAATTCATCTTTAACTTCATTCCATCTGATTTTGACTTTCTCTACAAAAGCTGGATCTTCAAACATCTTTTTAATCCATTTTGCATTCTTAATGCGGAATCCTGTATAATCATCAGAATTATTATAATTTACATTTCCACATGATATATCAAAGTCCCAATTAGGTCCCATGTATAATTTCTCTGTTACAGGATTATAGTATAAATAAACAGAACTAAAGAATGAAGCATCATTATTTTTTGTAAATTCATTTACTAAATACCAATCTATTACAGAATCTACATCAAAATATTTAGAATATCCTTCATTTGGATCTTTAAAGTTAGGAGAATATAGTGAATATTCTGCACTCTGGACTATATTTTTTGCATACGCAAACATATCTTCAGAAACATCCTCTTTATCATCAGGATCACTTAGACTAATTGCTACATTGTGAGTTGTTCTAAAATTATAATCTTCATCCATTCTTTCATTAACTTCAATAATAAATCCACCATCATTAATATTAGTTTTTCCATCACCATTTACATCATCGTCAATATCAGACATATCTTGAATATTAACACGATTATCAGCGATTTTTATTTTCTCACCTAGAAGATAGTTACCTAAATAATTACCGTCAAGAATTAAATCTACAAATTCAAATGATGGATTCCATTCCATATTATCAAAGATATTATTACCAATAGAGGATGCAAAATAATTTCTTAGTAGACTTTTATCATCATAATTAGCAATTAATACCCATTTTTTATCCTTTTCCATATTTAAAAGACTTTTCTTTTTATGAAGTTTTAAAGAATAACTTTTTTTAGGCATTCTCCAAGAAGTATTTCCTCTTCCTTTTATTTTGAGTTCATCATATGATGCTTGACTATCATCGATGTCTACAAGAGTTAAATCGCAATCTTCTACATATTCGCCTTTTGTTATTTCACTATTATCGGTATCTATATAAAGAGTAGGTAGTCCTGTATTAATAATACTAAATACTCGACTTGTGGTAAAACTTTTATGCTCATCAACTATATTTGTTGTAACACAATAGAAATATTTAACATCACGATCGGTAAATACATCAACTGTATATTCACAGTCTGTTGCACCTCCAATAACTATACTATTATCAGTTGTACCATCTAAACTCCTGTACCATTGATAATATGACTCTGAGCTATTTTCTGTTTTAGTTGTAGCTTTTAATATAATTGGTTTATTGCTCATGATTAAAGTACCATATAAAGGTCTTTCTCTAATTTGCTCATTTGAGGATAAAAGAGTACAGGAGGTTGAAAATATAACTATAAAGATTAGAAATAAGGTGAAAAAAGTATTTCTAATAGTTTTTTTCTGAGTAAATAACATTTGTTAATTCCTTTCAATAATTAATTAAGATTTAAAGCTCATTTCAACTCTGATGAGTCTCAACAAGGTTCTTACCTGATATATTTAATATAAAAAAAGGTAATCTTGCAAAGCAAAAAAAAATCAAAATTAATTGCTTAATTTGAGATTTCCATAAACTAGCATAGTGAGTAAAAATATTCAATTGAGTAATATTATACACTTTGGCGATTTTGTCGTAAATCCTGTTTTTATTGTATTTTTATTAATTTTAGTTCAAAAAATAATTAACATTTTTATTTATAAGTAATTTTAAGAGATTAATTTGACTTCACAATTACAAGAGTGCTTAGATCTAGAATTAATGTTTCTAGGCACTCTAAAATTATAAATTTATAAAACGCTTTGAATTTATTTTCTGTGATTAGTGATAAATTTAGACCTTTTGAATTTTTCAGAGGTAGAGACTTTTTACAATTACAGCTTATAGAAAATCTTTAATTAATAGACATTAGAAGATATTATTAAGAAGTTTATCAAAAGCTTATGAGTGAAGATATTTAAAGAATATAAATATAGGTAAATAATAAAAGGATGTTATGGTTTAATACCAAAGTAACATCCCTTTTTAATTGTAAATTGAACCACCCGATACAAAACGTATTTAGGGTGGTAAGATAAAATTATTTAATAAATTATATTAAAAATAATGATAAAAGCCAGATACTTATGATAGCAACAATACCCATGATTAGAGTAACAGTTGTTTGGGTTTTATAACCATTTTCAGGTGTTAAACCACCAAAGTTTGTTACAACCCAGAAGTATGAGTCATTTGCATGTGATACTGTCATAGCACCAGCACCAATTGCTAGAACTGTTAATACACCAGCCATTTGAGAGTTTAGTCCTAGTAGACTCATCATAGAACTTGATTCAGCAATAGATCCCATAATACCTGCTGTTGTTGTAATAGCAACTGTAGAAGAGCCTTGAGCACTCTTTAATATAGCCGCAACGATGAATGGGAAGAATATTCCAACTGTAGAGAGTACATCTGCATTTGCTTTCATGTATTCAACAAATCCAGCACCTGCAATAGTTTTACCTAAAACACCACCAGCTGCGGTTATAAATAGAATAGGTCCAACAACTTTTAATGTTTCATTAGTCATATCATTGAATTGACCCATTTTACCAGAACTAACTAAAAGACCTATTGCAAAGAATAGTCCGATTGTTAAAGCTATAATTGGAGTACCTATGAATGATAATAGAGAACCAATTGCACCAGATGCACCGAATAAACTTGCAAATGAGCCTGCAGCCATACAAAGGATTGGAATTAGAATAGGAGCTAGTGAACTAAATCCTGAAGGAAGAGATGTAAAAGAATTAAGTAATTCTTCATATGTCTGACCAGATTCTTCTTCTAAATCCTCGCTACTCTTAACTCTTTTACCAACATTGTTTGCAAAGAACCAAGCTGCAATTAAAACTGGGATAGATACAACAGTACCCATACCGATAATACCGATAATGTTATTTCCAATACCTAATGTACCTGCGGCAGCAATAGGACCTGGAGTTGGAGGAATGAATACGTGAGCGGCATATAAACCTGCTGACAAACATACTGTCATCGCAACAGATGAGTAATGAGTCTTTTGTCTCAATGCTTTTCTAATTGGATCTAAGATAACGAAACCTGAATCACAGAAAACAGGAATTGATACAACCCAACCCATGATTTCCATAGCTAAATCTGGATGCTTTGGACCAACTAATCTTGCAACCATTTCTGCAAGTTTTAATGCAGCTCCAGTCTTTTCAAGAATTGTTCCGATTAATGCACCGAGAATAATAACGATACCAATTGATTTAAAGGTTCCTGAGAAACCAGTACCAATTAGAGAAGGGATTTCATTTAGTGGGATACCAGCTACTATAGCTAATAACAATGAAATTCCCATGATAGCAAGGAATGGATGAAGTTTCCATTTTGAAATAGCAAGAATCATAACTACAATTGCAATTATGAATGTGATAATTAAGGTAATACCTGACATAAATCACTCCTCTTTTATAAATATGATATTTTTTTAGGAGGACGATGTCCTCCATAAAATCTATTTAATTTTTTGAGCCATTTCAATAAGATGCCATGTTCTAAAGGCAGCATCTTCTGTTAGTTCAAGGGATCTTGCCATAGCTTTAGCCAAAGGCATTGCAGCATTTGTAGTACTTACAATAGCTGATATTCCTCTATCATAAAGCACTTCAGTTCCTTCCCCAATATCTCCCGCAATAGCAATAACTGGTAGGTTATATTTTTCAGCAAGAGAGGCAACACCAACAGGTACTTTTCCTCTAACACTTTGACCATCAATTTTTCCCTCACCTGTAATTACAAGAGAAGAATCTTTTAATGAATCTCCAATACCAATTAAATCTAATACTAAAGTAATTCCACTCTCAAGTTTTGCACCACAGAATCCACAAAGTGCAAAACCAAGTCCACCGGCTGCCCCAGAACCTGCCATTAGTGCTACATCTTCTTTATTTGAAAGCTTAGCAAAATTGCATAGGCTATTATCCATAGCTTTTACAATTTCAGGAGTAGCTCCTTTTTGCGGACCATAGATTGCACTACAACCATTTTCTCCACAAAGAGGATTATCTACATCACAAGCTACTCTAATATTTGCTTTTTCAAGTAAAGGTGTGAGAGATGAAAAATCAGTACTTACTATTTTCTCTAAAGCTTTCCCATCAGGGATAACTTCTTCATTTTTTTCATTATAAAATTTTGCACCAAGAGCACTAAGTAGTCCAATACCACCATCGTTTGTTGCACTTCCACCAATACCAACGATTAGTTCTGTACAACCATTTTCAAGTGCGTGTAATAACAATTCACCTGTTCCAAGTGTTGTTGTATTTAATGGATTTCTTTTGTCTTCAGGTACCATAGGAAGGCCACTAGCAGCAGCCATCTCTATTACTGCCATTGTACCACGTTTTAGATAAAATGCATTAACTTTCTCAAATAGGGGTCCGTGAACCTCTAGGTTAATTAACTCATCACCTTCTTTTTTTAATGTGTGAATTAAACCCTCTCCGCCATCTGCTACTGGATATTTGTCACAAATAATAGATGGATTTACACGATGAATTCCTCTTTCAATAGCACTTGCTACTTCTAATGAGCTAGCGCTTCCTTTAAATGAATCTGTTGCAATTGTAATTTTCACTTTTTTTATTTCCTTGCATATATAGTTCTTATAATAAATCATAACACCATAAAATACTGGCGTATATATGTATATAAGACTAATTTTTATATATTTTATGTTTATACATACTAATAAATCTTTTTATTTATGAATAATAGCTATTGTTTGTTTGAATTTTATTAAAAGTGGGAAATTCAATTAATCTATATAATTTGGACAAAGAAATCCCTTAGCAATTATAAATTACTAAGGGATGATTTACTTTATTATATTATCTCATCGCAACCGGCAAGACAACCTGCTTCAGTGCTGAAGGCCCCAAGACCTTCAGATGGAAATTCAGTTCTAAGTCTACTAATTATTTTAGTAAGCTTTTCAACATCGCTTTCACCTACGTAAAATATGTATAGCTTATTAGTCTGAGGCCAGACATCATTTCCTAATTTAGGATTTGAAAAACCTTTTCCCATAACTGGATTGATAGCTGTGAAATGATTTAAATCATTAGCTTCAATTAGATCAATAAATTCTTCATCTAGAGCTCTAGATATCATGATTTCAATGCGTTTCATTATTTATCTTCTCCTTTGTATTCATCATCACTGATTAACATATTATTTTCCTTGTTTACCTTAATTCTTTTAATCTTTTTCTTCTCATCTCTTGTATTAAAGATGAAGTAGATTATTGGCATCATGGTAAGAGTCATTAATGTACCAAATGATAAACCACCAAAGATAACTTGACCAATAGGTTGAATTAACTGTGATCCCTCTGTAGGGAAGAATGTTAATGGAACAAGTGCTAATACAGTTGTTAATGTAGTCATTAAGATAGGTCTTAAACGAGTACGAGCTGCTTCAGCACATGCATTTTCAAGTGTGTATCCTCTCTTTCTTAGTAGGTTAGTATAATCTACTAAAACAATACCATTGTTAACAATGATACCGACAAGTACAAGGGCACCAACAAGGGACATTATTGAAATAACAGTATTCATTATAGTTAAAATACCAATAATACCAATAAGGGCCATAGGAAGGGTGAATATAACAATGAATGGATCTTTAAATGATTCAAACTGAGATGCCATAACAGCAAATACGAGTATTGAAGCCATTAAGATAATCTTTGTAAATACATCGATACCTTCTTTCATCTGTTCCCAAGCACCACCAACTGAATAGGATAAGTTCTCATCAATTGGAATATTAGAAACTAATAGTTCTTCAACCTGATCATTTAACTTGTTAATTGATAGGTTACCAGAATTAGAAGCTGTAATATGAGCTACACGACCTTGAGCCTCACGATTAATAGTAAGAGCTGAAGTTGTTTCTTCAAAGTGAGCAAATGCTGAGAGTGGTATTTTTGAACCAAGGGAGTTGGTAACATAAATTTGATCAATATTAAATCTATGATACTTATCTGCATCACTAAGGGATAATACCATATCAATATCTTCACCACCATTTGTAAAGCTACCTACTGTAACACCACTTAAATCTGCCTTTAATTCTTGAGCAAGATTATATGAGTTAATGTAGTTTCTATTCATAGCTGCCTTATCAAATATTAGTGATAATTGAGGATTACCTTCTTTAATTGAGTTGTTGATATTATCAACATAGTCTGCACCTTGAGTTTCAAGTAGTTTAACAATCTCATTTGAAACAGTTGTTAATCTATCAAAGTCATTACTCTTTAATGTAATATCAATATCATCACCACTACCACCTATGCCTGACATAGGGTTAGTTGTTGCACCACCTGTTGAAATCTCAAAGCCAGTATAATCACCACTAATTGAATCAATAAGATCAACTGCCTCTTGAGCACTCATATCTCCAGCAGCTCTTTCATTAGCATCTTTCAATGTAATAGTTATTGATGATGATGAATTACCTCCACCAAAGAATACAGACATTGTTGAGCCACCATCAACTGATGATGAGATTGTTGAGTAACCTTGTATTTTATCTTCGAGTACACTTTGAACTTCTTGAGTCTTTTCATCAATAATAGATAAATCAGTACCATAAGGGAATTGAAGTGTTGTAGTTACACTAGTTTGATCTGTCTCTGGCATGAATATAAATCCAAGTCTTGGAATTTGCACAATCGATAGTGCTAATAGTATTAATACTAAAGCAACAAATAAGAATTTGTGATGTAAACACCATCTGATGAATTTACTATAACCAGATTCTAGAGATAAGAATAATCTTTCAACTAAACCATTTAAACCAGTTCTCTTATCACCAACTCTCTTAATATGACCTTTAAAGAAGGAAGAAGATAGTGTAGGAACTAATATAAGTGCAACAAGCAATGATGAAATAAGGGAAACAATAACAGTAAATGCAAGATCTTCAAAAATTGTAATAACACCATTTAGGCTATTTCTAAATAACAATAGTGGAAGGAATACACAAATAGTTGTTAATGTTGAACTTGTAATAGCAGTTCTCATTTCATTTGCACCAAGGGAAGCTGCAATATGAGGTTTAGCACCTTTTTCTCTATAGGTGAAAATATTCTCTAATATAACAATCGAGTTATCAACCAACATACCAACACCAAGTGTTAATCCTGCTAAACTCATCATGTTAATTGTTCTGCCATTAAAACGCATGACAAGAAGTGTAACGATAAGTGAAATAGGAATAGTTAGTGAAATTGTCAATGTTGATGAGATACTTCTCAAGAATACTAAGATAACTAGAACAGCTAAAATAGCACCAAGAATAGCTGATGATGTTACATTAGAAATAGATGTACTAATTGAACTAGTTGTATTAAATGCTTCTGATAATTCAACACCTTCAGGAAGAGTCTTGTTTAAGGCTGCCATTTCAGCGTTGATTCTATCAACAACCTGTAATGAGTTAGTTCCAGACTGTTTTTGAAGTACAAGTGTTATACCAGGCTCCCCATTGATATATGCATATGAACTTGGATCTTTATAATCTTCATAAACATCTGCGATATCTCCAAGGGTTACAACAGATACACTACCTGTTTGAGGATCTGCTTTAGTTGTAATAATAGTATCTTTAATATCTTGAATAGATTTGAAGTTACCTTCACTACTAATAGAATAATTCATTCCATTATCAGTTATGCTACCAGCATCTGATTTCCAGTTTTGAGAACCAATGATACCAGACATCTGTGACATTGATAGTCCCAGTGTTTCTAATGAACCCATAGGTAATTCAATCTTGATTACTTTTTCACGACCACCATTAATTGATGCACTAGCAACACCCTCTAATTGTTCAAGAGCTGGTTTAATAACATCATTTGCAATGTTTAGTAATTCATCAGGACTCTTGTTACCAGTTAAGGCTACACCCATGATTGGCATCAATGATATATCTAATTGGAAGAACATAGGCTTTGATGCATCTGTTGGTAGATAGTCTTCAATAAGAGAATACCTATCTCGAACCATATTCGTGGCCTGGTTTAAGTCCGTTGATTGTGAAAATTGAAGGGTTATAACTGAGGAACCTGCATTTGATGATGAGGTTATTTCAGTTAATCCTGTGATACCAGCAAAGGTACCTTCCATAACTTTTGTTACTCTCTCTTCTATTTCTTCAGGACTTGCATTAGGTTCTTGGGTAATTACCATAACATAAGGAAGAGAAATATCAGGGAGTAAATCAATAGCTATATCATTTAAAGTATAGAGACCTAAGGCAACTAATATTATGGTAAATATCAGTACCGTTTTAGGCTTTTTAATCGATAAATCGCTTATGCTCATTAAAAGGCTCCTTTGTTTTTGATGTTAATTGTAGCACCTTCTTCAAGTAAAGAAGACTTTGTATTAACAATAATGTCACCTTCAGCTAGACCTGATAGAACTTGAACTGATTCATATGTTTCAAGGCCTTTTTCGATAGGTGTTTTTCTGATTCTATTATTAGTAATTACATAAACATAGAATTGGTTCTCTCTAGCAAATACAGAGGTAGCTGGTATAAGAAGAGTATCATTAATTATATTTGTTATAATTCTGTTATTTGCATACATTCCTGGTAGTACTTCATTATTTGGATCTTCAAATTCAATTGTTATACCAAGAGATCTTGTTTGAGAATTAACTGTTGGGTTTTTATCTGAAACAATACCGTCAAATATTCTAGATGGATATGCATCAAATACTATTTCAACAGGTTCTCCGATTTTAACTAGTGGAATATATTTTTCAATAATGTTTGCTTTAATATTTAGATCTTTAAGATCTTCAACATAAGCTAGAGGTACACTTGGAGAGCTCATACTACCTTCTTCTGTTGAAACGTTAATAATAGTACCTGTGATAGGAGCTTTAACATCTTTCATCTTATATTCCATACCAGGTCTTGATGGGTCTATCTGACCAATTACTTGGTCTTCTACAACCTCATCACCAACTTTTAGATTAAAGTTTCTAAGTGTACCATTTGCTTCACCGATGATAGCAACGGCATTACCTGATGATACTGTTCCACCAACTTGAATACTTGAATCAATGGTTCCTTTTTCTACTCTAGCTGCATTAACGTTGATAGGTCTAGCAACAACTTCTGTAGGTTCTGCTGCCATATCAGTTGGTTCATCAGTTTTTGTACATGCTGTAAGTGTTAGTAAAGAAATACCTGCTATAAGTAAACCTTTAATTAATTGTTTTTTGATATTTTCATTTTTCATATTATCTATTCCTTAATATTGTTGAGTGCATTGGTTTTCTAAATCTAGTAATGCACTAAGGTATGAATATTGTGATTGTAGTAAGCTTACTTTAGCATTACTTACATTTAATTGAGCTGATTTTAAATCTGAGAAAGATGTATCCCCATTTTCATATGAAAGGGCCGTTAAATCAAAAGACTTTTGAGATAACTCAATATTTTCTTTGCTTAGATTAATTTGTCTCTTAGCCTCATTAATTGATTCTACATAAGAACTATATGTTAATATTATATTAGTTCTCATTGTATCTTCACCTGAGATTAACTGCTCCTTAGAAATATCTAATTTCTTCATATTCTTTTTAGCAGTAGAACCAGGTAATAATCCTGTTAGATTGAATGAAACAGTAGCACTTATAGAGCCTGCATCATAAGGGGATGTATATGTATCCCAATCAGTAATATTTGATGCAGTTGGCATATAGCTAGCTGATAGTGTAACTGATGGAAGATAAGTACTTTCCCAAAGAATATCAGATTGAAGATCTAATAAATCCTTACTAATAGCAGTTGATTGAAGATCAAGTGATGCAATCATAGCTTTTTCGAGTGTGTAAGTACTAATATCATCATTATATGTAGTTGGAAGTGTATCTGTAAGAGTTAATGGCTCTGTAATATCATCAGAACCAATTAAGAATGCAAGAGTTCTTTTTTGAGAAGTAACTGCAATCTCAGTTTTTTCCTCTGTAGCTTTTTGTGCAGATATTTGAGATTGAAGTTGTAATACTTTTAACTCAGGAATATCACCATTCTCATAGGCAGCTTTGGTATTCACAAGTGTTTCTTCTAAGTATTCAATATTATCTTTTTGAAGTTGAACTGCAGCCTCTTGCACTAATATACCATAATAAAGTTTTTTAACCTGTAGTGCTAAATCGGATTTAGCCTTTTCAAGAGTAATACTCTGATTTTGTAATTGTAGAGCAGTAGTTTGAAGAGCTGTAATCATAGCAGGGTTAAAAGAAAATGATAGAGAAGCTGATGCTGTTAGTGATACATAATAATTGGTTGTGGACAAGAATTCAAAAGTTATTGGATCAAGTCCTGAAATTTGAGTTGAACCTGCATTAGAACGACTAGTTGTTAGTCCAAGATTTACTGTTGGATAAAGGCTTGAATATTTTCCATCTTCATCAATTTGTGAACTTTCTACATCAAGCGTTTTAGTTAATATTTGTGAGCTTTTATTTAAAGCCTCTGAAACCGCTTGGTCTAGGCTTAAATTTCTCGCAAATATAGGTGTTATTAATAGTGATAATCCTATTAACGAGAGCATTATTGTTTTTCTAATCATAATTTTTCCTTATTCTTTTCATCAAATAATTCGATCATCATATCATCGATATTTTGTTTTAATGTATTCATAGCAGAATACAATACTTGTTTATCTTTTGGATCAAGACCTTTACTTAGCTTTGCTAATATTGGGTCGATTTCTCCTCTTATTTCTTTTGCTACTTCTAAGCCTTCTTCTGTAAGCTTTACTTCCTGATATCTTCTATCTCCTTCTCTAGATTCCATAGTAATAAAATTTCGTTTAGATAGATTTAATAGAGCCTTAGATACATTTGATTTTGGGTATGAACCACATTTACAAAATTCACTGGCTATCGGTTCATGAGAATCAACACTAAAGAAAAGTAGGGCATGAGCTTCCATCTTTGTTAGCTTATGTTTATTTCCCACGGCTTTCATTTTATTTGTTAATATCTTAGATATCTGTCTTGCATACTCTAAATAAGTATTCATTGACTTTGACACTTAGCATCTCCTTCAAATTAGTTATATTTTTTAGAAAAAAATATAGTTATAAAAAACAACTGTTTGTATTTATAACTATTATATAAAAAATATTTGAGAAAAACAATATTAGAGGGTACTATATATTTTCTTCTATGAAACTAATTGCCATTTGAATCATGATTGAGTCTTTAAAATTACGAGCATCATATCCTGTTTTCTCTTTTAGCTTATTTAAATGGTACTGTATTGTGTTTACATGTATGCTAAGATAGCTTGATGCTACTTTTAGAGAACCATTTGCTTTATAGAAAGCCTTTAATATAATTATATATTCATTTATTGATTTATCATCTAAATTAGAGAACACTTTGTTTGTAATCTCGTTTTTAACATCATAATTAAGGTTATTTAGTATTAACTCAACTCCTAAATCATTGTAGAAGACAATTGAAGAGGCTTTATTATTCTTACTAACTTCAAAGGCTTTCAACGCTTGAATGTATTGTTTTCTAATTAGAGTATGTTTTTCCCACTGTGCACTACAACCTATACTTAATTGAGAACCCTTACTAAGTATTTTATCTTTTAGAGAAGAGAGAAGTTCAATTAAATTTTCATCACTATCTTCTTTAATTGCACCAATAATATAATCAGATGATGAAAAAACAAGATTACTTGGATCTTGTAATTTTAGATAATTAAAAATACTTTTCTCAATATGTGGGCTATTAGTAGTAGCTCTTAATATAATTATACGTCTTTTTAATGTTATATCTATTCCGAGTTCTAAACCCTTTGATATAAAATGACGGCGCATCATATTATCTTCATTATAAACCCAATCAAATAAATAGTTGTTAATCCTATTTTGCTTTAATTGATATTTTGATTCTCTAATTTTACCTTGAACTAGTATTTCAGTCATCTTTTGAACAATTGAAATATATTTTCTAGTCTCATCACTCTTTCCAGTTATTCCAACGACCCCGATGATTTCATCATCTATATAAATAGGTAGGTTTTGTCCCGGTTGAGTACCCTCAATTTTGTTGTCTAATGATATCTCATAATCGTGCAAGTTATTCTTGATAATATCATAAGCGGCTTTATGAAATGTTCCAATTCTACTTTGGTCGGTACTAGCAATTATTATTCCTTCACTATTCATAATATTCATTTTTGTACCAAGTAGTTTTGATATCTGAGATACTATTTCCTTAGCATCTTCGTTACTTATATCCATTTAATTCAACTCCCTGTAAATATATATTATTTCTAGATGAATTTTTTTACAAGGAAAATCAGAAATAAATTATATTTCAGTCTATTTGTAGCTATTTATTAATACATAAATGTTTGTTATTGTATAAAACAATTAGGAGAAAATAAAAATGCAAAGTGATTTTAGTGGACATGTTGATGATGATAAGATTTTTAGACAATCTTTTAGGTTAAGTTCTATCAATTGTAATAGATATAATGAATCAGATTTAATATGGTATTTACAGATAATACAAGAAATTGCAGCAACTCATTCTACTAAGTTAAACCTTGGTTCAGATCAATTAGAAGATAAAGGCTTAGAGTGGGTAATACTTAGAAACATCATAAATGTTGATAGATATGTAAAATGGGGTGAAATAGTTCATTTAGAAACTTGGGCCCATGAAAAGTATAAGTTATTCTTTCCTAGAACAATTATTGGTTATGATGATGATGGTAATAAATTATTTGAATCAACATCATTTTGGGCTATGTTAAACAGAAAGAGAAACTTTAGACCAATTCCTCCAAAACCTTATTTAGATTTATATGGTTATCCTAGTGATGAATCAAAATCAAAAGCACCAGAATATCCAAATAAGATTTGTATTGATGAAGATTTAAAACTAATTAATAGTGCTTTAACTCAATCAAGTTATGATGATATTGATGTAAATTATCACACAAATAATATTAGCTATGTTAAATGGCTTAATAATTTAATGGATGATGATTTTAGAAGAACTCATAAAGTCTTAAATGCTGATATTTCCTGGATGCAGCAGACCTATGAGGAAGATAAAAATGAAGTTAGAGTTTATAGTAAGAGTGGAGACCTCTCTCAATCTCTCTTCAAGTATGATATTGAAAAAGAAAACATAGAAGGTAAAAAAGATATATCTTGTATAGCTTGTATGGAATGGGAATTAAAAGAAAAACTTCTCTAATAAAGTTCTATAAAAATTAAAAAAAAGACAAAATAAAACCACCTAATCTTAAATATAGCATTATGATAACTCTAAGTGGGTGGTTTATTATCTACTCATATCTTTTGATATGTTTTGCTTTCTTTCTGCTATACATACGCCTATCAGCGATGTTTAATAGATTTTCAATGTTATCTGATTCATCAGGGAAGAAGGAATAACCAATTGTAATACCAACACTTATATCATTTGAGTCTACAATATATTGTTTACAAATTTCATCCTCAATATTATTACAAATCTTATCAAGTGATGAGAGTATATTTTCATCTGTAATTATTGCTACAAATTCATCACCACCCATTCTAAACAAACCCTCTTCATCTTTTAATAAAGTCGGTAGAGTCTTAGCTACTCTTTGAAGAGCTAGATCTCCATATTTATGACCAAAATTATCATTAACATTTTTGAGTCTATCAAGATCACAAAATAAAATACCAACTCTCATATTGTTTTCTTTTGCAACTTGTAAAATTTTGTCGCTATATTTAACAAAATAAGCTCTGTTGTGAATATTTGTTAGTGAATCATGATATGCTAAATGATGTAACATTAATTCTTTTTTTGTTTTAAGTGTTGTATCTTTTAATGTAATGACAGTTCCAAAGAAATTATCAGATTGGAATATTGGAATGGTAAACATATCAAAATAAACGGTTTCTTTATTTTTGTTAATAAGCTTTACGTTTGTTGAGTTCATAATACCAGCTTTGATATCACTAAAGAAATCTTCATTTTGGTAACATTCAATAAAATCAAATAATTCACTTATATTTTTATTTATAAAACTATTAGAAACTTCACCAAAAATTTCTTCAAAGAGAGTATTTACCAATACAACATTATTGTTTTGATCCATTGCAATAAATGGTTCATTTGAATTATCAGCTAATGATATTTCTTCCTCTCTAATTCCTCTTGATTTTTCAAATGGATGAATTGTACACATGACTAATGGATTAAAGTCATCTGTCTTAATTTCAAAAGAGTTAACCATCATCTCAATAAATGTGCCATCTTTTCTTTTATGGATTGATCTATAGACTTTTCTTACATCATTGTGAATTACTTTCTCTTCTTCTTTTTTCCCATTATCTGTAAAATTACAAATGTCTTTAACTTTTAAATTTTTTAGTTCGTCGATTGTATAACCATATGCTTTTGAAGCACTTTGATTAGCCTCAATGATATTACCTGTTATCGGATCACTCACAAGCATAATTGAGGGGTGAGACATGCAAGCTTTATAAAATACGTCTGAATTTGTCATTTAGCTCTCTTTGATATATAACTAACATATACTTTCCTATATAAAATTAATTATGAATCTGTTATTCTTTTTGTTTTCTTGAATGCAATTATAATCGGTTCTTGTATGAAAATCAATTTAATTTAAAAATTAACTTATTAAGTTATTAATTTGTAATGACAGTTGTTGACTAACAACTATTTAAATGTGATAAATCTAACTATTTTGTGTTTTTTTTATACGTTTATTATTTAATTTGTTACAAATATTAATTATTTAGATAATAAATTACCTATTAAATATATTACAAATTGCTATTATTTCTATTGAATTTCAAAGACTAATAATTATATTTGTCTTAAGAGACAATAATTATTTATAGAATATCACTTAAAAGTGCTTTAAATTTATGATGGTTATAATAGGTATTTTTATAGTATGAGATGATATCAGTTTGCATAAAATCAAGATTTTGTGAGATTAACAAATCATTAAAAGCCTTTATCATTTTAGCTGTTCTTTGGTAATATTCTTCCTCTTTATTTTTAAGAATAAAATCAGCAATATTAAAGAAAACTTCACTCATCCATTTGATTAATTTTAGTCTAATTTGCTCTGATATATTAAAACTTATATTAACATATAATTCACTATCATAGCCAAGATCTCTTGTATCAGGAGCAATTGAATTAAGCCCCTCATATTTTTTATCTTCCTGAACAAAGAAGAGTAAGAATATATTAAGCATGATATTCTTATATTCTCTATCAAAAGAGGGGTAACGACTTATTAATAGATTAGTAGACTCCTCATCTTGATTAGCTAGGAAAAATCCAAGGGATTCAACATCACGACTCACTATATTAGTAATCAATTCAGTATCCTCATCCTCATTAACAAGATTAACTTTTCGCTCATGAAGAAAAATATCAACCTTTTGTAATATTGCAGCATTTTGAGAGGCTACTTTATAGAGTGATAATAAATTATTAAGACTAGATTTAGATATAAATCTCTCATATAGAAATTCTATTTCACTAGATTCTAATGAAAAGAGTGAACTTGTATAATAGTAATTTATTATATTATCTTCCTCAATCATTCCTCTCTTAAAGAGTGAAATATTAATTAATAGATTAGCAACTTTAGCTCTTTCAACTAGAGTATTATCTAAAGATGATAGAGCCTTTATACCTACATCAAATGCTTCATTATATAATCTTGCATCAATGTATTTATTCATGAGTATTCTATGTAATCTAGGATGAATTTTTGAGGATTCTTCAAGATTATTTTCAATCAAATTAATAGGTGCTATGGTATTTAACCATTCAACACTTTTTTGACCAGGTGTATTAAAGAGCTCCTTCATAAGTAATACTAAGAACTCTTCTAAGTGTTCACTTTTGTCTCTGCAGCATTTTAGAAATTGTTTAGCATTAACAGATCTACAAAGAGGGGAATTTAAATAGTCATTTACCTTATTAGACTTTATATCAAGTGGACCTGAAATTGAATAAATGCAAAAAAGAGCCCTTGTTCCTACGTATGATATGTCCTCATCAAAGGAACTACTATCACAATAGTATTCATCTAGATCATAGGAATACATCTCATAATCTTCATCATTTACATATATATTAAATTCCTTAAGCTTTGAATATATGGCTAAGGCTTTACTGTATTCTTTATCATCTAGTAGTCTATCAACAAGGAGAAAAACATCATGCATGTTTTTTTCAATAGAATAGGGGTCTTCAATGTGAGATGAATCAACCTCACTATCTTCATCTCTTGTATAAACTCTATTGAGACAAATCTCTTGATTTGTTACCTCATCAAGAAATATTAGAGCCTTTTCAAATCCATCATTAATGAGTGTATATTCATCACTCTTTTCATCTTGTACTTTGCTATCTTCTTCAAAGTATTTGAGAAATGCTTCTCTTTGATTTAGAGGAATACTATAGGCTATTGATAATAGCTTATCTTTTAACTCTTGAGGGGAAAGAGAATCTATATATTCATTAATTTGTATTTGATAATCTACTTCATTCATAGAATAAATTGTATGAGAGTAAGTGCTAAGAAGCAAGTAGTTTTTTTATAATTAATTCCTATTGTATTGAATAAAAGAAATCCTACCAAGACTGTACTAACTTTAGTCTTGATAGGAAATGAGAAAATAATCTAGGCATACACCTAATAAAAACTAATTAATTATGCTCTTTATAAGCACTTTCATGTACCCCAGCTATAGCACGACCACTTGGTTCGTTCTGTGCTGTAAATGAAGCATCCCATTTAAGGGCAGTTGCTGTAGAACAAGCAATTGATGCCTCATGAGGTACACAGTTAGCAGCAGCTTCACTTGGGAAAGCATTTGAGAATATTATTCTATAATATGCTTCTTCCTTTGTAGCTGGTGTGTTTATTGGGAATCTATTTTTGATTGTAGCAAATTGCTTATCGCTAATAGCCTTATCTGTTACTTCTTTCAAAGTATCAATCCAACTGTAACCAACACCATCACTAAACTGCTCTTTCTGTCTCCAAACTACTTCTTCAGGAAGCATATCTTCAAAGGCTTTACGAAGAACGTTTTTTTCTATTTTATCATTGCACATTTTGTCTTCTGTTTTTAGATTCATTGCAATGTCCATAAATTCTTTGTCTAGGAAAGGAACTCTTCCCTCAACACCCCATGCAGCTAGTGCTTTGTTAGCTCTAAGACAGTCATATAAGTGAAGCTTACTAAGCTTTCTTACTGTTTCTTCATGGAACTCCTTAGCATCTGGAGCCTTATGGAAGTAAAGATAACCACCAAATAATTCATCTGATCCTTCACCGGATAGTACCATCTTAATTCCCATGGATTTTATAACACGAGCTAATAGGTACATAGGAGTCGCTGCCCTTACGGTTGTGATATCATATGTTTCTAGGTGATAAATTACATCTTCAAGAGAGTCTAGAGCTTCTTGAATTGTAAAGTGTACTTCATGGTGGACTGTTCCGATATAATCAGCAACGACTTTAGCTGCAGCTAAATCAGGAGAACCTTCAAGACCAATAGCAAAAGAGTGTAGAGTTGGCCACCAGGCTTTTTCACCTTCATTTGTTTCGACTCTGTTTAATGCATGCTTAGCAACAAGGGCAGTAATAACACTACTGTCTAATCCACCTGATAATAATACACCATATGGAACATCACACATTAATTGTCTAACAACGGCAGCTTCAAGTCCATCTTTTACTGCTTTTACGCTATCTTCTTCTTCTCTTGATACGCCACTGAAATCTTCCCAGTCTCTTTTGTACCACTGTTGTAATTCTTTTTCATCGCTTATGAGGTAATGAGCGGGAGGAAACTCACACAAAGATGGACAAGTTCCCTCTAGTGCCTTTAACTCACTTGCAACGAAATAACGGCCATCGGTATCCCACCCTTGATAAAGAGGAATAATTCCCATGTGGTCTCTAGCTATTAAGTATTTATCTTCTACAGTGTCATAGATTGCAAAAGCAAAAATACCGTTGAGCTTTTCTAAAAAGTTAGGGCCATATTTGATATATAGTGGTAATAATACTTCACAGTCACTGTCGGTTAAGAAATCATACTCTCCTGCGAACTCCTTTCTGAGTTCTTTATGATTATAAATCTCACCATTAGCTGTTAAAATATATCTTCCATCTTTTGAAAAGAGAGGTTGTTTCCCTGATAGGGGATCAACAATGGATAATCTCTCATGAGACAAGATTGTGGTTTTACCACAATAGATGCCAGACCAATCAGGTCCTCTGTGTCTAATCTTCTTAGACATAGTTAGTACTCTCTGTCTATCATCTTCACTTGACTGCTCTATATCAAACATTCCAACAAAACCACACATAATTATTTTCTCCTAATCTTTAATCTATTATACTGAATATAATAGTTCGCCGTATGTTGGGATAGGCCAGTATTCCCTATCCACAATTAATTCAAGTTTGTCACTAATTACTCTACATTCTTCCATTAATGGTAATACTTTATCATGTAGGTAAAAAGATTTTTTAATGCTATCATCAATTTTCATTGCATTACTTAATTCTGTATCAAGGGCTTCAATGCTTCCTAGAAGTTCATCATTAAGAGATGCGATTTTATCAATTCTAGCCTGTGTTTTTGTAAAGGCTACCTTTGAAACTTTCTGTAGTTTCTCAGCACCCTCTGCTAATTTAAATAGGTAGTTATTACAAGAAGGATAGATTTGCTCGTTTAACATATCAATAAGTGTTAGTGCTTCGATGTTAATCTTTTTTGCATAAATATCGTACTGAATTTCTACTCTAGATACTAATTCGCTTTCTTTGAAAATATTGAATTCATCAAATAATTCAACATTCTTTTTATCTGCATATACACTAAAGGCATCTACTGATGAGTGAAGATCATATAGACCTCTTTTCTTAGCTTCTGCTAACCATTCATCACTGTAGTTATTGCCATTAAATACTACACGTCTGTGTGCTAAATATTCTCTCTTTACAAGAACTTCTAGACACTTGTCAAATTCTTCTTTGCAACATTTTTCAAGTTCATCAGCAAATTCTTTAAATGATTTTGCAATAGCTGTATTAATTACAGTATTTGTTGATGAAAGAGATGCCGCTGAACCTAACATTCTAAATTCAAATTTATTACCTGTGAATGCAAATGGTGATGTTCTGTTTCTATCAGTTGAATCCTTAATGAATGAAGGTAGTACATGAACACCAAACTTAAGTTTTTCACCTTCAGTTTCAAGTGTACCACGACCCTCTGCAATATCTTCAAGAAGACTTTCAATCTGTGTTCCAAGGAACATTGATACAATTGCAGGTGGTGCTTCATTAGCTCCTAAACGGTGATCATTACCAGCTGATGCAACAGTAGCTCTTAGTAGGTCTTGGTATTCATCAATAGCCTTGATGATTGCAACCATTACTAGTAAGAACTGTTTATTTTCACGAGGATTCATACCAGGTTCTAATAAGTTTTTACCCATGTCAGTTGAAATAGACCAGTTATTATGTTTACCAGAACCATTAACACCTGCAAAAGGTTTTTCATGTAATAGACAAACAAGACCATGTTTTTCTGCTGTTTTCTTCATGAACTCCATAACGATGTGGTTATGATCACTTGAAACGTTAGCAGTTGTAAATACAGTTGCAAGTTCATGTTGAGCTGGTGCTACTTCATTGTGTTTTGTTTTAGCATATACACCATATTTCCAAAGTTCTTTGTCTAAATCAGACATGAATGCACTAACGCGAGGACGAAGATTACCAAAGTAGTGATCATCTAATTCCTGTCCCTTAGGAGCTCTTGCACCAAGAAGTGTTCTACCTGTGTAGATTAAGTCTTTTCTTTGGTTGAATAATTTCTTATCAATTAGGAAATATTCCTGTTCAGGTCCAACTGTAATATCAATATATTTAGCATTTGTACCAAATAGAGCTAAAATTCTTTTTGTCTGTTTTGATATAGCTTCCATAGATCTTAGTAAAGGAGTCTTTTTATCAAGAACTTCACCACTGTAAGATACGAATACTGTTGGGATACAAAGAGTTGCATCTTTTACAAATGCATAGCTTGTAGGATCCCATGCTGTATAACCTCTTGCTTCAAATGTAGATCTAATACCACCTGATGGAAAAGAAGATGCATCTGGTTCACCCTTAATTAACTCTTTTCCACTAAAAGTTAATATAACATTACCTTCTTTTGTAGGAGAGATAAATGAATCGTGTTTTTCAGCTGTAATTCCTGTTAGTGGTTGGAACCAGTGAGTATAGTGTGTTGCGCCCTGGTTAAGAGCCCACTCTTTCATTGCATGAGCTACTGCATTAGCAATATCTATATCTAAGTCTTTACCTTCTCTAATAGTATTCTTTAGAGTTTTGTAAACATCTTTAGGAAGACTGTCGCGCATTGCGTTATCTCCAAAGACTCTCTCACCAAAATAATCTGTAACCTTTTCCATAATTTTCTCCTGTAAAAGTATAAAAAAAAGCAAAGGCGCATGTAGCTTAACTAAACTACAGCGCCTTTGCTGATGGTTTAAACATAATTAAAAATGGGGAAAGTTGTCAAGTCCTATTGTCAAAAAAGTATTTTATTTTATGCATAAAATGTATTTTTATCGAAGAATTTATGTATATTTTTACATTTTAATAAAAAAATATATTGTATAAACCTAAATTTTTATGCTATATATTAGTGTAAAGCTAATAAAAAGGTAATTTTATTACTTATAACAAAAATTTCCTATGAAATATCGTGGTGTGAATATTTGGGTTAAGTAGACAAATTGAAACTTTTTTAATAGTATTCAAAAAAGACAAGGAAGTCTTTAATTTATTATTATAATACTATTTATAGTAGACAATGGCGTCTGCAGTGTTGGGAAAGCTATCCCCTCTGCAGACGCTTTATTTTTTGAGGAGATAATCGAAATGAAAAGAGAAGGTGAAGTTAGAATACCCTCTGGGTGTGCAATTAGCGGAATATTTTCTAAAAAGAAAAGACTATTTTCCGGAGAAATGGCAGTCGATTCAATTAGAGTAATGCACGATAGATCAAATGGTCTAGGTGGTGGTTTTGCTGGATATGGTATTTATCCAGAATACGAACAGTACTTTGCACTCCATGTTCTCTATGATGATAGGAAAGCAAAACTTGAAACAGAAGAGTTCCTTGAAGAACATTTTGATGTTATCAATCTATCAAAAATACCTACTAGAAAAATACATTCAATTAAAGATGAGCCTCTTATTTGGAGATATTTTGTTGAACCCCTCCATACTAAATTAATGGAGAGTCAATTAGAAGAATACGAATATACAGCTCGTTGTGTAATGAAAGTTAATTTAAGAATAAAGGGTTCTTGTATTATATCATCTGGTAAAAACATGGGTGTATTTAAAGCCATGGGTTATCCTGAAGATGTAGGTGAATTCTATAGACTTGAAGATTATAAGGGCTACTGTTGGACCGCTCACGGGCGATATCCAACAAATACTCCAGGTTGGTGGGGTGGAGCACATCCATTCTCTCTCCTAGATGTATCTGTAGTTCATAATGGTGAGATTTCCTCATATGATGCTAACCGTCGATTTATGGAAATGTTTGGTTATAAGTGTACCCTTCAAACCGATACTGAAGTAATTGCTTATATGATTGATTATTTCCATAGAAAACAAGGACTTCCTTTAGAAAAGGTTGCCCATATTTTAGCCGCTCCTCTTTGGAGTACCATCGATAGAATGGAAGAAAAAGAGAAGAAAGAAATAACATATCTTAGAAAGAACTTTGCAAGTGCATTAGTTACAGGACCTTTCTCAATCCTAGTTGGATTTGAAGGTGGATTAATGGCTCTTAATGACAGATTGAAATTAAGATCACTTGTAATCGGAGAAAAAGATGACATGGTGTACATGGGCTCTGAAGAAGCTGCTATCAGAATCTTAGAAAATGATTTTGATAAGTTAACTTATCCAAAGGGTGGAGTTCCATACATCGTAGGCTTGGAGGAACAGCAATAATATATGAAAGTAGAGTATTTTCAGTCAGAATATGAAGTATTAAGAGATATGGATAGATGCATAGACTGTGGTATATGTGTTAATCAGTGTGCAAATGAAGTCCATCTAAGAGATAAGAAAAAGAAATTATATACAATTGATAAAAAATGTGTTAACTGCCATCGTTGTGTTGCAACATGCCCAGTAAATGCACTAAAGATTGTTAAAAATGATTATAGCTTCAGAGAAAATCATTCTTGGAGCAAATATGATATTACAAATATCTACAGACAAGCTAAAACAGGTGGTGTTTTATTAGCTTCAATGGGAACATCTAAAGAATATCCTATTTATTGGGATAAAATATTAATCAATGCATCCCAGGTTACAAACCCATCAATCGACCCTTTAAGAGAGCCAATGGAAACAAGGACTTTCTTAGGTAAGAAAAACAATGAAATTGAATTTGACCAAAATGGTGAAATCATAACAAAAGAAACACCTTTTATTGAATTAGCAACACCAATTATGTTCAGTGCAATGAGCTATGGTTCTATTTCTCTTAATGCTCATAAGGCATTAGCTGAAGCTGCAAAGGATTTAGACATACTATATAACTGTGGTGAAGGTGGTCTTCATGAATCACTTTATCCATATGGTGATAATACTATTATACAAGTAGCATCAGGTAGATTTGGTGTTCACAGTGGTTATCTAGATAGTGGTGCAGCAATTGAAATTAAGATTGGACAGGGTGCAAAACCTGGTATTGGTGGTCACCTAACTGGTGCTAAAATTAATAAAGAAATTAGTAAAACAAGAATGATTCCTGAGGGCTTTGATGCAATATCACCAGCACCTCACCATGATATCTACTCAATTGAAGATTTGAGACAACTTGTTGATGTATTAAAAGAGGCAACAGATTATAAGAAACCAATAATAGTAAAAGTTGCAGCTGTTCATAACATTAGTTCTATTGTATCAGGTATCGCAAGATCCGGTGCTGATATCATTGCCATTGATGGTTTTAGAGGTGGTACAGGTGCCGCTCCACTAAGAATTAAAGACAATGTTGGTATTCCTATCGAACTAGCACTAGCTGCTTGTGATCAGAGACTAAGAGAAGAAGGAATCAGAGATGGTGTTTCCCTAGTTGTTGGAGGTAGTATCCGTCACAGTGCAGATATTATTAAAGCAATTGCTCTAGGAGCTGATGCTGTTTATATCGGAACCTCTGCTCTTATTGCTCTTGGCTGCCATATGTGTAGAGCCTGCAGTATGGGTAACTGTAACTGGGGTATTGCAACTCAGAGAGAAGAATTAGTTAAGAGACTTGATAGCGAAGAAGGTCGCGAGAGATTAGTTAATTTAATTTCTGCTTGGACAGTTGAAATCAAAGAGATGATGGGTGGTATGGGTATTAACAGTATTGAAGCTTTACGCGGAAATAGATTAATGCTTCGTGGTATTGATTTAAATGAAAAAGAGCTTGAGGTTCTTGGCATAAAGAGTGCAGGAGAGTAGATATGAAATATATTGATGCAAAAGATATACATTATAAAGAATTGAATAAACTTATCCGTTATGAACAAGATACCCATTTAACACTTACTAATGTTATGGGTCAAAGATTCATAGGCTGTGCTCTTGATAATAAAAATATCGATATTACTGGTATTCCTGGTAATGCTCTAGGTGCTTGTCTTAATGGTGGTTCTAAAATCACAGTTCATAACAACTGTCAGGATGCAACCGGCGATACTATGAATGATGGTGAAATTATTATTCATGGTAACAGTGGTGATACAGCAGGCTATGCTATGAGAGGTGGTAAGATTTTTATCAAAGAATCTGGTGGATATAGAATGGGTCTTCATATGAAAGCCTATAAAGATAGACAGCCTTTGATGATTGTTGGAAATAAAGTTGGCTCTTTTTGTGGTGAATACCTAGCCGGCGGGACTATTATTGTATTAGGATATAGGGAGAATGGTTCTTGTCCTGTAGGAAATTTCTGCGGAACAGGAATGTATGGTGGTAGAATTTTTTTAAGATCAAATGAATTGCCAAAAGATTTATCTCCATATATTGATGCTCATATTGCTACAAAAGAAGAAATAGAATCTATTTGTGATGATGTAGAAGAATTCTGTGGCATCTTTGATATAAAAAACATTGATTTAGAAAAAGATAATTTCTATGTTCTAAGTCAAAGTACTGTTAATGAATATAAAAAGAAATATACAACTGTATAGGGGGGACTACTATGTCATCAATTCAGTATGAAATTACAGATTTCATAGAGGAACAGGATATTCGATTTGTAAGACTCGCATTTTGCGATATTTTCGGAAACCAAAAAAATATTTCCATTTCAACTGAAGAGCTTGAAAGAGCCTTCAGTACTGGTATTTCTTTTGATGCATCTGCTATTAAAGGATTTAAGAGTATAAGAGATAGTGATTTATTATTGTTCCCTCTAGCTGATACGATGCAAATTCTTCCCTGGCGACCTTCATCCGGTGGTGTAATTCTCTTTAATAGTGAATTACGCAATACGGATAAAACACCTTACATGAATGATTGTAGGAGAAATCTTAAAAACTTCATGGATATGAGCATTGGTAAAGGTTACTCCTTTGCCATTGGCTCTGAGTGTGAATTCTATCTATTTAAGCTAGATAGTGAGGGTGAAATTACAAGTAAACCAATTGATAATGGTGGTTATTTAGATATAGCACCACTTGATAAGGGTGAAGATATAAGAAGAGAAATTTGTTTAACACTTCAAGAGATGGGATTCTATACCGAGCGATCCCATCATGAAAGTGGACCAGGGCAAATGGAAGTTGATTTCAAATATGGCAAGTTATTGAAGGCTGCAGATAATCTAATTACCTTTAAGAATGTAGTAAAATCTATATCCCAACGTAATGGCTTCTATGCCTCCTTCTTACCAAAACCAATTAAAGATAAAAGTGGAAATGGTCTCCATGTAAATATATCTTTAAAGACAGATAAATATCCCTCAGGTGAACAACTAAATATAAAAATGGTATCAGGTCTATTAAATAGACTTCGAGAAATTAGTATATTTAGTTGTCCTCACGTTAACTCCTATGAAAGACTTGGATGCTTTGAAGCACCAAATACAATTGGATGGGGATATGGAAGTAGAGATTTAGCAATTCGCATTCCAAATGCGGAGGGTGAATACTCTAGAATAGAAGTTAGAACACCGGATTCATCTGCAAATCCATATATTTTATACCATTTAATATGTGAAGCAGTCATGGAAGGTGTTGAAGATAAATCTCCTCATTATGATGAATTAGATAAAAACAATATTGATTCAAATGCAGTAGAATCTCTACCTTCTTCATTAGAAGAAGCTTTAGAAATTGCAAAGAAAAGTGATTTCTTAAAGAGAGTTATACCTGAATCAGTATTAAGTTCATATTTTGAGGAAAAAGAAAAAGAGATAGCAATTTGCAAATCTGCTAGTGATTATTACAAAAAAGGACGACAGTTATTTTTTGAGAAGCTTTAAGGGGTTCTAGGTGTATTTTAGACGAATATTGTTAGTTGCATCTACAGGCAAAGAACATTTACTGCTAAAAACTAGACTACAGAGAGATGGGATAAATGATAAAACAGTATCCTGTTTCTCTAGTAATGAATCTCGCAGAATGATAAGCGAAGAAGAGTTTGATTTAATAATTATCAAATCTCCTTTGCTCGATGAAGCGGGTGAGCATTTTGCTCTTTTTGCTGCGCAAAAAACAAAAGCTCAAATCATTTTATTGGTAAAAAATAACTATTTAAAGCAAACTGTGGATAAGGTCGGAGAAAAAGGAATTTTTACAATGGGATTTCCTCTCGACGACTTTTTGTTTTATCAAACTTTGGGAATTGCTTTTTCTGTTAACGTAAAACTTAATGGTATACATAATGAAAACACAAAACTTAGAGCGAGGCTAGAGGAAATAAAATTAGTTAATAGAGCTAAATTCCTACTAGTTGAACACTTGAGTTATACTGAAGAGAAAGCTCATAAGTATATTGAAAAAACGGCGATGGACAGGCGTGTCAGTAAGACTCGTGTCTGTCAAGAGATAATTAAAAACCTCGAATAGAGGATGGAGAAAATATGAGCAAATATATTTTTATAACAGGTGGTGTTGTATCGGGTCTTGGTAAAGGAATTACCGCAGCTTCTCTAGGACGACTATTGAAGAACAGAGGGTTGAAGGTAATGGCTCAAAAGCTAGATCCATACATGAATGTGGATCCAGGTACTATGAGTCCTTATCAACACGGTGAGGTATTTATCACAGAAGATGGTGCAGAAACAGATCTAGATTTAGGTCACTACGAAAGGTTTATTGACGAAAACCTTAATAGATTTTCAAATCTAACAAGTGGTAAATGTTATTTTAATGTACTAACAAAAGAAAGAAGAGGTGATTATTTAGGATCAACTGTTCAAATTATCCCTCACGTAACTGACGAAATAAAAAGATTTATTTACAGTGTTGGCGAAAAAGACCATGTTGATGTTGTTTTAACTGAAATTGGTGGTACTACTGGTGATATCGAATCACAACCATTTTTAGAAGCAATTAGACAGGTTAGTCATGAAGTTGGAGAGGAAAACTGTTTATTCATTCACGTAACATTAGTACCTTTCATTCCTGGTAGTGATGAGTATAAGAGTAAACCAACTCAACACTCAGTAAAAGAATTAATGACTATGGGTATTTTCCCAGACATTATCGTAACACGTAGTGATGGTCCAATCGGTCAAACTATTAAAGATAAAATTGCACTATTCTGTAATGTAAAACCAGACTGTGTTATTGAAAACTTTACTGTACCAATTCTTTATCAAGCACCTGTTATGTTACATGAAGAACACCTTGATGATATCGTTTGTAGAGAACTAAACATCAAAGCTGATCCATGTGATCTTACAAACTGGAAAGCATTCTTAAAGAGAGTTGATAAAGCTCAAGAAACAACAATTAAGATTGCATTAGTTGGTAAGTATGTACAATTACATGATGCATATCTATCTGTTATGGAATCTCTAAAACATGGTGGATGGGATAATGGTTGTAACATTGAAATTGAATGGGTAGATTCTCAAACAATTAGAAAAGATAATGTTGATGAACTATTAGGAAATGTTGATGGTATTATAGTTCCTGGTGGCTTTGGCGAAAGAGGCATAGAGGGAATGATTACAACAGCTGAATATGCACTAAAGAACAAAGTTCCTTATCTTGGAATCTGTCTTGGTATGCAAATCAGTGTTATTGCTTACAGTAGAGCTGTAATGGGTTGGGAAGATGCAAACTCATCAGAGTTTGATAAACACACAACTCATCCTGTTATTGATTTAATGAACTCACAACTTGATGTAGATAAGATGGGCGGAACTATGAGACTTGGCTCATATCCTTGTCACACAGTTGAAGGCTCAGTACTAAGATCTTTATATGGTGAAGATATTATCCACGAGAGACATAGACATAGATTTGAGTTTAACAATGAATTTAGATCTTCTCTATCAAAGGGTGGATTAAATATTGGTGGTGTAAGCCCTGATAATACTCTAGTTGAATCTGTTGAAGTAAGCGATCACCCATTCTTCTTAGGTGTTCAATATCATCCTGAATTCAAGAGTAGACCTTTAACTCCTAATCCTTGTTTTGTTGGATTTACTAAAGCATCATTAGATAACTTTAATAGAAAAAACAAAAAGAAATAGTTTAACAACAGTTTAAATTAATAGAAATTATCCTTCCTTTTATTAGAAATAGTATGGGGAGGTTTTTTTATCTACATAATTAACAATCAATCTAAATAAGTGCTTAATTGAGCTAATAATTTGATTTTTTTAACGGACAATTTAATTTATATATTAACATATAACAACAAATTAATTTCTGATGATACCTATATTTAAAAAGAATTTACTATCAATTTGATAAGGTTTATTTTTTATTAAATGCATAAAATAGAGGATTGTCCAAAATATTGATAAAAAGATGACAACTGAATTAGTTACAGTTAAAATTATAGTAAGAACTTAAGATAATTTTTTTAATTTAATTTATATTTTTAATGTAAAAATTGAGTGATATTAAAATCATAGAATTTAAATATTTCACTGCTTTTTATTTTTATGTTCTAAATAAAGTAAAAAATTTTAAATTTAATATAGGATCTAAGATAAGGAATAAAAGATGAGCTAAATTATTTTGAGTTAATATAATTAAAGGTCGTTGAATATGATTGATTTTATTGATTTTAGAGAAATAATTAAAATTACATTATTAATAATCTTAATATTGGGTATTTTACTATATCTTTATTATCGTCTAGTTTATTCAAGACGTTGTGTAGAATTGCCAAAAACAGAAAGTGATTTATCCCACATACCAGGCCCCCATGAGTGGGAAAAACAAATGGAAGATTTATCTCTATCACATCATAATGTTGTGAGGCATAAATATAGCTTTGTTCTTGCCGATCGTAATAAATTGGTGCAAAAAAAACTTGATAAAATTAGAACTACAATATCTGAAATTCCACCCGATATCATTTCATTAATACCATCAGCTAGATGGCTCTTTGATAACTATCAAATCATGTACAGAGAAATTGAAAAAGAGAGTATGTGCGATATTAGTTATAAAAAGCTATCAATAATGAAGTCTAAACAATATTGGGGCTATCCTAGAATATATTTAGTAGCTAAGAATATGGTTTCAATTTCTAGAGGTCATATTAATGAAAAAAATATAGCCATTATGATTCACGCCTATCAAAAAGAAACTCCATTAACTGATGAAGAATTAGGCATCCTTCCTGTTGTCTTAGGCTTTTGTTTATTAGAACAAATTGTTGAAGTAGCTGATGATATTATTGATATAATTAAAATAAAAGCCAAGGCCGATAAATTTGTAAGAGGAAAAATATCTGAGCATAGTAGTGATGCAGATATATTCTCTCTTCTATGTGAACTAGAACCCGATTGTAAATATAATAACTCATTTCACACTCATGTAATTTATCTACTACGTAATATGTCTTTTAGTAAGGCTGCAATACTGAAATATACTGAATATCATTATCCAATAGATAATAAATATAGACAAAATATTAATATATTTTCAGATGAAGGACACTTAGAATCATCATTAGAATCTAATATTCAAGTTTTGGTTGGAAGTTTAAGATCAATCAATGAAATTGATGATGAGCATTTATTTGATGAATTATCTTTTATTGAATCTATTCTCGCAAAAGATCCCGCTAAAGTATATTTAAGAATGGACTCAACAAGTCGTGCTATGTATCGCTCGATTATAATTAAGATGTCTCAAAAATATAAAATTAATGAAGAAATTATTGCATATAAATGTCTTGAACTTGCTAATGAAGGATTAAAGGATATTCCAAACTCTACCCATGTGGGATATTATCTTTTAGGAAATGGATACCGTATCTTAAAGAGTAAAATTCTAAATAGAAAACGTCCTTTTAAAATTAATAATCAAAAATATGGATGCAGAGATAAAAAGGGTAAATGTGCTCTTTATTATTTAGTATTGCTTGCAATTGTTATATTATTCTGTTTTGGGATGATATCTTTAATGAAGTATGCAGCCCATATTAATGATATTTACCTATATATTTTATTTATCATTATTGGTTTCCCAATCTTGATTGGAATTTCATTAGAAATTACAAATAATATATTCACAAAATATGTACAAATTAGAAAAATTCCATCTTTTGATTATGTCAAAGGGATTCCCGAAAGCTCTAAAACTTTTTTAATTATGCCAGTTATTGTTTCTTCAAAAAGTCAATGTTTAGATTATGTAGAGAGACTTGAAAGACATTATTTGAAAAATAGACAATCAAATTTGTACTTTGCACTCATAATTGATTATAAAGATGCATCTGAACAACACCTTCCTAAGGATGATATCTTAGAATCAGTATTAGTTAATCAAATAGATAAGTTGAATAAACAATATTCACCAAATAAACAAAAATTTGCTCTTTTTATAAGAGATCGTAAATGGAATGAGTGTGAGCATTGTTTTATGGGTTGGGAGAGAAAAAGAGGAAAAATTGAAGAATTTAATCAACTATTATGTGGTTGTAAAAAAAGTGAAACCTCTTTTTCTAAAATCATGTGTGATGAACAATTATTGCATAGCATTAAATATGTAATTACCCTTGATGCCGATTCTGATTTAGTATCAGATAATGCAGCTACGCTTGTTGGGATTATAGACCATCCATTAAACAAACCAATTATAGACAATGAAACTGGCAAATTAAAAGATGGTTATGTTATTATTCAACCAACTGTTAGAAATCATATAATTGATGATAGACATAGCAGATTCTCTAAAATATTTGGAGATGAAAGTGGCTTATCTCATTATTCCTTTGTAATATCTGATATATATCAGGATATATTTAATGAAGGTTCCTATGTTGGTAAGGGTATTTATGATGTTCATGCATTTAATCAACTTCTACATGGTACTATTCCTGAAAATCGTGTATTAAGCCATGATTTACTTGAAAGCTGCTACGCAAGAACAGGATTCTCTAGTGTCGTAAAGATATTAGATAATTTCCCAAGTACTTTTATTTCCTATGAAAAAAGAGAACAACGTTGGATTAGAGGTGATTGGCAACTCCTTCCTTGGCTATTTAAAAGAAATAACTTTAATAATGTCTCTAAATGGAAAATCTTTGATAATTTAAGAAGAAGCTTAGTATCAACAGCTAGCTTATTATTTCTTTTATTAAATCTATTATTAATGCCTAAGCTTTTCTATCTAGGATTTATATTAGTATTTTTCTCTATCCTATCATATTATGTCCGTCTGCTATCTAAAATCATATATGTAAAGATTCGTAAACCTAGAGTAACTATCATATACAAAGAAGTTAGAAAAGATATAATTAAGAGAACAAAGAAATCAATACTTATACTATTCTTTATCCCATACAGTGCTTACATTGCAATGAGTGCAATCTTTCAAACTCTTTATCGAATGATAATTAGTAAGAAAAACCTATTAAAATGGAATTCCTTTGAAAATGTTGAGAAGTCAGTAGAAAACACAAAACGAGGTTACTTCTATAAAATGTGGTTTTCTCTCCTACCTGCATTATTAATAATATATTTTATTTATTTAGTCCCAATTTCTTTAGTTGGAATTATAGCATATGTAACACTATCTCTTTCTTGGGCTCTATCTTTTTTGGTTGCCTATTATCTAAGAATTCCTAGGAAAAAGAAATTAAGTAAAGCTGATATTTATAATAGAGCATTACTAATTGAAACAGCTCGTAGAACTTGGAAGTTTTTCAAAGTTTTTTCATTTAAAAAAGACAATTGGCTATGTCCTGATAACTATCAAGAAGTACCACAAAAGAAAATATCTAATAAGACATCTCCGACTAATATAGGGCTACAGTTTTTAACAATTCTATCTGCAAGAGACTTTGGTTTTGAAACATTGAGTGAAAGTGTTAATAGAGTTTCAAATCTATATAAAACAGTAATGAAATTACCAAAATGGAAAGGTCATTTATATAATTGGTATAATATTCGCACTCTTGATGTATTAAATCCTTCCTATGTTTCAACAGTCGATAGTGGTAATTTCTTTGGCCATCTTATTACTTTAAAAAATGGTTTATTAGAACAAATTGATTCACCTATTTTAACACTAAACCAAATCAATGAATTGGAAGTATTGATAAAAAAAATGGATAAGAATGTTCAATTAACTAATAAATATACTTCTATTGGAGAACTTGAGAGAGAACTTGAAATAATAAAAAGTGAAATAATTAGTCATACTGAGGATGTAAGGAATAGGAATGAATCCCTAACTATGGTGAATCAAATATTATCAGAAATTAAGGACTATTCTCTTCAAATCTATTCTTTTTCGAACTGTGCAACATTAAGAACAGCCTCTTTGTCAGGAAATAGAAATGCAAAGATGTTAATCAATACAATTAATGAGATTAGTTTAAGCATTGAAAAATGGCTAAATGAAGTATGCTTTGATTGTTTATACAATGAGAAGAGAAAATTATTCTATATTGGCTATCATGTATCAACAAAGACAATTGATCCAATCTGCTATGATTTAATTGCATCAGAGGCTTTGCTTACAAGTTATCTTGCTATTTCAAAAGGAGATGTTCAAGGAATTCATTGGAATAAATTGGGAAGATTATTAACAATGGTTAAAGGAATTCCTTGTTTTATTTCTTGGAGTGGAACTATGTTTGAATATTTAATGCCTAAACTAGTTATGAAGGAATATGGTGGAACTGTTTTTGAAAATACTTCTAAAGCTGCAGTTCTACAACAAATAAATTATGCTAAAAAAAATGGTATACCATGGGGTATATCTGAGTCTCAATATTATCGTTTTGATTTAGATTCAAATTACCAATACAAGGCCTTTGGAGTTCCAAAAATAAGCTTAAAACCATCATTTAATGATTCCTTGGTAATTACACCATATGCAACATTCTTAGCAATGTCCTATGCTGAAAAATCAGCCTTTGATAATCTTAAAAATCTCATAGAAAAAGGCGCCTTTGGTGATTATGGTTTCTTTGAATCACTTGATTTTGAAACAAATAATCCATCAAATTTAAATAAATACATGATTATTAAATCATTTATGGCTCATCACCAAGCAATGATAATTGTATCCATAAACAATTATTTGAATAATGGAATTATGAGAACAAGGTTCCATAATGAACCAATAATTAAGGCTAATGAATCATTAATTGAGGAGAAATTAGATTCTGCTTTTGTACTAATACCTAAAAGAGGTTATAGCATTACTACAAAACTAGAAGAAAATAAGGACTCAAAAGAAGAATTATCAACAAATCGTTATGTTTATACAAGCTCACCAATTAAACCTGTAGTTAATTATCTTTGTAATAATAGATATTCACTACTAATTAGTTCTGATGGAGATGGTTTTAGTAAATACATGAATCGTTTTCTTTATAGATGGAGAGCCGATAGATATGATTTCTCAGGAAACTATATATACATTAAGGACATTAAAACAAATAAATTCTGGAGTGCTACATTTAATCCTACAAAAGTGGAGCCAATTAATTATCAAGCTACATTTAGCCCTAATCAGGCAGAATTTAAGAGAACGGATGCACATATATACACCCATACTAGTGTTAGTATAACCAATACCCATGATTTAGAAATTCGTAAAGTATCACTATCAAATCGTGGAAGTAAAGATAGGGTAATTCAACTAACAAGCTATTTAGAAGTTGTTAATGATACATATATGGCAGAATTAAGCCATCCTTCTTTTAATAAACTATTTATTGAAAGTGAATTCCTTAAAGAAGACTCAATATTTTTATCAAAAAGAAGAACTCAGAATATGGCTGATAAACCATATCTAATACATCTTGTTAAATCGGGAAGTGAATTCATTAATGAAATTGAATATGAGAATGATAGACTTAGGTTTATTGGACGTAATAATACACTACAGGCACCAGATGCATTAAAGCGACTATCTTTGAATAATAGCTCCGGATTCTCAAAAGACCCTATTATGAGTATTCGTGTAAGTGTATTAGTAAAAGCTAATGAAAAAGTCTCTGTTTCATTTATCACTGGAGTTTGTAAAGATAAGAAGAGTGCAATTCAAATAAGTGGTGAATATAGTGATCCTTATAGAATTGATAATGCGTTAGAACAATTTAGACGACAGAGCGAAATGGAACTTAAATACCTTGATATCTCAAGAGCTCAGCTCAATGCTTATCAGGATTTATTAAGTCCAATATATTATTCAAATAAATATTATAGAGGTTCATCCGATAGTATAAGAAAGAACTTGAGAAATCAAAGTTTTTTATGGAAATTTGGTATTTCAGGAGATTTTCCAATACTACTACTAAAAGTTAAATCAATTGATGAAATTAGTATTATAAAGGACGTTTTAAAAGCCTATGAGTATTATCGATTGAATTTTATGAAAATTGATTTAATCATTCTTGATGATTCAAAGAGTGGTTATCGAGGGGACTTAAATGATTTCTTGAATGATATAATAAGTGCTCTTAAGATTTATGATGAAAGTGTTGAAAAGAAAAGTTTGTTCATAATTAATACTCATCAATTAATACCTGCAGAATTAGATTTATTAGATACCGTAGCTAGTATCGTTTTTACCCCTGAAACAGGCATTTATTTTAGAAATGTTAAAGAAAGCCTAGGTGAAATTATCGAATTATCAGATGGTAGGGAGCATTAGTCATGGATAAAAAATTAAATTTTGAAGAAAATAAACAATATGAGTATTTTAATGAGTTCGGTGGTTTTGTTGAAAACGGAAAGGAATATGAAATCCTTTTAGAAGGCGCTAATAAACCACCAGCACCTTGGATTAATGTAATAGCTAATAATAATTTTGGATTTCAGATTTCTGAAAGTGGTGCAGGCTATAGTTGGTGTACAAACAGTAGTGAGAATAAAATAACTCCATGGTCTAATGATCCTGTTTGTGATCATCCATCAGAGATAATCTATATCAAAGATGAATTAAGTGGTAAATCAATGACTCCTACATCTCTTGGACAAACAAATCATGGCACCTACATAGTGAGACATGGTTTTGGATATTCAAAATTTCACCATGATGAGAGTGATTTAACACAGAATCTACTTGTATTCACACCTTTAGAGGATCCCCTTAAAATTTGGAATTTAAATCTAATTAATAAGTCAAAAAGCTATAGAACACTCACTATCACCTATTATGTTGAGTGGGCTCTAGGTGCCCAAAGAGAGGTAAGTAGTCCCTATATAGTTACAGATTTTAACAATGAAGAAGAATATTTAAGTGCTAGAAATGTCTATAATTACAATTTTAATAAATATATGGCATTTATGTTTTCAAGTGAAGTGATTAAAGGATACACAGGAAACAGAGAAGAATTCCTAGGTAGAAAAGGTAGTGTTTTAAATCCAGAGGGATTATCACAAAAACTCTCTAGTAGTACTGGAGCCTGTTTTGATCCCTGTGGTGCAATTCAAATAACTGTTTCAATGAAACCTGAAGAAACAAAGAATCTGTTGTTCGCACTTGGAGAGAGTCCTAATCAAAGTGAAATTACTAGACTTGTAAAAAAGTACAAAGACTTAAATCTTGTTGAAAAAGAATTAGATAGAGTTCATAAATACTGGGAAAATCTTTTAGGAAAAATTCAGGTTAAAACAAATGATAGAGCCATAGATATATTAGCAAATGGTTGGTTATTGTATCAAACAATCTCTTGCCGTATAAATGCACGTTCTGCTTTCTACCAAAGTGGTGGAGCCTTTGGTTATCGAGATCAATTACAAGATTCTCTCTCACTATTATATGCAAATTCTAGTGTATTAAGAAATCAGATTAAAATAGCGGCTAGCAGACAGTTTGAAGAAGGTGATGTACAACATTGGTGGCACTCTCCTATGGGAATAGGTGTTAGAACTAGAATTAGTGATGATCTATTATGGTTACCATATGCTACTTCATACTATATTAAAGGAACTGAGGATTATAGTATTTTAAAAGAGGTAATTCCTTATATTGTTGGACCTATTTTAAAAGAAGATGAGCGAGAAATAATGTTCACACCTGAGGAATCAGAATTAGAAGATAGTATTTATAATCATTGCAAAAAAGCCATTTTACACACACTCTTGGGTGAGCATGGATTACCACTTATGGGTGGCGGAGATTGGAATGATGGTATGAATTCTGTTGGAATTGGCGGAAAAGGTGAAAGTGTTTGGCTAGCTTGGTTCTTTTATAAAGTTATAAGTGATTTTATATCATTAGCCAATCATGAGGGTGATGTTGCTTTTGCTTATGAATTAGAGGTTAAGAGAGGTAAACTCAAAAAGAACTTAGAAGAATATGCCTGGGATGGAGAATGGTATTTACGAGCCTTTTATGATGATGGAACACCTTTAGGTTCTAAGGAAAATAAAGAATGCTTTATTGACTCTATTAGTCAATCATGGAGTGTAATCTCGCAATGTGCAGATAAAAAAAGATCTCTTGAGGCTATGAAATCTGCAAAGAAATATTTAGTAAAAGAGAAGGAAGGAGTATCCCTCTTATTATATCCTCCATTTGATAAAACTGATAAGAACCCCGGCTATATTAAAAACTATTTCCCTGGAATTAGAGAAAATGGTGGACAATATACACATGCAGCTGTTTGGCTTGCAATAGCAAGTACTATGATTAGCGATTATAGTTTTGCCTATACCCTTTTTACAATGTTAAATCCTATTCATTCAACATCTAATAAGAGAAATGCATTGGTCTATGAAAAAGAACCCTACGTTATGGTAGCAGATATTTCTCTTAGTGCTCCCTATGTAGGAAATGGAGGTTGGAGTTGGTATACAGGCTCCTCAGGTTGGATGTATCAGGGACTAATTAATCATTTCTTAGGAATTAGAAAAGAACTGGGCTATTTAATAATTCAACCAGCAACTCCACAAAGTTTTGGAAACTTCTCTGTAGAATATAAAGATGATGATGCAAGCTATGAGATAATTGTAAATAGCAGAAGTGCTGGAAATCTAGAAACCAAATCTCTAATTGTAGATGGAGTGAAAATAGATGGAGATAGAATCAAATTAATGAGTGATGGTAAAAAGCATACAATAATAGTTTAGATATTATGCAATCTAATTTGGGTACAGTATATAAAAGATCCTTCCTTTTGCTAGAAATAGTTTTAGGAAGGTATTTTATTAAATCTAAATTAGATAATTATGGTAATGAATCCTATATAAGAGTATTAACTGCTAAATAGAATTTAATATCATATTGCTAATACTCAATATGAATTACACTCATAAACAATATTCACTAACTTTGAATTTTGGAGTAAAGAAAAATAACTAAATAAACTCTTAAATTTTTTATGTAGATTTTAATATTATCTAAATTATTTTAATCTTTAAAACTACAAAATATTCAAGAAATTAAATAAAAAATCTCATATATAGTAAAGTAACAATTACTACTATATTTAATAACTATTAATCTATTACTATAGTCACATCAATAAAGACTTGTTAGCAAATCATATTTAACATCTTAGTAACTTACTTCTTTATCACGTAAAAATTTATTTTCCCAACACTTTTAACACTCTGTAAAATTATTTTTTAATCACACTCAATTATATGTGATATAATTAAGAAAAAAACGGAGGCCTTTTGTGAAAAATAAAGTCAAAATATTAGTTGTGCTAACTTACATTCTCATGATTGTTGTAAATGTATTAGCAAATTCACTTCCAATTAATGGGATAGATACAGGTGCTATTTCAGACTCTTATCCCAATTTATTTGCACCAGCTGGTTTAACATTTGCTATATGGGGAGTAATTTATTTATTACTTGGAATGTTCAGTTTTTATCAATTAGGCATAATAAACAAAAATAGCCAAGTAAGTGATGAACTACTTAATAAAGTTGGAATGCTCTTTTCCCTTTCATCAGTAGTTAATAGTATTTGGATTTTTACTTGGCATTATAAAATCATTCCACTCTCTATGTTATTTATGATTGCTCTCTTAGTTTTATTAATAAAAATAGTAAATGCAATAAGAGAAGAGGATCTTAGCAGAGTTGATAAACTATTTGTAAAAGTTCCTTTTAGTATTTATTTCGGTTGGATAACAGTTGCAACTATAGCAAATGCTACTATTTTACTTGTTAGTCTAAATTGGAATGGATTTGGTATTGCTCAACCTGTATGGGCTGCAATTATCATAGCAGTAGGAGCAGTTATTGGTATTTTAACACTTCTTAAAAATAGAGATTACTTCTATGGCCTTGTAATTATTTGGGCATATTATGGAATAATTATTAAACATACAACAACATTTGAAAGTATGTATCCCTCAGTAATATTAACAGCAATAATTTGCATAGTAGTAGTAATTGCTGCTGACATCTATGCTTTTGTTAAGAAAGAATATTAAAAATTATCCCTATAGAATATTCCACAATTCTATGGGGATTTTCTCATTTAGGAGCTCTTCATGATTAGAAATCAATGGTATGCAATATTAAGGAGTAAAGAAATACCTAGAAAAGGTATTGTTAGTTACAAGAGATTAGGTGAAAAACTAGCCTTCTGGAGAATAGATACTAAAGAGATTGCATGCATTTTTGATAAATGTTGTCATAGAGGCGCATCAATAAGTGGTGGCAAAGTTGTTAATAATCATGCCCAGTGTCCCTTTCATGGATTTGAATATGATAAAGATGGCAAAGTTACTACTATTCCTGCAAATGGAAGAAATAAAGAGGTTCCACCTCGCTATAGAGTTAACTCATATGTAGTAAAAGAGAAATATGGATATGTTTGGATCTATTGGGGAAATAAAAAAGAAGACCTTCCTGAGATACCTTTTTTTGATGACCTAAAGGAGAACTTTTATTATTCTGAAATAGTGGATCATTGGCCAATGCACTATAGTAGATGCATTGAAAATCAAATGGATGTAGTCCATCTTCCCTTTGTTCATCACAATACAATTGGTAAGGGTAAAAAGACAATTGTTTATGGACCTAGAATAAAATGGGATGATAATAAACTCACATGGTTTGTAAAAAATGTGGCTGATGATGGAGTAAAAGTTGCCCTTCCTGAATCTGAGATGGGAGATGATAATAATCTGTTTTCTCTTGAGTTTATTATGCCATCTCTATGGCAAAATAAAATAAGTGAGAAAGTTAGAATCTTTGCAGCTTTTGCTCCTATTGATGAAGAAAATACAATGATATATCTAAGATTTTATCAATCATTTATGCCAATTTGGGGCTTAAGAGGCCTTATAGGGCTAGGTGGAAACCTTTCAAGTAGAATAATCTTAAACCAGGATAAGAGAGTTGTTATAAAGCAAATACCTAAAGAATCCTCTCTAAGAATGGATGAAAAATTAATTTCTGGCGATAGACCTATTATCGAATTTAGAAAAAAAAGAGATGAACTTATAAGAGAAAATAATCAATATTAATCTTCGTATTTATTAAATATTATGTAGTATTATTATATTTTCATTGAAAAATTAATAAGTGTATAAAATTAAAATACAAAGTATTCCTATTTCATTTTTATCGCTAAAAATTAGAAATAATACTCAATGAAAATTTATTATTATTTATTCTAAAATACTGTTTATTTTTATTTTTGTTTGTGATAAAAAGGACCAATATTATTATTTATTTTATTCTTTTTATGAATTTTTATGCAAAAAGTATTCATATACCTACTATAGGTAGGACTTAGTAGCTTTAGGAAAATTCTATACCAGACTTGACAGGGTGAATAAACTACTTCAATAATATTTATGGTTTTGTTTGATTTTGATTAAATTAATATCAGCTATTTACATATTTTCCATTTTCCTTTTACAAGGTTTATATGTTAATTTTAATTTAATGATTGTTGAAACAAAATCTTCCTAATTTAGAATATTATTAAAAATGATATATTCTATTGCTTGGATATTTTATCCATTTAAATATTTTGAGCAATAAAATTTATATCATTACATTTTTTATAATAATATAACTTTTGTAACTTTATTGAAATTTTCAATATAGATATGGTTTTGACTATTTATTTAAGTCTTTATTTTTACTATTAGGAGTAATTAAAAAATGGAAAAAGAGAAAAAAGGAAAGAATTTCCTTAGCTGGTACTTCGATTTTAACCTACTTTATAGGATTTTAATTGGAATGGTTTTAGGTGCTATCCTCGGATTAGTATTTAGAGAGAAAATCTATTGGATTGCACCATTCGGTGATTTATTCATTCGTCTACTTAAAATGATTGTTATGCCAATTATTATATCAACACTTGTTTGTGGTGCAGCCTCAATCAGTCCTGCAACAGTTGGTAAAATCGGAACAAGAATAGTTGTAATTTACTTAATTACTTCGGCCTTTGCTGTATGTATTGGTTTATTATCCGGCTTTATTTTCCATCCTGTAGCTAATTTATCAAATTACCCAATAGCAGCCGCTGCTGGTAAAGATGTTGCATCTTTGTCTGTTGTAGATACATTTTTAAACATTGTACCTACTAACGTATTTAAAGCTGTTAATGATGCTCAGGTTCTTCCTGTAATATTCTTCTCAATATTATTTGGTCTAGGCGTATCTTATTTAATCGTTAGTGAAGATGAAAAATTACAGAACTCAGGTAATACTATTCTTAATTTCTTCACAGGTGTATCAGAAGTTATGACTAAAATGGTTACTGGAATAATGCAATATGCTCCTATCGGTGTATTATCATTGATCGCAGTTGTATTTGCTAAACAGGGACCTAAAGTTGTTGGTTCACTAGGTATGGTAGTAGCTGCTGCATTCAGTGGTTATCTTGTACAAATCCTATTAATTTATGTTGGAATGATTAAATTATTCGGTCTAAAACCAAAAAGATTCTGGCATGAAGCAAGAAACCCTTTTGTAACTGGACTTGGAACAAGAAGTAGTTATGGTACTCTTCCTGTAACAATGACAGCTGCAGAAAACCTAGGTGTTTCAAAAGATATTTACAGTTTCTCACTACCTTTAGGTGCAACAATTAACATGGATGGTACAGCTATCTATCAAGGTGTTTGTGCAACATTTATCGCTTTAACTGCAACAGGCGTTGGCCTAACAGCTTCTCAAATGGGAACAATTGTTATTACTGCTACATTAATTTCTATCGGTACTGCAGGTATTCCTGGAGCTGGTGCAATTATGTTGCTTATGGTACTTGATTCTATTGGTTTAAAAGTAGAAGCAGGAACTGCAGTAGCTGGTGCTTATGCAATGATTCTTGGTATTGATGCAATCCTTGATATGGGACGTACTGCTCTTAATGTTACAGGTGATTTAGCATCTACTTCTTGTGTTGCAAAATCTCTTGGCGAAATTGATGAGAGTAAATGGCAGTAAATTCTACACTATATTGATATGTGATAAAGATACAATTTAATTATGTTGCTCTTTTAGATATAATTTGGTTATCACTATCTTTAATATAGAATTAAATATTAAATCTAATCACCCTTTTGTCCTAAACAGATGAATGGGTGATTTATTTTTTTTGTGGAAAATAAATTTTGAAATCGAATCCATTTATAAGAATGTGACTATATTACACTCCATTATGTATTAAATAGTATATAATAATCATTAAGTTAGTTCTCTCTACATTTCAATTCTTGTATTTAATTTAAGATGTGGTACACTAATTGAGTAAAAAAGATTAATAATGATTTAATCATTTGTAAGGAGTTATCATAATGTCTATAGGATATGCTTGTATTCATCTCGGGAGTAATAAAACAAAATTATCTACAATTCATTTAAAATATTTTTCAGAAGACAAGTTTATTGCAACACTTGAAAAAAATCTTAAGGCTCTTGAAGAAATAATTAATTACAATATTAAAAATGATATTAGAGTATTTAGAATTAGTTCTGATATAGTACCTCTTGCATCTCATCCTGTTAACACAATTCCTTGGTGGGATATTTTTGCAGCTCGATTAGATAGAATTGGTAAAATATTAAAAGAAAATAATGTTAGAGTTTCAATGCACCCTGGACAATACACAATTATTAACTCAGAGAGTGAAAGTGTAGTTGAAAAGTCCATTGAAGATTTAAGATATCATGCAAGATTCTTAGATGCTCTCTCCTGTGATAAATCAAGTAAAATGGTTCTACACATCGGTGGTGTTTACAATGATAAAAAATCTGCTATGGCTCGGTTTGTAGAAAACTATAATAAATTAGATCAAGCAATCAAAAATAGATTAATAATTGAAAATGATGATAAATCCTATAACATAGAAGAAGTATTAGCTATTTCTAAAATAGCTAATATTCCGGTTGTATTTGATAATCTTCATCACAAATTAAATCCACCACCTGAAAATAAACTAAGCCCATTTGAATGGATTGAACTATGTAATAAAACATGGAAAAGTGAAGATGGAGTACAAAAGATACATTATTCCCAAACTGCAAATAATTATAAAAATGGAGCTCATAGTAAATATATTGAATCTACTCAATTTTTATCATTTTATAACAATCTAAAAAACAAAAATATTGATATTATGTTAGAGGTAAAGGATAAAAACTTATCAGCTATAAAGTGTAATCTACTAATAAAAAATAATGTTAATGTTAAATATCTAGAGAGAGAGTGGGCTAAATATAAATACTACGTTTTAGGAATATCTGCTAAAACCTATAATGAAATTAGAACCCTGCTAAAGGATAAAGAGTCCACTAATGCATTAGAGTTTTATAAACTAATTGAATCCTCTCTTGAAAAAAACGCAACTAAAAATAGTCAGATTAATACCATTCAACATTTATGGGGCTATTTTAAAAATAGAGCAAGTGTAGCTGAAAAAAATAGATTCTTTAAATTACTTGAAGCCTATCAAAGAGATGATAAATCACTTGTTTCTATTAAAAACTTTATCTATAAATTATCATATAAATATTCAATTGAATATCTACTAGATTCTCTATATTTTTATATCATAGAGGATTAGATGAAAAAGAGATTCAAAGTATTTAAAATTATTTCTATAGTACTACTTAGTATATTACTCCTACTAACACTTGGATTTTATGTTTATAGCAGAGATTATTATAGAGCAGATAGGTCTGTAGAAAATCTTATTTCAACAAGTGATAATATAAATATAGATAATAATCTTATTACTATTTATCCAAAAGAGAGTAACTCTGTGGGCTTAATTTTCTACCCAGGTGGCAAAGTAGAATATTCTTCCTACATTCCTCTACTTGAAGGGTTAAGTAACTATGGAATTACAATCTATATTGTAAAAATGCCATTTAATCTAGCTGTATTTAATATAGATGCAGCTAGTAAAATAATAGAGCAAAATACTAATATTGATAGTTGGTATTTAGCAGGACACTCTCTAGGAGGGGCTATGGCAAGTAGCTATGTTAAAGATAATTATTCTAAACTTGATGGTATGATCTTACTTGCAGCATACCCTATAAATGATGCACCTCTTGATACAATCTCCATCTATGGTTCTCAAGATAAAGTATTAGATAATACTAAATTAGATAATGTTTTAGAAAAATATGAAATCGATGGTGGAAACCATGCATATTTTGGTAACTATGGGGAACAAGAGGGTGATGGAATAGCTAGTATTAGTAGATCTGAACAACAAGAAATCACAGTTAATAAAATTATTGAATTCATCAATAATTAAGTAGGCTCTAGGAAAATAAAATGGAAAACTATTATGATAAAAACTCAGAGGCTTACATAGAAAATACTTTCTATTGTGATATGGATGAACTATATAAACCCTTTCTAAAATACTTAGATAAGGGTGATTCTATTCTTGATGCTGGTTGTGGTTCTGCTAGAGATAGCTTAAATTTTATTAAGAGAGGCTATTGTGTTAGTGCCTTTGATAATTCTCAAAAGATGGTCGATTTTGCAAATTTACACACAAATATTAATGTCGAGAAGAAAAGCTTTCTAGATCTTGATTATAAAGAAGAATTTGATGGAATATGGGCCTGTGCATCACTCCTTCATGTAGATAGATACAATCTACCACTAGCTTTTACTAATTTACACGAAGCATTAAAGAGTGATGGCATATTATATTGTTCTTTTAAATGTAGAGCCTATGATTTTTCTACAGAGGATAGAACTTTTACTTGTTTTACAAAGTCTTCTTTCAAAACTTTTATGGATGAATTATCACTCTTTAATATTCTTGAAATCTTTATAAGCCATGATAGTAGAGAAAATAGAGATAACGAATTATGGCTTAATGCTATATTGAAAAAAACTAGTGGTTTTTAGTTTATAAAATTACTGTGTAAGTGTATAAAGTCTAATAAAAAACTAATTAATATTCATTTGTATATTCTCTATATATAAAAATTGTTGATTTTGTTAGTATATGTAAACATTTTTTCTTATTTAAATACTTGTATAGCAAAGAATTAAAAAAGAGTAAAAATAATAAATTATTTGTCTATTTATTGACTTGCAATCTAATTAGTGTTACTATCTCTGCATAAATATTATTAAATTAAGGAGCATTATTATGGCTTATAAAATTGGTGAAGGTTGTATTTCTTGTGGTACTTGTGCTGGCGAATGTCCAGTAGACGCAATTTCTGAAGGCGCAGATTCTTATGTAATCGACGCAGATACATGTATCTCTTGTGGTTCATGTGCTGATGTTTGTCCAGTAGGAATTATTTCTGAAGAATAAATCATAGTTTCATTATTATGAACACAGGGAGCTTATTTATAGGCTCCTTTTATTATGTCCATTGAATTATTTTAACTCATTTCATGCATAATATTAGAAAAAAGAGATATATGTACTAAAGAGTAAATATATATAGTGTTTACTTGTTTTCTTTTCTATTATTTTGTTATATTTAAAAAGAAGATTAAGAATAATTAATTATAATTATAAAAGGAACTTAAATGGCTAAATTACCACCAAAAAGAATATCAAATAGTTTAATGAACGCCTTGCGGGGTGGTGTTGTACCTAGAGAAGGTGCAGAATATATTGCAGTAGGAAGAACTGATGAATTAGAAGCTATTCTTCACGATATTGAAATATTAGAAGAAGGTGGTTCCACCTTCCGTTTTATTGTCGGTGAATTTGGTAGTGGTAAAAGTTTTCTATTCTCCATTATTAGATCTCATGTTACTAAAAAAGGCTTCATTGTTCTTGATGCAGATTTAGCTCCAAATAGAAAACTCACAGGCTCTAAAAACGAGGGCTTAAATCTTTATAGAGAATTAATTAAGAATATGAGTACTCAATCATGTCCTAATGGCGGAGCTCTTTCCCTAATCCTTGATAAATGGATTAATAATTTTAATTTAGAAGCTAGAGCTAATAAAATTAGTGAAGAAGATAAAAGAGAATATATTCTTGATAGAATATATGAGAGTTGTTCATCAATTAGAGACATGGTTCATGGCTTTGAATTTGGTAAACTTCTTGAAAATTATTATATTAGCTATGAAGAAGGCGATAGTGAGAAAAAAGATAATGTATTAAAATGGCTTAGAGGTGAATATAATCTAAAAAGAGAAGCTAAAAAAGATTTAGGTATCTCAATTATAATCACAGATCATGATTGGTATGATTACATCAAATTAATAACATCATTCTCAGTTCAAGCTGGATATAAAGGTGTATTAATGCTTTGTGATGAAATGATTAATCTATCTAAAATATCAAACAAGACTGCTAGACAAAACAACTTTGAAAAACTCCTAATGCTATATAATGATACACTACAAGGAAAAGCTCATAATCTAGGTATAATCATGGGTGCAACCCCAAGAAGTCTAGAAGATGATAGACGTGGTGTATTTAGCTATGAAGCACTCAGATCTAGATTAGATAAAGGTAGCTTTGCCTCAAATGAGATGAAGGATCTATTATCACCAATACTAACTATTAAAAAGCTAAATGATTCAGAGCTATTTGTTCTACTTGAGCGATTATCTGAACTACATTCATCTTTATTTGGTAAGAATACTATACAAGAAAATGATATAAAACAATTTCTTACAAGTGAATTATCAAGAGTTGGTGCAGCTGAAAAGTTAACACCACGTGAGATTATCAGAGACTTTATTGAAGTTATGAATCTATTACTTCAAAACCCTGATAGTAGTGTAGAATCAATACTAAATAATAAGGGATTCTCCTATACAAAGAGTCTTCAAGAAGACAGTATTGATGATGAGTTCACTACTTTTGTTGTATAATAATTATGGATAATTTTTCAAAATTAGCCCCATATATACAAGAGTACATATATAAAAATAAATGGCAGGAATTGACTGATATTCAAAATAAAGCAATTCCTGCAATACTAGAGAGTCGTAACAATGTTTTACTATCTTCCTCAACTGCAAGTGGTAAAACAGAGGCGGCATTCTTTCCCATACTTACAGATTTATACAATCGTCCATCCTCAAGCATAGCCGTAATCTATATAAGCCCCCTGATTGCATTAATCAATGATCAATTTGAGAGACTAGATATGCTATTAGAGGAAGAAGATATACCTGTAGTAAGATGGCATGGTCACAGTCTTCAAACACCTAAAAAGAAAATATTAGCAAACCCTAAGGGTATTATTCAAATAACACCTGAAAGCCTTGAAGCCCTTGTTATGAGACAAGGAGAGGGATTAAGGGCTCTTTTTGGAGATCTTAGATACATTGTAATCGATGAAATTCATGCATTTATGGGAGAGGAGAGAGGACTGCAAGTTAATAGCCTAATAGCTCGTATTGAGGGTATTATTGGCCGTCCTACCCGTCACATTGGTCTAAGCGCAACACTAAATGATTATAAAACTGCAGCAAATTATCTAAGTTGTGGCAATGGATTATCATGTAGCGTATGTGTTGCAAAAGGCTCACCAAGTCCTCTATCTCTAAGCGTTAGAGAGATAAAATACATTGATGATGATGCCGATTTAGCAGTACTACAAACAGATCAACCAATATTAGAAACTATCTTTAATCTTGTATCAAACAAAAGAAGCATTATATTTGCAAATACCCGACGTGAGGTTGAAGCAACCGTTGCAGGACTCAGAGATATGGTTGAACTAAAACAATCACATCTAGAGGTATATGCCCATCATGGTTCCCTTGATCGACTTCAAAGAGGTGAGGCTGAAGAGGCTTTAAAAACAAGTTCTAATAATGTATGTGTGGGAGCAACAGTTACTCTTGAACTAGGAATTGATGTCGGAAAACTTGATTTAATTGTTCAAGAGGGAACAGTATTTAGTGCATCCTCCTTTGTCCAAAGATTAGGTAGAACAGGTCGTAAGGGACAAGGTCGTGCAATGGCCTTTGTACTAAAGCGACGTGATTCTCTATTTAAGAAATCAGCTTCATATATTCCAGTAGATCTTATAAAAACTATTGCAATAATTGAACTACAATTGAGAGAAAAATGGCTTGAACCAATACTAGATCCAGGACCAAATTATTCCTTTGCACTCCATCAGACTATGAGTACAATTAAAAGTTTAGGCGCTCTAAAAGCATCAGAGCTAGCTAGATTAATATTAACACTTCCTGTTTTATCTGATATGAGTCAGAGAGAATATAAAGAGTTGATCATTAGTGCAATGGAATATAATTTACTTGAAAAAATGGAAGATGATACAATTAACCTTGGAGAAAAAGGTGAGAGTATTACATCTTTTTATGATTTCTACTCAGTCTTTATGAGCGTTTCTGAAATTACAATAAGATGCCAAGATAAAGTTCTAGGAACAGTTGGTAAAGAGTTAAAGGTTGGCGAGAGAATTGTATTAACTGGTAAGAAATGGAAAGTTGTGGATTTGAACATGGAAAAATTAGTGGCTGAAGTAGTTCCCGATGGAAAAGGCGGAGTTGCTAAATGGGAAGGCTCTGGCATGTTTAATACAAGCGATAGAGTTGTTGCAAAAATGAAACAAATACTAATGTGTGATGATGATTATTCCTATCTAGACAGAAGTGCTAAAGAAGTCCTTAAAAAAAGCCGTATTAGATTCAATAAATTACAACTTGATAAAGTTAGCTTTTTACATATCGAACCATACATAGTTTATATATATATGTTTAGAGGAACTCGTGCACTACGAGCTCTTGTATTAGCTCTAGAGATGAAAGGTTATAAAGCATTTATCGAAGATGATTTCTATGTGAGCGTTGAAAAGGGTGATTTAGATATTACTTCATTAAAAAACTGCATTATTGAATTAATGAGTGATGATATTAATCTTTTAGAACTCGATTTTGATAAAGAGGAATACCTTGGTAAGTGGAAATATGATCGATATTTACCACTAAATCTTGCTAAAAAACAATATATCAATTTTGCTACAGATCTAAAGAGCATGAGAGAAGGCCTTATGGAACTTCATCTGTAAATCCTTAATAAGTATATATTTTGTTTTTTGTTATTATAACTTATGTCTTGTATTTTAATGAGTTTTATGACGTTTTTATTCAGTTTAATGTACTTTACTTCATATTATATAAGTATTTATCACATGCTTTAAATAATTTAACATATTTCCTATTACATCTAGAGTGGACACAGGTTACTAATGCTTGTACCATTTATTTACAAAGGAAATAAAACAAATGAAAAAAACATTAGCAATGATATTAATAGCTGCAATAGCAATAACAACTATCTTTGCAGCAGATAGTAGAGATGTGAATATAGGAGGAGCTGTTAAGAGAAGTGAATATACCTTCAGTCTTAGTTATGGGGAAACTCCATTAAGTGATGGGGCAATTATAACAGGTGTATTTGATCTTGCTACAACCTCTGATACTGAGAATTTCTATGTAAAGAGAACTTCTGGCAATTTAAATAATGATCTCTCTTTTGAAGTACTAGTACAAGCCGGTCCTTTTATTGGTGAGGTTAATGGAGTTGAAAATTATAATACAGGAGTTATTCCTACAATAAGTCAAACTTATGTTGATACAACATCTTTTGTGAGTTCTTTAATAAGCAATAGCCAAAGAACAGGTACCTTTAATTTCTTAATACCTGCCGGTGCAAATAATAGTAGTGCAACATTATTGGGCTTTATCTTTACAATTACAGGTAGTCCATCAGTTCCCGCTGGTAATTATACTTCAACAATACAAATTGATTATACCTACGAACAATAGAAGTTTTTAGGTTTCAAAACTAATCCTCTCTCATTAATTAATAATGGGTGGGGATATTTTTGTCTTTAAATTATACATTATATGTATTATCAAATTATAAATTATTTTTACCTAACTTTTTATTTATTTTTTATGTATCTTATGTGACTTGTGTGCAATCTATAAATATTTATTTTCTCGTATAAAAATATTTTTAACTAATTAATTCATACACTATAAGGATTTATAATATATTTATGTATTTAAAGTACCTTATTATAATAAATAAGTATTGACATAAGTTGCAAGCTATTGTATTGTATAACCATAAGCAACGGGAAAACTGCTTTACTAATTAAAAGGTGAGATACAAAATGAAAAAACTAATTACATTACTACTAATTACAACTTTAACAATAACTGCTATTTTTGCATCAACAGATGAAAGAAATATAAATATCGGTGGATCTGTAGAATCAAGTACTTATGATTTTTCTTTAATATATAATGACAAAAATTTAAACGATGGTGATACATTAGAAGAAACATATGATTTATCTAAAGTATCTACTACTGACAACTTCATTGTAAGAAGATCTGCAGGAAATCTTAATTACTCTTTAATTCCTATAATTGAAATCAGAACAAATCCTTTTATTGGTGAATTCAATGGTGATGAAAATTATAATACAGGTTTAACTCCTGAAATTTATGTAAATACAAAAGGTTATAATTATATTTGGGCTGGAGTTACAAGAAATCGTGACTATAGTATGATTTATACTTATGTTACAGCTGGTGCAAATGAAGAGATTGCAGATTTAGCTAGTTTTTATTTAAAGATAAACGGTAATGATTCAATCCCTGCTGGTAATTTCTCATCAACTGTAAGAATTACATATTACTATGACTAAAATAATAAATTTTAATAATAATTAATATTAAAATAAAGGATGCCCTTTAACTTAGGTTTTAGGGCATTTTAATTTTAGTTTTAATTAAATGAATGTTGTCATAATGAAAATTTGGGTCTACTATTAGGTTCATGAGTATAAACGTAAAAAGTGAAATTGGACAATTAAAAAAAGTATTATTACATCGGCCTGGAGTAGAGCTTGAACACCTAACCCCAGATTACCTAGTTAAATTATTATTTGATGATATCCCATTTCTAAAAGTAACCCAACAAGAGCATGATGCTTTTGCCTCTCTACTAAGTGAGAATGGTGTTGAAGTTGTTTATCTAGAAGATATGATGGCCTCTATTATAGAAGATCAAAGTATAAAAGAATCCTTTATTCGTGATTTTATTGCATCTTCCGGAAGTATTGCTAGGTCATCTAATGATGCACTATTTAAATACTTAATGGATATTGAAGACAACAAAGAACTAGTTCTTAGAACTATGGCAGGTATTAAAGATGGAGATCTTGGAGGATTGGTAAAACATCCTTTATCTAAATTAGTTCAACAAAAAACTAGATTTGTAACAGACCCTATCCCAAACCTATATTTTACAAGAGACCCTTTTGCCTCCATTGGTAATGGTGTCTCATTAAATCATATGTACAGTGTTACTAGAAAAAGAGAAACTCTCTATGATAAATATGTACTTATGTTCCATCACTCCTTTGGTGAAAAAATCAATTTCTATTATGATCCCTCTAATCCATATTGCATAGAAGGTGGTGATATATTTAACTTTAATGAGCACATACTTGGAGTTGGATTATCACAAAGAACAACACCTGAGGCTTGTGAATTATTAGCTCAAAATATATTTGCAGATGATGAAAGTACAATAGATACAATATTAGCCTTTGATATTCCAAATATCAGAGCATTTATGCACTTAGATACTGTATTTACTCAAGCAGATGTTAATAAATTTATTATACATCCAGGTATTATACCAACACTTAGAGTATTTAAATTATCGAAGGCAAAAAAAGGTAGTTTTAAAGTTAAAGAACTTGATGGAAAACTAGATGATATATTAAAAGAAGAACTACAGCTTGATAAAGTTACACTAATAAATTGTGGTGGTAGCGATAGTGTTGTAGCCGAGAGAGAACAATGGAATGATGGCTCTAATGTTTTATGTATATCTCCTGGAAAAATAGTTACCTATGATAGAAATATAACGACAAACCAACTTTTAATTGATAATGGCATAGAGGTATTAACAATACCAAGCTCTGAATTAAGTAGAGGTAGAGGTGGCCCTCGTTGTATGAGTATGCCACTAAAAAGAGATAGTATTTAACACACTCTTATTAATAAAGATTCACCTTTAGGGGTGAATTTTTTTTGGCAAATTAAAAATATAAAGCCATTTTGTATTAAGCTACTAAGTAAACTAATAAATTAATATAATATAAATAACTTTCTTAAAAATATTCAAAAATAATGAATTATATTTGAATATTAGCAGAAATAAATGGTTCAATAATTTTTAAATAATTAGAGAGAATATAATATTTAATTAGGTATATAATTAAATGTAATTCATTATTAGATAAGTATTAATATTAAATATTACAAGCTTTAAAAAATTAGCTACCAATATTTAGTTTGACGTGTAAATGGGCGCATGCTAAAATATTCATAAATGATTAGTAAATTTTATTTATTGGAGGAAATCATGAAAAAAAAATTATTATTGGTAGCTTTAGTGATGTTTTCACTAACATCTTTATTCGCATCAGGTACAAAAGAAGCTGATATGAGTGCACCTCAGGATATGGGTGAAACCACTATGGCTCCTGCAACTTCAAAGGGAGAAAGTGTTAATGCTTATACTACTCTTGAAGAACCTTTAGCTGCAAAATTGTTTCAAGAATTTGAGAAAGAAACAGGTATTAAGGTAAACTTTGTTAGACTATCTGGTGGGGAATGTGTAGCAAGACTTGAAGCAGAAAAAGAAAATCCTCAAGCATCAATTTGGGTAGGTGGTGTAGGTCTTGATCATATCACAGCTAAAACAAAAGGCTTAACAACTCCTTACGTTTCTAGATATTCTACAAAAACTAATATGAAATTCAGAGATGCAGATAATTATTGGATCGGTCTTTATGTTGGACCTCTAACAATTGTTAGCAATTTAGACAGATGTGCTGAATTAGGATTAACTCCTCCACAAAGCTGGGCAGATTTAATTAAACCTGAATACAAAGGCTATATAAGAATGGCAAATCCTAATACATCAGGAACAGCCTATACTGTATTAACAACACTAAGATATATCTATAACGAAGATGAAGAGGCAATGTTTAATTACCTTAAAGCTTTAGATAAGAATATTGACCAATATACTAAGAGTGGTTCAGCTCCTGGTAAGAGTGTAGGAACTGGTGAAATCCCAATCGCTTTAGGTTTTGCACATGACCAAGTTAAGATTAAGGCAGCAGGTGCAAATATTAAAATTGCAGCTCCATCTGAAGGAACAGGTTATGAACTAGCTTCAATGAGTTTAGTTAAAGGTGGACCTGATTCAGTTAATGCTAAAAAATTATATGACTGGGTTCTATCAAGTCCTGTAGCTCAAAAGACATTTACCGAATGGTATCTAGTTCTTGTAGCAAATGGTGCTGAAAAACATCCTGATGCTCTATCATTAGATGAAATTAAGACAATTACTCCTAACTTTACATGGGATGGTAATAAAGATAATAAAGCAAGATTGCTTGATAGATGGACTGATGAAATTGGAAATAAACGTTAATCAATAAATTTAATTATCTATTAAAAGACCTATGGGGATATTCTCTATAGGTCTAATTGGATATATGGAGTTCAAATGCAAAAGAAACAAATAATACAATTTGCAACTTTCGTGGTATTTTTTATTCTGATTGATCTCTTTATTTATAATTCTCTATCTACTGAATTCAATAGCTATGCAGAAGAGAGAAATGATAAAGAAATTGAATTGTTTGTTAAAACTGCCCCTAAGTCTAGTGACCCACTTGTAATTGATAGTTGGGCAAAAGATGTTAAAAACGTAGTACCTGGTGCAAGACTTTTATTCTTTAATTTTAATGAAGAGACTTGGAACTTTGATAGAATTGGAGGAAGTCCTTCTGTTGAAAAACTATGGGATTCCTATAAAGGCTCTTCTCAATTTGATAAGGCTATGGAGAGTGTAAGTTATCAAGAACCTATAAAAATAAATGGAAGCTATGATATAGACTATTCTCTAGATGGTGATAACCTTGTTTCATCAAATTATAACTCAGATATATATTTTTATCCTGTATTAGATGATTCAGGCTTCCAAAGTAGGGGTGCAACTATAATTGCAGTACCTAATATTTCAAGCAATGGATTTCAAAACTTACTTAAGATACTCTTAATAGGTATTGCCATAATATTTATTACGGTCTCCTTTATTCTTTTATTTACAAGAGACCCAATGACTGGATTCCTTGTTATGGGATTATTTGTAATTGTAGGTGTATTTATAGCCTATCCTATATTTGAAGCAGTTAGACTATCCTTTATTGAAAATGGAAAATTCTCCCTAGCTATTTGGAAGAAAACATTATCTCCTACATATTTAGTTGCCTTCTGGGGTTCTCTAAGACTAGGTGTATTAACAGCTAGTGTTTCAACTATTGTTGGATTCCTATTTGCTTTCTTGATTGAAAGAACTTCTTTCAAACATAAAAAAGTTATGGGAACACTTGCAACACTTCCTGTAATTAGCCCTCCATTTTCACTATCACTTTCAATCATATTACTATTTGGTAATAATGGATTAATTACTAAGCAATTATTAAATCTTAATCTATCCATTTATGGATTAGGAGGCTTAGTACTTGTTCAAACAATTGGTATGTTCCCAATTGCTTTTATGACTATTAGTAGTGTTTTAAAACAAATCGATAGTACAGTTGAAGATGCAGCATTAGACTTATCTGCTACAAGATGGCAAGCATTTAGAACAGTTACTTTCCCTCTTGCAGTACCTGGTATTCTATCTGCTTGGCTTTTGGTATTTACTAATTCTCTAGCAGATTTTGCAAATCCACTTCTTTTATCAGGAGATTATAGAGTTTTATCAACTGAGGCATACATGCTTGTAACAGGTAGATCTGAACTTGGAGCAGGTTCTGCTCTATCATTCCTATTACTATTACCAACACTTACAGCCTTTTTAGCTCAAAGATACTTTGTATCTAGAAAAAGCTTTGTTACAGTTACTGGTAAACCATCAACAACACTTACTGATTTAACAAGTAAACCTGTTAGAATTACACTTCAAACAATTGCCTATGTAATTATGGTCTTCATTATGGGATTATATTTGACAATTGTAGCTGGTTGTTTTGTTAAAAACTGGGGTATTGATTATAGCTTTACTCTTGCTAACTGGGGCGAGGCATTACAGAGAGGTTGGACAAGTATAAGAGATACTGTAATTCTTGCAACAATTGCAGCTCCTATTGCAGGTATTCTTGCAATGATGGCTTCAATGTTAATTGTTAGAAAGAAATTCCCTGGAAAGAGATTCTTAGAAATATTGATAATGACACCTTATGCAATTCCTGGAACACTAATTGGTATCGCATATATACTAGCATTTAATAAGCCTCCAATATTATTGGTTGGTACTGGTGCTATTATCGTTATTAACTATGTAATAAGAGAACTTCCTGTAGGACTTGAGAATGGTATAACAGCATTGCACCAAATAGATCCTGCAATTGAAGAATCTGCAAGTGATCTTGGAGCAGATACTCAAACTGTATTTAGGTCCATTGTATTACCACTTGTTAGACCTGCATTCCTAACTTCAATGTCATATACTTTTGTTAGAGCTATGACTGCTGTATCTGCAATTATCTTCTTGATAAGTGCAAGATGGAATCACCTAACTGTATTGATCTTTAACTTCTCTGAAAATCTACGTTTTGGATTAGCTTCAGTTCTCTCTACAATCTTGATAATTATTGTATTATTAGCTTTTGGTTTAATGAATATGTTTACTAAGGATGATAATTTAACTCAGAAAACTATTGCTACAAAATAAAAGGAATTAGAATAAATTATGAAAAATAATAGTGTATTTGTAAAACTTGAACATGTCACAAAACGTTTCAAGGATGTAAAAGGAAAAAATGACGTTATAGCCGTAAATGATTCAAATCTTTTAATTGAACCTGGTGAGTTAGTTACACTCTTAGGACCATCTGGTTGTGGTAAAACAACAACACTTAGAATGATTGCTGGTTTTGAATTACCAACTGAGGGAAAAATATTTATAGGTGATGAGGATGTAACTATGCTACCACCTAATAAAAGAAACACTGCAACAATGTTCCAATCCTATGGTCTTTTCCCTCATATGAGTGTATTTAACAATGTTGCCTATGGTCTTAGACTTAGAAAAGTTGATGAGGCTGAGATTACTGAGAAGGTAAATGAGACATTAAAAATGGTAGGACTTGAGGGCTATAATGATAGAGCCCCTGCAAAACTATCTGGTGGACAACAACAGAGAGTTGCTCTTGCTAGATCTCTTATTGTAACTCCTGGTGTATTATTACTTGATGAACCTCTATCAAATCTTGATGCACTACTTAGAGAGCAGATGAGAGTTGAAATAAAGAAAATTCAAAAGAGTCTTGGTATAACTGCTATCTATGTAACCCATGATAGAGTAGAGGCTATGTCTTTATCTGATAGAGTTATTGTTATGAAGGATGGATTTGTTAGACAAATAGGTGCTCCTAATGAAATCTATGAACTACCTGATTCTCGTTTTGTAGCAGGTTTTGTTGGTAAAGCAAGTTTCTTTCCTGTAAAAGTTAAATCATTTGATAAGAGCATCTATAAATGTGAATTTATGGATAAAGAAATTGATATAACTAACTTTGCACCTAATCTTGAAAATGAGAAAGAATGCGTATTAATGGCTAGACCTGAATCTCTTAGATTAGTTGATCATAAAAAAGGATATATTGATGGAAAGGTTCGTCTTAATGTTTATCTAGGCAGTAGCCTTGAGAGCTTTATTGAAACTCCTTTTGGTGAGGTACTAGTTCAAGTTGATGATCCACATGCAAAGACAATATACAAAGAGGGAGAGGATGTATCAATTGATTTCTCTCTTGATAGAGTTAGACTTCTATCTATTGATGAGGAATAGAGACTAATAATCTTTGTATATTACTGAGATTTGTATTTATAGGGTATTGATACTATAGATTATGGTTATAGGGTTATAAGACTATAATTGTATAATATAGAGTTTATGCCCTATATTATTAATCTAATTTTCTTGTTCACTCTATCTAACTGTGCTAATATTCTATTAAGGAAATTAAAATGGATTTAAATGTGGAAAAGTATTTTGCAATTATGGGTGATATTGTTGATTCAAGAAATATTGAAGATAGAGATGAACTTCAAAAGAAGTTTGTGAATATCATAAATTACATAAATGATAAATACAGCGATGATATTGCCTCTAAGTTTTTAATAACATTAGGTGATAGTTTTCAAGGACTCTTAAAAAAGAGTTCTAATGTATTAAATATAATTGATGAAATTGAAAATTCTATGTTTCCCTCAAATCTTAGATTTGGAATCGGATTTGGAGAGATAAAAACATCAATAGACATTGAATATTCATCTCTCATTGATGGACCTGCCTATCATAATGCTCGATTTGCAATTGATGATACAAAGAGAGTTAATAGTAAAAAAAGAGATAGTAGCTATATTCTTGTAAAATCTGAATATACTCTTTTAGATAATTTAATGAATTCCTCCCTAAGTCTTTGTAATACTATTAAGTCTAATTGGAGTGAAAAACAGAGGGCTGTTATAGATTTAATTATTAGAGAGGGTAAAACTCAGGAAGAAGCTGCTGTTATATTGGGTATAAAGCAACCAAGTGTTAATGAGAGATTGAAAAGCTCTAATATTGATATTTATAGAGAATCTTTTGAAAGTATAAATAGTGCATTTGCTCTATATCTAGGAGAGAAATAATGAATTTTAGTATCCTTCTATTGTTATTAATAGGACATTTTGTAGGGGATTATTACCTACAAAGTGATGAAATTGCAAATACTAAAGACATGTGCAAAAAATCATTTCTTAAGCACTGCTTTTTATATACTATTTCAATGATTGTGGTAATAACTCCATATTTTACAATAGAACTTTTACTATGTTCTCTATCTATCTCTTTACTTCATTTGATTGTTGATTTAATAAAATCCTATGGCAAAAAAGGCCATAGAGAAAATCTAGCCCTTTATCTAAGAGATCAAGTAATTCATCTCCTTGTTATACTAGGTTTTTCACTCTTCATATCTCAAAGACTAAGTATTTCATACCTTTTACCAATACAAAAAACATTAGAGCTTTATGGTCTTAATGAACTAAAGATTCTTTCCCTCATACTATCATTTTTAATTATAATGAACCCCTCAGCTATTACAATAAAGATTGTATTAGAGAAATATGGTAGCATTATAAAGGATGAAAAAGAGGGAGTTCCTAATACTGGTGCACTGATTGGAAAGCTTGAGAGATGTATTATATTTTTAATGTTAATACTCTCTCAATATGCTGCAATTGGCTTTATATTGACTGCAAAATCTGTAGCAAGATATAAAAAGATAATCGATGATGTACGTTTTTCTGAATATTATTTACTTGGGACCTTTTTAAGTACACTCATTGTAATATTAACCTATATAATTGTATTAAAACCCTTTTTCTAATGGATGATTTCTCCTGTTTCTGCAGTTTAAACATAATACTTTTTGAATAAATAATTTCTCTATAAAATCATATAGTAAATTATAAAATGTATTTGTATCTATTAAAATTTATTAGTCCTATAAAATATAGGAATTTTAAGATTATGTAGAATAGTTTGAATACTATAATGTTATTATTATAAATTTATTTTTTTTTGATTATTGAAAAATAAATAAAAGATTCACTAATTACTTAATCAATGTAAAGTAATATTGTGTAAAAATAATAACAATATTCGCATATTTATGTTATTAAACTATAATTTCAATATAAAAATAACTTTGCTTTTTATCAAAAAGATAACAAAAATTTGCATTAACTCAATTAATACTCACTTAATTTACTAAATATGCAAATAATAGTCACTTTTTAAAATAGGCAAAATATGTATATATAATGTATAGCTATGCATAAAATGAATATTATTATTGTAAAATTGAATAAAATGATTTATAATTTACTTGATTAAAAAAATTATAGGAGAGATTTTTATGAAAAAACTTATTGTTATGTTGCTTGTTTGTGCAATGGCAACATTTGGTGTTTTTGCTAGTGGTGCTACTGAAGCTCCAAAAAGCGATGCTCCAAGTGCTAGCTCTGCTGCCCCAAAAATGAATGATTTTCACATCGGTATTGTAACTGGTACTGTATCTCAGTCTGAGGATGACCTTCGTGGTGCTGAAAGACTTATTTCAGAATATGGTGCTGTATCTGATGGTGGTATGATTCAACACGTTACTTATCCTGATAACTTCATGGATGAAGCTGAAACAACTATTTCTGTTATTTCAGGTTTAGCTGATGATCCAATGCTAAAAGCTGTTATTGTTAACCAGAGTATTCCTGGTACAACAGAAGCTTTCCGTCGTATCAAAGCTAAGAGACCAGATGTACTTTGTATTTCAGGTGAATCACACGAAGATCCAGGTGTTATCTCATCTGCTGCTGATCTAGTAGTAAATAATGACTTTGTATCTCGTGGTTACCTAATTATTAACACAGCTCATGAATTAGGTTGTACAACATTCGTACATATTTCATTCCCTCGTCATATGAGTTATGAAACAATGTCACGTCGTGCTGCAATCATGAAACAGACTTGTGAAGATTTAGGTATGGAATTTGTATTTGAAACAGCTCCAGACCCAACTAGTGATGTTGGTGTTGCAGGTGCTCAACAATATATTCTAGAAAAAGTTCCAGCATGGGTAGAAAAATACGGACAGGATACTGCATTCTTCTGTACAAATGATGCTCATACAGAACCTCTATTAAAACAATTAATGAAATATGGTGGTTACTTCATCGAAGCTGATCTTCCTTCTCCATTAATGGGTTACCCAGGAGCTTTAGGTATTGATTTATCTGAACAAGCTGGTGATTTCCCTGCTATCCTAGCAAAAGTTGAAAAAACTGTTGTAGATGATGGTGGTGCTGGTAGATTTGGTACATGGGCTTATAGTTATGGTTACACAACTACAGCTGGTTTAGGACAACATGCTATTAACGTATTAAACGGAGAGAGTACATTAACTAAGTTATCTGATATCATGAAAGCTTATGGTAAATTTACACCAGGTGCTCATTGGAATGGTGCTAATTATACTGATGTTAACACAGGCGTTAGATCAAAGAACTTCGTATTAATTTACCAAGATACTTATATCATGGGTAAAGGATATATGGGTGCAACTGACCTTGAAATTCCTGAAAAATATTATTCAGTAAAATAATTAAAGTTTAATTAAAATCAAGAATTGCAGAGGCTTATTTATAAATATCCTTTGCAATTCTTTGCATTAAGATAGAGGAAAACCAATGACTAAAGAAAGTGATGTTTTATTAGAGATGAGAAACATCAGTAAAGACTTTTCAGGTAACCAAGTACTAAATGATATTAATTTCAAAATTAAAAAAGGTGAAATTTTAGGATTAGTTGGTGAAAATGGAGCCGGAAAAAGTACTTTAATGAAAATTCTTTTTGGTATGGATGAAATCCATGCTACAGGTGGTTACGGCGGTGATGTTATAATCGATGGCGAGGTGGTTAACTTTGTTACACCAATGGATGCTCTTGAAAAAGGTATTGGTATGGTACATCAAGAGTTTTCTCTGCTACCTGACTTTACAGCTGCAGAAAATATACTTCTAAACCGTGAACCCGTAAAAAAATCAATATCAAGTGAACTATTTGGAGATCGTATGGACTCCGTTGATAGACTTGAAATGACGAAACTAGCTGAAAAAGCTATCACCAAATTAGGTGTAGAACTAGATTCAGAAATGAAAGTATCATCTATGCCTGTTGGACATATGCAATTTACAGAAATTGCTAGAGAATTAAGTAAGGCTGGAAAAGGTGAAAACCAAGGAATTAGATTATTAGTTCTTGATGAACCTACAGCTGTATTAAGTGAACAAGAGGCAGATAGTCTTCTTGTTGCTATGCGCAAATTAAGTGAAAAAGGTATTGCTATAATCTTCATTAGTCACAGACTACAAGAAATTATTGATGTATGTGATACCATTTTAGTAATGAGAGATGGACTAATTATTAAAGATACCCCAACTGAGGGTGTTAAGGTTCAAGATATAGCAAAATGGATGGTTGGTCGTAGTGTAAAAACTGCTATTGCTCACAGAGTTTTTGATTACAGAGGAAAAGAGACTGTATTAAAAGTCGATAATCTATGGGTAGATATGCCGGGCGAAACTGTTAAAAATGTTTCTCTAGAGGTTAAAAGAGGTGAAATTCTTGGAATCGGAGGAATGGCGGGACAGGGTAAACTTGGAATTCCAAACGGAATAATGGGTCTTTATACCTCCGGTGGAAAAGTTAATTTTGAAGGACAAGACCTAGAATTAAATAATCCTAGACAGCTTCTTGATGCAGGTCTTGCATTTGTATCAGAGGATAGACGTGGTGTTGGACTACTATTAGATGAATCTCTTGAATGGAATGTATCTTTTTCTGCTATGCAGGTACATGAAAAATATTTAAAGAAATATCTTAATGGTTTATTTAGTTGGAGAGATACAAAGGCTATTGAAGAGGCAACTCATAAATATATTGATTCTCTTCAAATTAAATGTATCTCATCAAAACAAAAAGCCAAAGAATTAAGTGGCGGTAATCAACAAAAGATTTGTTTAGCAAAAGCTTTTGAGTTAGAACCAAAATTGCTTTTTGTTTGTGAACCGACTCGTGGTATTGATATCGGGGCTAAATCATTAGTATTACAAGCTCTTAGAAAATACAATGATGAGGCTGGTACAACTATTGTAATGATTTCATCAGAACTAGAGGAACTTAGATCAATTTGCGATCGTGTTGCTATAGTTACAGATGGTGTAGTTGCAGATATTCTACCTGCATCAGACCCTAGTGAAGACTTTGGTTTGTTGATGGTTGGAGAGAAGGTAGAAAAATAATGGAAAAAATGACTATAAAAGAAAGATTCGAAGAATTTATAAGAAAATTTGGATGGCCTCGAATAATAATCGGTTTATTCCTATTGTTCTTATTTATTGCAGCACCTTTTGTTGGTGTTAGTATTAGCCAATCTTTAACTGATACATTTAATAGATTTGGAATGAATAGCATATTAGTACTTGCTATGGTTCCTATGATTCACAGTGGATGTGGATTAAACTTTGGATTACCATTAGGTATTATTGCAGGCTTACTTGGAGCAACTCTATCACTTCAATTTAACTTTTTAGGTGGTTCTAGTTTTGTAATGGCAATTCTTTTTGCAACTCCATTTGCAATTCTATTTGGATGGGGCTATGGTAAGCTTTTGAATAGAGTTAAGGGTGGAGAGATGATGATTGCAACCTATGTTGGTTTCTCATCCGTTGCATTCATGTGTATGATGTGGCTTCTTCTTCCTTATTCAAACCCAACAATGGTTTGGGGATTTGAAGGAAAAGGTTTAAGAACAACAATATCAACTGAGGGATATTATTTACATGTTTTAAATGATTTCTTGAGTTTTAAGATTGGAGACCACTTGGTATTCCCAACCGGTATGATGTTATTCTTTGCTGTATTTGCTATTTTAGTTTGGGCATTCTTACACACTAAAAGAGGTACTGCAATGACTGCAGTAGGTTCAAATGCTATATTTGCTAGAGCAAGTGGTATTGATGTAGATAAGACTCGTATCTTATCTGTTATACTATCAACTTGGCTTGGTGCTATTGGTATTTTAGTTTATCAACAATCATTTGGATTTATCCAGTTATATATGGGACCATTCTTTATGGCTCTCCCTGCTGTATCTGCAATTTTGATTGGTGGTGCTAGTGTTAATAAAGCCTCTATAACTAATGTAATCATTGGTACCTTCTTATTCCAAGGTATATTAACAATGACTCCTTCTGTTATGAACTCCGCTATCCAGACTGATATGTCTGAGGTAATTAGAATTATCGTTTCAAATGGTATGATTTTATACGCATTGACTCGTAAAACGGAGGCAACTCGATGAGTGTATTAAAAAATAGAAGTATAAAAAGGATATTAAGTGATAACCTTGTAACTGTGATGTTTGTTATCATCTGTGCATTCAGTATTCCTTTAAGTGGTTATAGTGCAAACTATCTTATCAGTGAAATAATAGTTAGAATATCACGTAACTCATTTTTAATATTAAGTTTGTTGATTCCAATTTTGGCTGGTATGGGTCTTAATTTTGGTATGACACTTGGCGCAATGGCTGGTGAGATTGCATTAATTTTTGTAATCGACTGGGATGTAATTGGAATACCAGCTATGGTACTAGCTATGATTTTATCAATACCAATCTCAATTGTTTTAGGTAGCCTATGTGGTAAAATACTTAATAAAGCTAAGGGTCGTGAAATGGTTACCTCATACATCATTGGTTTCTTTATGAATGGTGTTTATCAATTGATAGTACTTTATGGAATGGGCTCCATTATACCTATTAAGAATAAATCTCTAATTCTTCCTCGAGGATATGGTATTCGAAATACTGTTAACCTTATTGGTATTAGACGATCTCTTGATGATTTAATTAAAGTTAAAATATTCGATGTTCCTATTCCTGTTGCAACATTCCTTGTTATTGCAGTTGTTTGTGTGTTCATAGTTTGGTTTAGAAAAACAAAACTAGGACAAGATATGAGAGCAGTAGGACAGGATTTAAATGTTTCATCAGCAGCCGGTATTAGAGTTGAACATACAAGAGTTATTTCAATTGTATTATCTACAGTTTTAGCTGGATTTGGTATGATTCTTTATCTTCAAAATATGGGTACCCTTAATACTTATAACTCACATACACAGATTGGTATGTTCAGTATTGCTGCTATTTTAGTTGGTGGTGCTAGTGTCAATAAGGCATCCATTCCTAATGTATTCTTAGGTGTAATATTATTCCACCTTATGTTCATCGTGTCTCCTTTAGCTGGTAAGAACTTAATAGGTCAAGCTCAACTTGGTGAATACTTTAGAGTATTTGTATCTTATGGTGTTATTACTCTTTCTCTTGTTTTATATGAAATGAGAAAACAAAGAGAAGATCACGATTCAGCACAAATGCTTGAAACTGAACAGGAGGCAAGTGGTGAATAAAAAGAGAATTATAGTAAGAATCTGTGCAATTCTTTTATTAGCTTTACTTGGCTTTATAATGTTTAGGGTAGGTAGAAAACATACAATTCTTCTTGATAATAAAACTATCGAAATTCAAGGTGAAGAGTTTAAAGCATTGGATATTGTAGAGATTCAAGTTAATAAATTAGAAGAGCTAGAGCTTGCAAAAAGAGATAGAGATTTAGCTGAAGTTATGGGACAAAGTCAAAAAGTTAGGGTAACTTATACTGATTCTGAGTGGAATGAGATTGAAATTGAAAGAAAAATTAAAGTACCTCATAAAGATGTAATGATCGTATTTTCAATTCCAGCTTTCATAGAACACCCTGATGATAGTACATATTATCTAGTTCCATTTGAAAGCCCAAATTAGATAAAAATAGGGTAAAATTAAGATACAAAAAGTCAGGGATTAACATCTCTGGCTTTATTTGTTTTTTTAACTTAATTGTTTTTTAGCTAAGAATTTAAATGAGTCCTCTATAAAAATAAATAATGATAATAGAAATAGTCTTTGCCGTATTTAACAAATAAAACAAAAAGCTCCTTTTATAGAGAACTCTATACCTACTATAGCCTATAATTTAAAATGTTGCAATATAAATATTTTAAGACTTTATTTTGTTGCAAATTTTAGTTAGAGATAGAACAAAAAATAAAATTCAAGCAAATTTGTTGTTTTAATGTTGCATAAATATATTTTTTTCTATACCTTAAACTTATTAATCAGAAAGGATTATAAAATGAATAATAAAGTAGCTGTTATTATGGGAAGCGCAAGCGACCTAGATAAAGTTAGAGGTGGAATTGAGATCTTAAAAGATCTTGGCATCGACTACAGTGTTCATGTGCTTAGTGCTCATCGAACTCCTGATGAAACCATCAAATTTGCAAGAGAAGCGGAAAAAGAGTATGCACTCATTATATGTGCTGCAGGAAAGTCCGCACACCTTGCTGGTATAGTTGCTAGTTCAACTATATTACCTGTAATAGGTATACCTATATCCGCATCTTTATCGGGTATGGATGCCCTGCTTGCAACTGTTCAAATGCCCTCTGGCATGCCCGTTGCAACCGTTGGAATTGATGGGTCCAAAAACGCCGCATTATTAAGCGCCCAAATTCTTGCACTTAATGATAAAGAACTTTCACAAAAATTAAAGAAATTGCGCGAAGATAATAAAAGAGCAATTTTAGAGACAAACGCAAATATAACTGACTCCCTGTAAACTTTTTACGGGGTTTTTTTATTGGAGGACATAATGGAAAAAACAGTGATGCTATACGAAGGTAAAGCAAAAAAAGTTTGGGCTACAGAAGATGATGCACTTTGTATCGTGTCTTATAAAGACGATGCAACAGCTTTTAATGGCTTAAAGAAAGGAACAATTGTTGGAAAGGGTTCAATTAACAACAGATTGTCTAATTTCTTTATGAGTGTTATCGAGAAGAGAGGTGTTCCAACTCATGTAGTAGAAGAATTAAGTGATAGAGAAACTCTTGTTAAGAGAGTAGAGATTGTACCACTTGAGGTAATTGTGCGTAACATTGCAGCTGGTTCTCTTGCAAAGAGATTAGGCTTAGAAGAAGGCATTGTTATGAGTCAACCTGTAATTGAATTCTGCTATAAAAATGATGAATTAAATGATCCTATGGTTAATACATCACATATTATTGCAATGAAATTTGCTACACGAAAAGAATTAGATTTAATTAGTAAATACAGTCTAATTGTTAATGAAGTTCTACAAGAAATATTAAGTGAAGATAATATTACACTTGTTGACTTTAAAATTGAATTTGGTAGAGATAGCGATGGTAATATTATATTAGCTGATGAAATCTCTCCTGATACTTGTCGTTTCTGGGATTCAACTACAAATGAAAAATTAGATAAAGATAGATTTAGACGTAATCTTGGTGGAGTTGAAGAGGCTTATCAAGAAATTCTAAAAAGAGTTATGGGCAAACAATAATGGGTGCTAATTTACATGAAGAGTGTGGACTATTTGCAGTTAGTGAAGGTCATTTTCCTCTTGATATTGTAGCCACTTGTTACTATGGTCTTTATGCATTGCAGCATAGAGGCCAAGAAGGCTGTGGTATGGCTGTTAAATCAGATGATAACATATCTCTTTATAGAGATATGGGACTTGTCTCCCAGGTATTTGATAAGGAAACATTATCAAAAATACCTAATGGTTCAATGGCTATAGCTCATGCTAGATATGGTACTACAGGTGTTAATACTAGATTGAATGTTCAACCTCTTGTGATTAATCATAAAAAAGGTAAGATGGCATTAGCTCATAATGGTAATCTTGTTAATGATTTTGAATTAAGAGATAAGTTTGAATCAGAGGGATCTATATTTCATACCACCAGCGACAGTGAAGTAATTGCTTATACTATTACAAAATACAGATTACAAACAGCAACTATTGAAGAGGCCGTAGTAAAAGCTATGGATGATATCAAGGGCGCTTATTCTATCTGTGTAATGAGTCATGATAAATTGATTGCTGCAAGAGATCCTAGAGGTTTTAGACCATTAGTTATAGGGACTCTTGAAGATAGATTTATATTTGCAAGTGAAACCTGTGCACTTGATACAATTGGAGCAACATTCCTACGTGATGTTGAACCTGGAGAGGTTGTATGTGTTATAGATGGTGTTCTAAAAAGTGATAAAACTCATTGTAACAAAGAGAAGAAATCTCTTTGTGTATTTGAGCTATTATACTTCTCTCGTCCCGATAGTACTATTGATAATATTCCTGTATTAAATGCTCGTCTAAGAGCAGGTGCTTTTCTATCTTTAGAACATCCTGTCCAAGCAGATGTTGTAATCGGTGTTCCCGATTCAGGCATTACTGCTGCAATAGGTTATTCAAGACAAAGTGGAATTCCCTATGGTATTGGTTTAATTAAAAATAAATATATTGGAAGAACTTTTATTCAACCTCAACAAGGTCAAAGAGATACCTCTGTAAAAATAAAACTCAATGCTATAAAAGCTACAGTAGAGGGAAAAAGAGTCGTATTAATCGATGATTCAATTGTTCGAGGAACTACAAGTAAAAGAATTGTTCAATTACTTAGAGATGCTGGTGCAAAAGAGATTCATCTAAGATCTAGTGCTCCAAAATTCTTATACCCTTGTTACTTTGGAACCGATATCGATTCTAGTGAAAACCTACTTGCATATAATTATTCTGATGAACAAATGAAAGAAATGTTACATGTAGATTCTCTTGGATTCTTAAGTGTAGACAATGTTACAAAGTTAAGTGATCAGGGCATTAGTGGATTCTGTACAGCCTGTTTCAGTGGCGATTATCCAATAAAAAGTACAAAAACAAAAGACAAATTCCGCTTGGAATAAGAGGATACAATGGCAAAAAGTCAATCAGATAGTTATAAAAAAGCTGGTGTAGATATTGAGGCTGGTTATAAATCGGTTCAATTAATAAAGAACTCAGTGGCAAAGACTTATTCAAAAAATGTTTTGAGTGATTTAGGTGGATTCAGTGGCCTCTATGAAATGGATTTAAGTGAAACTCCAAATCCTGTTTTAGTAAGTGGAACTGATGGTGTTGGTACAAAATTAAAATTAGCATTTCTATTAGATAAACACGATAGCATTGGCATAGACTGTGTGGCTATGTGTGTTAATGATATCATTACAGTTGGTGCTAAACCTCTAACATTCTTAGATTATATTGCAGTTGGTAAAAACCAACCTGAAAAAATAAAGGATATAGTTGAGGGAGTTGTTGAGGGTTGTATGCAATCAGGTTGTAGCCTAGTCGGTGGAGAGACAGCTGAAATGCCAGGTTTCTACAGTGAGGGTGAATATGATATTGCAGGCTATGCAACAGGTGTTGTAGATAAGAGTAAAATCATTGATAAAGAAACTATGAAAAGTGGTGATGTACTAATAGCTATTCCAAGCTCTGGTGTACATTCAAATGGATTTTCTCTAGTTCGCTCTGTTTTTAATCTTGATGAAGATGCTAAAAAAATCTATCCCGGTTTTGATAGACCTCTTGGAGAGGTATTACTAGAACCAACAAGAATCTATGTAAAAGACATATTAAGTATAAGAGATAAAGTAAAAATTAGAGCAATCTCCCATGTAACTGGCGGTGGTTTTTATGAAAACATACCACGAGCTATGAAGGCAGGTCTTACTGCTAAAATCAATAAAGCTGATATTATTATTCCACCTATTTTTGATCTAATCCAAAGAATAGGAAATATTCCATCACGTGATATGTTTAATACATTTAACATGGGTGTTGGAATGGTTGTTATTGTTGATAGAGCAGATTGTAATACTACATTAAAATCTATTAGTGGCTCCTACATTCTAGGTGAGGTAATAGAGGGTGATGAGGGTATTGTTTTATGCTAAATGTAGCAATCCTAGTATCGGGTGGAGGAACTAATCTTGAGGCCATATTGAAGGCTAAAGAGAGAGGGGAATTGCCCGATGCAAATATTAGTTATGTTATATCAAATAAGAGAGATGCCTTTGCACTAGAGAGAGCTAAATTACACAATATTAGATCTCTCTACATTCCAAATAAAAACTTTGAAGAAGAGCTATCTAATCTCTTAGAAGATAATAAAATAGAATTAATTGTACTAGCTGGATTTCTTAAGATTTTATCAAAAGAATTCGTAATAAAATATCCTTCTCAAATAATAAATATTCATCCATCCTTAATACCAAGTTTTTGCGGAAAAGGCTATTATGGACTAAGAGTACACGAGGAAGCATTAAAAAGAGGTGTTAAACTAACTGGTGCTACAGTTCACTATGTGAATGAAATACCTGATGGTGGTAAAATTATCCTTCAAAAAGCTGTTTCAGTAGAAGATGGTGATACACCTGAAATCTTGCAAAAACGTGTAATGGAGAGAGCAGAATGGGAATTGCTTCCATCTGCTATTGATTTGATTTCTAAGGAGAAAAAATGCAAAAATTAACAGATTATTTTAAAGCTCTAGTTTATCCTGGGCGCAACATTGTAGTTGGAAGAACAATAAAGGGTGAATTGTTTTTTACATATGGAATTATGGGAAGATCTTCAACCTCTAGAAATAGAGTATTTAAAAAAGATGGAGATACTATTAAAACTGAGGCTTTTGATCCATCTATGATAATGGATCCTTCCCTAATTATTTATAATGCTGTTAGACCTTTTAATGATACTTGGATTGTAACTAATGGAAACCAGACTGATACAATTTATGAATCATTTGTTAATGGTGATACATTTGAAAATGCACTAGATACTCGTGAATACGAGGATGATGATCCATCTTGGACTCCAAGAATTAGTGCACACATTATTCCAAATGCTGAAAATGGAAGATCTCTATTAAAAATGGCAATTCTTAAGAATAAAAATAATCACTGTAGAAGATTCTTCTATAACTACAGTGAAATTGAAAAAGATACAGCTTTTATTATTCAAACATATGAGGATTCATCTGATCCTTTAGTTTCATTTAGTAAAGATCCTGTAGAAGTATCTCTTGATGGATTAACTTGTATAGAGGATATATCTTCAACACTATTTGATTCACTTAATTGCGATAACAGAATATCTCTACTAGCTAGAAATATAAACACAGAAGAAGAAATTATAATCAATTCAAGGGAGATGTAGTTATGGATACAATTAATTTAAAATATGGATGTAATCCACACCAAAAGAATGCAAGAGTATCAATGGAAGGAAAACTTCCTATAAAGGTTTTAAATGGTAATCCAGGTTACATTAATTTATTAGATGCAGTTAATAGTTATCAATTAGTTGCAGAATTAGATCAAAGTTTAAACCTTCCTTCTGCTGCAAGTTTTAAACATCTAAGCCCAGCCGGTGCTGCTGTTGCCTATCCTCTAAATGAAAAAGAGAAATTAATGTATTTCACACCAGGTGAACTATCACCATTAGCTAGTGCCTATGTTAGAGCTCGTGGAACAGACAGAATGTCATCCTTTGGTGATTTCGTAGCTCTTTCTAGAGAATGTGATGAAATTACAGCTAAATGTCTTAATAGAGAAGTATCTGATGGTGTTATAGCTCCATCTTATTCAAAGGAAGCTTTAGAAATACTAAAGAAAAAGAGAAAAGGTACTTATAACGTTATTGAGATGGATAGTAATTATAAACCAGCTAAAATTGAAACTAGAACTGTTTATGGTATTACTTTTGAACAAGAACGTAATGCTGAAGTATTTGATAGATCCTATCTAAAAGAAATAGTAACTAAAAATAAAGATTTGAGTGAAGAGCAAATTATTAACTTAATTGTTGCAACAATAGCTCTTAAATATACTCAATCAAACTCTGTTTGCTATGCAAAGAGAGGACAGACTATTGGTGTTGGTGCCGGTCAACAGAGTAGAATCCATTGTACAAGATTAGCTGGAGAGAAAGCTGATCACTGGAATTTACGACAACATCCTAAAGTACTTAATCTTCCATTTGTTCCTAAACTTTCAAGAAATGAAAAAGACAATATTATTGAACAATATTTATCAGAAGATAGAGAGACAGATTTATTTAGTAAGGAAGTTAGTGAAAAGTATTTCACCCATCCAATTGAAGAGTTAACTAAAGAAGAAAAGAGTGACTTTATTGCAACTCTTGATGATGTAGTAATCTCTTCCGATGCTTTCTTCCCTTTCTCAGATAACATAGAGCGAGCCTATAAATCAGGTGTTAGAGCAATTGTTCAACCAGGTGGTTCTATGAGAGATGATGCAGTTATAGAATGTTGTGATACCCACAATATAGTAATGGCATTCTCACACCTAAGATTATTTCATCACTAGGATTAAATTTTATGAATATTATGATTATAGGAAGTGGTGGTCGCGAAGCGGCCATTGCAAAAAGCGTTTCAAAGAGCCCATTAGCAACTAGTATTTATGCTCTACCAGGTAATGCTGGAATGAGTGAGTATGCAATTCTTGTAGATATCAATGTTATGGATTTTGATTCAATTTTAGCTTTTGCAAAAGAGAGGGCAATTGATTTTGCAATTGTTGCACCAGATGATCCCCTTGTAGGTGGACTTGTTGATCTATTAGAAGAGAATAAAATCAAGTGTTTTGGTCCAAATAAAAGAGCCGCTATTATTGAAGGTAGTAAAAGCTTTGCTAAACAATTGATGAGTAAATACAATATACCAACTGCAGATAGTGAAGAATTTATTAATAGTAGTGAAGCACTCAAATATGCTAAATCCTCTAAGTATCCACTTGTTATTAAAGCCGATGGACTAGCTCTAGGAAAGGGCGTTAGCATAGTAAATAATTATGAAGAGGCTAAAGAGACTATTATATCTTTTTTAGATGAACATAAGTTTAATCATAGCAGTGATAAAATTATCATAGAAGAATTCTTAGAAGGACCTGAAATATCACTATTAACATTTACCGATGGTAAAACCCTTATTCCAATGATTTCATCAATGGATCATAAGAGAATCGGTGATGGCGATAGCGGACCTAATACTGGGGGAATGGGAGCAATAGCACCGAATCCTTATTACACTCCACTTGTTGAAGTAGATTGTATTAGAAAAATTCTATATCCAACAATACTTGCAATGAACAAAGAGAATAGATGCTTTAAAGGCTGTCTATACTTTGGTCTTATGCTTACAAAAGATGGATTAAAAGTAATCGAATATAATTGCAGATTTGGAGATCCTGAAACTCAAGTTGTACTTCCACTTCTTGAATCAGATTTACTTGAAATCATGATAGCAACAAGAGATGAAAAACTAAACACCCTTGATGTCAAATGGTCTAAAGATTCATCTGCTAATATTGTCCTAGCTAGTAAAGGCTATCCTCTAAGCAGTACAAAAGGTCTTCCTATTACTGTTAAGGAATTAGATTCATCATCTACTCTTTATTGTGCAGGTGTAAAAAAGAATGATAATGGTATTTTAGAGACCAACGGTGGACGTGTATTAAGCGTTAGCAGTAGAGCTAAATCATTAGAAGAAGCAATAAAAATAGCTTATAAAAATATTGAAAATAATGTGGACTTTAGTGAAAAAGTCTATAGAAGCGATATCGGAAAAGTTGCATTAAATTGTATCAGTAAATAATTTCTCATTAATATTTTCTAGGAGTACAGAGAATGGTATATAGAGTATTTGTAAGTAAAAAATCATCAAGCAAAGATGACTTATTAAAAAATGAATTAAATAACCTACTACAGTGTAGTTGTGAAAAATTAAAAACTTATTATAGCTACAGTGTAGAGAATATTGATGAGTCTTTATTTAACCAAAGTGTTAAAAAAGTATTCTGTGAACCAAATGTTGATGAGTATTCTTTTGAAATTCCTTCAGCTGATAGAGTATTATCAATCGAATTATTAGACGGTCAATTTGACCAAAGATCAGATAGTGCATCATCTTGTATTGCTCTATTAGGCATGATTGATAAGCCTCCTGTAAAGAGTGCAACAGTATATGCTTTTAGTGGTGATATAAGTGATGAAAAGTTTGAAGAAATTAAAGATTATTTAATAAATAGTGTTGAAGCTACTGAGGCATCTTTAGTCTTAAAAGATTCTCTATCATTAAAAACTATTGAAGCTAAAAAAATTGAAACACTAAGTGGTTTTTCCTCTTTTAATGAAGACTCTTTAAAAGATGTTTTATCAAAGTATTCATTAGCTATGGATATTGATGATTTAAAATTATTTCAATCTTATTTCATAGATGAGAAAAGAGATCCAACTATTACAGAACTAAAGGTAGTTGATACATATTGGAGTGATCACTGTCGTCATACTACCTTTAATACAGAGTTAAAGAATATTGAGATTCTTGATGAAGATATTAAAGATGCTTTTGAACAGTATTTAGAAATTAGAAAGAATTTAAATATTACTAAACCAATAACTCTTATGAACTTAGCAACAATTTGTGTTAAAGATTTAAAGAGTAAAGGTTATCTTGCAACCATTGAAGAGAGTGATGAAATTAATGCTTGTAGTATTAAAATCAAAGTTGAAAAAGATAGTGGTGTTGAGGATTATTTATTACTCTTTAAGAATGAAACTCATAACCATCCAACTGAAATTGAACCTTTTGGTGGAGCTGCTACTTGTATAGGTGGAGCAATTAGAGACCCTCTAAGTTCAAGAGCCTATGTTTATCAAGCAATGAGACTATCTGGTTGTAGTAATCCTCTTGAGAGCTATTCAAATACACTAGAGCACAAGATGCCTCAGAGAAAACTCGCTGTAACAGCAGCTGAAGGTAATAGTAGTTATGGTAATCAAATAGGACTTGCTACATCACTAGTTGATGAATTCTATCATGAAGGCTATAAAGCAAAACACCTTGAATTAGGTGCTGTAATTGGTGCAGCTCCCATTGAAAATGTTGTTAGAGAAGAGCCTCTCAGTGGTGATAAAGTAATATTACTTGGTGGTAGAACAGGCCGTGATGGTATTGGTGGTGCAACCGGTTCATCTAAATCCCATGATAAAACAAGTTTAAGCACTTGTGGTGCTGAAGTTCAAAAAGGTAATGCTCCTGAAGAGAGAAAACTACAAAGATTATTCTTAAAGAAAGAAGTTACTACTAAAATAAAAAGATGTAATGACTTTGGAGCAGGTGGTGTTTGTGTAGCAATTGGCGAATTATCACCATCACTCACAATTGAATTAGACAAAGTTCCTTTGAAATATCTTGGTCTTGATGCAACTGAAATTGCTATTAGTGAATCACAAGAGAGAATGGCTGTAGTTGTTAGAGAAGAAGATGTTGATTATATGATTAACTGTGCTAGAGAAGAAAATCTCGAGGCTACTGTTGTTGCAACTATAACTGATGTTAACACTCTTGAGATGAGCTATAAAGGTGATACAGTTGTATCTCTATCAAGAACTTTCTTAGACACAAATGGTGCTAAAAAAGAAAATGATGTTGTTGTTAATAGAGAATCTGAATTAAATGAAATAGAACTTAAAGATACTCTAGAAGAAACACTTAGAGATATGTACTCATCTCTTGATTTCTGTAGTAGAAAAGGACTTGCAAGTAGATTTGATTCAACCATAGGAGCCTCTTCTGTATTGATGCCTTTTGGTGGTAAATATCAAACTAGTAGCGAACAAGTTATGGTTGCAAAGATTCCACTACAAAAAGGAGAGACTTCAACAGTTTCTTTTATGAGTTATGGTTTTGATCCAAAACTATTAGAGAATTCTCCTTTTAAAGGAAGTTATCTTTCTGTTTTATCCTCAGTTTCTAAGATAATGGCAAGCGGTGCAACTCTTGATAATGTTTATTTATCATTACAAGAATATTTCCCATCATTAAAAGATGATAGTGAGAAATGGGGTGCTCCATTTGCAGCTTTACTTGGTGCTTTTAAAGCACAAGAGGAACTAAAAGTTGCAGCAATCGGTGGTAAAGACTCAATGAGTGGAACCTTTGAAAATTTAAGTGTTCCAAATACACTTGTATCTTTTGCAGTATCAACAGGTGATGTTAATAATGTAATTCCATCTGTATTTATGAAATATAATTCACCATTAGTACTTGTTAATATTCCAAAAGAAAATCAGAGAGAATATTTTAAGAAAATTGAGGTGATAACACACAGCAATACTGTATTATCATCTTATTCTTTAACTCGTGGTAAATTAGCCCAAGCCCTTGTATCAATGGGAATGGGAAATAAGATTGGTAGTTTAATTGATCCTAGTGTTGATTTATTTGATGTAGCCATTGGATCAATACTCTTTGAAATTGATGATATGGAACAATTTGAAATTTTAGCTGATACTCTTGAACTAGATATATTAAATGTTGGTGAAACAACTAAGAAATATCAACTATACTATGGAGAGGAAGAAATATCTCTTCAAGACATAGAGGATTTATCATTTAATGTTTTAGAAAAAGTTTATCCACTAAATACTAATGATATGGAGATAGAGTGTGAAACAATATCCTATAGAGCAAAAAACATTGCAGTAGCTAAGAGCAAAATAGCAAAACCAAAAGTATTAATTCCATCATTCCCAGGTACAAACTGTGAAATCGATAGTATGAGAGCTTTTGAGAGAGTTGGTCTTGAGAGTGAAACTGTAATAATCAATACAATGGATGCTAGAGGCTTATCAGAGAGTGCTAAAAGATTCAGTGATAAGTTAAGAGAATCTCAGATTCTCTTCCTACCTGGAGGATTCTCCGCAGGTGATCAACCTGAGGGTAGTGCCAAGTTTATTGCAAGTTTCTTATCTTCTCCTATTATTAGAGAGAATCTTACTAACTTAATAGATGATAGAAAGGGTTTAGTTCTTGGTATTTGTAATGGTTTCCAGGCTTTAATTAAATCAGGCTTATTACCATATGGATATGTAAGAGATTTAGATGATGATAGTCCAACTTTAACTTTCAATAATATCAATCGTCACCAATCATCTATTGTTAGAACTCGTGTAAGTTCTAATTTAAGTCCTTGGTTGTCTCAGTTTGAAGTAGGAGAGAGTTTAAGTGTTCCAATTAGTCATGGAGAAGGACGATTCTTTGCAAATGAAAAAGTATTAACCTCTTTAAAAGCTAATGGTCAAATAGCTCAACAATATGTTGATTTAGATGATAGAGCTTCTTCCTCAATCCTTTATAATCCAAATGGATCTACTGAAGCTATTGAGAGTATTTGCTCTAAAGATGGTAGAATTCTTGGTAAAATGGGACACTCTGAAAGATGTCAAAGTGATCTTTATCAAAACTATCCTCTATATGAATCTGATGACAGATTGTTTAAGGGATCTCTTGAGTACTTTAAATAAGAATATTTAAATTATGTGAATAACAAAGAGAGGGGAAACCCTCTCTTTGTAATATGCAAAAATTTATTTAGTGTATATAGCTATTGCCTTAGAAAGAAATACAGCACCCCCGGGGATTATATCATCGTAGTATTTTTTAAAACGAGGATCTTCTACGTAGGTTTGAGAGAGAGCTCTATGAGCCTCTTTAGTGTAGTTCTTCCAATAAAATCCTAGCCATAATCTATGGAGATTGCAAACCTCCTTTGCAAGTTCACTTGATGGGTCTCCTTCCTTGCAAGCCTCTTTTAGTAAGGTATTAAGTTTTATAGACAACTCCTGTGCTTCTTTGTATTTTTTCTCAGATAACCCCATGATTTTATCATTACTATCATCAACACTAGAATCCCCATATTTCTTTCGAATTTCATCCCCATATTTTAGTTCATTATCTTCAATTAATGCACTCTTAAACCCTTCAAATTTTTCACTGTCACTCATTGTAGTATCTCCTTTTGCACTAGCTATAGTTTTTTCAACATTTTGTATTAATGTATCTATTTGTTTTCTTTTTTCTTTTAATTCCTGTAAATGATGATTAAGAGTTTTAACTCCATCGTATTCTTTAGATTTTATAATGCTTTTAATTTTCTCTAGAGCTAATCCAAGTTCTTTATAGAACAGAATTTGCTGGAGTAAATCAACATCATTATCTCTATAAACTCTATAGTTATTATTAGCTACTCTACTTGGTGATAAAAGATTAATTTGATCATAGTATCTGAGTGCTCGTGTGCTTATTCCACTTAGTTCTGCTAATTCATTTATGCTATATTCCAATTTTTAATCTCCTACTTTTTTCAATAATTCTTTAATAAACTATGTAAAGTTAATGTAAATATATTTACCCTATATTTAATATAAACTATTACGTAATGTGAATGTCAAAGGATTTTTTCAAAATTGAAAATAATATTTTTAACTTTAGTTAGTTCTTAATTTATGGTAGATTTAGAGTAAATAAAGATAACTTATTCATTCAAATGAAAATTTACTTTTAAAAAAGATAAATATTAGGAAAATATAGATGAAAAATAAACTTGTATATGTAGTATTAGATGATGATCCAACTGGAGTACAAACAGTACATGATGTTCCTGTATATACACATGGAGATTATAAATCTGTATTATCAGGATTTGAAGAACCAACTAATTTATTTTTCATATTAACTAATTCAAGAAGCTTTAGTTCTAAAAAAACTAAATGTGTTCACTCTATTATTGCAAGTAATATTGTAAGAGCTTCAAAAGAAACAAATAGACCATTTATTATAATAAGTAGAGGTGATTCTACCCTTAGAGGTCATTTTCCTTTAGAAACAGATACCTTAAGAAATACAGTTGAAGAAGAATGTGATTATAAAATTGATGGGGTATTTCTAATTCCTTTCTTTCTTGAGGGTGGAAGAATAACTGTAGATGATATTCATTATGTTATTGAAAATGGTAAAAGAGTCCCTTGTGGTGAAACTGAATTCTCTAAAGACAAAACTTTCCCATATTATTCATCAAATCTCAAAGATTGGATTGAAGAGAAAAGTAATGGAGCAATTAGAGCTAATAATGTAATTAGTTTAAATCCTAAAGTGGATAATGCATCTCAAATGCTATCTAAAATAATTAATCAACCAAGCTTTAAATATTTTATAGTCAATGCTGAATCTTATGAAGAATTAGTTCCTTTTACAAAAGCTTTTGAAAAAGCAATAAAAAGTGGAAAACACTATATCATTAGAAGTGCTGCATCGGTTGTAAAAAGTTTAGCTGGAATTAGTGATAAAGCATTACTTCAAAAGAAAGATCTAATTGATATGGATAATAATAATGGAGGACTAGTAATAATTGGTTCCCATGTTAAAAAAACAACAAATCAATTTGAGTTATTGAAGAGTGATAAAGACATTGTATTTGTAGAATTCAATCAACATTTAGTTTTAACTGACGGCCTAGATAAAGAGGTCGCTAGAGTCGTAAAAATGCTTGATGAGTTAATTCCTCAAGGTGTTAATGTTGTTGTTTACACCAACAGAGTACGTGTTGATTTTCCATATGATGATAAAGAGAAAAATTTAAGAATGAGTCTTCAGATAGCAGATGCTATAACATCAATAGTTGCAAATCTAGAAGAGCGTCCTAGCTTTATAGTTGCAAAGGGTGGAATAACCTCAAGTGATATTGGAACAAAAGCTTTGGAAGTTAAAAAAGCTATTGTTCTAGGTCAAATCGAAAAAGGTATTCCTGTATGGAATACCGGTTGTGATAGTAAATTCCCAAATCTTCCCTATGTTATTTTCCCAGGTAATGTTGGAGAAATTGATACTCTATTAAAAGTTGTTCACAAATTAATGAGTACAGATTAAATGTATTATAGATAGATTATTATAAGGTTAATTAGCAATACTAAAGTGATTTAACTGTATTACCCTTATAAAGTTCTGTTGGAACAATAATATTTTTTTGACCATTATCATTTATATTTTTGATTCTCTTTACAAGTAATTCAACTGATTCTTTTGCAATTAGATCAAAATCTTGAGCTACAGATGTTAAATGAGTGTTTAAAATATCCTCAAATTGAATATTATCAAACCCTACAATAGAAATATCTTCAGGAATTGAAATGTTCTTATTTTGTGCTGTTTGGATGATAACACTTGCGATAAGGTCATTAACACAAAAGAGTGCAGTTACATTCCTTTTAAGCATATTATCAAGAATTATTTCTGCTTCCGTTTCTGTTAAGAATGTTTGTTCATCTTCTCTGTTACAATGAAATTCATTTACAATAAACTCATATTGTAATCTATATTTATTTTAATAAATTAAGCCTACAACTTTGTTTTACAAAATTGTAGGTTAACTTATATCTTTTAATTATAAAGCTTGTCGTATAAGGCTTTTGCTTTTTCTCTGATAATTGTAGATTCTCTATCAATATCTATTTTCTCTAATTGCTCTTTTGCACCGGATTTGTCTTTTTCCTGTATAAGAAATAAAGCTGCATAGTATCTATTGTTTTCAATATTCAATGGATTGTTCTCAGTTTCTATAGATTCATATAATTGAGCGATTTCACTGGTACTGAGAGCCTTGTTGTGAAGAATCTTATTATGTATCTGCAATTGAATATATTTCCTCTTAAAGTCTTTTTTAGGTGCTCTCTTTTTATTAGTATTAGCAAAGGCTAATACTTCAAGTTCTTTTAGCTCTTCATCTATATTAGTAATTTTATAATCAAGCATCTGATAGGTGATTCTGCTACTTAGTACTGAGGCTTTTTCACTTTTTTTTATTGCATCTACTCCTAATTTATCTAGAATATTATAGGCTTCACTAAAGTGATTAGAATATGCAAATGCATTGGCTCTATGAACTAATATGTTTAATCTTGTAGTATTATTTAAGATACTTTCATCTATGATTTCATTATATCTTTCAATGAAAGATTTAGGATTACATTCGGTGTAAAGAATAGATAGCATTTTATTCAGTTTTCTCTGATCTCTTATACCTACAATATAATATATTGTAATTTGTAAGATAATAAAAAGTATAAGCATCAATACAGATGCAATAATTGCACCTCGTCTGTTATATATAATAATGCCATATATTACACAATAGAGTGATGTTAATATGGCGAGTACTTTTTTAAGTCTCATGTTTTCTGCAAAATATAAATTCATAATTAAATCCTTGTAATATAACATAAAAGGATAATGAGTATTTTGCAATAAAAAACTCTATCTATGAAATATTCTTTTTTAAATCTAGAAATTTCATAAATAGAGTTTATGTAATAATTTTTATAAATGATTATAGAAATGAGTAAAAATTAATTTACCAAGCTGTCCAACCACCATCAACAATTAAATTTGATCCAGTCATATAAGTTGAAGCATCTGATGCTAAGAAAACAATTGCACCATTATATTCATTAGCTTGAGCCATTCTACCGATTGGAATTCTTGATTCATAGTTAGCGTGGAAATATTCATCTTGATTATCTCTCCAAACGCCTGATGGTGTTAATGTATTAACTCTAATTCCGTCTTTGCCCCAGTAAGTTGCACAGTAACGAGTGAAGTTATATAAACCACTCTTTGCAGCACAGTAGGCTACAGGTTTAACAAATGCAGTTCCTGTTAGTTCTTTTTTATATGCATAAATATCTTGTACAGGACTTACCATACCATATATTGAACCAACATTGATTATTGAGCCTTTTTTCTTAGCTGCAATCATTCTTTTACCAACTGCTTGAGTCATTAAGAATGTTCCAATTAGATTTACATCTACAACTTCTCTAAATACTTCTTCTGGAAAATCTTCAAAAGGACCTGAAACTTCAGGTGGTGCTGTTGGTTGAGTATCTAAACCTGCATTATTTACTAATACATCTGGGCAACCCCATTTTGATTCTATTGTATCTAGAATATTGTTAACACTAATTTTATTATTGATATCAACTTTACCAAATAAGAAGTTATTGCTATTTACCATTTTTTCACCAAAAACTGAAACAGCTTTTTCCTTTGATGCAGATCTTGATAAAACAGCTACTCTTGCATTTCTACCATAAAATTCTTTAACAAATTCAGCACCAATCTGTCCGAATCCACCTGTTACAATAATAACTCTATTTTCTACGTCAAAAATATCATTCTTCATTTTTTTTCTCCATTTGTATTATTTATAGATAGTTCTTTATTTTTTCTAAAGAGCTTTCAATTTGTATTTTTTGTTTTTGATTTAAAGGTGCAAAAGGTTCTCTGCAACTTCCCATAGTTAGTCCTTGTAATTCCATACAGTATTTTGCTGCAGGAAAAACATTTGTGCTAACTAATGTTTCAATTAAATCATTTAGTAAATGTTGCTTTTCTAAAGCTTCTTTCATCTTTCCATTTTCAAAATCAGAGCGAATTGCAATAAGTAGTTTAGGACAGATATTTACTGTTGTACCAATTGTAGCAGTAGCTCCTGCTGCAAGACTACTTAAATATATTTCATCAAATCCATTGAAATATGTTTTAGAAGGATATTGCTGAATCATTCTTTCTAGTTCATATAAATTAACAGAAGTATGTTTAATACCAATGATTTTTTCATTTTCTAAGAAATTATCATTTTTTGTTAATGAAATACCTGTGAATTGTGGAATATTATAAACAATAACACCAATATCAATTTTGTTTGCCACATTAAGATAATGTGAAGCTATTTCATCTAAGGAATAGTTGTAGTAAATTGGTGGAATCATTGATATAGCACTTGCTCCACATTTTTGAGCATGAATACTTAATTCAGTTGATAATCTTGTTGAAAGTGATCCTGTGTGAACAATAAATGGTGTATCACCAACTTCTTCAGCTACATTTTCAACAATACTCATTCTTTCTTCTTTATCCAAAAGTAAGCCTTCACCAGAAGAACCACAACAATAGAAGCCTTCTACACCTTTGCTTTTTTCAAATGAAACCGTTTTTTTTAATGCTTTAAAGTCAATTTGTCCGTTTTTGTCATAGGGAGTTAATAAAGCAGAATATATCCCTTTTTTATTTAATTTATTCATTTTTTCCTTTTTTATGTTAATAATATTTTAGGTAACCAAGTAACAAGAGTTGGGATGTAAGTACAAAGACCAAGAACAATTAATAAAGGTACAATAAATGGTAGTATCGCTTTATACATTTTCTCAAGACCAATGTTTGCAACATCAGATATAATAAATAGACATACTCCAAATGGTGGGGTAACTTGTCCAATCATTAGATTTAATACAATTACAATTCCAAAATGAACTAAATCAATTCCAAGTGAATTTGCAATAGGGATTAATATTGGAAGCATAAGAGTTAGTGTAGCTCCAGGTTCCATAAACATTCCAAAGATTAATAGTATAACGTTAATAATTAAAAGAATGATTTTTGGATTAGAACTAATATTCAACATGAAATCAGATATATCTCCTGCAACACCTTCTTTAACTAAAACATATGTAAACAATGTAGATGTTCCGATAATGAATAATGTATTAGCAGATGTAATTGCTGAATCTAATAAACATTTTTTCAATACTTCCCATGAAATAGTTTTGTAAACAAAAAGTGAAATTAATAGTGCATATAAAACTGCAACACTAGATGCTTCTGTAGGTGTGAAAAATCCAAATGTAAAACCACTTAAAATAATAATAGGTGTTAATAATGATAAAATTGCTCTTGAAAAATCTCTACCTAGAAGTGCTAAATTAAACTTAGTTCTAGGGTAATTCTTTTTGATGGAAATCATAAAGATTAATCCCATTAATCCAAGACAGATTAGAATCGCAGGAATAACACCACCCATAAATAATTTTGAAACACTAACACTTGCAATAGATCCATAAATAATTAATGGAATAGAAGGTGGAAAAATAGGACCAATTACTGATGATGAAGCTGTTACAGCGGCTGAAAAATCTTCATCATAACCGTTTGATGTCATTGCTTCCATCTCAATTGTTCCAAGACCACCTGCATCTGCAGCAGCTGCACCTGACATTCCTGCAAAAATCATACTTGCAACAACATTTGCATGGCCTAAGCCACCAGGAATCCAACCTACTAATCTATTAGAGAAGTCGAATATACGCTTTGTGATTTTACCGGCATTCATTAAATTACCAGCTAATATAAATAGTGGAATAGCTATTAATAGGAAGCTATCCATACCTGAAACCATTTTTTGACCAATTACTAAAATAGGATATCCTAAACTAATGCATCCTAAAATTGCACTCGCTCCAATAGAAATACTAATAGGAATACCTAGTATTAAAAAGATAATAAAAACTATAAAGAAACTAAGCATTTAAACATTCTCCTTTGTGAAAATAGTTTTAATTAAATTATTTATTGATTTAAGAGCAATAAATAATCCACAGATTAATAAAGGTAAATACTGCAATCCTTTTGAGATATTTGGCATTGAAGAGTAGTATGTTGTGCTAACAAATGGATATAGACTTAGATATCCCATACAGATCGCTACGCCTAAGCAGAAAGCTATTAATTCATGTATAATTTCAATTATCTTATGCTTTATACCTTTTGTATTTTTTACAAAAACATCTAAAGCAATTAATGCATTATCATTAAAAAGTACTATGATTCCTAGAAATGCCATCCATAAAAATAGTAGACCAGCAACTTCAGTCATTCCGGAAAAAGACTTTCCAAAAAGATTTCTTAAAAATAATTCATTAATCATTAGTAAAACAATAGCTGAAATTGCAAACATCACTATGGCTGAAGCAATTTTTACTATCATATTTAATATATTATCAAATATTCGCATTTATAATCCTTTGTAACTGGTGAAACAATTGTGTTTCACCAGTAATAAAATATTTAATTCTAATTAATTAGTCGGCTAAAATAGCGTCAACTAATGCTTGATCGTACCATGCTTCAGAAGCATAGTTTTTGTAGTAATCTGCTCCACCAATTTTATCTTTGAAAGATTGAACATCTGGAGATTCATCAAATTCTACACCAGCTTCTTTTAGAACCTTCGCTGCAGAAACATTGTCTTCTTCAATAGTATCGAATGAATATTTAGCAGCAATCTTTGCTTGTTCTTTTAGAATTGATTGTTGAGTTTCTGATAATTTATTCCAAGCTTTTTCATTTATAGACATTGTACAACCCATCCACATGTAATTGATGAAACTGTAATATTTGATATCATCATAAGTTGCATTTGCTACAAGGTGATATGTTGCATTGTCTTGAGCTTGTGCTGTACCGTTTGATAGAGCAATTGATAATTCAGTTAGAGCTAATGCTACAGGTGTAGCGCCTAATGCACTCCAAACATCAATGTACATTTTACTTGTTGGAACACGGATTTTTAGACCTTCTAAATCACCTACAGAGTGAATTGGTCTATTTGTAGTAGCAATATTACGCATACCATTATCGCCTTCAGCTAAATATACTAAACCAGTTGATGGTAAGTCTGCAAAAATCTGTTCACCGATTTCACCGTTTGTTTTTGCATATGCATCTTGAGCATTTTCAAATAAGAATGGTAAATCTAATACTTTAGCTTTATCATAGAAGCTTGTATAACCAGATGTACCTGCAAATATAATATCAATAGTACCAATTCTAGCTGATTGTAATGCTTCTCCGTCATTACCTAATTCTCCAGAGTGGTGAATGTCTAATTCAATAGATCCATTAGATGCTGCTTCAACTAATTCTTTATATTTAAAGATTGTTTTAGTAGGTACTGATGTAGCATTACCAGGTGAGTAGATAGTTAATTTAACACTTTCGTTCTGTGAAGAGGTTTTTGCCTCAGTGTTTCCTTGTGCAAAAATTGCAGCTGTGCTTAATGAAATTGCCATTAATAATAATAGTAGTTTTTTCAAAATAGACTCCTTTCTAATTTTGTATGATAACATATTGTCAGACAATATGCTTTTAAACAAGTTTATTATAATTCGTATTTCATATAAGTCAAGAAAAATATTTAATTTTTTAATAGTTGCGTTTTTATTAAAATAAATCCATTATATTTTGACAATTAATAAAAATAATGATAGTATTATTGTCAGACAATATTATGAAACAAATTAAAAGAATACCAGTAACAAAACAAATATCAGACTCAATCAAAGACTCTATAATTAAGGGCCAATTCAAGGTAGGTGAAAAATTACCTGCAGAAAAAAATCTATGTGATTTATTAGGTGTAAGCCGTTCTTCACTTAGAGAAGCTATGAAAGAATTACAAGCCCAAGGCTATATAGAATTAAGGGTTGGCAGAGGTGCTTTTGTTAGTGATGATAAACCGCATGACTATGAATCTTTGAAGCAATGGTTTAGAAAAGCTGCACCAACACTAGAAGAATATACACAAGTTAGAGTTACTTTAGAGCCGCAAATTGCTTATTTAGCGGCCTTAAATGGAACATTGGAAGAAAAAGAAAAATTATCTAAAATCCATGAATCTTTTGTTGAAGCTGAAAAAGAGAAAAATACTTCTAAGCTAGCAAGTATTGATGAAGAATTTCATACTCAAATATTTGATATGGCTAAAAATTCTGTTTTCTATCAAATTAATGAATTCTTGAATGTTGGACTACGACCATATCGAATTAGATCGATTGCTTTTAAAGCAGATTCCCAAAATACTATTGAAGAACATTATAGTATTTGTGAAGCAATAAATAATGGAGATGGAGAGATGGCAAAAGTGGCTATGGAAAGACATCTCAATAAATCAAAATCAGAAATACAAGATATTACTAAAGAAGTTTAATTTATCTGAAATATGTTTAATTATTAGTTTTACTCAATATAAAGCCACCCTGAATACTGTGGCTCATATATGTGGACACGGAAAAAGTACACCGTCCATATTTTTATGAGTCATTGTAAAAAAGGGTGGTTAAGTTTTAGTTGCTATTATTAGGATATGGTCTGTCCCAATTTCTACCAAAGAAATCTGACGGATTTAAATCACTATTAAAATCAACTTTTTTATCATTGTTAGCACTGTACATCGACCTTAATATTTCACTCTGAAGAACTCTATCAAGCTCTTCTCTAATATTACTAAAGTTAGTATCGCTAATAAGATTTACTCTCTCTTGTTTATCAGTTTTTAGATCAAATAGAGTAACTGTTCCATTTAGATATCTTGCAAGCTTGTATCTTTTACCTCTAACCATATAGCCTTGGTCTGTTGCTCCAAAAACATAGCGCTCATTATTATTATCAGCTAAAAGTGGAAGAGCTTTAGAACTATCGGTTTCAAAGTTCTCAATTCCTGCAATATCTAAAATTAAGGATCTTACATCAGTTAGACTGACAAGATTATTACGACTTTCATCTTTGATATTTTTACTAAACAGTTCAGAATCTCTGATAATTAGGGGAACCTTTATAGAGCTTTCATAGAAAAAACATTTACCAACTAAATCATAATCTCCAAGAAAATCACCATGGTCAGAGGCAAATATAATAACAGTATTATCATATAAACCTTGTTCTTTTAAAGTCTTAACTATTTTACCAACACACTCATCAACATGAGTAACACAGGCGCAATAGTAGCGTCTCATCATATCTTTTTCATCTTCAGTAAATGTTGTGAAATCAATATCACTCCAGGCTCTAATATATTGTTTAATAACTTTATCTCTAAAAGTATTACTCTCTTTTGTATTTTCTATTGCCTTTGGCATTTCTGCATTTTCAAATAAATCAGCAAATCTTTTATCAGGGTCATAAGGGCAATGAGGAGATAGGAGGCCAACCATTAGTGCAAAGGGTTTACTCCTTTCAACTTCCTCAATGAATTTAATACTTTGATCTGTAATCCAAGTATCAGCTTGATCTTCATAAGGAAGAGGGTTAATTACTGCCCCTCCATTTTCCCTATAACCTTCTACTTCATTACCATGGAATTTTCTCAGCCCTTTCTTTTCAAGATAATCTGCATAATCATCACGAATTAAAATATGTCTTTTATCTTCACAGATTATTCTACTTTGGAAACCTTCATTTTCATCCCAAGGATAAAAATGCATTTTTCCAATAGCAGTTGTTGAATAACCATTATTGCTTAGTATACTAGGCCAAGTTTCAATTCCACATGATTTGTAATCTGGTCTAAGCCAAGCAAGATTATTTAATACACCATTTTCAATGGCACTTAATCCTGTTAATAATGATGCCCTAGCAGGTACACAAAGTGGAGAAGGAGATATACAGGAGTCAAATTTTATACCTTCTTTTGCTAGTTTATCAATATTAGGAGTATGGGCAAATGATGCTCCATAACAGCCTAGATAATCAGGACGAAGTTGATCTGGTAATATAAATACAATATTTTTTATCATTTAATTAATTAACCTTTAACTGCTCCTGCAGTTAATCCTGCAATAAAATATCTTTGTAAAAATACAAATAATATTGCAATAGGAATTGATGCTACAACAGATGCACTCATCATACCAATCCAATCATTACCACCTTCACCTGTAAACATAAATATCATACCAGATGCAAGAGTTCTTCTTGATGTAGTAGAAATCAAAGTTAAAGCGTAAAGTAAATCATTCCATGCCCATACAAAACTATAAATGGCAACTGTTAACATGCCAGGTAGTGCAAGAGGAATAATAATCTGGAACATTGTTCTCCACTCAGAAGAACCATCTACTCTAGCAGCTTCTAGTAAAGATTGTGGAACTTGGTCAAAATATGCTTTAAGAGTCCATGTACCAACCGGTAGAGTTAGTGCAATATATGCAAGTATGATTGAAGGCATAGTGTCAATAATTCCAATCTTTTGCATCATTGGATATAAAGATATTAATAATAAACCTTGAGGAAAAGCTTGTGAAATCATAATCAATGCCATTACAGGTTTTCTACCTTTGTAACGGAATTTTGAAAAACTATAACCAGCAAATACTGATACAGCTGTAGATAATACACAGGATACACTTGATACTATAAATCCATTACGAAGATAGTGAATAAAAGTTGCGTTTGTTATTATATTTTTAATATTGAACAAATCAAAATCGCTAAAAAATGAAAGTTCATACATTTTTATTTCAGGCTTCAATGAAGTTGAAATCATCCAAAGCTGTGGGAAAAATGCAAAAAATCCAATTATTATAATCATTGCCCAAAAGAAAACCCTAAAGGCCTTAGTCTGTTGAAACATATTAATTCTCCTTAAGATTTCGTAGATAGAAACTGCTGAATAGACCCAGTAATACTGCCCATATAACGCCAAGGGCCGCAGCTTTTCCTAAGTTGTATTGTTTGAAAGCTATTTCATATACTTGAGTTGCAAAGGTTGATGTAGACCTCTCTGGTCCACCACCAGTCATAACCATGATTAAATCAAAGTGTTGTAGGTTACTTATTGTACCTAAAATTAAGATAAGAATTAAAACAGGTTTTACAGTTGGTATAATTACATGTTTAAAGACTTGCCAGTTATTAGATCCATCGATAGTTGCGGCTTCACAAAGTTCTTTAGGAACTGCTTGTAGACCACCCATAATAAAGGCCATATACCAAGGGAACATTTGCCAAGTTCTAGCTGTAACTACAGCAATCATAGAAGTTTGTTTTCCACCTAGCCAGATTAGATTTTTATCTAAAAATCCTAGTTTAATTAGCAATGCATTTAAAATTCCATAATCGCCATTAAAAATCCAAGTCCATAAAAATCCGATTGCGATACCAGGGATAACCCAGTTAACAAGTGTTAATCCTCTTATGAATTCTGAGCCTTTAAACTTTTGATTCATTAGTAATGCCCAAATAAAACCAAGGGTAAAAGGACATAGGGTAGCAAATATTACAAATTTAGCTGTGATTCCAATTAGCTTTAGTGTATTAGGATCACTAAATAGTTTCTGATAATTTTTTAACCCTATGAATTCATGCACAGGAAATATTAGATTTCTATTTGTAAAACTAATTGCGATTGAATTTACAAAGGGATAAAAAATCATTAGTGCAAAAATAGAGAGTGCTGGTAATATTAATATCCATCCCATTCTTGCTTGAGCTCGTGTTGTTTTACTCATTATTACTCCAGAGACATCTCTACTTAAAACAATAAGTAGAGATATCAATTAATTATTATTAAATATTTTCAATTCTACTCTTCATAGTTTTAGCTACTTCTTCAGTACTCTTGTTTCCTGAAAGAAGAGATTGAAGTTCTTCTGTTATAATTGAATTATATACAGCAGCATTCATTCCAACTAATTCTGTTAGACGAGCATTTTGAAGAATTGGTGTCCAAGAATTTGACCAATAGTCATTCTTAACAAGATCATTTGCTAATACTGAATTCTTAGAAGGTAATTTACCTGTATCTTTGAAATATTTAAGTGCTACATCATCTGATAGTAAGTATTCAATGAATGTTTTTGCATCAGCTGTTTTTGGTGATTTCTTAATTATTACTAATAAGTGACCCCATGCATTAGCTTGTGGTAAATCGCCTGATTTTAGTACAGGGTTACACATAGGTAAAACATAGTCTTCAATGTTACCAAACTTCTCGTTTTGGATAGCACCCTTAGCACCTAGAGCATCATTATAGAATGCAACTCTACCTTCTTTAAATAAGATTCTTGCATCACCTCTACCCATTGCTTCTTGAATATAGCCCTTATCTTTCAAAGATTTGAACCAATTTAATGCATCAATACTTTGTTGGTTGTCTAAAGTACAGTTGCCATCATTATCAAATACATTGCCACAGAAGGTCCAAAGCCATACTAGGAAATCTGGTGCTGTAGTTCCACTATCTTTAGTCATTGCTGCAAAAGGAACAATGTCATTTCCTTTATCACTATCATTGTTAGAAGGATGATTTTTTAGAACCATATCACAAGCTTTTTCAAAATCAGCAATTGTTTTGATTTCAAAATCAACTCCGCTATCTTTTAAAATTTGTGTATTACTAATCATAGCAATTGGTGCAACAGTCCAAGGAACACCATATTGAACACCCTTATATTGTCCAACATTAATTGCACCTTGAGTAAAATTATCTTTGAAATAATTTTCTGGGAATATTGTTGAAACATCTGCTAATACACCAGCCTGAGCTAAAGCAGGAAGCATTTTTATATCGATTTGTGCAACATCAAATTGTTGGCTACCTTGTGCTCTAAGAGCAAGTTGTGATTCTGTATCACCCCAAGGCCAGTTAATTTGTGTTACTTGATTTTCAACTCCCTGTGATTCATTAAAGCTACTAATCATCCATTCAATAACTTCTTTAGAGCCAGCTTCACTTCCGCTCCAGTTACTAAAAGTCATACCCTGTTGTGCTACTTTAGACTCTTCTTTTGCACCGTTTGCAAAAACGCTAGTAAATGATAGAGCAGCGCATAATGTGAGAGCAACTACTTTTTTTAAATTTTTCATAAAATCATATCTCCTTTTTTGATAGTTTTATTTCAAATAGTCCAAATAATTTTGAACCATAAGTGTCTAATAAATGTATTTTAATAATAGTTCCAATTTTACCTGAAATCTCTAATTCTACTCTTCTTTGATAGTTATTTCTTATTTCAATATCTTTAATCTCATTATCATTAATCACTTGAACATTGAAGTTCTTAATCAATGTTGGTGCAACACCTTTTCTCAAGGCAATGTTATGACTCTCTGAAATATGAGGGGCTTTTGAACTTGGCATCTCTAGTTCTAATCCAGGATCTAAGAATAATTCCATTTTGAGAGATTCTCTCTCATTAGCTAATGAACTGTCATTTAGAGTTAATTCTATTTGACTATCATCAGATTTTTCAGTTAAGAATAGTCTTGAATTATCATATACTCTTGTATATCCATCATTCAAATTTTCACTATTATAATTATTATAATCTTTTAATTTTAAAATAGGATTAAAATAGGATTTCTTCTCATAATATCCCATTAAGATGCCAAAAAGATTGGCTCTTTGAAGAGGGAAGTAAACTCCTTCTTTCTTTTCAAATACTATTGTGAGATATTTATCTGTTAATGTAATAAATGATAAATCTATTTCATTTCTTCCACTTTTTAATACTATAGGATTAAAGGCTACGAATTCCTTAACACATGTATTTGGCAAATGATTATTAATAGCTTTAACAATAACTGAAACCTCTTTATTGTTTCTATTATCAATTACAATTGTAGCCTTTGAAACCTCTTCTCCAGGAATGGTAAGAAATATTTCCTCAGTAAGTTCAAGTGAACCTTCTTCTATACTTTCAAAGTCCTTTATAGAAGAGGCTTCAACATCATAGGATAAACCCTTTTCATGAGGTTCTTTTCCAACTAGTAGCATATCTAATAGATTTTTCTGGACTTCTTGATAATTGTCTTTTAAGTATGATGTTGGTTGGTTTTCTCTACATAGTATTGATGCTGCAGTACCGGCAGCCTGTCCACTAAGTGCACATGTATCCATAATTCTAGTAGATGCAAATGCTGCATGGGTTGTACCAATAATTCTACCTGCTAAAAGTAGGTTGTCCTGTTTAACGTTGTATAAACATCTAAGAGGAATTCCATAAACAGGTACTTTAATCTGTAAACAACTATCTTCAGTACTATAAATGCCTTTAGATGGATGGAAGTCTAAAAACCAACCGCCATAGAATACTACATCCTCAAAAGTTTTAGTCTCAATGATTTCAGTACTAGTTAGTATATGTTCTGTTTTAAATCTTCTTGATTCTCTTTTTCCCGGTAGGTTACTAGTCCAAAGAAGATCTAAATTATCGCTATCAAATTTTCCACAGTTTTTAATATAGTTATAAACACCTAATGAGAGTTTTTTTAATTCAATTGTAATACTTTGAAGATCATTTAGTTTGTCATTTTCTCCACCATATTCAATCCACCATAAATCACTGCCTTCAGTTCTTTCGTTGACAAATCTACCACCATTTCCAAGTATTTTTTCAATTTTATCCATAGAATAAACATATTCTGGTGCTTTATATTCAACTTTGTGATCTCTCATTATTGTAAAGAATAATAGTGTGCATCCTTGAGTATTAGATGATGATTCTTCATCTGCGTACTTTTCATCAAATTCGTATTTGCTCTCTTTTCCAATACGAAATTCCATGCCAGCTTTTAATGCAATTAATCCATCACCAGTGGCATCAATGAAATATGGTGCACTAAATTTATAATGATTCTCATCATTGATACTATAGGCTTCAATATCATTGATATGGCCATCTTTAACATTTGCATCAACAACTTGAGTGTTTGAAAATAACTGAATATTTTTCTCTTTTAATACTGCATCAAGAATAATATCATCCCAAATTACAGGATTGCCTTCTTGATTTCTATATTGATTTGCAAGTTTAAGTTCTCCGATAATACCCATTTCTTCGCTATAAATATTACCACCACCTGTAGCACCACGTGACCAAACTCTAATTTCACTAGAACTATTACCACCTAGAACAGGACGATTATTAATCAAACTAACTTTATTTCCAAGTCTCGATGAAGCTATAGCTGCACATACTCCAGCAAGTCCTCCACCAATTACTACTAAATCACTAACTATTTCTTTCATAGTTTTAACATACTACAGATTTTGGATATTACAATGAAAAAAAATGCATAGAATTTGTAAAATTCTGCAATACTTATTTCAGTTTAATTTGCATAATATAACAAATGAATATAAAAATTTTCTATAATAATCATATCTGAAATATAGAAAATATTACCTTTTGAATGTAAAAGATAGAGAGTATATTTTACTAATATTTTGAAATAAATTCACAAATTATTTTTACAATATTTATATACATATAATCTAAATAAAATCCATCAATAGTTGTTTTCCTATGGTACTTTGAAATTCTATTTTTGAAAAATTATAGGGTCAAAAAATAACAAGGCTAGCAATTGACAAATAATAGAATAAGAGCCTAATATAATTGAGATGGAGTAAATATGGACTATAAAACAAGTTTAAGGCACTATTTTGATACATTGATTGAAAATTATGATGCTATTATATGTATAAAGGATTTTAATGGGTTTATATGTTCAAACCATGATCTCTATGATATCTTATCTCCATACATGGAACATGGATTACCATACTGCAAGGCAGTTAAAAGTGATCCAAAAGCACTTAGAGAGTGCCATAACATGGTACCCAAAATATTCAAAAAAGCTAATGCAAATATGTCAACATTTTGCGGTAAATGTCATGCAGGAGTTCTTGAATATATAGTACCAATAATTTGTAATAATATAGTTGTGGGTGCCATTACATTCGGTTGTTTTAGGACTCAAGATGATAATAAAATCAAGAATTTTCATCAAGTTGGTAAAAATTTTCCAAGTTTAAATATAAAAGATTTAGAGAAAAACTATGAAAAACTTCCCTTATTTAACTTATCAGAGTCCAAAATTAATGAAATTATTTCATCTCTAGAATTCATTTCTGCCACAATATCGCAGAGTGCAAATAAATTTATTAAAGAAGAGAATGTGGCAACTTTGCAGCAAAAAAGTTCAAACGATCAGATGGATAAATTTATACACAATGCAATAACTTATATTAAGCAGCATATAAATGAAAAAATCAGTGTAGAGGAACTCTCTAAATATTGTAATTATAGTACATCCTATGTCTCTCATAATTTTAAAAAATATGTGGGTATGAATATTAATACTTATATTAACAAATTGAAAATTGAAATCTCTAAAACTTATCTCGTAAATAGTAATAATACAATCAATGAAATCTCTGAATTTGTTGGATTTGATGATGTCTCTTACTATAGTAAAGTGTTTACAAATTTAATGAAAATCAGTCCAAGCGAATTTAGGAGAAGGTATAAAAGTGAAAACAAAATACAACTATAAGAATCTTATAAGTTTCATCAATAATACAAAGGATATGTATAATCTAGAAATTACAATAAAAGATTATGTTGGCTTTATAAATGCAGATGAGAACTTTGAATTAGCAATTAGACCTTTTATTGCTCACTCTTCTCCTTACTGTATGTTTGTAAAAGAAACTGAAGTTGGATATAAAGCTTGCATGGATTATAAAGATGTTCTATATGAGGGTTGTAAGAGTGGCAATTGGTATCTCTCTCGCTGTCCTCTTGGTGTTGAAGAACTCGTTGTACCTATTATGGTTGATAAAAGTGTTTATGGTTCTATAAATGTTAATAGCTTTGATAGAGATAATAAATCTGCCATTGAAACAATCAATCAATTTTTTACAAAAGAGAATCAATGCAGACACATTAAAGCTTTAGAAACCTACAATAATTTTGTAAAGCCAGCTAGTATTGATTTAACGATGATACTTCCATCTCTCTTACTTTTATCTGATTATATTTCCAAAATAATTTCATGGAATTCAGATCAAGCTTCTCAAGAAAATGATACTATTAGTAATATTAATAATCGAATTAAAGAATATATTATTAATAATAGTAATAAAAAAATACTAGTGAGTAGTATGCTTGAACATCTTGATATTACAAAAATTGAATTACAAAAAATAATAAAAGATAATGGTTTTAAGAATTTTAGAGAATTAATTAATTCAACAAGATTAGAAGAGAGTGAGAAACTATTATTAGATGAGAGTAAAAGTCCAAAGGAAATTGCAACTTTATTGGGATTTAAAGACTATCATCATTTTTGCATCTTATTTGAAGAGAGAATGAAAATATCACTTGCAAATTACAGGAAATATTATCTACATGAAAAATATAAGAAGATAGAGTAAAACGACTGTTTATTAAAGTTTTCCATATTCTAAAAACGATCATTTTATTCTATGTGTAATAATTGCAATAACCTATAATTTATCAAATAAAGTCACTAAATTGATAATACTGCTTTATATTAGCATGATAATGTATAAAATAGGCTATTATTATAATTTAAATATAAAAGTTACTTTATATTTAATTAAAGACTTTAATCTAACTATTAAAAAGAAACCCATCCAAATTTGGATGGGCATTTTGTTTAAATTATTTGTTTAAAAACTATCTTTAAGCTCTTTTAAAGCTTCTTCCATACCTTTTTCTCTGATTAATTTAAAATCATTAAGTACTAAATCTTCTAGTCCTTCGATACTACTAATATCAAATCCATCCCAAAGATTTTTATTAGATAGAGCTTTATGAACAATAGCTTTATCATCATTATTCTTATATAAATCACAGAAGAATGATGAGATTTCTTTATCATCATTAATAACAAATGTTTCTTTATTATCTCTATGACCTTCAAAACCTTTTTCTGTTTCTATGCAATCGTAGAATCTAATAAAACCAGCTAGGGTGTAGGCAAAGCGTTTTGGTAATTTGTTTTCTCTTTCAACATACTCTTTAATTGTTGGTAAACAACGAGCTGTGAATTTTGAAGTATTATTTAATGTGATTGCATAGAGGAAATGCTTAATATATGGATTTCTAAATCTATTCATTACAGCCTCTGCAAACTCATCTAATTCATCTTTAGGTAAATCTATTACCTTTTTGATTTCATTATTAATTAGATCAACTTCAACTTCGCCAAAAATAGAATCTGTAAAGAATTCTAGAACGGTTTCATAGCCTGCAATATATGCGCATGGTACAAAAGCTGTATGACTACCATTAAGTATTCTTACCTTTCTCTTTTTATATGGTGTTACATCATCTGTCCAAATAACATTTGCAGAAGTTTTATGAATAGGTAGTTTATCTGCCCATTTTTTATCACCTTGAATGACCCAAAGGTTGAAAGATTCACATGTAACTAAAGCATTATCAACATAACCAAGTTGTTTTTCAAAGTCTTTGATTGTATCTCTAGGGTAGCCGGTAACAATTCTATCAACAAGAGTTGATGTGAATTCATTATCATTGTTTAACCAATCAATGAACTCTTGTTCAAGTTTCCACTCAGTAGCATATTGAAGTACAATTCTTTTAAGGTTTTCGCCATTATGATCAATTAATTCAACAGGTAGAATTAATAAGCCCTTATCTTTAGCTCCGTTGAATGTTTTATATCTATGATAAAGTACTGCAGTCAATTTAGCAGGGTATGATACAGGAGGTCTATCAGTTAATTTATCACCTTCTCTATAAACAATACCCGCCTCAGTAGTATTACTGATAATAACTTCTAGAGTATCTAGGGCTGCAATATTCATTAATTCATCATAATCCTTATATGGATTAATAACTTTTTTAACAGATGTTACTTTGTGGAATTTTTGAAGTGCTTTACCATCTTCATTTCCGCTCATAGCTACTGTATAAACACAATCTTGTGAATTTAATAAATCACCTAGACCATTTTCAATAGGCTGTGAAATAACAACAGAGCCCTTATATAGTTCTTCTTTGTTAGCTATATCAATCATCCAATCAGCAAAAGCTCTTAGAAAATTTCCCTCTCCAAATTGCAATACCTTAACTGGGTATTCATTTCCATAAACCTTTTCAATTGTATCAACAACATTTTGCATTATAATTCTCCTACTTGAAGATTGGTACCACCACACCACCAATATTACCACTTAATAATTTATTGTCAATAGTTTCTTACATAAATATTAAAGGTTAATAATTTTTAAAAAAAGTTCTTGCATAATAATATTTATGTGTTAGACTGTGTTTAATAATTGGTACCACCACAACACCAAAAGAAAATTAAGGAGCATCTATGACTACCATAAGAGGAATAGCTTGGAATCATAGCAGGGGAAATATCCCCGTCATGGCGACTGCGCAGCGATATATGGAACTTCACAGTGATGTGAAAATAATCTGGGATACTAGGTCTCTTCATGATTTTGGGGGAGCAAATGTAGATGAACTCTCAAAAAAATATGATCTTATGGTTGTAGATCATCCTTGGACAGGCTTTGCATACGCACATAACTCATATACTCATTTAGAAGATTTTATTGATAGAGAATTCTTAGCAGAGCAGAAGAAAAATAGCGTAGGCAGTTCATATGAGAGTTATACATATGATAATCATCAATTAGCGCTAGCTATTGATGCAGCCTCTCCAATAGCTTTTTATTCAAATGAAAAGTTAATTCAAAATAAAGTTGAATTACCTAAAACCTATGAGGATGTATTAGATCTTGCAAAAGATGGTTTAATAGCCTGTTCTGGCAATGGTACTAGTCTATTAATGCAACTATACATGTTTTGTGATGCTATTTCACATTCTATATTTGAAAATAATATGATTGCAGAGAGAGATGTTTTAGATGAATCTCTTAATATAATTGATCATCTATTTAGTTATTTGAAGGATGAATACTTCTATAAAAATCCAATTGGAATATATGAAGAACTTTCAAATAAAAACAAAAAAGCTCTATATACTCCTTTTGATTTTGGATATTCAAATTATTCAAGATTAGGATATGGAGATGCGATTATTAGTAGTGCAAATACTGTAACTTATAAGGATAAACCTCTTAGAACTATTTTAGGTGGAGCCGGTTTAGCTCTATCGACTAGAGCTAATAATAAAGATATTGCAGTCGATTATATGAAATATTGTGCAAGTCCAATAATCCAAGAATCTATCTATGTTGAAAATGGTGGACAACCTGGACATCGACTAGCTTGGGAATCAGATAGAGCAAATTATATCACTAATGATTTCTTTAGAAATACTCTAGATACATTAGATAGAGCAATATTAAGACCTAGATTTAATGGATATTTAGAATTCCAAGAAGAAGCAACAGTAAGAATAAAAGATTATATGCTAAAGAATATTAGTCGTGCGGAAATCCTTGATTTCCTTGATAAAGATTATAAAAAAATCTGTGGTAATGGAGATAAAAAATGAATGCATTAGATGGCATTATAGTATTAGATTTTAGTCAATTTTTAGCTGGACCTTCAGCTGCTCTAAGACTGGCTGATTTGGGTGCAAGAACAATTAAAGTCGAGCGTCCTCAAGGTGGTGATAACGGCAGAAGATTAGTTTTTGAAAATCTAATTAGCGATGGAGATGGCGTACTTTTTCATACTATAAATAGAAATAAAGAAAGCTTCTGTGCTGACTTAAAAAATGAAAAAGATTTAGAGATTGTTAAAGCTTTGATTAAAAAAGCAGATGTAATTATTGAAAACTTTAGACCAGGCGTAATGGATAAACTTGGATTAGGCTATGATGTTGTAAAGAAAATTAATAAAGAAATAGTATACGCATCTGTTACTGGATATGGTAGTAAAGGCCCTTGGGTTAAAAGACCTGGTCAAGATTTAATGGTTCAATCAATTTCTGGTTTTGTTAATCTAAACGGGGATGATGGAGATCTTCCAACTCCAGCAGCTCTTGCAATGGCTGATGCTTTTGCAGGTATTCATTTAGCAGAAGGTATCCTTGCTACTTTATTTAGAAGATTTAGAACACATGAGGGCGGACGAGTAGAAATTAGTCTTCTTGAATCAATCATGGATGTTCAATTTGAAGTATTTGCTACCTATCTAAATGATGGCCACCAACCTCCAAAGAGAGCAAAGATTCATAATGCTCACCCATATCTTGGGGCACCATATGGTCTATATAAGACAAAAGATGATTGTATAGCTCTATCAATGGGATCTGTTCCTCTTCTTGGTGAACTAATGGAACTACCACAACTTAAAATATATGATAATCCATCCGTTTGTTTTGAAAAGAGAGATGAAATCAAGGCTATAATTGAAGATAGAATGATGCAAAAAACTACAGCTGAATGGTTAGAAATTCTTGAAAAGGGAAATTATTGGTGTAGTGAAGTTCTTGATTGGAAACAATTATTAGAGAGTCCTGTATTTAAACATTTGGATATGTTAATTCACACCGGTCGTCCTGGTCACAGAGATATTGTAACAACAAGATGTCCAATTAGAATTAATGGAGAGAAGAATATGAGTAGTAAATGGGCTCCCTCTCTTGGTGAAGATACAGAGAAAATTACTAAAGAATTTAATCTTTTAGATAATAAAGAAGGAGCTAAATAATGAAACCATTAGAAGGTGTAACTGTATTAGATTTTAGTCAACTTTTAGCAGGTCCCTCTACAGCTCTTAGATTAGCTGATTTAGGTGCTCATGTAATAAAGGTTGAACAACCATCTGGTGATATTTGTAGAACAATGTATACCTCTAACCTAGTTATTGATGAAGATAGTTCTCTTTTTCACGTAATTAATAGAGATAAAGATGGAATAACAATTGATCTAAAATCAGAAAAAGGTAAAAAGGATTTAATTCCTCTTTTAAAAATGGCTGATGTAATGATATTAAACTTTAGACCAGGTGTCAGTAAACGATTAGGTATCGACTGGGAATCAGTAAAAAAGGTTAATGATAAACTCATCTATGGCGAAATTAGTGGCTATTCTCAAGATGGACCATTAAAAGATAAACCAGGACAAGATTTATTAGTTCAAGCAATATCAGGAATGTGTATGTCTACAGGAGAGAGAGATAAACTACCAACTCCAGTAGGACTAAGTGTAGCTGATATGTTAGCCGGTCAACATTTAGCTCAAGGTATACTTGCTGCATTAATTTCAAGAGAAAGAACAAATAAAGGCTCTCTTGTTCAAGTAAGCATGCTTGAATCAATTATCGATTTACAATTTGAAGGTTTTACAACTTTCTTAAATGATGGTCACATAGTACCTCAAAGATCAGCTGTATCAAATGCAAATTTCTATACAAATGCTCCTTATGGTATTTATAAAACAAAAGATTGGTACATCACAATTGCTATTGTTGCTATTCCTCTACTTGGTGAATTAATTGGTTGTAAGGAACTTGAAAAATATACAGATCCAACAACCTGGTCTACAAAACGTGATGAAATAAAAGCAATACTAAGAGATTTCCTTGTAAGCAATACAACAGCTCATTGGCTAGAAATATTACAAGCCCATGATATTTGGTGCAGTAATATCTATACATGGGACATGTTAATTGAAGAAGAGCAGTTTAAGAGTTTGGATATGATTCAAGAAATTGAATTACAGAATAAAGAAAAGATGAGTATGTTAGTTTGTCCTATTAGAATCGATGGTGAACATTTTAAAGGAAGTAAACCTTCCCCTAAAATTGGGCAAGATAATGATAAATACTTTAAAAGGGAGAATTAATAATGACTAAAGATATATATTTTGAAGATTTTGAAATTGGTATTGTTAGAGAAGGTGGTTCTAGAACAATGACTGAAACTGATTTTGTAGTTCATGCCGGACATACTGGAGATTTTTATCCACATCATGTTGATGCAGAATTTGCAAAAACTACTGAATTTGGACAACGTATTGCTCATGGAACAATGATATTTAGTATAGGAATGGGCCTTCAGTGTGGTGATATCAACCCTAAAGCTTTTACCTATGGCTATGATAGACTTCGTTTTATTAAACCTGTATTCATCGGCGATACCATCAGTGTAAGTGTAACAATTAAAGAAAAAAGAGACTCACCAAAACATCCTGATAGAGGATTTGTAGTAGAAGCAATTTCAATTACAAAACAGAATGGTGATTTAGCTATGGTATGTGAACATATCATAAGTGTTGAAAGAAGAAACAAATAAAGGATTTTAAAATGAAAGAAATAATGATGTGGGATCAAGGAAAAGTAGAAGTAATTGAAGCTGAAAAACCTGTAGTAAAAGAGGGCGAGGCTTTATTAAAATTATTATACGGTGGTATCTGTGGAAGTGATTTAAGCAGTTACAGAGGAACAATGAAATATATAACATATCCAAGAGTTCCTGGTCACGAATTTTCTGCTGAGATTGTGGAAATTGGTGAAAATAAAGAAGGCTTTAAAAAAGGCGATATAATTACAGCTAATCCATATTTTGTATGTGGTCACTGCTATTCTTGTCAACAAGGATTAATCAACTGTTGTATGTCTAGTAAGACTATGGGTATCCAAAGAGAAGGTGCCTTCTCAGAATATATCACTCTCCCTGTATCAAGACTTTTCCATGGCAAAGGCTTGTCAGCTAAAACTCTAGCATTAGTTGAACCATTCTGTATTGGTTATCATGGTGTTAAGAGAGCAAATATTAAAAAGGGTGAAAAAGTACTAGTAGTTGGAGCTGGAACAATTGGTATAATGGCAGCACTTAGTGCATTAAGTAAAGGCGCTATTGTTACAATTTCTGATGTTGCAAAAGATAAATTAGAATATGCAAAGAAATTTGGTATCCAACATACTATATTAAATTCAAGTCCTGAGGCTTTTACTGAAGGTGTAAAGAAATATAGTGAAGGAAACGGCTATGATGTAACAATAGAGGCTGTAGGCTTACCTCAGACTTCTCTAAGTTGTGTAGAATCTGCTGCCTTTGGTGGACGTATGATCCAACTTGGTGTTGGCAAAAAACCTGCTGAATTCTTATTTACATCAATTCAACAAAAAGAATTAACAATCTTAGGCTCTAGAAATGCAAGACCTGAAGATTTTGAAGAAGCTATTGATATGTTGAGTGAAAAAGTTATTTCAATTGATGATGTTGTTACAAATCTATATGATTTAGATGATGCAGCAAAGGCTTTTGAAGACTTCAATCAAAACGCTGGATCAATGCTTAAAGTAATGATTAAATTTTAGAGGATGATTTTATGCAAAATATAATTGATACACATATGCATATATTTGATTTAAATCAATTTAGAGTGCTCTGGTTAGAAGATACCGATACACTAGATAAACCAATAGTTCTAAAGGACTATTTAAAAGCTGTTAGTACTAATTGCGAATATAAGGTTATTGGATGTGAACACGTTGAACTTGATACAATAGAAGAACAAAAAAAGGCTGAAAATGATTATTTTGTGAGTGTTGTAAATGATAGTGATACATTAGTTTCCGGTATAACAATCTATGCACCTATGGAATCAAATGATTTAGATTCATTTTTAACCCCTTATGTAAATGAACCTAATGTTAAAGGTGTACGTTATATTTTGCATGTACCAAGTGCTAAAAAAGGAACTTGTTTACAACCTCAATTTATTGAAAATGTAAAATTACTTGGTTCATATAATTTAATATTTGAAGCTTGCCTCCGAGCTGAAGAATTAGATGATTTTTATGAACTAGCAAAGAAATGTCCAGAAACCGAATTTGTATTAAATCATATGGGTTTATTTGATATGCAGAATATTGATGATGCTTTGTATGTGAAAAAATTTAAAAAAGATATATCAGATATTTCAAAACTAGATAATGTAAGTGTTAAAGTATCTGGTCTATCAAGTAGCTGTGTAAGTGAAATAGAGGGTTTAGTTAATCACACTTTTGATAGCTTTGGCGAAGATAGAATTATGTTTGCAAGTAATTATCCTGTGTGTACACTAAATTTAAGCTTTGATGATTGGACAAGAGCTATGCTAAGCATTTGTGAGGGAAGAAGTCAAATTTTTAAAGACAAGTTCTTTTATTTAAATGCAATTAAAATTTACAAAATGAAAGGTATTAAAAATGATTAAAGATATTAAAGAGTTAGAATATTGCCCGGCAATGCCTAATGATCCTACAAAAAGAAAAATATTAATAATTGGAGCTGGAGAAATAATAAAGGATGCTCAGCTTCCTGCATATAAATTAGCTAATTTTCCAATCTTTGGTATTTATAATAGAACAAAAGCTAAAGCTGAAGAAGTTGCTAAGGAATTCAACATAGATAGAGTTTATGATGACTTAGATTTAGCAATTGAAGAAGCAAGTAAAGAAGATTGTGTTTATGATATTGCACTTCCTGCTAGTTTATTCATAACTGTATTAAAAAAATTACCAGAAAACAGTGGCGTATTAATTCAAAAACCTATGGGAGAATCTATTGAAGAGGCAAAAGAGATATTAGATATTTGCCATAAAAAGAATCTTGTAGCAGGAATTAATTTCCAATTAAGACAAGCTCCATATATGCTTGAAGTTAAAAAAATGCTTGAAGATAACCTAATAGGGGAAGTCTATGATGTTGATTGGAGAGTTGTAACACTTCAACCTTGGGCACTTTGGACATTTCTAGAACATAAAGAGAGGTGTGAGATTAATTATCATAGTATTCATTATATTGATGCAGTAAGATCTCTATTTGGTGATCCATCTGGAGTATATTGTAAAACTATGATGAGTCCAAAATCTCCAAAACTTACACAAACTGCAACAACAACAATACTTGATTATGGTAAAATTATGAGAGTAAATATCTCTACAAATCACGCACATGATTTTGCTCCTGATTATCAAGAGAGTTGTTTAAAGATTGAAGGCATGAATGGTGCTATTAGATTAACAATTGGATTAATTCTTGATTACCCTAAAGGAAGAGCCGATAAATTAGAATACATTTGTGATGGTATGAGTGAATGGAAAGAATTACCATTAGTAGGTAGCTGGTTCCCAGAAGCTTTTATTGGAACAATGGGTGGAATGTTGAGAAAATTAGAAGATCCTTCATTTGATTATAAAAATAGTGTTGAAGATGCATATAAAACAATGTGTGTAGTTGAAGCCTGCTATGAATCAGATGCTCATGGTGAAGAAAAAATAAAGTATTAATAATTTAAGAGTTTTATGATATAATTAACTAATTATATCATAAAATATTGAGGAAGAATCCAATGGAAGTAAATGCATTAAAAAAAAGTACATTATCTGAGCAGATTATGGAGCAGATAGCATCAAAAATTGTCTCAGGAGAATTAAGTGCAGGAGAAAAACTTCCAACAGAGCGCGACTTTGCAGCAATGTTCAATGTAACTAGAAATAGAGTTAGAGAAGCTCTTAGAGCACTATCACTAATCGGTATGATTGTTATCAAACCAGGTGGTGGAAGTTTTGTAGCTAATAGTGATTCTAGTATTCCAAGCGAAACAGTTAGCTGGATGTACCATAAAGAGTTAGAAAACGTTGATGACATTTATGATGCTCGTAAACTAATTGAAAGTGAAGTTTATCTAAGTTTCTTTGATAATCTTGATAATAATAAACTGGATGAGTGCAAAAATTTGTTCTCAAAGATTTCAAGTGTTAAGGTTAGAAAAATATGTGCAGAAGAATTTCTCCAACTTTTAACTGATATGGATCTATATATTGGTAGTAACTGCGGAAATGGAGTTTATACAAAATTGATGCAAACAATTATTCTATTAAGAAAAGATTCAGCTATTAAGATTCTAAATGTTCCAGGTTCTATGAAATCTGCTATTAAAAGTAGAGAAAAAATAGTACAAGCTATGGAAAATGGAGACAGAGAAGAACTTGTAATTAGATTAGAAGAATTCTACAGAGATTCTCTTGAAAATTTACATTAAGAAATAATAAATAAAGTTTAACAAATCATTAATTATGAGAAGTATTTTAACTCTCCTAATTGATGATTTTTTTATTTTTTAAATTAAATGATAGTATAAAAATTTAAAAATCAAATTTTGTAGGTAAATATTATATTTGCATTATTCAATAATTCCCGAAAGGGAATTTTTTGTATTTTAAACTAAATTAAAATAATTAATTTATTTACAAATAATAAGTTATACAACAATTATCTTTATTCAATGACATCTTTTGTAAGAGTATTTAATAAACACAAAATATGAAAAAATCGTACACATTGATAATAAAATCGAATTCCCTTTCTCTATATCTGATTTATAGTTAATTAAGCTTACTTAGTGAGTGAGAAATAAATCGGAGGAAAAATTATGAAAAAATTTTTAAGCATTCTTGGTGTTTGTTTAATGGTTAGTTTTAGTGTTAGTGCTAGTGGTAGCAATGAGGAAAGTGGAGCAGTTAAGGATTCATCTAAATTAAAAATTGGATCTGTTATCATGAATACTTCAGGAGAATGGTATGCTGAAGTTATAAAAGGTATGGAAGCAGCTGGTAAAGAATTAAATGTAGATGTTTCAATTGTAAGTTCAGATAATGAAATCTCAAAAGAAGCTGATAATGTTGATAGATTCTTAGCTCAAGGCGTTGATGCAATTTGTATTTCTCCACTATCAGCAGATGCATCTGTAGCAGCTGTTGAAAATGCTAAAGATCAAAACATTCCTGTTATCAACTGGAATACAACAGTTAATACAGATACAAACGGTTTTGTTGGTGTATCAAACTATGAATTAGGTAAATTAACTGGTGAATATGCTGTTAAATATATTGATGAAAATTTCTCAGGAAGCGTAAAGATGGCTTTATTAACTAATAGTAGTTATGAAGTAGGTGTTGAACGCTGTAATGGTTTCAAAGACGCTGTAGCGAAAGATAGTAAAATTGTAGTAGTAGCTGCTCAAGATGCTGAATTAATGGATGAGGGTGTAAATATTACAGAACAAATCTTAACAGCACAACCTGATGTAGATGTATTCTGGGCTTGGAATCTAACAAGTCTTCAAGGATGTATAGCAGCTTTGGAAAACCAAGGTAATACAAATATTGTTATCATGGGTACAGATATGAGTGTTGATGTAGCAAATAGTATGCTATCAGATAGCGTTAATCTACAAGCTGTAACAACTCAAATGCCTTATGATATTGGCTACCAATCAATCAAATTATCAATTGATGCAATCAACGGAAAGAGTGTTCCATCAACAACTTTAATCCCTCTAAAAACATATGTAAAGAATGATAAAGCTGATGTTCAAAAATACATTGAAGAACACAAAGATTTAGTTGGTCGATAATAAACTCTTACAACGAGTTTAATAAGAGAGGACTTTCAGTTATGGATAGTCCTCTCACCTCTAGAAATATAAGGAAGGTTCTTTAAAAATGGCAGATATTATTTTACGAGCAGAAAATATAACAAAGTGTTTTGGTGGTATTAGAGCTCTTGATAAAGCAAGTCTAAGTGTTAAAAAGGGTGAAGTTCATGCTCTAGTTGGAGCAAATGGAGCTGGAAAAAGTACTCTTATCAAAATAATTACAGGTGCTTATACAAGTGATGAAGGTAGTGTTTATCTTGATGGGAAGTTAATGCAAATACATTCAACATTTGATGCAAGAGCACTAGGAATTAGTGCCGTTTATCAAGAATTCTCATTAATAAATACAATTAGTGTAGCTGAAAATATATTTATGGGAAAACTTATAACACGTAAAGTAGGTCCCATTTCTCAAGTTAATTGGGAAGAAATAAATAATAGATCTGCTAAAATACTTGAAACTCTTGGAACAAAGATAAATCCCAAAGACTTAGTTGGATCTCTCTCTGTTGCCCAGAAACAAATGGTTGAAATAGCAAAAGCACTATCAAATGATATTAAAGTATTAATCATGGATGAGCCAACAGCTAGTTTAGCTGAGAATGATATTAAACAGATGTTTGAAGTTTTACGTGGTCTACAAAAGAAAGGCATTAGTATTATCTATGTATCACATAGATTAGAGGAATTACCTCAGATAGCTAATCGTATTTCTGTTTATAGAGACGGAAATTATATAAGAACATTAGAAATTGATGATGCGCCTAAACAAGTAATTATTGAGAATATGGTTGGTAAAAAAGTTGAGCAAATTAATCAACAAAACCACTCTCAAGACGAGATACTTTTAGAAACTAAAAATCTAAGCGCTAAAGGTAAGTTTGAAGATATTAATTTGACGCTTCATAAAGGAGAAATTCTTGGACTTGCAGGTCTTGATGGAGCTGGAAGGACAGAGATTGTAAGAGCTTTATTTGGTGCCGATAAACACGATAGTGGACAAATATTAATTTCAGATAAGGAAGTTTCTATTAAATCTCCTCGTGATGCTAAAAAAGCTGGAATTGGTTTTATTACTGAAGATAGAAAAGAAGAAGGTGCCATTATGGGTCTAGATATTAGTACAAATATTGGCATGACAATACTAAAAGAATTGAGTAAACATCACAAACTTGATTTGAATAAGGAAAAAGAGGTCAGTACCTCTTATATAAAATCTTTAGCTATCAAATGTTCTAGTGAAAGGCAAAAAGTTGGTAATTTAAGTGGTGGAAATCAACAAAAGGTAGTTGTAGCTAAATGGTTAGCAACAAAACCAAAAATATTAATTATGGATGAACCTACAAGAGGAATTGATGTAGGTGCAAAAAACCAAATCTATGAATTAATACATAATTTATCAAAGCAAGGAATTGGAATTATTTTAATTTCTTCTGATCTTCCTGAACTTTTACAGATGTCAAATAACATTGTTGTAATAGCAATGGGAAGAATTACTGCTAAATTAGAAAACAAAAATTTAAATCAAGAAATATTGCTCAATTATGCAACAACAGGAAAAAAAATGAGCACAGGAGAGGTGAATTAACCATGGAGAAAAGAAGTCTTAAAGAATATTTAATGAAATATATTATGCATATTGTATTGGTACTAATGTGTATATTCTTTGCTATTAGTAATAGTAGATTTTTAACACTAGCAAATTTATTGATTATTGTTAAACAAATATCAATACCATCTTTAGTTGCTATTGGAATGACGATAATTATCATAACTGGTAACATTGATTTGAGTGTTGGCTCTATAGTTGCATTTGTATCTGTTTGTACAGGCTTAATGCTAAAATCAGGAGTCCCTATTGTTATTACTATAATACTATCTCTTGTAATATCAGCAGGTCTTGGTTTTATATCAGGTATAGTAACAGCTAAGTTGAAGTTACACTCATTTCTAGTAACATTAGCTCTTATGCAAGCCTTTAGAGGTTTAGCTCAAACTCTTACAGGTGGTTATCCTGTTGCAGGACTTCCAAAGAGTTTTGGAACAATTGCTTCTGCTAAAATTGGTAATTTCCCATTATTAATATTATACATGGTAGTTTTTTATGTAGTATTTATTTATATCATGAAATATACAGCATTTGGACGTTCAATTTATGCACTAGGTGGAAATGAAGAATCTGCAAGATTATCTGGTATCAATACCGATAGAATCAAAACAATGGCTTTTGTATTATCCTCAATGCTTTGTGGTGTATCTGCAATACTATTAACATCTAAAGTTAGATCTGGTGATCCAACTGCCGCAGTTGGTTGGGAAATGGATGCAATTGCTGCTGCTATTATTGGTGGAACTGATATGATGGGTGGTAAAGGAACTCTAGGTGGTACTGTTATTGGTTTATTATTTGTTGGAATATTAAGTAATGGTATGACTCTATTAAATATTCAACCATATCCTCAAGCAGTTATTAAAGGTTTATTAATATTCATGGCCGTAATTATTAATAGTATTCAACAGAAATCTGAAATAGCATAGGTTTATCTTGGACCAGAATATAAACTCTGGTCCAAGTTAAAATAATCTCTCATATTAATTAATATTTTAAGGAGTTTAAAATGCAAAGGCGAGGGGAAACAATAAAGTTAAAACCTGAGGGCTTAAAAGCTTATAAAGAATATCATAGTAATCCAAGAGCAGAAGTTAATGATATGATAAGAAAATGTAATCTTAGAAATTATACAATATTTCAAAGAGGCGATAGACTTTTTGCCTATTATGAATATGTTGGAACTGACTTTGAAGCAGATATGAAAAAAATGGCTAGTGATAAAGCAACTCAAGATTGGTGGGACATTGTAAAACCACTAATGCAACCCTTATCTGATAAAAAAGAGGGTGAGTTTTGGTCTCCTATGGAGGAAGTATATCATCTAGATTAAATATTAAAGGTTATAATTTAAACAAATAAATTATAACCTTTTAATTATTTATAAGGATTTGATGCAATAAAATCATCAACATTATCCTTTGTAACTACAGTTAAAGGATCTTTATACCAGGCCTTCATATTACCACCACGTGCTGCTTGAATAGCATTGTAGATACTCATCTTTGCTTCAAACTCTTTTGGCTGTGTGACTAATCCATATAAAGAACCATCTCTGATTGCTTGATAATATTCATTTTGACCATCTATACCTGTTATGATAATATCTCTTGTTATACCTAATTCTTTAATTGCATTTATGACTCCCATTGCCATTTCTGAATCATGGCAATAGATACCATCTATATCAGGATAGTTTTTTATTAAATCCATTGTTGCAAGTCTTGCACCTTCGCGACTCCAATTACCATTAACTATATCTACAATTTGAATCTGAGGATGAGTTTTAAGTTCTTCAACAAAACCCTCTGTTCTAAAAATAGTAGGATCAGAGCCTCTGCTACCTTCTAGAATGGCAACAGATCCACCTTTTGGGCCTAGAGCCTCTAAGAACATCCTAGCTGCAAGAACAGCTTCTTCTGTGCTACTAGAGCCTACATACGATGTTATATATTCAGAAGATAACATATCTACTTTCATATTTAGATTGATTATAGGTATACCTTTTTCTTGTATTGCATGAAGTGTATCTCTAAGAGATTTTAAGTTTACAGGAGTTAAAATAATTGCATCTACATCTTCTTCTAAAAAGTGATTTAAATCCTCTATCTGAGTTTCTACATTCCATTTTGCATCTTTAATTTCTAGTGTTACACCACTCTCTTGAGCTGTATTTTTCATAATCTCAGCTACTTGAGATAAATAATAGGTTTCAGTCGTACACATAGCTGCACCAATAATCAATTTACGATTAATATCTTTGTTGACTATAGTATTACCACTCATATTCTTTTTAATATTTGTGTTTCTTGAACAACTAGAACCAATTAATATTAAGTACAAAATAACTAATATATAGAGTGAATATTTTGCTTTAATTTTCATTAAAATTTTCCTTATCCTTTAATGGAATTTTGATAGTTGCACAAGTTCCTACTCCCTCTTTACTTGAATAGAAAACACCATATTGATCGCCATAATATAGCTTTATTCTCTTGTTAACATTTCTAACACCAACTCCAGAACCCTTTGATGATGTTGAAATATAATCATCCTGTAAAATTCTATTACAAGATTCTTCGTTCATACCAACACCATCATCTATGACTTTAATTTCAATTTCTTCATCAATAATAAAAGCACTGACTGTGATTTTTCCATTTCCTTCTTTTTGTTTAATCCCATGATAAATACTATTTTCAACAAGAGGTTGAATTATTAACTTAATAATTTTTTTCTCTTTAATTTTAGGATCAAATTGGAAATCATAGGAGAGTTTATCACCATATCTCATACATTGAATGAATAGATAGTTTTTTACGTGGTCTAATTCATCATATATACTTATGAACTCTAATCCTTTATTAAGTGATATTCTAAATAGCTTTGCAAGTGATTCAGTAACAGGAATAATATTATCATCATGAAGTTCTGCCATCCAAACAATTGTATCTAAAGTATTATAGAGGAAATGGGGATTAATTTGAGAATGTAGTGCTTGTAGTTCAAATATTCTTTTGTCTTCTTGCTCTTTTATTACTTCTTTCATTAATGAATTAATTCTCTTTACCATTTCATTAAAACTATCGATTAATTTACCTCTTTCATCATAGTATCTATGGTCAATTGATAATTGCATATCAGTTGAATCAAGCAAATCCATTTCATTTGTAAGGAGAGTGAGCGGGTGTATTATATTTGTAAGAACCCTATTAAGTATTACTGATACGATTATTAGACTTATCAACATCAATAATATCATTGGACTTGTGAATGATATTAAATCTTTATAGAGATACCTGCTAGGATAAAGTGTTATAAGAGACCAAGAAGCTTTATCAAATTGTTCAACGGTACAGTAATAATTTTCATTATCTACTTTGATTTTAAAGTTTTTTTCTCCATTTAATAATGCTTTGTTTAAGATATCCTTATAAGATTCATTTGAAAAAATATCGTCCTCTCCATCAGGAGAATATTCTAGTATTGTATCATCATTATTATTTTTGATGAATAAATGACTTTTTCTATTTGTGAAAGCTGAATCACAAATACTGCTAATTTCATTTAAATTAATATCTATGACAATAACACCAAGAAAACTACCATCCTGACTACTTTGAATACTCTTTGATACTGAAAAAGTTTTTTCCGTATTGCCCAAAAGAAAAGGATGCTTTTGAGGTCCTGTAATTATGTAATCTGATGGATTATTCTTTGCTTCTGTATACCAATTTAATTTACTGTAATCGAGAATATAAGACCAATAGTTATAGATACTCTTATGAAGTAGCATACTATTATTACCTATTACAAAGATTGAAGAAATATCAGAACGAGTATTAAAATAGGAACTGAATAATTTACTACTTAATGAATCATAAAGTACATTTGCACCAGGTTTTAATTTATCTGCTACCTCTCCATCATTTACAGCATTAATTAAATAATCTTGAAGATAGTAATTATAATTTGCATCACTGGCAATTGCAGCTACAGTGTCAAAATACTGATCTATATTCTCAATAGCATTTTGACTTACTTTTTCATTTTCATAATAAATATCATTTAGTTTTGCATTAAAATGATAGTATGAAAAGAATGCAATGAAAATTGCTGTAAGTGTTAATACAATCGATGTGACAACAAGAAGAGTGTGGTTTTTCATACTTGATGAATACCACGTAAAAAGTTTATTTAATCTTTTACTCATTAACTACTTTTCCATTTCTTGAACTCCTAAACTCAGTAGGAGAAATACCACAAACTTTCTTAAAGGCATAGCTAAAATAATGAGAATTATCAAACCCAGTTTCTTCTGCAATTTCATAAGTCATTTTATTTGTAACTCTAAGTAATTCCATAGCTTTTTCAACTCTAGTTCTAGAAATGAATTTTGAGATAGTTTCACCTGTTTCTTTTTTGAATACAGTACTAAGATAACCTGAACTAATATTAAGTTCATTAGAAATATCACTTAGACATAGTGTTGGATCAACATATCTATTTCTAACAATCTCTTTGGTTTTATCAACACATAACTGCCTTGAGTTGCCTCTAATCTTTGAGAATTGTATTGATGCAGATATACTGAAGTTGTTTATCAATTCAAGTGCAATTGAACTACTCTGTGCGTTCTGAAGTGATGTATATAGGCTAAATCCTTCATTCCAAATATTAGTATCGATATCAGTAAGAGAATATAATTCTTTGAAGATATGAGTTAATAATTCGATACAAATCATTTTGATGTTTGCAGGACTTATAGATTTTTCTTTTAAAATATCTTCATTCAAATCTTTTAGAGACTTTAATATATCATCAGTCTTTTCATATTTTATACTGTGGATAATATTAACAATAAGATTCTCAGGATAGTAGAATGATTCATTGAAACCTTTTATATCATTAATATTATAAATTCTATTATTCCCAAGTGTATACCTATAGCCTAGAGCTGTTTTAGCTTGAGAGAAAGAATAATATAGTTCTTCCATTTTCTTGCAGGGGGACCCAATACCTACACTAAATGTTCTATTATATTCTTTTTGTAAATGTTTTCTGATATTGTTAATTTCATAATATAAAACACTATTAATTGCTTTTTCAGATCTACCTTTTAATCTTGTAATTTTATTTATATTGAATAAAATTACAGCTAATTTATTGGATGAAAATACTATATGCTCAGTGCCTAGTAATTCTCTTATACTTTTAATTTGATTTATCAATAATTCTTCATCTTGATTTATCAAGGCATTATCATTTTCTAATATAGCAATAACATTATTTGAGAAATCAATGTCTAAATTGAGAGACTCCATTTTATCTTTAAACCCATCTTTAATTCCCTCTGGAGTACATATAAGTTTTGTTAGAAATTTCTCTTTAATAATTTCCATACTTACATCAACTTTCTTCTTTAGATTATTAAGTTGCTCTCTTTCTAATCTTTTACTGTCTAATTCTTTTATGATTGAACCAATTTTATTTCTAAGTGATGAAGAACCAACTGGTTTTAGAATATATTTTTTGACACCATAGTTTAAACATTGTTGAGCCCATTCAAATTCTTCATGTCCTGTTAGAATTGCTATTGTAGTTTCATTTGAGTTTTCAGAAATCCATTTTGATAATTCTAATCCATTCATAATTGGCATTTGAATATCTGTTAATACTAAATCAATATGTTGATTTTTTATTATTTCAATAGCTTCTTTTCCGTTAGAAGCTTGAAATACTTTTGATATTCCTAGGCTATTCCAATCAACAAGTTTTGCAATTGCAGATCTTATATAACACTCATCATCAACTAATAAAAATGAATACACAATTATCTCCTTATTCTTAAAACTTCTATATTAAATTATTTACAACTGCAAAATTTGATTTTTAACTTTCTATTTGCTTGAATTAATATTTAAAGGTTACTTTTTTTTATTTTTTATTCATAGACTGAGTTTAATTAATTCGACTAAAGCAAAGTAGTCAATGTATCTCAATAAAAAATATATATTTGGTTATTTGGTGGTACCAATATTTGCATTTTATCATAGTTCTTCAAATTTGCAAGATTTATATAATCCTATTTTTTATAGAGTATATAATGTTAATTTATAAGATCTGAAAGTAGTAAATATAACTGATATTTTTTACACATGTTAATATAAATGCATATTAGTAAATAAAAATATTTTACACATTATATATAAAATTTATGAATTTTATTACAAATTTTGATAGGCTTAGCTATTTTTATTTGACTCTATATAAATTAATATATTAGTCTTTATTTAAACTTCAAATTTTTAATATTATAGGAGTTAATTCTTGAAAAATATAATTAAAATACTAGTTATTTTATGTGCCTTAATACTGTCTTCAAGTTGTACATTAGATATTCTTGAGCAAGGAGATGATAGCTCAACAAATATCCCATATCCAACAGACCCAACAGATCCTGTTCTATCCTCTACATATAATCCACCAAGTTGGCTTATAGGAAGTTGGGAAGGAGTCGGTACTGATAATACAGCTGAATTTGATAATTCAGATTTTGCAATATTCATTGCAGGGATAGATGGTTTAGTTGATTTTAGTTATGATCTAAATGTCTTTCTAAGAAGCAATCCATCTTTAACGGCTAACTATCAAACAAGTAGTAATGAGTTTAAAGTTATAGTTAGTATCTCATCTGGCCAAACAGGTTATTTAATATTTAACTTAAATAGTAATGGAACCCTAAATGCTGATTTAAGCGACTTTGGACCTTTATCAGATTCATATACTTTCTCAAAACAATAGTAACTATTAGTTTTATATAGATTTATTAATAATCCTGAAACAAAAATAATCCTGAAACAAAAGGAGGAAAGTTTCAGGATTATTAGTATATTTGGAGTTTGTTTATTATTTGCTATTTGTTATTTTGTTTTACTGTTCGTATGTATAAGCAATGCTTACTGTAGATACAAATTCACCAGCTGGGATTGAAGAATCACCATTGATAGTAAGATTGAATGCAGCTAAGTCAGCAGCTTTAAGGTTTGAACCAGCATCAATAGTTAATTCTAATTTACCATAGTTGTTTTTTGCATCTGCATCATTGTATTCATAACCAGTCTTTACAATGTTAACTTGTGGATATAAATCTGTATCATAATCTGCTTCGCCATTAAATTCACCGATAAATGAACCAGCTTTAATTGTAACTGCAACACCTAAATCATCATTAAGGTTACCACTTGTTCTTTGAACAATGAAGTCTTTAGTAGTAGATACTGTAGAAAGATCAAAAGAATCAGATAATACACTTTCATCATTTAAAGATGTACCGTTGTAAGATAGAGCAAATTCATAATTAGATGCTTTAACTGCACCATTGATTTTGATATCTCTGTTATCTGTTGCTGCGAAAGTTGCTGTAATTGTAAGAGCTGCTAGTGTAATGATTGTTAATAATTTTTTCATAATGTTTTTTTGTTTCCTTGTAGTTTTTAATTAGTGAAGCAGTTTTCCGTTGCTTCATGGTCACAATATACAAGTTAATGTAACTTATGTCAATACTTATTAAATAAAAAATATAAATATTTTTGCAATAATAATTATATACTTACTAGGCAAAGAAATATCTTATACAATTGATAACTTATATAATGAATATGTTATATAATAATTATAACAATAAAGAAAAAGCTTACGTATTAGCTATATAGGCATCCAGATGTTAAAAATTGAGAAAGACTTTAGCTTGTTAAAAATAACTGTCGTTGGAGTTTTTATAGTTAAATTTATTTTTAAAGGCTATTATAGAAGGTTAAATTCTATATTATTTAGCAAAGATAAGATGTAAAAAGGTAATTATATTATATAATTAGTAAACTAATTCATGAAAATATTTTTGCCGCATTTTTGTTCAATAATTATTATCATAAAATTTAAAATTAGTCTGATTTTAATATAAGAATAGTAGTAAATATAAATGATACTTTTTACACATGTTAATATAAATGCATATTATAAAATAAAAAGTTTTACACATTATATATAATATTTATGAATTAAATAACTAATTTTATTCCATCCATACTTTTTTATTTGACTCTCATTTAAGTTAGATGCTACCATTTATTTAAAATTCAAAATTCAAATATTATAGGAGTTAATTCTTGAAAAATATAATTAAAATACTAATTATTTTATGTGTGTTTGCGCTCGTTTCAGGTTGTACAATGGATATTCTCGAAACAAGTGATGGTTCCTCTACAAACACCTCTTCGCCGACAGACCCAACCAGTCCTACAGATCCAGTTGACCCAGTTGACCCAGTTGATCCAGTAGATCCAGTTGATCCAGTTGACCCAGTAGATCCAGTTGATCCAGTTGATCCAGTTGATCCAGTAGACCCAGTTGACCCAGTTGACCCAGTTGACCCAGTAGACCCAGTTGACCCAGTTGACCCAGTTGACCCAGTTGACCCAGTTGACCCAGTTGATCCAGTAGATCCAGTAGATCCAGTAGATCCAACAGATCCAACAGATCCTGTTCTATCCTCTACATATAATCCACCAAGTTGGCTTATAGGAAGTTGGGAAGGAGTCGGTACTGATAATACAGCTGAATTTGATAATTCAGATTTTGCAATATTCATTGCAGGAATAGATGGTTTAGTTGATTTTAGTTATGATCTAAATGTATTTCTAAGAAGCAATCCATCTTTAACGGCTAACTATCAAACAAGTAGTAATGAGTTTAAAGTTATAGTTAGTATCTCATCTGGCCAAACAGGTTATTTAATATTTAACTTAAATAGTAATGGAACCCTAAATGCTGATTTAAGCGACTTTGGACCTTTATCAGATTCATATACTTTCTCAAAACAATAGTAACTATTAGTTTTATATAGATTTATTAATAATCCTGAAACAAAAATAATCCTGAAACAAAAGGAGGAAAGTTTCAGGATTATTAGTATATTTGGAGTTTGTTTATTATTTGCTATTTGTTATTTTGTTTTACTGTTCGTATGTATAAGCAATGCTTACTGTAGATACAAATTCACCAGCTGGGATTGAAGAATCACCATTGATAGTAAGATTGAATGCAGCTAAGTCAGCAGCTTTAAGATTTGCACCAGCATCAATGATTACACCGAATTTACCAGCATTTCCTTCAGTAGTAGCATCTCTATAATCATATCCCTTTTTTACAATGTTAACTTGTGGATATAATTCTGTATCATAATCTGCTTCGCCATTAAATTCACCGATAAATGAACCTGCATCAACTGTTACTGAAACACCTAAATCATCATTAAGGTTACCACTTGTTCTTTGAACAATGAAGTCTTTAGTAGTAGATACTGTAGAAAGATCAAAAGAATCAGATAATACACTTTCATCATTTAAAGATGTACCGTTGTAAGATAGAGCAAATTCATAATTAGATGCTTTAACTGCACCATTGATTTTGATATCTCTGTTATCTGTTGCTGCGAAAGTTGCTGTAATTGTAAGAGCTGCTAGAGTAATGATTGTTAATAATTTTTTCATAATGTTTTTTTGTTTCCTTGTAGTTTTTAATTAGTGAAGCAGTTTTCCATTGCTTCATGGTCACAATATACAAGTTAATGTAACTTATGTCAATACTTATTAAATAAAAAATATAAATATTTTTGCAATAATAATTATATACTTACTAGATAAAGAAATATCTTATACAATTGATAACTTATATAATGAATATGTTATATAAATACTGGTGCTATTATCTTAAAATGTTATATTTTGATGCCATTGTATAAAAAATAAAAGGCTCAATTTGATTTTATATAATCCATTTGTATTTTAAATTCTCTGTTATTATTGTATTTTTTAATAAATTGAACAGGGTTTATGAACGAGGAGTTACTTAGATGGATAATAAGGAAAGAGTTGAAGCTTTAGTTAGTTTGTATCTTTACAGACATACTTTTAAGGAGCAAGAAGCACATGAAGCACTAGATTTTAAAAGTTATTACGATGATTTAGTATCTTTAGGCGTACAGACTTATGTAGCAAAGCAGTTAGGAACATTTATTACAGATGCTCAAACTCTTTTAACTCTAGAATATGATGAAGAAACTTCATGTGATAATTCAAAATTCCCCCAAAATAGAGTTCAATATTATTATTTAAGTGAAGAAGAACTTGTTAATTATATAGCCTTTAGAACAAAAGTTAAAAGAAATGAAATGCCAATAAATAAAAAAAGTAATTTTTTAATTTTATATTTGATGGAAATTATTAATGGATTATATGGAAATGATTATAATTCAAAAAGAGTTTTGTTAGATCAATGTAGTAAATTATTTGTAAAAGGCGTTGCTTTTAAAAAATTATTAATTGAAGCCTATGAAATATTGTTTTTCCAATTTGATACTAGTTTAGATTTTAAAAATTATGTAGAAAGTGTGAATTTACCTGTTTTGCAAAAATTAAATTATTTTCCTGATGATAGAGAAATTACTGAAGATGTTGGATTCATGGTTAACTATGAAGATATTTATGAAATGATGAAATTAAAGAAAACTTTAGGATTAACTAACACTGAAGAATTCTTACTAGAAGCCAGTTTTGATGAAGTTGCACAAAGAATTGATTCTTGGGGATCTATATTGGATTATGAGTCAATTAGAATTTTGACAGCCTGTCATGTTACTGAGGTAAATTCAAATGCTTTCATAAAATTATCTACAACTTTTCCAATTGACAAATATAGACAATTTTCACTAGCCCCATTTAGGATTGAAAAGATTTTATTTGGAGAACATTCTTCTTATAAAATGAAATATTATTCAAGTCAAAAAGATGATATACTTCTCTTTTTTAAATATTACTTAAAATCACTTAGATACTGGTGTGATAAAGATTTTTCAAAATATACCAAATCACCAATAAGAATAAACTCAAGGAATTTTGAATCTCAACTCACTATTGATAATTCTATAAGAGAATGGTTTGTTCAAAATCCTAAGTACAAAGGAACCCTTAATCTCACAGTTAAAGAGATTCAGCAAAAAATCAACCCAAAGGAATTTAAACTTGATATAGGTAATGTTTCAACTGTTAGAAAGAAAAGCCAAGAGATACAATCTAAGTTGATAATCGAAGAAGAAAATATTGAGCCTATAGTAAAGGCTAAAAAGCCATCTATCGATGAGAGTATTGTAGATAATTCCATCGCTTTTTTATGTACTCAGCTAAATAAATTACAAAAGCAAGTTCTATCTTTATTATTAAAAAACAAAAAAGATGATGCTACATCTTTAGTAAATAAAAATAATACTATGCTATCTTTAATTGTTGATGAGATAAATGATCTAAGTAATATTGTAATTGAAGATATTATTATATTAGATGATTGTGTTGTTGATGAGTATAAAGAAGAACTTCTTTCTCAGTTGTCTTAAATCACATAGTTGATTTAATAATTAAAAGAGGAGAGCCTATGGATTGACTCTCCTCAAAACTATATGGCTTAATCGGCCTAATTTATAAAGTTATAAATAGGGCTAACTTTAGCTTCTTTTTTTAGAAGGTATTTTATACCTTCAACAGCTGCTATTGCAGCACTAGTTGTTGTCGTGTAAGGAATCTTCTGTAATAGTGCAACTGATCTTATATCATCATTACTACTAATAGAGTGGAATCCCATTGGAGTATTTATTACTAAATCAATTCTCTTGTTACATAGATTATCAACAATATTTGGATGACCTGAATTTACCTTTAGCATAACCTCACAAAGAATACCATTTTCAAATAGATATCTAGCACTTCCTGGAGTTGCTGCTATTTCAAAACCAAGTTCAACAAGTTCCTTTGCAACAGGTAGAATTGTTTCTCTATCCTTTTTATTAACACTGATTAAAACCTTTCCTGATGTAGGAAGATTATTACCTGAACTAATCTGACTCTTTGCATAGGCTTCACCAAAAGTTTTACCACTACCAGTTGTTTCACCAGTAGATCTCATTTCTGGTCCTAATAGAGGATCTATATCAACAAATCTATCAAATGAGAATACTGCCTCTTTTATTGCCCATGTTGAGTGACATTTTCCCTCTCCAATATTAGTATATTCAGCAACTAATCCTTGTTCTTTTAAACTAATACCTTCCCAAACACGAACAGCTGCTTTAATTAAATCAACCTTACTGTATTTAGATATAAAAGGAACTGTTCTACTTGCTCTTGGATTAACCTCTATTATATATAGAGTTTCATCTTTAACTGCAAATTGAATATTAAGAAAACCTATTAGATTCATTTTTCTAGCTATCTTGAGAGCTGCTACTCTCATTTCTTCAAGAATTGATTCACTTGATTTGTATGGAGGAAATACTGCAGCACTATCACCACTGTGAATACCTGCGGCCTCTATATGTTGTAATATTCCACCGATGTAGATATCTTCTCCATCACTAATTGCATCTAAATCATACTCAAATGCATCCTCGAGAAATTGGTCAATTAATATAGGGTGGTCTTTGTCAAAACTTATTGCATTATTTTCAAAGTAGGAATCAATATCTTCTTCGCTATATGCTATGAACATAGATCTACCACCTAGAACAAATGAAGGTCTTAATAAAATAGGGTATCCTATTTCTTTTGCACAAGAGTGAATCTCATCCATTGTACTTCCCATTCTATTAGATGCTTGGTTTAGATTTAATTCATTAAGAATAGAGGCAAAATCACCTCTATCTTCTGCTGCATCAATGCCCTTAAGTGAGGTACCAATTATTTCAATTGAAGGATCATCACTTAGAGCTTTTGCAATGTTTAGTGGTGTTTGACCTCCAAGCTGAATAACGAGTTTTTTAGCTTTTTCCTTTACTAGAATTTCTTTAACAGTTTCTGCATCTAATGGCTCAATATACAACCTATCTGATACATTATAGTCGGTTGATACTGTTTCTGGGTTTGAATTGATAATAATTGTCTTTTTACCAAGCTCTCTATATGCAGTCGATGATAGTGAACAACAAGTATCAAATTCCAATCCTTGTCCGATTCTATTAGGGCCTGATGCTAAAATTACTATTGCCTCTTCTCCAAAAGGCTCTCCCTCATCTACCTCTCCATATGTGTTATACATATATGGGGTTAAAGCCTTAAATTCACCGGCACAAGTATCTACAAAATGAGAGCTTATGTGAAGATTATATTTCTCTCTTAAATTAATAATATCTTCAACTAAACAACCTCTGAGTGTACTGATTCTCTTATCACTCATTCCATATTCTTTAGCCTTTTCTAGCAACTCTTTACTTAGTTCTTTGCTGTCAATTAATTCATGATCTAATAGGGATTGTTTGTATAGTTGATAAATAAACCATCTATCAAAACCTGTAACTTTACTTAACTCTTCCATTGAAGATTCACCCTCATTAAACAATACAGTATAAATTGCAAGTATTCTCAATGGATGAGCATTAGTTAGATATTGTTGAACATCACAATCCTCTAATGTTTGTAGTCCTTCAAGTTTTCTCTCAGTTGCTCTGAGTGATTTATTAAGAGCTTCAATAGCGGATCTTCCAATCGATAGTGCCTCTCCAACTGATCTCATCTGAGAACCTAGAGCAGATGGTTTTAGAGGAAATTTCTCTAATTCAAAGCGTGGAACTTTAACAGCACAATAATCAAGAGCTGGTTCAAAGCATGAAACACTTTTACCAGTAATTTGGTTAACTACTTCATCAAGAGTATAACCTAGAGCTAATTTTGTTGAACAAAATGCAATAGGGAAACCTGTTGCCTTTGAAGCTAGGGCTGAGGAGCGAGAAACACGAGGATTCATTTCAATTACAACCATTTTCTTAGTCTTTGGATTGAGTGCAAATTGAACATTACTACCACCACAGTCAACCCCAACTGCTCTTAGTATATTAATAGATGCATCCCTCATATCTTGATATTCACTATTATCTAGAGTCTGAATAGGGGCTATTGTAATTGAATCTCCGGTGTGAACTCCCATAGGATCTATGTTTTCAATTGAGCAAACAATGATTGCATTATCGCTCTTATCTCTCATAACCTCCATCTCAAATTCTTTCCAACCAATTAGTGATTCTTCAATCAAAACCTCAGAAACAGGACTCTCTTTTAATGCTCTAGTAGTTAATGCAATGTATGAATCATCATTATAGGCTATCGCACCACCTCTACCACCTAGTGTGAAACTTGGGCGAATTATGATTGGAAATGGTATAGATTCCTTTGCCTTAATTGCTTCCTCTAGTGTGTGTACAACAACACTCTTAGGAGATTCTAAATTGAGGGATTCAACAAGTTCTTTAAATAATCCTCTATCCTCTGCCTTGTTTATTGATTCAATACTAGCTCCTAGTACCTCCACATTGTATTTTAAAAGTATACCTTCTTTATCAAGAGCAAGGGTTAGATTTAATCCCGATTGTCCTCCAACTGTTGATAGTATTGCATCAGGTCTTTCAACTCTTATAATCTCTTCTAGATATTCAACAGTTAAAGGTTCCATGTAAACTTTATCAGATAGAGATGGAGTACTCATCATTGTAGCTGGATTTGGATTTACAAGAATAACATAATAACCATCTTCCTTTAGAGCCTTTATTGCTTGAGTACCACTGTAATCAAATTCACATGCTTGCCCAATAATAATTGGACCAGATCCTATAACTAATATCTTGTGTATATCTTCTCTTTTACTCATTAGTTGGCACCCTTTATAAATTCATCAAAAATACTTTCACTCTCTCTAGGACCAGGCCCAGCTTCAGGGTGAAATTGAACACTCATCATCTTATATTCTGGAACCTTAATTCCTTCTATACTCCCATCATTGGAGTTTATAAACCAAATCTTAGCTTCCTCTGGAAGTGTTGAACTAACAAAGCTATGATTTTGACTTGTAACAAAAGTTCTATGACTCTCAAGATTTGTAACAGGTTGGTTTCCTCCGTGATGCCCAAAACTCATTTTCTCAGTAGTTCCACCGATTGCAAGTGTAATAATCTGATGGCCGAGGCAAATACCTAGGATAGGAAGTTTTCCCTTTAATTCTTTAACTCTTTGTATAGCGTTAGTCTGCATTTCAGGATCTCCTGGGCCATTGCTTAAAAAAAGAGCATCAAAGTTACCACTTAGTATCTCTGATTCTCTAAAGGATGGGGGAAATAATGTTATTTGAACGCCTCTTTTATAAAGAGCTTTAATAATAGATTTTTTAATACCAAAATCTATAAGAGCAAAATGCTTTTTAGAATTATAGATTAATTCAAAAGGTGTATTTATTTGAGGATTATTGATGATTTTCTTAGTAGATACATTTTCAACAGGATTCAAAGACGAAATAAAAGGAAATGCTAATAAATAAGATACAACTGTATCTAATTCTGCCTTTCCTAATTGCTCACATTTAATAATTGTAGCTCTTTTAAAACCATTGTCTCTTAGATGAATTGTTAAGTCTCTAGTATTAACACCACTAATACCAACTATATCATTATCAACTAAATATTGATTGAGTGTTATTCTATCACTTTCAACGCCACCCTCATAATATTCTTTAACAACAATAGCTTTGGAGTGAATCTTTTTCTCTAAGATATTTTCCTCATCTCCAATTTTAATACCATAGTTTCCAATATGAGGATAGGTAAAACAAACTATTTGACCCTCATAGGATGGATCACTTATTATCTCCTGATAACCGACCATACTAGTATTGAATATCAATTCACCCGTAGTCTTGTTTTCTTTTAATTGCTCTATGGTTGGTGCACTAGAGCCAAAGCCAATTCCACTGTAATAAGTGGCATCTTCTAAAATAAGGTATGTCAAAATATTTTCCTCATGCATAATGTGATGCAATCCTAAGAAGGATTATTCTAAATTGAGGAAATATTATCTAATATTTGTTGCAATTACAAGTACTTTGCAACAAATATAAGTAAAATAATGTAAATTATTGCATGAATATACAAAATATAGTGTATATTATACATAAAATGTTGCAATAATAATTATTATTGTTGTATATTTGTTGCATTTTATAAAATAGATCTAAGATTTAGAGAAAAAAATATAGGCACATCTTGTGCCTATATAAAGATTTATATTTTTACCAAATACCTAATATACTTTGAAGTGTTAAACTTACAATTGTAATTCCAATCCAACAACTAAGACCTAGGAAAATAGGTTTGCCACCTTTTCTCACTAGTTCTACAATATTAGTATTAAGACCTATTGCACACATTGCAAATACAATGAAGAATTTGCTAAGAGATTTAATTGGGCTGAAGATAGCAATATCAACACCGTTATTTACTAAAAGAGTTGTGATAATTGATGCAATTACAAAGTAAATAATAAAGATAGGGAATACCTTAGTCCATTTTATATTCTCACTTTCTTCTCTTCTTGATTTGCCTTTATAAAGGGCAAGAACAATAGTTATTGGGATAATAGCAAGAGTTCTAGTTAGTTTAACAGTAACAGCTTTATCCAGTGTTGCATGGCCTAGATTGTAAATACTATCCCAGGTAGATGCCGCAGCTGTAACAGAAGAGGTATCATTTATTGCAGTACCTGCAAAAATACCAAAGGCATTTCCACTAAGAGTGTCAAAGTGTAAAAGCATTCCAAGACGAGGAAAAAGAAGTGCTGCTATTACATTAAAAAAGAATATTACTGCAATTGATTGAGCAATTGTTTCCTCATCTGCATCAATAACAGGGGCAGTGGCTGCAATAGCACTACCTCCACAAATTGAGGAGCCAATACCAATTAGGGTGGCAGTATCGCCATCGATTTTCATAATCTTAGTTAATACAAAAGCTATTATTAATGAGGTTGATATTGTTCCAAGTATAATAGGAAGTGATTGTTTACCAGTCTCAAGGATAACATTTAGATTTAGTCCAAAGCCTAATAATATTACAGCCCATTGTAATATCTTCTTTGAAACAAATTTGATTCCTTTTTGATACTCTCCTTTATCCTTTATGAATAGTGTTATAATCATAGCAGATAATATTCCAATAATAGGTCCACCTATCACACTGTATACTTTGCCCAAATAATAAGATGGAATAGCTATTATTAATGATAATAGGATTCCTTTGTATGTGTCTTTAATAAAGTTCATTGTTTGCCCCTTGAGTGTGGATATTATCAAAATATGATGATAAAATAAAGTAAAAGTTTTTTATGTATTGATAAGAAAATCTTATGAGGTGTTATGTTAGATTATAAAATTAGAACCTTTTTAAAGGTATGTGAAACAATGAATTATAGAAGGGCTGCAGATGAGCTAAACATGAGTCAACCATCAATTACTCAACACATCCAAGCTCTTGAGCAATATTATAATTGCAAATTATTCATCTATGATAGAAAGCATTTGATAAAAACAGAGCAAGCTAAAATATTAGAGCATTATTCTATATCTATGAGAGCTAATGAGAAGAGTTTAATCGATGATCTTATAAAGCAACCTAAGAGAGAAATTAGAATAGGGGCTACTAAAAGTATTGGTAATTATGTAATCAATGATAAAATTAAAGAATTCTATGATAATTATAAACTAACCTTTGTAATCGATAATACACATAATCTACTATCACTATTAGAAAAGAATAAACTAGATATACTCTTAATTGAGGGCCTCTTTGATAAGAGTCTCTATGATTATAAACTTTATAAGAGAGAGAAATTTGTAGGAATTTGTGCTAAAGACAGTAATATTGCAAATAAGAATATTAGTTTTAGTTCATTAACAAAACAACCACTAATACTAAGAGAAAAGGGTTCAGGAACTCGTGAGATTTTCGAACAAGAATTGAGAAAAAACAGTTATTCAATAAATCAATTTGAAAGTATTGCAAGTATTAGTAGCTTTGAATATATACTAGATTTTGTTGAGAAAAATAAAGGCGTATCTTTTGTATTTGAATCAGTTTCAAATACAAGAGAGAATATAGCCAATTTTAGTGTTGATGATACAAATATTGAAAGAGAATTTAATTTTGTATATTTGAAAGATACTAATCTTGATTGGATTATAGACTTATTTCTGGTATAATGAAAAAAATAGTTTAAAAGAGGCTACACCTTTGGAAGGTTGGAAATTAAAAGAGGGTAATATTCCCTTTCATGTTTTAGAAAATAAAGATGTAATGAGATTAGTTAATAAAGCCTTGAGTTCTAGTTCTGCTAGGACAACAAGCTATAAATTCTGTTTCTTCAAATCTCTCTTAGACAATCTATTTAATGCTGATGAAATAAGTCTATCTATTTCTTTTTCTACTCTTTTTTCAACATTTGCTGCAACCTACTATAATCTCATTGTGAAATGGGATTTGTTTCAAATGAGTTCAAAGAATAGTGTAAGTTCAGTTCGTACAATTATAGATAATTTTAGATTAAAATATCCTGAATTAAATGGTCCCTTCATACCTTTTGAGTCTTTAAAACCATCACTTCAACTTGAATTGATCAAAAAGATAGAGAGTGAGGGAAAGAAATATGTAGTTGGGGCTTTTTTATGGAGACTCTGATGGGCAACTCTATAATTTCTCAAAAAAAGAGCAAAGAATATGGATTAATCCAACAGCCTATAGAATTTTAATTAGCGAAAAGAATGCATTTGAAAAACTTAATTATTTTGAATGGATGAAATTTCTAGAAAAATGTAATTCTGAAGAAAAACTATATGGTTTAAGCTCTAAAATTGATGATTCAACAAAACGAAATGATTTAAGCCAATATAGGGAATTTCTTCTATATACTGGCCAACATCATTGTGCCTATTGCGGTAAAGAGGTATCTAATAGTGAGCGTCGAGCACCCGTTGATCATATTATACCCTGGTCATTTGTTAAGGATGATAAACTTTGGAATCTAACACTAAGCTGTCAAAGCTGTAATTCAAAGAAAAGTAATAAACTTCCATTAAAGGATTATATTAAAATAGCTGAAAGGCGTAATGATATATTAAGAGAAAAATATCTTCATGTATCTTTAGTAAAGAGAGATTTTAAATATTACAGTGAGAATAGATATGAGAGTATGTATGAAAGTGCTATCTCTAATGGCCTTGATAGTGATTGGAAATCTGATAAATCAAATCATAATACTTTCCTTGAAACTTGGATTAAATTAGTTTAACTCACCCTAAATAATATTGTATTTCTAAAAAATTAAGCCAAACTCTAGAAAAAGAATCAGCTATTCATTATGATGCATTCTTGATGAATATTAGCTCTCTTATTAACCCGAGTTTGGCAGTTCAGATGAAATAAAACTCCCTATAATTGCTTATGGGAGTTATAATTAAATTAACATTTTTTTACTATTACTTGTGTGGAGTAGTTCATTTTTTCTTAGTATCCTAATTTCTTAGCCTGACCCATCAATTCTTTTAAATCTGATTGGGAATAAATTTTCTTTCTTAAATTGATTCCAAGGCTATCACCAATTTCACCTAGTAATTTGGAATATCTCACAGTTTTATAATTATTTTCATTTATATGAGTACAAAGAGCATTTGATATACTTTCTTTTATTTGACTCGCACTATATTTATTTTCTAAACGATGTTCCAATATTCTTAATATCAACAATGATAAGAAACAGATTAAGAAATGAGCTTCAATTCTGGTATCTTTTCTAACAAATACAGGTCTTGCATCTAAATCACTTTTTGTTATTCTGAAACTTTCTTCAATTTTCCAAAGTCCTTTATACATTTGAATTATATCGGAATCTGAAACCTCTCTGTTTAATTGATAGAACTCATCATGAGTCCAGCGATGTTTTGCATTAAAAGGTTTATCTCCTACATCAAGTCCAATTACATTAGTCATTATTGCATAATAGCCATCAAGCTTTTCTTCTTCTTTTAAGAGATCCTCATCAAATGAAGTTAAATCATTCCATTGTTCACTATTGATCTCACCTGTTTTTGTGTTATAGCATTCTCTCTTAACAAATTTCATAGCACCTGCTGTTAATATTTTCTGACCATATTTGCCAGCTGCAATATTTTTAGCCTTTTCAATAGATTTAGTTCTATCTTTTTTTGCTTTCATTGCATATTTCTTGCTATAGAAAATTATCTGTCTTTCATTTATTTCAGAATGACCTTTACCTCTTTGAATAAACTCCTTCATTATCATCTTTCCATTTTCTTCTACTTTTTTCTTAACAACTATATCAAAATTAATACGTCTAGAGGTTATTCTTGATTTACATTTGAAATCATATTCTCCATCTTCAAGTTCTTCATCATCTTTTTTCCATATTTCATAATCATCTTGATTTAATACATAATCCTTAAATTCTTTTGAAGCTTTTCTTATGGAGTAACTAATTACATAGCCTGATTTATTTGTTCTTATCTGTCTTATATTGTTACCAGACATCATTCCTTTGTCTGCAACATAAATCAAATTGTTTATATCTAAATCAAAGCCCAAAGTTTCCATTCCAGGAATCAATGTTCTATTATCATTAGTGTTTCCTTTGAATAATTCATAATTGACAGGTAAGCCTTTTGTATCCATGAACAAACCCATTTGTATAATAGGGTTTGGTCGATGTTCTTTAGATACACCTTTCTTTCTTAATTCATCTTCATCATCTATTTCAAAATAATAATTAGTAACATCATAATAAAGTAAATCAGTGTGTCTATCATAAAGATCTGTGACTCTTTTATTTACATTATTTAATAGCTTAACTTTATTTTCAGCAAAGAAATCTAGTGAACGATACATATCATCCATAGAAAAATTAAACTTTTCAAAGTAGAAATTTCTTCTCTCCCAAGCACCTTTTTTAGAAGATTGATTAATAATCCTATCCACAATTAACATTAGGAAAATCATATTGTGATTATATCTAGCTTTAGTATATCTTCTTCTATTGTTTATGAAGTAATGAATCTCTAATTGATGATATATAGCAGAAATTGCAGCATATCCATAGTTGAATAAGTCATTCTGAAAACCATTAGCATCAAAAGCATTAGATTCACTATCATCATATTCTTCAGAGAGATCATAATTACAACCTAGAAGATAGCTTTGTTTTTTTATCTTATTTTCTTGAGTAATTCTTTTAGCCTCAGCCTTAAAATGTGCAAGAGGATCATCATATTGATCTAAAAAATCTTCAATAAAACCAATTTCCTCAACAATCTCTTGTTTATTCTTATAAGTTTTAACACGACGACCTTTTTCATTTAATTTAAATCCAACTGGAATCCTCTTAGAAATAACATAAACAATCTTTTTTTTTCCGTCTTTGTTTCTTGGTAAAGTAGTAGCAAACATAATATCTCCTAAATTAAATATAACTCATATAACCAATTACGTCAACTCTATACAACTCCATACAATAAAATGTTGCAAATAAATATTTTATAGCAAAAAAAATCCTTACCCCACAAGGAATAAGAAAGATTACAAAGACATAAGGGGTGCCAAACTCGGGATGATAAACTTTGGAATCTAACACTAAGCTGTCAAAGCTGTAATTCAAAGAAAAGTAATAAACTTCCATTAAAGGATTATATTAAAATAGCTGAAAGGCGTAATGATATATTAAGAGAAAAATATCTTCATGTATCTTTAGTAAAGAGAGATTTTAAATATTACAGTGAGAATAGATATGAGAGTATGTATGAAAGTGCTATCTCTAATGGCCTTGATAGTGATTGGAAATCTGATAAATCAAATCATAATACTTTCCTTGAAACTTGGATTAAATTAGTTTAACTCACCCTAAATAATATTGTATTTCTAAAAAATTAAGCCAAACTCTAGAAAAAGAATCAGCTATTCATTATGATGCATTCTTGATGAATATTAGCTCTCTTATTAACTAAAATTTTGGATATATGATTATTCTAAATTAAATTATAGTTAATACAAAAGATAGAAAAATATTATATTCCTTTTATATTAGATTTACGCCTCCTGTAATTCAATAGACAACCTATGTAAAAATTTCCTATTAGACTCTAATATTTTTTTAATAAACACATTTTTATATAAAATTGTGGAATATATATAAGGTCGAATTATGAAAAAAATTCAAATTAACTCCCTAGCCATTTTCTGTTGTCTTTTATGGGCATCGGCTTTTTTCTCCGGAAAATACTGTTTAGAGTATATCCCTCCTATCACATTAGCTGGAATTAGATTATACATTGCAGCATTCATGCTTTTATTCTTTGTTAAAAAAGAAGAAGTAAAAAAACTACTACCTCATTGGCATATTGTAGTTATCTATGCTGTTTTTAAGATGGCTTTTACATTTATTGCCTTTAACCTAGGCCTATCAAGAGTATCAGCTTCCCTTAGTGCAATGATTGTAGGAGCTGCTCCTGCAGTTGCAATTATACTAGCTGTAATCTTTATTCCAAATGAACATCTAACAAAGAGAAAAGTAGTTGCTATGAGTTTAGGCATGATAGCAATAGCTATGTTATCACTTAGAAAGAGTAGTGATGGTTCATCACAATTACTAGGAACTTTTCTATTGCTTGCAAATGTAGTAGTAGCCGCATTAACTGATATATTTATCAAGAAAAAGAGTGAAATTAAATTCAGCATTACACTTAATTTTATTTCACTACTAATAGGTGCTAGTGTAATTTATTTTGTAGGCTCTCTTACTGAAGAGTTCTCATTTTCTACATTCAATGGTAATTATAAGTTAATTTGTGGATTAACTTTCCTTGCTTTTATTACAGCTTGTGCAACAACAATTTGGTTAAAATTAATCCAAAGCCCAGGCGTTGAAGTATCTGAGATTTCAATATGGAAGCTATTAATTCCATCAGCAGGTGCTCTTTTAAGTTGGGCATTTACACCCGGTGATAATGCTACAACTTTTTCACTTTTTGCACTCTCACTCATTCTTGTATCAATATTTATTGCAACAAGTAAGGGTAAAAAGAATGGCAAGAAGAAAAGTAAAAAGAAAGATCTTCTTGTTTCAAGAGCTTAATCTATAAATAAATACCTCTAATTACATCAATATTATTAATGTAGTAGAGGTATTTTTATAATTATTACTTTTTATTTGATTCTTTAATACTTATTAAATCTTCTAAGAATGAATTAATATCAGTTTTAAAACCGAGTGCTTTATCCTCTATAATTGTTGGATAACTTGCATCATCAAGATTAACTCTAATAAGAGATGCTCCCTTTATTTTATTAGTTAATTCTTCAAATGGCCATCTTATAATCGATGGTGTATTAAAGCCAACTCCTATTTCCAGAAATACTATCTTCTGATTAATTGAACTACTTATATAACTATTATATTCACTATAATTGCTAATCCAAGGCTCTTCTACAAAATTAGCATCACACCTTAGATTGGGTTCAAGCCTCTCATTATAATGAGTAGATAGGGGAATATCCCTCTCTCTTATTGCAAATTTTGATTCCATATTATCTATCATCTTAAAGATTTGCTCTTTATTTTTATAAATGGAACCTCTGCCTGAAACAGTTTGGAAATAACCATAATCACCTTGGGGCGTTAATAGATTCTTAGAGCCAAAAGCCTTTTGAGTTTGATGATCTCCATTAGTACTAATTATATAATAATCCTTATCCCCAATTAACTTCTTAAGATTTAAATAAGGTTTAGTAGCCTCTGTTTCATATCTAATGTGATAAATATGTCTAGCCCAGAAACCCCAATATAGTTTTGCATCTTTTACTCTTAAATCCTTTATAGTTGTTACCCAATATTTACTAATTAATTCCCAAATGGTTGAAAATCCTAGTTCTACATATTCTGGATACCATTTCTTAAAAAGCTCTTTATCTGTGTAATTTAAACCTCCAGATGCTGACATTCCAGAACCTAATCCAATTACAATTTTATCTGCATCATTTATAATGCTATTTGCTCTTTTTATATCATCTAAGTAGTTTTTCATATATTTCTTGATCCTTATCTTTGAAAGTATTGAATATGATATCAATATCAAAGTCTCTCTTAAGTTTTATAACTGTCTCTACTGCAATCTCAGCGGCCTCTTGATTGGGAAAACCAAATACACCTGTTGAAATACAGCAAAAAGCTATGCTCTTAATATTATTTTTAGAAGCTTCCTTTATTACATTCTCATAACATAATGCCAGTTCATCTTTATTCTTTTGAGTTAGTCTTCCACTAACAATAGGACCCACAGTATGAATGATTTTATCGCATGGAAGATTATAGCTATCTGTTATCTTAGCCCTTCCTGTTGGTTCATCAAAACCCTGCTTCTCCATTAAATTATTACACTCTTCTCTAAGTTGTAGACCGGCAGCAGAATGGATAACATTATCAATACAATTATGATTTGGTACAAAGCATCCAAGCATTTTATTATTAGCTGCGTTAACAATTGCACCAACTTTTAATGTAGTAATATCTCCCTGAAAGAGATAAATACCTTTTTTAACTTCCTCTAAATCCTCAATGCTAAGTAATTTCTTAGCCTTGAGATCCTCAGTTAAAATCTCATCTTGAAGTTCTTTTATATCAGATGGGAGATGAATGGGATCACTAACATTCATAAGAGCTCTCATAAGCCTTCTTTGTGTATCCACATCTTTAGGCATTGATTTTGCCTCTTTAAATCCTCTTTCATTTAAGCTCATTAAATACTTATTAAATGTTATTATTTTTTCTAAATACGTCATATTGTTTTCCTTTATCCTTTAACTACAGATACTTTAGTCTCTCAAATTAATATTTAATCAGAGCCTCAATATTATAACACTTATATAAAGAGTGAGCTAAATTATCTATTTACGAATTTCTTTAATAGTTCTGTTTTTGGATTTTCTAATCTTTCTATATTTCCACTCTCAACTACAATTCCTTCATTCATAAAAATAAAGTAATCAGCAGTTTTTTTAAGAAAATCCATTTCGTGGGTTACAAATATAAATTCTGAGCCCTTTTTCTTTAATTCAAGAATAGTATTAAGTACTTCCTCTGTTAGAAGTGGATCTAGTGCTGCAGTTGGTTCATCTAAGAATAATAGTTCAGGATTAGTAGCAATTGCTCTAACAATAGAGGCTCTTTGAGCCTGTCCCCCTGATATCTTAGATGGAATTTTATCTCCTTGGTCTCTTAAATGAAAATCATCAAGAAGTTTATTAGTTAAATCCATAGCCTCAGTTTTATCCATTTTCTTTATCTTAGTTAGTATAAGTTCTATGTTTTCTCTGACACTTAAATGAGGGAAAAGACTGTGATGTTGAAATACAACACCAATTCTTGATTGATAATCTTTTAGATTATCTCTATTAATCTCTCTACCATTAACACCAATGGTTCCGCTCTCAGCTACTTCTATGCCACTTAAGTGTCTAAGTAGTGTTGATTTACCACAACCAGATTCTCCGATTATTCCAACAACTTTTACATCATTAATAGAGAGTGAAATATCTTTGATTACCTCATTTTGATCATAAAAAACACTTAAATTCTTAATATCAATATTCATTATTTCATATACCTTTTACCTAGGTAGGTAGCTACAAGAGAGAGAGGAATAGTAATTATTAAATACATAATCCACATGATTAAATATCCCTCAATACTTGCATAGTTCTTATTTGAAATAACTGTAATTACATAACTTATCTCAGAAATAGATACAATTTTAAGCAGTGCAGAACCCTTAATTATACTAGATAGATTATTAAGCATTGCAGGAATCAAGGGCTTTATCATCTGTGGAAGTATTACATATCTATACTTTTGATAAAGTGAAAAATGATATAAATCCATTACAATATATTGATCTCTATCTATAACTGAACTAGCTGAATCATATGCATTTGCAACGTATGGAATCATATAGGCAGAAAGAGCTAGTATTCCTAGATTCAATTTATTACTGATTCCAATTGCAATACCAAATACATAAACTACTAGAAAAATCATAACCAAAAGAGGAGTGCCCATTATTATTTCTCTAAGAGAAAGAGTAAAAGTCCTAATAAAAGTATTATTTGATTTCATTGCCAAATAGAATAAGAATCCACCAATCATTGAAATTGTCAGAGTAACTAGACTAATCATTAGAGTTGTAAGAAGTGCATAAAGTAGGGCACTTTTTTGCTCTAGTATTAAACTATAGTTAAGAGAATCAGTTGCATTTAATATTATAAATCCAAATAAGTAGATTATTAGTGCATAGGCTAAAATCTTTTGAACTAATTTAGGAATAGTAAATGACTTTAATCTTTTATTTGGAGGTAGGTCTTTCAGTGATGTACTTAAATCCCAATTCTTCATTGAAGAAGACTTTGTGTATCGCTTCATCATATTTTGCTGCAAGTTGTTCATATAATCCTCCTTTTTCATATAGTGTATTAATAAATTCATTAGACTGATTTAATAGTTCTGTATTTCCTTTTTTTACTGCAAATGCAGAAGGCGTTGAATCAGGAATACCTAGATATATTTCAGTAGTATCTTTGTTTGCATTATGATCTCCAAATATTACATAGGAACCAACTATTGCATCTGATTGACCACTTGTAACTTCCATAAGAGCAGTAGCAATTTCAGTTGCCTCATCAGCTACAACCCCATATCTCTCTGGAATAATAGTTCCAACAGTTCCACTTAGTCCTATAAAATGAGCACCCTCTATATTAAAGAACTCTGTAGCACTCATATCATCATTAACATTATTTCTATCATAGAAGTCTTTGTTAACAAGAACCGGTGTTCTAGCATATCTGTAGGGAAGAGAGAAATCTATTGTTTTCTCTCTCTCCTCAGTAACTGAGATATCACTTATGATAATATCAATCTCACCACTTTGTAGAGCTGGAATTAACATACTAAAATCTGTATTAACAATCTCTACATCTCTATTTAAATATTCTCCAAAAGCCCTTGCTAAATCAGGTTCTAGACCAGTTGGGTTATTATCATCATCCAAATACATAAATGGTGGGAATTTTAAATCTATTCCAACTCTTAGTGTGTTATTTTCACTCTTTTCTACTTTTTTTTGAGTACAACTAACAAGAGCAAGTGCTACTATTAAAACTATACTAATTAAATATCCCGTTTTTTTCATAAAATAATTTCTTATCCTTTATATTTGATATTAGTAATTTATCTATAAATGTGTGATAAATGAATATTAAAAAAGGGATAATAATTGTAAATTTGGAACCCTATGATATTTGAATATATAAACATTTGTTTTATAATTGATATTAATATGAGTGTAAAAACGTTAAAATTTAGAAAGTCAAAAAGTAAATCACCTGATTTTGAAATACTACCTCTTGATAGATTCTTTGCAACAAGAGCAAAAGATTCACTTGAGAGAGATAATAGAATTAATTTCTGGACCCTTTTGTATATAATAGAAGGGGAAGGTTATCATTCTATTGATTATATAGAACATAAGTATAAATCAGGAGATCTAATTGTAATAGCTAATTCCCTAGTTCACTCCTTTCGCGTGAATTACAATGTAACAGGCTATATTATTATAATTAATGAGCCATTTTTTTTAGAAAATAGTGAAAAATATGATATGGACATGCTATCATTTTTTGAAACTCCAATAGGCGAGCCTATACTTCATTTAGATGTAAGTAAGGAGTTAACTAGCCGTAATCTTATAGACCTATTATATAAAGAATATATTAATAATGAGTCCTTTAATTCTAAACTATTAAAGAGCCTCTTTGTCTCCTTTGTATATTCAATAAGAGTTGAGAATAAAGATAATATACTAGATTTTACTACAACACTTTATCAACATTATTATAATTATAGGAAACTTGTTAATGATAATTTTACAACACTTAAAAATGTATCAGAATATTCTACAATTATGGGATTATCGAAAAAGACAATTAATAAGGCTTGTAGAAAATGTGTAGGAGCATCTGCTAAATCAATAATAACCTCAAGAATTATACTAGAGGCAAAAAGATTAATACTTCAGGAAAAACTCATGATGTATGAAATATCTGATGAATTAGGTTTTGATGAGCCTGCAAATTTTGCAAATTTCTTCAAACACAATACAGGACTAACTGTTAAACAATTTAAAATAGAACAAGATAATCAACATCTAGGAAAGATGTTTTAGAGAGTATAAAACTATAAAATTTATAAAAAATTGACCAAGCTAGATTAATGGCATATACTTTTTAATATGAAAAAACTACTTTTATTATCTCTTGCAATGTTGTTTACGCTTACCTCTATATTTGCAGATTATTCTGATACAGATGTTCAGAGAATTTATAATACTTCAGAGTATAGAGATTTTGTTTACTTTATGTACAACAATCCCTCAATAGATGATATGGGGGAAGAATTAAATTCAGTGAATACCTTCATTGAAAATTCAAACTATGATGATGAATCAAAGATCATAGCAAAAGCTCAAAGCCTAGAAATTGTGGGATCCTATCTTGTTAAAAATAAAACATCATTAGAAGGACTAAATGGCAAGGCCATTTGTGATTATGGTCTTGAGGTTATAGGTGAAATTGAAAACATAGATAAAAATGAAGAGGCACTAATAGTAAAGGCAGAACTACTTGGCAATTATATAATGATTAGTAGTTCCTACATATTCTCTAAAGGAATTGAATCAAGCAAAGTAATTGATAAAGCTCTTAAAATAAATAAGACAAACCCTCGCTCTATTATAATAGATAGTGAGAAAATGATGTATGCACCAGGTCTCTTTGGAGGTAATAAAGGTAAAGCTAAAAAACAATTAGAGGGATTAATTAGCAACTATGAATTATTACCAAAGGATGCCTTTGAGGTTGTAAAGAACCTTGGAATACTCGCCGAAAAAGAGGGTAAGGATGATATAGCTATTACATATTTCACCTATGCAAAAGACATCTATCCCTATAATAGTGAAATCATGGAATTATGGCCTAAATAATAAGATTAACTTATTTCTTATATTGTATTTTTGATTTATTAAAATTGAATATACCTATATAACTACTTAAGTATCACAAATACAAATTTACACCCTTAGGAAATCCATATGCTCTCTAAACTATTACTAGGCCAAATACTAGCTATTATTGCCGCCCTTACAACTGCTGAAAATTCAATTGTTTATTCTTATCTTGGCAAAAACGTATCTGTTAGAGCCTCAGTTCATGTAAGATTGTGGATTGCAACTCCTATAATAATACTATTAGCATTATTTGTTGAAGGCAATTTCTTTGTCCAAGCATCACTTGCAAATTGGATAATTCTATTACTCTCTGGATTATTTGGATACTTATTTTGTGATTCTCTATTATTTTGGGCATTTACAAATATAGGGCCAAGAGAGTCTATGGTAATTATGACCCTCAATCCAATATTTAGTACCTTCCTATCATATTTATTCTTTAGTGAAGTACTAAGTGCTATTCAAATGTTTGCCATAATAATTACCATAACTGGTATTGTTATATTAATTTTAACCAAAAATAAAGAAACAGATACAATAAAAAAGAAAAACCAAAGTAAAGGTACAATATTTGCATTTCTTGCTGCAATATTACAAGCAACTTCTAATATATTAGCTAAGAGTGCACTTACTAATCTAGGCCCCATTGGCACTAATTCAATTAGAATGATAGGTGGATTAGTTGGAGCTGTATTATTTACACTCTTCATTAGAAAAGAATTTAAAAGTGATTTTATTGCCTTTAAAAACAAGAAAAATCTATCATTACTTGTACTAGCTTCAGTAAGTGGACCAGTAATTGGAATGTCACTATTACTAATGGCCTTTAATTACTCTCCTGTAGGACTTGCTACTGCCATAGTTCAAACTAGTCCTATTTTTGTACTCCTTTATGAACTTGTCTTCATGAAAAAAAGAGTTAGTCCTTTGGGAATAATTGGAACAATTATTTCTGTAATAGGTGTTGCTATGATGTTTATATAAGTTCTTTATTTAAACAAAAACACCCCTTAAAATATAATTCAAGAGGTGTTTTAGAACAATAATTATTCTATAAAGTAATCTTTAAATTGTTTAATTTCTTTAGTCCAATTATTAAGAATATACCTGTAATTATTGCAGATAATGCATCAGATAGTGGGAAAGCAACCCAAATACCTGTAATTCCCATAAATGGTGGAAGTAACAATAGAAGAGGAATTAGTAAGATAATTTGTCTTAATAAACCTAAAATAACAGCTGGTGTACCACGACCTATTGCTTGATAATATGTAGCACCAAGAGATTGTATTCCAATAAATATCATAGCAGAACAATATATTCTAAGAGCTGGAACTGCAATTGATAGCAGTGTTGGATCTGTTGTAAACATCTTAAGTAGTATTGTTGGGAATAGTTCAGTTAATAATTCACCAATAAGACCTAGGGCTAAACTGAAATATAGTCCAAGTTTAAGAGTTTCTCTAATTCTTGGAATTTTACCAGCTCCAAAATTATATCCAATAATAGGCTGAATACCCTGGTTTAATCCAAATGTTGGTAGTAAGAAAATAGTAGTTAAACGAATTATAAGACCATAGGCAGCAATAGCTAAATCGCCACTGTAAATACCTAATAAATTATTAGCTAGAAGAGCTATTATACTAGTACCAATTTGTCTAACAAATGTTGCAGTACCTAAAACAATAGTATTTTTAGCCATTGTTGCTTCAATTTTAAATGATTCTAAATGAAGTTTAAGTGCGTATTTCCCACGAAGGAAATATGCAAGTGCATAGATAGAACCAATTATTTGTCCAATAATTGTTGCATAGGCTGCACCCTTAATTCCCATATCAAGGGCAAATATAAAGATTGGGTCTAATACAATATTAACAATAGTACCAACTAGCATAATTTTCATAGAAGCCTTTGCATCACCTGTTGCTCTAATTAAGTTATTAGAAACCATTGAGAATGATAAAAAAGGAATTCCAAATATAACAATTTTTGAATAATCTCTAGCATAAGGTAATATATTATCAGATGCACCAAGTGCAATTAGTATTTGATCTAAAAAGATAAAACAGATAGCAAATATAATTAATGATGTAATCATAGCAATGGAGAAACCATTACCTGCTGCTTTACTAGCTCTCTCATGATCGCCTTTACCAAGCATAATTGAAGAAATTGATGCAGCACCAACACCATACATGAGTGCAAAAGCTCCAAAAATCATCTGAAGAGGGAATGCAATAGAAAGACCAGCAATTGCAAGAGATCCAGCGCCATGACCTACGAAGATAGCATCCACCAAATTATATAGTGCATTGCTTAGCATTCCTATTAGCGCCGGTAGTGATAATCTTAGTAAAAGAGAGCTGATTTTATCAGTTCCTAAAAACTCTCTGCTTCTTGTAGTTGCCATGTATTTATTCCTTACTCTTGTATCTTATCATAAAAAGAACTTTTAATGAAAATAATATTTTTTCTACCGTCCTGGTACTTTTATAAGTAGCATTGAACGATAATTGTAGCAAAATGTATTATATGTATAATCAAATAATGTGTAAAGCATAGTAATTTATTTTAATACCTATACAATACATAGTATTTTGTAGTGAACTGTGGTTTAATAAAGTATGGTTGAATGTTTTTTTTCAATACTGAATTTTTTTAACTAAAAATAATAGTTCATACAAACCATAACAGAGGTAAAAATGTCAAAGCGACGTGATCTAACAACAGGCTCAATAATGAAGCATATAAAGGAAATATCAATCCCAGCTAGTACAGGATTAATATTTACAACATTATATAATGCCACTGATACCTATTTTGCAGGACAGCTAGTTGGAACTGCAGCTCTTGCAGGAATTACTCTATCCTTTCCAGTTTATTTTATTATAAATGCAATTAGTAATGGTTTAGGAGCTGGTACTACAGCACTCCTATCAATCTCACTTGGACAAAAAGATGATAATAAATATCATAGTTTTGTACTAAATGCAGCAGTTATTGGAATTATAGCTTCAATTATTCTAATAGCTTTAGGACCATTTGTAATTATGCCTCTCTTGAGATTTGGTGGTGGTAGGGGAGATACATTAATTGAGGCTCATAAATATTTAGTTCCTATGTTCTTTGGTGCTTTCTTCTTTATTGCAAACAGTATATTAAATGGTATTTTGACCTCGCAAGGTGATACAAAGAGCTATAGAAACTTCCTAATTATAGGATTTTTCTTAAACATTGTTTTAGATTCACTCTTTATAACAGGTATTTTTGGACTACCAAAACTTGGTACAACAGGTGTATCTTTAGCAACTGTACTCATAATGGCTTTTGGAACAATATATTTATCTACTAAGGTATTCAAATCACCTGAAATAAATATAGAATTATTAAAGAAACAAAAAGTAATTAGAGAAAACATCTCTGAAATTCTATCACAAAGTATTCCAGCTGCCCTTAATAGTGCAACAACTGCTATTGGTGTATTTGTTATTAACTATTTAATTTTAAGACTAAGCAGTGGACCATATGTTATGGCATCATACGGAGCTTCAATGAGAATTGAACAGTTTATATTAGTCCCAACATTTGGATTAAATACTGCAGCTGTTACACTTACAGGACAAAATTATGGAGCCGGCGATTATGATAGAATTCGAGAAACAAAGACTAAGATATTAAAAGTTGGTATGATTATGGTTTGTTCCCTTGTTGCAATCATATATCCATTTAGAGCAAATCTTATTGCTCTATTCAACGATGATCCTCTAGTAATAGCAGCAGGTGTTAGATATTTATCAATTGCATTATTAGTAGAACCTACATATATAATTATGGGATTACTAACTAGTATGCTACAAGGAATTAAAAAACCTCGCTATGCAGTTTTCCTTGGTCTCTATAGGCAATTGATTATGCCTTTTATATTAATATCCTTTTTAGTAAGTGTTTTTGATATGGGAATTACTGCCGTTTGGTGGAGTATTTTTGCAGTTAACTGGTCAGCTGCTATATTTACTATTTTCTATGCTAATAGAACATTTAAGAAGGTATTAGTATAATATTTATTAAATTGTAAGCATTAGTCATACTAAAGTGTAGACATTTTACACATTAATTAATATTTTAAGTATGATATTTAATTCCTACTAACCTTGTGGATTAGTAGGAATAAGGAGATATAATTATGATGATTTCAACAAAAGGGCGTTATGCCTTAAGAATAATGGTAGATTTAGCTCAACATAAAGAGGATGGATTTATTTCATTAAAACTTATTTCAGAAAGACAAGAAATCTCTTTAAAGTATCTTGAAGCTATTATTGGTATATTAAATAGAGCCGACTTTGTTAACAGTATGCGTGGCAAAAGTGGTGGATATAAATTACAAAGAGATTGTAGTGAATATACAATTGGATCTATTCTAAGATTAACTGAGGGTGGTTTAGTTCCTGTAAACTGCTCAAACTGCACACCGGAGCATGGTTGTTCAAGAGGTGATGAGTGTTTATCCTATCCTCTATGGGATAATCTTGATAGATTAGTTAATGGCTATTTAGATAGTGTTACTCTAGAAGATGTTGTAGAAGATAGACTTGTAGGTAAGGATGTTAAAATAGAATTTGTAAGTAGATAGTAGTGTTTTGAGATAAAACGATAATTTATGCTAATCCTTTAAAAAGACTTGAAAGGGGTTAGCATTAATTTTATTATGGAGAAAATAATCTGTTTTGTTAATCGATAATATTAACAATTTAACAGGAGGACCTACATGGTAGATATTGAGAAAGCCTCTAAAGCTATGAAGATGTTTTTAGAAGCAATTGGAGAAGATCCAAATAGAGAAGGCCTTAAAGAAACTCCAATGAGAGTTGCTAAAATGTATAATGAGCTAACATTTGGTTATGATGATGATCCATCTGTTCACCTACAAAAGGTCTTCAGTGCAGAAAATAGTGAACTAGTAATTGTTAAAGACATTGAATTCTTCTCACTTTGTGAACACCATTTATTACCATTTTTTGGAAAAGTTCACATAGCCTATTTACCAGATAATAAAGTAGTAGGACTTAGTAAATTAGCAAGATGCACAGAATCTTTTGCTAGACGATTGCAGATACAAGAAAGAATGAATACTCAAATAGCCGATAGCATTAATGACTCCCTCTCTCCACTAGGTGTTATGGTAGTAATTGAGGCTGAACATACTTGTATGAGTATGAGAGGTATTAAAAGCGTTGGTGCTAAGACAGTTACCTTTGCAACTCGTGGACTTTTTAAAACAGATAGCAACCTTAGACGAGAGGTACTAGATTTAATAAATGTCAAATAGAGTTGATTTAATCATAAATAATGAAATTTTTCTTTTAAACTATAATAAGATTGTAGAATTTGAAAAAGATAGAATCTTTTGTAAACATGATATGCAGCATTTATTAAATGTTGCAAGAATAATGGTTATAAAAAATCTTGAATCATCTACCTCTCCATATCAAAAAGACATTATCTATGCCATAGCTCTCCTTCATGATATAGGACGAGCTATGCAATATGAATGTGGAATTCCTCATGATATAGCAGGTGGTGATCTTTGTAGTAAAATACTAAAAGATTGTGATTATAGTGATGAAGAAATTAAGTTAATAAAAGATTCAATAATTAAACATAGAGAGGAAGAGAGAGATAATGATTTAGCCTCTCTGCTTTATTTTGCAGATAAAAAAAGTAGATCTTGTTTTGTTTGCCCATCTAGGGAGCTCTGTAATTGGAGTGATGATAAAAAAAATACAGGAATAGAAATATGATAATTGGTAATAAGAATTTTGATCTTGAAAATAATACATATGTGATGGGAATCTTAAATGTAACTCCTGATTCATTTAGTGATGGTGGATTATATAATAATATTGACTCAGCTCTAAAACAAACTGAAAAAATGATTAAAGATGGTGCATCAATAATCGACGTTGGTGGCGAGTCTACAAGACCAAATCATACTAAGATAGGAATTAATGAAGAAATTGATAGAGTTGCCTCATCAATTGAAGCCATTAAGAAGAATTTTGATATTCCTGTATCTCTTGATACCTATAAAGCCGATGTATTAAAGGCTAATATTGATAATATTGATATGGTAAATGATATTTGGGGTCTTAAATGGGAGAGCTCTTATGCTCCTTTAGTTGCCTCATCATCTCTTCCCTATGTTTTAATGCATAATAGAAAAAAGTTGGATTACACTAATTTTAGTGAAGACCTTTATTCAGATCTTAAAGAGAGTTTAGCCATTGCTAAAAAGGCTGGAATTAAAGATGAATCCATCATAATTGATGGAGGAGTAGGTTTTCAAAAGACCTATGAGCAAAATTTAATAACATTAAAAAATACCAAAGAATTAAAAAAACTTGGCTATCCCATAATGGTTGCAGTATCAAATAAATCCGTTATAGGTTTAACCCTTGATAAAGATGTAAATCATAGATTGTTTGGTACCCTTGCAACTACAGCCTATGCTATAATGGAAGGAGCAAGTTTTGTTAGAGTTCATGATGTTGCAGGCAAATTATGAAATAATTAAAATGATTCAATCAATAAAGGCAGAGCAAAAATGGATTCAATAAGTATTAAGGGACTTAAATTTTATGCTAAACACGGTGTATTAGATGCTGAGAAAGAGATGGGACAATACTTCTCTTTAGATATTAAATTCTATTTAGAAACAGTTAATAGTGATGATCTTATTTCTAAGACTGTTCATTATGGAGATCTATCATCTGAGGCTGTAAAATTCTGTAGTACTACAAGATTTGATCTAATTGAAACACTTGTTAATAAATTATCAACACATCTATTAATAAAATATCCCTTGATACAAAAGTTAAACCTAACACTTCATAAACCTCATGCTCCTATTAAAGAACACTTTGATGATGTATTAATTAACATTGAAAGAGAGAGATGCATTAGCTATCTTGCCCTAGGTTCTAATCTAGGCGATACAACATCTCATCTAAACAGTGTGAAAGAGGCCATTGAAAATAATCCTAATGTGGAACTAATTAAGAGTTCTACCTACATAGTAACTCCTCCCTATGGTGTAATCGATCAACCTGATTTTCTAAACGCAGTCATAAAGGTTAAAACTATTTATACATTAACTGAATTATTAAAATTCACTCAAAGTCTAGAAAAATCAGCAAAAAGAGTAAAAGTTAGACATTGGGGTGAGAGAACTCTTGATGTTGATATACTCTTTTATGGTGATAAAATTCACTTTAGTGATGATTTAATAGTTCCACATCCACAAATAGCACTTAGATCTTTTGTGTTAGAGCCTATGTGCGAAATAGAACCATTCTTTATACATCCTGTATTAAAGAAGGATATGAGAACCCTCTTAGCTGAAATAAATAATTAATATAAGTCCTATACCTTCCTTTACTTGTGCTTCATGTGGTTCTATAATCATATAAGTGTTAGTTAGCTAAATAAAAATATTTTTATTTTTTATTTTAATCCTATTGACTCTATATGAGTATAGGGATATAAAGTAATTACCTATTAGAATAATAGGAGTTAAAAAACACCATAAATGGAGTATATGAAATGAAAGTAAGTAGAATAGATGAATTAGTTGGATCAACACCTTTAGTAGAATTGAAAAGATTAAAGGAAAAATATAATTTAAAGGCAAATCTCTTTGCTAAAGTTGAATATTTTAACCCCTCTGGTTCTGTAAAAGATAGAGCTGCTAAGCAGATTTTCCTCGCTGCACAAAAGCAAGGTTTAATCAACAAAGACACAGTAATTATTGAAGGTACTAGTGGTAACTTTGGTATTGCTATTGCAATGATGGCAGCAGTTAATGGTAATAGAGCAATTCTAGCAATGCCATCATCAATGAGTAAGGAAAGAATTAAGTTAATGAGTGCCTATGGTGCTGAAATTGTACTTACAGAACCTTCTCAGGGAATGAATGGTGCAAACTCAAAAGCAGAAGAGCTAGCAAAAGATATAGAAAACAGTTTTGTACCTCACCAGTTCGATAATAGTGAAAACCCAAATTCACATTACCTAGAAACAGGTAAAGAAAATTGTTGCAGACCTTGATGGCAAACTTGATATCTTTGTATCAGGTGTTGGTACAGGTGGAACAATAAGTGGTAGTGCAAAATATTTCAGAGAAAATAACATCAATGCAACTGTAGTAGCAGTTGAACCTGTAGGTTCTCCTTTCATTAGTAAAGGTGTTAAGGGCCCACATAAGATCCAAGGTATTGGAGCAGGATTTATTCCTAACAACCTTGATAAATCTTTAATTGATGAAGTAATGACAGTAACTAATGAGGATTCATTTAGTTCAAGTGCTATATTAGCAAAGAGTGAAGGCTTCCTTGTTGGTATTTCCTCCGGTGCAGCTTTGGCAGCTGGTATTGAATTAGCTAAAAAGCCAGAGAACGAAGGAAAAAATATTGTAGTATTGATGCCTGATACAGGTGAGAGATACTTATCAACTCCATTGTTTGAATAAAACATTAATAATATTTAAAATATAAAACAGTAAATCAAATTAAAACACCAGAGATAAAATCCCTGGTGTTTTTTTGACTATTATTTATTAGAAAAATATAAAAGACTAAGCAGTTTCTGTTGAAAGTTCAACTTTAGCCTTTTCTTTTTCATCCATTTTAGCAAATATATTTGCAATAATAGCACCTGAGATATTGTGCCAAACACTGAATATTGCACCAGGTACAGTTGCCATTGCAAGAGATGGGAATGCTTGAGCTGCAAGACCTGTTGCAAGACCTGAATTCTGCATACCAACTTCAATAGCAACAGCCTTTCTTTTAGGAGTTTCCATTTTAAGAGCAACTCCTATTCCATATCCAACTGCATATCCTAAACAGTTATGAAGAATTACAACTACAAATACAATTGCACCTGTACTTAATATCTTCTGTGAATTAGCTGATACAACTGATGCAATAATTGCAACAATTGCTAATACAGAAACTAGAGGGAGAATAGATACTATATTCTGAGTGAACTTTGAAAAGAAATGATTAATAATCATACCAGATGCAATTGGAACTAAAACAACCTTAACAATTGAGATAAACATTGCAAACATATCGATAGAAACACTACTCTTTAATAATAAGTATGTAATTAAAGGTGTTAGAAATGGTGCTAGGATAGTAGATACGCAAGTCATCCCAACTGAAAGTGCTACATCACCTTTTCCTAAATAAGTCATTACATTACTACTTGTACCGCCTGGGCAAGTTCCAACTAAAATTACACCAACTAATAGACCTGTCTCTAGAGCAAATAGTTTTCCTAGTGTGAATGCTAAAAGTGGCATTACAAGAAATTGAGCCAAACAACCAATAATAACTTCTTTTGGTCTCTTAAATACAATTGCAAAGTCACTTGGTGTGACTGTTAATCCCATTCCAAACATAATAATCATTAATAGAGGAAGAATTGAGGATGTTTTAATCCAAGCAGTAGATGAGGGAACAAATAAGGCAAGAGCTGCAACGGCTAAACATAGTATAGCCATGTGCTTACCAACGAAATCACTAATATTTTTGAGTTTTTGCATAATATCAAAAACCTCCTTGTAGTATTGAGAATAGATGATAAACCTTTTTATATCTATTCTCAATATAGTTATGCAAAAAACAGTATAAAAATTCATAAATAATACAAGAATGGTATAACTCTTATAATCTAATAGTATTTACTCTATTAGTTTTTCTCAAAATTTGATCATCTAAAACTTAATAACCATTCCAATAAAAGGTGCAAATATTTGAAAACACTCTTATATCCTATGAATTTTATATGAATATTGGTTTATTTTGAAAAAAAATAAAAAAAAATAAAAGTTTTTTCAAAAATCTTAAAAATAATTTATCTAGAATTTGTTAAAACAGGCACTTTTGCTTGAAGGTAGAATAAATACTCAATTCAAGGCTTAAATTGACTACTTTTTCATTAGTTTGCACAACTTATACAAACTTATTACATGACTTTTTAGGGGCATTTTACTGTATTTTTTACAACTAATACACACTTATACGCCTAAAAATAGCTAAAATACAAACATATTACATGTTTTATGTAAGAAGTTATGATGTTTTGTTGTTGACTTCTACAAACTTCTACGATATAGTACATATATACAAAAGAAAAAGGAGTAATACATGAAAAAGTTTTTATTAACATCATTAATAATATCTGTTATAGCAGTTAGTAGCTTAGTTGCTAAAACAACAACATTCACTATTACTCTTAATGCTTATGTACCAGAAAAAGTTGCTTTTGAAGCAACAGAAGATGGTTACCAAGTAAATTCTAATGTATCTGATGTTAACTATGGTTTCTATGATAATGATGGAAACGAAACAGACGCTTACAATGCTTCAGTTTTCAATGTAGTTGCTTCATAATAAATAAGAAAAAAGTCCTAAACGACATAAACAAAAAAAACTCAAAACTCAATCTAGGGGAAAACGGATTGAGTTTTGTTTGTGTTTAGAACTCTTTATATTTTTTAAATTTCTTTGTTTTACTCAAATTAATCAATAAAACTCACTATATATAATGTCTGGATTAAATTTAATTAAATATTCTAACCTGTGCAGCTATTATCTTAAAATCTGTAGTTATAAAGAGGGAAATCTATAGTGTGTTGTCGATTTTGATTTCTTATACAGGAAATTTTGCCTGTTTATGGAATAAATTGTCATATGTTGAGGAGGTTAGAATAAAATATTAAATTCTTTACTTTTTTTTAATTATATATAATATAAGTACTTATGTATAAATATTGAATAATTTTATATTATGTTGTCATTTAATTGTTGACATAAGTTACATTGTGTTATATACCTAACACATGAAGTAGGAAAGCTTCAAACTAATTAACAAAGGAAAAATTATGAAAAAATTATTAGCAATCGTAGCTATCGCAGCAATCACAATCACATCAACATTCGCAACGTCAGCAGAAACAACAACAACTGCAACAACTACAGGAGCTGTTACACTTAACTCAACTAAAGCTCAAGACCCATATTCATTATCTCTTTATTATGGAGAAGAGAACTTTACAAGTTCTGCTTTAAAGACAGTTGATAACATTGATTTAACCGCAGCTGGTACAAGTAAAAACATTACTGTTAAACTTAGCGATGGTAACCTAAATAATGATGTTACTTATACAACTACTGTAACAGAATTACCTTTCACAGGTATTGTTAATGGAGAGACTTATACAACTAAAAATATTCTTAAAGTAAATGCTGTTTCAGATGGTTCAAATAAGACTTCTTATACATCAGTTGTTAAAGCTGGTCCAAATGCTTCACAATCAGTTGCAGAATTCTACTTTAGCTGGACTGCTGATACAGCACTTCCTGCAGGTTCATTCTCAACAACTAATACAATTAGCATTAGTGTAAACTAAGTAAATAGTTAATACATTAACAAACAATTATTTGATAGATTCTCTAGAAATTAAACCCTTCTGGAGAATTTTTTTTATCTAAATAAAGTGTTGTTTTAAGTAATTATGTATTTGGATTTAAATTAGCATAAATATGAATTATAAAATTTTTCCCTTTCTAATATATGATCCCTTCAAGTAAAAGAGATTAAATAAGATAGTAGTCTTTTCAATAATACAGGAAAATTTGCCTGTTTATAGTTTATTTTGACATAGGTTTATGTGAAAATATAAAAATATATAATTATGATATTTTTATTAATTATATACAATATAAGTATTTACTTAAATTATATTATAAATTTGGTATTTTTTTATATTTATATTGTTGACATAAGTTACACAATACTATATAACTTAATTATGAAGTAGGAAATACTTCAAACTAATTAACAAAGGAAATAACAATTATGAAAAAAATATTAACAATTTTAGCTATCGCAGCAATCGCAATCACATCTACATTCGCAGCAGTGGCTGGTGCAGGTTCAGTAACACTTAACTCAACACTATCTGAAACTCCTTATGTATTATCTCTTCTTTATGGAAGTGAGAACTTTACAAGTTCTGCTTTAAAGACAGTTGATAACATTGATTTAACCTCAGCTGGTACAAGTGAAAACATTACTGTTAAACTTGATGCTGGTAACCTAAATAATGATGCTACTTATACAACAACAGTAACAGAATTACCTTTCACAGGTATTGTTAATGGGGAGACTTATACAACTGCTAATACTCTTACTGTAAATGCTGTTTCAGATGATTCACATAAGACTTCTTATACAGCACTAGTTGAAGCTGGTCCAAATGCTTCACAATCAGTTGCAGAATTCTACTTTAGCTGGACTGCTGATACAGCACTTCCTGCAGGTTCATTCTCAACAACTAATACAATTAGCATTAGTGTAAACTAAGTAAATAGTTAATACATTAACAAACAATTATTTGATAGATTCTCTAGAAATTAAAACCTTCTGGAGAATTTTTATATTTAACAGATATTTAAAAATAATCAAATCCAGGAATATTTAGTTGTTATAAAGGTTTTATGTTTGGTAAAAAAATAAGAGATTATAAGAATATTTATATGATCTATGTTTTATTGGCTAATCTAAATTTCGTACCAGATTGAGAATATTGATTTAATATTTTTAATAATAGGGTTAAAATCTCTATAATTTATAGCGTAAATTGACATAAGTTAAAATATTATAAAAAATATATAATATAAAATTTTTATATAATTATATACAATATAAGTATTTACTTAAATTATATTATAAATTTAGTATTTTTTTATATTTATATTGTTGACATAAGTTACAAGATACTGTATAAATTAACCATGAGGTAAGGAAATACTTCAAACTAATTAACAAAGGAAACAATAATATGAAAAAAATCTTAACAATCTTAGCAATCGCAACAATCGCAATCACATCTACATTCGCAGCAGTGGCTGGTGCAGGTTCAGTAACACTTAACTCAACACTATCTGAAACTCCTTATGTATTATCTCTTCTTTATGGAAGTGAGAACTTTACAAGTTCTGCTTTAAAGACAGTTGATAACATTGATTTAACCGCAGCTGGTACAAGTGAACACATTACTGTTAAACTTGATGCTGGTAACCTAAATAATGATGTTACTTATACAACTACAGTAACAGAATTACCTTTCACAGGTACTGTTAATGGAGAGACTTATACAACTGCTAATACTCTTACTGTAAATGCTGCTTCAGATGATTCTCATAAGACTTCTTATACAGCACTAGTTGAAGCTGGTCCAAATGCTTCACAATCAGTTGCAGAATTCTACTTTAGCTGGACTGCTGATACAGCACTTCCTGCAGGTTCATTCTCAACAACTAATACGATTAGCATTAGCGTTAACTAAGTAAATACTTAATAACATTAACAAACAATTATTTGATAGATTCTCTAGAAATTAAAACCTTCTAGGGAATTTTTTTATTCTTTATTAAAACTTTGAAAGTACTGCTAATTAGAATGTCTAGATACTCTTTAACTTTTTCAATCTTGTTGAATATTGTAATATAAATTATTATATCTAAACTGAGGTTTTAATCTATGAAGTTATTCTTTTCACAATCTTTTAAATTATTTAAGAAAATACATTTAATATTAATAGCTATATCAATAATAATTATTGTATCAACATTCTTTACAAAGGGCTTGGGAATATCTCTTATGTATGGTTTTGTACTCTATGTTTTAGGTCGAATAATTATTAGCTATTTAGTAAACCTTCATGATAGTAAAAGATTTGCTAAGGTATTAGACATTTTTTATGATGGATGTGATCCATTAGAATTCTTAAATATTATTAATAATGAAATTGATTACTCTATTTTAGATAAAGAGCAAACAACAACACTATTAATTCATAGAGCTAACGCATTAGCTTTTAGCGGAGAAAACAAAGAGGCTTTTGAAATCTTAGAAACTCTAGATTCTAAGGGTGATACACTCTCTGATGATAAACTTCTAATTTTAAATAATAGGGTAACTCTTTTGTTACTTGATTGTGCTTTTAATAATAAAGAAATAAATGAGAATATATTTAAATATTCAATTGAGCAACTCAAAAAAGAGGGCTCTCCTTATAAAAACAACAGTATTCAAGACAAGATAATCTATAAAATTATTCATAATATTAAATTGAGTGATAGTGAAATCGATGATCTTTGGTTATTTATTAAACATAGTGGTTCTTCATTAAATAGGGAAACCCTATATTATTTTGCTGCAATTCATCTATTTAATGATGGTGATAGAGTAGGTGCTATTGAAGAGTTAAAGCAAATTGATGTAGATAGTAAAAATACTATAGTTCAAAGAGCAGCATTAAAATATCTAGAAGAAATTAGAGAATAAAAAAGGTACCGATCTGGTACCCTTGAATTTACAATTATAATAATTATTATTTATGCAGCTACTTTTTGACTTTCTTCATATTTTTTGTTTCTGAAATAAAGAATAATATCTGTACCTACCATAATGATGTTAGGGAAGTAGAAATAAAATGCTAAATTATAAGTCTGTGTTAACATCTTTGATGATAATCCAGCAAAATAACCTATTAGTATGAATACCATAAACATTAAGCTCTTGCCCTTTGTTGATTTTGATGTTAAAGATCTACGAATTGATAAAGGCCAAGATAGACCAAAACAAATAATCATGACTGTTTCTAAAATACTAGCTAACATAATGTTGCATCTCCAATATTTGATACTTAAAATATAGAGATACTTTAACTATAGGAGTAAATCGTGTCAAGCAATAGATAAAGAATTATTGATAAAAAATTAATTATTTAGATAAATAGTTATTTTTATTAATTCTATTCTCATAAAAGAATTAAAATGTTTATCGTAATTTATATATATAATATTATCAAATAATTAAACAAAATTTTTTATTTATTACGATTTCATTGACTGAATAATGAATTTATTAATAGTCTAAATATTACTAAAAAGTCATAAAAAATCCTCTTCACTAATTAAAATAAAGAGGCTTAATTTACTTATAAATTTATAGTTTTATATTTCAATATCACTATGAGAGGAGTGCTCTAGTGCTATTTTAATAACATCTGTAACATGCTCATCATCGAAGGTGTAATAGATATTTTTTCCATCACGTCTTGATTTAACTACTTTTGCTTTTTTCAATGTATTTAACTGATGAGATACAGCTGATGGGCTCATATCAAGGGCACTACATATTGCGCTAACACATTTCTCTCCGTCTCTAAGAGTGTCTATAATTTTAAATCTTGTAGGATCTCCTAGAACCTTAAAGAATAAACAGCATTTTTCGATATCAATTTGATTTATACCCATTTTTCAATCTCCTCACCTTTAGAAAATATATTAACTAATATTAGTACTCGTCAAGTTTAATTATGAGTTTTCCCTTATTTATTATATTATTACCTCTTTATAGAAAAAAATAGTACATAAAAGCTATAATTTGTATGTTTTTAATATTCTCCTATTTGTTTAAAAGTCTAAAGTGATAAATATAATTTTAAAATTATGTTTATCTTCTCAAAAAAATAACTCTTTATGGAAATATTTTTTTAATATTGTGTTATAGTATTGTTTGATGAATAACGAAACACCGAATTGGGGAAAGTTGGATAACACTGCTCATCTATTCCCTGTGATATCTACAAAGAAAACATCTAATGTTTTTAGAGAGAGTGTTAGCTTATATGAAGAGATATCAGCTAATATCTTACAAGAAGCTGTGGAAAAGACACTTGAGTCGTTTCCTGGATTCTCTGTGCATCTAAAAAGGGGACTATTCTGGTATTATCTTGAAGAAAATCCTAAAGATTATCCCACCATTCATGAAGAGGATGATTATCCATGTAGATTAATTGATTATAAAAAGAACAGAGAATATCTATTTTATGTATCATATTATAAAGATCGTATTAATCTTGAAACCTTTCATGCCCTAGCAGATGGTGTGGGTGCTAAAGTCTTTTTAAAGGCTATTATCTATAATTATCTAAATCTAGCCCATGATGAAATAAATGAAATCCCATTTGATGAGGATATTAGTCTTGAGAGAGAAGATGGATTTCAAACTTGCTATATTCGTGGAAAAGTAGCACCTTCAAACTATTCAAGACTCAATGCTCTTCATATTAATGGCAGAAAGCTCTTTAATAATGGCCTGAGCGTAATTGAAGGCTCTATGAGTGTAACTGACCTAAAAGCTATTGCTAAGTCTCTTGATGCAAGTTTAAATGAGTTTTTAGTTGCAGCCTATGCCTATTCAATTTATTTAACAAAATATGGTAATAAGAAACCAATTGTTGTATCAGTCCCAGTTAATCTTAGAGGACTATTTAATTCATCAACAACTAAGAACTTCTTTACCATGGCAAATGCTACATTTATCCCAACAAAGGATGAATATTCATTTGAAGAGGTAGTAAATATTATTAAAAGTAGTCTAAGAGAGCAAATCAATAAAGAAAACTTTAGAAAAACCATTAGTTATAATGTTTCAAATGAACAAGGTTCAATAGTTAAGGGAATACCTTTAATAATAAAGAATCTTGGAATAAAATATACATACGCAAAGGCTGCAAAAGCAAGTACAACTACAATGAGTAATCTAGGTCGTATTAAGTTTAAAGAACCATATAATAATTATGTTCAAAAGTTCTCTGCTATGCTCCCCATGTCCCTTGGTCAAAACATTAAAGCTGCAATTGCATCCTATGATGATTTATTGAGTATTACATTTACATCAAACATGAGAAACTCAAAAATCCAAAAGGAATTCTTTAGAATATTATCATCCTTTTCTATAAAAATTATGATAAGTAGTAATGGAGAAAATAATGTATCATTGTAATAATTGTAATGTTGATGTTGATGATAAAATATGTCCACTATGCCATAGTGCAACAGCTAAAGTAGATGAAGAATATAAATATACTGGCTATCCATTTGTAAAGGCTAAAATGAATAAAATAGTCCTTGCGAAAAAGATGTTTTTAGCACTTGAGGCCCTTTGCGCTTTTATCCTATTACTAGTTAATTATAGAATCTCACACACTCTCTCCTGGAGTATAGTAGGCCTTGCCTCAATCTCTTTAGGCTATATTGTTATGTTAATATTCTTTAACTCCCTTGTATCTGTATTCTCAAAGATCTCTAAATCAGCCTTTGTTCTCTTTGTTTACCTAGCTTTTCTAGATTACTTCTTAAAAATTAATACAGGTTGGAGTATTTATTATGTTATGCCTATTTTAATAATAGGGGAGACAATAATGAATTTCTTCTTTACTGTTATAAATCATAAAAATTTTCAAAACTATATGATAGCTCAAATAGTAACTATTATATTAGCCTTTATATCGCTTTCTCTTGGAGCATCTTTTATCCTTGCAATAATTGCATTAGTGCTAAGTGCTGTATTATTTGCAAGCACACTCTTCTTCGGTGGATTTAAAGGAATTGCTGAAATGAGAAGGCGTTTCCACATAAATCCAGAAGAATAGAGAGGAAATAGAGTAATTTATTTTTAACATTAATAGAAAAAAATATTGAAAAAAATATAAAAATAAAGAATACAAATTGGATATATAAACATACCTAACTATTGTACATACAATTAAAATATGCTATTATCTGTTGATAAATTTTTATGGCATCTATTTTAATATAAAAGTTATATACTTATTATATAACGAAATAGTAATAATTCTAATACAACATATTATGAAAGTAATAAGCTCAAGTATCTTTACTATATCCCATATTTTGATTATTTTTAAATCATACATATAACATATGAATAAAGTATTTAGTAATACATTTTGTATTGTAGATTTATTTATATAAATATATATTATAAAGCTATAAAAAGTATTTGCTTATTAAGGAGACAATGAAGTGAAGCTAGGATTAGATATTGGATCTACTACAATAAAATGTATTTTGATTGATTCAAAGAAAAATATAATATTTGAAACATATAAGAGACATTTTTCAAAGATACAAGCAACAACAATAGAACTATTTAATATGGTAAAACCCTATATTGAAAATAATAGTGTCGCATTAGCTATCTCCGGATCAGCTGGCATGGGAATGGCAAATAGACTTGAAATTCCTTTTGTACAAGAGGTTTTTGCAACCAGAGTTGCAGTTTTAGAAAATATTCCCGATACTGATGTTGTTATTGAATTAGGTGGAGAAGATGCTAAAATCTTATTTTTAAAGGGCTCTTTAGAAGTTAGAATGAATGGAACATGTGCCGGTGGTACAGGTAGTTTCATAGATCAAATGGCAAATCTACTAAATATACCAGTTGAGAATTTAGACGAATTATCAAAAAAATATACACAAACCTATACAATTGCATCCCGTTGTGGAGTATATGCAAAGGGTGATGTTCAACCTTTAATTAACCAAGGTGCAGAGAAAAGTGATATAGCTCGTTCTGTATTTGAATCTGTTGCTAACCAAACAGTAGGTGGACTTGCACAAGGACGTCCTATTAGAGGTAAAGTTGTTTATCTTGGTGGACCCCTTACATTTATGAGTCAATTAAGAGATAGTTTTGATTCAACATTAAAACTAAAGGGAATTTGTCCAAAGGATTCACTCTATTATGTTTCTTTAGGAACAGCTTATTCTGCAGATAAATCATTTAACCTTGATGAAGTTGCAGCCGCTCTTAAAATTGATGGTAATAGATGTAAATACAATGCTATTGAACCATTATTTAAAAATGAAGAAGAAATAGAAGAATTTCAAAAAAGACATGCAAAAGCAAATCTAAATACAACAGATCCATCTACCTACAAAGGTGATGCATATCTTGGAATCGACAGTGGTTCAACAACTATTAAATTATGTATCATCGACAGTGATGATAATCTTTTATATACAAGATATCAGAGTAATAATGGGGACCCCGTCGATTCTGCTAGATTATTCCTAATTGATTTCCAAGAAAAATATCCAGATATTAATATTAAAAAGAGCTGCTCAACCGGTTATGGTGAAGAGCTTATTAAAGCTGCTTTTAATATGGAATATAATATTATTGAAACAATGGCTCATTATAGAGCGGCAAAACACTTTGATCCATTAACTGACTTCATTATTGATATTGGTGGACAAGATATTAAATGTTTCAAAATTGAAAATGGTGTAATTGATGATATCTTCCTTAATGAGGCATGTAGTAGTGGTTGTGGTAGTTTCTTACAAACATTCTTTGATGCACTAGGTTATACTCCTCAAGAGGCTACAAAGCTAGCTCTAACATCAAGAGCTCCTGTAGATCTTGGAACTCGTTGTACTGTATTTATGAACTCCCTTGTTAAACAAGCTCAAAAAGATGGTGCAAAAGTTGAAGACATCTTTGCCGGTCTATCTATTTCAGTTGTTAAGAATGCACTTTATAAAGTTATTAGATGTAACAGTGCCTCAGATTTAGGCTCTCACATTGTAACTCAAGGTGGTACTTTCCTAAATGATGCAGTACTAAGATCATTTGAACAACTACTTGATACAAAGGTAACTAGACCATCTCAAGCTGGTATAATGGGTGCCTTTGGTTGTGCTCTCTATGCTAAACACATGGATAGCGTAGAAGATATGCCATCAACCTTTATTGATTTAGAACATCTAAAGAATTTCTATCATAAATCAGTATCAACACATTGTAAGGGATGTACTAATAATTGCCACCTTACAATTAACCAATTTGGTGATGGAAGAAAATTTACAAGTGGAAATAATTGTGAGAGATTTGTTAGACCTAAACACTTTATTGAAGATAAAGAAAATTACAACCTATATGAATTTAAGAGACAGTATATAAAGAATCTTAAACCAATTGAAAATGCAAAAAGAGGAAAAATTGGATTACCTCTAGCTCTTTCAATGGTTGAACTAATGCCTTTCTATTTTACTTTCTTTAGTGAACTAGGTTATGAGGTAGTTAAAACTCCTTGGTCAACAAGATTAACCTTTATTAAAGGACAATCACAAATCCCAAGTGATACTGCCTGTTATCCTGCTAAATTAGTTCATGGTCACATCCAAGAATTAATTGATGAAGGTATTAAAACAATTGTATATCCATCTTCATCCTATAATATTGATGAGAAAAAAGGTGATAATAACTTTAACTGTCCATTAGTTGCATATTATCCTGAACTAATAAAACACAATACTGAAGATATTATTAATAATAAGATTACCTTCATAGATGATTTTGTTTCACTTCATGATAGAAAAATGTTTGTAACTAGAATGGTTGAAATATTAAAACAATTAGGTGATTTTACAAAGAGAGAAATTAAGAGTGCAACAAAGGCAGCTTATAAAGCATTAGATGATTATAGAGACGCTGTAAGCATTCAAGGCGAAAAGATTGTAAAATTAGCTCGTAGCAAAAATATGCCAATTATGGTACTTTGTGGTAGACCTTATCACATAGATCCTGAACTAAGTCATGGCATAGATAGTATGTTATTACAGCTTGGATGTGTAGTTGTTACCGAAGATTCTCTTTCAAACCTTGTACCTCAATCAAAGAGAGATGTATTGAACCAATGGACATATCATACTAGAATGTATGACGCAGCAAGGTTTGTAACAACTCAAAAAGATATGAATGTAATACAGCTTGTATCATTTGGATGTGGTCTTGATGCTGTAACAACTGATGAAGTAAAATCAATATTAGCAGAAAAGGGTAAAATTTATACTCAAGTTAAAATTGATGAAATAGCAAATCTAGGATCTGTAAGAATTAGAGCTAGATCATTGCTAGAAGCTCTCAAGGAGGCAAAATAAAATGGCAGATGTACCACGTGTAGCATTTACAAAAGAAATGAAGAGTACTCATACTCTGCTTTTACCAAACATGCTCCCTGTTCATTTTAAAATTATAAGAGAAATATTTGTTAATTTTGGTTATAAAGCTGAATTATTAACAAATGAAGGTCCATCTGTTATTGCTGAGGGCTTGAAATATGTTCATAACGATATGTGTTATCCAGCACAATTAGTAATTGGTCAAATGATTGATGCACTAAATAGTGGAAAATATGATAAACACAAAGTTGCACTTATAATTACACAAACAGGTGGTGGTTGTAGGGCAAGTAACTATATTTACTTGTTAAGAAAAGCACTAGTTAAAGCTCATATGGAATATATTCCTGTAGTTTCTCTATCAATGGGACTTGAGAAGAACCCAGGATTTAAACTAACTACAAAAATGCTTCTTCAAGCATTTGCAGGTGTTGCCTATGGTGATTTAATTGCACTTCTTGCAAACCAAACAAGACCTTATGAAGTAAATAAGGGTGAGACTCAAAAAGTAATTGAGAAATGGACTCAAATCTTAGCTGATAAATTTGCTAATAATAGTGGATATATTGGCTGGGCAATGAAGAAAAATATAGTTGATATTACAAAAGACTTTGATGCAGTTAAAGTTAAGAAAACTGAGAAAATTAAAGTTGGTGTAGTTGGTGAAATTTACATTAAGTTTGCACCACTTGGAAATAATCACCTCCAAGACTTCCTTGAAGCAGAAGGCTGTGAGGTCATGATTCCAGGACTACTTGGTTATTTCCTATATAGTATGCAAAACGCACATTATGATAAAGAATACTATGGTGGCTTTAAGAGAAAAGTTCAGTTACCACTTAGATCTGCAGTTATTAATCTTGTAGAACAAGTTGAACTTATGATTTATAAAAATGTTGCAGCAACATCATCTAATTTCACATTACCTGAGGGCTTTAAACATGAGAAAACTCTAAGTAAGGGAATAATTGACCACGGTGTTAAAATGGGTGAAGGCTGGTTATTATCGGCTGAAATTCTTGAGTTAAATGAATTAGGTTATCCTAATGTAGTTTGTGCTCAACCATTTGGTTGTCTTCCTAATCACATCGTTGCAAAAGGTGCAATTAGAGCAATTAATGCTAGAGAACCTGGTATTAATATCGTTCCAATTGACTATGATCCATCAACCTCAAGTGTTAACCAAGAAAATCGTATTAAGCTAATGCTATCGGTTGCTAAGGAACAATTAGACAAAAAGAATGAGGAGAAAAAGAGAAGACCTCATGATGCAGAGCATGTATCATCAGATTTAAACTCCTCTGTTGCAGCTAGTACTAAATTAGATAACTGGAATGTTTAATAGATTATAAAAAAGAAATAAATTTAAAATAAAGGCTCTTAGAAATATATTTTCTAGGAGCTTTATATTTAATAAAATTGCCTAATAAGTTGATGAGACATTAATAACATACTTATCTTATTGATTATAGACTATCGTTTTATTATCATAATCGATTATACCATCATCTCTCATTCTCTTGAGTTCCCTAAATAGTGATTGTCTTTGAACACCAAATACAATGGCTAATTCCTTTTTTGAAATAGGCAATATGATTTTATTACTTCTCTGAATAACTCTTAATTCTTGTAAATATTCTATTATATTATCGCGAAGAGTATTTTGAGTATATTTAACAATCTTCTTATTAAGATTTTGAGCATTCTTAGAGATACTAATTATAAAGAAGAGTGCAAACTCTTTATAACTAATTAACTCTTCAATTTCTCCTTTTGATAAACAATATATAGTGCAGTCCTCTTGAGAGTAGATACTCATAGGATAAATGGGTTTAGATGCAAATAACAGATTACCTCCCATAAATGTATTAGGAGTAAAATTAAACATTACATTCTCATTTTCCTTAGCATTTAATGAATAGGAGGCAAGTATTCCATCTATTACAATATCAAAGGAATTACATATATCTCCCTTGTTATAGACAATTTGGTTTTTATTAAATTTTTTTATTTTGCCTTTTGTTAAAAGAGCTCTTTTAACATCTGGGCTAAAACTCTTATAAATGGTGGTTTTCATAAGTTCAATTTCAATATTATTTTTATTCATAATACAATTATTATAAAAAGACACCTATGTGTCTATACCTATAAAGCCTCATTAACTAATATAGGTGAATCGGAGGCACTTATGGACATATTTACATTAGCCATGTGGGCTATAACACTAATATTTTTAATAGTATCGTTTATTAAGAATAGGGATGAAAGCAAAGGCGCTATTAAAAAAGCACTTGGAATGGGAAAGGGAATGGCAAAAAGCCTAATTTTAATAATACTCCTAATAGGTTTAATTCTAGCTTATTTACCACCTTCCCAAATATCAGATTTTGTTGCAAAACAAAATTTATATGTAGCAACAATATTCTCAGCAATATTTGGTACAATTACTCTAATTCCAGCATTCATCGCCTTTCCACTTGTAGGTAGTTTAGTCGATGCTAATGTTAGTATTGTTCCATCTGTTGCCTTCTTAACAACACTAACAATGGTTGGTGTTGTTACCTATCCACTTGAGAAAAAAACTTTTGGATCTAAGTTTGCAATTACTAGAAACATACTAAGTTTCAGCTTTGCAATAATAATTGCATTATTTATGGGGGTAATACTATAATGAATATTAAATCAAAATTAAAAGCTAATTCTTTTACTATCTTTGTAGTACTCGCATATCTATTTACATTCATCTTTAAAAGAGGAATAGGCATTGCTGCTCTTAAAAATAGTATTTACTATTTCAAAGAATTATTGAGTATTATGCCGGTAATTTTATTATTAACAGCTCTTCTTGATCTATGGGTACCAAAGAAAGTAATTGTAGACAATCTTGGTAGTTCATCTGGATTTAAGGGTATATTTTTCTCATTCGCCCTTGGTGGTATATCGGCTGGACCAATCTATGCTGCTTTTCCAATATCATTAATGTTATTAAAGAAAGGTGCATCGATTAGAAATATTATAATTATATTAAGCAGTTGGGCAGTTATTAAAGTTCCTATGCTAATTAATGAAGTTAAATTCCTAGGCCCAACATTTATGGCAGTTAGGTGGATATTAACAGTAATTGCTATAATAGTATTCTCATATATAGGATCTAAGATTGTTAAAAAAGAAGATATTCCTATGAAGATGGAAAAGAGTAATGATACTGTTGTAGTTGATAAAAAAGCTTGTATGGGTTGTTCTCTTTGTTCAAAAACCTATCCATCATTATTTGAGATGTATGAGGGTAAAGTTCAATTGAAAAACATGAACTTTGAAAATGTTGAAAAGGTGAAACTACATAAGGTTATTGAAAAATGTCCTTCAAGAGCCATTAGTGTAGAGTAGTAACTTAAATAAAAAATGACCTTAGATTTATTCATTTATTTGAATTATATCTAAGGTCTAATTGTTTTTATTATGCATCTTTTTTAAGATTGAATATATCTAGAGTAGTTTCAACAATATTACTGTTGAGCTCTCCCATGATTACCATATTCCTCATAATCTCAGATATCTTTTCAAAAGATAGGGCTCTTCGATAAGGTCTATCGGCACTGAGGGCTTCATAAATATCAAGAACACTTAGCAATTGTGATTCAAAGCATAAATCACTCTCTTCAAGTCCATATGGATAGCCTGTTCCATTTAGTTTTTCATGGTGCTGAGATGCCCAAGAACAAATATCCTCAATTCCTGAAACCTTTTTTAATAATCTCTCGGTATGGATAGGGTGTTTTTTAATAATAAAAACTTCAGCCTTAGTTAGCGGACCCTTTTTATCGAGAATGTAGTTTGGAACTAATAGTTTTCCTACATCATGGATTATAGCAGCAAAAATAAATTTCTCTTTTTTCTCACTATCAAAGTTATAGTGATCTGCCATAATTGCGGCAAGAGATGCTACCTCAGATGAATGTACATTTGTAAATGGGGATTTTGTATTAAGAATTGATTTAAATATAGTTGCTAATTCACTAAAGGATGATGAATCCATATCAATAACTCTATTCCCAACAATAGCTTTTAATTGATCATTCATTAAGTTTGCTTTTAGAGTTTGATAAAATAAAGGCATATTTTGTACCTCATTAAAGGCTTTTACCAAATAGGGAGAGTAGTATATATTTTCTTTATTTTTTACGAATTCACAAATATCAATAGGATTTACATTCTCTCTATATAAGATTTCAATATCATTTGCTAATTTAATAATTTGAGATAAAAGGGGAATTTCATTACCTTTTTTGCCGAAGAAACCACTACCATCCCAATTTTCATGATGGTATAGAATGATATTTTCAAATTCACCTCTTAATAAAGATTGAGGAATAATATTCTCAATAATTATACAATGACTCTTTGATTTCTCAATTATATCTCTTCCATGTATTTCTAAGAGTGGAAACTCTTCACTTGAAGTTGCGCAATCATGTATCAGTGCAAAACTACAGATAGCACTGACATCTTTATTTTCTAAACCTAGAAATGATGCAATTTTAAGTGCAATTAATGTAGTTCTTTTGCTATGATTAGTAGGACCATCGGGTAGATTGGTTTCTAGATAATCTAGCGTGTCTGTTAATACATTAATTAAATCTATTTTTCTTATTAACATTAATCTCCGTAATATAACTATTTAAATTATAATATTATGCAAGTAAAATTTATTATATCAATCTTCATTAATTTTCGCTTTTTATTTTTTAAAATATATTAATTATATATATTTGTCGAGTGGAAACTTTTTTATTTTACAAAAAAAGTTATAAATATGTAATAAATATTCTATTCATTCATCTAGTAGTTTTAATAATGTAGAAATTCTCAAATATATATCAAATTTTATCCAAAAATTTGGATTGAAACTAAATATATACATATTTCATACTAGAATATTTTTAATATAATAAAATTATTTTATATAAAAGTCTGCATAATAAGGAATTATTATTTATCCAAAAAATTTCTTGCTTATTCCAAAAAATTGGTTTAGTATTTTAATATAACAATTTATTTTTAGAATAATCTTAAAAATTAATTAAAAGAACTTCAAAAATAATAATTAGGATATTAATTTATGAGTGTAAAACTTAAAGATATAGCAGCAGAGGCAGGAGTATCTATTTCTACAGTATCTAGAATTCTATCAGGCGATACCTCTAGAAAATCAAATAAACAAACAATTGATAAAGTAAAAAAGATAGCAAATGATTTAGGATATTTTGAAAAAAAAGCAACTATTCTTTCATCACAATTAAAAAGCAGCATTAACATAGGTTGTATATTTACATCTGATCATGAATCATTTGTATCTCCCTTTTTCTCAATGATAATGTCTGGGATACAAGAAGAATTAAATGAAAATATTTATAATTTTGATTGTCATTTCTTTACATTTAACTTAAATGAAACAAGTCTCTATTCATCCCTAAATGATATTAATCTTGATGGAGCAATAATATTAGGTAGAACTAATATTGATACAATTGAAGAGTTAAAGAAAAGAATACCTAATCTAGTATATTGCGGAATTAACCCAATGGACAAAGGAATAGATGAAGTATTTTGTAGTGCCTATGAGGGGGTACTGTGTGAGATAGAATATCTTAAAAACCTAAACCATAGCAAAATAGGTTACATAGGACCTACAGATAAACAAGACTCTGTATTTAATGAACACCGCTATAGTGGATACCTAGATGGACTTAGCAAATATAATTTAGAAATAAATCAAAACTTTATAAGAGATTCCTATCTAAGTGCACTTGATGGATATAATTCAATGATGGACATGAATAGCGAGGGAGATCTTCCTTCAGCTATTATTTGTGCTAATGATATTGTTGCTATGGGAGTATTAAAAGCTCTCCATGAATTAAAAATATTAGTACCAGAAAACATTTCAGTATTAGGCTTTGACAATGTTCAAGAGGCCTCATTTACAAGTCCATCTCTAAGTACAATTGATGTGCCAAAATTTGAACTTGGAAAAATATCAGTAAAAGTATTATTTGATCGAATAAGAAAAGGTCACAAGAGTCAATTAAAAGTTCAGGTTCCTTTTTCACTTGTTGAGAGAGAATCTTGTGTAGGAGTAAAATAGTATGGGCAATTTGTTAATTATGCATGGTGGCGGACCTACCGCTGTTCTTAATTCATCTCTTTATGGAGCAATTTGTGAGGCAAAAAAATCAGATAAAATTGATAAAATATATGCCTCTCAATCAGGAGTATGGGGGTTATTTAATGATAAATTAATTGATTTAACACTTATTCCTCAAAGTGATTTAGAATTATTAAAAACAACACCAGGCTCTGCCATTGGAACCGGACGTGACCATCTTGAAGAAGAAGATTATGATAAATTAGCAAATATACTAGAATCAAAAAAAATATCATATGTTTTGATGAGTGGTGGTAATGGCACCATGGATACCGCGAAAAAACTATCTCTTAGATGTATCAAAAAAGGAATTGTTGTAGTTGGTATCCCAAAGACAATGGACAATGATTTATCAATCACAGACCATAGTCCAGGATTTCCATCTGCTGCTAGATATCTTTCAGGTTCAATAAAAGAAGTAGCTCAAGATGTTAAAGGGCTTTCAATACACGTAGTTGTAATTGAAGCCTTTGGACGAGATGCCGGTTGGATTTGTGCCTCTAGCGCTCTTGCAAGAGAGAGTAAAGGTGATGCACCACACCTAATTTTATGCCCTGAACAAGCCTTTGATGAAGAGCATTTCTTAAAAAAAGTAAAAGAGACCTATGATAAAAATGGAAGTGCTGTAGTAGTAGCTAGTGAAGGACTTCGCTATAAAGATGGAACACCTATTGTAGAACCTGTATTTAGTGTAGGACGTAGTGTCTATTTTGGAGATGTTTCAGCTCATTTAGCTCAGTTGGTTACAAAGAAATTAGGAATTAAAGCAAGATCTGAAAAACCCGGAATATTATCTAGAGCATCAACTATGTGGAGTAGCAAAGTCGATGTTGATGAGGCAATTCTTTGCGGAGCAAAAGCTGTTGAATTAGCTCTATCTAATAAAAATGGTTATATGCCTGTGATAATTAGAAAAAGTACTAGTCCCTATGTTGTAGAGATAAAGGAATATGAAATTGATGATAGTATTTTAGAGGCAAAAATTATGCCAGAAGAATATCTAGATAAAGATAATTATGATGTTAGTGATGATTTTATTAGCTGGCTTAAACCATTAGTAAAACCCGATTTACAAAAATATATTTCGTTCATAAATTAAAAGGTGGAAAAAACATGAGTTATATACCAATGAGACCAATTTTAGAAGCAGCAAGAGATAATTCTTATGCAAATGGTGCTTTCAATGTAAATGCAGTTGCACAAGTAGAAGCTGCACTTGAGATTCATAAAACATTTAGAGCTCCAGCTCTATTACAGGGAGCTGAACTTGCAAACGGCTTTATGGGAGGAGCAAAAGACTTCTTTAAATCTACTTTAGAAGATAAGAAGAATGGTGCTAAAAATCTTGTTAACGCAGTTGAAAATGCACTAAAGGAAAATGATGTTCCAGTTTGTCTTCACCTAGATCATGGACAAAGTTTAGAAAGTGTAAAAGCTGTAATTGATGCAGGTTATACATCTGTTATGATTGATGGTTCCTCATTATCACTAAAAGATAATATTGAATTAACAAGAGAAGTTGTTAAATATGCCCATCCCCTAGGTGTTACAGTTGAAGGTGAATTAGGAGTACTAGCCGGAGTTGAAGATCATGTATTTTCAAGTACTAGTACATACACAAATCCCCTTGATGCAATCAAGTTCTTCAAAGAAACAAAAGTTGATGCACTTGCAATTAGCTATGGTACAAAACATGGTGCAAATAAAGGCTCAGATACAGTAATTAGAAAAGAAATTGCACTATCTATTAGAGAATGTATGAATAGTGAACACATTGATGGTTTTCTAGTATCCCATGGTTCATCACTTGTTCCATCCTACATAGTAAATGCAATTAATAATAATGGTGGATTAGTAAATAATGCCCATGGAATATCTTTAGAACAGTTAAAAGAAGTTAGTCATACAGGAATAAATAAAATCAATGTTGATACTGATTTAAGATTAGCTGTAACAAGAAACATTAGAGAATTATTTAACAAAAGTAATAGCCTTAAAAAGAATAATTCAATCGGTGAGATTTGGGATTTAATGAGTGCTAAACCTGAAAACTTTGATCCTCGTTATTATTTAACTCCTATCATGGATACACTTATGTTTGGAAAATCTGATGATGAGTATATTGATTTAATTGTTAAAGAAATGAAGATGGGCGTTAAAGAAGTTTTAGGAACACTAATTGTAGAATTTGGAGCTGTTGGTAAAGCTGATTTAGTAAAAGAAGTAACACTTGAACAGATGGCTGATTTCTATAAAAAGAGTGGTATGTAAGAAAAATCTTTTTAAAAGATTTATTAATGGAGATATAAATGCAACACATATATGTTAATTTTAAAAGATTTGATGTTCCATCTAGTTTTGGTGGTGTAAATAGAATTGGAGATTTAAAATCCTTTTCTAAAACTATAGTTAAACAAACTCTTAAAACTCTAGAGAGTTATGATGAATCCCTAGTTAATTTTGCTCACTATTATCCTGAAGCTCAATTATTAAATGCAATTGAAGAAGTTGGAAATAGTAAGGCTCTAAGCATTGGCTCTCAAGGAGTATACCGTAAAGATATTGAAAAAGGTAAAAACTTTGGTGCCTTTACAACTAATCTTCCATCCTCTGCAGTAGAGGCAATGGGTTGTACTACTACTATTATTGGTCACTGTGAAGAGAGAAATGATCTTAATGAATTATTAGCTTTAGGCGGTAACAAAGATAGAAAAGTTGTTAATACAATATTACACGATGAAATCAAATTAGCTCAAAAGCATAATCTACAAGTACTCTATTGTATTGGTGAAAAGGCAGAAGAAGTTGATGATTGGGAAAATGTATTAAAAGAGCAACTAGAAATAGGTTTAAAAGATTGTAATTTATCAAATGTAGTAATTGCATATGAGCCTGTTTGGTCTATTGGACCTGGTAAAACACCAGCTGATAAACCATATATTACCAAAGTAGCAAAGCTAGTTAAAGAAGTTATTGGATCCTCTGTTCCTGTTATTTACGGTGGAGGTCTTAAAAAAGAGAATGCAGAAATGCTTGCCTCCATTGATGAGATTGATGGTGGATTAATAGCTCTTACAAGATTTAGTGGAGACTTTGGATTCTATAGTGAAGAATATTTAGAGATTATTTCTCTATATATGAATGCAAAAGAAAATAAATAATAATTGGAGAAATATAAAATGAAATTAGAATTTGAATATGGTAATGGCATGATGGAAGCAAATCTTCCTGATTCTACTGATGTATTTATTCCTGGAGAAACTGTAGCAGATCCTCCTTGTATTCCTGAAGATAAACTAGAGGAAGAAACTCTAAAGAGTTTACGCAACCCTATGGGAATGCCACCACTAACAGAATTAGCACATGAGGGTTCAAAATGTGTAATCATTTTCCCTGACCGTGTAAAAGGTGGAGAACAAGCAACTAGTCACAGAAAAGTTTCTATTAAATTAGTACTACAAGAATTATATAGTGTAGGTGTAAAAAAAGAAGATGTTATACTTCTTTGTTCAAATGGATTACACAGAAAAAATACTAAAGAAGAAATCTTTAATGTATTAGGTGAAGACCTATTTAATCAGTTCTGGGATAATGGTCAAATAATAAACCACGATAGTGAAGATTATGATAATCTTGTTAATCTTGGTAAAACTGAAAGAGGCGATTCTGTATGGATAAACAAATTAGTTTATGATGCAGATGTAGCTGTACTAATTGGTCATACAATGGGTAATCCTTATGGAGGATATTCAGGTGGTTATAAACACTGTGCAACAGGAATAAACCACTGGAGTAGTATTGCAACTCACCATGTTCCATCAGTTATGCATAGAAAAGATTTCACACCCGTAAATGGTAAGAGTTTAATGAGATCCAAATTTGATGAAATTGGTATGAAGCAAGAAGAAGCAATGGGTAAGAAGTTCTTCTGTTGTGATGCTGTACTTGATACAAAATCTCGTCAAATTGAAATTAATAGTGGCTATGCTAAGGTAATGCAACCAAAGAGTTGGATTACAGGTGATAAAAGAACTTATGTACATTGGGCAGAAAAGAAATATGATGTAATGGTATTTGGTATGCCACAGTTCTTCCATTATGGTGATGGAATGGGAACCAATCCAATTATGTTGATGCAAGCATTAAGTGCACAGGTTATTAGACATAAGAGAATAATGAGTGATCACTGTGTAATAATCTGTTGTTCAACTTGTGATGGAAACTTCCATGAAGAATTATGGCCTTATACTCCTGAAATGTTTGATATATTTAAGAATTATAATACTCTTCCTGATATCAATGAAATTGGTAAAGCTTTTGCAGAGAGACCTGATTTCATTAAGAAATATAGAGAAGATCATGCATTCCACCCATTCCATGGTTTCTCCATGATATCTTGTGGACATATTGCAGAAATGAATACTAGTGCAATATATCTAGTAGGTGGTCAAAAACCTGGTATTGCAAGAGAAATGGGATTAAAAACAAGAGCTACATTTGAGGAAGCTTTAGAAGATGCAAAGAAGAAATATGTTGGAGAAAATCCTAATATTTTAGCTCTTCCTAAGACATTTAAAACAGCTGCTGTTCATCTTTGTATGAAAGATGATCCAAGCATTGGTCCTGTTTTACATAACAAAAATTAGTAATATAAAAAGTGGGAGAGTTACAATGGCTCTCTCATTTTTCATTATACTCAATAACTTTTCTACTAAATCTATATTTAAAAGGACTTAGGGTACATAAATGGTTAGTGATAATATTAATATTAAAATTGAAAGTCTTTTTTCATTTGTAAATGAAGAAGAATTTAATAATCAGAAAATAAAGATTAAAGAAAAACTTAATAATATAGATAAATATAATGATATTTATAAAGATTCTTTAGGTTGGATTAATCCCTTAAAATATACAAATACTAGCTCTCTTGATGATATTAATAGAGTAGCTACTAAAATTAAAGAACTAGGCTCTGTTCTAGTATTAATTGGAATAGGGGGCTCTAATCAAGGAGCAAGGGCTATAATTGAAGCACTTGATATTGAATCTAGTTGTAGTGTTATTTGGGCTGGAAATAATCTATCATCTCATGAGGCTCAGAGAGTTTTAAATAGTATTGGTGATAGGAATTTTTGTATTGATGTTATTGCAAAGAATTTTGAAACGGTTGAACCTGGTTTAGCATTTAGAATTTTTAGAGACGCACTAATTAAGAAATATGGTGATTCCTATAGAGAAAGAGTTTTTTGCACGGGAACAAAAGATAGTTATTTTAATAGACTATGTACTAAAGAGAAATATACATTCTTAGAGTTCCCAGAAGATCTCGGAGGAAGATTTTCAATATTTTCACCCGTTGGTTTATTACCAATAGCTGTATCCTCAATTAATATACACAAACTCTGCAGTGGGCTTAGACAATTAGCAAATAGTATTAATAAAAGTGAGAATTTAATAGATTATATAGCCTTTAGAACGCTTTTAGGTAATAAGGGCTATCCCCTAGAGATGATGTCATTTTTTGAAGATAGACTATTTAGATTTGGTAAATGGTGGATGCAATTAATTGGTGAGAGTGAGGGTAAAGATAATAAGGGGATATTCCCTGTAATTGGTAATTTTAGTGAAGATTTACATTCCATTGGACAATTTATTCAAGAAGGGAATCCTATAATATTTGAAACTTTTATAAAAATATTAAATCAAAAGGATACTATAAAATTAGAAAAAAATGGAGTTGAGGATCACTTTGATTATGTAAATAATAAAAGCCTATTAAGCGTAAATAAAATATCTGAAATGGCAACAATAAAAGCCCATAGTCAAAGACTTCCTGTATGCGTATTTGAAATAGATAAAATGGATGAAAGAACTATCGGATCTCTAATGTATTTCTACATGTATTCAACCTATATTTCATGTCTTGCTATAGATGTAAATCCATTTAATCAAATGGGTGTTGAATTGTATAAAAAATGGATGTTTGAAGGTTTAGGAAAAACTAAAAAAAGCTAAACTAGTTTTATCCCAATAGAGTATATTAGGAAATTAAAGAAATACTCCTAAAATATTATTTATATTATTATTTTAAGAGTATTTTTTAAAAAGAATCTAAGTATTACACATAGAAAATTATAAAACTTAAAAGTGAATAATTATTGAGCATAACAATCAAATAGCGTTCTTCCATTATCATTTAGAGTACTAATAGTTGTACCAAAGACTTCAGTCAATTTGTTATCAGTTAATTCATTAGGAGCTCCATTAAATTTAATGTGCTTATCACCTAAAATAATTATTTTATCACAATATTGTCTGGCTAAATTTATATCATGTAGACTAATTATAGCACACTTAGAAGATTTTTCTTTTTCTATGAGCTGTTTTAATAAATTGAAAAAGCTCTTTTGATATTTTATATCCATTGCTGATACTGGTTCATCACCTATAATAACAGTTGTATTTTGAGTAAAGACCCTTGCTAAGCAACATCGTTGGAATTCACCTCCAGACAAAGTACTCACATCATGATCTAAGAATTCATCTAGATTACAATTATGTATATTTTCTCTGCAAATATCTTCATCTTCTTTAGTAAAGAACCCCCAAACTGAGTAGGGTCTACGACCTTGTAATACATAGTTATAGACATTATAAAAATTGCCATTTTGAGTCTCTTTACTTTGCTGAATATAAGAGAAAATTTTAGCTTTTTCTTTTATTTTAGTTTTGTTAATATTTTTACCATCCAAATAGATAGACCCACTAGTTGGTTTAATAAAATCTGCCATAATATTAAAAAGTGTTGTTTTTCCACAACCATTAGGGCCTAATATTCCAACAATTTTTCCTTTCTCGACAGAAAATGAAATGTCTTCAAGTATCTTTTTTTTGGATGAGTATTGGAAATTAATATTTTGAATATCTACTAATATTTTATTTTTCATTTTTATTTATCCTTACAATTAATAGTAGGAAGAAAGGAACACCAATTAGAGAAGTAATAGCTCCTATAGGTAATATAGTTGGCGAAATAATTCTTCTAGAAATGAAATCTGAAAAAACTAATAATAGGGCACCTAGTAACATCGACATTGGTATTAATTGTTTTGGATTCTTAAATTTGAGTAGCCTACATATATGAGGAGAAACTAAACCTACAAATCCAATAATTCCAACAAATGATACCGTAGCTGCAGCTGTTAATGAGGCCACTCCTAAAAGTACGATTCGAACAAAAGTTGTATTTATCCCTAAGGATTTCGCATCTATTTCATTATTCATTATGTTACTTGCATCATTGACGAACATTATTGTAATTATTATCGAGAACAATAAAACGCCAAGTAAAATTAATATATCATTATACTTTGATCTTGCTAGTGAACCTGTAGTCCAAAATGAAACTTCATAAACAGCTTCTGGTGATGAAAAGTGTTGCAATAAAGTATTCAATGATGAAAACAAATAGTTAATACTAATTCCTGCTAAGATAATTGTTTTTTTGGAAGAACCTGATTTAGCTATAATTATATAAATGAACATTGTAGATAAAAAAGAGAAAATAAATGCATTACCAATAACTGCAAATTTACCTTCTAAGAATGTTTTACCTACTATAATTGCTAAAGCCGCCCCAAATCCAGATGCTGAAGAAATTCCTAAAGTAAATGGAGATGCTAAATTATTTGATAGTACAGTTTGCATTATTGAACCAGAAAGGGCTAATGAAGCACCAACAACAGATGCTTCAATAACTCTTGGTAATCTTAAATATAAAATTACTTTTCTAATCTTCATAGCTTCTTCACTATCATGATTTAAACTAAATAAGAAATCTCTAAAAGTAATGACAGATATATCAATTGAAAAAGAAAGATATAAAAAAAATAAATATAAGAGTCCAATGATAATCATATATTTATTATATCTAAAATCATTTTTTAATTTCATTACTAATTCTCAACAGGTGTGACTAAACCTAAATCATAGGTGAATCTATTAACTTCTTCAATTTGCTCGTTAGTAAATTCTAAGCTAAATAATTGGGGATATAGCTTATGGCAAAAATATAACCCTTCTGTAAGAATTCTTGGCAAATCTTTAGGTATAGAATATGATCCATAAGTATAAAGTAGTGAATCATTTTTAACAGCATCTGTCATTGCTAGAATTGGATCTTCTCTTAGTTCTTTTATAGTTGCATCATTTTTATTAGTAGGAAGTTCTAAAATTAGATAATCAGGATTCCATTCTAATATTTGTTCTGAAGATACTGTTGCTAAACCCCAAGAATTAACATTATTAGCGTTTTTTGCAACATTCTTTGCACCCGCAATATCTAATGATGTGATAGCTTTAAAAGTATTACCAAAATCACGGTCATTTACATAAATTGAACAGAAAAAAGATTTTCTATCTGATTCAGGAATATCTTTTATTTTTTCATTGATCATATTTATCTTTGATTCCATAAATGCTATTAAACTATTTGCTTTTTCTTCTTCTTTAAAAACTTTGCCCAATATTTCATAGTAGTTATATATAAAACCATCAATGGTTTTTGTAGAAATAACAGGGATTCCTGTTTTACTTTGTATTGTATCAGCAGCCATGCCTCTTGATTTTATTATTATAACATCCGGATTTAGTTCAATTAACTTTTCAAAGTTAGGCTCTTTAACTGAACCCACTAAAGGTAAATCTAAAATTTCAGGATATTTTAAACATGAATACATAAGTTTTCCACTTTTTAATACTTTAGTATCAATGCCTATAATATTACTTGCTTTACCAAGTTGAACTAAAGGACTTATTGCTGTATCTGACATTATAACTACAGTTGTTGGAACATCTTTAAATACAACTGTTCTATTTTCGGAATCTACTACTGAGTATTGAGTTGAAGTTTTTTCAATACTTGTTGTTTTATTATCATTCTTAGCACAAGATGATAATACTAAAGTTAGGGCTAATACACCTAATAGTATTTTTTTCATTTTCATTTATTACTACTTTAATATGTCCTAGTTATTTATAAACAAACGAATATTGGGTCTATACTAAAGCTCAAAAGATTTGATGTTTAGATTATGTTTTTTTATAGCTAGTTTCATATTTTAATTGAATTTATGCAGAAATATTTTCTTGTAATATTTGTTTTGATATATGTATATTAGTTTAAATATAATTTGAAAAAATTAAAAAAGATTGATTTCTAAAATAAAGAGTTAAAGTTCTTTAAATATTATTTCTTATTGATTCAAAAGATTTAAAATATGGTATGATCTGTAAATATTTTTATAACTAACTTATATAATTATAATAGAAGAAGATTTGATTTGGTTAAAATCTATCTATTTCAACTAACTACAAGTACTATAAAATAATATAAGAATTTTCACCTCCTATTTAAAATTTATATAAAAAACTCAATATTAAAAAATGCTATTTTACTACATAAATGTAAACATAGTAATAAAGTAATTAGATGTCAAACAATTATAGAAAAAATTTCAAATATTATTTTTAGTTTTTTGGATTATATAAAAAATATAAACCTTTTTGTTTTAATGGATGAATTGAAGTTTTAAAGGCTGTTAAAATAAAGATATAATATTTTATATTCATGAGATAAAACAAATAACAGTAATCTTTAAAGAATGTGAATTCCTTTAAACAAATGGGTGTTGACTTGTATAAAAAATGAATGTTTGAAGGTTTAGGAAAAACTAAAAAAAGCTAAATTAATTTTATCTTAATGTGTGAATATTAGGAACCTAAAAAAGAAAAGAAAAAAAAAGTATAAATTGTGAAATATTAATTTTTAAATTTATACTTTATTTTTTAATAAGAAAATACATAATTAATTTGTTATCTTATAAGTAATTATGTTGATATGTAGGTCTAATTGCCACATTATAGAAAAAGGTATGAAAAAATTTCATACTTTGCAAATACTCTATCAGTGCTATCCTTTTATTGTAAGAAATAGGAGGTTTTCGGTGAGCGATAAAAACAATTCATTGGAAAAAACAAAAAGTAGATTATGGTTACTACTTTCAGTAATTATTGGAATTGGTGTGTGGACAATACTTTCAATCATTCCAAAAACGAGTAGAGTATTTCCAAACATTATAGAGGTAACTCGACAGATACCAATTATGATTGGACGCGGAATATTCTTTAAAGATATTGGAAGTAGTTTAATAAGTATTCTTGCTGGTTATGGTTTAGGCTTTGTCTTTTCCCTTCCAATTGCAATACTAATGGCATGGTATAAACCTGTTAGAAAAATTGTAGAACCTTGGATACAATTTGTTAGAAATATCCCCCCTCTAGCTTATGTTCCACTAGTAGTTATTGGTGCTGGTGTTGGTAGAAAACCTCAGATAATTGTTATTACATTAGCAACATTTTTAACAATGAGTATAATTATGTATAGTGGTATAATAAACATTGATGATACACTAATTAAAGCTGCAAAAGTTCTAGGTGCATCAGATAAGGATATATTCTTCCATGTATTAGCTCCTGCATCTCTTCCATTTATTTTAACAGCTATAAGACTTGGTGCATCTGTAGCACTAACAACTTTAGTAGCAGCTGAATCAACAGGTGCTTTTGCCGGATTGGGAATGAGAATTAGGTCGCTGAACAATAACTTTGAAACGAAGCCGATGCTACTCTACATTATTACGATTGGTATAATTGGCTTAATCATTGAAAAACTTATAAAACTATTAGAAAGGAAATTAACAGGATGGCAGGAGAAGAGAGTTCTATAAAAGTAAAAATTGATAATGTAAAAAAATGTTATCAAGGACGAACTGGTGAAGTTGTAGCTTTAAATGGTGTTAACCTAGACATTAAAGATAATGAATTCATAACTGTAGTTGGTCCATCAGGGTGTGGTAAATCTACCTTATTAAATATCATTGCCGGATTACTTGAACCAACTAGTGGTAGAGTACTTTGTAATGGTAAAGAAGTTAAAGGTACAAGTGCAGAAAGAGGAGTTGTATTTCAACAATATGCTCTATTCCCGTGGTTGACCGTAGCAAAGAATGTAAAATTTCCACTTCAAATGAAGGGCCTACCAGCTGATGAAGTTGATAGAATTGCAATGAAATATCTTAAAATGGTTGACCTTGATAAATTTAAAGACAGCTATCCTAAGGAATTGAGTGGTGGTATGAAGCAGAGAGTAGCAATTGCAAGAGCCTATGCTGCTAATCCTGAAGTACTTTTAATGGATGAACCATTTGGTGCCCTTGATGCCCAAACTAGAACACAGTTGCAACAAGATTTATTAGATACATGGGAAAGTGAACAAAAAACTTGTTTCTTTATTACTCACGATGTAGATGAAGCTATTATTCTTGGACAAAGAGTAGTTATTATGAGTGCTCGTCCAGGTAGAATTAAAGAAATAATTGATATTGATATTCCATATCCAAGAGATCAGGCTACTAAGTTAACCCCAAGGTATGTTGAATTGAAGAATAAGATTTGGGCATTGGTTTATAAAGAATTTCTTGAAATGAAGAAATAAAATATAAAAGAAACACAAAAGAAAAGGAGAAAAATAGAATGAAAAAATTATTTGTTTTATTAACAATTGTGATGTTATCAGTGGCTAGTGTATTTGCTAATGGTACTAGTGAAAGTGCTGCAAAAGATGATGGAGGCCTACAAGAATTAAACATTGCTTATATGCCAAACTATGCATCAGTTAGCCAAGTAATAGCAGGTATGAATGCTGGATATTTTGAAGAACAGGGTATTAAAGTTAATCTTGTTGAATTCTCTGATGGACCTACAGAAATAGCTGCAATGGAAAGTGGTTCAATTGATTTAGCTTATATTGGACCTGGAGCTCATAAATTATGTATCAACGGTAAAGCAAAGATTTTTGCTCTATCTCAAGTTGGTGATAGTGATGCTGTTTTAGGACTAAAAAGTCATGGTGTAAACTCTTTAGCTGATTTAAAAGGCAAGAAAGTTGGTTTTGCATCAGGTACATCTAGTGAAGCTATACTACGTTTCTCTCTAGACAGTGTTGGTTTAACAATGGATGATATCATTGGTCTAGAAATGGATGCTAGTGGTATTGTAAGTGCAATGACAAGTGGTGCTTTAGATGCTTGTGCTGCATGGTCACCAAATACTAACATTATTGTTAATGAAATGGATGGAGATGCTTGGAAAATGAGTAGTAACCATGATTTCTTAGACAAAACTGCTTCTATTGCTTCATGGATCGTAACAAACAAATATGCTGAAAACAATCATGATACACTAGTAAGATTCAGTAAAGCATTATTAAAAGCACAAGATTACCGTGCTGCTAATATTGAACAAACTTGTGAATGGGTAGCTAAGCAATTAGGTACTGATTATGATACAGTTTATCAACAAAGATTTGATGCAGTATGGCCAACAAGTGCAGAAATTTCTGCAGAATTAAATGATGGTACAATTGAAGCTCTTTATCAAATTCAAAAAGAAGGCTTTGGTTCAGCTGTTAATCAAGACACAAAAGTTAGCGATTATGTATTATTCGATGTAATGAAGGATGCAGAAAAATAATATTAATTTGACAATTAAAGTTAAGGATATGATAGTATTATTATATCCTTAACTAACTTTAAAGAGGCACAATGCTATTATTCCTTGTACTATTTATTATAATTCTATCAACACTTTCTATGATCAACAGACGAGACAAACATTCAACTCTGCTATTTTTCTCATCTATATCTTTAGGAATTTTTTGGATAGGAATATTAATTTTTATTGCAAAAAAAGGAGGTATTGATAAATCAGTTGAGACACTGTTATTCTTAACTAAAAATTTAAAAGAAGTCCTTCAATTTAAATATATTCCCATTACTAGACAAAGTTATATAGTAGCTTTTGGACGTTATCTATTTCCTCTCTTTGTACTGTTACTTTCTCTTCATCTGCATATAGGAAATACCTTCAAAAGAGCTAAAAAACATTGGATGATGTTTTTAATATTGCCTATTATCTCTTTAATAATTTATTACCCAACCTTTTTTGATTTATTTATATCCCATAATGAGCTATTGATGAGTTTTATATTATTTGGAAGTGTAACCTGGGTATTTTGCTACATTATTTTATCTTGGATATTAATCATTAATGAATATAATAATATTTCAAGCAGTTATTTTAAGAAACGATTTCTATTTAATACACTACCCATATTTAGTATGAGTGGTCTGTTTTCTCTATATGCGCCACAAGATCCTGCCCAAATATTTTTATTCTATAGAAATGAATTTATGAGTGATAAAGGTCTTTGGTATTTATCAAAAGGATTAAATACCTCTGTGTATGTGATAATTGGAACATTATCACTATTATCAGCCTTGATCGGTTTTATAACTCTTTCAAGACAACTTCAAATCAAATGGATAGAGGATAAAGAAGAGGCTGTATTAAGACAGCAAAACATTACTGCAAGTAATGGTGCTAACATATTTTTCCATGGAATAAAAAATCAATTAATTGCAAATAAAATATTAAACAAACGATTATTTGCTGAAATTGAGAAATCAAATATTGATAATCCTGAAATAAGAAATCTTGCAGCAACTATGAAAATAAACAATGCCCAAATGCTTGAAAAAATGGAAACTCTTTATCAATCATTTAGACAAAATGAAATACATTTTAAACCAATAGATTGCAATAGTATAATCGATGAATCTATTTTAAAGTTCGTAAAGAAATATCCACAAGGAAAAGTTTTTGTTAGTTCTCCAAATAATGTAATGGTTTTAGGAGATAAATCCTACCTCTCTGAAGCCTTCTATAATATACTAACAAATGGTTGGGAATCTGAACTAGAAAAGAATTTAGATAAGCAAAGTAATCTTGAAATTATTGTAAAAGAAGAGCGAACCCACGTTGTATTTACATTCAAAGATTATGGTGTTGGTATTTCAAAACTTAATAAGAAGAAAATAATTGAACCTTTTTTCTCAAGTAAAAACAGTGTAAATAGTTGGGGTATGGGAATTAACTACACTATGAAAATAGTGAAAAATCACATGGGAACAATAAGGTTTGAAAGTAAAAATAATATTACATATGTAGATATTATTCTTCCAAAATATAAAGGATCAAATTAATGGATAAATTGAAAATTTTAATTGCCGAAGATATGGATATTATTAGAGAGGACCTAGAAGAAACAATTAATAAACAAGATGATATGATTGTTGTAGGAAGTGTTGCTACTGGTATAGAGGCTCAAAGAGCAGCAGATAGAATAGCAATAGACATTGCAATACTAGATGTAGAAATGGAGAGTAATAATGCAGGAATAAAAGCTGCAAATTACCTTCATGATAACTATCCATCAATCATTGTTTTATACCTTAGTGCGCATGAAAATTCAAATATTATACTTACTGCTATGGCCACTGGTGCTTTTGATTATATCGTTAAAGGCTGTAGTGATGAATCACTTTTAGAGCATATAAGAAAAGCAGCTAGTGGTGAGGCCAATTTAGAATCAAAAGTTCAATTACTTATGATTGAAGAGTACCAAAGACTTAGAAAAAGTGAAAAGAGCTTAACTTTCTTTATTGAAAATCTTAGCTCTCTAACTCCAACAGAAAAAGATTTAGTTGGATACCTATTAATGGGTTATAAAGTAAAAGAAATAGCAAAAGAAAGACATGTTGAGGTAGTAACTGTAAAAACTCAAATTACAATGCTACTTAAAAAATTTAATTGTAGAAGAACCTCAAAAATAATAGAGATGGTTGAAGACTTAAATCTATCCCATCTATTTCTCCCCGTTGAATAGAAAATTAACAATGCAAAAGGAAATATAGAAGTATGAAGAATTATTTTAATTTAGAACCACAAGAATTAACTACTAATAACAAAGTCCCTTATAAATGCCTTGGAGAGAGTTCCTCAGTATTTTATCAAATGGCATTAGAAATGGTTAATTGTATTGAAGGAAACAATAAAAATGGAAAGAGCACCCTCTTTATTTGCCCAGTTGGTCCAGTTGGACAATATCCAATATTTGTAGAAATGATAAATGCGAAAAAAATAAATCTTTGTGATACTTATTTCATTAACATGGATGAATATCTCGATGATAATAAAAAATATCTTCCAAAAGATCATAAGCTATCTTTTAGAGGTTTTATGGAAAACCATGTATATAATAAAATCTCAAAAGAATTAACTATTCCAGAAGACCATAGATATTTCCCATCTCCAGAAGATCCTGAAAACCTCCAAAGAGTAATTGATAGACTAGGTGGTGTTGATATGGCATTTGGAGGAATTGGAATTAATGGACACCTTGCTTTTAATGAAGCCGAGGATAATGTTGATGTTGATGAATTTGCAAAAAGAGAAACACGTGTATTAAAAATATCAAGTGAAACTCGAGTAGCAAATGCAATTGGAGATTTAAATGGTGCAATAGATGCAATGCCTCATTATGCAGTTACAATTGGAATGAGACAGATACTAGGTGCTAAAAAAATAAGAATTGGTGTATTTAGATCTTGGCATCAAGCTGTATTAAGACAAACTTTATTTGGCGATGTAGAATCTCATTTTCCAGCAACACTTCTTCAACAACATCCTGATACAATAATATATTCTAATGATGAAGCTGCTAAGAGGCCTTTTTAATGATAATAAAAAATGCACAAATCTATCAGGATGGAGGATGGGTCAAAGGAAGTCTTCAATTTGATACGGTTTTTAAATCTATTAATGAAGGACCTTCTGAAATTGAAAGTGATGGAATTATAGATGCCTCTGATATGTATATAATCCCAGGCTTTATTGATATTCACACCCATGGTGCCATTAATATTGATGTAAATCATCTAGATACTACTGATGAGGTAGATACTCTATCAAAATTCTATGCCTCCCATGGAACAACTAGTTTTCTCACGTCCATTATGAGTGACTCAATTGAAAACACTGAAAGAGTTATTAAAATAGTTAGAGATGCTAAAGAGAGAGGCACTAGTGCTTCTAATTTGCTAGGAATTCATTTAGAAGGACCTTTTATTTCAGAAGAATATAAAGGAGCAATGAATGAAGAGTACCTAATTAAAGCCGATGGAAATCTATTAAATAAGTATATTGAATTATCAAATAACAATATTAAGTACATAACCGTTGCTCCTGAAGTTGAAGGAGTTAATGAATTAATAAAAGAATTTAAAGATAAAATAGTATTTTCTCTTGGGCATAGTTGTGCATCCTATGAATGTAGTATGGAAGCAATAAAAAATGGAGCAACCTCCATAACACATATGTTTAATGCGATGAAACTATTTCATCAACATTATCCCTCTATATGCGGGGCAGCCCTCGAGAGTGATGTTTATACAGAAGCTATCTGTGATGGCTTTCATCTAGTTCCTGCTACCGTAAGATTGCTTTTAAAAACAAAGGGCTATGATAGAGTTATTGCAATAACTGATAGCATGATGGCAGCGGGTCTTAGTGAAGGTATTTATAAACTAGGTCCTAATAAAGTCATTGTTAAAGGTGGCGATGCTAAATTAGAAGATGGAGTTAGGGCAGGTAGTACATTAACTCAAGATCGAGCTTTGGGAAATTTACTAAAGTTTACTAATTCTCCTCTAGAAAAAGTTGTTCCATTGCTCAGTAAAAATCCCGCAGAATTGTTAAATATATATGATAGAAAAGGTAGCATTGAAGTTAATAAAGACGCAGATTTTGTGATATTGAATAAAGACTTTGAGATTGAGAAAACCTTTGTTGCTGGTAAGATTGTTTATAATAGAAACAAGTAAATTTATAAAAGAAAGAAAAGAGGAAATAGATGTTTGTTGAACTACAAGAAATGAGAGTATATAAACCATTTGTTGGTGGCAAGTTATTAGATGAATTTAGAGGCGATAAAAATGCAGTTGAATCTCATTATCCTGAAAGATGGATTTGTTCAACTACTCAATCAAGTGATGGAAATGGTCTATCGACTACAAGTGAAGGAGATACTTTAAAATCATTAATATCAGAGCCTTTGGATATATTAGTTAAATTAATCGATAGTTGTACCCGTCTAATGATTCAGGTTCATCCTGATAAAGAAAGAGCTATGAAATATTTTAATTATCCTAGTGGCAAAACAGAATGTTGGTATGTTTTAAATACTCGTGTAATAGATAATGTTGAACCCTATGTTTTTGTTGGCTTTAAAGAAGGCATAACAAGAGAAAAATGGGAAGAGATGTTTAAAAATCAAGATATTGAAGGAATGGAAAATGCTCTTCATAGAATTACTGTGAAAAAAGGTGATGCCTTTTATATTCCAGCCGGTGTTCCTCATGCTATGGGAAGTGGTGTATTCTTTGCCGAAGTTCAAGAACCCTCTGATATTACATTGAGAGTAGAGAGAAAATCTCCTGATAATAGAGAGATGAGTGATTATGATCTTCACCATGGTGCAGGTTTTGATAAAATGTTTGAATGTTTTGATTATGATGGAAAATCTCTCCCAGCTACATTAGATACTTATCTATTTACGAGTAATGGAAACAAGATAATTGATACTCCACCTTTCTCACTTGAAGATATAAGTTTTAATGGCTCCTACACTATAAATCCATTATCATACGCTATTGTTGTTATTATTGATGGCGATAATAAGGGTTGTGAGTATTACTTTGATGAACCACATACTTTTGAAGGAAATTCAAGAATATTGGTATGCCAGGGTGCAAATAGATAAGTCTAATAGGCTCTATGAATAAAGGTTTAATAAAATGATTAGCGTTATAGAAAATGATGAACTTATAGTTAAAATTAATACTCTAGGTGCACAGCTTTGGTCAATAAAAGATAAGAGTACAAATTTCGAATATATATGGCAGGGAGATGAGGCTGTATGGGAGAGACGTGCTCCTATACTATTTCCTCAGTGTGGAAATTACCCCGATGGCTATAATTATAATGGAGAACAATATCATTTAGTCCAACATGGTTTTGGTAGAGACCAAGTTTTTGATGAAGTTGAAAAAGGTATATTTAGAATAGTATCTAATGAGTCAACACTAAAGAATTATCCATTTAATTTTACTCTAGATGTAACCTATAAATTAGAAGGGCGAGTTTTAAAGCAAGGTGCAATATTAAAGAATACAGGTAATGAAATTCTTCCATATTCATTTGGTTTTCATAATGGTTACAATATTACAGATACAACTAATTTGATTATAGATGATAAAATTATAAAATTAGATAGTGAATATCTATCATCTTTAAAAACCTATAATTCTAAAGATATAAATTGTTTTGGATTGAGTGATTTGTTTGAAATTAAACAAAGTGGAGGCGCAACTCTAATAGTTTGGTCTCATGAAAAAGGCAATGATCTATTTGTATGTCTTGAATCAAGAACTGATTTTGGAGAAAAAGAGCACTCATTTCCATTTGCCTCAAAACTAGGAGTTTCTGATCCATTTATACTTGAGGATACTATTAATTTCTTATAATAAAAAGTCTGATTATTATTAAATGATTATAATATTATTATGTTTTTACAAGATGAAATCTTAAATATTTCTGATTTGAATATCAAAATATCACCTTTTCCCCTTTATTTTATTACTATTTATTTAATTCTTCTAAAAACAAATAGTAAAAAAAATCAAAAATAAAATTTATTTTGTAAATTTAATTAAAATAACAATTCTTTATCAAAGATTGCCTTTAATTAAGAACTCTTTAAAATATTTTTGATTTTATTATCTTTCTTATCACAAAATTTCATGATTTTAAAAAGAACTTATTTGTAATATAATATATTATTTTGATAGTATACAAATCTAGTTATTATCTCGACCTAAAAACCTCCTAAAACTTATGTCCCTAATTGTTAAATTAAGTAAATATTATTTATTTTAATTAAAATTTGTTAGCTTTATATATTAAGTTCTGGTATTAAATTATTAACTTTTCTTAGGTACCTTTTAGTATTTTAAATCATACTTATCCTTCCCCTAAAATAGCGTTCATTTAAAAGCTAAATTTATTAAATTTGGGGAAAAATTCATCTAATAAGTTATTCTTGTAATTCTTTAAAAAATCTATAGAAATGACAGATAAGACTACTAATTTTTTGAAACACAGAATATAATCGATAAAATATATTTTAATATGTTTGTTATGCAGATTTATATATAATTATTCTGTGTTTTAAAGAATTTTCTTGACAGATCTAAAAAACGGTTGTTAATATAGGTATGTGCTAAAGAAATTAATAAGTTTAATTGATTAAGTTATTTAAAAACACATTTACATGAAATTTTTATTGTTAAATACTTATTATTTCGATTAATTAAAAATTTTTTTCTTATAAGCAAAGAAAGGGGAAATATATTATCTAGGTATGTAGATGATAATTCGTATAGAAAATAATACTGATAGTAAAAATCAGTTAGAATTAGGAGAAAAATATGAAAGCATTGGCAAGATATGGTAAAGCCTTTGGAGGTTATCGTTTGATAGATGTACCTGTACCAGAATGTGGTGCAGAGGATATTATCCTTAGAGTTAGAGCTGCCGCTATTTGTGGTGCGGATATGAAGCATTTTAAAGTAGAAAATGGTTCAGACGAGTTTAATTCAATTCGCGGACATGAATTTGCAGGTGAAATTGTAAAAGTAGGTGAACAAGTTAAGGATTGGTCTGTAGGTCAAAGAGTTGTATCTGATAATAGTGGTCATGTTTGTGGTCATTGTCCTGCTTGCGATAAAGGTGATTTCCTATGTTGTGAAAACAAAGTAAATGTAGGTCTTGATAATAACCGTATTTGGGGAGGTACTGGTGGTTTTTCAAAGTATGTAAAAATTCCTGGTGAAATCCTTAGAATTCATAAGCATGCAATTTGGGAAATTCCTGAAAATGTTAAATATGAAGAAGCAGCTGTTCTTGATCCAATTTGTAATGCTTATAAAGCTGTTGCACAACAATCAAAATTGCTTCCTGGTCAGGATGTTGTTGTATTTGGAACAGGACCTCTTGGTCTTTTCTCTGTTCAAATGGCAAAAATTATGGGTGCTGTTAATATTGTAATGGTTGGTCTTCAGGATGATACTAAAGTACGTTTTGGAGTTGCAAAAGAATTAGGTGCTACTCATTGTATCAATGCTTCTACTGAAGATGTTGTAAAAAGATGTACTGAAATTTGTGGACATGACAATCTTGGATTAGTTATTGAATGTTCTGGTGCAAATATTGCTCTTAAACAAGCTCTTGAAATGCTTAGACCTAATGGTGAAGTTGTACGTATTGGAATGGGTTTCAAACCTCTTGAGTTCTCAATAAATACTATCACAGAATGGAATAAAAGTATTATTGGTCATATGGCTTACGATTCTGAATCATGGAGAAATGCTTTAAGACTTCTTGAAAGTGGTGCAATTAATGTTCAACCAATGATTACACACCGTCTTGGTCTTTCTGAATGGGAAAAAGGCTTCCAAGCTATGGCTGATAAAGATGCAATCAAAGTAATTTTCACTTACGATTTTGATGATGCTGATTCAAAGGATATCTAATAGATAGAAAAATTTTATTTAAAAAAGGTTCTGATAATAACTGATATTGAATGTGATTAATAAATACTAATAAAGCATTTGTTGCTACCAAATTTGGGTTGCTTATAGTATTTGATCTTGTACATCTTGTTCCTAATTTCGATAAACACGCTCACTCCAGTTATCGAAGACAAAAGTAATATTATGTAAAAACAAAAATAAGTAGATTAATTTTTATTGAAATAATAAATTTATTTACTCAGTAGATGTTCATTTGATGCATTAATTATATCAACAATTAAATTGTTTTTGACTAGTGCAATTGTTACATATCTTCTAGCTAAGAAGTTGTCTTTTATTATCGGCCTTTTTTAATAAATTTAAATAGTGATTCGTTTTTTGATTTGAAAAATAGATCTTTTAAATACTTATGATTACAGATTGATTAATCAAATAAGTAAAGTTCTAAAGTCTATAGTTATCTAATTATAGAGTAAAACAAAAACATTTGGAGTGCATGATTAAGCATGCAACATAACGATTACAGTGAAAAGCTGTAACTAAAATTATTAATGTTAATGACAATTAAATTGTTCAAAAAAGAGGTAAAAATAATGATGAATACAAATTCTTCTAACGATGGTGTTAGAGTAGATCTCTTACCAAATACTCCTAACATTGGTGCTCGACTAGATCGCTTACCAAATTCAGGATGGCATGTAAAGATGTGGCTAGTAACAGCTTTCGCATTATTAGTTTGTTGGTCAAATGGTATTGGTGGATCTGTTCAAAATATCCTATTGAATGAACTCCATTGGTTAGAACCAGGAACCGCTCTACTTGCTATGTGGTCAACCACATACACAATTGGTCAACTTTTCGGAGCACTAATTGGAGGAGCTATTGGTGATAAGTTTGGTCGTAAAAAAAGTATCATTTTATATGAAGTTCTGCATATTCTTGCAATGATAGGTGGAGCAGCATCTCCAAACATCCAAGTTCTTTATGTATTTAGATTATTACAAGGATTTGCTTTAGGTGCTCTTCTAGTTGTTCTCTTTGCTAGCTTTACTGAATATGTTCCAGGAAGAAATAGAGGAACATGGTCAAGTCGTACTTCATTTATTGGTAACTGGGCTCATCCAGTAAGTAATGGTATTGCAGTTCTTATTTTTGCTACTGGTATAAGTATGAATATGAACTGGAGAATTCAATTCATGATTCCATCAGTTTTATCAATTATCGCAAGTTTTATTATTTTTGCAAAATTCCCTGAATCACCAAGATGGTTAGAATCACAAGGTAGATTAGAAGAAGCAGATACCATAATGACTAAAATTGAGAAAGAAATTGAAGCTGCAACTGGTGAACCACTTCCAAGTGTAACTACTACACCTAAAGAAGTTAAACAACTTCCTTACTCAGCTCTTTTCAAAGGTAAATTATTAAGAAGAACAATCGTAGGATCTGTAGTACTCGTTGGTATGAATACAATTCAATACACACTAATGAACTGGATGCCTTCAATGTTAAATTCATTAGGGTTTGATACATCACAATCACAATTCATGACAATGTTTGGCTTGTTTGGAGCACCTTTTGGTATCTTTATTGCTTCTCTAATCATGGACAAAGTATCTCGTAAGAAAATGGGTGTAGCTCTTTTAATCGGTATGGCTGTATTAGGAATTATTACAGGTAACCAAACAAGCATGATGGGCTTAATTGTAACAACCTTCTTGTTGAACACTGTTATATATATGTATGTATGTTATGCATCTGCTGTATATGTTCCTGAAATGTGGCCAACGTCTGCAAAATTGTCTGGAACTGGTTTATGTAATGCTGTAGGTAGGTTAAGTAATGTATTTTTCCCATTCCTTGTAGCTTTTATAGCTAGTTCTGTTGGAGCAAGTGGTGTATTTGTTCTAATTTCAATTGTCGCACTGATTATAGCATTACTTATTATTACTCTTGGATTCGATACGAAAGGTGAATCTGTAGAAGATATCGGTAATGTTTAAATAAAAAAATAAATCATCTATTGCCGCGTGGCGTGTAGTGGTTAGTAGGTGATTAAATGGAGAAAATTATGAAAAATTCTGAAGCAATTCTTATTAAACCAAAGCACTTTGAAATTCAAGAATGCAATGTTCCTGAACCTAAAGAAAAAGAAATTCTTTTAAAGGTTGAATATGTTGGAATGTGTGGATCTGATATTCATGGATTTGAATTTGGACCATTTATTCCACCAAAAGATCCCAATCAAAAAATTGGACTTGGTCATGAAGTAGCTGGTGAAGTTGTTAAAATTGGTGACAAAGTTACTCGTTTTAAAGTAGGTGATAAGGTTCTAATTGAACCAGGTGTTCCTGATGATAAATGTGAATATTGCCGTGATGGACATTATAATATCTGTCCTGATGTAGATTTTATGGCAACTCAACCAAATTATAGAGGTGCACTTTGTAATTATATGGTTCATCCTGAAGAATGGACTTATAAAATTCCTGAGGGAATGAGCACCTTAGAAGGATCTTTAGTTGAACCTGCTGCTGTTGGTATGCATGCAGCAATGCTTGGCAATGCTAAACTTGGTAAGAGTATTATTATATTAGGTGGTGGAACCATTGGCTTAATGACTCTTCAAGCTTGTTTAAGTCTTGGAGCAACAGATATTACTGTTGTTGATGTAATGCAAAAGAGATTAGATTTAGCTCTAAAATTAGGAGCTGCAAGAGTAATCAATGGAATGGAAAGTGATACTGTTGAAGAAATTAAAAAAATCTATGGTACTCATGGTGTTGAACTAATTTTTGAATGTGCAGGATCAACAATTACTGCAAAGCAAGCAGTACAGATGGTAGCTCGTGGTGGAAAAATCATGATGGTTGGAACACAGTCAAAACCTGTTCCTATTGATTTCCTCAAAATCAATAGAGAAGTAACAATTCAGACATCATTCCGTTATTGTAACAACTTCCCACAGACAATTGAAGCAATTGCAACTGGTAAGTTTAACGTAAAGGATATGGTAACAAATATCTATGACTATAAAGATGTGCAAAAAGCCTTTTCAGATGCAATTGATCCAATTAAAAAAGCAGAAATGATTAAAGGCGTAATTAAAGTCGTTGACTAAAATTTTATTAATAAGGAAGAATAATTATGTTAGGAAATATAAAATACTGGGAAAATAAAGCAAGAGATGGCAGATATGCTATTCCTCATTTCAATGTTTGGAATGCAGAAATGTTGATGGGTGCAATTGATGCAGCTGAAGAATCTAAAGCTCCAATTATCATATCTTTTGGTACTGGATTTGTTGGTAATACTTCTTTTGAAGATTTCTGTTGGATGATGAAGTCTATGGCAGAAAAAGCTTCTGTACCTGTTATTATTCACTGGGATCACGGTCGTAGTATGGAAATTATCAAGAATGCTTATACTCATGGTATGAATTCAGTAATGAGAGATGCTTCTGCTCTTCCATTTGATGAAAATATTAGTGAAATCAAGAAAGCAGTTGACTATTTCCATCCTCTTGGAATTCCTGTTGAGGCTGAACTTGGACATGTTGGTAATGAAACAGTATATGAAGAAGCATTATCAGGATATGCATATACCGATCCATCACAAGCTGCAGAATTTGTAGAACGTACAGGATGTGATTCTCTAGCTGTTGCCATTGGTAATATTCATGGTCACTATAGTGCAGAACCTAAATTAAACTTTGATGTTATTGAAAAATGCCGTGAAGCTGTTTCCATTCCACTAGTTCTTCATGGTGCATCTGGAATAAGTGATGAGGATATTACAAAAGCTATTTCTTTAGGAATTTCAAAAATTAACATTCATACAGAACTATGTGATGCAGCAATGGATGCAATCAATAAAAATACTGATCAATCCTTCCTTGAATTACAAAGAGCTGTAAGAGTAGCCGTTAAAGAACGTGCACTAAGTAAGATCCGTTTGTTTGGAACTGAAGGTAAGGCGGAATAACGTGGAAGAAAGAAATTTGGATATTATATGTTTAGGGGCAGCAATTGTTGATATTCCATTACAACCTGTGAGTAAAAACATATTTGACTGTGAATCTTACCCTTTAGAACAGATTTCAATGACAATTGGTGGTGATGCAATTAATGAAGCCACAATTATGTCTCGATTGGGAAAAAAAGTTGGATTGATGAGTCTCATTGGTAAAGATGCTGTTGGCAATTATATATTAGATCATTGTACAAACAATTCTATTGATATAGCTAGTATGAAAATACGTGATGGAATTGATACCTCTATTAATGTTGGTCTAGTTACTGCCGATGGTGAAAGAACTTTTGTTACAAATAGAAATGGTAGTCTTTGGAAAATGGCGATTGATGATATTGATTTAGATTACCTCTCTAATGCTAAATTTCTTTCTTTTGCTAGTATTTTCAACAATCCAAGACTGGACAATCAAGCAATGATAAAAATCTTTAAAAGAGCCAAAAAAAATGGAATGACTATTTGTGCTGATATGATTAAACCTCGTCTTGGTGAGAGTTTTGATGATATTTCTGAAGCTCTTAGCTATGTAGACTACTTTTTCCCTAATCAGGAAGAAGCATGTCTAATGACTGGAGAAACGGAAATACCCAAAGTTGCAGAGAAGATCCTTTCTTATGGAGTTAAGAATGTAATAATTAAAACTCGAATGGAAGGTTGTTACATTCGAAATAAGAATGAAGCTTTAGTTGTACCTATTTTTCAAGGTGTAAAAGCAATTGATACAATTGGTGCAGGTGATAATTTTGCATCAGGCTTTATTGCAGCTCTTGTAGAAGGAAAGTCTTTAAGAGAGTGTGGAGAATATGCAAATGTAACAGCTTCAATTGCAATACAGAGTATTGGAGCAACAACTGGAGTTAAAAATCGAAAAATGGTTGATGATAGAATGGTAGAGTATCACAAACTTTATTCAATGTAGTTGCTACTGATCATAATAAATAATAATTATAGGGAGAGATATATGAGATATATGAAACTTGGAAAATCCGAAAATAAAATTTCAAAAATTGGATTAGGAACCTGGGCTATTGGTGGTGGTCCTGCTTGGAATGGCGATATTGATGAAAGAATTTGTATCGATACTATTGTAAAAGCAGTTGATTCTGGTATCAATTTAATTGATACTGCACCGGGATATAATTTCGGAAACAGTGAAAGTATTGTTGGAAAAGCTCTACAAGAAGTTAATCGTGAAGATGTTTGTTTAGTTACAAAATGTGGAATAGTATGGGATAGAAAAGGTTCTCTTTTTAACAAAGTTGGTGATAGACAGTTATATAAACTTTTAACTCCAGAATCAATTAGATTAGAAATTGAAGAAAGTCTAAAAAGACTTAAAACTGATTACATAGATGTTTATATGACTCACTGGCAATCTGTTGAACCTTATTATACTCCTACTGCAGAGGTTGTTGAAGAACTAAATCGTCTTAAAGAAGAAGGTAAAATTAAGGCAATTGGTGCAGCAAATGTTACTGAAAAACATGTTCGTGAATATGTAGCAGCTGGTGGTCTTGATATTGTACAGGGTAAATATAGTGTTCTAGACAGAGCTGTTGAGAATGATCTTATTCCTGTATGTATAGAAAACCAAATTACACTACAGGCTTATTCTCCACTTGAACAAGGTTTGTTATCAGGTACTATTGAAAGAGGACATGTTCCTACCGGTGCTAGAGCCAATAAAAAATGGTGGCAAGCTGATAAACTTGATGGAGTTTTAGATATGCTTGATTTGTGGAAACCTCTTTGTGAAAAGTATAATACAACAATACCTGCATTAGCTTTAGCTTGGGTTATGAATCAAGGAGATAATATTACATTATTATCTGGTGCTACTACACCTGAACAAGTAGAAATGAATGCTGTTGCAGCAAATATTGTATTATCTGAAAGCGATAGCAATCTTATGCGAACAATGGCTTTAAATTTAGAATAGTCGGTTTGTTTGATAGTAATTTGCTTCTCTAGGACTTAGATTGACATCAAGAACATGAGTTGTTATCATCAGATTTAGAGTTTATAAAATAGACTGTAAATCTTCTAAATAGGAGTGTTAATGCCATTATGTTAGGTAAAGAAAGGCGAGAAGCTATGAAACAGTATATTCAAAACTGTGGGAAGGTGACAGTAGTTGAACTCAGCAAAAAGTGGAATGTTACAGAGGAAACCGTAAGAAGGGATTTAGATAAAATGGAGTTTGAAAACTTAATTACTAGAATCCATGGAGGAGCAATCTGGAATACAGTTTCACCAGTTGGTGGTGTTCATTTCTACAGTCGCCGTGCACAGAATCTTGAAGCGAAAGAAAAAATTGCCCAAGTGGCAGCTGACTTGATAAAAAGTAAGACAACTATTTTAGCTGATTCTAGCACAACTGTTGTGGAAGCTTTAAAGACTATAATGGATAATCAAGATGCTATTATAGTTACCAACTCTGCGGAGATTTTTCAAGAGTTTCAGGATGCAAAATGTACTATCATTTCAACAGGTGGTACATACAATAAAAAATCACTCTCATTTCAGGATACTTTAGCTATTGATAGCATTAGAAAATATAATGTTGAATTAGCTTTAATAAGTTGTAAAGGCTTAGATATTTCAAAAGGGGTTTTGGATTCCTATGAGAGTGAGGCTGAGGTCAAAAAAGTAATGTTGGTTCAAGCGAATGAAGTAGCATTGCTAGTTGATCACACAAAATTTGATCAAACTGCTTTTCTGCAACTAACTAGTCTTAATAATATTAATTATATTATTACAGATGTTAGACCATCAGATAAATGGGTGGAGTATTGTGAAATTCATGAGATTAGACTTATATATTGAGTTTAGTAAATCTTTTGAGATTTTTCTCAGTCATATATACTCTCATTGATCTTATATTTCAAATGCTTGAATGATTTTTTGTTATTGAGATTTTATTGTTTAAATAAAATCTAGATGGTTATGATCATTTAAGAAAAACAAAAGGAGATATTTAGATGAATAAAAGGGAGAAGAATTCTGATTTAGTGGTAAAAATTTTTACTGCTGTAATTTTTGGTTTTATCGTAGGAATTATTTCTATTTTTTTAAGAGATAATCTTGGAGGTCTAGAGAATCCAACTTGGAGAATAATTGATGCAATTTTATTCCAAGATGTTTCAAAAACTACTGGATTAAGAGGTTTAGGTCTTTTTTATATTATTGGTCAACTTTTTATGAGAGGTTTGCAACTGGCGATAGTACCTTTGGTATTTACATCATTAAGCCTTGCTCTCTGTTCTTTGGCGAATCCAAAAAAACTAGGCCATATTGCAATTAAAACATTTTTAACATATATATTATTTTATTTTGTTGTAGCCTTTTTAGCAGGTGCTGCTGCATATATGGTTAAGTCTCTAGGTGGATTTGATGTAAGTTTACCTGGTGCAGAAGCAACTGAAATTGTGACAATGGAAGGATATAATCCTTTAGTAACAATAATTAATGCAGTACCAAAAAATATTTTATCTGTTTTTAGCTCTAATAATCAAATTTTAGCTGTTGTTGTTGTAGCAGTTATTACCGGTCTTTGTATGACTAAAATGGGTGATAAGGCAGATCCTCTTAAAAGAGTTATTGAAAATGTATATGAAGTAATTCAAATGTTTTTAAATTTTCTGATTAGTAAAGTTGGTCCTGTTGCTATTTTTTGTATGATTTGTCGGGCATTAGCTGTTTATGGTACAGAATATATTAAACCAACTTGCATTTGGATGCTCACAACAATTGTAGTTTCTTTGGTATTGGTTATTACAGTTTATCCTCTTGGTGTTTTTTTAGTAACAAGATTAAATCCTTTTACATTTATTAAGAAAACAATGAAAATTGGTCTTTTTGCTGCAGCAACAAATTCATCCGCTGCAACTTTACCAATAAATACTAAAACCTGTATTAATGATCTTGGTTGTTCTGAAGAACTAAGTAGCTTTATTTTACCTACAGGGATGACTGTAAACATGAATGGTACCACTGCAATGCATATGATTGCAATTGTTTTCATAGCAACTGCCGCTGGAATACAAGTTACTCCAGGAATGTTAGTTTTAGTAGCTTTCTTATCTATATGTACAGCTATAGGAACCCCTGCAATACCAGTAGCAGGAACAACAATGGTTTATGTTGTAATGTCAGGATTAGGATTAAATACAGAGCTTTGTCTTATTGGTTACTCTTTAGTATTAGCAATGAATTATTTACCAGGTATGGCTGTTATTACATTAAATGTAATTGGTGATGCTGCTACTAATGTGATAGTTAATCATAAAGAAGGTCTTCTAAATGAAGAAATCTATAATAGTTAGTTAGAAAGATTTTTGAAATTAATTAAATTCTAGTTTTAATTGAATTTTCAATTAAAAGTTAAATGACTGTGTTTATGTGTGGATATGTATATTTTATCTATTTGTATAACGCAGTCATTTTTAATGTAAAAAATCAATTTTGAGAAAATTTGATTATTTTCAATAAATTATTTCTATCAATTATTAATGAATATATTAGAAATTATTACAAATTGTATCAAAAATAATAGTTGAGAAAAATAAGCTATTTTACTATATTTTTGTAATGTTATTTCCTTTATTTTATGCCCTATAAGAAATTAAAATAAATATTTTCGTTTAATTTAATAGATTTTCATTGTCTTTTTTTGATTTTGTTCCTATACTTGCATTGTGAATAAAAAAATAAACAAAAGAGTTGATTTAATTCAATTCTCAAATATATTTGGTAATTTGTGTTTCAATACACGATTACTACAAACCAGAGCATATTCTCATCACTTTGGCACATCTCTACTAAGACACTGTGTTAATGTGGCTTATGTGTCTTTGTTCTTAGCTGATTTCTTTCATATTAAAGTCGATACTCATCAATTAGCAACAGGAGCCCTGCTTCATGATTATTATTTATATGACTGTCATGATAAAAACGAATCAAATAAAAAGCATCATTTACGCCATCATGCATCAATTGCACTTATGGCTGCAAAAGAAGATTATAGTTTAACAGCAAAAGAAGAAGATATTATAGCAAAGCATATGTTTCCTATTAATATAGTACCCCCTAAAACAAAAGAGAGTGCTCTTGTGTGTCTTAGTGATAAAATTTGCGCATTGTATGAATGTGTTTCAAATTTATATAAGAAAGTTAAAAATAGAAAATCTAGAAAAGCTATTTATAATACAAACCCAATAGCTACTGCAGCTGCAGTTGCCATTGTAAATTAATAATTATGAGTATACATAATTAAAAAAACAGGTGGAATATCTACCTGTTTTTTTATGCAAAATCCTTAATAATATACATAATAGAATTCAAAAACCACCTATATCAAATAGACATAGGTGGCAAAGAGTTTGTAATACATAAGGGAGGTATTACGACTAATATGAAATTAGCAATTTAAGATTGCTATTATCTCATCCATTTTGGATAATACTTTTCAAAGATTTCTTCATTTACATGAATACCAAGACCAGGTTCTTGAGAAACTGGAACATAGCCATCTTTCTGCATATATGAATCACCACATAATTCCTTACGTAGTTTATATGATCCACCTGAAGTAATATATTCAGCTGCAAAAGTATTTTCACAAGATGCTAATAACTGAATTGCTGCAGAAACACCAACACTTGCATGAATATGTGGACAAAGAGGTACATTATAAGCACTAGCCATTGATGCAATCTTCTTTGTTTCAGATATACCACCCGCATGGATAACATCTGGTTGAATAAAGTTAACAGCACTATTTTCAAAGATTTCTCTGAATTCATAACGTGTATAATAGTTTTCACCAGCAGCAATACCAACACCAGAGTTAGCACTTAAGTTTGCCATACCTTTTAGATCATTAATTTTAAGAGGTTCTTCAATAAAAGTAATATTAAAGTCTGCATATTTATTAATATTCTTTGAAATTTCTGGGTAATCAAATCCTTGGTTAGCATCAACCATAATACCTAAATCTGGACCTAGTGCAGTTCTAACAGCGCTAAGATTTGCCATATCTTTTTCAAGACCGAAACCAATTTTCATCTTGATGCCATGGAAACCTTGATCTGCATAACGTTTTGCTTCATCTCCGCATTCTGCAGGAGTTAAAGCTCTACCTTTAATGCCAAAGAAACCTGATGCATAAGCTGGAATCTTATCATAATATTGACCACCAAGAAGATTATAAGCAGGTGTCTCTAATAATTTACCAACAAGATCATATAAAGCAATATCAATACCAGCTATAGCTGTAACGGCTGCACCTTTAGCTCCTAGAGCATAAGCTGATGTACCACGACCTAGCATTTTTTCATATAAACGTTCTCTATCAAAAACAGATTCACCTAAGATAATATTCTTTAGTCTATGTTCAACAATAGCCATAAAGATTGGGATACCACCACCGTGGATAGGTCCAATTTCACCATAGCCTGTTGTTCCATCTTCAGCTGTAATTTTTACAATAACTGTTGACCAGTTATACCATATTCCTGTTGCATCTTGAGAAGGGTATTCTAATGGGAATTCTACTGGAAATACTTCAACATTTTTAATCTTCATTTATTCATTCGTCCTTTAATAATTTTTTATTTGTTTAGATTAAACATCTTTTCAATAGCTTGTACTATTTGAACACTAGGTAGTGGAGGATTGCCTGGAATCTTTATACCATCAATTTTACAATCTCTAATTGCTGCATCACCACAAATGATTACATGTTTGTAAGTTTTACGTGGAACAGGAGGTTTATCACCAATAAAGATACATACGTCTTCATCAATTTTGTCAATGTTTCCATCCCATTCAAGTCTTTGTACAGTTGCAGCTAATTGCGCAAGTTCAAATCTTGATGCACCACCAGCAAAGATTTTAATTTTTTCGCAATATCCAATTGGATTCCAAAGAGAAGCTCTCTTAAAGTGTGTTGATACTTCATTTAATGGAGTTCCAATAAACTCAATTTCATCAAGATTAGCAGTACCAAAACCTTCTTTTTCAGCAAGTCTTGTAATAGGAACTTCCCAAGGTTCTATTCCCATAACCATTCCACAAACAGCATCTGTTGCAACAACATCGGTTGATGCTACGATAATATTTTTTTCAACAGGAGATGTGTAAATAGGCCCAAAACCTTCACCACAGATTAATCCATCAACAATGTTTAAATCTGGTTTAGCAACTCTTAGCATGTCACACATTTTCCAAGGGAATGATTCATCATGGAACATTATTTTTTCATCTGTTCTATAAACACCTTGCATTGATTTTATTCCGCAAGTAATTTCTGTTTGACCATGAGTTTTTAACTTTGGAACATTGATAAAGAAATCAGCATCTAATATTGATTTAGGAACATTAACACTTTCCCAAAGATTTAATCTCTCATTTTTAACTGCTACAAATTCTTCTTCATCCCAAGCAATTGTATCTGCGCCACCTCTACGAGCAGCCGCTGCTAGGCCAGTGTTTTCAAATGCTTGTTTAGCTCCAGAGTTTACATGTTTAAGATTTACACTTTTACCTTCACCTACCAAAACTGAACAACCATATTCTGTTAAGATGCTACACAATGCTTCAATAATACGAGGATCTGTTAATACAGAACCACCAGTTTTTGGATAAGGTACTTCAACTAGATTAGGTTTGATGATAACTTTATCACCTTTCTTAAGCATTGATGAAATACCACCAAGGTTTTCAAAACTTTGGTTTATCATATCTTTAACAACTTCAACATCTTTGCTTGAATAATTGCTTTGACTCTCGCTTAGTTTATCTGTTCTAATAATAGAAACTTTAGATTTATAATTCATAATTTCCTCTCAAAATTTAATATATTAAAGGTATATTAGGATTTGCTCTTACCATGCAAATGTATACTACTAATAGTAATATCACTCCTAATGATGCTATTATGTATGGAATAATAGCCTTCGAAATTCTTTCTACTCCAACTCCAGATACGCCTGATAAAACAAATAGAACCATTCCAACAGGAGGAGTTACTAAACCAACTAAAAGACATAGAACCATAAGTAGACCAAATAGAACTGGGTTTATTCCAAGTTGAGTAATAAATGGCATAAATACTGGTGTCATGATTACAATCGCTGGTGTTAAGTCAATAAAACAGCCAATTACTAGTAAAATTCCAACAATTAGTAGAAGTGCATAAAAAGGATTAGTTGTTAGATTTAATAAGCTTGTTGAAACTTTCTGAGGAACTTGAGTATAAGTTAAGATCCAAGAGAATAGTGTTGCAGATGCTATAATAAATAGAACTCCAACTGTTACTTGAATAGTATCAAGAAGCATAGTAGGGATATCTTTAAGCTTAATATCTTTATATGCAAATCCTAGAATTAATCCATAAACTACTGCAATTATTGAAGCCTCTGTTGGTGTAAATACACCAAATGCTATTCCACCTCTTATTATAATAGGAAGTAGTAAAGCCCAGAATGCCCATTTAGTAACAGCCCATATTTCTTTTCCAGTTGCTTTTTTTCTTTTCTTATAATCTTTCTTTTTACAAATGAAATAGTTAAGAACCATCATCATGATTGCTAGAATAAGTCCTGGTAAAAGTCCTGAATTAAATAGATCGCCAATTGAAACACCAGCTGCAACACCAAAGATAATTAATGGAACACTTGGTGGAATTATTGGCCCAATTAAAGAGGAAGCTCCAGTTACTGCTAATGAGAAGTCTTCATCATAACCACCTGCTTTCATAGCTTTTAATTCTATTGCACCTAAACCACCTGTATCTGCAATAGCACTACCACTCATTCCTGAGAATATTACACTTGCTAATACGTTAGAATGTGCTAATCCACCTGTATAGTGGCCAACTAAATGATCTGCCCAACTGAAAATTCTAGTTGTTACACCACCTAGGTTCATTATGTTTCCGGCTAAAACAAAGAAACCTACGGCTAATAGAGGAAAAGAATCTACTCCAGCTGATACTCTAGGAATAACCATTACTAATGGAATATTATTAGTTATCATGAATAGAACAGAACTAATTAGCATGCTAAATGAAATTGGGGTACCAATTAATAACAGAATGAAAAATACTCCAAATAATATTAACATTTCTTTTTTCTCCTATAGGAAATAAAATCCTGTGTTTCTTTAATTAAATTTACAACTAGATATATCAAAGCAATACCAAATCCAAAAGGAATTGAAATGTAAACTACCTGAAGAGATATTTTCATTGTTGATGCTAATTTATCTTGTTGTGCTAAAAATATTGGACAATAATAAATAACAACAGAACATACAAATATTGATAGACTTAAATAAATCATACTTGCTATATACTGTAGAAAATGAGGCATTTTTTCTTTAATTAAATTTAAAGAAATATGAGAGCCTTTTCTAATTCCGAATCCTATACCTAAAAAGGTAATCCAAATCTGCAAATATCTTGCTAACTCTTCTGCCCATCCAATGGGGAGTCCTAATGCATATCTTGAAAAGATTTGTGCAGTAAGAACAATCCCCATTAAAGCAAAACAAGTAATCAAAAAGTATTCTTCAAATTTTTGTAATCTTTTAATTATTTGTTTCAAATTTTCCTTCTTTAATTACTGAATTTCATCTAATCTATCTAAGAATTTAGCAATTTCACTATCTTTTCTTAGATCTGTATAAACACTTGAAGTGCTTTCTTTAAATGCTTTTTTATCAACATCATCAACTAGAATCATACCTTGTTCTTGAAGTAGTTTCTTGTAATTATCTTCTGCTTCAAATGCAATTTTATTTGTATATGCTGCAGCTTCAATACCAGCTTCAAGAATTGCTTGTTGATATTCAGAAGGAAGCTTTTCTATTGATTTTTTACTTGCATAGAAACAGTTACCACCTGTTATATGTTCTGTCTGATTCAAATAAGTTTGAACTTCGTTAAATTTATTTGTTGCAATTGTTGCAAGAGGATTTTCTTGTGCATCAATAACACCTTGTTGTAGAGCTAAAAATACTTCACTGAAAGCCATTGGAGTTGCTGTTGCACCCATTGCATTTAATGTATCAACGTACATCTTCTGATCTGGTACTCTAACAGTATGATTGTTTAAGTCAGCAGGTTTTCTTACTGGGAAATTAGCAGTTGTTAAGTATCTATTGCCATAGTAGAAAGCACCTAATGTAACAACTGATGTTTTATCTTCTAGGCCTTTAAAAATTTCTCTAGCAACATCGCTATTCATTTTTCTTGTCCATTGTTCTCTATCAATTGCTAGGTAAGGAGCATCAAAAATTAAGAATGGTGAATATTGTTTAGCAGCCATTCCGTAACCTAATGTTGCAAAGTCTATTGTTCCCATAGCAACTGAATCAAATAATTCCTGTTCAGTGCCTAATTGAGAAGAAGGGAAAACACTTACAATAACATGACCATCAGTTTTCTCTTTAACTAATTTGGCAAATTCTTCAGACCCTAAACCGTTTGGATGTGTTGCTGGTTGAATATGCCCAAGTTTTAATTCATACACTTTTTCAAGTGGATTATCATTTCCTTCTTTATTACCGCTAGCAAATACTAAAGTTGTTGATACAATCATCATTAGTATAAGTGAGATTAGTACGTGACCTTTTTTCATAAAATCCTCCTAAGATTTTTTAAATAATTTATTGTATACAATTTAACACCATATATTATATCTGTCAACAAAAAAAATAATAATTTTTTATACGAGCTAAATTACCTATTTGGGTTAGTTATATATAAAATATCAGAGGAATGGAATTTTTAATAAAATAATTTGTATATAATTGTTAGGAATTCTAGTTTATAAATAAATGAATAAAATAAAAAAATAATTCACTAATTTTTGAAAGATTTTTTTCTTTGCAAGTAAAGTAGCCTCAGATATTAGTTTTATTGAGTCTGTTTAGGTTTTTAATTTATATATTTTTTCATGTTTAAAAAGAGAATTCATAATCAAAAAATATGCTTAAATTTTGAATGATTTCTAGATAAGTTGTAGCTGAATAAGGAATTGTATATGAATTGTATTAATTAAAGTATGAAAAATTATTAACAAATAGTTTTAAATATTGCGATTGAATTTTTATAGAGGTGATTGTATTTAATAATAGCTTATAGATTTTGGAATATTAGATTAAAAAAAAGATGTTGCAAAAATTGAAAGACTAACTTTTGCAACAATCTTGAAAATTATTAGTAATTTTATTTAAATGCTTCTTTAAATGATGTAATAATAGATTCTAGACTTCCATTATCAGTTATTCTATTGTAGTTTTGAATTGTAAGATCAATGTGTTCTTCTATTTTATCACATGCTTTTTCAACATTACATTCCTTTAAATACTGAAGAATATCAGAATGTTCTGTTTTAGCATTTTCAAATCTTATAGGTGTTAGTATTGATAACCATCTAAGTCGCTCGCTTTGAATAGAAATATTTTTCATTATTTCAGTTAATCTGCTATTATTAGCAAAAGATACAATAGTATTGTGAAATAGTGCATCAAATTTAAAATTGTCTATGTAGTTTTGAGCTTTAAGCGTAGATAAATATTGATCTTCAATTGATACGATGGTTTCCTCCATTTCTTTAGTTAGACCACCATTTTCACAGATTAATTTGCAAGCTAGGCTTTCAAGTGAAACTCTAATTACTAGTAATTCTTTTATATCATCCTTGCTAATATGTTTTACAACGTATTTATGTCCATCTTTCTCTATAAGATTGAATTGGACTAACATCATAATCGCTTCTCGAATAGGTGTTCTACTCATATTTAATTCTTGACTTAATGTTAAATCAGAAACAGTATCTCCTGGGAGTAAATCGAATTTATTTATCCTGTCTTTTATTGTATTGAATGCGATTTTAGTTGAATCACTTTTAGGTCTTGCCATGTTAAATTCCTTAATTAAAAACAATATTAGCATAGCTTAAGTAACTAGTCAATTAAATAGTGTAATAATATAAATTTATGTATGATAAGAATTTAAACTAAAAAATAAAGTTAAATGAATTAATAATATTTAGAATATTATACAATTATTTATTATTAAATAGCTATAATGTATTATAAATTCATTATATTATTAGACTTTTTAGATAAGGAATTACGTGTCTTTTTAGTAAAATATGATAAATCTAATTTTGTTAAAAATATATTTATATATCTCTTTTTAATATTCGGATTGTCATAAGTTTTGTTTTTTAGTACTAATTCTGTGAATAATTTTTATATGAAATAAATATTCATAATTCACTATTATAAGAAGAAACCGATACCACCTAAAATATAAAATTTAAGGTAGTATCTTTTATACTGTTTAATTTAAAAATATTTAGAAGTATCAAATAATAGAGTACTTAAAGAGAATTCTATTAAGGACAAAAATTAATTATTACTATACAAGTATATAAATATTTAAAGTATTTATTTGTTAGAAGATAATGCATATCCCTTCATAAAGGAATTATAAAGAAGAGAGAACACTATTAGAGGAGGAATAATTGTAATTATAGCACCTGTCATTACAAGGTTCCATGATATAGAATCTCCTGCACTTTGAATTGCATTTAATCCAACTTGAATGACTTGAGCACTGTTGTGCTGAATTATTATTCTAGGCCATATATATTGATCCCAAATATAAACAAATTGTATTAATGTTAAAGCTCCAATTGTATTGATACTCATTGGTATTAAAATCATTGATATGAATTGAAGGGAATTTACTCCATCTATCTTAGCAGCATCACATATAGATATGGGGATGGATAAAAAATGTTGCCTGAATAGAAAAACTCCTGTAGCTGATGCTAAAAATGGAAGTATAATTGCAGTTTTAGTATCACCTATGCCAAAGCCATATTTAGTTGGAGCAAATAACATTTCTATTGGATTAATTATCCATAATAAAAATTCTTTAAAGTTTGATGCAGGTGTATTACTAACAACTTCAAATAGTCCGAGTATTAAAATTTCAATTGGGAACATTAATGTAATTATGATGAATCCAAATATTACTTTTTTAAATCTAAATTTATAGAATACCAATGCATTTGCTGCAAATAATGATAGAATTACTTTGCCTAGGGTTATTATAAATGCGTAAAAAAGCGAGTTCAACATATATGTATGCATATGGTATTGGTTCCATATCTGATTGAAATTAGAGAAAAACGAGGATCCAATTTTAAGAGATGGGGTTGTGACTTCTACCAAAGATTGTGTGCTTTTTATAATTGTAAAAACTAATGGGAAACATACAAAAGTTACAGCAATTATTAAAACTATATGAATCCAAATGTTATTTACTTTTTTCAATTTCTTTTTATATATCATAATTTACTCTCCTTCCTAGTATTCCAAATTGAAACATTGTAATGAACATAACTATTATCATAAGTACAAATGTTTCAGCAGAAGCAAATCCCATATTTGAAGATCCACCAAATCCATCTAAGAATATTTTATACATCAATGTTGTAGTAAGTCCTACATTGTCCATAAATGGAGGAATCCCAATTGGTCCCCCCTTTGTTAATACATCTATGATTGCAAAAGAATCAAACAGACTATAGGTAATGTTTGTAAACAAAAGAAAAAATGATGTTGGACTCAGTAGAGGAAATAATATGTGTATAAATTTTGAGAATCTTGAAGCACCATCCATTTCTGCGGCTTCTAAAGGTTCTTTTGAGATGTTTTGAAAAGCAGCAATATAAAAAACAATATTGTAACCTAAATTTTTCCATACTGAAGCCATCACTGCAACAAAAAAGGCTAGATACGGATTTGTTAACCAACCTGGTTTAATATGAAAAATCGTGTTTAAAAACATATTTATAACACCAACTTCAGGATTAAAAATGAAGGAAAAAACAGTACCAGCAACAGCAGGGGATAAGGCAAATGGCCATATAAGTAATAATCGGTAATACTTAGCCCCTTTAATTTTTTCATTTGTTAATACTGCTAATATCATTGATATTCCCAAACCAAATACAACTACAAAGAAAGAAAAAATTAATGTTTGAATGCATGTTTGAATAAATCCAGGAGCCAGAGCACCTGTGAAAAGATTCTTAAAATTTTCTATTCCAATAAATTTTCTTGTTCCTAATATAAAATTGCTTCTATAAAATGCTAAGATAAAGGTTTTTATTGTTGGGTAATATATAAATATTATTAGTACCATTGAAGTAGGGAATAAATAAAGGTATGGTATTATCTTACTTTTAAATATTGCATTTTTGTTTTGATTCATTTGTTATCCTTTAATAAAGTTATCTGGCAAATTACAATGTGATTTGCCAGATATTCTTGTTAAGTTATTTTATCTAAAAGTTTGAATTGTATTCTTTAATTTTTGCATTTGTAAGTTTGATAGCCTCATCCATTGCAACTTCAACGCTCTGTCCATTGATTATTTTTACAAGAGCTTCTTCAATATATGTTCTATGATCATATACTGTACCACCTAATGCACCAGCTGTTGCTTTATTTGCTACTGTATCTAATAATTGTTTGAAGGCTACAGTCTGTAGAGAATTTGAGTCAAACCAACCTTCATTTTCTAGAAGTTCTACAGAAGATTTTCTTACAGGATAGTAACCTGATAATTTATGCCATGATACCATGTTTTCTGTATTAGTCATGTATAGAATAAAATCTCTAGCACCTTCCATCTCTTCTTGAGAGTGTCCTTTTGTTAACCAAATTGATCCCCCTCCTATTACAGTACCATTTCTTTCTGAATTATTAGCAATTGGCAACATTCCAACATTAAGATTAAATTTACCTTCTGCACCTTCACTTATTACATTAATATCGCCTGTTGATGTAATATGGTACATAGCTTTTTCATTTGTAAAGATGTTATCAGAACCACCCCAATCTTCAACTTTACCAGTCCATGCAAGAAGATTCTTATCTGATAACTCTTTGTAGAAATTAGCAACTTTGAGACCTTCTTCTCCGCCTAATAAAGCTTCAGTTGCCCGTCCATCACGACCATTCCCATTGTTGTACATATAGCCACCTTGTTCTGCAACAAGTTCTTCAAAGAACCATGCATGTATAGCATCTGTATATTTAGCATCACTAAGACCTGCTGCTTGAGCTCTTTCTAATGATGTAATAACATCTGAAAAGGTTTTTGGTGTCCAATCTTTATCATACCCTGCTTTAACTAGCATATCTGTATTTATATATAAAACAGGTGATGAACTATTAAAAGGAATAGAGTTAACTTTATTATTGATAGTATAATAGTTTAATACAGGTTCAATATAATCTGATGTATCAAATGAACCAATATCACTAATTGGCATAAATATATTAGAATCATAAGCTGCTTGAGAACCAGCTTCAGCTACATGAACTAAAGTTGGAGCAGATCCTTGTCTATATGCTAAAAGTGATGCTTGAAGTGTATCTCTATAACTACCTTTATTCTCCTGGACTACATGATATTTATCTTGTATTGTATTGAATTCTTCAACTCTATCTTCTATCCATTGACCTCTAGCATCTCCAAATATATGCCAAAAAGATATTTCAATAGGTGCGTTTTCTTTGATAACTGAGCTACTAGATTCTTTTGAACCCTGTGCAAATAATGTTGTAAATGATAGTGATAGCATTAATATTGCTATAATTAATTTTTTCATCATAAAATCTCCTGTTAATGAATTAATCAAAAGATAAGTCAGAAATGTTATAGTAAAGTTAATCAAGAGTTAGAAATCTATAAATTTGATTTTTCAATTATTTTATAAATTATTGTGTAAAATAGATATTCAGATGCTTTAAAAATAATGAATTAGACTTTTTTATATATATAAATCAATTAATTATCCCAAAAAAAATCCCTTATAACAATAAACTATCATTATAAGGAATAATATAATTAGATTTCAAATAGCAAATCTACAATCATGATTTATATTTTGTGAGAAATCCAGTAAATCGAGAATTCCCATTTTTTATTTTTTCAGTTTTTTCAACTTGAGCGATGCAGCCCATGTCCTTTTGATTTGCTAGATTACGATAGATACCAAAATCTATAGCACCCATTTCACTTGGGTATAAAGGTGAGTAGTTAGAATAAAAGTTTCTACGTTTCATATAGTGCCTCCAAACAAAACAATTCTAAATAGATGTGATTAATACACCCTCTATTTACTTACTAATATACATCTTTTAATTTATAAGTCAACCTAAATCTTTTTACTATAAGTATTTATATCTAATTTCAAGCAATGTAATGAAATATACATATTAAGTGTAAGTGTAGGTAATAATTATGCAATTTGGGTATAAATAAATGAAAATTTTAATCTTTTAAGGTGTAAAATTTCAATAAAAACTAAATTATTAGGTATCTTTTTATCAATAATGAAAACAAAAAGTTTAAAAAAAAATTAAATAAATATATGTACTAATTTTCACCTTATATTTTGTTACCCAGTTAATGAACTTTTCTTCATTTTGTTAGTTGCTAGAAAATAATTATTGATTTCTATTGACTAATTTGTAAGTTGAAACTAATATTAACTTATTGATATTCATTATCAATAAGAATTATATTTATTTACACAAGGAGTAAAGAATGAATTTAGGTAATTACGAAGTTAAGAAAATGAATGGCGAAATGAAATCACTATCTGATTATAAAGGCAAAGTAGTACTTGTAGTTAATACAGCTACTGAATGTGGTTTCACACCTCAATATGCTCCTTTAGAAGAAATGTATAAAAGACTAAAGGAAAAGGGATTTGAAATTTTAGATTTCCCTTGTAACCAATTTGGCAGTCAGGCACCTGGCTCTGGTGAAGAAATTCATGAATTCTGTACTGGTCGTTTTGGAATTACCTTTGAACAATTTGCAAAGATTGATGTAAATGGCGAAAATGCTATCCCTCTATATAAAGATCTAGTTCAAAACACAAAATTCTGTGGTTTTGATATGAAACATAAGATTGGTCCTGTTTTGGATAAAATCTTAGGCAAAGAAGACAAAGATTACACTTCTAAAAGTAATATCAAGTGGAACTTTACAAAGTTCTTATTTGATAAAGAAGGCAATTTAATTAAAAGATATGAACCAACTAGTTCTCTTAAGAAACTAGAAAAGGATATAGAAGAACTTCTATAAAAATATAACTTAATTATTCATATGATGTTCACAGTAAACACTTTAATAGATGTTCTGTGAGCATTTTTTTTTGTTTGAGTTTGACACTATTAAAAAAGTACCCCATAGTATTATTGATATGGAGAGAAAAATATGAATAATTATTTGCAAAGCGCAAATTCAGGAATAATTTACCTGATAGTAGGCTTTATTCTTACCTTTGTTGTTATATTCTGCTTAGTTTTTTTAGTTAGAAGCTACAGAGCTGGTATAAAAATGGGTATGGATAAGAAGCTATTAAAAAGAGCAATTACATCATCTGCAACATTCACAGCTATTCCAAGTATTTCTATCCTTCTTGGAGTATTAGCCCTTGGAGGAACTCTTGGTGTTCCTGTTGCCTGGTTAAGATTATCTGTTATCGGTAATCTACAATATGAAGCAACTGTTGCTCAGATTGCAGCGGAGGGAATGGATAAGAGCCTCAATGCTTCAATGTTAAACATGAATGATCTTGTCACAATATTACTTGTTATGAGTGTTGGTATTATATGGGGTTGTGTATTTACAGCATTCTTTTTAAAACCATATACAAACAAATTAGCTGGAAATAAGGAAATAAAAAAAGAGCACAGTGGTCCATCTTTTTCAAGCATTGCAATGGTTTCAATGTTTATTGCATTATGTTCAGCTTTCTTAGGAAATTATGTAGCTGACTTTATAGTTAATGGAATTCGAATACCTGTCTACACTGCAATTATCTCTGCTATTGTTATGGCAATATTTGAATATCTAATTAAACAAAAAGGCCATAAAGCACTAGAATCATTCTCTCTTGCACTCTCAATGATAGTCGCTATGAGTGGTGCTGTATTAATCTATAAGATACTAGGGGGTATGTAATGGCTATAACTAATGAATTTGACTTTGATGAGTATATAAAGAATACACATTTACTTGGAAAGATTTTTATGCTAATTGGTATATTCCTTTTATTAGCTGCTCCTTTTATAATTGCAAGTGCAACAGGTGCCCATATAAATTGGGATGGTTTTGGAAAATCTGTTATTAAAGTATTATTAATATATGTTCCAAGTTCAGTTGCTGAATTTTTAATATATGTTCCTCTTCTTGGAGTTGGATCTGTTTATCTATCTTTTCTAACAGGAAATCTAACTAATCTTAAATTGCCTTGTGCCTTTTCCTCAAGAGAAATTGCTCAGACAAAGGCAGGAACAAAAGAAGATGAAATTATTATGACATTATCAATTGCAACATCTGCTCTTGTAACAATGAGTGTAATAGCTCTTGGTGTTGCTCTAATTGTTCCTCTAACACCAGTTTTGCAAAATCCAACATTAAAACCTGCTTTTAATAATGTTCTCCCAGCTTTATTTGGAGCCCTTGGGTATCAATATTTTATCAAAGATTTAAAACTCTCTGCTTTTGCAATGATATTAATGGTTGCAATATGTTCTGCCATACCATCTTTGATTGGTCAAACAGGTACAATGATTATTGTAATTGGTGCTTTTACTATTGGAATGGCTTTCTTAATTTTCAAACAAGCACAAAAAAAAGCTAAAAACTTAATGAACCAAAAATAGTTAATTACTCCTAAATAGATAATAAGCATAAATAGTGTTATTAATTTGTATAAGTTAATAACACTATTTTAATTATCTATAAATTATAACAAAATATCATATTTTTACTAAATTGATGTAGAGTGCTTTTAATAATAGTTACGGTTCTAACAGTATTTTTTTTTAAATAGTATAAAAGAGTTGACAGAAGTTACATGTGACTTATAAACTTAATATAAACATTAGGAAAAAATGTTAATTTACTAGAAAAGGAAAAGAAAATGAAAAAATTACTTGTGATATTAGCTATTTCTGCTTTAGCTATCACTTCAACCTTTGCTGTTGTTGCTACTTCCAATAATGGAAATGGAAATACTTCTACAACTGTAACTTCAAGTTCAAGAGATATTAAGATTAATGGATCTGTAGCTACTCAAGAATATAGTTTCAACTTAGATTATGAATCTTTAGATGGTGTTAGAGGCTCTTTAAGCAGTGGCGATACTATAGCCGATAGCTTTGACTTATCAAAAAAATCTGAAACTGGAATGTTTTATGTAACTAAAACTGATGGTAACCGTAATAAACATTTATTTATTACTGTTGATATCACCCCTGAATCTTTTAAGGGTGAAGTTAATGGAGAGAACTATGATACAGAAGTTACTCCTGTAGTATATATTAGAGATAATAAATCAAATAATGGTAAATATGATCAAACTAATTCTCTTAAAGTTAATGTACCAGCAGGTGTTAATAAATCTTCTGATGTAGCACAATTCTATTTCATTATTACTGGTAATGAAAATGTACCAGCTGGTGAATTTGTATCAAATGTAAATGTATCTTATACTTATGATTAGACTTAATTATAAATAATAATTTATTTAGAAACTCAAAGTTATAATTATCAAACTTTGGGTTTTTTTGCATTTTAGTTATTAAAACTTTTAATCTATTGTGTAATACTTCCTACTAAATAAAAATATTATGTAAGAGAGAAAAAATGGTTATTGAAATATTAAAAGAAGAATTTGCAGTTTGTAAGGTAGAAAATCTAAATGAGGTAGATGTTACTAGAGATTTTACATTTATTTCTAAAACTGATGAAGAATTATCACTTGTTTGTCCTGTTGATTGTGTGCCACAAAAAACAATTGAAGCAGAAGAGGGTTGGAGTGCTTTTAGAATTACAGGCATTCTAGATTTTTCATTAATTGGTATTTTATCAAAGATATCAGGCATATTAGCTGATAATGGTATCGGTATTTTTGTTATTTCAACATATAATACTGATTATGTATTAGTAAAAATGGGTAGTATGAAAAAAGCAAAAACTGTTCTATCTGAAAAAGGATATGAATTTACAAAATAGTAAATCGAGGAAGTTTATGAGTAATTACGAAATCAATGAGAATACAATTTCATTAGTAAATGATGGGAATATAGAGGCCTATATTAATTTTTCATTTACATATGAAATGGATGAAAAGGTTAGTTTTGATAAGGTCTTTGTTGATCCTAAATTAAGAGGTAAGGGTGTTGCAGCAGATTTAGTTAAATTTGGTGTTGATCACTTTAAAGAATTAAACATTAAGGTAATTGCAACATGTCCTTTTGCTGATTTTTGGTTGAAGAGTAATAAAGAAGAATATGGTAAATATATGATATCTCCAAAAAATGGAGCAGTATGTAGCCTAAACTAAATAAAATAAGCCATCTCTAATTATGTTAGAAATGGCTTATTTTTTAGATCTCTTGATTTGCAAGTTTTGTATCATTGATATGTTTATCTTCTAATACTTCATCAACTTTAGTCTTTAAAATTATGGCTTTAATTAGTTTATCTAATTGAGTGCCTTCACTATAGTCGGCAGGGGTAAAATATCTAATACGATTTTCTTTTATCATTCTAAATACTTTCTTAGTATCCTCTGTTTCAGGATCATAAACACCAATTGCATGACCGCCATTTACATTAACTAATTTCATACAAGGTATATCTGTATCACTATCACCAATATATGCAATGTTTCTAAATGGTACTCTTATTTCATCAGGTGCAAAATATTGATTTACACTTTGGTCATTTACATCTAATACACCTTTTGAAATTCTAAATAAGAACTGTGTCTTATTAGTATAATTGACAGCTTGAGCTGGCCATTTTGCAACACCTCTTTCATTAAAGTAGAAGGAAGATGCAAAGATTTTCTCAAAGGCATTATTTTTAGCCATTACTGTTCCCTCAATCATCTCTTTAATTCCTGATGAGATTATATAATGTTCAACAATAACACCATTTACTTTTCCATATTCTCTGATTCTCTCAAACCAAGTTTCAACACCTTTGAAGAGTTCAACTTTAGAACCATAATCGGCAAGTGTCTTTTTTGATAAAATGAAATTGCCCTCTGCCTCTTCTACCATTTTAAACATGTATGCAAGATTTGAGTCCATTTCATTTTCTCTAGAAACTTTGTTAGAGTCTGTCCAAAACTTTGAAATATCATATCCAACGTCTTGAATGAAGCCTTGAGCCTGCATGTCATTTGGTGACAATGTTTTATCAAAGTCATAACAAATAGCTAAAACAGGTAATTCTTCTTTATATTTTCTCTTAAATTGATGTCCCATAATTTATACCTCGATATTTTTTTATTTTACACGTATTAATATATTTACACAAGAAATTAATTATTACTTGTCTTTTTAAGTAATTTTTCATAGCTATCTTTAGTATCTACATCAGTTATATATGCTTTATCATCAATATCATATTTAAGTGTATCGACTCTCTTTAAAAATGATTTTAAACCCTCTTTTTTACCATTAGAATCAAGTTTAATTATTTCACTATTTAATCTACTTTGTAAAAGTACTGGATGACCAAATACATTATTAACACAAGGACGAAGTGCATCATGAGGGCCTAAATGCTTTAATAAATCTTTAAAATGATGGGGTTCAATTAGAGGTAAATCTGCTACTGTAATGAAATATGGTTCCTCTTTATCAGTAAAATTATCATCTTTACGTATTTTCTCTAAATATTTTACACCTGTAATTAGTGATGATAATTGGCCCGATTCATATAATTCATTATGAGTTATATCAATTTTTATATCTAATTTATTTTCTATATTTTTTATTTCTTCATCCATCCTATTTTTATAACAACCTGTTACAATGATTGGAATTAGGGAGGCCTCTACTATGCTTTTTACCATGTGAAAAAGTATAGTATCATCTTTATATTTCATTAATAATTTAGCTTCTTTCATTCTAGATGCAGTGCCTGCTGCTAGTATTATTACATACATAATTGTTTCTCCTGTATTGTATTAAATAGTGTTTTATTATATCGTTTTTCTATTATGATAGCTACATTTATTAATTGTATCACTGTAATATTAGGATCCCTATTAGGTTTATTAATTAGATCCCATATTAATAAGGAATTTCAAGATACCGTACAGACTTCTGCTGGTTTTGTAACACTAATTATAGGAATCGACATGGCCCTTAAAACAGGGTCTGCAATTGTCTTATTATTTGCCCTGATTATTGGTGGTATTATTGGTACCTATCTGAAAATTGAAGATAGAATTTATGGTATAGGGGAGAGGCTTGATATAAAGCAAAGTGAATCTGGTGCCGATGAATCATCCTTTGCAAAAGGCTTTTTAAATTCCTCTGTATTATTCTGTTTTGGAGCTATGACAATACTTGGTTCAATTCAAGCAGGTGTTAATCATGATTATGATTTACTGCTCTTAAAGAGTGGTCTAGATGGCTCTATGTCAATTGTTTTGGCTGCGACCTATGGACTTGGTGTTATGGCCTCATCTATCTTTATTTTAGTTTTCCAGGGAACAATTACTCTCTTAAGTTCGTCAATATCGCATCTATTAAGCAGTGACGGAATTAATGAAATTAGTGCCATAGGTGGTGTTATGATTTTAATGATTGGGTTTAATTTATTGAAGATTAAATCTATAAAAGTTGCCAATTTTTTCCCTGCAATTATATTAGCTCCTATATTTATTTCACTAGTTCCACACATCTCAAAAATATTTAATTCTATTTTCTAATATATATTTGTATAGTGTAATTTGAGCTTTTTAGAAAAAAAACGTAAAAAATTTGCTTTTTTTGATTAATAAGTTACAATCTAATATTGAAGGTTTGATATAAAATAACCCATAATGCTCAACTGAAATGCTAAGTGTTGAATGTATATTATTCAATAATGGTAAATATCTATGCTTTAGATTATATTAAATATTTGTAAAATTGATTTCTATTTTGAAATTCTTTAATAATACTTAATGAAATTTTAAAGCCTTTATGTATTTTTATAGCAAGTAAAATACAATACTACTTATGTTCATGGGATTAATTCTTGTGAAAGGAGAATTATGATTTCTACTACAGAAAAACAAACAGCTACAAGTTTGGTTATAGATTATGTGCAAAATAAAATAATTGAGGGCGAATGGAAGAAGGGAATGAAAATTTTCACCGAACCCGTTCTTGTTAAGGAAATTGGTGTTGGTAGACCTGCAGTTAGAGAGGCAATTAGCATCTTATGTGCACTTGGTGTTCTTGTAAAAAGACAAGGAGATGGTACCTACATAGCTGATAAGTCTTCTGAACCATTTTTTAATAAATTAGTTTCTGTTGCTCTTTTTGATGAATATGATGTAATTGAATTATTGAAACTTAGAGAAATTTTAGAACCTGCTTGTATAATAATGTTTACACAAAATCATAATGAAGAAGATTTAGCCAAACTTGAAGAATGTCTAAATATCATGAAAGAAAATCAATCTCCAAAGTCTAATGAAAAGTTCGCTGAAGCCGATTCTGATTTCCACTTAATCATAGGTTCTGGAACAAGTAATTCAATTATTTCTAAAATTATGAACATCATGAGAACTATGCTAGGTTCTTATCAAGATTATTCAAACAAAATTATTGGTCCACAAACAGGTGTGGCCGAACATGAACAAATATTGCATGCAATAAAAGATGGTGATGGTGAGTTAGCCGCACTTCTAATGAAACGCCATCTAGAGCGTACTGAAAAAGATATCGCTCTATATTTAAAAGAAAAAAATAAAGATCTAAGTATGGATGAATCATAGGATAATTATTCTTTTTTCCTTTTTAAATAAATTATCAAATTGAAGTTAATCCTCTCTATTTTAGAGGGGATTTAATTATCTAAAAATCTTTTTCTGTAGTTGAATAAGTTTATAAAAATTGTATATATTCCAATCTATTACAAGATTGTATCTAATCCTAATTTTATGTCTAAAATGTTAAAAATGATTTGGTGCAAAAGGACAATTATTATGATTTATCATAATTAATCATCCTATGATTAAAAAAAATTAAGTTTTTTTGCTATTAATCTTGACTTAAAACCATAATAATGTATGATAAACATCGGATGAATAATAAATATTATTAAATACATAATTCTTCATAGTTGATGATTATCAAATAAAGAATGAGTGTTAATAATTTTTTTTTATCATTATTCGGTGAATTTATAATTAAATGTATGAATATTTTCAATTTAAATCTTAGTATGCTGCTACATGATACTGAGGTTAAATGGCTAATGCTTAAAAGTTTAATTATAGATATTAGAATTTTCACAAAGAAAATTAAAAAATGGATGTTTTTTAAAAGAAGGGAGTTTATTTTTATGAAAAAAGCGTTAAGTATTTTAGCTATTTGTTTAGCTTCAGTTTCTCTATTTGCTAGTGGTTCACAAGAAGCCAGCGCAGATGCACACTACAATATTATTGCAGCTTGTGTTAACACAGTTGATCACTCATTCACAAAGGGTATGGAAGCTTTCAAAGAAGCTGTAGAAGAAAAAAGTAATGGTAGAATTACTGTTGAAATTCACGCAAACGGTGAATTAGGTGGTAATGAAGATGAATTAGTTCAAAAACTAGCAACTGGTACTGTTGATGTAATTATTGCAGCTCCAGCATTTATGGCACAAAGTGTTCCTGAAGCAGATTTATTCTCACTTCCTTACCTTTTTGCAGATGTTGACCACTGGAGTCGTAGCGTAAGCGGTGCACCTGGTAAAGAAATTGCTGAATTTGTTGATGCAGAAGGTACTTTCCACTTCTTAGGTTATTTCAAAGATGGTGTTAGAAACATGTACACAACAAAACCTATTAGCAACAAAGCTGATATGAAAGATATCAAATTCAGAATTCAAAACTCACCAACTCAAATTGCTTTCTGGACAGCTTTAGGCGTACAACCAACATTTATTTCTTTCGGCGAAATCTATCAAGCACTACAAAACGGTGTTATCGATGGTGCTGAAAACTCATTTGCTTCAATGGCTCAACAGAAACACTATGAAGTATGTCCTTATGTAACACTTACAGAACATGATGTAGCAACACGTTTCTTCTTAATGTCTGAAGATAAATACAACACACTACCAGCTGATTTACAACAAATCATTGATGAATGTGGTGCAATTGCAGCTCAAAAACAACAAGAAATTGATTTAACAATTGGTGACCAATATGTTGAACAAATGACTGCTGCTGGTGTTACTTTCTCTCCAATTGATAAAACTCCATTAATCGAAAGCACAGATCAAATTAGAATTGATGCTGCTAAGAATCTTGGTTTATCAAGTGTATTAGATGAAATTAACGCTCTAAGATAATGAACTATTAATTGAAAATGCAGGAAAGACTATTTAGTTCTTCCTGCGATTTCAACAAGGGGAAACGATGAAAAACGTTATAGATAAAATAATGAGGATTGAAGAATATATATGTGCTATGTTCTTTGTTGCCTTCTTTATATGTGTACTTTTACAAATATTAACAAGATATGTTCCTTTTATTAAAGTTAATGGTACAGAAGATATTTCTGTATATTCCTTTATCTGGTCAACATTCTTGGGTGCTGCTGTAATGACAAGAAAAAAACAGCACTTCTCTTTTACTTATTTTAATGAGAAAGCTGAAGGAACACTTGCTGGTCTAATTATTAACTTGGTAATTCAAGCTTTAATAATCATTTTTGGTATTTACATTGCTTACTACGGTACAGAATTAACAATGAAATTCTCAAAATGGACACTAACTTCTTTACCTAATGTAAGTCAAGGTTGGACTTGGTCTGCACTAATGGCAGGTGGTATTTCGATTACTATATTCTCTATTGCTAACTTTATTGAAGTAATACAGGATTATAAAAAAAAGGGTGATACAAAATGAATTTCATGTTAATTATTGTATTATTTGTAGTTCTTCTACTTATAGGTATGCCTATTGCGTATGATCTAGGAATTGTTACACTAGCAGGTATTAGTTTACTTGGTAGTATCCCAATCATAACAGTAGCTCAGAAAATGTTCTCAAGCTTGAATTCATTCATCTTACTTGCTGTACCATTGTTTATTTTAGCTGCAAACTTAATGAATAGAGGTAATATCTCTGCTCAATTAATTGAAGTAGCTTCAGCTATGGTAGGACACTTAAGAGGTGGACTTGGACATGCTAATATTTTAGTATCAATGATATTTGCTGGAATTAGTGGATCATCACAGGCAGATACTGCTGGTATTGGTAAAATCCTTATTCCAAGTATGATTGATACTGGTTACTCAAAAGAAGAAGCTGTTGGTGTTACCGCTGCCTCTTCAACAATTGGTGTTATTATTCCTCCAAGTATCCCTATGGTTATTTTTGGTAGTTTAGCAAGTGTATCAGTTGGTGCCTTATTCTTAGTTGGTATCATCCCTGGTGTATTAATCGGTTTATCACAAATGATAATCGTTTATGTTCATGCTAAAAAATATAATTACCCTAAATCAGATAGAGTACCTGTTAAACAAGTACTTAAGATGTTAGTTAGTTATTTACCTTCTCTACTTACTCCAGTTATCATTATTGGTGGTGTTGTAGGTGGTATTGTAACTCCAACTGAAGCATCTGGTATTGCATGTATCTATGCTTTATTCTTAGGTTGTATTGTTTTCAAAACAATCAATTTCAGAGAACTTCCTGAAATTCTTATTGAAACAATGAATATGACTGCTCAGACTTTATTTGCACTAGCAACAGCTACTGCTCTAGGTCAGTTAATGAGTTATTATAATGTTGCAATTCTTGTTAAAGAATTCTTTATTGCTAACTCATTTAGTAGTGCAGTATTCTTCATGAATATCATCGTATTATTCTTAATAATCGGTACATTCATGGATGCTATTCCTGCAATGACACTATTAGTACCAATTCTACTTCCTGTAGCAATTAGTCTTGGTATTTCTCCTGTAATATTTGGACTTGTAACAGTTATTACCCTAGCTATTGGTCTAATTACACCTCCTTATGGATTGTGTTTATTAATTGCCGGTACTATTGGTGAACTGTCAGTTGAGAAGTCGTTTAAAGCCGTTGGACCATATCTAATTACTATTTTAGTTATTGATCTATTAGTTGCTTTCTTCCCACAAATCTTCCTATTCATACCTACATTAATCAAACCAGATTGGTTTATGGCACTATAGTTAAAGATTAAGTTACTCTTAAAAATTAACCCGTATTATGAGATTTTCTTTATTTAGAAGACCTTGTAATACGGGTTTTCTTATATCTGATTGAGAGTATATAAAAAGAGTCCTAATAAAGAATTAAACTTTATTAGGACTCTTTATTATATTAGGGTTGTAAATTAATTAGAACTATACTTTATTTGCTTGGAGGAAGAATAATACATACTTCTGTAGGCTCATCAATATCAAATGATAGTGTATCTAATTCTGCTGCAATAAAGAAGTTATCAAGCATTCTGTAGCTCTCTTCTTCTCCATTACTCTTAATTTTACCACTACCACTTATAACTACGATTACAGCGTATCTAGAGTCCAATTTAAGGGTAGAATTGCCAGTAAGTGTAAACTTCTGTAGTTCAAAACATGATGAGATATCTGAGTCTAATAATAAGTATTTCTTATAATTTTCTCTCTCTTCAAGTAGTTGAGGTTTTACAAAGAACTTATCATTAATATCTTCTACAGAGTTTTGATCATAATTAAATACGTTCATGCAGAACTCTAAACCTTTTTTCATGAATCTAGCCTCTGGTGGAACAATTAATCCTTCTCTCTCATATTCACATCTAACAACAAGATCTGATGGTTCCATTATTTCTAGAAGTAATAGGCCCTCTCCGATTGCGTGAGGGTAACCACCAGGAATAAATACAACATCACCTTCTTTAACAGGTACTGGCTTAAAACAGTTGTCCATAGCCTCTATATCCTGTTCTTTTACAATTCTTGTCCACTCTTCTTTAGTAGGAGCGTTTTGGAATCCCATTCTGATATAAGGGTTTTTTATATCATCTCTAATTTTCATGATGTAATAACATTCAAACTTACCAAATGGAGTATTAAAGTGTTCCATTGAGAATTCTCTAGTTGGGTGAGCTTGAACATGTAGTCTAATTTTTGAATCTAACCATTTTGTTAGAAATGTTGGGTTCTCTTCATTTCCTAGGTAGAATTTCTTATCAGAATTAATAACGTCAACTAATTTTTCATCTTTATTATTTATTGAACAAATTGAAAGACCTTCATCTGCAACCTCATCAAGTCCAGGATTAGATGCAGTAACTGTTGAACATAGCCACTCTTCAGGCATTTGAGAATCAGTTGGATTTTTTTTATTAGCAATTACATCAAGTAATTTACCGCCGGTGTAGTTCCTTCTAACACGGTTTGGTTTCATTTTTAAAATATAGTTCATATTTTACCTCATTATTATTGTATTCTTAATATTACTATATTCATCCTATGAATACAATAATTTACAATTAATATCGTCAAAAATATTCAAATTTTTAAATAAATAACATAAATACATAGGATGATTAATGATTTTGTTTATAATTATGAATTGTTTTGTTGCTTTAGTAATTTTACTAGATATTAGTGTACTAGTTTTAAATTAGCAGAGTATTTGTAGTTCTCAAAGAAAAGCTTTAACAATGATAGCAAAAATATTAAATTATAGCTTATTATACCTAATTAGGACTATTTATTGTATTTATCTTATGATTTGTACATAATCTATTAAGTGCTATAAAGATTCAACTAATTTATCATTTTCAATTGCAGTACAAGATTGCTGGGAAAAAAAATATTTTTTTTTGTTGACAAGTCAAAAATGCCATGTAACAATCTGTTTGTAAGCCTGTCATACAGGTTGTCAGTAACATCGATTTTAAGGACTTAATAATGGACAATGAAAAATTTTCAGCAAAAAGAAAAAACTTATCGGAGCAAGTAGCCGATCATCTTGAGGAATATATCTTATCAGAAGATAGCAATATAGGTGAGAAACTTCCTGGTGAGCAAACTTTAGCTGAGAAATATGAGGTTAGTCGCCCAATTATTAGAGAGGCCTATAAACTTTTAATGGAAAGAGGATTGATTATTCAAAAGAATGGTAATGGTGCTTTTATTTCTAAACCAGATAAAAACAACATTTATAAAACCATGAAGAGAATCATAGCACTTGAAGAAATTGAAGTAGAGGAATTACACCAAATAAGAATTATCTTAGAAGTAGAGGCTGCAAAGTTATCTGCAACTAATGCAAGCGAACAGGATTTTAGAGATCTAGAGAAAATTGTTGAAACAATGGAAAAAGATGATTCATTAACTCTATTAGACAGGGTTCATCTTGATATTGAATTCCATAATCTATTAGCAAAATCATCTGGAAATACTCTTTTAGAAATGTTTGTAAATGTAATGACAGGATTAATTACGAATTATATGGCAAAAGGTGCTGCTATTACTGGTGGTATTACTGATGCAAATGAAAAGCATATGCTTATAGTAAATGCTTTAAAGACTAGAGATAGTGAGAAGGCTGCAAATGCAATGCTCGAACACCTAAGAAAATCTAGATTAAGCGTAGAAATATTCAACAAAAAAAACAAAGTTGTTGATTAGGAAATATTTATAAAACTCATGGAGGAGTAAAATGAAAAAGAAATTATTAGTAGCAATGGTTGCTCTAGCAGCTGTTTCAGGTATGTTGTTCGCACAAGGTTCAAGTGAATCTAAAGACGGTTCAACTAAACCTGTAGAATTAGTTTACACAATGACTGCAGTTCCAACTGATGCACATACAGGTGCAATGAAAGTATTTAAAGAGGTTGTAGAGAAGGAGTCTAATGGCCAAATTAAAGTATTAACTTATGATAGTGCATCATTATTCAAACAGGATCAAGAATTAGCAGCTGTTAAATCAGGTCAAGCTGACATGACTGCTACATCAGCATCATGGTTAACAGATGGTTCACCTTGGGTTTCAATGTTCACAGCTGGTTATATGTTTAAAAACTATGATCACATGAGAACTTTCTTTGATAGTGAAGAAGCTGTAAAGATGTTTGATCAAATTGCTAATGAACAAGGTATTCGCCCATTAGGTGCTGAATATTTAGGAACACGTCAATTAGACATGGTAGATGATATTGCTATTAAAACACCAGCTGATTTAAACGGTGTTAACCTTCGTATGCCAAACTCTGATTCATGGATTTTCTTAGGTAAAGCTTTAGGTGCAAATCCAACTCCTATTTCTTTCTCAGAATTATATATGGCACTACAATCACACACAGTTGATGGTCAAGATAACCCTCTTCCAACAAATAAAAATGCTAAATTCTATGAAGTAACAAAATCAATTACTATCACTAACCACGTTATTGATACTGTTTGGCCTGCAATTAATGAAGCTAAATGGAACAGCCTAACTGAAGAACAGAAAGGTTGGGTTATGGATGGTGTAAAAGCTGGAATCGAATATTGTGATGCTAAAAACTTAGAAGCTGAAGCTGAATTAATTGAATTCTTCAAGTCTGAAGGTATGAGCATTTATGAAGCTGATTTAGATGCATTCAGTTCACATGTTTTAGGTCTATACTTAGATTCTGATTATGCTAAAACTTGGGATATGGATTTATTTAACACAGTTCAAGCAATGTCAAAATAGAGAAAAATAATCATTTAAGTGTCGGCAGTTCTTGTTTCTGCCGGCATATTTTTGAGGAGTTAAATATGAAAAATGAAATGCTTAGCAAAGTATTTTGTGTAGTCAGAGATATAATCGAAAAATTCATACCAATTATTGCATTTTTAGCAATGTTCCTAGCTTTCATTCTTGGTGTATTTTTTAGATATATACTAAATAACCCATTAACCTGGACACAGGATATTATCGTAGTCGGTTTCTGTTGGCTAGTTGTTCTTGGAGCCTCTTATACTATGAGGAATAGAAAACATGTAAAGTTCACACTTTTATATGAAAATTGTTCACCAAAAGTTGCTGCAGTGTTAAGGTTAATAGGTAATTTAATTATAGTAATTACATTTGCGTTAATTATCTATCCTTCATACAAATATTGTGGTTTTGTTGCTTTCCAAAAGACACCAACACTTAGAATTTCATACTATTGGGTATTCTTCCCATTTGTATATTTCCTAATATCAACAATCCTTTATACAATCCCTGAACTTATTGAAGATTTTAAGATCCTCTCTAATAAGCTAATGGATAGTAAAGACCATCAGTTAACTATTCTTGAGGAGGTAGAAAATTAATGAGTACTCCATTAATCGCAGCTCTCGTTGTTTTTGTTTTAATTTTTATATGTAGGATGCCAATTGCAATTGGTATGATATCCTCAGGTGTTATATATTTACTTCTTAAAGGCCAAGATCTTTCATTAGTAACTAATATGATTATGAATACATACTTTACTAACTATGTAATTATTGCTGTTCCATTATTTATATTTACGGCAAATGTTATGAACAGTGGTAAGGTTACAAATATGATTTACGGTTTCTGTAATGCAGCTTGTGGTAGAATGAGAGGTGCTTTAGGACATGTTAATATTTTAGGTTCATTAATTTTTGCTGGAATGACAGGCTCTGCTATTGCAGATGCAGCTGGTCTTGGTAAGATTGAAATTGAATCTATGACTGATGCAGGTTATGATAAAGAATTCTCTTGTGCTATAACAGCAGCCTCTGCTACAGTTGGTCCTATCTTCCCACCAAGTATTCCATTAGTAATTTATGCAATGCTAAGTGGAACTAGCGTTGGTGCTCTATTCTTAGGTGGTATGGTTCCTGCAATTTTATTAACACTTGCTTTAATGCTTTATGTAGCTATTGTTAGTAAAAAGAGAAATTACCCAAGAGGTGAAAAATTCTCGGCTAGACAAATACTTAAGATTTCACTAACAGCTTTTCCAGCCCTATTAACTCCAATTATTCTATTAGTAGGTATTTACACTGGTGTTATGACTCCAACTGAAGCTGGTGCTATTGCAGGACTATATGCTCTTGTTATTTCAATCTTTGCTTATAAGGCAATGAGATGGGAAGGTTTTAAAAAGTTATTACTACAGACACTTCAGGATGTTGGTACAACTTCAATTATGATTGGTGCAGCATCTATTATCAGTTACGTAGTTGCTAGAGAACAAGTTGCAACTGATCTTGCTGCTTGGATGACAGTATTCTGTTCAAGTAAATACACTTTCTTATTTCTTGTAAATATTATGATTTTACTTCTAGGAATGTTCATAGATACATCAATTATTCAATTAGTATTTGTACCTTTACTATTCCCTGTTGCAAAATATTTTGATATTAATATGATCCACTTCGGATTAATTGTAACATTCAATATGATGGTAGGTTTATCAACACCACCTTTTGGTATGCTATTATTTATCACATCTGGAATATCGGATACACCACTAAAGGGTGTTATGAAAGAAATTCTTTGGCCTATATTAGTTATGTTAATTTGTTTAGGTGTAATTACCTATTGGCCAGATTTTGTACTATATTTACCAATTAAATTTGGTTTGATGTAAGGAGATAAAAATGAAAAAAAATTACAGCGGGTGTTGGCCTACTATGATTACACCGTTTACTGAAGCTGGAAAAATTGATTATAAAGCAGTAGATAACTTAGTAAAATGGTATATTAAACGAGGATGTGATGGAATTTTTTCAGTATGTCAAAGTTCTGAAATGTTCTACCTAAGTGAAAGCGAAAAACTAGATCTAGCTACAGCAACTAAAGAAGCTGCAGAGGGCAAGGTTAAAGTTATTGCATCAGGCCATACTGCAGATGATCATAATAAACAAATTGAAGAGCTAGGAAAAATGGCTGAAACTGGTGTTGATGCTGTTGTACTTGTTAGTAACAGATTAGCAAAAGAGAGCGAAGGTGAGGATGTATTTAGAGCAAATGCAAATGATATCTTTACTCAACTTCCTGATGTAACTTTTGGTCTATATGAGTGTCCTTACCCATATTTAAGATTACTTACAACTGACTTCTTAGCAGATTGTGCTAAAAGTGGAAAACTTGTTTTCTTAAAAGATGTATCTTGTTCAACCTCTATACTAAAAGAGAGAATTGAAGCTATTAAAGGAACTTCTTTAAGTCTATTTAATGCTAATACTTCAACACTTCTTGATTCTTTTGAAATGGGTGCCGATGGTTATAATGGTGTTATGGCAAACTTCCATATCGATTTATATAAATGGTTATATTTAAACTTTAAAAAAGAACCTGAGACTGCAAGAGAATTAATGGACTTCTTAACACTAGCTGGTGTTATTGAAGCTAGATGTTATCCTGTAAGTGCTAAATATCATCAGAATAAATTTGATGTAAACATGTCTCTATTTACTAAAGCAAAAGATGTAAATCTATTAAATGAAAATGGTATCCATGAATTAGATGCTCTTCATTCAATGGAAATTAGATGGAGAAAACGTTTAGGTTTAGCTCTATAGCATTTTATAAACTAAATATGAGGGGATTGTGGGTTAAAAACTTGCATCCCCCTTTTTTATCTCTATCTCTCTAGTATCTTTTTTTTATTATCTGTATTATTCTAAATTCAACTTAAAGATGAATGATGAGGTAGGAATTTATGAAGAAAAAATTTTATGAGATGGCAAGTGCTATCTATGAGAAAGGTATTTTTGAGTTACTTAATATGGGAACAATGTTCGCATTAAAGGTAGAGGATGATACTTATTATTGTGTTGTAGAGGATAACTCCATCTTTATGTACAAAAATAATCGCGGCTTTGAAAGTTGGTTAGAATTAATTGATCAAGAGGATGAGGTTTCTGATTTAAGAGCCCTTGAACTTGAATATATGAAATATGGTCTATCTCTTTCTTTTGCAGATTTAGAAGATTTAAGTAAATATGAAATTAAAGAGCTAAAGCAATTACAAATTGAGTACAGAGAAATGGATTTAATTCCACGCTTTAGACATCATGATGAATTAGTTCTTCCTTTTAGAATTAAAGATGATGATTTTAGTGCAATTAATGCTCTTATAATCGCCCTAAATGATGTGCTTGAAAATAATTATAATCTATTTGATGAAGAGAAAAAATTATTAGAAGAAGATGATGAATATTTAGATGAAGAAGAACTTGATGATAGTATAAATATGGCAAGCTTTGATGAAAAATCTAATGTATTTTGGTCAAAAGAAGAATTACCTGAAGAATTTGAAAGATTCCCATCTCCATCATTAAATGAAAGAGAAGCTTCAAGATATAGAAGAATGTTCTCAAATAATAATGAATGGAATTTCCATTTATTTATAATTCCAAATGCTAATGAGAGTAAATCACATGAATTCCCTATTGCAGGTATTTTATATATTGATGAATCTAAAAAGATTTTAACCTATAATCTTGCTAGAGAATATTATAAATACTGTGATGATTTTTTAGCAGACATTCTAGATACAATTGATGATATCGGACGACCTGCAGTTATCAATGTAGCAAGTGATAGAGCAGAGAGTTTAATTTCTACCCTTTGCGATCAACTTGATATTCGTGTTAATAGAGTTGATTCATTTGAAGAAACAGATAACATGGAAGTACAATTAATTAAGAATTACAATTACTAAAATTGATAATATTTATTTTCCCAACTTGAGTTTTAAGAATTCTTGTTGGGCTTTTTTTTCAAAAAAATCCCCCTGATAAATCAAGGGGAGGGGGGATAGTTCAATAAAAGAGATTATTTATTAAGCATTTTCTTAGCTGTTTCTACAATGTAGTCTACAGTAATATTATTCTTTTCTAATAATCTTTCATAAGGAGCTGATTCACCGAATTGATCCTGAATACCAACTCTCTTGAATTTAGTAGAGTTTTCAGATTCAGCAACAACTTCAGCGACAGCAGAACCGAGACCGTTAATGATATTGTGATCTTCAACAGTAATGATACCTTTTGTTTCTTTGATTGCTTTTTCAACAGCAGCTTTATCAAGAGGTTTAACTGTAAACATATCAATAAGTCTTGTTGAAATACCTTGAGATTCAAGTACGTTACAAGCTTCAACACTCTTAGCTAGGATATCACCTGTAGTGAATATAGTGATATCACTACCTTCATTAAGTGTATTAGCTTTACCAATTTCAAATTTAGCACCTTCTGGGTAGAAAGTTGGAACAGCATCTCTTGTAAAACGAATGTAAACAGGGCCATCATATGCAGCAGCTGCTTTAACACATTCATAAGCACTATTGTAATCACCAGGTGTTAAAATAGTCATGTTAGGAATTGTTCTAAATAGACCGTAGTCTTCAATACCTTGGTGACTTGCACCATCATTAGCTGGAGTAAATCCACCATGTGAACATGCAATTTTAACATTAAGTTTTGGGTAACAAACTTCTTGTCTGATTTGTTCTAGCATACGCATTGAACCGAATACAGCATAAGTTGTAACAAATGGGATTTTTCCACAAGTAGCTAGACCTGCAGCAACACCACATGCGTTTTGTTCTGCAATACCAACATTAACTTGTTGATTTGGTAATTCTTTTGCAAAAGGAATAGTCTTACAAGATTTTCCGATATCACAGTCTACAACATAAATATCAGGATTTCCTTTTCCAAGTTCTAAAATCGCAGTACCATAAGCTTCACGTGTAGCTTTTCCTTCAGTAAGTTTAAGTTCCATTATTTTAGACCTCCTTCTACTTCAGCCATTGCCTGAGCAAATTGTTCATCATTTGGAGCCATGCCATGCCAAGCAACAACATTTTCCATGAATGATACACCACGACCTTTTACAGTGTGTGCTACAATTGCATGTGGCTTTTTAACATCACTATTTCTAATGTTGTCAAAAGCTGTTGTAATTTCTTCCATGTTATGACCATCAATTTCTTGAGTTTCCATACCAAATGCTTCAAATTTCTTAACCATATCTAATGAAGGCATTACAACTTCACAAATATCATCATTTTGAAGACGGTTTTGGTCTAGGATAACAACTAAGTTGTCTAATTCATATTTAGAAGCTGTTTCAAGAGCCTCCCAAATTTGACCTTCGTTTGATTCACCATCACCAACGATTGCAAAAACACGATAATCTTTGTTATCACGTTTAGCTGCAATAGCCATACCTACAGCACAAGATAGACCTTGGCCTAAAGAGCCAGTTGAAATATCAATGCCTGGGCATCTTTTCATATCTGGGTGTCCTTGAAGAATGGAACCCTCTTTTCTTAGTGTGTAAATAGTTTCATATGGGAAAAAGTTTCTCATAGCTAAACATGAATATAAAACAGGACATACATGACCTTTAGATAATACTAATCTATCTCTGTCGGCCCATTTTGGGTCCTTTTCGTTCACATTTAATTCATCAAAATACAATGCACTCATAATGTCTGTAGCAGAGAGTGAACCGCCTGGGTGTCCTGATCCTGATTCGTGGATCATAGTTAAAACAGTTTTACGAACTTCTTTAGCCTTATCTACTAGATAAGCAACGCTATTATCTTGTCTCACTGTGTAACCTCCTAAATAAAGAATACAAAATTTTCTATAACTTTATATTTAACATATCACGGATTATAAATTTTGTCACGTAAAAAAATCTTGTATACAGAATTTTTTTTATTGACCTTGAAACAATAATAGTTTAAAATGAATTTATAATAAAAAAAGGAGTATCTTTTTTATGAATATAGTAGTACTAGACGGGTATACATTAAACCCAGGTGATTTAAGTTGGAAAGGTTTTGATAGCATCGGAGATATAAAGGTTTATGATAGAACTGAAAAGGGTGATGTCATCAAACGTATTGGAGATGCTCCATATGTATTAACAAACAAAACTGCATTAGGCGAAGATGTTTTTGCATCTTGTCCTAATCTTAAATATATTGGCGTATTAGCAACAGGTTATAATGTTGTTGATGTTGAAGCTGCTAAGAAAAGAGGAATAACTGTAACAAATATTCCAACTTACGGAACAACAGCTGTATCTCAATTTGTATTTGCACTTCTATTAGAATTATGTCACCACGTTGGTCACCATAGTAGTAGAGTAGCAGAAGGTGCTTGGGCAGAATGTGAAGATTTCTGTTTCTGGGATTATCCTATCATGGAATTATTTGGTAAGACTATCGGTATTGTTGGAATGGGCAGAATTGGCCATGCAACAGCTGTAATTGCTAAAGGTTTTGGAATGAAGGTAATAACTTATGATGCATATGTTAACAAAGACTTTGTTGCAGAAGGCATTGAATATGTTAGTCTTGAAAAATTATTAGAAGAAAGTGATGTTGTATCTCTACACTGTCCTTTATTCAAAGAAAATACAAAGATGATTAATGCATCTACAATTGCAAAAATGAAAGATGGCGCTATTATTATTAACACATCTCGTGGTCCTCTTATTGATGAAGATGCACTTTATGAAGCTCTTAAGAGTAAGAAATTAGGTGGTGCAGCTCTTGATGTATTAGCAGTAGAACCTCCAAAAGGTCCAAATCGCTTAACAACTCTTGATAACTGTATTGTAACTCCTCATATCGCATGGGCACCAAAAGAATCTAGAGCAAGATTAATGAATATTGCTGTAGAAAATTTAGCAAGCTATAATGATGGAAAGATCGTTAACTGTGTAAATAAATAATAAGAATTTTATTCATATGGCTTCCTTTGTATTAATTTACTTAGGAAGTTTTTTTATTTTATTTGGACATAAAAAACTCCATACATGAGTTAGGCAAAAGAAATGTATGGAGTAGGGGTCAAAAATGATAAAAACTTTAAACAAGCAAAACAAAGTTTTTATTAAGATTTTTAATACAAAATATGAAAATACAATTTATAAGACTGTAATATCAAGATTTCTTATATTGTAATGTGTATTTACCATTTGTCAACTAATAATTTACTTTTTACAAAATGTGGATACAAAACATCTTGAATTTGGGTAATTATTTTAATTTCTTACAAAATATAATTTAAATTATTTAAAGATCCTATTTGTACTTATTCAAAAGTATTAACAATTAATATTACAACTTATCATATTATTGAATACAAAAAGTGAATATTCTATACAAAATGATATAAATATGCTTTTCTTCTGTCTTATAGATGTTGCAAAAAAAATATACTAATTTTTAGAGGCTTCATCAGTAAGTGTGGGTAAATTTTATAATTGAGAATTTAAAAAGAAAGGGAAAAAGGAATGAATAAAGAATACAGAAATTAGTTTTTTAAGGATTTTATTGAAAAAGTCACCAGTTATCGTCTATTGTAAATTTACTACAACACACAAAGGACGATAACCAATGACAATCAAGAGCTTATTAAAAGAATTAATCGGTGTCAATAATGTAAAAGTTTTAAATTGGAATTTAATTACTAATTCTAAAAATATTAAAGAGCTTTATATTCATGTAGAGCCATATAAAAGAGAGCAAAACAGATGCCCAATCTGTGGAAAAAAATTACCTGGATACGATAAAAAAGAAACACCTCGAAAATGGAGATCTCTTGATGTTGGAACCATTCCTGTATATGTTTTGGCAAATACCAATAGAGTGTCTTGTCCAGACCATGGTGTGATTACAGCATCAGTTCCATGGGCAAGACAGAACTCCAGATTTACTAAAGATTTTGAAAATCAAGTAGCTTGGTTAGTTTTCAATTTAAGTAAAAAGACTTTATCTGAATTTATGGGAGTTTCTTGGAATACTGTAGGTGATATAATCAATAGAGTGTTATTGGATGTAGCTCCTAAATATGAAGATAGATTTAAAAATTTGGTGAATATAGGAATTGACGAGACAAGCTACAGAAAAGGTCATAATTACATAACAACTGTTGTAAATAACGATAATAGTACAGTTATATGGGCTGCAGAAGGACACAGTATAGAAACTTTAACCAAATTTTTTGAGCTATTAACGCCTGAGCAGAGAGCCTCTATCAAGACTGTCAGTGGTGATGGAGCTAGATGGATACAAGCTTGTATGGATAAGTATATCCCACAAGCCAGACGATGCATTGATCCTTTTCATACTATCTCTTGGGCACAAGTTGCACTTGATGATGTAAGAAAAGCAGCTTCTCAAAGAGCAAGAGCAATACTTGAACAGAAGGAAGGAGAACCAAAGAAGAGAGGTAGAGGACGACCTAAGAAAGGAGATGAGAAACCAATAGATGAATCTAAGATTATAAAGAATTCTAAATTTGCTTTACGTAAGAACTCTGAAAATTTGACAAAAAACCAAAGAGAAAAGTTAGAAATGATAAAGCTTGGAGACAATCAATTATACAGAGCATATATGTTGAAGGAAAAGCTAAGATTTATTTTCAAATTAGATGATATTGAAGAAGTTAAAGATCATCTAAATTCTTGGTTATCTTGGGCAAGAAGATGTAGAATACCAAGCTTTGTAGCTTTGGGAAGAAAGATAAAGCGTCATTATGAAGCTATAATAGCAACTAGAACATACAAGATTAGTAATGCGAAAACAGAATCTTTAAATAACAAAATAAAATTGTGTATTCGTAGGGCTTACGGATTCAGGAACATCAATAATTTGGTCAATTCTGTACTTTTGGTTTGTAGCAACATAAAAATCCCTTTAGCGAACAGATAAATTATGTTAACAAAGGGACTTAAAGAGAAAATTAATTAGGCTCTAACCCACATATAGGTTAGAAGACCCAATTTTTAAAAAAATTAAAAATATTCAAATTTTGTTGCATTTTTAATGTATTTAATTTTGTTAATAAAATTATATCACTGCTTTTGTTTCAACATTGTTGCTTTTTTTAGATTAATTTTACTAAATCTATAGTCAATTCCTATGATATAGGTTATAAGTGGTTAACAACAAAAATATGAGACACATAAACTCCATTGCATCATTATGTATCCTCTCTATCCTTTTTAATCAATCTTGATAAAAAGGCGCAAGCGCAATCAACACAATAACAACTTTATGAAAATTAAAAATAGGAAAGGCTATGTTTTAGCCCTTCTGGCAGCAATATGTTTTGGTAGTATAGGTACACTATCAAAATTATTATCTAATCAAGGTCTAACTATCGTATCAACTACTATACTTACGAGTATTAGTTTTATAATAGCAGGACTAGTTTATGCCCTAGTTAAATCACCTAAAATATTTAAGATCTCTCTTAAAGCATTGGTGATGTGTATTATCTATGGTGCCCTAATGACTTATTTATCAAAAGTATTCTACTTAAAAGCAATTGCAATATTGCCTGTGGCAATATGTTCGACAATAATGTTTACAATGATATTTCCAACAATGTTTGTATCAAAATACCTGTTTAAAGAGAGTATAACTCCTGTTAAACTCATATTATCAGTTATTGCCCTCGGTGGCGTTATTATGGCTTTAAATGTATTTAGCAATGGAGCATTCTATCCACTCCTAGCTATAATATTTATTTTAATCACAACTCTATTGTGTGCATCAATGAATTTGAGTAGTAACTATTTAATTAATAAAGGCTACAGTGCTCTTACAATTACTTTTTATGGTAATATATCACTCTTTGCTGTATTACTATTAGTTCAACCACCAACTAAGAGCATTTCTAACATAGTTGAAGTGATAAAGATTTCACCTTCAACTAATATAACTCTTATGATTCTACTTTCCCTTGGAGCTTTAGGAAGTATATTACTATTTATAAATAGTTTGAAATATATTTCAATAACAGATGCAACAATAATATTATCATTTGATCCTATAACATCAACAATTTGGGGATTTTTAATTTTTGGAGAGAGACTCTCAAATATTCAATTATTTGGTGGATTGATAATAATACTAGCTGTTATGGGTGTAAGTTTATCAGATTCACTAAAAATAAAAGCTTTTAATGTTAAGGTGAGAGGGAAGTTTAAAAGAAAAATTGCTGCATAATAATAACTTCTTATAGAAGAAAATTTAGATAATGAAAGAGTATCTATGATTTAAATAATGCAATCTTTATTTAAATTATAGATTCTAATTTTTGTATTATAAACAGAATAATTGAGCTATTTTAGCGGATTTTTAAATAGATTTTCTAATTCAAAAGAGACTTCTAACCTATCTGAAATCTTAATAAGAGATGAGAGAGAAATTAAACCAGTTTTCTCAAATCTACGAATTGAACCAAGACTAACACCAGTATCATTTGCTAACTGTGCTTGGGATATCTTCATTGACTTTCTGATTTCTCTTAATCTGTTTGCAATTCCTACTTGTATATTTGCAGGATTCTGTTTTGATAAAAATTCTTTGTTAATCATATTTAATAATATATAAATAAAATGGGAAAAAATCTATCTATTGATAATATTATGTGTAAATTCTTTAGGAACAATTAATATATATACATATGGATATGTATAAAAAAGATAACTTAAATTAGTGTAAATAGGCAAATTTAGCTATTTATTCACTATTTTGACTGCTGTTCCGTAAGCTATAACCTCTGCAGCGCCTTGCATAATAGCTGATGATGCATATCTAATATTAACAATAGCATCAGCTCCGAGAGCCTCGGCCTCTTCGCACATTCTTTTAGTAGCAAGAGAACGCGCCTCATTCATCATATTATTATAGGCACTCAATTCGCCACCAATGAGAGTTTTAAAGCTTTGTGTGATATCTCTACCTATGTTTTTAGATTGAATGGTACTACCCTTAACAAGACCTAACATTTCAAGTTCTTTATTAGAAATATAATCAGTATTTACTAAGATCATCCGTTTCTCCTTTTTTAATTTCTCTAATTCTATCGACTAAATTACTTATACTAAGAAAAATACCACCTACTAATAGAGCCTCAATAAAAATTATTAAGAGTAGTGGCAGTTCTTTATTAAAAGTAATGGAAATCGTATAAACTACCATGATAATTATTAAAAGAATTGTAATAATTATAGGAGCAATAATTTTTTTTAACATAGTGGCCTCTATTTGAGAATAGGATAGAAAATCCAATTTGTAAATGAATATTGATTTTGCTACCTTACTTCTCTCTCTTAATTTATAAAAAGCTACACATTCATATATAAGATTTATTAACTTAGCAAAAAATATACAGTAGTAAAATTGATAATATGATATCAGTTATTGACATGTTAATAGATTTGTATCCATTTATCATGTATAATTCTTGGAAAAGTGAGTGATAATAAATTTTTAATTTTATTAAAAATATATCAAAAATAAATCAAGACATTAGGAGTTAAAATGATTCGAGATAGAAAGTGGGCTGAAAAAAAAGCCAAAGAATTAGTGGCAAAAATGAGCATTGAAGAAAAAGCTTCTCAATTAAGATTTGATGCTCCATCAATTGATAGATTAAATATTAATGAATATAACTGGTGGAACGAAGGTCTTCATGGATTAGCAAGAGCTGGGGTTGCGACCATGTTCCCTCAAGCTATTGCACTTGCTGCAATGTTTGATAGAGACATGATGGAAAAAATTGCTGATGTTATATCAACAGAGGCAAGAGCTAAATATAATACTTCAGTTGAATATGGAGATCGAGATATCTATAAAGGACTAACAATTTGGTCTCCAAATATTAATATCTTCAGAGATCCTCGTTGGGGTCGCGGTCATGAAACCTATGGAGAAGATCCTTATCTAACAGGAGAACTTGGTTCAGCATTTGTAAAAGGTCTTCAAGGTGATTCTAAATATTTAAAGACAGCCGCTTGTGCAAAGCACTTTGCAGTTCATAGTGGTCCTGAAAAAGATAGACATCACTTTAATGCAGAGGTAAGCGACAAAGATTTATGGGAAACTTATTTACCTGCATTTGAAAAATTAGTTGAAAAGGCTCAAGTTGAATCTGTTATGGGTGCCTATAATAGAACAAACGGAGAACCTTGTTGTGGTAGTAATTTCCTAATCAAAGAAGTACTTAGAAAAAAATGGGACTTTAAGGGTCATTTTGTATCTGATTGTTGGGCTGTAAGAGATTTCCACCAACACCATAAAATAACAGCAAATGCAGAAGAATCTGTAGCATTAGCACTAAAGAGTGGTTGTGATGTTAACTGTGGTTGTACTTATCAATATGTAATGAGTGCAATTGAAAAAGGCATGATTAGTGAAGAAGATGTTAGCTCTGCAGCTGAGAGATTATTTACAACTCGTTTCCTCTTAGGTGAATTTGAAGATAATCCATACAACAGTATTGGTTATGATGAAATTGAATCAAAAGAGCATGTTGAATTATCCATTGAAAGTGCAATTAAGAGTTCTGTGCTATTAAAGAATGATGGTATATTGCCACTTGATAAAAACAAAGTTAAGAGTATTGCAGTAATTGGACCAAATGCTAATAGTAGAGCAGCTCTAATAGCTAATTATCATGGTACATCATCTCGCTATATTACTCTCTTAGAAGGTATTCAAGATGAAGTGGCTGATACAGATATTAAAGTAAATTATTCTATTGGTTGTCATCTATCTAGAAATAGAGTTGAAGATTTAGCTAAACCTGATGATAGATTATCAGAGGCAAGAGCTGCTGCTTACAATAGTGATCTAGTAATCCTCTCTCTAGGACTTGATGAGAGCTTAGAAGGCGAAGAGGGTGATGATGGTAACAGTTATTGCTCAGGTGACAAAGATGATATTAGTCTCCCACAATCTCAATTGAGATTATTAGATGCTATGATTGATACAGGAGTTCCAATTATTCTTGTACTTCAAGCTGGAAGTTGTATTGATTTAACTAAAGCTGATAGTAGTGTTAATGCTATACTTGATGCTTGGTATCCAGGTGCTAGAGGTGGTAAGGCAATAGCTGATCTTCTATTTGGAAAAAGAAGTCCTAGTGGAAAATTACCAATCACATTCTATAATACATTAGATAAAATGCCAAAATTTGAAGATTATTCAATGAGTGGAAGAACCTATAGATATGCAGATAGTGATACTATTTTATATCCATTTGGATTTGGACTAACATATAATCAATTAGAACTTAAAAATGTTTGCATCAAGAAAATTGATAATAATCACAATTATGAAGCAAAAGTTTGTGTTAAGAATAATGGTAACTTTGTTCAAGATGAGGTTGTTCAAATCTATCTAAAAGATGAGAGCAAAGAAGGTGTAAAAAACTATAAACTAGTAGCTTTTGAACACGTAAGTGTAGAATCTAAGAGTGATAAAACATTTGATATTGTTATTCCATCTACTTCTTTTGAAGCAATTGATGAAAATGGTAATAAAGGAATCTTTAATAATAAATTCTCTCTATCCATTGGATTTAGCCAATGTGATGAAAAAAGTATTTCTCTTATGGGAATTGAACCTGTAAAAGTAGAGATTGAATTATAAAATAGATATTAAATTAGTATAAGAAAAATAGGGTATTTCTACATTTCAATGATGGAGATATCCTATTTTTTTGACTAAAAAAACGTGGTCAATACAGTTTTGTATTGACCACTTATGATAAATAATTCAATTGCTATTAATTATTTTTTTGCTGATAACCTTTTTAACTTCCATTGTTTATAACTGTTAGTACCCGTTACAAATGTAAGTATGATAACGATTAGAAGAATTAAACATACAGGACGAGTAACAAATGGTTTTAGAGATCCCTCTGATACCATTAATCCACGACGTAGGTTTGCATCTGCCATACTACCAAGAATAACACCAATAACCAAAGGTGGAACTGGGAAGCCATACTTAGTAAGATAGTAAGTGATAACACCCATTGGAATCATTAGATAAAGGTTAATAAACTTTAAGCCTAATGCATATGAACCAATGATACATAATATTCCAACTACTGGCATGAATAGAGCTGGTGAAATCTGTAATAATTTAACTACTTTAGGAGCTAGGAAAATACCACAGAACCACATTGCAAATGATGCTAGTAATAAAATAGCTGCAATTTCTGTTATGAAACCTGGGCGATCAATTGAAAGCATAGGTCCTGGTGAAACACCATGAAGAAGGAAGGCACCTAAAAGCATTGCAGCTGGTGGAGACCCTGGAATACCCATTGAGAGTAGAGGAATCATAGCACCACCGATACAAGCATTATTTGCAACTTCTGTTGCGATAATACCTTCTTCATAACCTGTTCCGTATAATTCTGGGTGTTTAGATGTATTTTTAGCTGTACCATAGGAAACCCATGCAGCAATATCTTCACCAATACCAGGAACACTACCAATACCAACACCAATTAGAGCTGATCTAAAGATGTGTAATAAATTAGAACCAATTGTACTCCATGATGGAATAATCTTTTCTAATTTAGTTGCTTGAGGTGGTTTTTGTCCGCCGCTTAATGATTGGATAATTTGAGGAATACCAAATGCACCAATTAATACAGGAACAGTTTCAACACCACCCTCTAGAGCGTGGAAACCTAGAGTGAATCTTGGATAAACTTGAAGTGAATCAACACCTATCATAGCTAAGAATAATCCTAAGAAACCTGCAAGCCAACCCTTTTGTACTGTATCAGGACAAGAGATTGATCCACTAATTAAAATACCAAAGAATGCTAATAAGAAGTATTCGAATGATGTAAATTGAAGTGCTAATTTTGAAATAATAGGAATGAAGATAACAACAAATATAATACTAATACAAGTACCAACTGCACTAGCTGTTGTTGTTAATCCTAATGCCTTTCCCGCTAGGCCTTTTTTAGCCATTGGATAACCTTCCATAGCAGTAGCTGCACTTGCTGCAGTACCAGGAATATTAATTGTAATAGCTGAGAAAGAACCACCATATACAGCACCAACATAGATAGCCATTAATGCAACCATTGCTACATTAAGATCCATACCGTATGTGAGTGTTGTAAGTAATGCAACACCAAGGGTTGCTGTTAAACCTGGCAATGCACCAAAAATTATACCCATAAAAGTACAAGCAAATAATAAAAATATTTGTGATGGACTTATTAAAATTGAGCCAATTTGGGCAAAGAAGATTTGGAATTGATTTAAAATGTTCATTAAATTATTCTCCTATCTTACTGCGTAATAAATTAGATACATAAAGTTCATTATAAAGCCTTCTTTTGGCATTGGAACTCTAAGAGCAAATCTAAAGATAACTGCTATTACAAGAGGTGTAATCAAAGATACTCTAATCATCTGATTGTATCTATGTTTTAGATTACTCTCATAATCTGCTTGTGCTTTAACTTGTTTTTTCATATATACAAGTAAAACAACGAGTTCAGCAATTCCAATTAGATCAGTTGTCCATAAGAAAAGACTGTCTAACATTACATTTAGATTAAATACTCTAAATATTAAATTGATAAACATTAAGAGACTATATAGCTTTAATGTATTTGTAAGTACTTCAGGTTTTTCAAAATGAAATACTCCAATTGTAAATGATAAATAGAGTGCAACTGCTATACAGAAATCTAGCATTCTCAAATCAAAGTATACTAGGCCTACTAAAGGTACAAGTACAGCTAGAAAACGAACTGTATCTTCATTGAAGAACGGTTGGCTTTTTCTAATTATTCTATTTTCTTTTAGTAGCTCTAATCCACCTTGTTTAAAACCAAAGCTAACTATGGTTGCAGCAAGTAATATCATAACAATACCAATTATTATTGGCATAAGAGCGGGGGACACATACCAGGCACTCTCAACTCCACCGTAGGAGTCTTTTAAAGGCATTTGGAATGAGCCAATTAAAATAAGAATACCAAGGATTAGGAAGATAATACCGATAACTATATCGGCTCCTCTCATTTGCTTGTTTTGGTCATCTTGATTCATTTTTGTAACATCCTTATTAAATATTCATCATAAAAGCCTACCGAGAGACCTCGGCAGGCTCTTTAACTCTTAAATAATTCTAAAACTATTATAGTCTAGGAATACCGATTGATGCAGGATCTACTTCAGCAGCTCCTAAATCAGATAGTGTCCAAGAGAATTTAGATTCTAGTGCTGCGAAAATTTCGTTAGCTTCAGTTCCACATTTACCTGAAAGGTTATAGTAGTGTTGGTTAGCGAAATCTACAACTGCTTGAGATTTAACTGCTTTCTTGAATGCAGCTTCTAAAGTATCTTTTACAGATTGTGGTACATCATTTCTAACTGCAAAACCAATTTGTTGACCTAATGGTAGGTAGTTAGATAATTCTGGGTAAGCAGTAAATGATGATGGAATCTTGATATCTTTTAGTGTGTAATCATCACCAGTCATCATAGCTAAAGGTCTAAGCTTGCCTGCTTTGATCATTTCAGCTTGTTCAGCAACAGATGTGATAACAACTGTGATTTCACCAGTCATTGCAGCGTTTTGAGAACCAGCTGAGCCATCATAAGGAATGAAAGCTAGTTCTGCACCAGAACCTTCTTGGAATGCTAATAGGTTTAAGTGGTGAATTGAACCAGGTCCACCTGCACCAGCTTTGATTTTGTTAGGATTAGCTTTTGAAGCTTTAACTAAATCATCTAATGTTTTGTATGGTGAATCAGGTGTTACTGATAGGATATCAGGTGAACCACCTACAATAAAGAAACTCCAGTCTTTCATTTGGTGATCCCAACCATATACAGCAGCTGTTGCATTTGATTCAGATAGACCAACAAGTGTATAACCATCAGCTGGTTTATTCATAGCTTCAGTCATACCGATAATACCAGCTTTACCGCCAGTAACGTTATTTACATTAACATTTACTCCAAGTTCTTGTCCCATAGCTTCCATGATAACTCTGTTACAAGCATCTGTACCACCACCGGCACCCCAAACAACGATATCTGTAATATCTCTAGCTGGATATTCCTGTTGAGCTTGGGCAAATAATGAGCCCATTGATACTGCTACAATACTTAAAGCAATTAATAACTTCTTCATATGTAAACTCCTTTCTAATTTTTTACTCGTATAATTTTGTATACAATATCTTTATATCATAGTTTTGAGAATTGTCAAGAATTCTTTTGACATAATTGATAAAATTTTACTTTTTTACACAAAAATAAGGCGTTTGTTAAAAAAACGCCTTATAAAATTTGTATACAGAATGTATTTTTACTTTGATTTCTTGATTTGGCTAACTATGTAATCCCTTGAAGATAATAGGTGATTTACTATAGCAGTAGCTGCTGTATCTTTGTCTCTGTTTGTAAGAGCTGTTGTAATAATCTTATGTTCATTAAGGGATTGAGAATAGCTTTTCATCAATCCTTTTTGATAGGTTCTAGAAATAAAACTTCTACTATCAAGTATTTCTTGTAACTTAGGATTTCTTGAATATTTAATTAATAATCTATGGAATCTTTTATCAGCCTTTAAATACATTTTTAGCTCACTCTCATCATGGAGATTACCAAAACCATCAAAGCTATGAACTAATTCTTTTAGCTCTGCATCTGTTGCTCTTTCACAGCAAAGTCTTATTGCAATTCCCTCAATTCCTGCTCTAATTTCAAAGAGTAATGCTTGTTCTTCTAGATTAAACTCTCTAACAAAATAACCTTTTCTTGGAATTTCTTCGAGATAACTCTCTCCAACTAATTTATTTAATGCATCATTTACAGGGGTCTGACTAACGTTAAATTGTTTACATAGCTCCGATTTATTGATTTTTTCACCTACTGGTAGATCTCCATTGTCTAATAAATCCCTAATATGTTCATAAACGTATTGTCTTAGTGCCTTGTTTTCTATTTTGCTACTCATTTCCCTTTTCCTCAAGTAAAGTCTTCAATCTATTTCTAATTCCACCATCAACATGATTAAACATTAAATTCTCAACTCTATCTAGTTCTTTATACCGTAGAGAAGTCAATATTTCTTTATGTTCATTAAAAGAGCTTTCTAAACTCTTGAGCAAAAATTCCGATTGGACTATTGGTGTATATTTACTTAGTATTTCAACTATGAATTTATTTTTTGATGCTATTTGTATAAGTGTGTGAAAATTATAATCTAAAGCAATATAAGTTTTCTTGTCTTCTCTATACATTGCTCCCTGCATTTCTAAAAGGAGTTCTTCTAACTCTTCTAACTGTTCATCACTTATAAATTCAGCAGCTCCTCTAGCACTAAGAGGTTCAAGTTTTGATCTTATATCAAAAATATGTAGCTTATCTTCTGTTGAAAAAAATCTTACATAGGCTCCGCGTCTTGTTTTCGATTCTACTAATTGATCACTTGTTAGTCTAGATATAGCTTGCAGAAGGGGAGTTCTTGATACCCCAAGTTTATTCGCTAAATCTTCTTGAACTAACTTTGTTCCTGCGGGTAATTCACCCGATATAATCATTTGTTTAATTTTATTATAAGCCTTTGTACTTAGATCGTCGAAGACTGATTCTTCATTCAACATACAATATTTCCTTTGAGTCATATTTTTACTTTTATTATTAGGTAGATAGGCCTAATAAGTCAACTATTATAAGAGTAGTGGATTTTTTACGATTTATATTGACAAATAGTAGATTCAATATTATCCTAAATTAAATTTTGAATACAGAATTTTTTAGGAGATGACATGTACGGAGTATCCCCAGCATATTTCTTTAGTAAATATGGGACTGATTTTACAACCCAAAATTACATTGAAGGAATAAAAGATTTAAGAGCTTTAGGATTTGAAAGCTTTCAAGGAGAAATCTTTAAAAAAGATGAAATAGAAAATTGGAACCAAGATAAAAGCAATATTAGAAAAGCTTATCTTGATGAAAATTTGAAAATGAGTCTTTTTGTAGCACACTTTTTGATTGAATCAACAAGCAGTCTTGAGAATTTACAGTCTTCTTGGGGGTATGAAGAATTAAAAAGAGTAATCTCCATTGTAGCAGAATTTAGTGAAGTTAAGACAATAGTTATACCTATTAGTCCTTATAAATATAAGGGTGAAGATTATAAAAAAATTGAAGAGGCGTTATACAACAGATTCTATAAATATTTAGAAGCAGCTAAGGGTGCAAATCTAAATATTGCCTTAGAGATAATACCTTCCTCTATTATAGGTGGAAGTGATGGTCTACTAAGATTAATAGATGCAATGCCATTTGATAATCTAGGTTATAACCTAGATACAGGACACGCTTATTGTAGCGGTGAGGTAATGGAACTACTTCCATTTAAATTACAAGATAAAATCTTTGGTACTCACCTTAAAGATAATTTTGGGGAAAAGAATTTAGCTCTTCCTCCAGGAAAAGGCAATATCGATTTTACTACACTTTTAAATAATCTTAAATTGAGCGGATTTAATGGCTCATTAGATTTAGAAATTGGTAGTGAAAGAGAGAATTTAATAGACAATTATAAATTTGGAATAGATTATCTAAAGAGTTTAGATAAATAAAGGAGTCAGAATATGAAGTTTTCAGTTATTTCATCATTTTTAGGTGCTTCTAAAGATAGGTTTAATTCTTACAATGAACCTAAATCTTTAGCAGAGAAGTTTGAGATTGCAAGCAAGATTGAAGGTATTGAAGCATTAGAATGTGTTTTCCCATATGAGGTAAACAATGTTGAAGAAACAAAAGCATTAATGAAAAAATACAATCTTAAAATCGCAGCTATTAATGTTAATGTTAAGAAAGAAAGAGAATTTGTTAATGGTGGTTTAACTAGCTCAGATCCTGAAGTTAGAGCTAAAGCTGTTCAATTCATCAAAGACGGTAAAGACTTTGCTGAAGCAGTTGGTGCTGATAAAGTAACAGTTTGTCCTTTAGGCGACGGTTATGAATTTGCTTTCCAAGCAGATTATGCAGATTCTTGGGCTTATCTAAAAGAAACATTTGGCGCAGCTGCTGAATATAAACCAAATATCACAATGTATATTGAATACAAGCCTAGTGAAATCAGAGGAACTTGTTTCTTAGATACAGCTTCTAAAACAGCTCTATTAATTAAAGAAATTAACAAAACTGGTGTTGGTGTAACAATCGATTACGGTCACAGTACTTATGGTAAAATGAACCCAGCTGAAGAGCTATCTCTATTAGCTTCATGTAACATCCCATTCTATGTACATATCAATGATAATGATGCTCTTTGGGATTGGGATTACTTCTGTGGTTCTAAACACCCAATTGAAACATTAGAATTTGTTTATTACCTAAAGAAATTAGGTTATGATGATTATCTAACAAGTGATACATCTCCAACAAGATGGGACATCGTTAAAGTATTTGAAACAAACAACAGATTCACAACTAAAATGTCTAACATCATTGATAGAATGGAAGCAGATGGTTTTGAAGAAGTTAGAAAATCTGAAGAATACATGGACGTTTGGAAATTTGTTGAAGAACACCTATTTGCTAAATAATATTTTATTCTCATAAAATATATGAACTAATAATAAAATTCCACCTACAAGGCTTAGTCACTCTTGTAGGTGGATTTATTTTTTTTAAAATAGTAGTTTGTTATGTTGCGTTTGAATTCAATTGTAAAAAAAAAATAATATTATGAATTAACTAATATTTGTATGTCTAAGTATTGACTATTTAGATTATCGATAATATATTAATCAATGTAAAGAGGCTATATGGAAAACAAGTTAAATAGAAAATCTTTAAAAGACAAAGTGAGAGAAATTTTACTTGAGAAAATCATAACCGGTGAATTACCGCCAGGTGAAAGAATTAAGATTATACCTATCGCAAAATCTCTTAACATTAGTCAGGCTCCTGTACGAGAGGCAATCCAATGCTTAGCTACAAGTGGATATCTAGAAGTAGTTCCAAATGCCGGAGTAAGAGTTAGAAAATTTGATGATAGTGAAATTATTGAGATGTATGAAGTTAGAAAGGTACTTGAATTTGAATGCTTTGGTAAAAGTGATTTTGATAGTAAAGCCTTAGCCGTAGTACTAAATTCTATTCTTCGAGATATGGTCAATGCAATTAATGAAAAGGATTATAAAAGCTACGCCTTTTTTGATTCTAAATTCCATAGACTGTTTGTTGAAGCTTCTCACAACTCAAAGATGCTTGAAATATGGGACTCTTTATTAATACCCATTAATATATCGATGTTGGTAAAAGAACAAAAAACAACAAAACAAAATGTTCTTTTATATCACACACCAATTATTAATGCATTATTAGCAGAAGATTTTAAAAGTGCAAAGGCACATTTAGAAGATCACTACAAATATATAGGACATTAGTCTTTAGAAAGTAAAAATTGAAGGAAAAATATATAATGAAAAAACAAGAAATTTTAGACGCATTTAATTTTAGACATGCATGTAAGCAATTCGATCCAGAAAAAAAAATCAGCGATGACGATTTTAACACAATCCTAGAATCTGCTAGATTATCACCATCATCATTTGGTTTTGAACCATGGCATTTTGTTGTTGTACAAGATATGTCAAAAAGAGAAGCATTATCTAAAACTTTTTGGGGCGGAGACGGCAAATGGCAAACAGCTAGTCATTTAGTTTTTGCTTTAACTAGAAAAGAAAAAGATATGAAAGCTGGTAGTGAATACCTCAATCATATCATGAATGATATAAATCAATTACCAAAAGAATATGCTGAACAAATGGGTGCAATGGTAAAGAAATTTCAGGATGAAGATTTTGGTTTAACAAAATATCCACAAGGAATTGAAGATTGGGCAACAAGACAAGTTTATGTTCCTATTGCTAACATGATGACTACTGCAGCTCTTCTTGGCATTGATAGTTGTCCTATGGAAGGTTTCAATAGAGAAGAAATGGATAATGTATTAGAATCTGAATTTGGATTTGATAAAGATCAATATTCACTAGTATGTGCAGTTGCTTTTGGTTCAAGAGTAGCAGATCCTAAAAGACCTAAAGTTAGACAGAAAATGGAAGACATTGTAACTTGGGTTAAATAATTAATATAAGTTATTAAAAATAGAGAGAAACCCTGAATATTATTTATTTGGGGTTTTTCTACGTCTATTGAATTTTCTTCACACTAAATTCACACATCTATAATATTCTTAAATCTAAAATCTAAAAGGTGTGTGAAAAATTGAAAAATGTAAATATAATAAAAGTAAGTTTATTAATACTTATTGCAGTCGCTCTACTAAATAGTTGTTCTAACCCAAATATTGATAGCTCAAGTACCTCTGATACAATAAGTAAAGATCAAGGACAATTCTGGAGTAGTAATATATATTTAGTAACAGATGATGATGGTGGAGAAGAGGGTGAATCTCAAGCAGCTACGTTAAATACTGCATTTGGAGTTAACCATGCAACAGGACACATTAAAGGGTATCCAAGTGATGAAACAGGAAATATGGCTAAACATGTAAGAGCTGTCGTTGGAATTGATAGTGATTTTGTTTACGGAACTACCTATACCTATACTGATAACTCATCCGACTCTTCATTATATAGTGAAAACATGAGTGCTACTGTTGAAGATTCATATGTTAAAGATACAATCGATGGTGATGTTGTTGTAGTTGATAAATCAACAGGACTAATGTGGATGGCAGATGATGCCGGTTATCTTATGGATTGGAAGGATGCTCTATCCTATGCTAATTCCACGACATATGCATCCTATTCTGATTGGAGACTTCCAGATGTAAAAGAGCTACAAAGTATTGTAGATTACAGTGGAGTGTATCCTGCAATTGCATTAGATTATTTTAATTATAGTGAAAATACATCTAATACAAATTATGAAGAAGATAGTGTAGAAAATCCTAACTATTATTATTGGACCAGTACATCCGCATATTTAAAACCCGATACACCCACTTATGCATATGCTTGGTATGTTGCCTTTGGCTATGCCGTTGGTGATGATGGAGAAGACTCCCATGGAGCTGGAGCTGTTCGGTTCTCTCCTAAATATAGTGCAAGTAGTGCAGAAGGAGAGGGTGGCGATAATAGCACAAATAGTGTTCGCCTTGTAAGAACTCCAAATTCTGATAGTGATAAAGATGAGTATATATCATATTATCAAGAAGCAGACAGTAGAATTGTAACAACTAATCAAAGTGATTCATATGATGAAGATGGCAATGTAGTAACTCCATCTGTCTCTGATGAGTATTATGGACAGGATGCAGTATATAGTTATAGTAGTGAATTTTATTTCACAGATAATGGCGATGGAACAATAACTGATAATAGAACAGGTTTAATTTGGGAACAAACTCCAAGTGATGAGCATTTATCATTCTCAGAGGCAGAAGAGTATTGTGAATCTTTGGAATTAGGAGATAGAACTGATTGGAGATTACCAACTGCAGAAGAACTATTTTCAATAAGTGATTTTTCAGAGGGATGGCCTTATCTTGATGAGTCTTACTTTGATTTTCCGTCCGCTGATATAGGTGGGGGAGATGGAAATCCCCAAGGTTAATAAGTATTGCTTATGTAATATTAAAAAGTAATATTTCAATGTTTTTCTAGAAGTAAAAAATTCACATAAAAAATGAATAATTAGCTTTTTAGAAAAACATTTGAAATAGATCTTAAATACTAGCAATAGTATAGACTTAGAGCTTTGTAATTACTAAATTTCTTAGTCTATTATTGCTATTAGATTTGAATAGAGTTCTTCTCTAATAATAGGTTTAGCTAGGTGTGCATTCATCCCAGCTTCCTTAGATTTCTTTATATCCTCAGAATAAGCATTTGCAGAAAGTGCAAGAATTGGGACTTTTTTATCAAACTTTCTAATCTCTCTTGCAGCCTCAAGACCATTCATAATAGGCATTCTAATATCCATTAATATTGCATCGTATTTATTATTACGAGCTGCAATTAAAGCCTCTAGCCCATTTCTACTTATGTCTATTTCGCATTGATAAACACTAAGAAGTTTTTTTAATATAATTATATTTACTTCAACATCTTCACAAATTAAAATTTTCTTTCCTTTGAGAGAATTTAAACCAGTATTACTATTTGATTTCTTTAAAAATAAAGTAATTTCATCATCTGTTGCAGGAGTTAATATAATTTCCATAAAAAAGGTAGTACCTTTTCCAAGTTTAGATTTACAAGTAATTGTTCCACCCATTGTTTCAATTAGGTTTTTTGTGATAGCAAGGCCTAGTCCACTTCCACCTTCTGATTTAGATTGAGAATTTAACTCTGATGTAAAAGGTTCAAACATTTTTGTTTGGAATCCTTCACTGATTCCAACTCCAGTATCAATAAATTCATGAGATACTTTAATTCTACCATCATTTAATTTCTCAGCATAATCTCTCCAAGTAACAGTGCCACCCTCCGGTGTATATTTAATTGCATTATTGAGTATGTTAATTATGACCTGTTCAATTCTTCTTTCATCAATTTTGACAAAGCGATACATTTCATCACATTCAAGATCAAAAATAAGTTTTATACCTTTCTGTTCAGCTCTAGGTTCAATTATTGTTCTGACCTTTTGGGCAATACGAGGAGTATTTGTAATTACTTCTTCTAACTTAATTTCACCACTCTCAAGTTTTTGCATATCAAGAATGTCATTAATAAGTGCTAATAGGTATTCACTGCTATCTTTTATTTGTGAGAAATAATTATGAGCTTTTTTATCTTTTATTTCATCAATACCAAAGTTGGCCATACCAATAATTGCATTCATAGGAGTTCTCATATCATGAGACATTCTAGCAAGAAAATCATTCTTTTCTGAATTAGATCTTTCCATTTCAAGAAGTTTCTTTCCAATATCCTCATTAATTTTCCCATCAACAAAATTTTGGATTAAAGTCCTACGAATTGAAATAACAGAACCTAAATAATTTTCTGAGTAAAAAGTTGGAATACCAGAAACTGTGTATTCATAGAAATTGTTATCCTCCGTTTTCTTGAAAGCTATAGTTTCTGTTTTACCACTAGAGAGTTTTTTCAATAAATATTCATACCTTGGGATGCTAAGGTCTTCTAGCAGTTTATTACCAGATTCTCCATTTATATCATCCTCATTTACGTTGAATAATTTTTCAAAGCTCTTATTTATTTTGATTACTCTGTCAAATTGATCTATGACAACTAAAGCATCAGAAGATTTTTCTAATAGACTAATACTTGCATTTACAAATACATTTTTTTTATCACTTGGATATACTACAGAAAACAGATAATCTTTATTATCAATTTTAGTTGGATAAATTTCTACATCCATATTGATGATATTCCCTGAGGCTGTTATATGAGGGAAGTGGAAAAAATTCTTTAATTTAAACGTAGTCTTATTAATACCATTTGTTATTTCATCTATGTTTAATACATTAATATCACTGAATTTCATATTACACAGTTGTTCTACTGAATAACCATATGTAGTCTCTGCTTTTTTATTGGCTTCAATAATTTTTCCACTTATTGGGTCAATTAAAAAAAGTATTTTAGGAGAATTTATGCAAGCTTTGTCGTAATACATTTTATGACCTTTGTTTTCTTAATTTAAATATTCTATTTTATTACTCACTAAAGAGAAATAAGTAGAATAAAGTATTTCTAGATGATATCACGGTTTTAATAATGACTCAAGAAAATTCAAAGTTTCAAAAGATAAATAAAGACTAATTTTACTAAATATTTGAAAACAATAAGTAGCTCTAAAAGGATTAAACTATTAACTTTGATATCATTATGAAAACTCAATTACTCAACAAAATAAGTACAATTTTTATGATACAACTTGTATTTAAATCAATAAAAGTAGAATAATTTCTCTAAATTTTATCAAATAAAATAAGTAGTGATTTGGGAGATGATCAAAATTAATAGAATTTTTAGTAAGAATTTTAGTAAATATATGGTAACTAACTACTTGGTAAATACAACTAGAAAGTTAAAGCAAATTAAAATAAATTAAGTACATATAAACTACATAAAACCTTCACTTTATTCACACAATAATAATAAAATTATGTTGTATTATAAATTTATCAAATGAGAAAAGAAGTTTTCTTTTCAAAACTTTGAGACATATATATATCTAATTAGGAGAAAAGTTAATTTTCTTATCTCCTAATTAGTATTTAACAAATAAATAAAAATGTGGTAGGGGGCTAAGTTATAAGAGTATAAAGTAAATAATTTTTTTAATCATAATTTTTTTGCTCCCATTTTATGGGGGCTTTTTTTTAAATTTTTACATAAATAAATTTTGAAATAATTTAAAATTTAATGAGTTTTGCAAGTTGAACTTTTTATCTTTATACTTATATTCTTTGCAAAAGATGTAAGTACTTATTTATATATATTTTTTCCTTAAATTAAAACTCATATGCTACACTGTAAATAGTTTGTACTATTAAAAAAGTCTTATATAATCTAATAATTATTTTTCAATTGAATCATAAATTTGTGAAATTATTGTATTAAATTCGTTAGAAAATCCAAATAAATATAAAAATTAATCATTTTGCTATCACTTATTTGGGTATAACCTTTATTAATAATAAACAAACGGAGGTTTATATGAAAAAATTTTTAATGATGCTGGTGATGTCAATATTCTTAACAACTAGTATTTTTGCAAGTGGTTCTAATGAAGAAAAGGTAGGAAATGATACTGGAGTTACAACTGTTAAATATGCTTTTTGGGGCAACCCAGATGCAATAGGTGTTGAACAGGATATTATTGATCAATTTGAAGCAACTCATCCAAACATAAAAATAGAGCCTATAGTATCAGGTTATAATGACTATCATTCAAAGCTAATGACAATGATTGCTGGTGGAATGGCTCCTGATGTTATGAGAATTGATTCTTATAATTTTTCTGACTTTATGGCATTAGGGGCTATTCAAAGTCTTGATGACTATATTGAAAGTACAAATTTAGATTTGGATATATATCCTGTTGCAGCTATTAGAGAAGCAACAATAGATGGAAAAGTTTATGCTCTTCCTTGGGGAACAGCACCTTTATACATGCTTCTTAATCTAAATGCATTTGAAAAAGCTGGTATTGAATTACCTTCAATGGATTGGACAGTTGATGACTTTATCAAAATAGTTAAAGAATTTAAAGACTCCGGTGCTGATTGTTATGGTTATTCATCTGAAATGAATATTACCTATCTACTTTCTTATATTTGGGCAAATGGTGGTTCTTTATTTACTGAAGACAAAAATACTTTTACCTTAGACCAACCTGAAGCATATGAAGCAATTCAAACTATTGCTGATTTGTATCAAGATGGATACTTACCTAAAGACACTCTTTCAGTTGATGCTGAAACTTTGACTCGTTGGTTTACTAATGGTTCACTTGCTATGCGCCCTGGTTCTGCAGGCGATCTCTTATCAACTCAAAATGTTGAAGGCTCAAAAGTAGAGGCATGGACTATGCCTGGTGGAATGATAAAGAATACAACAGTTTACAAGAGTAATGAAATCTGTATGTCAAAAGATTCAAAAGTAAAAGATGCAACTTGGGAATTTATGAAATATCTAAGAGGTAATGAAGGCGAAAAACTTTACATTGCTGCTAGAAGAATTCCTCCAATGCTTTTAAATGATCCAGAATTATGGCCAGCATATATGGACAGTGAAAAATATCCAAAACAAATTCAATATGTTACCGATCAAATCGCACGTATTTACGGACATGAGTTACCTCTAAGAAAGGGTTATGCTGAAATTAGAGATTCATTAACTCCAATTATTCAAAAAGTATTAATGGGTGAAATTTCTGCAAAAGATGCAATGCAACAAAATAAATCTAAATTTCAAGCAATTATTGAAAGAAATAATAAATAAAAATTAATTAAATATATTGGATATCATTCATATGATATCCAATATATCAAGGAGTTTAGATCAATGTTAAACCATTCAAATACTACAATTTCGAAAACAAAAAGTTTTCATGTTGAATATATCGCAGCTTTGTTGTTTTTACTGCCAAATATTATTGGATTTATTATACTTACACTATGGCCAATGCTTTATTCCTTTTATCTTGGATTTATGGATTGGGGACTTATAAATAAAGCAACATTCACAGGATTATCTAATTATAAAGAGCTTCTTTCAGATTCAATATTCTGGTTGTGCTTAAAAAATACGGCAATATATTCTTTTGTTAAGGTTCCCTTAAATTTAATTCTATCTTTATTATTAGCAATCCTACTTAATAAAGAAATTCATGGAAGAAATATTTTTAGGACAGTAGCTTTTTTACCAGCTGTTTGTTCTTCAGTATCCGTTGCGATTATTTGGAAACCATTACTAGAATCTACAAAAAATGGATTAATTAATCACCTATTATCTTTTATTGGTGTCTCTCCCATTCCCTTCTTATCATCAACATTTTGGTCAATGCCATCTGTTATTGGTGTTGGAATTTGGAAAGAACTAGGATATTTTATGATAATTTATTTAGCGGGTCTTCAAGGAATTCCAAAATCTTACTATGAAGCTTCTTCTATAGATGGTGCAAATAGTTGGACTCAGTTCTTTAACATAACATTACCTTTACTTGCGCCAACAACATTTTTTGCTTTTGTAACATCATTAATTGGATCGTTCCAGATTTTTGATTTAACTACTGTTTTAACCGATGGTGGTCCTGCAAATAGTACAAATACATTAGTTATGTATATTTATCAGAATGGTTTTAAATGGTTCAGAATGGGTTATGCTTCTGCACTTGCACTAGTATTATTTTTAATAATATTAGCTGTAACTTTAGTGCAAAATAAAATAGCAAATAATAATGAATATTAGGAGTCTTATAAACAAATGAGTAAAATTAAAAATAAAAAAAATAAAATTGGAATGTATATACTGCTATACATATTACTATTATATTTTTTCATACCTTTTTGGTGGATGGTAATAACTAGTTTTAAGACTTATACCGAAGTATATACAAAACCATATGCCTTATTCACTACAAATTTTAACTGGAGAAACTATCCGGAAGTTTTAAAATCTCTTCCTTTTATGACCTATTTATTAAATACAACAAAAGTATCTCTGTGGGTTTGTTTTGGCACAATATTAACTTCTTCTATGGCAGCCTACGCTTTTGCTAGATTAAAATTTCCTGGTAGAGATAAGTTGTTTTTCTTATATTTAGCAACTTTAATGGTTCCTCGTCAAACAGTTTTAATTCCTAATTTCATTCTTTTTAAGCATCTTGGTTTATTAGATAATCATTGGTCTTTAATACTTTCAGGAATATTTACAGCATATGGAACATTCTTACTTAGACAATTTTTTCTAACTATTCCTAAAGAATTAGAAGAAGCAGCTATTATTGATGGCTTAGGTTATAGAGATAGATTTCTAAAGATAATTCTACCTCTAGCTAAACCTGCTTTAACTACACTTTTGATTATAACTTTGCTTGCAATTTGGAATGAATATTTAAATGCTCTTGTATTTATTCAGTCAGATAATAAGAGAACTCTTACCTTGGGGCTTGCTTTACTCCGTGGTGATTTTGATATAAAATGGAACCAAGTTATGGCTGCAACAATGTTTAGCATTGCTCCAATTGTTATTGTATATTTAAGTGCGCAAAGATATTTTGTCGAAGGGATTGCATTGTCTGGACTCAAGGGGTAATGATGATTAGACTAATGATTGTAGAAGATGAAAATGCTTCACTTTGCCGTTATAAAAAATACATTGAACAATATGATGGCGGGTTTATTATTGAATCTGTCGCTACTAATTATTGTGAAGCAATTGAAAAGTATAATAAAACTAACCCCGATGTAATATTTTCTGATATCGTAATCCCAGGTGGTTCTGGGATTGAGTTTATTGAGCATGTTAGAAATTCAAATTATAAGGGGCTAGTTGTTATAGTTAGTGGATATGATAATTTTTCTTATGCTCAGAAAGCGATAAAATTAGGGTGTTTTGATTATTTACTAAAACCAATATTTAAAAACGATTATTTCTTTATGCTTGATAAAGTTAAAAACTTAATTAAGGGATCAAGTATAGTAAAGAATAAGTATTATTCCGAACAACTTCCTGATTATATAAAAAAGGCAATGAAAATTGTTGAGAGAAATTATGATCGTGATATAATTTTAGATGATGTTGCATCTCTAGCTGGGGTTTCTTCTGCTTATCTTTCTTCTTGTTTTTCAAAACATGTGAATATGACATTTATTGATTTCGTAAAATATTATAGAGTCAGTGTAGCTTGCTTATTTTTAGAAAATGCGAATTTAACTTAGGCTGATGTAGCAGAAAAAGTTGGATTTTGTGATGCTTCTTACTTAACAAGATGTTTTAAAAAAGTTGTTGGTATTGCTCCTGGGCAATATCGAAAGCAATTATTAGAAAATGGTAAATCATGAATAATCTATTTGTTTCAAAATTAAATAAAGTTACAAAACGTAAAATTAGAAAATTTTATGTACTATTATCAATTTTGTTGTTCTTTATTATTCTTCTTGCTGGATATATTAGAATTGATATAACCAAAGATATGTTGAGTCTTCAACAACAATTTTTAGCAAAATATGTTTTAAACTTGGAGAGTGAAATAACATCACCCCTTTTATTAGCAGTTGAAAAGACAGCAATTGTTGCAAAATATGCAGATATTGATAATGTTGAAGATATTCAAAATTCATTAAACACAGTCAGATACAGTAACACAAGCTTCATAAGGGATATCCAAATTATTAGGTCAATTCCAAATTCTGAAGATTATTTAGAAATATCATCAATTTCTTCTAAAACCGTTTCATATGATAAATTGAAGTATTACGAACATATAAAAAATGTAGACTTAGAGCCAATTGCAACTTTAGATGGATATAGATATTCAAAGTTATCTGCATATAGAGATGAATTAGATTTGTCGACTTTAATGCCTATATTAATAAAAATTGATTCTACATTAACTCATTCTGAAACAATGGCACTAATTATTTGTGATATAACACATATTTTAGATTCGATGAAGAGTAATTATTCTTTTTCATCTTTAGGTGAAGATGTTAAATTAGATGTAGCTATCTATAATCAAGATTATAAATTGTATGAAACATCGAAAAACTTAATTTTGGCAAAATACAATGTCTTGTATATTAATAATTCTTTATCAGATTATAATGGATTTGATCGTTCTTTAGGACTGTTTTCTAAAATTGATGATAAATCTCAAACTATGATGGCTTTTAACGATGATTTTGGATTATATTTTTCAGCATCAATCCCCATAAATTATATAAGAAAAGATTCAGAAAAATTCGGAAATTATATAATTATAATAGGTCTAATTTGTTTGATGGTTGTAGTTGTATTGATAAAATTTGTTTTTGTTGTAGAAGATGATTATAAAAAGTATGAAATTAAAGAAGCTGAGGCAAAATTTGATTCATTACAGGCTAGAATGAATCCTCATTTCTTATTCAATTCTTTAGATAGCATTTCCTATGCAATTGAGGATAATGATGAGAGAGGTGCTATAAAGAGTTTAAAATCTTTGTCCTATATTTTACGATTTGAACTAAGAGATACTGATAAATTAATACCATTAACTCATCAAATAAAATATATTAGAAATTATATAAACCTTCAAGAAATTAGGTATAAAAATAGATTTTCTTTTGATTTTGAAATACTAATCAATGAGGAGTTGGAGTTAGACAATATCTATATTTTAAAATATTGCATTCAACCTCTTGTCGATAATTGTTTTAAACATGGTGTATATAAAAATTCTAATCATATAAATATAAATGTTACATACAGAAATGTCGCAGATTCTATGATTATTTGTGTAACTGATGATGGTCCAAATATATCAGATGAAAAAAGAAAAGAAATTAATTCCATGTTTGATGCTCCTATTAATAATAAAGAATTAGCAACACAAGGAATGCATTTAGGTTTAAAGAATATTCACCAAAGGCTTAGATTACTATTTGGTCCTGATTACGGATTAGAACTTCTAGATAGTGATGAAGGATTCTCAATTCAAGCAACAATTCCATTGTACCCAAGAATGTATATGAAATAATATTGAACATAAAGATAATCCAATTTTAGTTAAATATTGAACATTGTTTTGTATTTGATAAATGATACTCTTTTATTATTAAAGGAGTTTATTTGAATATGAAAAAATTAGGAATAGCAATTATTGGAACAGGTGGTATCTCTCATTTTCACCTAGAGGGTTATCTTGCAGAAAAAGAAAGATGTAAAATAGTTGCACTGTGTGATTTATATGTTGATAAATGTAAAACATTAGCAACTGATTATAATTTAGATTTATCAACAATAACTATTACAAAAGATTACAAAACTTTATTAGAAAGATCTGATATTGATGTTGTATCTATCTGTTTACCTCCAACTCTTCACTGTGAGGTATCATGTGCCTTTCTATTAGCAGGAAAAGATGTTCTTTGTGAAAAACCTATGGCTGCAAGTCTTGAAGAAGCTGATATTATGTTAGAAGCTGAGAAAAAAAGTGGAAAAACTCTAGGTATTATTTCTCAAAATAGATTTAGGGAATCTGCATGGAAAGTTAAAAAAATGCTAGATCAAGGAGTCTTTGGAAAAGTACTAATGAGTCGAGCAAATTCAATGTGGTACAGAGGTAATAGCTACTATGATTTATGGTGGAGAGGCACTTGGGATCATGAGGGTGGTGGTTGTACTTTAAACCATAGTGTACATCAAATTGATATGCTCAATTGGTTTATGGGTATGCCAACATCAACAACCTCCATTATGACAAACTTGACTCATACTAATAGTGAAGTTGAAGACACTTCTATTTCAATACTAAGATATCCAAATAGTTTAGGTGAAATTAATGTTTCATTGAATGATATGAATGAGCGTCAAGATATTTATTTCCAATGTGATAAAGCTGAAGTATCAGTGCCTTGGGAAATTCATTGTATGAAATCACAGGATAATGGTTTCCCTGTACCTGATCCAGAAAGTGAGAAAAAGTTCCAAGAGATATATGACTCATTAGAAGGTGTTGATGGAGAAGAAGGCCATCCTGCTGAGATAAGAAATTTTTTAAATGCTATTCAAGGAAAAGACTCATTAGTTGTAACAAGTCTTGATGGAAAGAATGCTTTAGAATTAATTTATGCTGTTTATAAAAGTTCAACTGAAAATAAAGAAATATCACTTCCTATAAATGAAAACGATCCATTCTACAAAAAAGAAAGTATGTTCAAAGTTGTTCCAAGATTTTTTGAGAAAACAATAAGTATTGAAAATGCTTCCGGTGATATTAGTGTCGGTAAAATGAACGAGGATAAATAAAATGAGTAAAGAATTTGATAAAACTAAAGGTCAAAATTATGCACCTGTTGGATTTAAAAAGATTGTATGTAATAAAGGTGAATTCATTGTAGGAGCAACCCGCTTAAATCATGGGCATATATATGGAATGTGTAATGGTCTTGAAGAAGCAGGTGCAACAATTGGTTATGTTTATGACAGTGATGTAGATAGGGTTAATGAATTTGTTAAAGCTTTTCCAACTGCAAAAATTTGTAAAAGTGAAGATGAACTTATTGGAATAAAAGAAATAAATCTAGTTGCAACATCAGCTATAGCAAATGAAAGATATTTAGTTGGTCTTAAAGCTTTAAATTCTAAAAAGGACTTTTTCTCAGATAAATGTCCTTTCACAACTCAAAAGCAAGTGGATTTAGCAAGAGCAAAAGTAAAGGAAACTGGTTTAAAATGGTTTGTTTATTATAGTGAAAGACTTCATGTTGAAAGTGCTATTTATGCAGAGCAATTAATCAAAGATGGCAGAATCGGTGATATTGTTGCCATAAAAGGATGGGGACCTCATAGAATTAGTATAAATGATAGACCAAGTTGGTTTTTTAATAAAAAACAGTTTGGTGGTATTATTACTGATATTGGCTCTCATCAATTAGAGCAGGTTTTATCATATTCTGGAGCTAAAGACGCTAAACTTATATCAAGTAGAGTTGGTAATCTAAAACATAAAGAATATCCAAATTTCGAAGATTATGGAGATGCAAGTTTTATCACAGATAATGGAATACCATGTTATATCAGTGTTGATTGGTTTACTCCTGATGGCCTTGGAACTTGGGGCGATGGAAGAATGTTAATTCAAGGTAGTACAGGCTATATTGAAATAAGAAAATATATTGATGTTGCTTCTGATAAAGAGGGTGATCATGTTATATTAGTAGATGATAAAAATGAATATCATTATAAGGTTCACGGAAAGGTTGGTTTCCCATTTTTTGGAAAAATGATTAGAGATTGTCTTGATAGAACTGAATTAGCTATATCTCAAGAACACATGTTTAGAGCCATTGAGCTTGCTATTGAAGCAGAAGAAAATGCTGTGGAAATTTAATATATGAAATATTCAATAATAGGATGTGGTAGAATTGCTCCAAATCACATTGAAAGTGCAATAAAAAATAAGCTTGAGATAATAGGACTTTGTGATTTAGACCTTAGTAAAGCTGAAGCTTTGGCAAATAAATTTAATTTATCTTTATCCATTTGTTATAGTAATTATATAGATATGATTACCGACTTAATGGAGCAGAAAAAGCTTTCTAAAGATGATTTTAAATCAAACTTTTTTGTTTCCCTTACCTCCGATAGTGGTCATCATTATGAGATTGCGAAATACTTATTAACTAATTCTATAAATACTCTGTGTGAAAAACCAATTACACTATCTTTACAGGAGTGTGATGAATTAATAGAAATTTCAAATAAAAATGATTTAATTTTTGGTGTTTGCCAACAAAATAGATTAAATGATTCTTCTCAACTATTAAAGAGAGCTATTGAAATTGGTGCATTTGGTAAAATTTCTCATGCCTCTGTTAATATTCGATGGTGCCGCAATGAAGACTATTATTCTCAAGATGAGTGGCGAGGAAAATGGGTAAGCGATGGTGGTGCTATGATGAATCAGTGTATTCATGGTGTAGATTTAGCTAGGTGGCTTTTGGGTGATGATATCGATTCAATGTATGCTTTAATAGCAAATCAACAACATGAATATTTAGAAGTTGAAGATTTAGGTGTAGCTATAGCAAAATTCAAAAGTGGTGCACTTTTAACTATTGAAGGTACTACTAATATTTTTAATGATAACTTAGAAGAGACAATAGCTATATTTGGCGAAAATGGAACTGTTAAATTATCAGGAGAAGTTGCTGAAAAAATAGAGTATTGGGAATTTAAAGATAGTAAAGTAAATGATTGGATAAAAGATCTTAATGATGTTCATTATTCAAGTGTATATGGTGATGGACATGTAAGAATTTTTGAAAATTTTATTTTTTCAATAGTGCATCATACTCAACCCTATGTTGATGCCCATGCTGGAAGAAGAGCTTTGGAAAATATTCTAGCTATGTATGAAAGCTATTTTTCAAAAAAAATTGTGAACTTTCCTTTATCTAATAATTGTAATACAAAGAAATTTGCTAAATACAATTTAGGGAAAACTAATGTGATAAAAAATTATTAAAAATATCAATTTAAAATTATTTATTTTACAAAATTTCACAAAGACTTCACATTTATACTCTATATTTTTTAACAGAAAGAGTGCTAAAGAATTTATCTTATAAGCATTCTTTTAGAAAGCTAGTTAGGAGAAGGTATTTTTTCATTTTCCCTTCTCTTGATTAGTTTTTATAATTTATATTATTTTTTTGGAGGCTGAGCAAAGTAAGATAATAATAGAAAATAATTTTTTAATCATAATTTTGAGTTCCCTGAAAACGGGAACTTTTTTGTTTTAAAATATTTAATTATTTTTATTTGAGTTCACTCAAATTTCACATATGGCTCCTATAGTTAAGTTAATTAGAAATTAATTAAGGAGATAATAAAGGTGAAAAATAGTAAAATCAGATTTACAGCTATGCTTGTTATAGCAATTTCTATTTCATTCTTTTTAGCAAGTTGTAGCTCAAGCGATACAGATACTCAAAATTCTGGTGCTACAGTTGGATATTATTCAAGCGATTCAAATACTCAGATGGGACCTCCTCAAGGACCCCCTCCAGATGGAGCATTACCACCAGATGGTGAATTACTTTCAGGAATGAACAGTACTTATTCTTATGAAGCACCTACGATGGGAGTTGGAGATACTAGTGAAGAAGGTATTTCAAAAGACCAAGGTCAAATGTGGAGTAGTAATTTAGATTTAGTTAGTTCTGATGGTTCTGTAGCAAATAATGTTGATACTGCATTTGGTGTTGGTGAAACAACTGGTCATATAAAAGGCTATCCAAGTGATCAAGACGGCCCTATGTCTAAACATGTAAGAGCTGTATCTGGTTCAACTTATGGAACTACTTATACATATACTACTATTAGTAGTGATGAATTAACAAATGAAAACACAGTTGCAACAAGTGAAAATACTTACATAGATAATGGTGATGGTACAATTACCGATACATCAACAGGTCTAATGTGGATGGCAGAAGATGCTGGTTATACCATGGATTGGAAAACAGCTCTATCCTATGCAGAAAATCTAGATTTTGCAGGCTATACTGATTGGAAACTTCCTGATGTAAAAGAATTACAAAGTCTTGTTGATTACACTGGTGTTTATCCAACTGTTGATCAAGAATATTTTAGTACAACTGATTTAACTGATGAAAACCCTGGTTACTATTATTGGAGTAGTACCTCCGCTTACTTTAGCACACAAAATCCTGGTTATGGATATGCGTGGTATGTTGCCTTTGGTTATTCCCTTGATAATGATGGCAATGATACTCACGGAGCAGGTGCCGTTCGTTTCTCTCCTAAGTCCCTTGATAGTAGCTATGAAGGTGAGGGTGGCGATAATGTTACTAATAGTGCAAGAGCTTGTCGTATTGATGAGAGATACTATGATAGTGCTACAAGTAAAGTTGTAACAACAGGTCAAAGTGAATCATATGATGATGATGGTAATATAATTTATCCTGTTGAAGGTGATATGTATTATGGTCAAGATGCAGTATATGATACTGTTGAATTTAGCTTCACCGATAATGGAGATGGTACAATAACAGATAATAATACAGGCTTAATTTGGCAATCAACTCCAACTGATGATCACTATTCAATTGATGCAGCTTTTGAATATGCTGATAATTTAGAATTAGGTTCCTCATCTGATTGGAGAGTCCCAACTCTTGAAGAATTATATTCAATTCAAGACTTTTCAACTGGATGGCCTTATGTTGACCAAGCATATTTTAACTTCCCATCCGCTGCATCTGTTCCTAATGTTCCAGGTGGACCTCAAGGTGGTGGACCTCAAGGTGGTGGACCTCAAGGTGGTGGACCTCAAGGCAATTAATACTATATTAGTATAATATATTAATAATTTTCAAATAATTTGACTCCTCTTTAAAGCTAATAACTTTTTAGAGGAGTCTTTAGTATTTAAATAGTTAATTTAATTAATAAGTTAACCCTGCAGCAAAATACTACAGGGTAAATAAAATAATAATGGAGAAAGTTTTTCTATCTAAATGACTAACTAGAGGGTAACACCATTTTTGAAGATTGCAATCTCTCGATAATTGTTTTCTTCATTCTTAGTTTTTTTACCTTCAGCAACATCTTTTATATAATCAATTAATTCTTTTGTAACTTCTTCAAAACCATCTTTTAGTACTGTTGAAGAATCAAAATCAATCCAGTTCTTTTTCTTAAGAGCTAATTCATGATTTGTTGCTATCTTAACTGTTGGAACAGGAGACCCTAAAGGTGTTCCACGTCCTGTACTAAATAGAATAATATTTGCACCAGAAGCACTCATTGCAGTTGTTGAAACAATATCATTTCCAGGACCTTCTAATAGTTGAAGACCATTTCCTTCAATCATTTCACCATATTTTAGTATGTGAGAAATAGGGGCTCTACCACCTTTTTGAACACAACCAATAGATTTGTCCTCAAGGGTAGTAATACCACCTGCTTTGTTTCCTGGGGAAGGATTTTCATAAACAACTTGATCATGCTTTACATAATAGTCTTTAAAACCACTTATTATACCAACAGCACTGTCAAAGATTTCCTTAGAAACACAACGATTTAATAAAATCTGTTCAGCTCCAAACATCTCAGGAACCTCAGTTAAAATAGTTGAAGCACCGTCTGCTACAAGAGCATCACTAACTCTACCAATCAAAGCATTAGCTGTAATACCAGATAGTCCATCAGAACCACCACATTTCATACCGACTACTAATTTTGAGAGGGGAATATCTTCTCTTTTAAAGGAAGCTGAATATTTGATTAGATCTTTTAATAAATTTTTACCTTCAGAAATCTCGTCATCAAAATCTTGGGTAATCATGAATTTAACTCTATCTGAATTGTATTCACCAATTTCTTCTTTAAATCTATCAATTGTATTATTTTCACAACCAAGACCAATTACTAGTACACCCGCAGCATGAGGATGATTAACTAAATCTGCTAAAATTTCTCTAGTTGATGCATGATCTTCTCCCATTTGAGAACAACCATAAGGATGAGTCCAAGCTCTGATTCCATCAACTGTTGAATATTCAGTATCACTGAATTCACCATTCTTTAGTGCATCATTTGCCCAATATTCAAGGGACTTTGAAATTTCATTTACACAACCAACAGTTGGTACAATCCAAATTTCATTTCTAATTGCAGCTTTGCCGCTCTCTCTAAGAAAACCTTTGAAAGTTGGGATTTTAGAATCTTTGTGCTCTTCAATCCAATTCTCATTAATTTTTTTAGCTTCCTCTTCATCCCAAGTGTAATCACTTGATTCGTTGAGGTTTGTTTTAACATTATGAATGTGAACATGCTCACCAATTTCAATATCTTCTTTTGCAGATCCTATTGGGTAGCCATATTTTATAATGTTTTCACCTTTTGAAATATGAGTAATAGCTACTTTATGTCCTTGAGGTACATCTTCTTTAAAAGAGATAGAGATTGAGTTAATTTCAATCTCTTCTCCTTTAATAAAAGGTCTAAGACATACAGCAACATTATCAATTTCTTTAATTATAATTGCTTGTTTCATTAATTTACCTATTTTGTTTTTGTATAAGCCTTTAGAGAATTAACAATACCATCTTCAGCAATTGAATTGTAAGAAGCTAGAACTGCATCACTAAAGCCTTCTAGTGTAGTTAAATCTAAGCCCCACCAATCAGTTCTCTTTAATACAGAACTAACGATAGACTCTCTTCCCTCTTTACTTGAATAATCATTTTCACTATATAGTGCTTCAAAAGCTTTTAGTACTGATTCATCGTCTCTGATAGGGTAAGACTCACCATTTCTAATACCACTCATCTCTCTATTTGCAACACCACTACCTTTGTAGAATGTCATAAGAGCAGCTAGTGAGTAAGCTAAAGTCATAGGAGCTTTGTTGAATTTTTCATAATAAGCTAGTACTGAAGTAAGATCTCTTACTTTGAATTTTGATACTGAGTTTAGAGAAATAGATAGGAGTTGGTGTTCTAGATAAGGATTTGCAAAACGCTCTAATACAGCTGCTGCATATTCTTTTAATGCTTCTTTATCACCATCAAGACTAGGAATAATTTCTTCAAATAAACCTTTCTTTAGGAATGTATAAACAGTTTCATTTTCTAATGATTCTGAAACACTACTTAGGCCATAAAGGAATGCAGTTGGAACAAATAATGTGTGAGCACCATTTAAGATACGAACTTTTCTTGTTCTATAGAATGATTGATCATGGGTCCAAATAACATTACAACCAGCTTCTTCTAAAGGAAGTTCCTTTTTAAGAGCTTCAAGATCGCCATCAGATTCAATAACAAATAAGTGGAAACGTTCAGCTGTATCTAATAAATTATCTTTATAACCTAATTCTTCACAAAGTTCATCAGCTGTTTTTCTAGGATAACCTGTTACAATACGGTCAACTAGAGTATTTGTAAAAGTACATGATTCATTAATCCATGAAATAAATTCTTCACCTAGATTCCATTCAATAGCATATTGATTTATGATTCTCTTTAAATTATCGCCATTAGCTTCAATTAATTCACAAGGAATGAAAACAATACCCTTATCCTTAGCACCATTAAATGCTACATATCTTTTGTATAAGAATTGAGTTACTTTTGCAGGGAAAGATACAGGTGGTTCATCATCGATTGAGCAACCCTCTGCATATGTAATACCAGCTTCTGTTGTATTAGAAACAATGAATCTTAATGTATCGCATTCAGCATATTTAATGTATGAAGAGTAATCTTCATAAATATTGATACAACTTTTTACACTTGTAATTTTACGGTAATCTTTTATCATTTTACCGTTTTCAATACCTCTTAGTACTGTTGTGTAAATACCATTTTGATCGTTAATAAAATCAGCCATACCCTTTGCTAAAGGTTGAGCTATAACAACACTACCATTAAAATCTGTTTTTTCATTTGCAATATCAACTTGCCAATCAATAAATGCTCTTAGAAAGTTTCCCTCTCCGAATTGTAAAATCTTGACAGGTCTTTCTGTCTTTGTGCTTATCTCGTTAATTTTGACCATTATCCTAACCTCAGTTGTAAAAGATAAATATATTTATGAAAAATACATTGTTGTATACATCATAGTATTACTATTGTTTTCTTGTCAAGAAAAATTATTTAGTTTTTTTAAAATCGAATATTTTAGCTAAAAAACATTTGTTGACATCCATTAATAATTAATCTATGCTTTTTATAAGTTGAAAAATATTTGGTGGTATACATGAGAGAAAAGACTCCGTTAAAACAAAAAGCTTATGAGCTTATTTCTGAAAAAATTATTAATTGTGAATATCCTCCCAATAGTTTTTTGAATGAACAAATGCTAAGTGATGAACTTAAAATATCAAGAACTCCAATAAGAGATGCTCTGATTAGATTACAACAAAATAATTTAATAAAGATTTTTCCAAAAAAGGGTATTGTTGTAACTGGGGTTACTCCTGAAGTTATTTCATCAGTCTATGAAATCAGAGGATTGATTGAACCATACATTGTATTAACCTATAGTGATAAAATTGATTTAGAAAAACTTCAGATGCTTCACAAAGAAATTGAGAAAGATTTAGAAAATGGTCCAGTAGAGACCACTTTTGATGATCAATTTCACAAAGTTATTACTGATTCATGCCCTAATAAGTACATCCAAGATTCAATTTATTCTGCAAATATTCAAGATCGAAGAATAAGAGTAATCTCAGGTGCATCTGCAACTCGTCTAGGGGAATCTCATAGAGAACATTTACGTTTAATTGAAAAATTATGTGATAAAGAGTTTAATGAGGCAGCTAAATTATTATCACAGCATCTAGAAAATGCAAAATTAGTTGCATTAAATACAATGATTGATAAATGGCGATAATTTAAATTTTTAAAGTTAGAATATTCATTGAAAAAATACAGAATAACTTGTAAAAGTATAAAAGTTCTGTATTTTTTATTGTCTAAAAAAAATAATGTGTATTTATATTTGTTTGTTATGTAACAATTTACTTTAAATTTTATATAAATTTTGTGTAGTAAAAAATGTTGAAAAAAAAATTAAAAAAATTTCTTGACAAATAAAAAAACCTATGTGTATACTGTGATGTATACAACGTTGAGTCCCGTAAAGTTGGGTCTTTTGAGGAGTTTTTAATGAAAGCTATAAGAATTGATGAGCCTAAAAAGGTATCATTTGTTGAACAAGATAAACCAGTTAGAAAACAAGGTGAAGCTTTGTTGAAATTATTATATGGTGGTATTTGTGGTAGTGATTTAGGTTCATACCGTGGTACTTTTGCCTATTTTTCATACCCACGTGTTCCAGGACACGAATTTTCAGCAGAAATAATTGAAATTGATGAAAATGAACAGGGTTTAGAGAAGGGCATGATTGTAACATGTAATCCATATTTCAACTGTGGTGAGTGTTATTCTTGTAAAAAAGGGATTGTAAACGCTTGTATGGATAACCAGACAATGGGTGTTCAAAGAGAAGGTGCATTCTCAGAATATATTTCAATGCCTATTGAAAGAATTTATGATGGTAAAGGCCTCGATGCTAAAACTCTAGCTGCTATTGAACCTTTCTGTATTGCTTATCATGGTGTTAGCCGTGGTGGTGTTAAAAAAGGCGACAAAGTATTAGTAGTTGGTGCTGGTACAATTGGTGTTTTATCTGCTATTGCTGCAAAAGCACTTGGTGCTGAAGTTTGGATTTCTGATATTGCTCAAGGCAAATTAGATATTGCAAAAACCTTCGGTATTGATGGTACAATTCTTAACTCTTCAAAGGAAGCTTTTGATAACAGTGTTGCAGAAATTACAGCATCTAATGGTTTTGATGTAACAATTGAAGCAGTTGGACTTCCTTCTACATTTATCGATTGTATTGATGCTGCTTGTTTTGGCGGTAACATGGTTCTTGTTGGTGTTGGTAAGAGAAATGCAGATTTCAATTTCACATTATTACAGAAAAAAGAACTAAACGTATTTGGTTCAAGAAATGCTCTTAAAAAAGATTTCATTGAATTGATTGATTTAGTTAAACGTGGTGATGTTCCATTAGATAAAATCATCACAAATACTTACTCTTTTGATGACGCTCAAAAAGCTTTTGCAGACTTTGATGCAAATGCTGGCGATATGTTAAAAGTTGTAATTGATTTTACGAAATAATTATTTTTAATAACTATTGCTTTTGCAATAGTTATATAGACAATTAGAGGTTTCTTAGGGAGGAATATCTATGAAAAAGAGAATGGCAATTTTAGTAGCAATGTTAGCATTAAGTGCAACATGTGTATTTGCAAGTGGTGACAAAGAAACTAGTAATTCTAGTAGCGAAAAATCTGTAACAACAGTACAAATTGGTTTTGGTAACTCATTATCTGAACCTCTTGGACAAGCTCTTGTTAAATGGCAAGAACTAGTTGCAGAACAAGGTGATGGTTCATTAAAAATTGAACTTTTCCCAGATTCACAATTAGGTAGTAAGAGTGAATTAATTGACTCAATGCTATTAGGTGAACCAATTGTTACTTTAGCAGATGGTGCTTTCTATGCTGACTATGGTGTAAGTGATTTTGGTATCCTTTTCGGCCCTTTCCTATTTGATACTTGGGAACAATGTTGGACTCTTACAAAGAGTGATTGGTATGCAGATCAAAGTGCACAACTAGAAGAAAAAGGTCTAAAAATCTTAACTTCAAACTGGATGTACGGTGACCGTCACACATTAACAGTTTCTCCTGTTAAAAGTGTTGAAGATCTTAGTGGTCTAAAAATTCGTGTTCCAAGTAACAAAATTCAGAGTGTAGGTATGGATACATTAGGTGCATCTTCTACAGGTATGAACCTAAGTGATGTTTATCAAGCACTTCAGACAAAGACTATTGATGGTGCAGAAAATCCATTATCAGTACTTTATGGAAGAAAATTACAAGAAGTAGCTAAATACTTAATTTTAGATGCTCACGTTAAAAACTTCACAACTTGGGTATGTTCAGATGACTTCTTTAACTCTCTAACACCTGCTCAACAAGAATTATTGATTAGCACAGGTGATCAAGCAGGTCTATACAACAACACTCTTCAAGAAGAATCAAATGATGAATATCTTCAGTTGATGGTTGATGATGGTGTTGAAGTTACTGAAATGACTCCAGAATTACAAGCTCAGTTTAAAGCAGCAGCTCTTCCTTTCTATGATAGAGGTGATGAATTTGGATGGTCTCCAAATCTTTACTCTACAGTAAGAAAAGCAATGGGTGCAGAATAAAGAATTAATTATAAATTAATCAATTTTAAGTTAATTAAATAGGTTCGCTCCAAATTGGAGCGAACGTTGTTTGTAGAGGAAATTATTATGTCACAAAAGATAGATATCAAGCATTATTTAAAAAATCTTGATGTAGTTATTGCGATAGTTGCATTAATCACTTTGATATTGTTAACATCGCTTGGTGTTGTTATGAGGTACCTAGTTGGTAAACCTTTTACATGGTTAGAAGAAGTTCAATTATTCTGTATGGTATGGATTGTATTTGCCGCTAGTGGATATGCATTTAGAATTGGTGGACAGGTTGCAATTGAAATGCTAGTAGAATCAATGCCTTTAAAGGTTCAGAAAATTGTAGAATATTTTATTGATGCAGTTGTTTTCTTTGTAATTGGTTACTTCCTTTATCAGAGTGTAGGTTTTGTTCAATTATTTATTAGAAGTGGCAGATCTACAAATATGTTAAGAATCCCATACTGGTTTATTTATGCTATAGCTCCTCTATCTTGTGTTGATATGCTAATTAGCTATGTTCTAACTAAATACTTTAATAAAAAAAATAATGATGAGATGGAGAATATTGCATGACATCTATAATATCTATATCAGCGATCGTTTTATTGGTTCTTTTATTCTTAAAGGTTCCTGTATTTATATCAATTTTAGGTGGCTCAGCCATTTATTTCCTTTTTAATCCTCATGTTAACCCAATTATTTTTGCCCAGCAAATGATTACAGGTACAGAGAGTATTTCATTACTAGCTATTCCTTTCTTTGTTTGTGCAGGTACATTTATGAACTACACTGGTGTTACAAAGAGAATTATGAATTTCTGTTCTGTAATGACAGGTCGTCTATCAGGTGGATTAGCACAAGTTAATATCCTATTATCAACATTGATGGGTGGTCTATCAGGCTCTAACCTTGCAGATGCTGCTATGGAAGCTAAAATGCTTGTTCCTGAAATGGAAGCAAAAGGTTTCTCTAAATCTTTCTCAACAGTAGTAACAGCTGCATCTTCTATGATTACACCATTAATTCCACCTGGAATTGCAATGATTATCTACGGTGTTATTGCAAACGTATCTATTGGTAAATTATTTGTATCAGGTATTGGCGTGGGAGCTTTCCTTTGTATTTCAATGATGGTACTTGTATCTCAAATGTCAAAGAGAAGAGGATATAAACCTCTTAGAACTGAAAAAATGACTATGGCTGATTATAAATCAGTTGTTCCACCTGCAATTGCTCCATTATGTTTACCAATCATTATTATTGGTGGTATTCGTCTTGGTATATTTACAGCAACAGAGGCTGGAGCTGTAGCTATTCTTTATTCAATCTTCCTAGGTGTATTCTATAAAGATTTAACAAAAGAAGCAGCTTCAAAAGCATTTAAAGAAACAGTATCAACAACATCAGCTATTATGTTAATCGTTGCAGCTGCTACTGTTTTCTCATGGATATTAACTAAAGAGAGAATTCCACAACAGTTAACTGAATGGATGGTTGCAAATGTTCACAGTAAGTATTTATTCTTATTCCTTGTAAACATTTTCCTTCTATTTGTTGGTATGTTCATTGAAGGTAATGCCTCTATGATTATCTTAGTTCCTCTATTAGCTCCTATTGCAGCTTCCTATGGAATTAATGAAATTCAATTTGCTATGATGTATATCTTTAATAATGCAATCGGTGCTTTCTCTCCTCCAATGGGAACACTAATGTTTGTAACATGTAGTATTACAGGATGTAAAACAAAAGACTTTATTAAGGAAGCTCTTCCTTTCTATATTCTATTGTTCTTAGATCTTATGTTATTCACATATTTCCCACCATTTACAACAGCACTAGTAAACTTAGTTTATTAATATTATTTAATTAAAATTAAGCCTCTCCATTAATTTGTGAGAGGCTTTCTCATCTCTTTTAGTTCATCTTATGTTTGATTTTTTATATATTTCTTTACTTGCATAGAATCTCGAAATATAATCTAACTTGAAAGAAATAAATAATTAGGATTTAATAGTAACAAATATATTATAAAAGGTAAAAAATGAGTAAAGTTAAAAAAGAAATTGCGACTAAAAAGGATGTTGAGTTATTGTATGAAACAGTAAGAATAGCTCATGAAGCCGTTGAAAGAGGATGCCATCCATTTGGAGCTCTATTAGCTGATAAAGATGGTAATATTTTAATTGAACGTGGGAATAATAAAAATGATGCACCATGTCTTCATGCAGAACTCTCTCTTATGATTGAGGCTGGAAGACGCTATAGCCCAAAGTTTTTAGCAACTTGTTCTCTCTATACTAACTTTGAACCTTGTGTTATGTGTACAGGTTCTGTATATTGGGCAAATGTTGGTAGAATCGTATTTGGTCTAACGGAGACTCAGTTATTAGAACTAACAGGCTCTCATGAAGAAAATCCTACATTCTCAATGCCAACTGAAAATGTTCTAGAGCATGGACAGAGAGAAATGATTGTAGTTGGTCCTGTAGAAGATGAAGAACTTAAAAAAGCTATTATTAAAGACCATATTGGTTTTTGGGATTAAATAATAATATTTAAGTCATAGAGCAGTTACATAGTATGTAGCTGTTTTTTTTATGTAAAAAAGAGCTACTTTGAAAAATATAAGGGGATATCTCAAAGTAGCTCAAAAAGGAGGTATATATTATAAAAATCAAACACTCACTATTGTTTTAAAAACTATTTACCATATTTATATTGATTATGATCAACATCAATATTTAGAACATGATTTAAATCAAGAGGAATATTATTATCACTAATATTTCTATCATCTAACACATTAATTAAATTATCTTTAATTGTAAGTTTTTCAATACTAATTCCGTATATAAGCGGTGTATTATTTAGATTGATTGTATTGTTTAGAATCTCAATCGAACCCATAAAATATTCACTATCTTTTATCTCAAGCATTTCAGGATCAATATCGATAATAGCCTTTCCCCAAATTTTAGTTCTCTTTGCAGATATATCATTTTCTCTTATGATTATTTGAGTTGATTTTCCAGATTCAAACCAGAAATTCATATCAGCACAAATTTTTATTGCAGTGCCTGTAGAGTGAATAATATTATTTTCGATTAGAGTTTTAAATCTAGTCTTTAATAGTATTCCTCTAGCTCTGTTATTTCTACAAACATTATTTCTAAAAATTAATTGAGGGTATGAATCAATATTATCTATACAGTATTGAATACCATTCTCTAGTTTTAAGTCTTCATTAAAGCTTATTATTATATATTGATTATTGATTATTTGAGTATCTTTAACACTTACTCTTTCAACATCTTCAAATGTTGAACAGTTAGAAATTTGTATTGTTGAGCCTTTATCAAAATCAAAAATACCAAAATGCTGAAAGTGTCCAATCTTAGCCAATATTTTATTTTTATCAATTATCTTTTCAATTAATAGATAATTACCATGTACATTAAGCGCATCATCCATTTGATTCTCAAATAGAGAATTCTCTATTTTGATTAAACCTCTGCATCCAACGCAGTGAACTGCATCTGCATTTGCAGATACACATCTATCCTTTGATGGGCTTACCTTGATATTATTTATACTTAGATTTGAACAGAATTGAGCGGTGACTGCCATAGAGCCACAGTGATTAATTGTGATATTCTCTAATTTTATTTCAGAAGATCGATCAAGAGTAATAGCTTGGATTAATCTCATTTCATGCTTAATTACTAAAATATTGCCTTCTTTAACCATATTATCAAATGGATAGATAACCTTTAGAAGTCCATTTTCACACTCTTCTCCATACATTCTATCTTTAATAATATAGTCAACAACATCATCTTTTGGAATATTTTTAAAACTATCAAATTCCATCATACCCCAAGACCAATCACTCTCATAGTTTTCTCCTGTGAAAACTATATGCCCATCCTCTGCAACATGGTATGGATATTCTTTTTTATCAATATCAAGAGTAACATATTTTTCAGTAGCCTCAATAATCTTACCCTGAGTATACATAGCTCTTTTATAATCAATACTAAAATTCTTTAGTGTAATATTTGATGATTGTTGAATAAAAAATGGAGCAATTCGTCCTATAAATAGAAATGAAGAACCATTTCCATCGATAGTAATATGGTGTTTATTTTTTAATAAAAATGCGATTTTTTGTAGTCCATAATCATTATTTGTAACAAAATGATATTCTTCATTAGTGTAAGATGGATAAAAAGTATAATCATCTTTTTCAAAGGAAATGTAGAGATTATCATCACTATTATCTACTATCCTCTTTATAGTATATGCAGTATCTTGGAGGATCTCCTCTTCAATTGATTTCCTTGTGATATAAATCTTTTCCATATTAATATTATGTACCCCTTTACTTGATTTAACTCGCGTTTATTTTCTTTAGGTAATCTATATTAAACTAATAATTATTGAGGTCAATGTATAAGATGGAAAAAACAAAAATATTACACCTTTATGACAAAATAATACTAATTTTAGTTAAAAAATGAAAAAATTATTAATAATCTTTAATGAAATAACAAAAAAATCACCCCATTATAAAAGAAAAATTGAGTTTGTGAATTTGAAAAATGCCACTAGTCTAAATAAGTAATCAAAAGAATAAGTGATTAATTTTTTGTTTATTTGTTTATTAATAAAGGAGATTGGAAAGTGAATAAAAAAAATTTAACTTATAGAAATTTCTATTTCTATTTATTATTAATTGCTCCACTTGCTGCAATATATATAATATTTTTTATGATACCTGTTTTCCAGAGTATGTTTTATAGCTTCACAAACTTTAATGGGTTGAATCCGAGCGTAAAATTAGTAGGATTTAAAAACTATAAGGTTGCAATTCATGATAGTAAATTCTTAGATTCATTTGGTAATACTTTGTTCCAAGCTGTAGGCGTAACAATATTACAAAATGTATTAGCTCTAGCCGTTGGTGTTGGACTAAATAAGAAATTCAAGGGAAGAGGGTTTGTACGAACTCTTATCTTTGCTCCATGTATGTTAGCACCTGTTGTAGTAGCTTATCTTTGGCAGTTTATCTTTAGTCCTTCAGGTCTATTAAATAATATGTTAAACATGGATAAAGTTTGGTTAGCAGATCCAAAATTTGCTCCTTATGGAATCGTAATTGCCCATGCATGGATTTGGTTAGGTTACACTGCAACAATTTATCTTGCAAACCTACAGAGTATTTCAAATGACATTAATGAGGCAGCTTGCATTGATGGATGTGAGGGCTTCCAATTATTTAGATATATTACATTCCCTATGCTAGCACCTGCATTTACAATCAATGTAAGTTTAGCATTTACTGGTAGCTTAAAAATATTTGATTTAGTTTATGCAATGACAAATGGTGGACCAAACGGTGCAACTGAAACAATGTCAACTTATGTATTTAGAAAGATGAGTTCTAATTTAGATGGATATGCATCAGCACTTACTGTTCTTATGATGATTTTCATTGTTATTGTAGGTCAAATTCTAACTCAAGCATTACAAAAACGTGAGGAGAAAATAGTATAATGGTTTCAAATAAAAAATCTCACTTATTTTTAGTTGCAATAATGATTGCGGTAACTGTAGTAGTATTCTATCCAATTGTCATGATGGTCTCAATCTCACTGAAGAGTGATGCTGAATTCATAAAAAGCCCATTTGGACCTCTTTTAAGTCCTCAGTTTTCAAACTATGTAGCTGCTTTTAAACAAATGAACTACCTTGTATCATTAAAGAACTCCGTGGTATTAACAAGTGTATCAGCTATTATGGGATCTTTTTTGTATGCTATAGCTGCATATGCGATATCTAGAGCTCCAACTATGAGAAAGTTATTTAAAAATATTGGCATATTCTTTTGGTTAGGGTTAGCTCTTCCGATGCAAGTTATAATGGTACCTTTAGTACTATGGATTCAAACACTTCATTTATCTGGATCAATGTTTGGACTAATCTTTGTGTTTGTAGCAACTAATGCTGCCTATGGTGTATTCTTCTTTACTGGATTTGTTGCTACAGTACCAATATCCTTAGAAGAAGCCGCAACAATTGATGGAGCAACACCATTTATGGTATTAAGAAAAATTGTATTACCATTATTGAAAACTCCAATGGTTACTCTTTTAATCATCATGATTTTAAGAATTTACAATAATTTCTTATTCCCTTTAATCTTATTACAGGGTAAAAATTCAAGAACACTTCCACTTACAATTTATTTCTTCAAAGGTGATGAACTTGTATCATGGAATATTATGTTCGCCGCAACAACACTAACAGTACTTCCTTTGATGATTGTATATTTCATATTCCAAAGTCAAATTATTGATGGAATGTTAAGTGGTTCTGTTAAACAGTAAAGTATATTTCTTCTCTTGTTTTAAATGATAAGAAGAAATTAAATAAAAGGTTTTTTTATAAAAGGAGAAAAATTTATGAAAAAGAAAATGATTGTTATGATGATGGCAGCTGCTATGCTAGTTTCGCCTCTATTTGCAAGTGGTTCAAAAGAAGCTTCTGTAACCGATAGTGCTAAATCTGATGGACCTATTGAATTATCAGTATTTGGTTTTAAAACAGCAAGTCAGGCTGAGATTATTAAAACTTTAATAGCAGAATATAATGAAGCTAATCCAGATGTAGTTGTCAGCTATGAAGGATTAACCAACCCTGGTGGATACCAAAATGTTTTAACAACTCGTCTAGCATCTGGCCAAGGTGATGATATATTCTTTAGTAGCACAAGTTTCATTAATAAAATTGAACAAAGTGGCTATACACTTGATCTCTCTGATGAAGCTGTATTAGATAATTATACCCAAAACATGAAAGTAGGAGATTCAGTTCCAGGTCTAGCTATGGCAACTGCAATGTTCGGTATGTATGTGAATAATGATTTATTGAGAGAAGTTGGAATTGATAGCGTTCCTCAAACAAAAGAAGAATGGTTAAGAGATTGTGAAATTCTTCAAGCAGCTGGTAAAACACCAATTATTGCAGGTGCAAGTGATGGTACTGGTGCAGCCATTATAATCATGGCAAAGGGTTTTGAAGATTTATATCTAAACAGTGGAAATAAAGAAGCAGGTATTAAGGCAATTGATAATGGTGAAGTAAAATTAGGAGAAACCCTAAGTTCTGGTTTTGAATTAGATCAACTTCTAATTGAAAAAGGATTTATCGATGGTAAAAAGGCTATCGTAATGAATGCATTTACAGATGGTACAAGCGCTTTTGCAAAAGGTGATGTTGGTTTCTTCTTAATGGGAAGTTGGGCAGTTGCTTCTGTAAAAGAATCAATGCCTAATGTTGATGTAACATTTGAAGGTGTCCCTGTATCTGATAATGCTCCTATCGTATTAAGTGATGCTGGTGTACGTCTCTGTGTTAACTCAGCTACAAAATACCCTGAACAAGCAAAGAAGTTCATTGAATTCATGACATCTACTCCTATCAATGATAGATATTGTGCAGACCAGAGTTCATTCACAGTATTAAAAGATGGTACAAGTACAAGTGATCCCATGGTTTCTCATGCAGCAGAAGTGCTAAAGAGTGGTAGATTCATCCCTTGGGCTGATACATCTTATGCAAATATTGATACTTGGGCTCTAGCTAAACAGTTCGGTTCAAATGTATTTGCAGGTGTTCCTGCAGCAGAAGCTGTTGCAGATTTAGATGAAGCAAATGATTTAAATCTTTCTCTTCTTTAATATACTAATTTGTTCTTAATCATCATAACCCTAGAAATAGGGTTATGATTGAGTTAAAAAATATGTTTTAAGGTCTAATAATTTTCCAATAAATTTATAAATTTATGGTAGAGTAAAACCGGAGGTCATGATGTATAAAGTATTAGTTGTAGATGATGAGCAATGGATTAGAAAATGGCTTGTTAAAATTATTCCAACCCTTAGAGATGATGTTGAGGTAGTTAATGCCTTTGATAATGGGGAAAGTGCTCTAAATGAAATTATTTCCACTAAAATAGATATTGTCGTATCTGATATTAGGATGCCAATATTAGGTGGCCTTGATTTAATAAATGAAATTAAAAAGAAGAATCTTCCAACTAAATTTATTTTAGTTAGTGGTTATGAAGAATTTGAATATGCCAAAAAAGCTATCAAATTTGGAGTTGAAGATTATCTATTAAAACCAATTGAAAAAGACGAGTTAAGCTCTGCATTTTCAAAGACTATAAGTAAGATTGAAAGTGAAAAAATAAGTGAAAGTAATCCTGAATTAGTTCACAGTGCAATATACAAAATATTAAGATCTTTTGTACTTGAAAAAGATATTTCTGAACTAAAGGAAATTAAAAGTATCTGTATTAATAATGATATATTATACAATCATATAATGATTGGAATGCTACAACCTAATACAATAATTCAATCAAGTAATATAATAAAAGAAACGCTATTAAATGTTCTTAATAAGAGATTCCCAAATGACTTAAAATTTGTGATTTTAGAGGATTCCCTTAATTTCTTTGTGTTGATATTACACAAAGGTTCAGTTGATGGTTTTTCTCTTGTACTCGATTCTATAAAACGTGAATTGGAAAATAAAAATAATGAAAAGCTAGCAAAAGTTGAGTTTAGCCCTTGGTTCAATGAAATTGAATCTCTTCCTCATTATTTTGAAGAATGTAGAAAAAACTTAAAAAATATACTAGATAGTGAAGCAAGTAAAAATAATATTGAAAAAGAAAATTTAGTTGAAATTAGAACTAAGCTAATTAAATATATTGAAGCTCAAGATGTTAGCTCAGCTTCATCCTATATCAATTATTTAAAGCTACAAGATTTATCATCTAAAGTAACAATTGATGATTTTAGATTAATGGTCTTTAGTTTAATAAGTGATATTATAAAAATACTTGAAAAAGTTGATGATTCTAATAGGGGAACTATCATAACTCAAGGTTATGATTTCTGTATTAAAATTTATAACTACTCAAATTTTAATGCCATATTAGATTGGGTTTCTCACTATTTAAATGAAGTCATATTGTATTTATCTCAAAATGATATATTTAGTGTTACTCAAATAGTAAAGCAAGTTTATAAGCAGATGCAAAATGAATATGGATCAGATTTAAATCTTTCTTATATTTGTGATAAATATAAAATTAATTCAAGTTATTTTAGTAAAAAATTTAAAGAAGAAATAGGCGAAAACTTTGTAGATAGTTTAACAACTATTAGAATAGATGAGGCAAAGAGATTATTGATTAATACTCAAAAACCTATAAAAGAAATTGCACTCATAGTTGGATTTAATGATGCTAAATACTTTAGTAAGGTATTTACACTAAAAAATTCAATGAGTCCTTCAACATTTAGACATAAGTCTAGGGTATAAAAATGGTGATAAAAAAAAGTAAAATTGAAGGAAGAATTTTTTATAATTTGTTATTAGTTGCTATTTTCCCTCTATTGATAATACTCTTTTATACTTCAACAGCTTATTATAATAATCTTAAAGAGGGTGCTATTGAGAGAGAGTTAGTGATGCAACATCAAAGTGTAGATAATTTATCCCTATTTTTACAAAAAGCTGAGTTTATAACAATGGAATGCTATGATCCAAATGTTCAGAATATATTAAAATCTGAGAATGATAATCTCATAGATTTTATTAGTAATCAAAATACTTTAATGACTCAATTTAACACTAAAATGGATCTCTTTAACATTGTAGATAAGATGGATAGTATAACCCTTTTATCAAAAAATGATGATTTATATACTCTTAGAAGAGGAGAAGGAACATTTGCTTCATCAGAAGCTCTTCCAACAGTTGAATCAATAAAAGCTCTTCCTCTTGATACTATTGCAAAGAGCTATCGCCATGAATCTCTCTTTTTAGGTGAGGATGGAGAAATTAATTTTTTAAGAACTATAAATGATCCAAATAATAATAAGTATATAGGTCTTATTTTATTACAATTTAGTAGTGATAGATTATCAGAGTCTTTTCCATCTTATTCATCAGGTGATACTAATAATCACATATTGATATTAAATGAAGAGCGAGATTTATTATATTCTGATTTACAACCATCATTTTCTGCAACTCAGAAATTTAAAAAATTAGGTGATAATAGCTCAGTTTATTTATCAAATACAATTAATCTAGAAAAACAGGGAGTTGTTGTAAGATTGCTTGCAAATCAAAATGATTTATTAGCCCCAGTTGATAAGCTAAGATTTATTACCCTTATAATAATAGCTCTAAGTTATATAGCTGTAATTATTATATCTCGACTTGTATCTCAATCTCTTGTTCGGCCAATATCCAAGATTAAAAAGGGAATTGATAAAATATCAGAAGGGGACTACTCCTATAAATTAAATATTAGCAGTGATGATGAACTTGGAGAGATGGCTCATGCATTTGAAAATATGTCATCAAAAATAGATAGATTAATTAATGAAGTATATGCAACTGAGTTAAGTGAAAAAGAGGCAACCATTGCATCTCTTACGGCTCAAATTAACCCACACTTTCTCTACAATACATTAGATATGGTTAAGAGTATGGCTGAGATAGATGGTAATGAGGATATTAGTGATATCGTTAAAGCTCTTTCAGTTTTGTTTAGATATAGTACTAAGAGCGATAATTTTATTGTAAGTGTTAGAGAAGAGTTAGATAACCTCTCTAATTATATAAAAATAATTGATGCACGTTTTGGTGGAAAAATAAAGTTTAATATTATCTGCGATGAAGAAATTAAAGATTATCAAATAATAAAATTATCACTTCAACCTCTTGTTGAAAATTCAATACAACATGGGTTATTAAAAAAGAATAACAATGGAAATATTGTCATTATGATTACAAGTGATGGTGAATACCTCAATATTGTTGAAATAGATAATGGCTCTGGAATTGAAGTTGATGATTTTGAAAAATTACAAAAAGATTTATTTGAAGGAAAGACCATTAAATCTAACAAATATGGTGGCGTTGGGATTAGAAATATTAATGAGAGAATAAAATTATATTATGGGGAAGAATACGGTATTAAATTAAATAATTATCCAGGAGATGGATTGCGAGTTGAAATTAAAATACCTCTAGATAATAAAAATAAAGGGAGAATAAAATAGATGGACAAGAAAACAAATGTATTGTTGATAATAGCAGATCAGATGAGATTTGATACAATAAACGCCTTAGGTTTTAGTGATGTAATAACTCCAAATTTAGACAGACTTGTTAAAAAAGGTTGTAGTTTTACACATGCCATCTCATCAAATCCTGTTTGTATGCCAGCCCGTCATGATTTACTTTTGGGACTTCCCTCCAAATATCATGGATATTTAGCAAACTCTAAACAATGTATTAAAGATTATGGAATTCCAACTCTTCCTCGTTTATTTAGTGAGAATGGTTATAGAACAGCTGCGGTTGGTAAAATGCACTTTTATCCACCAATGATGCATCATGGTTATAATGAACTTCATTTGATGGAAGAGATTCCAGGTAAAAGAGAAGATGATGAGTTTGCAATGTCACTCAAAGATGCAGGTTGTGATGAAATACAAAATATTCATGGAATTAGACCACTTTTATATCATGAGCCACAAACCTCCCAAGTTGATTTGAACCTATATGAAACAACTTGGGTAAAAAATAGAAGTATTGAATGGCTTAAAAGAAATAATAGGCAACCTTTCTTTTTGAATGTTGGCTATATAAAGCCTCATCCTCCATGGGATATTCCTGAAGAATATAAGGATTTATATAATGGAAAAGAGATAAGATCTGCAATAGAGAAATCTAGATTATTTCCCGATAATCCATTATTTGATCCTATTTTTGGTGATTGTGATAGTGAAGAAGAAAAAGAGAAAATTAGAATAGCTTATTATACAAGTATTACTATGATGGATAAGAGTGTTGGTGAGATACTTGATTATTTAGAAGAAAGTAATCAGATAGATGATACACTAATTATCTTTACAAGCGATCATGGTGAAATGCTACAAGATAAAGGCTATTACTCAAAAGAATTACCCTATGAGAGCTCAATTAGAGTTCCTTTGATTATGTCTCATAAAGATTATTTTAAAGAGGGTTCGATTAATGATGATTTAGTGGATCTTTTAGATATTTTTCCAACTTGCCTTGATGTTGCATCAATAAAATATAATGAAAAATCTCTTTCATTATATGGTTCATCCTTAGTTGATACAACGAGTGGACGAGATAGAGAATTCATATATTCTGCAACAGGTTTCTTAGGGGATAAACGCTGGGTAATGTGCCAAAATCATGAATATAAATACATATATCACTACAATGGTGGTACTGAGGAATTATATAATCTAATTGATGATAAAAATGAGTTAATTAATATTGTAGATACAATGGAAGATAGTGAAATATTAAAAACACTTCGAGATAATGTATTTAAATATGAGAGAGATTGGGGGGCCCCTGGTGCAATTGTAGATAACAAATTAATTAAATTTGAAAAGAGATTATTTCCATCAACAATGCATGGGAAATATCACAATTGGTCTAATTTACAATTTCAAAAATTTACATCTTTAGAAGGTAATGAGAGAAGAGAGCAATTTAATAAAGAATTAGAAAGAGCTCTTAAAAATAATAGTGGCAAATATAATAGCCCTGGTTTAGACTGGGAAGATTTATTTAATGAGTGTTTAGATAAATTTACAAATGATTGTTTAGAAAAATATTAAAAGAGGAATAACATGAAAAAAAGACCAAATATTTTATTTATCATGACTGATGAACAAAAGTTGAACTGTATTGGCTATAATAATAGTGAAGTATATACACCTAATCTAGATGAATTAAAGAAACATTGTGTAAATTTTGTAAATGGGTATACGACAAATCCATCATGTGTTCCAGCAAGAGCTGCTATATTTAGTGGAAAATATCCATCTCAGTGTGGGGCTCCAGCTTTTATTACTCCTCTAGAATCTACTGAAACAACTTTTATGAAAATGCTAAGAGATAATGATTATTATACATCTGTAATTGGAAAACAACATTTTGCCGGAGCCCAGGTTGATAGAGGCTATGATGAGGAAATTATCATAGATAATCACTATCCACATTTTGATGAAGATAATGAGTACACAAGATTCCTTGTAGAAAATGGATTTAGTTCAAATGAAGAACTACTACAAAGAGATAGTAAATTTGCTTGGAAATGGGTTGCCGATGAGAAATATCATGTAGACTCATTTATTGGTGATATGGGTGCTAAATGGATAAACGATAATGCCTCAAAATGTGAGAAACCTTGGTTTTTAACATTATCTTTTCCCGGACCTCATCAACCATATGATGGAATAGGTCTATCAACAGAGTCACTCTATGATGAATCAAAACTAACTCTTCCATCAACTACTCAAGAAGATTTAAAAAATAAGCCAAAATTCTACATGGAACAATTATTATGTGGGAGTGGAAACCCTGGAGAAATGCCTGTAGTTGATGCAAGTGAAGCTGATATTAGAAGAGCTTTGAAATCATACTATGCTACAATGAGTCTCATTGATAAGAAAATTGGGCTTGTATTAGACAATCTAAAAGCAAGTGGACAAATGGATAATACAGTAATATTTTTCACAAGTGATCATGGTGATTATATGGGCTCTTTTGGAATGATGGGAAAAGGACAGTATTTAAGTGAAGCCTTGATGAGAGTTCCTTTACTTATGAAACCTGCAATAAAAGATTATAAAGGTCGCGATGAGGAACATGTAGGTTATAATTTTGATATAGCAGCCACTGCTTTAGATATAGCTGGAATTGAAATTCCAAAAGATATGAGTGCTAAAAGTTTATTGCCTTTTATAGAAGATAGAGGCTATGAAAAATTAAAAGATTGTCAAAAAACTCCAATCTATCTTGAAGCTTCAAATATTAGAGCAATAATTAGAGATGGTTGGAAATTAATCTATTACCAAGATAGAGATTATGGTGAACTCTATGATTTAACAGATGATGAAGAAGAAAAAAACAACGTTTATTATAAAGTTGAATTTGAATCAATAAAATGGGGTTTAACAAAACTTCTTTGTGACAAAATGATTGACCTTGGTAGAAATTCCCATTCTCCATGGAATTACAATGCACCACAAATATAGGAGCTTAAATTGAGTAATAAGAAAGCTAAAAAATATAATGTATTATTAATAACAAGTGATCAGCAACACTTTGATACAATTGGAAAATTTAATAATCAAATAAAAACTCCATCTCTTGATAGACTTTGCAAAAGTGGTACATATTTTGATAGAGCCTATACTGTTAATCCTACTTGCACACCTGCAAGAGCTTCAATGATATGTGGAAAATATCCATCTCAACATGGAGCTTGGACTCTGGGAACTAAGCTAAATGAAAATTGTACTACGATTGGAGATATTGCTCAGAAATCTGGAATTAAAACCTCTTTAATTGGGAAAGCTCATTTTCAGCCACTTGAATCAACTGACGAATATAAATCACTCGAGGCATATCCTCTATTGCAAGATGAAGAATATTGGAAAAATTTTGATCAAGATTTTTATGGCTTTGAAACTGTTAAATTAGCAAGAAATCATACCAATGAAGCTCATGTAGGTCAACACTATGCACTTTGGTTAGAAGAAAATGGATGTAGTGATTATAAAAAATATTTCCTACCTCCAACAGGAACTATGGATCCAAATACAAAGTATGTTTGGGAAATTCCTGAGAAATATCACTATGATAAGTGGATTGCAGATGAATCTATTAAACAATTAGAAGAATATAGTAAAAATGATGAGCAATTTATATTATGGTCAAGTTTCTTTGATCCACATCCTCAATATCTAGTAGCTGAAAATTGGGCCACTATGTATGATCCATCAAAACTTGATGTTCCATCTCTTTCAGAAGGTGAATTAAATGGTGCAACAGAGTTTGTAAAACTAACTCAAGAAGAAAATCCTGATTTCTCAAAATATAGTGAGAGTGGATGGGCTATCCATGGATGTAAATCTCAACTTAAAGATGCTATAAGTTCAGCTAAAGAGCTTGCAATATATTATTCAATGGTATCATTAATGGATAAATATATTGGAAAAATTCTAGATAAATTAGATGAACTTAAACTAACTGATTCTACACTAATTGTATTTACCACAGACCATGGTAATTTTATGGGACAACATGGGCTTCATGCAAAGGGACCATTTATGTATGAAGATGCAATAAAAATCCCATTTATTGCATCTCTTCCTAACAAAGTTAAATCAGATTGCATAAACTCTTCAATGCAGTCTTTAGTAGATATGAGTGTAACTATGATGGATTATTTACAACTAAATGTTCCCTATGATTGGACTGGATTAAATCAGCGAGAAGTTTGGGAAGGCAAAAAGGATAAAGTTAGAAATCATATAATATGTGAACATCATCATGAGAGAAACTTAATTAATATGAGAGCCTATGTGGGTGAGAGATATAAACTAGTTGTGTATTATAATAATGAATATGGTGAACTATATGATTTAGAAGAAGACCCTAGAGAGCTAAACAATCTTTGGTCTAATAGTGATTATAGTGAGCTAAAGAATAAACTACTAATGAAATATATTTGGGCTGAACTTGAAAAAGAGAGTCTATACATGCCTCGTATAGCTCATGCCTAGAATAAAAGTTGATAATAGATAGTTTATTAAATACAAATCATGCTATAGCAAGAGTATGGGTAATTTGCTTCGCTCTTGCCTAATTTTTATCTTTTTCTTTTAATCATAGACTAAACTTAATAAATGTTAAAAATGTATCACTCTTTCTTACATATTTCTAATTTATTCTATATTTGTATGAATCTATTTATGTGATATAATAAAAAGTACAGTATAATTTTATTAAATTATTATTGTGCTATTTACTAGCAATATAAGGATATTTACGTATGGCAAAAGAGCAAAAAGTACAATCAGTCGATAGAGTTTTTGATATTTTAGAAGTTTTAGCGGTTTCTAAAGAAGGTATGACTCTAACAGAAATTAGCAATAAAGTAGATCTTTCATCGAGTACAACTCACAGATTATTAAAATCACTACAAAAGAGAAATTATGTAACACCTCTTGAGAATACAAAGAAATATGTTGTTGGATTAGGTTTTGTATCATTAATAAGTTCTAGACTAGGTAGTCTTGAGATTAAAACAGAATCAGATACCATTCTTAGCTCATTATCTCATGATTTAGATCAAGTTGTATATTTAGGTGTTCAAAGTGATTTTGATGTAATGTATTTAGATAAAAAAGATAGTAAGAGCCTTAGTACTTATTGTGGAATTGGTTTTAAATTACCTCTACATTGTACAGCTTTAGGAAAATCTTTACTAATGCAATATAGTTCTGATGAAATCAGAGAAATGTATAAGGATAAAGAGCTAACTCAGTTGACTAAACATTCTATTTCAACTGTTGAAGAGCTTGTAAGTGAAATTGAAGAAACTAAAAAAAGAGGATATTCAATTGATGATGAGGAAAATAGGGCTAATACTGTTTGTGTTGCAACACCTATCTATGATTATCGAAATAGAATAATTGCCTCTATCAGCACTTCATGGTCTAAAGATCAAATTAATTTAATGAATGTTAATGTCTTAGGTGTTAAACAAGCTGCCCAGATGATTTCAAAGCGTATGGGGTATGTTGAGAATTCCAAATAATAAGAATTAATATTTAACTTTCTTCTTTATATGATAAATAGTATTGGATATTCTCTGATAATATGGTAGTACTTTTTTATACCAATTATAGAGAGAGTTTATGAGTAAATCTTATTCGAAGGGAATCATCATAGTAGTTATATCAGCTATTATGTTTGGTATTAATCCCGCATTTTCCCTTATGCTACGTTCTGGTGGGATGGATCTTCCAACATCTCTTTTATTCAGATTTATAATATCAGCAGCATTTTATTTCTTCCTTTTAGTTAAAAGGGGAGAATTGCCTGATTTAAAGATAGATGGTTCAACAATTAAGGCATTAGTAATTAGTGGTTTTTTCTTCTTTACTATGGCCTTAACCCTGCTTGCCTCCTATGCCTATATACCATCTGGATTATCTACTGTTATACATTTTAGCTATCCCATGATTGTTATGGTATTTGCAGTTATCTTAGGACAGGAAAAACTAAATCCATATATTATTATTTCTTTGGTTTTAGCTCTTTTTGCTGTTGCTCTTATATCTGTACCAGACAAGAATATAGTACTTGATTATAGAGGAATTATTCTCTCTGTAATATCAGCTATTGCAGTCAGTACCTATGTACTTCTTTTGAATCAAAAAGAGCTTAAGGCCTTAAATTCATTTGTAATAGTATTCTATATTGCACTATTTTTTACACTTGTAATAATTTCTTGGATTGTTATCGAAGCTATAAATGGAAAAACATCACTTGAAATCTTTGGAATTATATCTCCCACTGTCTTAATCGGTGGAATAGGTTTTGGCGTATGTTGTGCTGTTGGAGTATTATTGTTTGCAATAGGTGTTAAATCAATTGGAGGAGCTGTTGCTGGTGCTGTATCAACACTTGAACCTCTATCTGCTGTATTAGTTGGAACACTTCTTTTTAATGAACCTCTACCATCTACATTTGTAATAGCAGGTATAGCAATAATTGGATCTACCATACTACTATCACTAAAGGGCGAGAGTACTTAATAAATACAAATTTTAACTTTGTTTTTGTATTAAATTAGAGCTAGGATAAATCCTAGCTCTTGTTATCTAATTCTTAAATATTTGTGTAAATATTGAATTATAGAGTTCAATTTTATCAATTGGTTTTGATATGTGATCATTCATTCCAGCCTCAATTGATTTTTGGATATCCTCAGGTGATACATTTGCAGATAGAGCAATAATAGGAATACTTTTATTAAATTCTCTAATAAGCTTAGTTGCTTTCAATCCATCAAGCTTTGGCATTCGAATATCCATTAACACAACGTCATACTTATTATTTGTAACTTTTTCAACTCCCATTTCACCGTCATTTGCAACATCAAATATCATATTTTTGTCTTTTAAAAGTTTTGTAATAATCATTACATTAATTTGTTTATCTTCACAAATTAATACTTTTTTTCCAGTTAATTTATCTAGTCGTTTATTATTTAATCTATTTGTATATTCTTTAATTTGTTCGTCATTTGCAATATCACTTTGGAATTCAATAGTAAAGGTAGTTCCTTTATTTAATTCACTTTCACATGTTAATTTAGCATTAAATAAATCAACTATTTGTTTAACAATTGAGAGACCTAAGCCAGTTCCTTCCTCTTCAAAAGATAGTTTGTTGTGTTCTTGTGAGAATTCATCAAACATTCTCTCTTGAAATTCTTTACTCATACCAACCCCATTATCGCTAATGATGCATTTTACATTAATTTTGTCGCCTTTTTTGTAGCATTCAAGTAAGAATTTTACTTCGCCACCTCTAGGTGTATATTTGATTGCATTAGTTAATAAATTAATTGCAACTTGTTTAATTTTTGCAACATCTGTGTAATAGTAAAGATTAGCGGTATCTCCAATTGTATCAACAATTAAATCGATGTCTTTATCATTAGCTCTTAGCTTAATAATTGATAGAATTTGATCAACTATCAGGTAGGGTTTAAATACGACAGGTTGGAAAACAAGGGTTCCATCATTAATCTTTCTTGAGTCTAATACATCTGATATAAAAGAGAGAAGATATTCACTATTATCTCTTATTTTAGAAAAGTAGTTTACAGCTAATGTTTCTTCAGACTCTTCTATGCCAAAAGTTGATAATGATGATATTGCTCCTAAAGGAGTTCTCATATCGTGAGATAATCTTGATAAAAATGATGATTTATTAGTGTTGGCTTTTTCAAGCTCTTTTATATATAACTTTTCATTCTCATAGAATTTTGTAACATCTCTAGCCATTCCAATGATTGCATATGGAATATTATTTCTCTTATAAACGGTATGAGTTATTTCAAATGTATATTCTTTACCTTTTTCATCCTCAAAGTTCATTAGCTCATAGGATTTATTTAGTTTATTTTCCAAAAGGGTTGTAGGAATTTTTATTTTACCATTATCAATTGCATTATAGATTAGAGAAGATGTTGTTTTTAATTCTTTTGAAGAAAAATCAAGTTCCTTGTAGGTAGTAGTCTTCTCTTTAATTATATAGCTCCAAGTAATTAATTCATTTTTGCTTAATAAGTTATTAATCATATCAAATACCTGAGAGTAGGTTGAGAAGTTTTCAGCAGAACTAATTATATATAATACTTTATCATTTTTATCCTTAACTGTTATAAATCTTATGTGGGCTAATACATAATCATTTTTTTCAGGACGAAGCACTCTAATATTCTCTTCAACAATTTTCTCGCCTGAAAGGGATCTTTCAAACATAATATTAAAGCGTGGAATATCCTCCTCATGAATTAAGTGAGAGTCAAAGAATGTCTGAGGATAGTTTTTTATAAATTTATTTTCACCCACAATCTTATAAAAAATATTACCGTTAAATAATGTATCCTTTTTTACATCATAAATCCAATAATAAAAGTTAGCATAGGCCATTGATCTGTTTAGTGCTACAATATTTGATTTTACATCTAATGGATTTAGAGTATCGTACTCCTCAATTATATTTTCAGCTAGCGAGGTATATTCTTTTTTATATTCATGGCACTCTGTGTTATTTCTAAAATCAACATAGAATATATAGGAATGATCTTCAATTTTTTCACATGTTACATCATTTACAATCCATGAATATTGAGTATCCCAATCACTTTTTAATCTATATTCAAAATTAAAAGGTTTTTCAGGATTTTTTGATACATTGTTAAGTTTTCTAAGAATATTAAGATAATCTGGTTTATAAATATAATTTTTGATTTCATCTTTTAAGAATAGAATGAGAGATTCTCTGTCTTTATTAAAAAAAGTACACAAACCATCGGTGACTATTAAAGATTTAAGTTTTTTGTTTTTATAGTGGTAAATACCTAAAGGCGTTTTAATTTTCTCTAAGGTCTTTATTTCACACTTTGAAAATACAATTTTATCTGACATTTTAATTCCTTAAATTATAAAAATATATTATATCTCATAATATCAAGATGCAAAGAGTCTGTCTGTAGAAAATATTTGATATCATGATAAAATATTTTCTACCACTAATTTTGTCTTCTGTTTAGCAATTTAAATATTTATAAAGAGTATTAAATAATTCATCCTTATTAATTGGCTTTGCAATATGATCATTCATTCCACTTTCAATCGATTTTTTAATGTCTTCTGCATAGGCATTTGCTGATAGGGCAATAATAGGTGTTTTCTTATTGAATTTCCTAACTTCTCTAGTAGTAGTAAGTCCATCCATCTTTGGCATTCGAATATCCATTAATATTGCATCATAATTATTTTCTTTAATTTTATTTAGTCCAATTAATCCATTTTCAGCAACATCAATATTTATATCTTTAGAAGATAAAATCTTTTTAACTATCATTACATTAATAGCTTTATCTTCACAAAGTAATACTCTCTTATTTTTTAATTGTTCAAGTTTAACAGGGTTAACTGCAATTTTTAATTGTTCAATTTGTTCTTTAGAAGCAAGCATTGATGAGAACTTGATTGTAAAAGTTGTACCTTTGCCTAGTTCTGATTCACACAATATTTCTCCACCAACTATGTGATCCATTATCTTTTTGACTATACTCAATCCAAGTCCTGTTCCCTCTTCCTCATAGGATAAGCCATTGTGTTCTTGAGTATATTGATCATACATATGCTTCTGGAACTCTTTACTCATACCAACACCATTATCGCTTAATATGAATGTAAGTTTGATAATGTCGTTTTCATATACTTTTTTAACTTCTAATTTAACAGTTCCACCTTTGTTTGTATATTTGATTGAATTTGTTAATAAATTAATAGTTACCTGTTTAAGCTTTCTTTTATCACAATAAAGATAGATATCAGAGGAGAATATTTCCTTATCAAAATCAAGTTTAATATTTTTCTCACTAGCTCTAAGTTCCATTATTGCATATATATGCTTGAAGAAATCTGATAAAGATACTACCTTATTTTCAATTTTAAAGGCATCTTGTTCAATCAATTTAGTTTCAAGAATATCTGCAATAAATGATAATATATATTCGCTATTTTCACCTATTTTAGCAAAATATTCACGACTATTACTCTCCATTGTTTCTTCAAATCCGAAGGTAGCAAGGCTTGTAATAGCTCCTAGTGGAGTTCTTAAATCATGGGATAATCTTGATAAAAAGTTTGATTTATTAATATTTGCTTTTTCTAGTTGCTCTATATATTCTTTTTCTTTGTTATAGAATTTAGAGACATCTCTTGCTATTGATAGAATACTATAGGGCACTTGAGATTTATCTTTAATTACAGATGAAGTAATTTCAAATACTTTTATTTCATTTTTATGGTCTCTAAGTTTTACAAGCTGATAAAAAGAGTTATTTTGCTTAAGAATATTATCAATATTCATATTAATTGTTCCATTATTAATGGACTCAATGATTAAACTCGCATTTTTAATAATATCCTTAGATTCTGATTTATATTGATCAAAGCTAAATGTTTTTTGTTTTATTAAATAGTTCCAAGTAATAAGCCCATTCTCATTTAATATCTTTCTTGTTTTTTTATTAAATTCATCATAGGCATCAAATCTTTCACTTGTTATTATACTTAATGAAACCTCTCCTTTAGAATTGAAGATTGTTTGAAACATTAGGTGTTGTAGAAAGTAGTTTTTAGACTCTTTGCTATAGATTCTAATATTACCTTCAACCGATTCCTCTTTATTAATAGATCTAGATAGTAATTGATTAAACAATTCTTCATCTTCTTTAGCAATGAAGTTTGAGTCGAATAAAAACTTGGGGTAGTTATCCATTTGAATTTTATTTTCTATAATTGAATCAAAACAATTATCATTTATCATCTGTTTATTTTTTACATCATAAATCCAATATAAAAATCTATCGTCTAGAAATGTTCTATGAAGCGAATTTAAATAACTCTTTTCTAAAACATTTTTACTATTTTCTTGTTTTTTTAATTTTTCAATTTTTTGGATGTTATTATGATTAATATCAAAGAATGATACATAGCACAGAATACTACCATCTTCAGTTTTTTCAGATTCTAAAGAAGCCGTTATCCTATAGTCTAATGAAACACTAATTTCTAGATTAATACTAAATGGTGTACCTACATTTTTTGATGAATGGATAACTTCCTCATCAAAGTTTTGTCTTTTATTTGATTTAATTAATTTTAATTCTTCGCTTTTAGAAAATTTATATACTTCTTCTCTGCTTGAATTAAAGAAAGATGCTGCCCCATCACTAACAGCTAATAAAATTACCCTATTTTCAATTACTTGAAAAATCAGCAGGGGTGTTTTTATCCTCTCTAGTGTTTGTTTTTGTGATTTAGAAAAAGAGTATAAATCTCCCATAGAGTCTCCTAATTACTTGTAGTAGCATTTTCTTTTCTGTTTTATTCTACATCATAAAAATGGTGGAATAAAGAAAAATAATAATAAATCAATACTTTATTGAATTATTATTATATACATAACTATTATAAAACTAATTACTTACAAAATACATAATATATGTAAATAAATGATTTGTATTATCATAATTCTCACAATTAATGAGGATTATAAAATTTCATAAATATTTATAACGCTTAAACTTTTAGAATATTTCTGATGATTGTTTCATACAATTCATCTTTATTTATTGGTTTTGAAAGATGAGCATTCATTCCTGCCTCAAGAGACTTTTTTACATCTTCTGCATAGGCATTTGCCGATAGGGCAATAATCGGAGTTATTTCATTGAATCCTCTAATAATTTTTGCTGCAGTTAGTCCATCTACAACAGGCATTCTTATGTCCATTAAGATAATATCATAATCATTAGATCGTGCTTTTTCTATTCCAACCTTACCGTTTTCTGCTATATCAACAACAATTCCTTTGTCTTTTAATAGTTTTTGAACAATCATTACATTGATTGGTTTATCTTCACAAATTAGAATTTTTTTACCATTTAATAAATTAAGATGAGATATACAGATTATTCTATTATGTTCTTCAATTTGTTCTTGAGTTGCAATTTTCATTTCAAGAGTTATATTAAAAGTGGTTCCTCTATTTAATTCAGAGGTACAACTAATACTACCTCCCATAGCATCTAATGTTTTCTTAGCAATAGACAGTCCAAGGCCAGTTCCTTCTTCATCAAAGGATAATCTGTTTTCTTCTTGAGAATATTCTTCAAACATGTGTAATTGGAATTTCTTGGACATTCCAACTCCATTATCTTGAATTTTAGCTTTAATTTTTAATATATTACCCACTTTTATTGAGTCAACAATAAATTCAACAATACCATTTCTAGGTGTATATTTAATCGCATTGCTTAGGATATTAATAGCAATTTGCTTTAGTTTAGCAACATCACTGTACACATATAAACCTAATTGAGGGCTTTCAATTTGTGTAAAAAGTTGAATATTTTTCTCTTCAGCTCTAGGTTTAATAACCGATACGATTTCATTAAATATTCTTGAACCTTCATATATTTGAGCGTGTATTTCAAACAGAGAAGAATCAATTTTTCTAGCTTCAAGAACATCAGATATAAAGCTTAGTAGATACTTGCTATTATCATGAATTTTTTCAAAGTATGATATTGCAATTGGATCTTTAATATCTTCTAAACCAAATTCAGAAATGCTACTAATCGCACCAAGAGGAGTTCTCATATCATGAGATAGATGAGAGAGAAATGTAGATTTATTGATATTCGATTTTTCTAGTTTTTCAATATAGCCTTTTTCTCTTTCATAATATGATGTCACATCGCGAGCAATACCCAATATATAAATTGGATTGTGATTATTATCATTTATAAATGTATAGGTGATTTCAAATTTTTTAATTTTACCATCAGTATTTCTTATTTCAACAATTTTATAATCACTTTCTTTTTGCTTTGCAATCATAGCTGGTGATATTATAATTTGATGACTTTTAATTGAGGAAATTATTAAATCATAATTATCCTTTAAATTTTTAGTTATAAAAATTGGATTGTTGAAATTGTATTGTCTTTGCTCAATATGATAGGTCCAGGTAATAAGACCATTTCTAGCAAGTACTTCTTGAGTTGTTTTATAAATTTCTTCATAGGAAGATAGTGATTCACTTGTTCCAATTATCTGCACAAGTGTATGATTATCCTCATAAACAGCATTCAATCTAATGCGTGATAATACATATTTCTGTCTACTAAAATCATAGGCTCTAATATTTGCAGATGCTAAATCTAATCCATTAAGAACACTATTAAACATATCATAATATTTTTGTTTATCATCAATGTGATTTAAACCTTGTTCAAATAAAAAATCAGGATAATTTGGAATACTTGAATTTTTGTTTAGAAGTTCAGGAAAGCAGTTTCCTGATATTACTAATTTCGATTTAACATCATATACCCAATAAAAAAATCGAGCATGAATCATAGCCTCATGGAGGTTATTAATATTATTTGAAAATGGGTTAGCTTCAACATCGGTTGAAATCGTTGATAAGAATTCATTTAATTGTTTCGTTTTATTACAAATATCTGTGCAATCTGATAAATAAATATAATAGATATAATTTGAATCATCTATCTTCTTGTAATTACCTTTTGCATTAACCCATTTATATTTACTGTGACCAAGAAATTTCATCCTAAATGCAAAATTATAATTTTCATCTGATTCTTCAAAAAGGCTTCTATTATATTCCTTTAATTTTTCTAGATCACTGGTCATCACAGTCGATTTAATACCACTGTGAAGGAAATCAAGTAGTAAGTCTCGATCTAATGAGAAATAATTGCAAGCACCATCGCTCACTGAAACAAGTGAGCACTGTTTATCAACTTTATTTAAATGATAAACAAGAAGCGGCACTGGCATATTTTCAATTACTTTTTTTTCCTCAGTTGTAAATTTGTATGGCTCCATCTTTTCCCTCAAAAAGAGCTAACTTTATTAGTTCATGAGAAAATTATAGCAGTCAAATACCAATTTGTCAGTAAAATTGATAGGTATATAACTTCAAAACACAAAAAGTGGTGCTATCGAGAAAAATAAATCATATATATGAGTTGTACATACCAACTTGTTATATAATATTTGTATCATATTTGTATTATTTATAGCATTAATTGATATATATGAATAAAGTTAGATTTGAATGTATTAATTTTCAATCTTAATTTGAAGGTTTTCTATCGCATTTGATTGGCACATTTTTAAACAATTACCACAGTGTAAACAGTTGTTTTGATTTATTTTATAAGAGATATCTGTTTTAATTATACAATCCTGGGGACAGGATGAAAGGCATAATTTACAGCTAATACAATTATCATTTATCACATATTGATAGGTGTATTCTTCCTTAGATGAAAATGTAAAGTTTTCCCTATAAATTGGCCTTTTAGAGAGATCAAATAGTTCACCAGAGCCATCATAAATGTAAAAAACTGATAATGCTTTTTTACTCTCTTCTGTTGGATATATATCATTCATATAAGGGTTTTTTTCAAACAAATAATCAATTTTACTATCTCCTATTTCTTTAACTTTTGCCCTTATATTTATGGAGAGACTACTCATTGTAGACTCTCCTTTGAGAGCTGTAAGAGAAAGATATTTATTATCTATTAAACGATTATAAAATCTTTTACCCTTTGCAGTTAAAAAATAGAGACCATTTTCATCACTGTCCATTATATCAATCACACAAGTTACAGGTTTATTTGATTCATCATTTGTTGCGATGATACTTGAGTGAATATCATTTACAATAATTGAAAAGATTTCTTTAGTACTCATATAGCTCTCTCTTAGTTTTGTTTCATATACTGCTTTAACTGCAATCCAATTTTAACTCTTTCACTCTCTTCAACAGGACTTTTAACAGTAATTGCATTTACAGGACAAACTGAATAACAACTACCACATTCATCACAGCGTGATGGATTGATTGAATAGTATTTATCGCCCTTTATAATTGAATCAAATGTACAAGCTTTATAGCAAGTGCCACAGGCAATACATGTATCTTTATTAATATTAAATCCACTTTGAATGTAGGATGCACCATTAAAGGCAAATCTTTGTCTCTCTAATTTGTGATCTCTATTTGTTTTTTCAAAGTCATAATCATAAAGTTCTCCCTTAAATGAATGGAGAACAAAAGTAGTCATCATTGGATATCTCTCAATATCTTTTAATAGTGGATTGAATTTTGATGGCTCATTTTGAGCTTTAACTTTTAATTCTTCTAGACTAACTGGTTTAACATCACCACTTACTCTTACATAATATCCTGGTGGAAAATATGATAGACCCTCTTCATCGTGAACTGTTTCACCATCATCTGCAATTAGTGCACATACTGCTACCTTTTTGCTATCAATTAGTTGTTTATAAAATGGCTTAACCCTCATAGTTTGGAAATAAAGTCCATCCTCATCATAGGTTAAAAAATGCGCAATCCTAATTTCAGGATATCCATCATCAATTGTACTAAAACTGTATGAGTGTAATTTTTCAAAAGAGTTAAAAACATCTTTAATTTCCATATCTATTTTCTCCATTTAACATATTGTATGAATTAATATTATTATAAATATTTTATGAAATGAATATTAAAATTGATTTAAAAATTATAAAAATGAAACCGCTAGAGTTTAATATATATTGAATTAGTTATATATTTTAATCTATGAATATCAAAGAACTTAAATATTACCCAGCACCAAGAGAAATTCCAAACTTTGAAATTTTAAAGTTAGATGATTTTTTTTCAAATAGACCAAAATCAATACTAGAAAAAGATCACCGATTAGGTTTTTGGACAATGATTTATATAATTAAGGGGGAAGGCTTTCATTCTATTGAATATAATTTACATCAATATAAAAGTGGTGATGTAATTGTTATTGCAAAAAATGTTGTTCACTCCTTTAGAGTAAACCATAATGTAGAGGGCTATATAATTAATATTAATGAACCATTCTTCTTTGAAAATGATGATTCATATGATTATGATATGCTCTCATTTTTTGAAATGCCATTTGATAAACCTATTGTAAACGTTAATGTTTCAAAAAATACAATGAGTAGATCCTTAATTGATTTTCTTTATTATCAGTCTCAACATTATGAGAAAAATGCAAAAAAGCTTATTAAGAGTCTGTTTTTATCTTTCATATATTCTTTTAGATTAGAAAATAAAGAGAGCATAGAATCATTTAATTCAACAATGTATAAATATTATTACGAATATAGAAATCTTGTTGATAAGAATTATAGTTCTTTAAAGAGTGTTTCAGATTATGTAGAGCTTATGGGAGTATCTAGTAAAACTATTAATACATCTTGTAGGGAGTGTTCTGGTTTAAGTGCTAAAACTATAATTACAAATCGAATAATAATTGCCGCTAAAAGATTATTAATTCAAAATAAACTAAAAAACTATGAAATCTCTGAACTCTTAGGTTTTGATGAATCTGCAAACCTTGCAGGTTTCTTCAAAAGATATACAAATATGAGTATGAATGAATTCAGAGAAAGAGCGAAAACTAGGCTATAATTTCTCTATCTTTTTCTTCTTTAATGATTTTATTTAGTTCTGAATAAAGAAGAATTGAACCAATTATAAAAGTTGCAAAATCAGCAATAGGCTGAGACCACATTAATCCATTTAGTTTAAATAGATTATTTGCAATAATAGCCGTTGGAACAAATATTATACCCTGTCTTGCAATTGATAAGAAAAGGGATGCTTTAACTTTCCCAAATGCCTGAAGTGCAATCATAGGTATGAAATTGAATATTAATATACAACCACTTGAATTTAATATTCGAAGCATTGAAGTTCCAATTCTAATAACTTCACTATCATCAATAAATGATGATACAAATGGCCTTGCAAAGATTATTAATATAATTGAAATTAGTGTTCCAATAATTATTCCCATTTTAAGTGTATAATTTATGCTATCTTTTAATCTTTTTGTATTTTTAGATCCAAAATTATATCCGATTAATGGTTGAGCACCAGTTGCAAGACCAATTATTATCATGGCAAGAATGAAAGAGCCTTTAAGAGAAATTCCTGCCGCAGCAATAGCAGCTGTTCCATAGGAACTTAAGAAGTTATTATAAAGGATATTTACAAAACTCATCATTGCATCTGCAATGGAGCCCGCTAATCCGATTGATACAACGTTGATTAAAATTTTATCCTTGCCTGAAAAATCAGAAAATTTGATTGAGAGATAAGATGATTTCCTAATTATATATTGAGTGTAATAAATAGTTGAGAAAGCATTACCTACAACTGTGGCAATAGCTGCTCCCTCTACACCTAAATTGAAATGCAAAATAAGTATTGGATCCAAAATAATATTAGTAATTGTCCCTATAATACTGCCTATCATAGATTGCTTTGAAGCACCCTCAGATCTTAGTATTATTCCACTTGCAAAGGATAGAATTATTAGAGGAGCACCTAGGGCTAGTATACTTATATATTGAAATACAAATTCTTTAGTATCACCATTTGCTCCTAGGAGGGAAACTATATTATTTCTTAGTAATAAAATTGCAGCTCCAAAGATTATTCCCGATAAAAGAGAGCACCAATAGGAAAAACTACTAACTTTTTTAGCTCTAGCTTCTCTTTTTTCTCCTAGGTTTCGTGAGATAGTTGTTGAACCGCCTGTTCCAAATAAATTTCCAATTGCATTAAATAAGAGGAACAACGGCATTGAGAGTGAAATTGCTGCAACCATACTAGTATTGTTAGTTTGACCAATAAAATAAGTGTCTGCAATATTATAAATAATTATTACTACCATAGATAATATTGTAGGAAGTGCTAGATTCCAAACTGCTTTACTAATTTTTGTGTTCTCAAATAATTCTATTTTATCAATCATTTTTTCTCCATAATCATTTATTGTTTATTAGTTTTAATTGTTTTATTTTTTAGGCTTTTGAAAGAAATAAAATTATATTTTGCATTCAGTGATTCACAAATAGATAATGTCTAAAAGCTAATGAATACAGTATTTAAATAGTTTTTTAATCAAAATAAATACATCATAAGAATAGATGTATAGTTAGTAAAACTATTATTTATGTTAACTAGTGTCAAGTAATTATGTTAAGAACTTTATTAGTCAAAATTTGATAAGATTAACAAATACTAAATAAAATATACTTTTGGATAAAAAATGATAAATAGTGACTCATTTTATAAGAAAAATGTTTAGAAAATCTGATTTATGTGTAACTATATTAATACTAATCAATTTTATAAGTATTATCATAAAAAAATAATTTATTGATTTGATTGAATATGAATTATTTTTAAAGGGAAAAATTGTGAAAAAAAAAGATCTATCTATTCTATTTATATCCATATTATGTATTGTTATTTTTAACTCATGTAGTTCAACCTTTAGTTTTGAGAATGTAGTAAGTGATCAAAATACACTAACACTTGAGAGAGGAAAAGTATTCCAAACAATTGAGAAAGATGATTTAGAGGTTTCCCTTTACGCAAAAGATGTAGTCAATGAGACTGAGGCTACTATAGTAGCTAAAATAGTAAATAGTTCAGAAACAGAGGATTATGATTTTGATGATTCTTTTATCAGTATATATCAAGGAAATATTGATGATGATAGATGGAACCTTGTTAGAGAATGGAATGCAAAATCATATTTTAAGAGTGCAAAAGATGCTGCTACATCAAAAGCTTTTTGGAGAGTTCTTGATGGAATAATTGATATTAGTAGAACAAGAGAGAGTTGTAGTACTACAATTTCAAGTACAACTTATATGGATAGTACTAGTACTGTTTCCTATACAACTAGTTATAGTTCAGATGAATATTCAGCTATCTTCCTCCCATTAAATACTATGGATCAAGTTTTAGATTACAATTATAAATCACTTAGCTTTCTAGAATCACATCTTTTATATCCAAGTACAATTAAAAGTGATTGTTACTACACTGGTGTATTATATTTTCCCGTAGATAATGCTTATCCTGATTACAAGGTTATGTATAAAGATGAATCTAATGAACCATTAAATTTCTATTTCAATAGATCTGATAGAGAAGAAATTCTAAACCCTTATTTAGATAAGAGTCGTGAGAGAAATGGAGCAATATTATCTCTATCATCTAATTTTGATAGAATGGATTTAATGATGATTAATAGCAGTGCAAATCTATTTGGATTCTATAGTGGTATCTCAATGTATAATCCATCTGTTGAAATTACTGAATTAGAAGTTGGACAATTTCAAGGTGTTGGATTTGAAACAGGACTAAGCCTAAAATTATTCCCATATACTTGGTTACTTGGAGGCATGGATTTTGCAAAGGGAGTTACTATTCCTATGGGAGAAAATGACTTTAGTGAATTCTATTATGGTCCACAAGTTGGCATTTCATTTATAATTAACAACCTTGATGTTAGTACAAAATTCACTTGGTTACCAACAATCAGTGATTCTCCATTTATTGATTTTGGTATCGGTTTTGCTCTCTAGAAAATTTGGTGAGGGGCTAGTACATATTAAAATATAATTTATAGTGATATAATAATTGAGTGATTAGACTAAGCTATTAAATCATAAAGGTTGTATTTTTATGAAAACATTCAAGAAATTAAATTATTTAACACTTTTATTTATACCTCTTATTTTTATATCCTGTAGTTCAACATTTTCTTTAAAAAATGTAGAAACCCCAGATAATGAAATCTATCTAGATAGAGGCAAAGCTTTTCAAGTAGTTGAAAATAGTGATGTTGCTATATCTATGTATGGTAAGGATGTAGTTTCAAGTGATGAAGCTGCTGTTGTAGTTGGAGTTAGTAATAAATCAAGTGTATATGATTTAGATTTTAATGATTCCTCTATTAACATCTACGGCGGTAATGTAGATACCAATCAATGGAATCTTATCAATAATTGGAATGCAAATTCTTATTATAATAGAGCTAAGAGTGAGAGTAATTCAAGAATTTTATTTACAGCCCTTGGTGGTGCCTTTAGAATATTCAACTCAGGCTATTATAGAAGCTCTTATAGGAGTACTTACTACTCAAATGGAGTCAGTATAACAACTACATACAGAGGTGGCTCTAATGTGTTTGTATCCTCGATGATAGCATCTAATAATATGAGATATGTAATAGATAATAATAATAGAACCTTGAGTTATTTAGAAAATAACCTATTATACCCAACTACAATTAAAGCAGATAACTCCTATGTTGGAGTATTATATTTCCCAGTTAGAAATGATTATCCTGATTATAGAATTGTTTATAGTGATTATAATAATAGTGATTTAAATTTCTATTTCAACAGATCTGATAGAGCAGAAATTATTAACCCTTGGCTTGATAAGAGTAGGGCAAGAAACTCTTTAGTATTCTCTCTATCTCCTAATTATAATAAAGTTGATTTAACCTATTATTATAGTAATCCATCATTGTTTGGATTTTACACAGGTATAGCCATGTATAATATTACTAAAGATATTGATGATATGGAAATTGGTGATTATATGGGAGTCGGTCAAAACATAGGTATAAATTTAAAAACAATACCATATACTTGGTTGTTATTAGGACTTGAATATTCCTATGGCTATCAAAGATCTGCAACAGATCCAAATTGGAGTACCTATTATGATTTCAATATTGGACCACAAATTGGATTAAACTTCATAATAAATAACCTAGATATCTCAACAAAGGTTAATTGGTTAAATGATGATAAATCTCAAGTTTTAGTCGACGTTGGCCTAGGTTTTGCTCTTTAGAAATCTAATAAATATAAAAAAGCATCTCAAGAATATTTGCAATCAAGCAAAACTTCTGAGATGTTTTTTTTTGTAAAAATAATTTTTACAAGAATAATATTGACATTATTTTTGTTTTATAATATTACTAGGTCATACAGTTAGTTGTACATACAAGTTATGTATGTACAATAATAAAAAATAATGTTAAGGAAGTAAATAAAATGGATGCACTAGAACTATTAAAAGAGAGAAGAAGCGTTAGAAAGTTCAAAGAAGAGAAAGTAAGTAAGAGTGTTATGGATGAAATCCTAGAGGTTTCCTCATATGCACCATCATGGTCTAATTCACAAACTACTAGATACAATGTAATAAATGATGATGAATTGATTAATAAAATGGCTAATGAGTGTTTTGGTGATTTTGATTTCAATACAAAAACTCTTTTAGCAGCACCTGGTGTTATGGTTATCAGTTATGTAAATGGTTTCAGTGGTCATGCTCCTAATGGTGAACTTGCTTCAACTAAGGGTGATTCATGGGGCTTCTTTGATTCAGCTCTAGCTGCACAACAATTCTCACTAGCTGCTTATGAAAAAGGTATTGGTAGTGTAATCCAAGGTATTTTTGATGAGAAAAAAGTAGCTGAATTATTAAATTTACCTGAAAATGAAATCGTTGCTTGTATTATCCCATTTGGTTATGAAATTGAGGGTAAACATTCTAAGGCTCCAAAGAGAAAGAGTGTTGAAGAGATTTCTCGCTATTTCTAAGAAAATGTAATTTCTAATATAAATAAAAAAGAGCTAGCTTAGTAAAAATACTAAGACTAGCTCATATAAGTTATAAAAATTAATTAAATTCTTTTTTCTCTATCAAATGGAACACCAAGGGCTGTAGGCTCTTGCATTCTCTTATCCCTAGAGAATGCTAATGTAATAATTACCATTAAATATGGTAGCATTACTGCAAACTCATAAGGGAAGTTAATTCCCATTCCCTGAATTGCATATTGAAAACTCTCAGCGAGTGAGAATAATAGTGCACCAAGCATTATGTTAACTGGGTTCCAGTGACCAAAGTAAACAAGTGCTACAGCTATAAATCCACGTCCTGCAATAATACCATCACTGAACATTTTAGCCTGTGCTAGTGATAAATATGCTCCTGCAATACCTGCAAGGGCACCACCTAGTGCTAGTGCTTGGAATCTAACTAGATTAACATTGATTCCCATTGAATCTGCTGCTCTTGGGAAAGTACCAACTGATCTAACTCTAAGTCCCCATGGAGTTCTAAATAATATATAATTAGATAGAGGAACCATTAAGAAAGCTAAATAAACTAATATGTTGTGAGAGAATAGAATTGGACCTAATACAGGAATATCAGATAGTAGTGGTATATTTAATGAACTAATACCAGGTACACTCTGAGTACCACCTATAAAGTGTCTAAATAGGGTACCAGCTAATCCAACTCCAAACATTTGAAGTCCGATTCCGGCAATACCTTGAGGAGCTTTGAATGTTATAACAACAACTCCAAAAACTAAACCTATTACAGCTCCAATTAATGCTGCTAAAATCATTCCATAAATATTATATACTCCTGAAACAGCACCACCTTTACCAATTGCATATGGAACTAGCATTCCAACAAATGCTCCCATAGCCATGATACCTTCACAACCTAGGTTGAAGATACCAGCTCTTTGATTAAAGTTCTCACCAAGAGATGCTAATAGTAGAGCAACACTGAAGGGAATACCTAAAGAAAGTACATTAACAATCAACCCCATTTTTAGCCTCCTCTTTATATAGTTTTCTATAAATTCTATCTTGAAGATATTTATCATCAAGAATCATTTGAGTTGCAACTATTACTAAGATAATAATACCTTCTAATACTTGAACCATATTAGCCGGAACTCCAACTAATCTCTGAGTCATATCTGCTCCAACTAATAATAAGCCAAAGAAGAATGATGCCGGAAGAATACCAAGTGGGTGAAGTCCTCCAAATAGAGCTACTACGATACCAGAGAATCCATATCCACTAGTAATACCTTCAATTGCTCTATGGTGAACACCAATTACTTCAATACCACCTGCAAGACCTGCAAATGCACCAGATATAACCATTGAAATAGTAATGTAGAAAGCTACATTAATACCTCCGTATCTAGCGGCTTTTTTACCAGCCCCTGCTGCTCTCATTTTATAGCCCCAAGTTGTTCTCCATAAAAATAGATAAACAAGAATTGCAACTACTATTACAATTATAAGACCTGAATGAAGTCTAGTACCTTTGATTAATCTTGTGAGCCAAACATTTTTTGCAAGTCTCATTGATTGAGGAGTACCAGAACCCATTGTTAGCTCAGATGGATCTAACATAGGTCCACGTAGGAAGTATGTATAAATCTGTGCTGCTATATAGTTAAGCATAACTGTTGATAATAGTTCACTTACTTCTAATTTTGCTTTTAAGTAACCAGGAACAAAGCCCCAAACTCCACCTGCTACCATACCAAATAGTAGTGATAGTGGAATTAATAGGAAAGATGGCATAGTAGGAAAGGCTAGAGCACATGCTGTAGTTCCTAGTATACCCATTGCCATTTGTCCCTCAGCACCAATATTAATTGTTCCTGATCTATAGGCTACCGTAATACCTAGGGCAATAATTGAAAGCGGAATTGCTCTAATTAATACCTCAGTAAATTGAATCTTAGTTTTAAGTGGTTCAGTAAAAATAACTAAGAAAGTTTTAAAAGCATCAGCTCCTATTATTGTTAATATTAAGGAACTTATAAAAAGCGCCACAAATATAGCAATTATTATAATTGATAGCTTGTATAAATGCTTAAATTTATTATTCATTTTTAACCCCCGCCATCAAAATACCAAGATTCATTTTTGTTGCATCTTTCTTAGGTAATACTTTTTGAATATGACCTTTAAAAATAACAGCAATTCGATCTGATAATCTCATAATTTCATCAAGTTCTTCACTTATTAATAAAATACCTAAACCCTCATTTCTCTTTTGTAATAAAGTATTATGAATAAACTCAACAGCACCTAAATCAAGGCCTCTTGTTGGGTATACTGCAATTAAGAATTTTGGTTTTCTACTAATTTCTCTAGCAAGAATTACTTTTTGGATATTACCACCGGAGAAAGAACCTGCACTTGTTGATGTTGAGGCACATCTAATATCAAAGCTTTCTTTTAATAAAGAAGCATTTTCGTCAACTTTTTTAGAATCAATAAATTTATGTTTGCTAAATTTATCACTGTCACAATCTTTAAGAATTAAGTTTTCTTTCATAGAGAAAAGGGGAACAATTCCTTCAATGTTTCGATCTTCAGGAATGTAGCCCATTCCTTGATTAATAACAAATTCAGGACTCTTGTTTGAGATTTCTTTATCAAAGAATGTAATTGATCCACTCTCTACTTTTCTAAGACCATTAATTACTTGAGCTAATTCTTTTTGTCCATTACCAGATACACCTGCAAGGCCAACAATCTCACCCTCTCGAATGTTTAAATTTAAATCATTTAATGCAAGGAAGTTTCTATCACCTTTGGCATTTACGCCCTTTAGAGAAAGAATTTCTTTTCCGCCTTGATCTTCTTCATTATTAACTGCAAGAACAACTTCGTGTCCTGTCATCAATGATGCAATAGAAGAGGGGCTATGATCTTTTGTTTTTCCTTCAAAAACAATTTCGCCATGTCGTAAAATAGTTACTCTATCAGATAAATCTTTAACTTCTTGTAATTTGTGAGAAATGAAGATTATAGGTAATTCTTTTTTCATTATAGATAGTAACTGAATAAGCTCATCAATCTCTTGAGGAGTTAGAGCTGAAGTTGGTTCATCAAGAATTAAGCATTTTGCACCAAGACACAATGTCTTTACAAGTTCTACTCTTTGTTGTTCTCCAACTGATAGTTGCCAGATATAAGCATCAGGATCAACATGCAATCCATATTTTTTACTGATTTCTTCGATTTTATCTTTAACTATTTTTAAATTTAACTTTAGACCTTTTTGAGCTTCTTTGAAGCCTAAAGCAATATTCTCGGTTACACTAAGATTAGGTACTAACATATAACGTTGGTGTACCATTCCAATACCATTTGCAAAGGCATCACTTGGAGAGGAGAATATAGCTTTTTCTCCATTTATCTCTATAGAGCCTTCATCGCTTTGGTATAATCCCATAAGGATATTCATTAAAGTCGTTTTCCCAGCTCCATTTTCACCTACAAGGGCTAAAACTTCGCCTTTATGCACTTCAAGATTTACCTTGTTGAGTACTAGAATGCCTGGAAAACGCTTAGTAATGTTCTCCATTTTTAAGCTTAAAATATTGTCCATATTATTCCATATAGTATAAATATATCCTGCAGAGAACTGCAGGATAACTAGAAACTAAGATTTATAGTGTTGAATAATCAACGCTTTTCCAATCAATTAAACCAGAGTTTGCTTTGAATAGAGCAATCTGTGAATCAACTGCATCTTTAATTTCACCTGTGTACATTGAAGAAAGTGTTGAGTTGAATTCAAAAATAAATCCTGAATTTTTAAAGTTCATAGGAATAACTTCGCCACCCATGATACCATTATCACGTTTTTCAATTAGTGATTCAATAACAGCTGCGTAGTTGTATGATGAAGCTGCTATACATTTATAGCCTTCTTCAATCTTTAATTGAGCTGTATCTTGTCCAACCCACCAAATATCTTCATCGCTGTGATCTGCTACTGCTCTAAGTGCACCTAAAGCTTGTTGTGATGAACCTGTTAATACATCAGCACCACTTTGAATTTGTGATTGAGCAACTTGTCCAGCTTTGATGTAATCAGAGAATGAACCAGTGTGAGCAATCATGAATTTAGCATCAGGGTTAACAGATTTAACACCTAGTACAAAACCTCTGTTATAACGAGCTGAATCACCACCATCTACAGGACCAACTACACCAACGCTATTATTTTTTGTAACCATACCAGCGATAATACCTGATAGATAACCAGTTTCTTCTGATTCTGGCATATAAGTAAATACGTTAGATGGACCCATTTCTGAAGATGTACCAAATGCAAATGTTGTATCAGGATATTCATCAGCCATTTCAAGCATTAAGTTTTTATACTGAGCACCGTGGCCAATAATAATATCATAACCTTCTGCAACATATTGTCTTGCAGCAGAACCAGCATCAACAGGTTTCATTTTTTCTGAATATGAATATTCAATTCTTCCTGGTAGTGCTTCCTGAGCTTCAAGAATACCATCATGCATTGCCTGACACCAACCTTTATCATCGATTGTGTTTTCAATAATCAATGCAATTTTAACAACGTTAGAATCTTCAACTGCAACTGTTTTAGACTCTTCTTTTGTACCGCTTGCCCATAGTGGAAGGCTACATAATAGTGCGCATCCTAGAATAGCTATTTTCTTTCTCATATTTTTTCTCTCCTAAAAATATATTTTTCTAATTATGTACACATATGAATGTCCTGTCAAAGAAAATAAAAAATATTTTACAATAAAAGACACTCTTAATATAAATTGGGTAAAATATATAATACTTATTATACATATTAAGTGTATTTGGAAAGTAAAAAAATATGCGAATATGCACAAAATGAATAAAAATACAATAATTCTTGTATTATAATAATGTTAGCTATCGAATAAAATGGGAAAAAATGGCTTTATTTTTCTACATAATGGATAGAATAATTACTATTATATCCATAGGAGATATTTAATTTTAATCAAGTAATAAAATCTATTATTTTTATTTACTTAACAACTTTATAAAAGTATGTAACAATAATGAGTATATAATCTTTTATAGGGGCTATTAATTAAATGAATAAAAAAATATTACTAATATTAATTTCATATCTTTTTATTTCATCTATTTTTGGTGCAGGGAAAAAAGAGATAATAATAGGCTGTTCTGTTTATAAATATGAAGATCCATTTATTTCTGGAACAAGAGCTATTATTAGTGAAAGTGCTAAAAACAAGGCTCAGGTTATATTCTCTGATGGACTAGGTTCTCAAACTATTCAAAATGATTCAATAGATAATTTTATAAATCAAAAAGTTTCATCCTTAATTGTAAATCCTGTTGATAGAGCCTCCTCTGGTTCAATAATTAGGAAAGCAAAAGAGAATAACATTCCCATTGTATTCTTTAACAGAGAGCCATTTGTTGAGGATTTAGAGTTGTGGGAAAATAAAACATATTATGTTGGCTCCATTGCCAAAGATTCAGGTTTGATGCAGGCAAAGATAATTGGAGATTATTGGCTATCTCACAGGGAATGCGATATAAATGGTGATGGCATACTTCAGTACGTGATACTAAGAGGAGAGGCTGGTAATCAAGATACTGAACTCAGATCAGAGTATTGTATTCAAGGTTTAAATGACCGAGGAATAAAATGTGAAAAGGTTGCCTCCTCAATTGCCTATTGGAATAGAACAACAGCTCAAAATGCAATGACCTCAATATTGATTAGTAAAGGATCCTCAATTGAGGTTGTAATCGCTAATAATGATGAGATGGCATTAGGTGCAATTGATGCATTAAAGGTTAATGGTTATTTTAGCAATGATAAATACATGCCAGTAGTTGGTTGTGATGCAACATTAAGTGCCCTTAAGGCAATAGGGGATTCAACACTCCTAGGTACAGTCTTAAATGATTCCTATAATCAAGGAATTGCTAGTTTCAATTTAGCTCTTGAACTTGCAAAGGGTAATATCCCAAGTTCAGAGTCTATAGGTTATGAAATTAGTGATAATAGATATGTTTGGATACCTTATAAAATTGTTGATAAAAGTAATTTCAGAGATTATATCAATCTAAATGCTAGTGAATAGTATTATAGAATTTGAGGAAATAATAATCGTTGATTTCTCTCTTCTAAAAAAGTATCCTTTGTTACTATGGCAAAATCTAAGGGAGTAGTTGGAACTTCTTTTCCCTCTGCTAAATCAAGGGCTGCATAGATTGCTCTATAACCAAGGCCAAATCCATTTATTGCTATAATCCCTTTAATGCTACCATCCTCAAGACCTTGAATATTACTTAGTGTGTTTCCCCATGCAAGAGTGTTAATTTTATTTGTATCAATACCTTTATTATCTATGGCCTTAATAATTCCATCAGAACTAGTTTCATCAAGGGCTATAATAAAATTGATATCACTATTATCAGCTACTTTCTTAGTGATTAACTCTTTTGCTTTATCACTATCGCCAAAACAATAGATTGTTTCAAATTCTAAATTATTGTTTTCACTAAACATTTTCTTTATACCAAGTTCAGTTTGTGAGGCTGAGGATGTATGTAAAAGAGCTCCTACTAGTAGAACATGAAGTTTTTTATTCTTATTGTTTTCTTTGATATAATTTCCAATAGCTTCTCCTACAGGATTAAAGTCACTCATCATCTTAAATTGTTGAAAACCATTGTATGAAACAGTTTCATTATATATTTGAAGTACTTTGACTCCTTTGTTTTGAAGCTCTTCAATAGGTCCTGCTAATAGGTTAACATCACTTGGGTTTATTATTATGACATCGAAATTATTTTCACCTGCTTCTTTTAGATATTCAATTTGTTGAAAAGAATCTACTTCTTCTACTGGGGAATAGAAATCGAGTAGACAGGATGTCTCCTCATGTGCCATTCTAGCTCCATTTTTTATATTTCCCCAAAGTTGTCCTCCCCTTGAAACAGAGATAAAGGCAATCTTTTTAGGGGTACTCTCTTTTTCTTTTAAAAAGTCTGATTTGTTACATCCACTTAGTAGTATTAAAGTAAATATAAATAGTATTATTTTTTTATATCTCATGATGATGCCACCTTAAGAATTGTAAGTGCTTTTAATTTTGGGATCTTAATAAAGACGGTTGTACCTTTATCTAATTCAGATTCAACACTCAAACCATATTTATCTCCATAGGCTAATTTGATTCGCTCCTGAACATTAAGAACTCCAATGCCGTTGCTTTTTTCACTTTTATCACTTTCTCTTTTATCTGAATTAAATAGGGACTCAAGTGTATCTCTATCCATACCAACTCCATTATCCTCAACACTAATAATTATTGAATCATCACATTCTTTGACACTAATACTTATTAAACCTGGATCAACTAAGTATTTAATACCATGATAAATTGCATTCTCTACAATGGGTTGAACTATTAATTTAATGGTTGGGCAGTCCTTTAGTTCTTTTGGTAAATCAATTGTGAAATCAAAGTTTTCATATCTCATCTTTTGTATTAATAGATAGTTACTAACATGCTCTATTTCTTCTTCAATACTAATTATCTCACCACCGTTACTAATTGATACTCTAAATAATTTAGACAGGGCCTGAACAAGTGTTACTACATCATCTGTATTTCCTTGCTCTGCAAGCCATATAACACTATCTAATGTGTTATATAGAAAGTGGGGATTTATTTTAGCCTCAAGTGCTTCAAATTCACTTTTTCTCTTTAAATCTTGAGCCTTAACAATATCGGCCATTAGTCGTCTAATTCTAATAATCATTTGAATATAGGTATTAGAGAGAGCCACAACTTCTTTAGAGCCTTCTATGGTATGAGGCAATCTAGATGTCTCAATTTCAAAGTTTTCCATTTCATTTTCTAAAAGTTTAATAGGAGAAGTTATTTTCTTTGTTACAAACCATGTAATTATAATTGAACTAAGAGAGAATATGATGGCAAGTAGTAGTACAAATAATGTTGTTCTATACATTCCTTTTGTTAATTCATCAAGGAATACTATTCCAACTAGTTTCCATTTACAATTATCGACTGTTTGAATAATGGTTAGTCTCTCTCTTCCATTATAATTAGTAACAAAAGTTCCAAATGCTTGCATCTCAATTTCCTCAGTGTCTTCGCTAAACAAATTAGCATATATAAGAGTTTGTTTTGGATGGTATATAATATTTCCATGATTATCTGTGATATATAGATAGCCACTAGTTCCTAGAGATGCAGATCTGATCATTTCACTTATAAGAGAGAAGTTCATATCAATCATGAGTATTGCAGTTTGTCTTATCCCATCTTTATCATTGTAATAGACCTTTTTAGCAAAGGTAATTACCCATGGAAATTTTAGTGGAATCAAATGCTGTATATGAGGGGAGGAGAAGTACATATTATAATCATCAATATTATATTCGATAACACTTTGAAACCAATCTTGGCTAATAATTTCATCTTTTGGAAGTGTTAGTTTATTAGATGAACTAAGTAGTAATTCTCCATCATCTTTGAATATAAAAATACTAACGATATCATGTCTAGAGTTTATTATGGTATTGAGTTTGCTTGTAGCAAGTTCTCTATTTTCTATATAATCTAAATCTTTTGTAAAATCACTAATTTCAATTATGGTTGAAACATAACCACTTAGTCGATAATTAACTTGGCTAATAACTTCTTTAGTGCTATTTAGAGAATTAATTTTACTTGTTTGAGAGAAACCATAATACAGAGCACTCGACATCAATATAATAATACTCATTGAGATTATTATAGTGGCACTTGAGATGCTTTGATGAATAGTCTTTGGTTTCTTGCTCATGACTTTTATATTAAACTCTTATATTTTGTGGGCGAAATTCCTTCAACTCTTTTGAAACAGAAAGAAAAATAATTAGAATCTGAGAATCCAACTTTTTCTGATATCTCATAATTCTTTAAATCACTCTCTCTCATTAATTTCTTTGCCATATTGATTCTTGTTTCATTGCAGGCTGCAACAAATGATTTGCCACTCTCCTTTTTAAAGGTAGTACTAAAATATGCTGTACTAACTCCTAGATAATCACAAACACTCTCTAAACAGAGGTTTTTATCACTATAGTGGTCTTCAATATATTTCTTTGCATCTTCAACAAATTTAATATGGCTTTGTTCCCTCTCTCCTTTAATTGCTTTATTAACTTTGATTGATAAATCAGTAAACCATCTTTTTGCCTTGCTAACTGTATTAATTGTTGCAAGTTCCTGAATAAGAGATCTATCTTCACTTTCATTTAGTATTTGCGATAATGATGTTTTATAGGAGAGTGTAATGGTTGCTAATATAGATAGAATTGATAGTAGATAGGATTGAAGTCCCTCAGGATCTAATCCTGAATACTCATCAAAGAATTTTGCAACAAGAGTAGTAACCTCTTCCTCACTTCCCATTTTAAGCGTATTAATAAATTCATCCTTTCTCATTATCATTATATCCTTTTTTAAAGGTAGATGTTGAATTCGCTCTACATCATTTATGTATAGGATATTTTGATGCTCTTGATATGCTTTATAATTTAGTGCAATTAGAGATTCTTTGTAGGATAGGTGAATCATAGAGGGAGTGTGTACAACATTACCTAATCCTATTGTTACCCCACCTTGTAGGTATTTATTTAAATAGGAACTAATTTGCTCTAAATCTCTTAATACTTGTTTTACAAAAAGATTTGTAAAATTAGCATCATCGAATCCACCATTGTTAGTGAAAATGATTACTATCTGTTCATCAACTTGTATGTGTATAATATTGCTTTTGTTAAGTATTTCTTTACAGGCTTCAAGCATAGAAATAGCTATAAGAGGACTATTGTTTCTATTAGCTTCAAGGGTTGCAATAATAAAGCAATCTTTATCAATATTGTATCCAAATGATATTGATTTTTGAATCAATTCATTATCATCAATTTCTTTATTAGGAGTTAATAGTGATAATAGAAACTTCTCTTTTAATAGAGGCAGTGCCATTTTATATTGATTTTCAAGTTTATTTATATCATTAATTTTTTTAAAATTATCATCTAGACTTTTTTTAGTTCTCTCAAGAATTCCAACAAAATCCTTTTTACTAACTGGCTTTAATATATATTCACTAACATTATATTTTATTGCAGTTTGAGCGTATGTAAACTCATCATAACCACTTAGTATTATTATGGTAATATTAGGATGAATTTTGTTTAATTCTTTTATTAATTCAATGCCATCTAGATATGGCATTCTTATGTCTGTGATAACTACATCTGGGACTTCATCTTCAATTAATTCAAGTGCTTCAATGCCATTATTAGCCTCTCCTATAACATTAAAGCCGTAATCAGCCCACGGAGTGTTATTCCTAATACTGCTTCTAACATGTGCTTCATCGTCGACGAGAATTATTGTATATTCCATATATTTTATTGTAGGCACACTTTTTTTATTCTGCAAGGAAAATAATTTCTAAATGAGATAGTTCTCCTGTTTTGGTAACTTATGTATTATTTTATATCAACTTTGATTGATTAATTATTAAATAATGATATTTATATAACAATCTAAAAAAATCATTAAATTATCAAAAATTTTTCTATGTACGCCACATATATTAGATGTGAAAATATTGTATAAACAAAAGTTTAGGAGGAATTTTTATGAAAAAAACTTTAGCTATGGTATCTATCGGCTTAATGGCTATGGGTATTGTCTTCGCTCAAGGAACAAAGGAATCTACAATGGCAGCTCCAATGGATGCTAACAAACTTGTTTTAACAGACAAGATGCCAAGTGGTGATTTAGAAATCTTCTCATGGTGGGCAGGAGATGAGGGTCCCGCACTAGCTGCAATGGTAGCAGATTTTGAAGCTAAAAACCCAGATGTTAACTTGATTAATGCAACAGTTACAGGCGGCTCTGGTGTTAATGCAAAAGCTGTTTTAAAAACTCGTATGTTAAACAATGATCCACCTGAAGCATTCCAAGTTCACGCTGGACAAGAATTAATTGGTACATGGGTTGATTCAGACCGTATGTATGATTTAACACCTATCTTTGAAAAAGAAGGTTGGATGGATGTATTCCCTAAAGACGTTATCAATCTAATTGGTACTGATAAGGGTATCTGGTCTGTTCCTGTTTGTGTACATAAATCAAATGTTATGTGGTATATCCCATCTAATTTAAAGAAATGGGGAGTTAAAGTTCCAATGACATTAGACGAATTCTTTGCAACAGCTAAAATGTTAAAAGCAAAGGGTATTGTTCCTCTATCAATGGGTCAAACTTGGACCGCAACAGAAAACTGGGAAAATATTGCATTAGCAACTCTTGGTGCTGCTGATTATGATGCACTATGGAATGGTGAAATTGCTTGGACAGATCCAAAAGTTATTAAGGTTTGGGAAAACTTTGGTATGTTATTAGATTATACAAACAAAGACGCATCATCTCTTTCATGGCAACAAGCAACCGATATGGTAGTTAATGGACAAGCTGCATTTAACTTCATGGGTGACTGGGCTGCTGGATATATGATGACAACATTAAAACTTGAACCTGGAACAGGTTTTGGTTGGGCTAATACTCCTGGAACAAATGGTGTATTCCAATTCTTATCAGATAGTTTTGGTATTCCAAAAGGATGTAAAAATCCTGATGCTGCAGTTGCTTGGTTAGAAGAATGTGGATCTAAATCAGGTCAAGATGCATTTAATCCTCTAAAGGGTTCTATTCCTGCAAGAATTGATGCTGACATGAGTCTTTATAGTACTTATTCAAAGAGTGCTGCAATGAACTTTGCAGAAGATACAATTGTTGGTTCTCTAGCTCACGGTGTTGTAGCTAATGAAGGTTTCATGAATGATTTCTCTTCAGTTATTGAACAGTACATGAGTACAAGAGATGCTAAACAAGCTGCTATGTCTTGCGCTGAAATCGCTTCAAGTAATGGTATGAGTAAATAATATCTATATTATTTAGTTTGGGCGGCTTCTTAGTTTAAGAGGCCGCTCTTAAGTTAAAAGGAGGAGAAATTATGGCAAAAAAAAATAGTAAAGATACATTATACTCTATACTAATTTTGCTACCATCAATTATCTTAGTTGGAATCTTTGTTTATGGATTTATAGCTACTACAATTTATTCATCAATGACAGACTGGAGAGGAATGAGTATAGATCCTATAAAGAACTTTATTGGACTAGATAATTATAAATCACTGTTCTCAAGTTTTATCAATAAAGGCTTTAGACAGGACCTTGTTAATACAGTAACTTATACAGTATTACTCTTAGCTGGTACTTTAATTGTTGGATTATTGCTTGCGATTTTATTAGATCGTAGAGTTCATAAAGAAGGATTCTATAGAACTATATTCTTATATCCAATGGCACTTTCATTTATCGTTAGTGGTACTGTTTGGAGATGGTTATTAGCTCCTTCAGGTGGATTAAATGCAATTCCAACTTGGTTTGGCAATACTCAAGGAACATTTCAGTGGATAAGTAGTAAAAAACAGATATGGCAATTTAATTGGCAAAACATATATCAAGTAATTGCAATAATAGTTGCTCTTGTATTTGTAGTCTTTTTAATAAATGCAATTCTTAAAGAAAATAAAAAAGGAATTAGAAATAATGCAATTGTAGTTGGAATACTATTAATATTTGCTTTTATAATTCAACCTTTATTACCTCCAGCACTAGCTAGCGAGGAACTTCATGGTTTTAATCTTGCAACCATCGGTATTTTATTTGCTGGTATATGGCAATATTCAGGTTATGCAATGGCTCTGTATTTAGCAGGTCTTAGAGGACTCTCAGGTTCTATAAAAGAGAGTGCTAAATTAGATGGTGCTAGTGAATTTACATATTATACTAAAATAGCAATTCCTAATTTAAAACCTATTACAATGAGTGCCGTTGTTATTATGGCTCATATATCTCTTAAGATGTTTGACTTAATTTATGCAATGGCTGGAACAGATAATGAATTTACAGGACATCCATCAGTTAGAATGTATACAACTACATTTAGGGCTAACAAACTAGCTCTTGGTAGTGCCATGGCTGTTATTCTATTTATATTTGCAGCTATGTTTATTATTCCATACATGATTCATTCACACAAAGAGAGGGTACAATAATGGCTAATGCACTGAAGCGTAAAAAAACAAAGCGTATAATTTATTATGCTGTAATGGTATTGATATGTTTTATATATTTAGTTCCTATGTATATGGCTTTTATTACATCTCTGAAGGCAAGAGCTGATATAAATTTGTTAACTGCTTGGAGATTTCCAAGTAATCCAACTTCAATAGGATACAAACATGCTATAGTAAAGCTTGCTCCATATCTTAGAAACAGTTTTGTATTAACTCTTTCTGCTACAGTAATTTCAGCTCTAGTTGGGGCCATCAATGGCTACATCTTTTCAAAGAATAAATTTAAAAGTAGTGAATTAATATTTACATTAATGCTATTTGGTATGTTTATTCCGTATCAAATCATCTTGATTCCTTTATTTGATACTCTTAGAAGATTAAATATGGCAGGATTAAATGGTTTAATACTTGCCCATGTAGTTTATGGTATTCCAATTGTAACAATGCTATTTAGAAACTTTTATGATCAAATACCTAATTCAATTCTTGAATCAGGAAGAATAGATGGTGCTTCATATTTTACTATATTTACAAGATTAATATTACCACTATCAATTCCATCATTTGTTGTTGTTGGAATTTGGCAATCAACACAGATTTGGAATGAATTTTTATGGGCTATTTGTCTAACGAGTCAAGAAACAAATCCAATTACTGTTGGATTATCACAATTAGCTGGTGGACAAGCTGTTGCTTGGAATGATTCAATGGCAGGAGCTATAATTTCAGCTATTCCTGTACTTTGTATTTATATTTTCCTTGGTAAATATTTTGTACAAGGTCTATTAGCAGGATCTGTTAAAGAATAAAATATTAAATATTCATAGGTATAAAAACTTTAACAAAAATGTGTCAGAGAAGGTGTCATATATGTACTCATCTACTCTGACACTTTCTCTTATAGTATAAGTTGTTATATATCATAAAGTCATAATACCTATTTTTAATGGGTATTATGATAATATATTTCCTTTTAATATATGTATTTAAAAAAAAGTTAAAAATAATGACTTGATACGGGCTAATTAAGAATTGACATAGGTTATAACTGAGTATATATTATTAATATGAAGTTAAGGAAAAGCTTCATTAATAAAATTAAAAGGAAACAAAAAAGACAAATTATGAAAAAATTATTAACAATCTTTGCTCTAGCCGCTCTTACAATTACAGCAACTTTCGCAACTTCTGATAAACGAGACATTAAAATTAATGGTTCTGTTAAACAAACTTCTTATACATTTTCTCTAGCTTATAATGATACTGATTTATCTAATGGATCTACTATAGAAGATAGTTTTGATTTATCTAAAGTTTCAAACACTGATAATTTTATTGTAAAGAGAACTAGTGGTAACTTAAATGATGATTTAGTTCTATCAGTTTCTATTGAAGCTGGTTCATTTATCGGTGAGTTTAATGGCAATGAAAATTATGATACAAACTTAGAACCAGAAGTTAACCTTGTATCAACTGGTTATACATATTCTAATGACTATACTAAAAGCAATTTAGGTGGAATGGATATAATAATTCCTGCAGGAGCAAACCTAACTAGCGCTAACTTAGCTGAATTTTATCTTGCTATAAATGGTAATTCATCTATTCCTGCTGGTAGCTTTGTATCTACAGTATTAGTTAATTATACATATGGTTTATAAACCAAAATATAAAATATTATAAATTCTGATATACCTAATCCTGAAACTTGTTAATTTGTTTCAGGATTATTTTCTTTTAAATCCTTTATTTAGTTTTCTATATACCTATAAAAAATTAATTCTTTCTTTTATCTTTTTATGCTAAAATACACAATAAGTATTGATTAAATGGAATTTTTAGTGAGGTTTAGATGAAAGAATTAAAATATTGTCCTAATTGTGGTAAAGAAACTCTATCCTATGTAAATAATAGAAAATGGAGCTGTAGTGATTGTCATCTCAGTATCTATAATAATGTGGCAGCAGCTGTTGCGCTTGTAACTATCATTGAAAAAGATGGAGAGGATCATATTCTATTAATTAAAAGAGGTAGAGAACCTAAAAAAGGATATTTAGCAATTCCTGGTGGTTTTGTTGATCCTGGAGAAAGTGCAGAAGAGGCAGCATATAGAGAGTGCTTTGAAGAAATAGGATTAGTTCCTAAGAGTATTTCCTATCTTACTAGTGCTTCAAATGATTACCAATATAATGAAATTGATTATGTTACTTGCGATATCTTTTTCAAAGCTACATTTAATGAAGCCGATTCTAAGAATTTCTTATCACTACTAAAAGCTGAAGATAGCGATGAGATTACTGGTTTTGAGTTATATCCATTAACAAAAAAAGAAGACATTGATAAAATTCCTCTAGCATTTAAATCAGCTGTTGTTGCTCTTAATTCTCTATTTAAGTAGAATAATTTAGTTTCTAAGTATTTATAAATAGAGTTTATATAAATAATTTGTTTTGTGTTTATATAATTGGTGCTAAAAGTAGGTGGCAACATGGACTTAAAAGAATTTAAAAAATTAATTGCTTCCTATATCTCTGAAAGCTTTAGTGTAGGGCGCGGAAAAAGAGCTTCTACAATTAAATTTCTTAAAGATATAAAAGATTTTAAAAGAGTAAATGTTTATTTTGATATTGAATGTGAAGAACCTAAAATTCTACAAGAGGTTCAATATTATAATTTAAATGAATCTCAGCTAATTAGTTATTTTTCATATCGTACCTCTGTACGTAAAAAACAAATTCCAACGAATAATTATGCTGCTTTTTTGCAAATATATTTAGCTGAAATATTATCATCTCTTTATTCGGATGAATATGCTAATAATCTAAAGCTTATAAAATACCTTCAAAGTATTAGTCCTAAGACTCTTAAATTTACAAATCTATTGAGAGCGGCCTATGAGAGTCTTTATCTTCAACATTATGATGTATTAAAAGATAGTAATTATATAGATGATATTGATATTCCTTTGTTTATAAAAAAAGAAATAGTCTATGAGAATGGAGAGTGGTCATCTCCTGTTTGTTTTGTAATTTTTAATATCTTTAATTTAGATACTTTTAGTAAATATAATAAAAATACAAAATATATTTTTGAGAAATGTTTTTCTTATATCTATTACAGACTTAAAGCTGAAAGATTTACTTTTAATACCAATGATTATAAAGAGGTGAGTTTTGATAGATTCTTTGAGAATACTATAAGTGAAACCTCATATACTCCCTACGATAATTTAAATACTTATTCAAGATTAGATATTAATATTGTTTTGATTGATAATATCTATAGAAAAATTGATTATTTTATCCAAGGTGTTCATAAATCAGTACAAGTACATTTTAGAGATGAATTTAGATCTTCAATTAGAGACTTTGCACAATCTCTATTAGATATAATTGTCTCTCAATGTGGTGGTACAAAGCTTCCACAATACGAGATAGATAGTGAATATATTAGCTATAAATTAAAGAGTAGGCTTCAGGAAAGAATAAGAGTTCAGAGTAAATTAAATGAATTGTTTTCAGCTTGGCTAAAAGATAATATATATCTAAAAAGAGCTTTTTATCTTCCTTATGAGCAGTTTATTGAAGCAGAATATAATGATGAACTTGATGATATAGGTTTTTCATTTAACTCTGATGAAATTGATAAAATACGAGTTGCAAGCAGTAATATTCAAGATAAATTGATTGTTGAAGAAGCAGATGATTGCTTTGATGATCTTGCTTCTTTTAAAGAGATTGAAGAAGAAGAGAGAGAAAAAGATTATTGTCAGCTTGATTCTCTGCTCAGCTCTACTGATAAAAATGAAGATAGCTCTTTAGTTGATGATAGCTCAAATAGTCCCTTTAAGTCTTTATATAATAAATTAAGTGAGTGCGAGAGAGTAGTTACTACTTATCTTCTAAATGGAGAGGCCGATAAGGCTAGAACCTATGCAGAGGAAAATAATGAAATGTTAACTCTCTTAATTGATAGCATCAACACAAAAAGTGATGAAATTATAGAGGATGTTATTATTGAGAATGATGAAATTATAGAGGACTATAGAGAAGATCTACTTGTAGTTTTTAATAAGGGCTAGATATTATTAATTTTCCCCTTTTTATAATATTGAAAAAAAATTATAATGAGTTGTTATTTATATAATAATTAATTGATTTATTGTTATATTAAGAATAATTAGGAGGCATAAATGGATGTAACTAGTGTGTATTTTTCTGCAACAGGTACAACAAAAAAAGGTGTAGAGGCAATTGGAAAAGCTTTGGATGAAAATGCTAAAAGTTTTGATATTAGCATGTATAATTCAGTAGATAAAGACGTTTTTCTAGACAATCAAGATGTAGTTGTTTTTGGTGTTCCTGTTTATGGTGGAAGAGTTCTTGAGAGTGCTATTGATAGACTTAAACATTTTAAGGGAAATAATACACCCTGTGTATTAAGCGTTACATTCGGTAATAGAGATTTTGATGATGCTCTTCTTGAATTATCTGATACTGTAAAAGCAAATGGATTTGTTCCTATAGCTGCTGCTATGCTAATAGGGGAACATACCTATGGTAAAATTCAGGTTGGAAGACCTAATAAAAATGATGTTGAAGAAGATGTTTTATTTGCAAAGAAAGTAGCTAATAAACTTAAAAAAGGTGAACTTGAAGCAATAAGTGTTCCAGGTAATAGACCCTATAGAAAAGGTGCTACAAAAGGTGGACATTTTACTCCATTAACTTCTACTAAATGTGTTAACTGTGGTCAATGTGCAAAACTTTGCCCAAGTGGTGCTATTGATAAGATGGATTTTAGTAAAATAGATTCTTCTAAATGTATTTCATGCTTTAGATGTATTAGAATTTGTCCAGTTGGTGCAAAGAATGCAGAATATGATGAATATATTAATTTTGCAAAAGACTTTAGTGAAAAGATTAATAAAGTTACCCTAGAAAATAAATATCTAGGTGTATAATATTTTTTGATATAATAAAATTAAGGTGTATGCTAGAGTTTGATTTTCTCTAAATTCCATACACCTTTTTATTTTCTAAAACTTAATTTAAGATTTTATCTGTAATATTTGTATAATTCTTTAAAGTTTGGACTTTAAGAATCTTCTTAATTTCTCTCTCATTATTTGGAAAACTTGTTTTCCAAATCTTCCAATGATCTTTCATTTTGAAAAGAATATTTCTCTCTCCAAAAAGAATAGATGAATATTGAGATAGAATTGTATCATGGAACTCTTTAAAAGTTGCAATATCCATTTTATTACCACTTTTATATTCATCAATTAATCCTGGATTTGCAATTAGACCGCGACCTATCATAATCTTATCAATTGATGGAAATTTTTTAACTATGTTTTCAATTTGTTCTACACTGTTTAAATCTCCATTGTAGCAAACTGAACTCTTTGACTCTTTAACAATATCGCTAAATACGTCTAGATTTATTGGACCTTTATAATAATCTTCTCTTACTCTAGGATGAACTATTAGTTCTTTAATAGGGTAGTTATTAAAGATTGGGAGAATCTTTTCCATCTCATCTGGGGATGTGAAACCTATTCTAGTTTTAACTGAAATATCAATTACTTGATTTTCAAATATCTCATCAAAGAATATTTTTAATGCATCTAAGTCTTTTAGTTGTCCCGAGCCTCTACCTTTACTAGTTACTGTTCCTGATGGACAACCTAGATTAAGGTTAACTTCTCCATAGCCTTGGTCTTTTAGCTTTTGTGATACTGTATTAAATGTATTTGAGTTATTACTTAGAAGTTGCGGTACTAGATTAATACCCATATTATTTTCACTAGAGATTTCTCTTTGTGATTTCTGTGCAATAGCACCGGCTACATTAGCACTAAGAAATGGTGTAAAAAACTTATCAACACTCTTATAATAAGTCGAATAAGTATTCCGATAAATATAATTGGTAATTCCTTCTAAAGGAGCGAAATAAAATAACATAACTCTATATACCATTAATTTAGGAGTTTGTTTAGTTCTAATATCTATTTATCTACAATATATTTAACAAAAAATCAGAAGAACCTATAAAAGTAATATGAAAAGCGTAATACTTATTATGTGATTAGTATTAAATACTAATATAAATAGTAAAAAACAATACTTATTCATAGTAGGTATATATGCTATTGACTTTATAGACGACTGGTCATATAATTATTTTATATTGTTTATCTTTTAATAAGATAAACCAAAGGACATAAAATGAATTTAAGTGAACAATTAATAGAAAAGCAGAATGCTGCATTAAAAAAATATCCCAAACTAGTAACAGATCAGATGCAAAAGGCAACTAAGAATTTAAAAGAAACAGGAATTGAAAAGGAAGCTAAAGCTGAAGGTGGAACTTTTGATAATGAAACTCTTTTAGATTTATCCTCATCCGAGGTAGATTTATATAAATTACTAGATGGCAAACCTGCCATTATTAGTTTTTATAGAGGCTCTTGGTGCCCATATTGTAATTTAGAATTAAGAGCCTATGAGGCAATTTTAAGCGAAGAAGAAAATAGTGATGTAAGAATGTTTGCTATTTCTCCTGAAAAGCCTGATGTAACAAGTGTTGAGCAAGATGTAAGTAAATTAAACTTTAGTGTTTTAAGTGATGTAGATAATAAGCTAGCTATAAAGCTTGGACTACTTTATCATCTTCCAAAAACTCTTCAACTTCTCTATGGTAAGTCTGTTGTTAAATCAACTGGTACTAAAGATGCAAATCTTCCATTGCCTGCAACCTATGTAATTGATGGTGAGAAAAAAATAGTTAAAGCTTGGATTGATGCTGATTATACTAAAAGAGCAGAGCCAAGTGAGGTTATTAAAGCCTACAAAGCCCTGATCAAGTAATATAATTTAGCACTATAGAGTGCTAGGATGTATTGCTTCAGGAATATTATCAATAATATAGAAATAAATATCAGTTAATTCTTTTATTGTTTTAGTTGAATTGGTTTTAATCCATTGCTCAAGTATTTGAATAATACCTGCTGATAGAAAAGAATATATAAACTCCAAATCTTCCTTTTGTACTTCAAACAATTTCTGCTTAGGTAGAAGTGATTGGAGTCGGGGAAGAACTGCTCTAAATTCTTCTCCAAAAATATGATAAAGATTATTATCCATTAATAATCTTAGTTCGTCTTTATGCTTTTCTCCAAATAAGAAGAAAAGACTTGATGTGTCTTTCACCATTTCGTTGTTGTTATCTAAGACACTGTTAAAATATTCATCAATTAATTTTTTACAATAGTATGATATTACATCGTGTTTAGAGCTAAAATTATTATAATAAGTTTTTCTAACGACTTGTGTGTTATCACATATTTCAGAGATAGTAATTAATTTATATGGATGATCTTGCATCAATTCAATTAATGATTTTGCAATAAGATCTTTTGATTTTTTTGACATTTATTTACCTTTTACTCAAGAATGCTTGTTGTGAGTAAATACATAATAGTTATTTGATGAGAAAAATCAACTACTTAATATAAATTTTTTACACATGTGTAATGATAGATCATTTTTATTGTTAAAATTTATTAGAAATTTATGAGAAAAAAGACTGTTTTTTTAAAATTTTATTTAATAAATATGGCTAGTTGATTATCAATATATGTATTGAGTGGGCAATGAATTATTGCACTTATGCGTATTTTTATTTCTCCATAAATCATACCATTTTTATATGGTTTTATTTTTATTGAATGTATTAGTATAGTAAAAATGCCTAATTTGGGTTAGAATATGTTTAAGCACCGATTATAATTACATACTAAATTGATTATAATTTTTGCTTTCACAATTAGATTTCTAACTTTTTTATTTTTTATAAATTAAGTGGGAGATACAATTAATTTAGCATTAGTTGTATTCAAAAAATAAAAAATTTCTGTGTTAAAGTTTTTAACACACCTATTAAAATAAGTGAGGTATTATATGAAAAATGTAATCAGATCTAGGAAAAGTTTAGCAAAATTAACTTTAACTGGTGTACTTCTACTTTGTGTTGCTCTATTAGCAGGTTGTGCTAAGAGTGATTCGAAGGAGACTACTGAAACGGCTGAGAGTACAACAACTCAGAAGACAGAGACTTCTCAAGTAACAGAAAAGAGTGAACCTCTTATAGTTGCAATGGAATTGGCATATCCTCCATTTGAAACAAAAGATACTGCTGGTAATCCATCTGGTGTTAGTGTAGATTTCGCTAAAGCCTTTGGTGAATCAATTGGCCGTGAGGTAAAAATTGTTAACACAGCTTGGGAAGGATTAATTCCATCTCTTCAAACTGGCAAAGTTGACATGATTGTAAGTAGTATGACTATTACAGAGGGAAGAAAAGAAGTTATTGATTTCTCAGTTCCTTATGCAAACTCACTACTTGGTATTTTAGTAAATAAAGATTCTGATATTAATACTGTTGAAGATTTAAATCAAAGCGGTATGAGAATTGCTGTAAAAGCTGGTTCTACTGGATTCATTTATGCAAAATCACATATGGATAAAGCAGAAATCATAACATTAGCAGATGAGAGTGCTTGTGTAACAGAAGTTGCACAGGGTAAAGCAGATGGCTTCTTCTATGATCAATTAACAATTTATAGAAACTGGCAGAAAAATCTAGATACCACTCGTGCCGTATTTGTTCCTTTCCAGGATAATGAAATGTGGGGCGTTGCAGTTAGAAAGGGTAATAGCGAACTACTTAATCAGTTAAATGCATTTATTCCAAAATTTACAGCAGAAGGTGGATTTGATAAATTATCTGACAAATACTTAGCTGATGAGAAAAAGGCTTTTGAGGATTTAGGTTTTAAATGGTTCTTCGATCTCAACTAATTATTAGAAAAGCTGCTAATGCTCTATTAGCATCATTGTTGATCCTAGCTTTAGTATGGATATCCGTACTAAGGCTTGGTGTTCGCTTTGATTTCTCGTTTATTATTCAATTTAGATCTAGGATTTTGCAAGGTTTTCTAATGACTGTAGCACTTAGTTTAGCAGGTTTTGTTTTAAGCCTACTAATAGGTATAGTTGCTGCTCTTTGGCAAAACGGTAAAATACTCTTTTTAAAATATGTTTCATCAATATATATTAATTTTATTAGAGGAACTCCTCTTATTATGCAAATCTATCTATTTTATTATATTATAGGTACTGCATGGGGTGTTAGTAATAGATTTTTATCAGGTGTATTAATTTTATCTGCCTTTGAAGGTGCATATATTGCCGAAATTATAAGAGGTGGAATTCAAGGACTTGCTACTACTCAGTTAGAGGCAGCAAAGGCCGTTGGTTTTACAAAATCCCAGACTGTTAAATTAGTAATAATACCACAGTTAATTGCAAGAATATTACCAGCTTTAGTTGGTCAATTTTCATCAATTATTAAAGATTCATCACTGTTATCAATTATAGCTGTTATTGAATTAACTCAAACAATTAGAGAAATATCTGCTCTAAACTTTAGATTATTTGAAAGTTATCTATTTTTAGGAGTTCTTTATCTTTGTCTAACTATTCCTCTAGCAATTGTTGGAAAAGCATTTGAAAAGCATTATAGTTTTGATACATAGGATGATATAAAATGAGAATAAAAATAAAAGATTTATCACATAGTTTTGTGACCCCTGAGGGGAAGATGAAGAGAGTATTATCACATGTTGAATTTGATGATGATATTTCAACTCTTTCTTTAATTGGCCCATCCGGTGGTGGTAAATCAACATTACTTAGAATTTTAGCTGGTTTAATAGATCCAACTGAAGGAGAGGTTTTTGTTGAATGTAGAAAAACAGGTTTTGTATTCCAACAAAATGGTCTTTTTAAACATTGGACAGGATTAGAGAATATAACAATTCCCTTAGAAAAAGTTCACGGATTTACCCATAAAGAGGCTCTAGTTAGGGCTGAAGAATTATTAGATAGATTTGGACTTTTAAAAGATTCATATAAGAAACCATCAGAATTATCTGGAGGACAACAACAACGTATTGCAATAGCTAGAGCTGTAGCTCCTCGTCCTGAACTCTTGTACTTAGATGAACCAACATCAGCACTTGATCCTGAATATACTGTTGAAGTATTAGATATGATTAATGAGCTAAAGGATGAGGGTTTAAACTTCATAATAGTTACTCATGAAATGGGTTTTGCAAAGGTAGCTTGTGAAAAGACAGGTTTCTTATCTGAAACTTCTACCTCTCATGGTGCTAGATTAATTGAAGTTGGAAAGAGTAGAGATATTTTTGAACATCCAAAAGATCCTATTGTGAAAAGTTTTTTAGATAAAATATTAATGTGGTAAACACCTTTAATATTTAAATTGTGGGCTACAGTTATAAAAATATCTGTAGTCTTAATTATCTCAATCTATTTTTATAAAGATTGTAATAAGTGACTGATACACTAGACGTTTATATTGTATATGCTTATATTGTATATACAATAAAAACTAAAATAGTTTATCGAGGTAATATATATGAAATTTGATATACAAATGTATTCTGATTTTCAATGTCCATTTTGCTACATTGGAAAATCAATACTAGATACAGTAACTCCTGATTATGAAACTGAATTCACATTCAAGGCTTTTGAAATACACGCTGATGCTCCTGAAGAAGGAATTAGTGTCGCAAATTATTTTGCTCCTAGATCCGTTGAGGGTATGGGAAAACAGATAAAAGACTATGGCGCGAAATTTGGTGTTGAAATAGCAGACCTAGAAACTGTTGTAAACTCTAATAAAGCCCTTAGGCTTGCAGAGTATGCAAAAGAAGTAGGTAAGGGTGATCAATATAATGATGTTATGTACAAAGCGATGTTTGTAGATAAGATAAATATTGGAATTGATGAAGATTTAAAGAAATTAGCTGAAAGTGTTGGAATTAGTTCAGAAGAAGTAGATAAAGTATTAAGTGATCCTAAATACAAAAATACTCTTTTAGATAATCAATATTTCTGCACTCAAAACCAAATAACTAGTGTTCCAACTTTTATTATTAATAATAAGGTTAGAATAACAGGAGCTCAATCTCCTGAAGTATTTAGAGAAGTCTTTGAAAAATTTGAAAAAGGCGAACTATAATATTAATTAAATATAAATAATTTGTTAATGAAGCTTCCTCTATATTTGAAATAATATTGCAGGGAGCCTCTTTAATTTTAGATAGTACACACTCTATAAATTGAGCTTTTTATTACTCCCTACTAATTTTTCTCCATATACTTTATATTATGGAGAAAATGTTATGAGTAAATGAAATTAAAATTTAAAATGGATATAATATATGAATTTGATAACAATAATAATTATTGCAATAGCTCTCTCAATGGATGCCTTTAGTGTTGCAATTTCTCTTGGAATACGGGGACATAAAAATAGAAGAAAAGTAGCTATTGAAGTTGCATTCATGTTTGGATTGTTTCAAGCAATAATGCCATTAATAGGCTATTTTATTGGTGATTTACTAAGATTTAGTAATTTCAATTTTAATAATGTTATAGCCTTCATTCTCTTGAGTTTAATTGGACTTAATATGATAAGAGAATGGTATAAGGGGAAATTTAATACAGAGTGTGTAAGTAGTGCTGCTTGTGAAATAGAACCTAGTGAACCAACTAAATTAAGCAGTATATTATTACTTGCAATAGTAACTAGTATTGATGCATTAAGTGTTGGTATTTCTTTTTCTTTCATAGATATTAATATTTATTTAAGTGTTATTATAATTGGAATAGTAACTTTCATACTTAGTTATATAGGAACTATATTAGGCTGCTCTATAGGATGTAAATTTAAACATTCAGAGTTATTTGGTGGCCTTGTACTTATCTTGATAGGCTTTAAAATCTTCTTTGGAATATAAAAAAACGGACTATCATAAATGACATCCGTTTTTGTATATAATCTATCTATTGATTAATAGCCATTGTAATGAACTCTATCAGTAGGTAGTTCTTTTTCAACTAAGATTTCATCTTCTAGTGGATATCCAACTGGAATTAGTGCTAGTGGAACAATGTTTAATGGAATATTTCCTATAGCCTTAGAAACATTTCTAATTCTATCTGATGTTGGATATACTCCAGTCCATACAGCACCTAAACCTAGAGAGTGGGCTGCTAGAAGAATATTCTCAGCTGCTGCACTACAATCTTGTACCCAGAATTCAGCACCTTCACCCATGAGGGTTCGATCAAGATTTCCACATACAACAATTGCTAAAGGTGCATCTTTAGTCATCTTGCCATATAGAGTTGCATTAGCCACTCTTTCAAGTATTTCTTTATCATCAATTACAATGAATTCCCAATCCATCTTATTAACATTAGATGGCGCTGATAATCCAGCTTTGATTAGTAAATCAATTGTACTTTGCTCTATTTTTTTATCACTATATTTTCTAATACTTCTACGACTAAATATAGTATTTAAAGTTTCATTCATGTTTTTTTCCTTTCATCCCTTTATATCATTATTCTCTATTATAGAAAACCTCACCTACTATAATAGTAGTTGAGGCCTTAATTAAATTTTTCTATTATTAAAATAACTCTAATTTATTCTGAGTATTTACCAAAGTGGATACAATTTTTATCCATCTTCTTCTCAGGGTGTTTAGTATTAGCAGGTACTCCAATTGGGATAATATTTAATGGAATAATATGCTTTGGAAGGTTTAATAATTTAGATAATGTTTCAGCTCTATCTAGTGTTGGATAAACACCAGTCCATACTGCACCTAGACCTAAAGCGTTTGCTGCAAGTAGAATATTTTCAGTAGCAGCACTTGCATCTTGAACCCAATATTCTTGTGCAGGTTGTGGAAGTGCTTTTTCTAGATTTCCACAAACTATAATAGCGGCACCAGCACTTTTTGCCATTTTTACATAGAAATTTTCTAAATTAGAAATTTCTTCTAGAGTTTTTTTATCTTCAATTACAAAAATTTCCCATGGTTGTTTGTTAACAGCACTTGGTGCTGAGATACCAGCTTCTAAAACTAAATTTAGTGTTTCTCTATCGATTGACTCTCCAGTAAAACTTCTAACTGATCTTCTTGATATTATGTTCTTATAAGCTTCATTCATTGCTTTTTCTCCTATACTATTTCTTGTATTTTGATATTTTAAAAATAACATCTTCTAATGTTACTGCATTTAATTCTTTTTCTAGGGCATCTTGGGCATTTGAAAATGGTTCTTTTAGTATTTCTTCAATGCGGGAGCCGATTATGCAGGAGGTATTTAGACCTTCATGAAATTTAAATATTTGACGATTTTTTTCTGATTCAACAGCTTTATAAACATCTAATAAAGTAATTTCACTTGCCTCTTTATTTAAACTACAACCACCATATCCTCTTTTTATATCAATAAGACCTGCATCTTTTAATAATTTGAAAAGTCGTCTAACTACAACAGGATTTGTATTAATACTTTTTGCAATTTTGTCTGAGGTTGGAAGAGTATTTTGTTTAATTGCTATATAACATAATATCTGTATTGCTTCTGTATATTTTGTACTACTTCTCATTATAGGTATTCCTTGGGCGTAATTCCTTAGCAAGTTTCTTTTTATCAAGTCCAACATCCTCGGCTAATTCAAGTATTGTTGAAACCTCATTTGTATCTTTTCCCTCGTCAAACATTGCATGAAAAACTCTATTTACTAGTTTTTTCTTTTTGCCATTTGCTTGAGCATAACGACCTGCTTGTCTTGCAAGAGTATCATCATTTAAAAAAGTTCTTCCTGTAAGTGTTGTAGAAATAGTTTGACTCTCTCTATAACTCTTTGATAATTCTGCGACACTGATTAATTTAGGTGGTTCCTCTATCTCTGGTTCCTTTGAACTCTCGATAGGATTTATATTGCAAGCTATTTCACATGAATCAGTATTTTCAAAATAAAATTGATCTCTGTAATCGTTTTTTTCACTCATTTTTGCCCCCTCTTAATCATTGTCTTAAAAATGTAACTTCATTTGTTACAACTGATGTAATATTTATAGTTACATTAAGAAAAAATGTCAATACTAAGGTTAATATTTTTTCCATTCTATAGATTATTTTTATAACTAGATTCGTCTTAAATTATTTTGTAGATGAGGTATTTATTAATATTTTTCACACTTTTACCTTGAATGTAATTACACATAGGTGTAGTATCCTTCAATGTTGTGTACTTTTGTAAACAAAGGAAAATTGTTTTTACATAAGTATTATAACTCCATATATATATAAGTATTCCTAGAAGCTCTCCTCCTTTGTTTCTAGGTTTTTTTATTTATAAGTATATTAATAATGCATATTATTGAGGAATTTTCTTTATCGTTATATTATAGTATTTATAAATACATTGAGTTTAGATTTTTAGAGTAAATTTGATGTGTTGACAATATTACTTATATGAAGTAAATCATAGTAATACAATACATGTATATACAAGTGTATATTATGTATAGAAATATTTTACCAAAATAAATGGTAAAAAAGGAAAAGTCATTATGAGCATTTTTGATAATTGTATGTACTTCTCAACAAATCAATTAGCACGCCATCTAAATAGTATAGCCGATGAGGCATTTAAAGATTCAGATTACACTGCAACACAGGGCTTTACTCTGATTGCAATAGGAGAGTTAGACAAACACACTCCATCTGAGATTGCTGAGGTACTAGCTATGAAGCCAAGTACTATTACTCGCTTCTTAGATAAACTTGTTAATTTAAATTTGGTTGAAAGAAAGTATATAGGTAGAAATACAAAAGTAGAATTAACAGAACATGGCTATGATTCTTTGCCAAATGTAAAAGAAAACTGGAAAAAGATAGATGTTAAAATTCAAGAGATGTTTGGAAAAGATTTATCTTGTAAAATTACAGAACTCAGTTTAATGGCAAATACTAGCTATTTAGAAAAAAAGAGTAAATAAAAGGTTTAAAATTCACCATATTTTATCTATTAAAGTTAATTTATGGTAGAATATTAAAAAATATATCAATTATTAAATCTTATTTTATTAATAATTGTGGGAGAATATAAATGGATACTTTTGAAGCCATTAATAGCCGATACACCTATCGTGGTGAATTTACTGATAAAAAGATTAGTGAAGAAGATGTTAAAAAAATACTAGAGGCCGCTTTAGCTGCTCCTTGTGGAATGCACAATTATACTACATCATTTGTAGCAATAACTGATCCTGCTATAATAAAGAAATTATCTGAGGCAGCACCAATTACTGGATTAAAGACTTCTCAATTTGTTTTAGTTGCAATGAGTGAGAAAGAAAACTCCTATGATTCAATGCACTTTGAAGAAGTTAATTATGGTGCAGCAGTTGAGAATATATTAATAGCTCTAACTTCTTTAGGACTTGCAACTGTTTGGGCAGATGGCACAACCAAAATGCCTAAAATTAATAAATCTATTAGAAAGATTTTAAATGTTCCATCTGATAAAATCATAAAAGCAATACTTCCTATAGGGGAGCCAAAGAATCCACAAAAACCAACTGAAAAAGTTTCAATTGATAAAGTTGTAGTTTTTAATAAGTTTGCATAAATAGAAATAAATAAAAAAATGGCCTGGAAATTAATTTTTCTAGGCTCTCTTTTTTTAAGTTATAGACATTTTGTTATGCAAGTACTAACCTTAATAATGTAGAGAAATGAAATTTAAATAGGGGTAAAAAGATGAAAGTACTACTAGTTATTGATATGCAAAATGATTTTATTGATGGGGCTCTTGGAACCGCTGAGGCTCAGGCAATAGTTGATGGTGTTTATAAAAGGGTAAAAGATTTTGATGGTAAAGTATTATTTACCCGTGATACCCACAATGATAATTACCTAGAAACAGAAGAGGGTAAGAACCTTCCTGTTCCTCACTGTATAAAAGGAACAAAGGGCTGGGAAATCTGTGATAAATTATTGCCACTTGTTGTGGAAAAACCATTTGATAAACCAACTTTTGGTTCCGTTGAACTTGAAAAGTACATGGTTGAATTATCTAAAAAAGAGGAAATTGAAAGCATTAGTTTAGTTGGTCTTTGCACAGATATTTGTGTTATTTCTAATGCCATGTTAATGAAAGCAAATTTTCCAAACATTCCTATAATTGTAGAAAGTAGTCTTTGTGCAGGCGTTAGCTGTGAAAGTCATCAAAGAGCACTTGATTCAATGAAAATGTGCCACATATATATTAAGTAGTTTTATAAAACTAATGAGAATCAAAAATAAAATATAGATTATTTTTTTTAAAAATGTTGCATTTTTGTTGTTTTGTTAGTATGTGTAATGTATAAGTTATAAAATTGCAACAATTTAATATGATTTGACTAAATTTATGTTGCAATTAATGCAAAAGATTGTTTTTTTTTATTTGAATAAATAGTTCATTATGTTATATTTGAAACATAAATATATTATAGAACATTATATTAGGAGTCACTAATGAATTTATTACCAATTGCTGACATTGCAGAAATTGCGGGTATTGATGCTAAATATGTTGAACCATATGGCAAATACAAGGCTAAGATTGATTCTTCTATTTTTGATGAAGTTAAAGACAAGGAAGATGGAAAGCTTGTATTAGTTACCTCAATAACTCCTACAAAGGCAGGAGAGGGCAAAACAACCACTGCTATTGCTTTAGCTGAAGGTATGGGTAAGATTAACCAAAAGGCTATGCTTTGCTTAAGAGAGCCTTCCCTTGGCCCTGTATTTGGACTAAAAGGTGGAGCAACTGGTGGTGGAATGGCATCAATTGGGCCTGAGGATGAAATAAATCTTCATTTTACAGGTGATTTACATGCATTGACTTCATCAATCAATTTAATTGCAGCCGTACTCGATAATTCAATTTATCAGGGAAATTTATTAAACATAGATCCCTCTCGTGTCGTATGGACAAGAGCTCTTGATATGAATGATAGAGTATTAAGACATATAACTGTTGGTCTTGGTAAATATAATGGTGTTGAGAGAGAGGATCATTTTGTAATTACAGTTGCCTCTGAACTTATGGCTATAATGTGTCTTGCAAAAGATTCAAAAGATTTCCATGAAAGAGTTAAGAAAATTATTGTTGCATATACCTATGATAATAAACCAGTTAGTGTTGCAGATTTAAAGGTCTCTCATGCAGTAATGAAATTAATGAAAGAGGCACTAAAACCAAATCTAGTACAAACAATTGAACATAATCCTGTATTTGTTCACGGTGGACCTTTTGCAAATATTGCCCATGGTTGTAATTCAATTATTGCACTAAAACTTGCAATGAAATTAGCTCCTATTACAATAACAGAAGCTGGCTTTGGTGCAGATCTTGGAGCTGAAAAGTTCCTAGATATTACCTGTAGAGCTGGGGATTTTAAACCATCTGGTGCTGTAGTAGTTGCAACAGTTAAGGCCCTTAAAATGCATGGTGGAGTTCCATATGAAGATCTTGAATGTGAAAATGTAGAGGCTCTTCTTAAGGGTGTCGATAATCTAAAAGCTCATATTGAAAATGTTAAGAAATACAACATTCCTATTGTAGTTGCAATTAATCACTTTGCCTTTGATACACAAGCTGAAATTGATGCACTAACTTCTTGGTGTAAAGATGAGGGCTATTGCGTATCTTTCTTAGATGGCTTTGAAAAAGGTGGAGAGGGAACTGTTGATTTAGCAAAAAAAGTTGTTGATATGCTTAATAGTGATTGCTCATCATACTCTCCGATATATGAAATGGAATCTTCAATTAAAGATAAAATTTCCACTATCGCTAAAACTATCTATGGTGCAAAAGATGTTATATATAAAGAAAAGGCCGAAGAGCAGATAAAACAATATAGTGAAATGGGATTTTCTTCTTCCTATGTTTGTATTGCAAAAACTCCTAACTCTTTATCTGATAATCCTAAAGTATTAGGCGTTCCAAAAGATTTTAGTATTACAGTTAGATCTGTAAACCTATCAGCTGGTGCTAATTTTATAGTTCCTCTAACAGGTAGCGTAATGACAATGCCAGGTCTTGGGAAAGTTCCATCAGCTCAAAAGATGGAAGATGAATTAGTTAAATATTAATTTATGAAGGAGCCGAAAGGCTCCTTTATTAATCTAAATATTTTAAAAGTTGATGCTTTGTATTTACATTGTAAACGACTGGTCATATAATCAAATACATGAACAATAAATTACAAAAGAAAAATGATATATTAAAAAAATCCATTGGTGCTATGTATCTAAAAGGGTATAACGGTACTAGTGTTAAGGATATAACAGATGCAGCCGGTGTTCCAAAGGGCTCTTTTTATACATATTTTAAAGACAAAGAGCATTATGCAGTTGATGCAGTTGAATATTATGAAGAATATATAGTTAAAGAGAAATTAATGATTCTTGAAGATAAGAATCTTAAACCATTAGTTCGAATAGTTGAATTCTACAAAAAAAGCATTGATAACTTTAATCATAGTGAATATATAATGGGGTGCTTTGCAGGAAATCTTTCTCAAGAGATGGGTGAGTTAAGTGATGATATAAAAGCATCACTAAATAAGTTTCACTCAGATGTAGTTGAGAAAATATATAATAATTTGGTTGAAGCAAAAGATAATAATGAATTATCTAGTAAACTTGAATTAAAAGTATTAGCTTCCTTTATTGCAAATAGTTGGCAAGGTACAATTCTTAGGACTAAAGTTTCAAGTAATAATGATTTATTAGATGAATTTCTTTTAGTTCTTGAGACTGTTTTATTAAAATAAAAATAAATTGTGTATTAAATAATTGTTAAAACAACTTGACTTATCAATAGATTTTATTCATTATTGTATACAATTATTAAAAGTGCCTAAGCACTTAGTAAATCATGACAGGAAGTTATGATGTAATAATTATTATGTAGATTAGTAAAACAATTATATATAGCTAGGAAAGCTGTGAATTTTTAAGAGATTAAGAGTTCATGGCTTTTTGTTTTTTAAATTCAAAAGGAGTTTTTGATGGAAGTAGAAGATTTGCTACTTAGAGTTAAAGATGGCTCATTAAGCATTAAAGATGCAAGCAGTGAAATCAAGAAATCAATGTATGAAGATTTTGGTTATGCTAAGTTAGATTATAATAGAAAAGATAGATCAGGTTTTGATGAAGTTATCTTCTGTATGGGTAAAGCAGATGAATATCTAATCAAGATAGTTGGTAGTTTGATAGAAAGAAATCATAGAGTACTTGGAACAAGAGCTTCTCAAGAACAGTATGATTTGTTAAAAACATACTATCCTTTATTACAATATGATAGTGTTTCAAGAGTAATAAAATATGATGAAATGAATAATGAATTAGAGGGTAATATTGTAGTTTGTTGTGCCGGAACAGCAGATATTCCTGTAGCTGAAGAGGCTTCTCAAACAGCCGAATTCTTTAATTCTAAAGTAGATAGAATTTTTGATATTGGAGTCTCTGGTATTCATAGAGTTTTTGATAATCTAGAGAGAATTAATAAGGCTAACTGTATTATTTGTATTGCAGGAATGGAGGGTGCACTTAGTAGTGTTCTAGGTGGTTTAGTTTCTGTGCCTATAATTTCAGTTCCAACCTCAATAGGTTATGGAGCAAATTTTGGAGGCTTATCCGCTCTTTTAACAATGATTAATTCCTGTGCAAATGGAATTAGTGTTGTTAACATAGACAATGGATACGGAGCTGGATACATAGCAACTCAAATAAATAGATTAGCAATAGATAAAAATAGGTAGGGTGGTATGAGAAGTTTATATTTAGAATGTTTAAGTGGTGTTAGTGGAGATATGTTAGTTGGTTCCTTAATTGATTTAGGAGCTGATGTAGAACAATTAAAGAGTGTTTTAGAGCAATTAAAACTTGATGAATTTGAAATAACAATTGAGAGAAAAGATGTTTTATCAATTAATACTTGTTCCTTTGATGTTTTATATGGTGATAGGCTTAAAAATAAAGAGATTCAAGTAGATTCACTTAGTTGTGAAAAGAGTGAACACACTCATGAGCATCATGAGCACAGTCATGAGCATCCTCACACTCACGAACACCATGAGCACAGTCATGAGCATCCGCACACACACGAACACCATGAACACACTCACGAACATAATCACACACATAATCACTCTCATTTTCACCGTAATCTAGGTGATATTTTCACACTGATTGAAAAATTAGAAATTGAAGATAGTGTTAAAAGCTTTGCAAAAGATGCATTTTTAGTTGTAGCAAAAGCTGAATCTAAGGCTCATGGACTTCCTCTTGACGAGGTACACTTCCATGAAGTTGGTGCAATTGATTCAATTGTAGATATACTAAGTTTCTCAATTCTATTTCATTCACTTAATATTGATAAAGTTTATGTATCTGATATATATGAGGGCTCAGGACATGTTAAGTGTCAACATGGTTTATTACCTATTCCTGTTCCAGCTGTAGCAAATATATGTAGTGAACACTCATTGCCTTTGGTATTAACAAAGTTAGAGGGAGAGATGGTAACTCCAACTGGGGCTGCTCTAATTGCAACATTAAATCCAATATTTGATACACCAAATCTTAAAGGTCTTAAAAAAATTGGACTTGGAAGTGGTAAAAGATATTTAGATAGGGCTAATTATGTTAGAGCTATGTTGATAGAAGAAGATGAAAAATCTATGTCAGATACAATTATAAAAATGGAGACTAACATTGATGATTGTAGTGGTGAGGAATTAGGTTATACTCTTGATTTATTATTTAAAGCCGGTGCCCTTGATGTTTTCTATACTCCCATATTTATGAAAAAGAATAGACCCTCATATACCCTTAGTGTAATTCTTAAGCCTCAAGATAGAGAGTTAATGGAAGAAATTATCTTTATGAATACAAGTTCTATAGGTGTTCGTTTTACTAAAATGGAGAGAACCATTTTAGATAGAAAGAAATGTTTTGTTAAAACACACTTTGGAACGGTAAGTGCAAAAGAGTGTAGTTATAAAGGTAATAAGAAAATTTATCCTGAATATGATAGCCTAGTAGAGATTGCAGAAAAAAATAATGTATCATACAAGGATGTTTATAATAGTGTTATCTCACAATTAAACAAGGAGAGTAAATAATTATGCACATGGCTGATGTATTGATTTCTACTCCAGTTGGTTTGAGTATGATAGGTTGTGCAACCCTTGCTTTAGGTTATTCTATAAAGCAAGTGGAAAAAGAAGATAATGAGAGTAAGTCTGTGAAAATGGGTGTATTGGGTGCTATGATATTTGCATCCCAAATGGTCAATTTTACAATACCTGGAACAGGTGCAAGTGGTCATATTGTAGGAACAATATTACTTGCTGCATTACTTGGTCCCTTTGCATCTTTCATAACCATATCATCCATATTATTAGTTCAATCCCTTATTTTTGCAGATGGTGGTCTATTAGCCTATGGATGTAATGTTATAAACATGGGATTCTTTAGTGCCTTTATAGCCTATCCTCTGATTATGAAACCTATATTAAAAAAATCTCTTAGTAAAAAGAATATTATGATTTCATCTATTCTTGCCTCTATAGTTGGCCTTCAATTAGGAGCTTTAGGCGTAGTCTTTGAAACATTTATCTCCGGCGTTAGTGCCTATTCTCTTTCAACTTTCTTAGTATTGATGATGCCAATTCATTTGGCAATAGGATTAGTTGAAGGAATAATTACTGGTTTTGTATTACAATACCTATATAGTGCTAAAGCCTCTCTATTAGCAATAAATACTAAGGAAGAGGTAATATTCACTAAAGCTAATGTTATAGTAATATCGTTAATCACACTATTTATTGCAACCATACTATCGCTTTTTGCCTCATCAAACCCTGATGGACTTGAGTGGTCAGTTGCAAATGCTAATCTTGGTGAAAGTGGCAGCAAAATTAGTCAATTCTTTACTAGCATTCAAGATAAGATTGCTCCTCTAGGAGGATATACTCTTGAAGGTAGTAATAGTATTTCTGGCAACATTGTAAGTGGTATTGTTGGAATTTTAATTGTTTCTCTAATGATTATACTCTTATCAAAGATTGGTAAGAAACATCAGAGATCTTAAGATGGGAATTGAGAAGGATTATAGAAGTCTTCTAGAAATTGAGAGTCTTAATAAAGACTCTCATAATTCTAGAGGCACTACAATTATACATTTACTCATATCTCTATCTTTTATTATAGCTATCATAAGTGTTCAGATTATTAATTTGAATAGATTAGCTATTATTAGTTCACTATTTCTTTTAGTTCTCTTTTTTTCTGATATTCCTCTAAGAATTTGGTTAAAAAGAATAGTCGTATTACTTCCCATACTATTTGTATTTGCACTTGGTAATCTTTTAGTATCTCAATATTATCTAGCCTTATCAATAATGATTAAAGGCTTATTTTGTGTATCAATTGTAACCATATTAATGAGTAAAAATAGTATGGATGAAATTACTTTGGCATTAGAGAAAATGAGGGTTCCTCATTTGTTTGTACTCCAACTATCTCTTCTCTATAGGTATTTATTCATCTTTGCTGAAGAGTACACTCATATGATAAAGAGTTATAAAATGAGGAGTAATCAAGTTAGAGGTGTTTCAATAAAAGATGTTGGTCCTTTTGTCGGCTCTTTTATATTACGGAATATTGATTTTGGTGAAAAAGTATATTTTGCAATGTGTTGCAGAGGGTTTAATAATTTGAAAACTAAGAAGAAAAAAGAAATATATGATCTATTATCAAATGATGATGATTTTAATATTAATATAAAAAATCTATCAGTTGATTATGGTGATACTAAAAAGGCTATTGATGATATTTCATTAACCATAGAAGAGGGTGAGTGTGTTGCTCTAATAGGTGCTAATGGAGCCGGTAAGACAACTTTGATTTCAAGTATACTTAACTTAGTTGATTATCAAGAGGGCTCTATAGATATAAAAGGAATTAGTGTTAATAAGGCTAACTCTTCAATCATTAGAAGTTTTATCGGCCTTATATTTCAAAATCCAGATCATCAATTATTTAAATCAAAAGTTATTGATGATATATTATTTGGTCCCATTAATTACTCCTTAGATGAGAGGATTATTAAAGAGCGATTAGATGAATTAATAGAAATTTTTGATGCTGAAAAATTAATGGATAGATATGTTCACACCCTATCTGGTGGTGAAAAAAGATTAGTTGCTCTTATGGGGATATTAATATTGTCACCAAGGGCCATATTAATGGATGAACCAACTGTTTATCTTGATGGAAAAGAGAGACGTAGATTAATTAAATATTTAATTAGTAATAAATTGACTCAAGTTATAAGCACTCATGATTTAGATTTTGCATTAGATGTTTGTGATAGAGTAATTATTTTAAATGATGGCAAAGTTGTTGCTGATGGAAAAGCTAATGAGATTTTGATGGATAAAGAATTGCTTGAATCCTACAAAATGGAATTACCTTTAAAATTACAGGGAGAATTATAGAATGGAATATAAAAAAAAATATGAGAAGTTAGTAAGTTTAATTGATGAATATACAAAAGAGGATGTTGTAGTTGCATTCTCCGGCGGAGTAGATAGTTCCCTCTTATTAAAGCTATGTGTTGATAGAGCTAATATTAATAAAACAAAAGTTTATGGAATTACTTTTGTAGCTGATCTTCAACCCCAGGAGGATTTAGGTATAACTGAAAAGGTTTGCTCTGAAATTGGTGCAACCCATGTTGTATTACATTTAAGTCAATTAGATATCAAGGAAGTTAGAGAGAATCACTTTGATAGATGTTATCATTGTAAAAAAGCTCTCTTTAGTGCTCTATTAGATTATGCTCACACTCTTAATATTAGCAGAGTAATAGATGGAACTAATGCCGATGATATGAATGCCTATCGTCCTGGAATTAAGGCATTAAGTGATTTAAGTATTACAAGTCCACTTCGTCTTGCTAACCTTACAAAGAGTGAGGTACGTGAGGCTGCAAAGAGTTTAGGAGTATCGGTTGCCCAGCGTCCATCCTCCCCATGTCTTGCAACTAGATTTGAATATAATACTAATCTTGATTTAAAGAGTATTAAGATGGTTGAAAGTGGTGAGACTTATCTAAGAAGCATTGCGTCTAAAAACTTTAGAGTTAGAATGAGTAATCTTACAGCTAGAATAGAGTGCGACCTTGAAATGTTTTCAATTCTTCTTGAAAAGAGAGAAGAAATTATAGGGAAATTCAAAGAAATAGGCTTTGATTATATCACCTTAGATTTAGAGGGATTTAGATCTGGTAGTATGGATATTCATCTAAAATCTTAACTAAATAATTATAATATAACAAATTAAAAGCACATATTTTTATGTGCTTTTTCTGTCTAAAAAGTTCAATTTTAAGGCCCTGAAAAAAAATCATTTTTTTATCAAAAAAGGGGCCTATCTTTATTTACTACTTTCAATTTTAGGTGTAATATCTCGCCTGAATGATTGATATCAAATATCATTTTTCTTATCTCAAATCCCAAAATCTAAAAATTACATGTACATTCACCTTTTAACTTAAAATGTTAACAAGTCCTTCACTACCCTGAATTTTTTGTTCAGATATCTTACCACCTCTATGGAGATATGATCATGATTAGTAATAAAAAGAATTACTATCAAGGGCTCCTAGCTGCTGTTCTTTCCTCTCTCTTTTTCGGAATGATTGGAATATTCAGTACTATCGGTCAAACTGCAGGTTTAACCCCCACAATGCGATTATTCACTCGTTTTGCATTAGCTTCTATAATTATATTAATAGTTATAAAACTTCAGAAAAAAAGTCTCGCTCTTAAAAAAGGTGTATTCTTAAAACTTAGCATCAGTGCTATATTTTTCTTCAGTTTTACGAGCTATCTACTATTTTTATCCTATGATTACATAGGAACAGGTTTAACAACAGTACTTGATTTCACATATCCTATTTTAGTTCTCTTTCTTTCTATTGTTATAGATAAAGAGAAAATTTGCAAAGTTCAAATAATTGGAAGTGTTTTTGCATTTTTAGGACTTGTTTTTGTAGTAGGTCCTTCTCTAAAGGGTAGCTTTTTAGGAGTATTCTTTGCTCTTTTAAGTGCTCTAACATTTACCCTTTATATAAGAATGCTAAATAAAGACTATGCAAAAGAACTTGATACTCTTGTATTACTATTTTATATGTTTTGTATTTCTGCAATTTTCTGGGGAATCCCATCTTTTTATACATATTTTAAAAATGATGTAGTAATAGAGGCAAAAGGTGCTATGATTTCAGCTATTGGGCTATCTGTAATTTGTACAGTATTGGCTTGTTCACTCTTTAATATGGGAGTTAAGAAGATAGGTGGAAGAATGACTTCTATATTATCAGTACTTGAACCTGTAATTTCTGTTGGAATTGGATTTGCAATACTTGGCGAGAGTTTAACCGAAAGCTTTGGTCTTGGATTAATACTTATTCTTCTAGGAACTATGTTAGTTAGTTTTGCTGAAGATAAGGGTAGTGTTCAACCTCAAATCCTTGTTATGGATGAGAGTGTTATTAGAACTGGCAAAGTCACTAGATTTATTAGGATATCTAGCATACCAAAATTTATTCACAGAGCTTAAATTAAACAACTCTCTTATTTACCTAGATACTAATAGATAGTAACTAGGAGTAAGAGAGTTTTTTTTATATGTTATCTAATTTATAAGTTACTAAATTCTCATATTGCTCTCTATCAATATTAACCTTTCCCTTTGTGATGGTTATATAGTTTAGATTCTTTAATAGTTCAATAGTATTATTAATTGATCTTATTGAAATACCTGTGAATTTACTAATAGTTGCCCTTGTTTCACAGATTGGAACAGGTCCTAAATAATCTGGTGAGAACATCTTTAAGAAGATTTTGTAGGAATATATTAGATATGATGCAACATTGATTGTTGAATTATACATCTTACATTCTACATGAACTGTTAATGCCTTGTGTAATCGGTGAACATTTTCAATTATCACTTTATTATAGAATGATGGATAGTTATCTCTGAATCTAAAGAACTCTTCTTTAGTAATCTTAAAAGCTATAACAGGAGTATCTGTTATAATTTGATGATAACCTGTTGTCTCTTCAGGGTGAATAATATTATATAGCCCAATGACATCATTGTTAGCCACTTTGTAATAGCAAAAAGGCTTACCATTTTGGAGCTTTTTATATATACAACATATCCCTTTAATAATAATAAAAATGTTATTATTTAATTTTGTATTGTCTATTATAGTTGTATTTGGTTCATATTCTACAACTTCAAGAGAATTAATATCTTCGTCATTAAATTCTGAAAAATAAGAAAGAAGTTCTTTGTTTTGATCTATGTATACTTTTGCATTCATAATAAACCTCCATATTTTTACTAATTATATCATAAGAAAATAAAAAATGTTTGGAAAAATTCAATTTTCCATTGTATTTAACATCTTTAAATCATATTTATTATATTAATTTAGAGATTTATAATTAATAGGGCAAAAAAATAGCTATTTGAAATTTCTTCCAAATAGCTACAATTATATATTTACTATATAGTTTTAGTCTTCTATTACGATAACATTTACTGGGCAATTTTCTTCAGCTTCACGAGCATCATCAATATTGTCTTTAGTAACTTCACCATAAACAACTGCAAAACCCTCATCATTAAGTTCAAAAACTTCTTCACAAGTTGATGCACATAATCCACATCCGATACAACCTTCATTAATAATTGCTTTCATAATTTTCTCCTTGACTATTTGTAAAATAGTTCGATATCGTCTTTAACTGTACCAATTCCTGCAATACCAAAGTTATTAACTAAAACATTAGCTACGTTTGGTGATAAGAATGCTGGTAGTGTTGGTCCTAAATGTATGTTTTTTACACCAAGGTAAAGAAGAGCAAGTAGAACGATAACAGCTTTCTGTTCATACCAAGCAATATTATATGCAATTGGTAATTCATTAACATCATCAAACTCAAAGATTTCTTTAAGTTTTAGAGCAATTAAAGCTAGAGAGTAAGAGTCATTACATTGACCTGCATCTAGAACTCTAGGAACTCCACCGATGTCTCCAAGATTTAACTTGTTGTATCTAAATTTAGCACAACCTGCTGTTAGGATAATTGCATCTTTAGGAAGAGCTTCTGCAAATTCTGTGTAGTAGTTTCTTGATTTAGCTCTACCATCACAACCTGCCATAACAAAGAACTTCTTAATAGCACCAGATTTAACTGCATCAACAACTGTATCAGCTAGTGCGAATACCTGTTCATGAGCAAAACCACCGATGATTTCACCAGTTTCAATTTCTGTTGGAGCTGCACATTTTTTAGCCATTTCAATAACTGCACTGAAATCTTTTTCACCACCGTTTTGACCCTTAATATGTTTTACACCAGGGAAACCAGCTGCACCTGTTGTATAAATCTTATCAATGTAAGTGCCCTTTGGAGGTACGATACAGTTTGTTGTCATTAGAATAGGGCCGTTGAAAGCTTCAAATTCTTCTTTCTGTTTCCACCATGAACCACCATAGTTACCAACAAGATGTTTATATTTCTTTAATTCAGGATAGTAGTGAGCAGGTAGCATTTCACCGTGTGTATAGATATCAACACCAGAACCTTCTGATTGTTTTAGTAATGCTTCCATATCACTTAAATCGTGACCAGATACTAAGATACCAGGATTCTTTTGAACACCAATGTTAACCTTAGTCATTTCAGGGTTACCATAAGTTTTTGTATTTGCTGTATCTAGAAGTGCCATTGAATCAACACCACATTTACCTGTTTCTAGAGTTAGAGCTACAAGATCATCAACACTTAATACATCATTTAATGATTTTGATAGTGTTTCTTGGATGAATTGATCAATTTTCTGATCTTCATAACCTAAAGCATTTGCATGTTTAACATAAGCTGCAGCACCTTTTAGGCCGTATGTGATAAGTTCTCTAAGAGATCTTACATCTTCATTTTCAGTTGCAAGAACACCAACTTTAGAATCATCAGCTTTTGCTGCAATTTCTTCAGCAGTTTTAGCTACGAATGTTGATGCATCAGGTAAACCTGTTGTTGATGATAATTTTGATGCTAATTCATCTCTTGCTTCAAGAGTTTCAGCAATTCTTGCTGTGATAGCTTCATCATCAAAGTTTGCATTAGTAATTGTTGTAAATAAATTTACAGTAACCATGTGGTCAATGCTTTTTGGAATATCAACACCTTCGCCTCTTAGACGAGTTGTTATAACTGATAAGCCTTTTGTTGCATAAATTAATACATCTTGTAATCCAGCTGTTTCAGCAGTCTTACCGCAAACACCTCTTTTTGTACAACCTGTACAACCTACTGTCTCTTGACATTGATAACAAAACATTTGTGTATCCATATTTATTTACTCCTTAAATAAGTTAATTCATTTTTAATAAGCCCATACTAACATCTCAATTATTTAATGTATGTTGCAAATGCAACTAATATCACAAAATAATATTTTTTTACAAAAACTCCTTTATTTTGTATTAGAAAACTAATTACTTTTAAAATTAATATTTTCCCTCATTGGTTTTGTAAGCCCTATTTATGTATTATAGAGCCGTTGTTGCTATTTGTAAAACAATAATGCTAATAAGTCAAAAAAACAGAATAATTGTTAATTTAATAACAAAAATCTACTAAACATTATTATTAGGTATTTTAATTTAATTATTATAAAATCATATATTTCTTTTTCCTATAAAACTTTGTTTGAGAATATTAGTTTTAATAAATTTAATTTTTCTAATATTAAAAATTAGATAACTTAATTGTATAGTTCTCTAATTTTATTATTTTCTCCCTTGTTACTCTTATATATTCGGTGTATTTTATAAATAGAGGAGAGGTAATTAATATGGAAAAATTTAATTTACTAGTTTCGAAAAATGAGGTTTTAAAGAAATTATTTGCGCATTGTCCTGAAGATGTAAAAGAGAATCAGTATATAGAACTTTTTCCAAAAGGGTATACTCTAATTGAAAAAGGTAGTGAAATAAATTCTGTTTTTATTCTATTATCTGGTGGATTTGATGTGTTTAAAGATGATGATAAATACAATAGTTTATCATTTCTATCAAATCAGGCACCAGCTTTTGCAGGTGTATTAGAAGCTATTAGCGGGCATAAAGTTGCAAATGCTAGTGTAAGAACTAACTCAGAAAGTTTAGTTGCTATCTATGATGTAAAAGATTTTAAGAGGTGGATTGAAGGTGATTTTGAAGCCTATAAATTAGTCTTCACTCTATTTACTCAAGATATGTATCATAACTTAAGTGAGAAAGTTGAGAATAATCCGCACAATGGAAAGAACTATATAATGCGGTATTTATCAACAACCTATAGAAATGATATTCTATTAAATGGTGAAATTATTATAAGCTATAGTACTGAAAAACTCGCTGAATATTTAAATATGCATCAAGACTGTTTAACTAATAATATTGAAATGCTTATGAAAGATCATTTAATAAGTCTTGCAGATGATAAGATAATAATTAATAAACAACAGCTAGGAAGAATTGAGAGTTTCTTAATTCATAACTCTCAAAACCGAGGATGAAACTAAATAATATAGTAGCTAGATTTCTTAATTAATAGAAAACTAGCTACAATTATTTTCTCTATAAATTATATATTTGATTTAATAGAGAGATACCTGCTTTAGTTTTAAATACCTTTGATTTAATACTTTGTATTTGCTCTTGTGCAATACTATCTTCATATATATTAACTAGTGCATCAGATTCAACTAGTATCTGATATTCAATATTATCAATATTTGAAAAAGTGTGATGGTGAGCCACTACATAGGATACTCTATCAGCCACCTCTTTTGAAAATCCATTATCAATAACCATTTTATAGGATGGCTCTTTTCCAAGTTCTTCTTGGTACTTGCCATTACTTGAATTATATTTCTTAAGTGCTAATTTTATTCCAATATCATGAATATATCCTAGTATTGAAATACATATTGCACTCTCTCTATCAACTGCTTCTTTTTCTGCAATCATTGAAGCAAAAGCTTCAACTTTTATAAAGTGCTGAATTTGTTTTGGATAGCCACTATAATATTCAATCATTGCATCTCTAATACTCTTTGTTTCAATCATGATAAATCCTCACCTATTAATTTCTAATTATTTTATATTTAGTATAAATATTAAACAATAGATACTAAATAATAAAGAGAGAGACTTTTAATCTCTCTCTATTAAAATTTATTTTGCCCTAATTGTATAAAGCTGAGATGTAAAATCTCCAAAATCCTTTCCAGGATTTTTAGATTCATCATCAAAATCACCAGAGCCTGAATATTCAGGTTCTAGGGATAATCCTATATTTTGAAGTTCATCACCCATATAACTTCTATTATTAATAATGTACTCAGTATCATTATCAAGACCCTTTAGTTTTATTTTTCTAAGTGGTGGGTTAGGAGTTGCTAATATTTTATAGGATGCAAAGATTGCCTCTTTTTTATCCTCTGATACTACCATCCAAGATACATAATTATTATTCTTTTCAAAAGGACTAATTAGTCTATGGAATGTACCATATTGAAGGAGTGATCTATGTTCTTTGAAGAAATCAATTTGTTCTCTCATTTCATTAAGCTCTTTATCACTAAATTGATTTAAATCTAGTTCATAACCAAAGGTTCCAAATAGTGCAACATCACCTCTCATTTTGAGTGAAGTTTTTCTTCCTACTTGATGATTTGGAATAGCAGATACATGAGAACCCATTGAACATAGTGGGTAAAATAAACTAGTACCGTATTGGATTTTCAACCTCTCAATAGCATCTGTATCATCACTTGCCCAGGCTTGAGGAGCATAATACATTAGTCCTAAATCAAATCTACCACCACCTGATGCACATGATTCAAATAATATTGATGGATATTTCTTTGTTAATCTATCATAAAGATCATAGACTCCTAGGATATATCTATGGAAGAATTCACCTTGTTGATTAGCCTTTAATTTAGAGCCAAATGGTTCACAAATATTTCTATTCATATCCCATTTAATATAATCTAATTTAGTATCTGCAATTATTTTATCCATTTTATCAAAGATGTAATCAACAACTTTTCTATTTGAATAATCTAGTACATATTGGTTTCGTCCAAAACTTTTCTTCCTGTTAGGACTCTCAATAACCCAATCTTTGTGCTCTCTATATAAATCACTATCTTCATTGCACATTTCAGGTTCAAACCAGAGACCAAATTTCATTCCAGTCTCTCTTATTGCTTTTGCAGTGGCGGCTATACCATTAGGTAATTTTGATTCATTAGTAAACCAATCCCCAAGGCTTGATGTATCATCATTCCTTTTACCAAACCAGCCATCATCTAATACAAATAATTCACAGCCAATATCCTTAGCTTTAGTTGCAAGTTGAACTAGTTTTTCTTCATCAAAATCAAAATAGGTTGCTTCCCAGTTGTTTATTAAAACAGGTCTCTCACTCAATCTATATTTACTATTCATTATATTATTAGTGACCATTTTGTGGAAATTTTGTGATAATCCACTTAGTCCTTTATCACTAAAACTAATAATTGCCTCAGGTGTTTGGAACGATTCTCCACTTGAGAGATTCCATTCAAATGTTTTTGTATTAATACCTATTTGAGCCCTTGCTACATTGTAGGAATCAACTTGAACTAGTGCTTCAAAATTTCCACTATATATAAGTGATATACCATAGGCATTACCACAGCTCTCATCTGTGAGTGGATCTTTTAGTACGAAGGATGGATTATGATTTGCACTACTTGCACCTCGAAGACTTTCAATCATCTGAATGCCAGGATGAAGTGGAGATGAATTAATATGTCTCTCTCTGCTCCAAGCCCCATTTAATGTAATCATTTCATAATCTGAATTGGGAAAATCGAGTGAAAGGGAGAGTGCTTTTTCTATCTTTAAATCATTTTCACCAACATTAGTAATTTTAGCCAGATCTTGCAATAGTGTCCCATTTTTCAAATAGATGATAAGAGAGTACTACTTCAAATTCTTGTACTTTATCAAAAAGTGTAATTTCAAGAGTACTAATATTATCTTCACCCCAAGTAGATGGAAGACCCCTTAGAGGAGGCTTCCCCTCGTAAATCTTATATGATTTATACATTAATACACTTGTAGATACTACCATCAATTGATTTAATTCTAAGAGCGTCTTCTCTAAAATCAGTTCCGCCGTTTAAAGGATATTCTTGTGAAATAGTTTCAAGTGAGAAACTCATATCATCAGAGTACGTAGTAGGTGCTAGTACGCAAGCCCTATAGCTTAGTAGATGAGAAAAGCTTTCTCTATTTTCTAATGGCTTTACCAAAATATAGATGTCCTAATTGTCCATTTTTTAGGACGTTAATTATGTAGCTGATTGAGGAATTAGTTAGATGAAATTCAATTTCATCCTTGTTATTTACAAATATTGGCACAATGATTTCCTTATATGATTTTTAATTTAAAATTAAATATATTAAATGTCTCCACTAAAAAATACTTTTAATAATTTTTTAGTGGAGTCCTTTTTGGTTATTAAAATATTATTTAGTTAATAGCCTGTTGTCTTGCATCTTTCTCTGCAACTTTTTTATCAAGTATTTTAGCAACTACAAATACTACTATTGCTAGTACTATTAGTGCAATTAATGTATAAATATCTGCACCACCTTGTTTTGCAATGCCAAGAGGGGAGAATATGATATACATGGTAAACATACAGAATAAAACAAATGCACTAGTTTTAACTCTTCCTCTCCAAGGTTTCATGTTAACTAAATTATTATCCTTTAGTACAAATTCAACCTTCTGAGGATTCCATTTACCAATTGTTTTCATTAAGAAACTAGTAAATACAAATAGGACAGCACTTATATGGAAGAAGTGTAGACTATATTTCCAAGCAAGTGATAATAATACTGTAGTCAATACAAAGTATATTAGTGCAAGTACTACTGATTTCATTTTTAATTCAGCTTTAACATTTACTAATATAGCTACTAGTACTGCAATTCCAATTATAGCAGCTCCTACTATGTGGAAAGTAGTGCTTTGAGATCCAAATAATTGTGAGATACCATATACAGGAACAAAGTAACTTAAACCTATTTTAGCAGCCTTAGGTGGTACTCTTTTTGTGATATAACCCATGAATACAATAGTGAAGATTGGAACATTAAAGAATCCATTAATCTTTTGAAGATAATCAAATAGACCATTTGGAGCATAGGCAATAAATGGTGCAATAATCATTGAAATTATTGCAACAATAATTCCAAATGTTCTACCTGTTCTAACTATCTCTACATCGCTTTTATTTGCACCTCTTTTTTGATGCTTTATAAATGTCTAATGAGAATAGAGTTGAAGCACTATTTAATACAGAGTTGAATGTTGATAAAATGGCACCCATCATTGCAGCTGCAAAGAAACCTAGTGCCCATTTTGGTAGAACTTGTGCAACTAATTGTGGATAAATCATATCAGCTTCTTGAACACTAATTCCATCACCATAAATGAAATAAGCAATGATACCTGGGATGATAACCATAAATGGAGTTAGTATCTTTAAAAATCCTGCCCAAACAACACCTTTTTGACCTTCTTCTAAGTTTTTAGCAGCAAGTCCTCTTTGAATGATAGATTGATCGGTACCCCAATAATATAGGTTAACAAGTAATAAACCTGTAAAGAGTGTTGAGAAAGGAACGGGATCACTATTTGAACCTATGGCATTCCATTTTTCACTGTGTGATGCACTGAGTGTTTGAAAACCATCTGCAAAACTACCATGACCTAGATAAATAATTGCAAAAACAGGAATTGATAGACCACCGATAACAAGTGCAATACCATTGAGAGTATCAGAGATAGCAACAGCTTTAAGTCCCCCTGAGATTGCATAAATAGAGCCAATTACACCGATAATTACAACCATTAGCCAAACAGCTGCTATGTGAGATAATCCAAATATTTCTTCAATTCCAAACAATTGTTCCATTGCAATAGCACCTGAATAAAGTGTTACAGGTAGCATGTTTACAAAGTAACTGATTAAAAATAACCAAGTAACAAATTGTTTAGTGCTTCTATCAAATCGATTTTCGATAAATTCAGGAATTGTTGTAATTCCTTGTTTTAGGTATCGAGGTAATAGAAATAGGGCAACTAATACAAGAACAATACCAGAGCAAACTTCATAGCCCATAACTGACATATTCGATGTATAGGCATTAGCTGACATACCAACAAAACTTGATGCATTTAGATTTGTTAGAAGTAGTGAACCTGCAATAATTGGTGCAGTTAAACTTCTACCACCTAGAAAATAACCATCATTACTTGATAGATTATCTCCTCTTGTTTTTAACACTGTGATTAATGCTACTAAAGCTGTAAATAGCACAAAAGAAAATAGTACAAAACCCATTTTCAACTCCTTTAGGATGTATAATAATAATATAATAAACACGCGTTTATTCATGGCCAAAAAAAATTAACCTTCATTAATTCATATAATAAACACGCGTTTATTTAAGCTTAACATGATATTTAGATATGTCAACAAAAAAATTAAGAGATTTTTAATAAAAAAAGAATGTATTTAATTTATTATTATGTAATAAATTAAAAATACTAAATTAAAAGCACATATTTATATAGCTTTAGTGCTTGTGCCTTCACTGATTTTAGGACTACAAAATTTAATAAAAGGTGGTACTTCAAAAACACTGTCGATACATTTTCTAGCAACTTCTTCAAGATCTATATAGACTGATGTTATTTTATGCTTAATGAATTTAGAGAAATCATGATTATCATAACCAACAATTGAAATGTCATCGGGAACTCTAAGTCCTTCTTCCTCTATTGCTTTAATAGCTCCCATTGCCATAATATCATTGCTACAGAAAAGAGCTGTTATATCTGCTTTTTTTAGGAGTTTTTTTGTTTCTGTGTAAGCCAGTTCTTCATTAAAATTAGCTTTAATCATTGAATTAGGCATTATAGGGTAGCCTGCTTCATTCATAGCACTAAGAAATCCATTTTTTCTCTCTATAGAAGATAGACGAGAATCTCCTTCAATAAAACCAATTTTTTTATGACCTTTTGAAATCAAGTAAGATGTTGCCATTTTACCGCCCTCAAAATTATCACTATTAATTGCTTTGGCATTATGGCTACTAATTTCATCACTAGTAAAATTATCTACGGCTATTACATTGTAGCCGCTTTCAACTAGATTAGTTACATCGCCATTGCCATATGGAAAGCCAATAATAATACCGGCTTTTATCATTTTAGTTTGAAAGTTAACCCTGATTTTATTAAAGTCTTTAGGATCTGTGATGACATTAACTAATACCATTAGTCCTTTTTCTTTTGCCGCATTAATCATGAAATAAATGGTTTCTAAAAAGTAGGGAGAAGATGCTCCACGGAAGATACTATTATTTCTAGTATTATCAATGTCTGCAATTACAAGTTCTATAATGTCATTAGCAGTTCCAGCTAGTGCTCTAGCTGCTTGGTTTGGAGTATAACCATATTGATCTATAACATTTTGAACTTTTACTCTAGTTGCTTCAGGAACATTAGAATAATGATTTAGTACTCGTGAGACTGTACTTCTTGATACCCCTGCTAGTTTAGCAATTTCATCACTTTTCATCATATTCTCCTATAAACAACTGTTTAACCTAAGATATATTGTAATTTTTTACTTGTCAATAAAATACTAATTAGATGAATATCTTTAGTGTTAATCAAAGTAGTTCCTTATTCTTTAATTAAGGTTCCAAGTGTTAGAAATAAATTGTTAACATCAATTGGTTTTGATAGGTGGGCATTCATTCCTAACTTCAGAGATTTATCAATATCTTCTTTATAGGCATTAGCAGATAAAGCTATAATTGGTATATCTTTATTAAACTTTCTAATTTCTGTTGTTGCTTCAAGTCCACCCATTATTGGCATTCTTATATCCATTAGTATGGCATCAAAATGATATTTTTTCATTTTTTGAATTCCAATCATACCATTTTCTGCAACTTCTGTTCTAATTTTTTCTCGGTGTAATAGTTTTTCAATGATAACTGTATTTAAATAGTTATCCTCACAAATTAATACTTTTTTACCAGCAAGATTTGTTCCATTATGATCTTTTATCTCACAAGTAATACCTTTGTTTTCAATGTTGTGGGTAGCCTTTAATGGTAGTTTTTACTGTAAATTTTGTTCCTACATTCAACTTACTTTTACACTCGATTGTTCCGCCAAGTAGTTCTGTAATGTTTTTTGCGATGGCAAGTCCTAAACCTGTTCCACCCTCTGTTGATGAATACTGATTTAGTTCTGTTGAAAATTGTTCAAACATATGAGACTGGAACTCTTCACTCATACCAAAACCATTATCTTTTACTATGAATTCAAAATATGGGACAGCCTCTTCTCTATAGTTAATTATAAAGTCAACTTTGCCTTTTTTCTGTGTGTATTTAATTGCATTACTTAGTAGGTTGATTAATACTTGATTAAATCTAATTGGGTCGGTGAGTACATATTTTGGATAGTTATCACATTTAATTATATTAAATTCAAGATTCTTCTCAACTGCCCTGGATTTAACCATTGAGACTATTTCATTTAAGATTTTATCCATATCCATGGCTATTTCTTTTATTTTTATTTTACCAAGTTCAATGCTCTGCAAATCAAGTACATCATTGAGCAGTGTTAAAAGGAAGAAACTACTTATCTTTATTTTTGAGAAATAGTCAGTTAATACAGGATTCTTTGACTCTTCAATTCCAAAGGATGCAAGTCCAATTATTCCATTTAATGGTGTCCTCATATCATGAGACATGCTTGCTAGGAATTTTGATTTAATACTATTAGCCTCTTGTGCTTTTTGCATCGATTCTGCAAGTTTGTTTTTAATAGCCTCTGATTTTCTTGTAATGGAAGTAATATCTGCACAAAGGATGAAGAAAATTCCTTTTTCTCTATCAATTTCTTTTATAATTAGATTCTTTCTCTTTCCCTTTTTAAGGTCTATGTAGAATCTATTTTCACTATTAGCTGCATATTTTTTATAGCTTATAGCATTCATAGCTTCTTTTACCTTTTCAGTTTCAATTGTATCTTCTAATAGAATATCTACAAATTCCTTTATACTCATTCTATCATTTTCGATAGGGAAATTAAAATCATTTATAGCTGTATCTATTTTTATGAAAGAACAGAGGTTTAATCTAATATTTGCTTTTGCTATAAAGTCATACTCACTGCTTGTAATTGCATTTACAAGTGTTCTTAGATTAACTTCTTCGGTAATGTCTTTAGCTAATATAACAAATTCTAGATGGCCACTTTGTGGGTTAATTAGACAGTTAAAACTAATTCTTAAAACTGTTACAGTTCTCTCATAACCTCTAAACGTATAGACTAGAGGTGGAATATTAGCTCTCTCTGATATTTCTTTAAAATTTTCAAAAGTAAAGAACTCATTAAATTCTTTTTGTTCATCATTATATAATAATTGGTTTGAAAATATTTCTTTTATAGTATTAAAATTATATATTTCCATACTAGTTAAAAATCTTTGACTGCTATTTAATTCAATTATTTTTTTCTCATTGATATCTAATTTAAAATAAGCATAAAAGTTTTCAGTACTAATATTGTTTATGGTTTTATCATACTTTTCTTGAAGTTCTATTTCTTTCTTTTTTGATTCACTAATATCCTCTATTGCACAAATAATTCCTGATACTTCATTATTATTATCTAGTAGAACATTTTCATAGAAGGATAGGTATTTTTTATTATGCTTAGGATCATATGTTATTATTGTTTGATTTGTTGGGATTCTTGTTTTAGAAATATTTTTTTCTAATTCTTCTCTGTTTCTAATGCTAACAGGAAGGCTCTTAATTTCACTACTTTTTTTACCAATAACATCACTTTCTTTTAACTCAAAAAAGTTTAGGAATGCAGAATTTACTCTTTTAAATCTAAGTTCACTATCTTTTATATAATAGCCTGAATTTGTATTGTTAAATACAAATTCCATTTCCGACTCATTGTCTCTTAGTTGAGTATTAAGCGTTTGAATTTTCGTTAAATCATTAACATAGCCAATTAAACCAATATTTTTACCTTTTTCTTTTAATGGTATTTTAATAAATTGGGAATATTGAATTTTATTTTTTTTGTTAAGACTTTTATAAATTTTGCAAAAAATATCTTTTGATTTTAAAGCTTTCTGATCTTCTTTTGCGATATCTTCAGCTAATTGTTTATCAAAGATTTCAAAATCAGTTTTACCTATAACATCAAAATAATTATTTAAATTGAAGTAATTTAAAAAGGCCCTATTTAGGCCTGTGTATCTTCCATCTATATCTTTATAAAATATTGGAGCTGGATAGCTATTAATAATTGATTCTAACTTTTCAATTTGATTTACTTGGCTATTGTATATGGGAGCTGAGATATCTGCTTTGATTATAAAAGCTATTACATTTATATCTCCATTAGAGTTTCTATTTAATTTTCCCTCATGTGTTACTCTCATGAGAGTATTATCAAAACGCATGATTGAGTGAGTTATACGATAATGATTCTTTGTGCTAAGCCCTTCATATATTTGATCTACTACAAAATTTCTTTCTCTTTCAGGTATTGCCTTAATAACAGAGTTATCGAATCTTTCTAGCAGTTTATGTTTGTCTTTATAGCCACTTATAATCAGCAAGTCATCTGATAAATCAATTATTCTGAAATTATCAGTTAATGAATACTCAAGTGTCCCTCCGAATTCAATGAATCCATTTATTGAATGTCTTATTGTATTTTCTTTAATTATTTTATTTAAAATTGAAACATTGATACTTTTAATAATAAAACTATCATTTAAATACTCTACGATGAAAGATAGACTTAACTCAACTGTATGATTGAGGGAAGAGTTTGTAAAATCATTTATAAAAATAATAATGTTGTATATATTGCGGGAAATTTCAAAGCCTTTGGAATTAGTGAATTCAAAAGTATAAGATTCTTTATTTATAGATAAATTTGAATCTTTTATTTTGTTTAAATCCTTTATTCCATAGCCGTTGTTGCCATTATCAAAACCACTTACAATTATATTCTCATCTAAATATGAGATATAATTATTTTCTGACCTGTTTATAAATAGCTCGTTGATGAAATTCTTGCACAAATCAATAGCATTGTTAATTTTAGTTTTCAAGTTAATACTTTTCCCTTCATATTTATAAATACTAAAATATAATAGCATGTTTTTTATGATAAATGAACATAATATTGACTATTCTAAAAAATAGAAAAATTTAATCAGTAAAAAATTCATAATAGCCGAATTTAATATTACAAAAAAATGCATAAAAAAAACCTTCTAGTAATGAATACTAAAAGGTTTAAATTTTTGGGCCCAGTAAGACTTGAACTTACGACCCACGGATTATGAGTCCGTTGCTCTAACCAACTGAGCTATAGGCCCGATGCTATTTGCATTAATAAAAGTGCAATTAACGATTGATTTTATAGCATATTATTATACACTTTGCAAGTACTATTTGAAAAGATTTTTAACAAAGGTATAATATTATAATATTATTTAGTCACCTCGTATGGCCAAGATATGATTCCACCAAGGTCATATACCTTAGTATATCCTAAACTTACTAATTCTTTAGATGCCACTCTAGATCTAGCCCCAGATCTACAATAAACAACTATCATTGCATCTTTTGAATCAAATGATTCTGCTGCTTTACTGCTAATTACATCAAGGGGAATATTTACTGCCCCAGGAATGTGTGAAAATTCATATTCCTCAGGTGTTCTAACATCAATGAAGTAAAATTCTTCTTTATCATCAAGCATTTGTTTTACACTTGGTGCTTCAATTTCGTGGTATATTGCCATTGTACTTTCTTCCTTATTTTCCATATCTGCTTCTTTTGTTTCATTATTGCCACTTGCAAAAAGCATTGTGGAACTAATAATTAAAAGCATTAATATTGAGAGTGTTATTTTTTTCATTATTTTGTCTTCTTATATGGCCAATTATTAATTGAACCTAAATCGTATACTTCGGTGTATCCCATTTTTATTAGTGTATTTGCTGCCTGTCTTGATCTGCTACCTGATTGGCAATAAACAACTATAAAATTTTCCTTATCCTTAAAGGTTGCATCAGCAACATTCTTAAGATTAGAAACTGGAATATTTTGAGCACCTTTGATATGTTTGCTACTATATTCTGATGGAGATCTTACATCTACAAAGAAAAATTCTTCTCTTTCATCTAACCATTCTTTAACACTGTCTGCATCGATGGGATGATATTTTGCTCCGTTTGGACCAACTGCACTCGATTTTCTTTTTACAACTATGTAAAAAATTATAGCTAGTACTACTGTTAGATAAAAGGTCGTATTTAATTCCATTGGTTTAATCTCCATTTGTTTTCTTACTTTACATCTTAAATATATATAATTCAAAATATTTTGTATGTGAGTTTGTTACTTATCATAATTTTTATTCATTTATTTTTATAATTGTGATAAACTTATATTATTGAGGAGATTTAATTAGATGAAAAAGAAAATATTTTCTGTGGCTGCACTATCACTTTTTACAGCAGCTTCATTATTTGCAGGTGATTTTGGATTTGTATTTGGTGGTATTGGGCAACACCCTGATAAGCTTGGTGGAATTCTTCCAACTTATTATAATGTAGGTGTAGGTTATAAGGGTTTAACTCTTTTAGAAAACAACACAACTGAATTCCAATTTTTAGTTGGTGGTGGATTCTCCCAAAGAACATTGTTTCAAGATGTAAGCACTGGTGCTCCAGTTAGCGGTGAAACAAAAGTAGATATTAGTAGTATTGATGGTACCTTCAAAATAAAACAAGGTTATTTAAATGATGATTTAACAGCTGATTTATCTCTAAAGGCTGCCTACCAATATATTTCTGATAGTGATGTTGTAGTAAGCGATGTTTATCCTGATTTAGGCGATAATAAAGCAACATTTACATCAATAAATTATTCTCTATTATATGATAAAATGGATGATAGAATGTTCACACAAGATGGATATTCTGCAGAATTTGAATTAACCTATGCACCATCATTTACTAATACTACAGCTGATTTTATTAGTGGTAATTTAGAACTTCAATTTGCAAAGACTCTTTATACTCTTCAATCTCCAAGAAATAATAGAAATATATTATCATTAGTTCTTGTTGATAGATTCTCAACAAGTTATACCGAAGGTGATGTAATTCCAACTTCATTTGAGAGTAAAGTTGCTTTAGGAAATAGAGTTAGAGGTTTCTCAACTTATTCCTATAATACTAAGATGAACTTTGTTAATAATTTAGATTTAAGAGTTGGTACATTTGAAATTACTGAAACATCTCCAATTATTTTATTACCAAGATTTAACTTCTTCTTTGATACAGGTTATGCAATGGGTGAATATCTAAATAGTAGTGTTTCAATTGATAGTTCTGATGCTCTATTAATGAGTACAGGTCTTCAAGCAACTATTTCAGTAGCTGACCAAGTTGATCTAGGTTATCAATTTGCATACCTACTTAGTGGAGAAAATTATCAAGAGGGATCTGATGCTAAGTTAATTAACTCATTCACATTCTTCCTATTCTTCTAAGTTTAGAAACATACATATTGTTAAATATTAAAGAGATGCATTTTTTGCATCTCTTTTTAGTACATATTAAATACTTTTATAGCAAAAATGTTTTAATTGTATCTCATCTTGAGCCATTATTATCTTCTTGAAAAATATTGTGTTAAATTAGTAACAAAGAAATAAATAATTAACACACTTTTAGCCTTAAATATTGAATGTCCTGTGATATATGTATATAATCTTTTCTTATGAGTAATAATAAAATTGTATCTACACATTGGGCGGATATTAACGCCGATAAAATCATCCGTGAAAAGGGTGAAAAAGACTGTTACACTTGTGCCAGCGGCATTACGCCTTCAGGTACAGTTCACATTGGTAACTTCCGTGAAATTATTTCTGTTGAATTAGTTGCACGTGCACTTAGAGATAAGGGCAAGAATGTTAGATTTATTTATAGTTGGGATGAGTATGATGTATTCAGAAAAGTTCCTAAAAATATGCCAAATCCAGAACTTCTTGAAACTTATTTAAGAAAACCAATTACATTAGTTCCTGATACACTAGGAAGAGCAGACAACTATGCACGTGGTAATGAAAAAGATGTTGAAAAAATCTTACCTGTAGTTGGTGTTTTCCCAGAGTACCTATATCAAGCACAACGTTATAGAGAATCAATGTATGCTGATGGTATGAAAAATGCATTAGCACATAAAGAAGATATTAAGAGAGTATTAAATCAATTTAGAACTACACCTTTAGGCGATGATTGGTGGCCAATTTCTGTATTCTCCTCATTCACTGATAAAGACAATACTACTATCCTAGGTTGGGATGGTGAATATGGTGTTACATATCGTGATGATGATACTATGCAAGAAGAAACTATTGATTTAAGAACAACTCCTTATGCAAAACTTCCATGGAGAATTGACTGGCCAATGAGATGGGCTAGAGAAGGTGTTGATTTTGAACCAGCTGGTAAGGATCACCATAGTGAAGGTGGTTCCTTTGATACTAGTAAGAGTATTGTTAAATTCTTTGGTGGAGAACCACCAGTATCTTTCCAATATGACTTTATTTCTATTAAAGGCCGTGGTGGTAAAATCTCAAGTTCTTCAGGTGAAGTTGTTAGTTTATATGATGTACTTGAAGTTTATACTCCAGAGGTATGTCGTTACATGTTCGTAGGAACAAGACCTAATACTGAATTTGCAATTTCTTTTGATTTAGATGTATTAAAGATTTATGAAGACTATGATAAATGTGAAAGAATTTATTTTGGTCTACAGAGTGCAAATGATAAGAAAAAGGCTAAAGAAGGCCGTATCTATGAATTATCTCAGGTTACTGAAATACCTAAGACTCCTAGTTACCAAATTCCTTTCCGTCATCTTTGTAACTTACTACAAATTCATGGTGGTAATATTGACTCAGTAATTGAAACATTAACTGATATCAATGAAGACCAAATTGAAAGACTTAGAGATAGATGTACTTGTGCATGGAACTGGATTACAACATTCTCTCCTGAAGATTTCAGATTTGCTCTAGCAACTGATGAAACTCCAGTAATTGAAGTTAGTGATTCTGAAAGAGCTGCAATTAAAGCATTAGCTAAGAATGTTGAAAAGATCGAATCTTATGAAACTGATAAAGCTTTTGTAAATGATATGTATCCTTGTGCAACAGATAATGATTTAGAAACAGGTGATTTCTTCAAGGTTGTTTATAAAGTTCTAATTGGTAAAGAAAAAGGACCAAAACTAGGACAATTTATATTAACTTGTGGAAAGAGCAAGATTCTACCTATATTAAATAGATATTAATCTAAATCTTTTATAACAAAAGGACGGCTTGCCGTCCTTTTTGTGCATTTAAGAGTTTATATAGTAGAAATGTAGTTTAAAATTTATTATTTTATTTATATTGGTTTGATAATCTAATATTGTCAAAGAACTAATTGAAATGCCTTTTGTAAGATATTATAAGGGGAGGAGAGAAATTTATTTCTCATCAATAAAAATATATAAGAAAGTAGATAGAATTTATGAAAGTAGTATTAATTAATGGAAGTACTCGAGAAAAAGAGTGTACATATACAGCGTTGAGGGAAGTTGCTAAGGCTTTAAATGAAGATGGCATTGAAACTCAAATCATACATGTTGGAACAGTTGATAGATGTAATGATCGTTCCTTTGTTAGTAGTGTTGCAAGACTTATTGAAAATTCAGATGGTGTTGTAGTTGGTTCTCCTGTCTATTATTCAGCAGCAACTGGTATGCTTAGCATGTTTATGACAAATTTAATAAGTCATTGTGATAAATCAAAATTAGCACTAAAGCCTGCTGCAAGTATTGCAAGTGCAAGACGTGCTGGAACTTTAGATACAATTGATCAATTAAATAAGTATTTTTTACACGCACAAATGCCAATTGTATCATCTACCTATTGGCCAATGGTATTTGGTTTGAATGCAAAAGATGTTGAAAAGGATCTTGAGGGATTACAGACTATGAGAAATCTTGGGCATAATATGGCTTGGATGATTAAGTCCTTTACTCTTGCGAAATTAGAGAAGCCTGTTGCAGAAAAGTCATTTAGAACAAATTTCATAGACTAGGTTTAGTATAAATAAAATACTCAAGGGATGAAAAAAGGAATGCAAAAGCATTCCTTTTTTTCATCTCTAAATTAATTTAATAATTTATCTAATACAATAGAGTTCTTTCTCCATTTTGGTTGAGCCTTAACACGTAAATCAAGTTGTAGCTTTTTACCTGGGAAAATTGGTTTAATTGCTTTAAATGATGAGACTCTAATCTTTTTAATATTAGCTCCACCTTTACCAACAATAATACCTTTTTGAGATTCTCTTTCAACAATTATGAAAGCTCTAATCCAAATCTCATTGTCTTCTTCTCTACTTTCTAAATCACTAACTTCAACATAAATTGCATGAGGTAATTCTTGTGATACTAGAGATATTGTATTTCCTCTAATTATTTCACTAATTCTAAATTCAACAGGTTGATCTGTATAAGAATCAGCTGGGTATAATAGATCACCCTCTGGTGCAATTGCATATAATGCAATTAATATATCATCAATTCCATCATCTTTTTTTGCAGATGCTTCTAATATTTTTGAATAAGGTAGATTCTTTTCAACGAATTCTCTTGCCTCTTCAATCTTCTCAGTTTTAGCCACATCGCATTTGTTTAAACAACAAACAATTGGGCGTTTTGCTTTCTGTAGTATCTCTACTATTGCTTCTTCTTCTTTTCCCGGAGATCTTGCACAATCGACCATATAAAGAATCATATCTGTTTCTTTTAGTGATGCAACTGCAATATCTTGTAATCTAATATTCAAAGTTTGATCATTTAGATGGTAACCGGGAGTATCAGTAAAAATAAGTTGTCCTCTTGGGTCTGTATAAATACCTCTAATAGCATTTCTTGTTGTCTGAGGTGTCTTTGCTGTAATTGATACAGGCATCTCAACTATGGTATTAACCATTGTACTTTTACCACTTGAAGGTCTGCCAATAATGGCAACTGTTCCACATTTCATGTAATTCTCCTAAACTTTCTCTAGTATATCAGAAAGAAATGCTAAATGAATAGTTTATCACTACAAATTTAATATAAAGAGAGATTTAAAAGAATAAATTGAACATTACAAAGTGAAAATCTAATTAATTTACTTTTCTTTTAACTAATATTTTATTATACTCAACAAGAGTGATTTAAAAATCATTGCTTAGGAGAATAATATGAGAGCTGAAGATAAAGAAAAAAAAGAAGATGTTAAAAAGGCCCCTGATATGGGTGATAAACTATTGAAAACTCGTAGTGTAATGCTAAGTGGTGAAATAAATAAAGATTTGTCAGAAAAAATTATTAACCAATTACTAATTCTTGAACAAGATGATAGTGAAAAGGAAATTAAGATTTTTATAAATAGCCCTGGTGGTGATGTAGATGCTGGATATGCAATTTATGATATGGTTAGATTTATCTCTTGCCCTGTATTAATGATTGGCACAGGCCTAGTAGCATCAGCTGCATCTCTTGTTTTACTTGCTGTAGATAAAGAGAGAAGAGTTGGATTACCAAATTCAACATATTTAATTCACCAACCTATGAGTGGAATGAAGGGTGTTGCCTCTGATATTGAAATTTATTCAAAACAAATTGAAAAATTAAGATTAAAACTTGATACTGTTATAGCTGATGCAACAGGTAAAACTGTTGAAGAAGTTAATAAAGATACCGAGAGAGATCATTGGTTATTTAGTGAAGAAGCTTTAGAATATGGACTAATCAGTAAAATTGTTACAAATAGATCTGAATTATAAAATATTCATTATTTAATATATAAGGTAGTCTTGAGAGGCTACCTTTTTTCATGCACTTATCTTTTTTTTATCTTAATAATAATTAAGATGAAAAATAAAATATGCTTGATATTAATTATAACCTTATGCCTTGCAAGTTGTTCCTCTCAACTTGATAAACCCTCTAATATGATAAGTATAATGAGTTGGAATGTTGATAATCTAATGGATGATCAATTAGATGGAACTGAATATATAGAATATACTCCCTCAAAAGGATGGGATAGCGTTGCCTATCATAGACGATTAAAAAATGCGGCAGCAATAATAAAAAAAGATAAAGCTGATATTGTTTTTCTACAAGAGATTGAGAACTCAAACGTATTAAAGGACCTGTTGAGCAGTTATCTTAAAAGAGAGGGATATAAATACTATGGCTCGATTAAAAACAAGGATAGCGCCATAGCAATTGGTTTTATATCTAAAATAAAGCCCATAGATATTTGTGTTCATTCTGTCCTTGATAACCGATCTGTACTAGAAGTTGATTTTGATATAAAGGGAAATGAATTAACAATTTTTGCAGTCCATGCAAAGAGTAAATATGGTGGGGAGGCAAGTAGTGAGAAGGATAGAATTAATTTATCTAAAGTACTAAAGTCTGAAATGAAAAAAAATGATGATCACCTTGTGATTATGTGTGGTGATTTTAATGAAGATCCCACTCAAAACAATAATGATATGAATTCCCTCATATTAGAATCGGATAAAAACTATAGAGTCTATAGTAAAAAAGGTTCCCTTGGAATTAGTACCGACAGAGATTGTATTTTTAAATCTATGATGTACTCTCCATCCTTTGATGATTCTATAAAAAAGAGTACTAAAGGTTCATATTTCTATAATGGAACTTGGTCAAATATTGATTTGATATTAGGCTCTTATCATCTCTTTGATGGGGTAGGGCTTGAGTACCATAGTTTTGATATTGATAATAATAAGTTTTTATTAAGTAGTAGTGGCATTCCAAATAAATGGGAAGTAAAGGGTCTCTGTGGTATTAGTGATCACTTGCCTGTTGTTATGAAATTAATGATATTAGAAAATTAAAAGAGTGTATGAATTTACTCATGCACTCTTCTTAGCTTTAGTTTGCCTCACTCAAAGATTCATGGCGAGGGGAAGCATTTTTCTTCTTTGGGAATTTTAATTCATAAAAAATCTGTTCAAGAGAAAGACCTACATTTATGTTGTGAACAATAGACATTGTTCCATCATTCATGAGTGTTGGTTTTAATGTTACAGGTGAAAAATTCAATACACCTGCAACCTCAGCATCTAATATTTTTCTATATGTATCTGCTGCAGCACTCTCAGGTACAGTTATGATTGCAACCTTAACCTTCAAAGCTCTTACAACTTCTTCTAATCTGTTTGTTGGATAAATTGGAGTTGGTTGAGATGGATCTGAATAAACATTTGGATCATTATCAAATCCTGCTACAATATTTATTCCATCAGATTCAAAACCACCGTAGTGCATTAGAGCAAGTCCAATTCTTCCACAACCGACTATAATTGCATTTTGCTCCTCTCCTTTACCTAAGATTAGAGAGAGTGAATCAATAAGAGATACGATTTGATATCCACCTCTTTTTTGACCTTGTATTGAAAGTTGAGAAAAATCTTTTCTAACGACAGTTGCTGTTACTCCAGCTGCATCAGCTAGGTTATGTGCGAAAACTTTTTCTAATCCGATTGCCCGTAATTTAATTAGAGCCCGATAGTAGTTGGTAACTCGTATAAGCTGTTCTTTATTCATGTATTATTCCTATTAATGTGAAATATAGTATAATAAACGTATAAAATGGTCAATATTAAGTTAAAATATTGTTAAAAAAAATCTAAAAATGGAGTTAATTGGAATTAAAATTCTATATACAAAGGGTTTTATGTATGATAAATTTATATGAAAGCAATTACTTTAAAAAGTGAAATATTATTAATAAAACTCATTAGGAGGGTACATGTCAGAGAAAGAGGAAAAATTTTCGCCGAAATTGATTGAATTCATCAATGAATGGCGTAATAAACCAGGTAATCTCATCATGATATTACACCAAGTTCAAAGTGAACTAGGTTATGTTTCAAGAGAGTCAGCTAATAAAGTAGCAGAAATGATTGATGTTCCATTAGCAAAAATTTATGGAGTACTAACATTCTATCATTTCTTTAAAATGACAAAACCAGGAGATAATAACATTCAAGTTTGTCTCGGTACAGCTTGTTATTTAAAAGGTGGAGAAACTCTTGTTGAAGAGATTCAAGCTCAACTTGGTATTGGTATTGGAGATGTCACTGAAGATGGTAAATTCTCACTTGAGGCTGTTCGTTGTATCGGCTGTTGTGGATTAGCACCTGTAATGACAGTTGGTGGAGAAGTTTTTGGTAAAGTTACTAAAAAGCAGATTCCTGGAATTTTAAGTAAATTTTCTTAAAATAGGATAGATAATGCACAGATATATTACTGATTACATTTTAGATATCACTCAGAATTCTTTTGAAGCTAACTCTAATAAAGTTATATTAAAGATGATTGAGGATGATCGATATTTTAGCTTTTCTATCAAGGATGATGGAGAGGGAATGAGTCAGAAAATATTAAGCAAGGTATTAGATCCTTATTATACAGATGGTATTAAACACAAGAGTAGAAAAGTTGGATTAGGTTTACCTTTTTTAGTACAAACTATTAAAGATACTGGTGGTACTTTTGATATTAAATCAAAAAAAGGAGAAGGAACTGAAGTAAAAAGTTCTTTTGATTTATGTAACATAGATACACCTCCTATTGGCGATATCCCAATAACTTTATTAACACTAATTAGTTCACCCCAGGCAAGGGACTTTTCTGTTGAAAGAGAAATTAAAACAGAAAAGGGAAATTCTTCTTATGAAATTACAAGAGAAGAACTTCTAGGTGTGTTAGGTAATCTAAATGATGTAGCTTCTTTATCCTCTTTAAGAGAATTTTTAAGAAGCCAAGAAGATAGTCTTGTACAATACTATGTAGAGAGAAAACTTATTTATTAGAACTATGATGAATGGAGAAATCAAATGGCAAAAATGACACTAGAAACTCTAAGAGCTCTTAGAGAAGCTAAGCAAGGTGATATTAAAAAGAGAGCAACAGAGGGCAAAGAAGGTCAAGTTATTATTGGCATGGGTACCTGCGGTATAGCCTCTGGCGCAAAGGTTATTTTAGATGAATTTCTAACCCAATTAGAAAAGTATGATATTACAAATATCTCAGTAACACAAACAGGTTGTATGGGCCTTTGTGCTGTTGAACCTACTATTGAAGTAATTGTTCCAAACATGCCTGACATTATCTATGGTAATGTAACTAAATCAACTGTAGAAACTATTGTAAAAGAGCATATTATCGGAGGGAAGCTTGTAAATGATCATGTAATTGATCGTCCTGCTTCAGATATTATGGCAGATAATGGAGATAAATAATGGCTATTAGAAACTATATCTTAGTCTGTGGCGGAACAGGTTGTGAATCAAGTCACAGTGATGAAATTTATAAAAACTTACTATCTGAAGCTGATAAACAGGGAGTTGGAGATGAAGTTCAAGTTGTAAAAACCGGTTGTTTTGGTTTTTGTGAACAAGGACCTATTGTTAAAATTCTACCTGAAGACTCTTTTTATGTACAAGTTAAACCTGAAGATGCAAAAGAATTAATAAGTGAACATATTATTAAAGGTCGTCAAGTTGAAAGACTCCTATATAATAAAGATGCAGCAAAACAAAAGAATGCTAAAGTAGATGATATTGAATTCTACAAAAAGCAATATAGAATAGTACTTCGTAACTGTGGTTTTATTGATCCTGAAAATATTGATGAATATATTGCAAGATCAGGCTATGAAGCTCTTGAGAAAGTATTATTTGATATGAGTCCTGAAGATGTAATTGGAGAGCTTAAAACCGCTGGCCTTCGTGGTAGAGGTGGTGCAGGTTTCCCAACTTGGATGAAATGGAATTTCACCAAGATGGCTCAAAATGATGTAAAATATGTAGCATGTAATGCTGATGAAGGTGATCCTGGTGCTTACATGGATCGTTCAACTCTTGAAGGAGATCCTCACACAGTTATTGAAGGTATGACAATCTGTGGTAAAACAATTGGTGCTCACCAAGGTTTTATCTACATAAGAGCGGAATATCCATTAGCTATTCATAGATTAGAAGTTGCAATGGCTCAAGCTAGAGAATATGGTTTACTTGGTAAAGATATTCTTGGAAGTGGTTTTGATTTTGATATTGAAATCCGTTTGGGAGCAGGTGCATTTGTTTGTGGTGAAGAAACAGCTCTATTACAATCAATTGAAGGTCATAGAGGTATGCCTCAACCACGTCCACCATTCCCTGCAGTAAAAGGTCTATGGCAAAAACCAACTTGTTTAAACAATGTTGAAACATGGGCAAACATTCCTGTAATTATTACTAGAGGTGGTGCATGGTTTAATAAAATCGGTACCAAAGATAGTCCTGGAACAAAAGTTTTCGCATTAACTGGTAAAGTTAAAAACTCAGGTCTTGTTGAAGTTCCTATGGGAACAACTCTAAGAGAAATTGTTTATGATATCGGTGGTGGTATCACAGGCGGTAAAAAATTCAAAGCTGTTCAAACAGGTGGTCCATCTGGTGGTATGATTAGTGCAGAAAATCTTGATACTCCAATTGATTTTGGTGGATTATCAGCAATCGGCTCAATGATGGGTTCTGGCTCAATGATTGTTATGAATGAAGATGATTGTATCGTTGATGTAGCTAAATTCTATTTGAATTTCTCAGTAGATGAATCATGTGGTAAATGTGCTCCATGTCGTATTGGTGGTCGTTCTCTATTAAATATTTTAGAAAAGATTACTAGTGGCAATGGTACATTTGAAGATATTGATAAAATCAAAGCTATTTCTCATGCAATGCAAGTTGGTTCATTATGTGCCCTAGGTCAAACATCTCCAAACCCTCTATTATCATCATTAAAATGGTATGAGGATGAGTATAAAGCTCATATTGTTGATAAAAAATGTCCTTCAGGTAAATGTAAAAAATTAATTACATATGTAATTGATCCAGCTAAATGTATTGGTTGTACAGCATGTGCTAGAAAGTGTCCTGTTGGTGCAATTAGTGGTGAAGTTAAAAAGACTCATACAATTGATGCATCTATTTGTATTAAGTGTGGTGCTTGTATGGCAGCATGTAAATTTGATGCAATTTCAATTCACTAGGAGAAGAGGTATAAATGATTAATTTAAAGATAAACGGTATCCCTGTAGAAGTAGAGGAAGGTACAACAGTACTTAACGCTGCTAGTAAAGTTGGTGTTAAAATTCCAACTCTCTGCTACCACCCAGACTTAACCCCTTTTGCCTCTTGCGGTATGTGTATTTGTAAGCAAGAAGGTAATAAGAAAATAATTCGTGCGTGTTCAACACCTGTATCAGAAGGATTAAGTGTAATCACAAATGATGCAGAATTGTTCCAGGTAAGAAAAACAATTCTTGAAATGACATTGAGCACTCACCCTGCATCTTGTTTAACTTGTGTTAGAAATGGTCAATGTGAATTACAAACCTTAGCAGCAGAATTTGGAATTAGAGAAATTCCATTTGAATTAAATGTTCCTGAAATTGAAAAAGATGTTAGTAGTCCATCCATTGTTTTAGATCCTGAAAAATGTATTAAATGTGGACGTTGTGTTCAAGTTTGCCAAGATCTTCAAGGTGTATATGCTCTTGAATTTGCATCAAGAGGGGACCAAACTTCAATGAGTCCTGCATTCCAACTTAAATTAAATGATACACCATGTGTTAAATGTGGTCAGTGTATTGTTCACTGTCCAGTTGGTGCTATTCATGAAAAAGATGAAAGTGCAGAATTACGTGCAGCAATTTTAGATCCAAATAAACAGGTTGTAGTTCAAATGGCTCCATCTGTTCGTGTTGGTATTAGTGAAGAATTTGATTTACCAGTTGGTACTGTTTCAACAGGTAAATTATATTCAGCTTTAAGAGCTCTTGGTTGTGATAAAGTATTTGATACCAACTTTGGTGCAGATTTAACAATCATGGAAGAAGGCTCTGAACTTGTTCACAGATTAACAACAGAGGGTTCTGTATTACCTCAATTCACATCATGCTGTCCTGCATGGGTTGATTATACTGAGAAATACTATCCTGAATTGATTGAAAATTTATCATCTGCAAAATCACCTATGATGATGCAAGGTGCTATTACTAAAACATATTATGCTGAGAATGCAAAAGTTGATCCTTCCTCTATTTACAGTGTTGCTATAATGCCATGTACTGCAAAGAAATTTGAAATAATTAGAAATGAATCAATGAAATCATCTGGTTATAATGATGTAGACCTTGTATTAACAGTTCGTGAACTTGGTGGATTATTTAGATCTCAGGGAATTAACTTAGCTAATATGGTTGAAGAAGAATCTGATTCACCAATTGGCGAATATAGTGGTGCTGGTACAATCTTTGGTAATACCGGTGGTGTTATGGAAGCAGCTGTAAGAACAGCTTATCATCTTGTAACAGGTGATGAATTAGAAGATGTTGAAGTTAAAGCCGTTAGAGGACTTGGAAAAGTTCGTAAGGGTGAAGTTGATTTTAATGGAACTAAAGTTAGAGTAGCTGTTGTTCATGGACTTGCTAATGCTAAAGAAGTTTGTGATGAAGTACTAGAGGCTAAGAGAGCTGGAGTTAAGGCTCCTTATGACTTTATTGAAGTAATGGCTTGCCGTGGTGGTTGTATTGCCGGTGGTGGTCAACCTTATGGTACAACTGATGAAACTCGATCTAAACGTATTGAAGGTTTATATGAAGATGATGAACATAGTAAATACAGAAAATCACATGATAATCCTTCTATTCAGAAGCTTTATAGTGATTACTTAGATAAACCTTTATCTCATAAAGCTCACCAATTATTACATACAGAATATGAAAAGAGAGATCTTTATAGTAAATAATAATTATTAATGTGAAAAATCCAATCTAGTAAAATAGGTTGGATTTTTTTTGAAGCTAGTGCTGAATACTATGTAATTGATTTAGTTGTGACTTTACCATTACTTGCTCTCATGGTATTATAAAACGAATATATTAAATAAGTAAATTTTTATATATTACATAAAAGATTAGTCAATAAGGACAAAAAAATGAAATTAAAAAATATCCTAAATGAAGATTTAGTTAAGATTGATTTAAAAGGAAATGATAAAAGTGAAATTATCAATGAACTTTTAGAAGTTTTAGTTGAAAATGGTAAATTAAAAGATAAGGACTTAGCTTTTAAAAATATCATGGATAGAGAACAACAAATGTCTACAGGTATTCAACAAGGTATTGCAATCCCTCATGCTAAAACTAGAGCAGTTGATAATCTTGTTGCATGTATTGGTGTTAAAAAAGATGGAGTTGATTTCAATTCTCTAGATGGAATTCCAAGTAATATTTTTATATTAACATTATCTCCTAGTGACCATATTGGTCCACACGTTCAATTCTTAGCAGAAATAAGTAGAATTATTAAAACTGAAGAATCTAGAACAAAAATTTTAAATGCAAAGAGTAAAAGTCAGGTATTATCAGTATTCGGCATTTAGTTAGATAAAACAAAAGGGGAGATTAAATGGCTGAAGAAATGATGGTTTTGATGTTGCAGTTAGGAATTATACTAATTGCAACTAAGTTCGTTGGTTATGTTTTTGCAAAATATCTAAAACAACCTAAAGTTTTAGGTGAATTAGTAGCAGGTATGATAATTGGACCTTATTTATTAGGAGGAATTGCAATTGGATCGTTAGCTCCATTATTTCCACTACCTATGAATTCAACAGTTCCCGTATCACCGGCTTTATATGGTATTTCAACATTAGGTTCTATTTTCTTATTATTTGGTTCTGGTTTAGAAACAGATTTACCTACATTTATTAGATTTAGTGGTAAGGCAACTGTTATAGGTTTAAGTGGTGTTATTATATCATTTTTCCTAGGAGCTGGAGCTACAGTAATATTTAGGCCTGAAGTTAGTTCAATAATGGAGCCTGAGGCTCTATTTTTAGGTACAGTATGTACTGCAACCTCAATTGGTATTACAGCAAGAATTCTTGGTGAAAATAAAAAAATAGGAACACCTGAGGGTGTAACTATTATGGCAGCAGCTGTTTTAGATGATGTTATTTCAATTGTATTATTATCTGTTGTTGTTGGTATTTCATCAGTACAATTAGAAGGTGGTTCAGTTGCTTGGAACATGATTGGCTTTGTTGCATTTAAAGCTATAGCATTCTGGGCAATCTGTATGGTATTAGGTATTGTATTAGCACCTCACTTTACTAAGAATATGAAAAAACTAGGAGAACTTCCACTAATTACAGAAGTATCTTTTGGTATTGCGCTATTGCTTGCAGGACTTTCAGAGATGGCAGGACTTGCGATGATTATTGGTGCTTATATAACAGGTTTATCACTATCACAAACAGATGTAGCACATTCACTTAGTAAAAGAATTGAATCTGTAAGTGAATTCTTTGTACCAATTTTCTTTGCAGTTATGGGTATGATGGTTAATTTTGGGGCATTAAAATCTGTATTAGTATTTGCATTAACTTTTTCAGTGGTTGGCTTTGTCGGTAAGTTAATTGGTTGTGGAGCTCCTGCTCTACTTGTCGGATTTAACCTACGTGGGGCCTTTAGAATTGGCGCTGGTATGTTACCTAGAGGTGAGGTTACATTAATTGTTGCTGGTATTGGTTTAGCTTCCGGTGCAATCAATCATGAATTATTTGGTGTTGCTGTTATGACTATGCTTGTTGCCTCAGTTACAGCTCCTCCTCTTTTAATTGAAGCCTTTAAAAAAGGTGGCAGTGGTTATAAGAGAAAACTAGATTTCAAAGAAAATGCCGATCAAATTACAATTGAATTAGATTTTCCATCAATGAGAGCTGCTCAATTTATTTGTGATACAGTTATGGATGGATTCATACAAGAAGGATTTTTTGTATCAAGACTTGATAGCTCTAAATATGCCTCATATCAAATTAGAAAAGATGATGTAGTAATATTATTAAATATGATTAAAGGTGAAGACTCAGAGGCTACTGTTCGCTTCTTCTGTGGACGGGAGGAAGAATCTTTTGTTAGATTGATGATGCTTGAATCTGTTGCAGACTTTAAAGAATTTGCATCTACAATATCTTCAATGGGTGATACTAATATGATTAGTGCTCAATTATTGATGAATATGTTTTCAGAAAAATAATATATAAATTATTTAAATTATAAAAAACTTCTTTGGAAAAGTTGATTTACCAAAGAAGTTTTTTTGCCCTAATGTTTATTTTGATCTAATTTTTAGAAGTTTAATTTCACTTCCTTCATTAGATACTACAATCATATATTCTTGATTTGGTGAAATTGTAGCCTCTTTTGGACTGAAGTTTCCTAAATCGCATTTGCCAATAAGTTCTAATTCTTCATCCTCTTCATTAACCTCAAATGTTAAAATTGAATTAGTATTCTTTGTTAATACATAGAGTTTATCAACTATTGGTTTTGCATCAATTTGTGAGATATTTTCATAGAATGCAAAATCCTCAACACTTTCAAATTTAGGAATTCCATCCTTTCCTCCCTCATATTCATTTTCTAAGTTATAACTAGTAATCTTATTATTTGGGACTTTATAATAAGATAATTTATTATTTGAGGAGACTATGAATTTATTCCAACTAAGAGCTGCTCCATTTATTTTATCATTCATAGGAAAGGTTGGACCTTTTATTGAAAATGGAATCATTCTTAAATCATCAATTCCCTTACAAATCGAACCAAATGCTACAAGACCATTTGAAGATGTTCTACACAATCCATATTTGTCAGGACTCAATGATGCCGTTGTATTTAAGAAATTACCTGAATTCTTATTATATGTTGAAGAAATTGAGAATTGAGATTGTTGATCCTCAGTTTCAGGATTTAATAAATATTGTCTGAAATTTGATGAGCTTGGATCATCAACAAAGATATCATAATCTCTAATTATTATATTTCCCATTTTTGTAGCTTTATTACTATATGTATCATCACTATAAAGTGGTGTTAAATTGTTATAACTATAATCATAGGCACTTATAGTTCCACTTGCATCCTCTGTAATAAATACCTTTGAACTAGAATAATCAGCCTTAATATCTTTAACTCTCAACAGAGGCATTTGAGAAGAACTCTTATATGTTTTTATAACCTCAATTTGGGAGTTAATAATTCTACAAATTTGTAGAGATCTATCTGAACCACTATATAATAAGAACTTATTATCAGGAAGGAAACATACATCCATATCTCTAGATATATTAATTCCATCCTGATTATTTACAATAGTATTGGTAAGGGTTGGAACATAGTAAGGACTATCACTCTCAACTTCAAAATTAAAATTACAAGAACTCTTTGATGCAGATAAATCTTTGTTACATACAATTACATCTAATCTATGCTTTCCCAAAGATGGTTTAAAGGATGTATTATTCCCGCTTCCAATTAATTCTCCATCTAAATACCAACTTAAATCATAATCATTAAGAGGTGTATTATCTTTGCTAACTAGAATTGGTTTTACATAGCTATTAAGTTTTACTATACTATCAACATTAGTTATAATACAGGAGATAGGTTTACCTGCTTTGTTATTAATAATTAATGGAGAGTTTTTTTTTTCACTTATAGTCGAATTCTCATCAAGATTAAATCTTGTGGTTGACTCACTTACTCTTGAATTAATTACCTCTAATGCTTCAACGGCTCCTGCAACACTTGTATTATTATCATAAAGTTGTGCTTTCAATGTATAAGAGCCTGCTTTTACTAGATCTTCATAGGTTGCAATTCCTGTACTATAATTGATTGTTGTTGGTTCTTTATCTACAGTTTTTCCCTCTGAATTAGTTAATTGAAGTTTTAGATTAGGATCTTTAATTTTATCAGGATCCCAAGTGTATTTCATACTAATATCACCATTACCATAGAATGATTTAAGATCTATTCTAATAGCAGCAGGAAGTGCTGTTAGTGTTACATAAGCCTCATTCTGAAGTATCATAAGATTGTCTTTATTTAAAGCCGTTACGACTATAATCCAGTCTCCTGTATGCATACCCTCAATTGTATAAGTATTCCCCGTTATATAAGTATCAATTGCAGGACCACTATCATCTAGGCAAACAATTCGATATTTACTTATATCAAGTGATGTACCCTCTGGAACAATTGTTCTATCAATGTCACTAGAGCTACCATCCTCTATATTGATTTTGATTGAACTTGTTTGAACTTTATTGCTATCGCAAGAAATAAAAATAGATGATAACAATAAAAATGAAAAAATTATAAATAAATTAGTTTTCTTTCTCATGAAAAAACCTCCATACATTATATAAAAAGATTTGGCAAAACTGCATCAAAAATTTATCTAATGTAAAAAATGAAAAAAAAATATCTAACTTTTGTCATACAATAAAAGGTAAAAGTTTCATAAAATAACCATTTTTTTTGATATATGTATAATAATATTTTATTTATAATTCATATATATCTAAAAATATGTATTTTTAACATAAAAAGATTTAGAAAATTTATATTTTATATGTTTTTAAATAAAAATATAAGAGTTGACATGAGTTATAACACCTTGTATCTTATAAATATAAGAAAACAAACATTTTTTAAAAAAATTGGGGGAAACATGAAACTAAAAAAAATATTAACAATTTCTCTTATAGCAAGTTTAGCTATACAAGGACTATTTGCATTAGATGCTACTACAACATCAACTTCAAAAACTTCAAAAACTTCAAATTATGTTGTAAACGCAAAAGCTGAGGCTATCTCTTATACTACTAAATGGTATCCTGAGAATCAGGACGTAGCTTTAGATGAAGGATCTTCAATAAAATCTACCGATGGTACTTCTGACTTTTTAGTAGATTTATTAAATGAAAGTTCACAAACTTCTGGCAATCTTGTATTAAAGACTGATGGAGTTGGTAATTTAAATTCTGATTTACCTATGAGTGTGAAAATTGTTCCAACTTCTTTTTATGAAGTAGATGCTGATGGTAATAAAATAAATGGTGGTTTTGATACTGCAAGCTCTACTACTGAATTTGGTTATAATTTTTCAGTTGATAATCATAAAATCTACCCTGTAATTACAATGGTTCCTTTTACCTATGATTCTAATGAAAGTACTACTTTTGGAGTTACTTATCCAACAAGCTCTTCAACTTATTTAACATATGGTAAAAATGAGTCTTTAATTATAGGAGCAGGTTATCACCCAAGTGGTCTTAAATTATCTAGATTTAATATAAGTGTAACTGGAAATAAAAACGTTAAAGCTGGTAGTTATAAGAGTGATATCAAGATTGATGTAATTTATAATTAATTTTTAATAAAAATTAAGTCGAACCTCAACTCTTATGTTTTGGGGTTTTTTTATGTTCAAATAATTTGGTAGAATTGAAGCTTTGTATAGAAATTTCTTTGAAGTTTGCCATATGTCCTTATGTCTATATGACAACAATTTTATAATTTTTAAAATGATATATGAATAAAAAAATCCTTTATTCTTTGTATACCTAAACTTATTTTTTCATTCTACGAGACTAAGTGGTGGACAGAGGCTTTGGAAAAAAAAGTATTGACACATATACTATTGTCACTTATATTACATATTAATATGATTAATAACAAATTTGTTACTTAATAATCTAAAGCAAGGATGTCAAATTGAATTCAAAAAAATTATTATCAGCAGCTGTCTTAACAGCTATTGCAATTAGTGGATTAGCTGCTACAGCTAATGGAACAAACTCTGGAAAATCAGATAGCTACATATTAAAAGCTTATGCTTCAGAAAAATCTTATACATCTTCATGGTATTTCGGAGGAACTCCATTATCAACAACTACATCATTAACAACTGACGTTGGTGAAGCTTTTGATTTGTTAGATACAAATACTCAGACTTCAAAAGACTTTGTATTAAAAACAGCTACATCTGGTAACTTAAAAAAAGATCTTCCTATTGAAGTAAAAATTGAAGCAACTTCTTTCCATGCTGTAGATTCAACAGGAACCACATTAACTGATGCAAATGCTTTTGATACAGCAAGTAGTGTAACTGAAGCTGGTTATAGTTTTGAAGCAAATCCAATTATACCAGAAATAGCTTTTACAACTTATACAGATACAACTGGATCTAATGGTGTAACTTATGTAGATGCAGTTGATAATAGTCAGACAACAACAATCCTAAAAGGTTATCATGCACCTGAATTATTAGTTTCTTCATTTACTTTATCATTTGCAGGTAATGAAAATGTATTAGCAGGTAGTTATGAAAGTGATTTAACATTTAGTATTACCTATGGTGACTAAAATATAATTTTACTAAATAAAGTAGACCCTAAGATTTATTTCTTGGGGTTTTATATTTTTTGTAATTTATATGATTATTTATAGTTCTATCTTATTGAGTAACTGAGTTGTATAAACAACTCTCTTTATGATATTTTACTTATATTGTCTGGAGGAAGATGTGAGAGTAATATTAAGAATTTTGATTGTGGCTATTTTTGCTATATTGGTATTTGTTCCTAGAGCAACTGTTGGCACATTAAATTATTGGTTGATTTTCTTATCACTTTTCATTGTTACTGCAATCTACATATATTTCCAATTCTACGTAAGTAAAGGACGTATATCAAAATTACTAAAAACTAAAGACTTTTATTCTATCTATTGTTCCTTAGTACCAGAGAGTGAAGATGGTGCATTTATTTATGGCCGCCTTGTAGTTTATAATTCAATGGTTCTTCTCTATGGTGTTGGTAAAAAAGGAGTTGAGCTTAAATGGAGTGAAGAATTATCTCAAATAGAGAGTATTAATTTTCAAAAGATTTCATCAAATAAAAAAGGCTTTGTAATTTCTACAACATCCCATGGTGATATAGAATTTTCCTCATCGATTAAAGAAAAAGATAGAGAGAGCTTTATATCTGCCTTTGGACTTGAATTTGAAGATTAATAATATGTAATTTTGCTACACCTACTATATTTTTAGTAGGTATTTTTTGGTATTTATTTTTCGCTATTTCCATCTTAGTGTTTAAGAGGGAGATAAAAATGAGAAAAAAAATAGCCATAATATTGATACTCTCTATAAGTTTATTTAGTATTTCTGCTGAAGATAATTCATCCTCATTATATCTAGGATTAGATTTAGGCTATTTAGACCCTTTCTTTAACGGGACTATATATAATCAAATTGTTCCTAAAATTAATGTTGTAGAAGGTTTAGATTTAGATCTAGCCATAAATCTAGTTATTCCTAAAGATAAAACCTATGATTCTCTCTCTTTAGGCTCGGTTTTAAATCTTAATTATTATCCATTTGATAATGGTCTATTTTTTTCATTCTCTTTATTCGATATTGCCTATGTCTTTGGCAATGATGCTCCGCTAGACAGACTCAATTTCTTAAATCAATTAGGTCTTGGTTATTCAATTTATAAAGGTAGGTTTTCATTTGAACCATCTCTAGTCTTTATAAATCCAAATGGAGTATATGATGAAACGATTGCAGAACTAAGCAATAGTCTTGGTACTTATCCTTTTATCAGGTTTCAATTTCTCCTTAGTTATAAAATATGTGATTTTTAGAATTATAAATGATTTTTATCATAGAAAAATATTAAGGAGGAAACGATGAAGAAATCAAAATTGTATAATTTGTTGCAGTATTGTGTTGTATTCACACTAGTTCTTTCATTAAGCGGTTGTAGTATGGCTTGGTCAGAGAAAATTAAACCTAAGATTGATGATGAAACATTGATGAATAGTGTAGCAAAGGTTGTTGATGAACAACTTGAGGTTGTATCACCTTATATCGAAAAAGATGAACTTGAGAGAGCTGCAATTGAAGTTGAGGATATTACAGGAGCAAAGGTTGTTGCGGGTGCACTCGAGGAGGAAAAGGGTCATCAGTATCTAGAGTTCTCATATGATGCAGTTTATGAGGGAGAAGAAAATCTTGATTCATTTGTATCGGAGGCTAAAACTTTATTGCCACAAGAGGAAGCTGATACTCTTGATGAGAGAATAAATGAAACTAAAAAAGCACTTGAATTAAAATATGAGGATTTAGGTAGGGCTGTTCCTCCTAGTCAACAAATTGCATTCCAAAAAGATTTGAGAAAATTAATTACAAGATCTTGCGTTTTATTTGTTGCTGGATTGGTATATGCATGTATGCCAACTACAATGTTCTGGGGAAAAATCTCAGCGGCGGCTGCAGTTTCAGTTGCAACGGGAGTACTTTCTGTATCAATAATGAGCCTTTATCAATATTACAAATATGGTGGCGATGTTGATGAATCATTTAGTCAATGGATTGAAGAGGTATCAACTGAACCCCAAGTTAGCTATGCCCTTGCTGCTTCTATGATAACAGTTGGACGGACAACTCAAAGATCTCCTGTAGTAACTGGGATAATGATTTGTGTTTTCTCTTTGTACAAGGTTATAGATATGGTAAAGCCTATGCTTAAGAAGTATAATTTCAGTGTCTAGTCTTGAGTGTATGACTCCTTTTGTGAAATAATAAAAACAGAGGAGTCATCCTCTATATTACACTTATAGGAGAATTAAACATTTAATGTTTAATAAATGATAAAATGGACAATAAAATTCTATCTGAGGATCTTAAAACACGTTTTGTAAGATATGCCTCTGTTGATACACAAAGTAACCCAAATACAGTAAATGAAATGCACCCATCCACAAAAATTCAATTTGATTTAATTCACATGTTAGAAAAAGAATTAAAGGAATTAGGTATTGAAGATGTAGTTGTTGATGAACATGGTATTTTGATAGCTCATCTACCTTCTAATGTTGAAAATGCTCCATGTATTGGTTTAATGGCACATGTAGATACAGCAGATGCTGTTAAAGGTAATGGCGTAAAACCTCAAATAATTGAGTCCTATGATGGTGGCGATATTACTTTAAAAAGTGGCTTAGTTATCAAAAAAGATGAGAATGAACAGTTAGAACAATATGTTGGCCAAACATTAATTACAAGCGATGGTACTACTCTTTTAGGAGCAGATGATAAAGCTGGTGTTAGTGAAATAATGAGTGCTGTAAAAATATTAGTTAATGATGATAGCATTAAGCATGGTGAGGTAGAAATTATCTTTACTTGTGATGAAGAAACAGGTTGCGGAATGGATGTATTCCCATATGATAAATTACATTGCCAATACTGTTTTACAGTTGATGGTGGTACAAGATTTGAAATTGAAAAAGAATGCTTTAATGCCTCTCATGCAGATATAACCTTTATTGGTAAATCTTATCACACAGGTGATGCTAGAGGTAGATTAGTTAATGCACTAACACTAGCTGGCAAATATATTTCAAGTCTTCCACAATCAGAAAGTCCTGAAGCAACCGATGGTAGATACGGTTTTTATTGCCCACTATCAATTGAAGGTAGCCTAGATAAAGCATCTCTTGGTGTATTTATGAGAGATTTTGATTTAGACCAATTAAAGAGACGTGAGAGTGTATTAAAGACTCTTGCATCATCTCTTGAAGCACTTTATCCTGGTGCAAAAATTGATGTTGAAATTAGAACTCAATATTATAATATGGTTGAAGTTTCTAACAAAAATCCAAAAGTTATTGATAGCATTTTTGAAGCTGGAAAAAGACTTGGTTTCCCTCTATTTGATTCTATTATTCGTGGTGGAACCGATGGTGCTAGAATGGCAAATGAAAGTGGAATTCCTTGCCCAAATATTTTTACAGGTGGCCATAATTTCCATTCACTAAATGAATGGGCAGCTCTTCCTGCAATGGTAGACTCTACAAACCTTATTGTTGAAATCATCAAAATTGGTGCTGAAAAATAATGTTTAAAAAGCCCTTTTGCCTATTAGCTCTAATATTAGTGTCGCTATCTATTTCTGCGACATCTATTAATATTAATTATAATCTTCCCTCAAGTATTGAGAGTGAGGTTAAAAACAGTGTGAAAGGTGCTTTAAGTAAATCTCTCTCTAGTAGGATTGTTATAGATCAAGATAAAACTGATGTATTAGAGATCAGCGTGGAAACTCTATCCTACCTAGAGAGTGAATACTCTTTATCGCTATACTTTGTTTCAAAATACGGGGATAAAGAGTTTAGAACCTCTGTTGTTACAAACAAAAATAAATCTCTTGATAAAATGTTAATTGCAATTGAGCAAAAGATATATGATGCTTTTAAATATGATAGTGTTCTTCTATTTGGAGAAAAGGATAATTTAAATCTAAATTATTATACACCAACTCTTGCATCTTTTAATTTTGATAAAAGTGAAACTCCAAAGATTGGTAGCTATTATTATCTTGAAAATGAGGCAGGGGTGAAAAAAGGATTAGCGAGTATTAATTCTTTATTTGAATCAAGTGCTACTCTTAATATTCTATATAATAGTGGCATAACACCATCTCTTGATATACTAAAGGCTCCGAGTGGAATGCTCTCTCTTAGTTCTTCCTATGACTATGTTAATGATAATATTTACTCCTCAATTAACTATACTCTGCTACATAGTTTTTTACCTTTTTTAAATAAAGCTAATCTCTCCTTTGATGGAGGCTTTTCCTACAATGATTCATCAAGAATCAGTGCACTAACACTAGATGTAGGTTTAGTAATGGATTTACCACTATCTCTTATTTTTAATTCAGAGAGTTTATTTAAGAATTCAGGAATTAGAGTTAGTACTTTTGCTGGAACCTATTATAGTGATGGATTTGATTTTCACTCAAAATATAGCATAGGATATTACTTCTATTTCTTTAGCAAATATAATTTTGAAATATATTTGGAAAATAATACACTTTTATTTGATGATAGTGCTCAATCAAGCTTGAATGTTGGGTATAAAATATCAATACTAATATAATGAATAGGAAAGACTCAATGAAATTTAAAAAATTCTTAGCATTGTTATTTGCAACTTTTATTATATTTAGCTCATGTACAACTCCCGATGATGTGTACTATGTAAGTTCAAGACCAACTTGGATTAAAGGTGTTGCTGATTCTACTACTGTTTTAAATTATTTAATTGTAGTTAATTCTTCTACTAAAGAAGACTTATATGAAGAGGCTTGTAATATCTTTGTCAAAAAATTCACACTTAGTCTTTCAATAGAGGATAAAAGTGATGAATATGTAGAGTCCCTAATTAATACTTTAGGAATTGAAGATTATCAGATTTATAATACAAAAAGATACTATGAAAAAATCTCAGATGAATCCTATAAAGGATATTTCTTATTTACAGCATCAAAGTCAAAAGTTAGTAGTGCAACTGCCTCAAGAATTAGTAAAGTAACTAGCACTAATGCAAGTTTGACTAAATTAATAGATCAATCAAATAGCTATTATAGAAACAATAGGGATCTTAAAAGCTTTGAGACACTAGTTAGTGCCTATATATTAAGTAGAGACAATAATATTAGTTCTTCCTCTTCTAATAGTAGTGAAAAGATTATGAATAGATTATTAAAGTTAATTAAAAATATGACAGTCAAAGTCGCTAACTTTGATGAAAATACACTCAATTGTAATATAAGTGTCTCTCGTAATGTTGGATTATTCCCACCAATAATTTTAGATTCTAATCTAAAAATAAGTTATAGTTCCTATAATGCACTAAATAAACCCTATTTAGATGTTGAAAGAATTACTATTCCATATAAATTATCTTCTTATAAATTTATTCCTAGAAATACCTCTGTTTATAAGAGAGGGGTGTTATTAATAGAGGTTGATATTGATGATTCTCTATCAAAACTTAGAAAGAGTGGTTATCAAGATGCAGCTAGGGTGCTTGAAGAGAATAATAAATCCTATGTAATTAGCTATAATAATGATAAATTCTTTGAAAATAAAATTGTAAGCCTAAGTATATTAGAAAATGATTTAAATCAAGTTCCTATAACACCAATAAGTACTTCAAGGATAATTGATGCACTTAAATCTTTAGGTGCAGATGTAGTTGAAGATACAGGTGATGAGTCTCTTGAAGTTCCCTATGATTATAAAATAACCTTTAGAAATGAAATAACTGATAAAATTGAAGGCTTTAAATCCACCGTTAGATCAGCAGGTTCTGTTGAAGTTGAGGACTTATCTAAGGGCATAATCATCTATGATAGTGAACCATTTGAATGTGTTGCCTATGGTGATGATATGGATAGTGCTATTGTTGAAGTATTTGAGAGATTTGCACTTAAAAGTATTTTCTATTTAAAAGAGAACTTTTAATAGAAAAAGCCTGTTCTTGCAATAATATCAACTCTATTACTAATCATTCCAAGTATATTGTAATTAATTAGGCTTTTAGCATCTTCTACTGTATCAACACACCATGGGAGGAATTTATAATTCTTCTCTTTTGCCTTTCTTGCAGCTTTAGGATTTAGTTGCATATATTCAGGTTTTAGGATAGTACAGTTGCAAAAAGCAGCTCCAGCCCCATGTCTTAATGGAAAAGGAACACCTTCTCCTTCACTATATATGAGTGCACTTTGGATACCATTATTAGATATTGCTTCAAAAGATCTAAGAGCAAGAGGGTTAAAAGAACTAACAATAGTGTTATATTCCATATGATATTCTTGTATAAGTTGCCATGTTTTTTTAGCTATTCTAATATTTTCTAGATTATTGCTTTTTATTTCTAAATCATAAACAACATCATTTTTGCATAGCTCAAATACCTCACGAAGAGTTGGTATTTTTTGGTTTTTAAATTTGGAATCTGTTTCTACTAAAAGATTTAGCTCTTTAATTTGATCAAGAGTTAAATCTCTTATATCTTTATCAAGGCCTGTCATTCTCTTAAGATTGAAATCGTGCATTATTACTAATTCGCCACTTTTACACATATGAATATCAGTCTCAATCGCTTTAAATCCATTTTCTAAAACTAATTCAAAGGAAGAAAGGGAATTTTCCGGTGCTTCTTTATGATAACCTCTATGACAGAATAGTAATGGTTTATCATTCATATTATATGCTATACTCATTCAACTAGATTATGCTAAAATACTGAAATTAGCAAGCTACAGCCTTGTTTAGGTTTGTAGAAATGCTAAATGTGTTGTAGAATAAAATAATAATAAAGACAATTTGTGCTCGAGTGATAGTCAATTTTTATTTATTTGATTATATTACATGGTACAGGAGGATTTGATGTCAAATCAAACATTATCAATAGGTGATGAAATTAACGGCTTTAACTTAGTCGAAATAAATAAGCTAAGCGAGTACTCAGGAACAGGCTATTTATTTAAGCACATTGCAACTGGCATGGAAGTATACCATGTAGAAAATGATGATAAAGAATTATTCTTCTCATACATTTTTAATACAATACCTAGCAATAATAGCGGCGTGGCTCATATTATTGAACATAGTGTATTAGCTGGTTCAAAGAAGTATCCACTAAGAGATCCTTTCATTGCTCTACAAAAAGGTAGTGCAAACACCTTTATGAATGCTATGACTTTTCCTACAAAGACATTGTATCCCGCAGCTAGCCCATTAGAAAAAGACTTTGATAACATCTTTAGTGTTTATAGTGATGCCGTATTTGCTCCTCTTCTACGAGAGGAAACTTTTATGCAAGAAGGTATTAGATTAACTCTTGATGATGAAGGTAATTTTGCCTATAAAGGTGTTGTTTTCAACGAAATGTTAGGCGATAGAAATGATGCAGATTATCAAACAAATTTGAGTTGTTTTAGACTTTTATTCCCTGATACTCCTTATAGTTATAATTCAGGAGGAGAACCTCTTGATATAGTTGATTTAAACTATACTAAATTTAAGGCTTTCTATGATCAGTACTATCATCCATCAAATTGTAAGTTATTCTTATATGGTGATTTAAAAGTATCTAAATATTTAAAATTAATTGATAAAGAATACTTAAAATCCTATGCTAAACTTAAGATTACACCATCTAAGTTAACAGCAGATAGATGGGATGAACCTAGAAGAACAACAATTAGAATCCCAAGTAGTGATGAAAATGCTAAAAATACTGTAGCACTTTCTTTTGCTACAACTGATTCTAGCAATTCTCTTGAAGTAATTACGCTTGCTTTTATCTATGAACTATTACTAGGTTCTACAGGCTGTCCTCTTTATAAGAAGATGCTTAAAAGTGGAATCGGTGAAGAAGTTTCTAATGTTAGTGGTGTTTCAAGTGATTATAATCTTATGCCTTTAATTATTGGATTTAGTGGAGTAGACCCTAAATACAATGATATTGATGTTGAAAAATTCTTAATGGATAGTCTAAAAGAAATTGCTACAACTGGTTTTGATGAAGAACTAGTTAATGCAACACTAAAAAGAATAACTTTCCAGATACAAGAAAAACCAGACAAAGGTCCTTTAGGTTATATTGCTTTAACAAGAGCTATGAGAGGTTGGATGAGAGGTAATACACCATCTTCAACAATCGAATATAGTAAAAGTGTTGATTTATTAAAGCATAAAATGGAAGATGATCCATCTTATCTTTCAACATGGTTAACTGAAAATGTAATTAATAATTCTCATAGATTATTATTAACAGCTATTCCTAATCATAAGAGCATTGATGAATATCAAGAAAAACTTGCGAAGAAATTGAGAGAAAGAACTGATACTCTTAATGAGGAGCAACGCTCTGAGGCTAAAGTTAAGATTTTAGCCTATGAAGATTTTCAAAAACGTAGTGATGATGAGGAGAGTATTAATACTATTCCAAAACTAAGTATTGATGATCTTCCTAGAGAAATTAGAAATATAGAGCATCGTGGTATTACCGACTTACAAGTTCCTGTATGGAAAGCAATAATGGAAACAAACAAAATTGTTTATTTTGATTATGCTATTCATGTTGAAGATTTTAGTCAAAGAGAATTACTATTATTACCTCTTTATACTAAAATTTTAGAGAGATGTAGTGTTGGCGATATGGATAGTACTAAAGTAATGACCGAGATTATGAATAATACCGGTGGCTTTAATTTAGTACTTGAGGGTGGTCTTGATTTAGATGGTGAGCGAGTAAACTGTTTTTTAGGTAGAGTTAAGATGCTAGAATCAGATGTACCTGCAGCACTTGAATTAACACGTAACATTATTTTAAATGCACACGTTGATGATTATAAAGATATCTGGGAATCAGTAATTAACTTTAAAGAGATTTATAAATCAGTTGCTTCAAACTATGGCTATAGATTTGCAACGCTAGCTGCCGCTAGTCCTTTTAGTGAAAATGGAAAAGTTATGGAGGATACCGTTGGTGTTTCTCAATGGCTATTCTTAAATTCTATTAAAAGAGAAGACGTTGGCTCCTTAGCTTTAGAATTAAAAGCAATGCAAGAAAAGATAAATAATAGACGAAGATTTGAAGTTCATCTAACTTGTGAAAAAGCAGAAATGAAAGTAGCTCTTGAAGAAGTTCATAAATTCTTAAAGTCTTTCCCTCTAAAGGAACCTATTGTTAAAAATACTATTGATTATAAATTAATCGATGGTCCATTTGATAATAAGGCTGCATATTTACTTCCATCATCTGTTAATCATACTAGCTATGTAATCCCTGGTAGTCCTTTAGGAACTAGTGAGAATGCAGCTGAGAGAGTATTAGCATCTATATTATCAGGTAATGATTTATGGAATGATGTTAGAGTTCACGGTGGAGCCTATGGTGTTGATTGTCATCTAGATAGTCTTGAGAAGCTTTTTGTCTTTATATCTGCAAGTGACCCTAATTTAGCAACTACTTTTGAAGCCTTTAAAAGAGGTTTGAAAAGCTATACTGAAAAAGAGATTAGTGATGAAAAAATTGCTGATGCAATTATCAGTAATGTTGCAAATGATTTAAAACCTTATGGTCCATCAAATACTGCAATTATTGATTTTAGAAGAATTTTATTTAAGATTAGTAATGAAGTTAGAAAGCAGGCAAGAGAGTATATCTTGAATGTCGATTCTGAGGAAATAAAGAGAGTTGCAAAGGCTCTTGTTGAAAGTGATAGAGTTTCATCTGTTATTTTTGCAGACCCCTCTGCACTTGAAAAAGATCGCTCTAAGCTTTTATTTGAAGAAGTTCAGCCAGTATCTCTTCCTCTATAATATAAAATACAAATAAAAAAAACGGAAAAGCGCTTTAGTTTTTCCGTTTTTTTGTCTTAGATTCTCATACTTTTTTAATTATTAATATATAGCCTCTAGATTTGAATTATATAGTATTCCACTGATTTTAAATAAAGAAAGAGGGCTTAATATTATAGCAATATCTGCTTCATTTGCTAATTTTATCATATCCTCTGTGACCTGTTTATTTCGAGCTATAATAATATTTTTAATATCACTCATTTCAGCAGTTCTAATAGCTTGAACATTTGATAAACCCGTTATTAATAATATGTCATCCTCGAGTAGGGTGAGCACATCACTCATCATATCACTTGCAAAACCATATTTAACATCCATTTCAAGATGATTTTTTCCACATACTATCGTACCTGAAATTATATCAATTACTTCGTTTATTTTCATATAGATAATTATAGCACTATTTAAGTGATAATCATAGGGAAAGTTAAGCTCCTCATATTTGAATTATTAATAATTAGTTTAATAATAATCACTTATTAAAACTTATAAATATTTAAAAATTAATTAAATTTTTTTATAATTATTTACCTCTTAAAGAATTCCTCAGAATGAGAATATACATTCAATTTAATATATAATGATATTATTTAGTAAAAAATTGAAGTAATTATCAACTTTTATGCATTTATATAGTCAGAAATTTCCTTTTTTTCCTTTACTTATTAGCTCATCTGTTGTAAAGTTTTATAAGGTTCTGTTCTGTTTGAATATTAATTGGGGTGAGAGATATTCATAATAGGTAACAGACCAAAAACCCCTGCAACGGAAGGACGGCACCGTGAAGATAGCCCTTAAAAACACTTTTACTGTTTTTGCTTTACTACTGATGTGTACTAGCATTTATTCGCTCCCAAGTTCAGAAGAACCTACTAAAAAAGTTTCTTCTATCGTAAATAATATTATATCCTCTTCTAACTCAGACAGTGATTTTGAATTAGATGAAGATTCCAAAAAAATACTAGCAGCTATTCCAGATCCTCAAACTATTGAAGAGCAATTTAGTTATGCATACGCCTATATTATTTATTTATCAATAATCCAACAAGGTTTTGATATTGATTCTAAATATTTTGCTAAAGGTGCAATTGATGCAGAAAATGGTACGGGATTATATGATGAAGAGCAATTAAACAAAATATTACAAACAATGCAACAAAAAATTATAGGTGATGCACAAAGTCAACTAAATGAAGTTGCACAAACAAATTTAGATGCTGCAAATGCATGCCTTGAAGAAAACAAGGAAAGAGAAGGAGTTAATGTAACTCCAAGTGGTTTGCAGTATAAGGTATTAAATGCAAGTGATGGAGTTAGCCCGACTAAAGTCCAACAAGTTGTTTTGAATTACCAAATTCATCTTATGGATGGAACTCTCGTAGGTCAGAGCAATGGCGATGCCGTATATGATTTAGATAATTCAATACCTGGCTTCACTGAAGGCCTATTGTTAATGCAAGTTGGCTCTAAATATAGATTCTGGGTTCATCCAAATTTAGCCTATGGAGCATTGGGTGCTAATAATATAGAACCTAATTGCCTACTAATATTTGATGTTGAACTTAAAGCAATCAAAGATACTACAGTAGCAAATACTTTGAAAATCAAATAAAATAGACATATGTATTTAGAACTTATTTGATAGGAGATTCAAATTTTATGAAAACAGGTTTTATGAAAAGAAATTTATTAGTTACAATGATTTTCGCTATTCTTCTTGTTGCACTAGGTGTATTCATCATGATCCAGGGACAGAGTTTTTTATCAATAGTTTTATTTCTATTTGGTATTACAGCTATTGTTAATGGCGTAAAAGAGTTTATTTTAGTATCTAATTTTTCAGAATTTAGACCAACAAGATTTACAGGAATAGTAAGTGCAATTACAAGTATTGTAATTGGTGTAATTATTATTGCTTACCCATATTTTAGCCAAAAGCTAGCAATAACATTTGTACTGTATTTATTTGCAGCACAATTAATTATATCCGCCCTCTCAAGACTTCTTAGCGCCTTTACAATTAAAAGACATAAACTAGAGGGATTTACACTTTCAATCATCCCTGTAGCCTTTAATCTAGTAGTTGCAACTATATTTATATTATTCCCAACACAGGTTGCACAGTTCTTCCTAAAGGTAGTAGGAGTGATGGTTGTACTATATGGTTTAGGACTATTTTTCTGGGGCTTTAAAATGAGATCAGTTGAGAAACAAGTTAAAAATGAAGATATTGAAGGAGAGGCCGAAATACTAGATTAATATTAATTTGTATATAAAATGCATACTTATGCATATTATAGTATTGACATTTAATATATTTAGGGGCAATATAAAAACCATGAACACAATTATAACCTGTCTTCGACACTTTAAAACGCAAAAAAGGCCCCCTAATTAGTTATGTAGTAACTAATAATATCGGTGGCCTTTTAACATTTTTTGTAGTTTTTAATATCACTATTATGTCTTTTTTTTAGTTTTGGCAATAATTTTTTTTATTTCTCCTATTGTTAAGAACTGTCTATCTAATGTGATTTCAAATTTCTTTTGAATTTCTAATAATATCTCATCAACATAATTGAAATTATATAGATTCCCAGTTATCAATGATCCATTTGCTGCTTTTATACTTTTTAGAATACTTTCAGTACTCCACTTACTTTCCAAATTTGTTTCTAATAATCTTATTATTACTAGTGAAACAAAACAGGTTAGAAAGTGAGTTTCTATCCTATTCCAGTTTCTATGAAATACAGGTCTAACTTCAAGACTACTTTTTGTAATTTTAAAAGTCTCTTCTATCTCCCATAACCCTCTATAAATTTCTATTATATCTTGAGTTTTAACTATCTTGTTTAATTTAAAATATCCATCTTTTGTGAATGTGCTTTTTTTGTTTAATGGCTTTTCTCCATCTTCGAGTCCAATTACATTACTAAAGATTACATAATAACCATCTAAAGCCTCTTCTTTTTTTAGCTTTTCTTCATCAAAGAATAATTGAGAGCTACTTGGTTTTATTAGTTCACCATCTTTTTGTAGATATTCTTCTTTTATATATTTATAACATCCAAATGATTTAGGAATTGCCTTATGATTCTCTACTGTATTAAAAGCTTTAAGTAATGCAGCTTCTCTATCAGCTTTAGCTTTCTTAGCGTATTTCTCACTATAGAAGACTATTTGTCTTTCATTAATTATAACTTTAGTTTTTTTACCAGTTTTAATATCGGGAACAGAAATCTCTCGTGGAGACATCCTCGTTTTAACCTTAAGGGTGTAAGTATTTTTCTTATTTTTATCTAGGTTTTCATATCTTTGCTTAACAGGCATGTCTATTAATTGATAATCATCTTGTTTTAAAACATAGTCTTGATATTCTTTTGATGCACCACGAACAGAATAACTAATTACATATCCATTCTTTTGAGATAATATTCTACTGATATTTTCTCCAGACATCATTCCCTTATCGCCAACAACAATAATATCTCTAATATCTAAATCTAATCGAGTTTCACCCATCATAGGTATTAAAGTCTTACAGTCATTGGTATTACCTGAAAATAGCTTATAATTAACTGGTAATCCATTATCATCCATAAATAGCCCCATTTGAACTATTGGATTAGGTCTATGCTCTTTACTTACACCTTTTCTTTTGTTTTCATCTTGATAATCAATTTCAAAGTAATAATTTGTAACATCATAATACAGTAGTGTTGTATCTCTACCGTAATTTTTTGTTATGGTTTTATTTAAATGGATTAGTAAATCATCCTTCCATTCAATGAAATTATCCATTGCTCTATAGATATTTGTAAGAGAAAAGTCCATTTTTTCAAAGAACCGGCCTTTATTGAAATAAGCTTCTCGTTTAGAACTTGGAAATAGTATCCTTGAGTAAACTAGTAGTTTAAATATTGCATTATGGTTGTATTCAGCCTTGGTGTATCTTCTTTTATTATTCATGAAAGAATCAATTTCTAATTCATGATAGATATATGATAAAACTGCAGCTCCTAAACTTTTTCTATCAGTTCGTGGAGTATTAATATCTCGAACTACAATTTTAGCATTAGGATCTATATTAATAGATTTAGATGGTTGGATAGTTTTAATATTATTTTGTTCAGCTTTTAGTTCATCTTTGAAATGTTGAAGAGGATCTTCGTATAAATCTAAAAAATCTTCTATATAACCAATATCTCTAATTTTTCTTTGTCTAGATTTTTTACTCACTTTGTCTCTATAAGATTCTTTAACAACCATAAGTCTTTTGTTTTTAGATTTAACTGGTATTACACTGATGTACATATAGACTCCTCAATATTACTACAAATAGTGTATAACAAGATAATAATCATGTCAACGGTATATAACGCTACACATAAAAATGTCAAGAATAAAATGCAAAAAAATTTATTCTTTCAAAAAAAATAGCCAATTAAAGGCTTGAAAAGGCGATTTACAAAGAAATTTGGCTAGAAAATTGATATTTGTTAGGGCGTAGAAGTGTCGAACTAGGGAGACATAAACTAGAGGGATTTACACTTTCAATCATCCCTGTAGCCTTTAATCTAGTAGTTGCAACTATATTTATATTATTCCCAACACAGGTTGCACAGTTCTTCCTAAAGGTAGTAGGAGTGATGGTTGTACTATATGGTTTAGGACTATTTTTCTGGGGCTTTAAAATGAGATCAGTTGAGAAACAAGTTAAAAATGAAGATATTGAAGGAGAGGCCGAAATACTAGATTAATATTAATTTGTATATAAAATGCATACTTATGCATATTATAGTATTGACATTTAATATATTTAGGGGCAATATAAAAACCATGAACACAATTATAACAAACCTACATCATCATATCAGTGATTTTAACCGACCGTAAATGGTGTGGACTGTTCGTTATACCTTCAGATCTCCGCTAATGCGGGGATTTTTTTTTATTCAAAATATATTATTTAAGAGGAAGTAAATTATGGAAAAGAAGTTAAGAATTGCAATTCAGAGTAAAGGCCGATTGAGTGAGAAATCTCTTGATATCATTGAGAAGTGTGGAATTAATTTTGCAAATGATCCCCGCGTTTTAAAAGAAGAAGCTTTTAATTTCCCACTAGAATTCTTATTTGTGAGAGATGATGATATTCCAGGTTATGTTAATTCTGGCATTGCAGACATTGGTATAGTTGGACGAAATGAATTTGATGAGAAACAAATTCCTCTAGAAGTTATTAGAGACTTAGGTTTTGCAAAATGCAGATTATCTGTTGCAGTTCCATCAGGCTTTAACTATACAAATCTAAAAGATTTAGAAGGGCTTAGAATTGCAACTAGCTATCCAAACATTTTAGATACTGTATTAAAAGCAAATGGAGTTAATGCTTCATATGTAAATGTCTCAGGTTCTGTTGAGGTTACACCTGCAATTGGTGTTGCTGATGCAATCTGTGATCTAGTTAGCACAGGTACTACTCTCAAAATGAATGGTTTAAAAGAAGTTGAATCAATCTACAGAAGTAGTGCAATTATGATTATGAATTCAAAAATAGATAGTGAGAGAAAAGCTATCTTAGATAGACTATTACTTAGAATCGATAGTGTAATCAGAGCAAAGAGCTATAAATATGTAATGTTTAACCTTCCTGAAGAACACATTAGAGAAGCTGCAAAAATAGTTGGTGGAATGAAATCTCCTACAATAACAAAATTATTTGATAGTGATTGGGTTTCTGTTCAAACAGTTGTAGCAGAAGATGTCTTTTGGAATGTTTTTGAACAACTAAAAGAACTAGGTGCTCAGGGAATTCTAGTAACAAGCATTGAGAAGATGACGGAGTAATTATGATTGAAATTAAAACTTACTTAGATCCACAAGATGATGAAATTGATTCAATTGTTTCAAGAAAATTAGTTGATGATTCTTCAATAAAAGAGAGTGTTGATGAAATACTTTCTAAAGTTAATAGTGAGGGTGATAAGGCTCTTCACTATTATAGTGAAAAGTTTGATGGAGTAACTCTTTCATCTCTTGCCGTTAGCCCTAAAGAATTTGAAGATGCTGCTAGCTTAGTAAGTGATGATATGAAAGCAGCCCTTAGTGTTGCAAGCCAAAATATTATCAAATTTCATAGTGCACAATGTCCAATTGGAGAGAGTGTACAAGTAATGGATGGTATTTTACTTGAGAGAAAAATTGTAGCACTCAATACTGTTGGATTATATGTTCCCGGTGGAACAGCACCTCTTTTTTCAACAGTACTAATGTTAGCTCTTCCTGCTAAAGTTGCAGGTTGTAAGAACATAATACTATGTACTCCTCCTGAAAAAAATGGATTAGTTAATCCTGTTGTACTATATGCTGCATCTCTTTGTGGTGTTACAAAAGTATTTAAAGTAGGAGGAGCTGGTGCAATTGCTGCAATGGCCTATGGAACAGAGAGTATTAATAAAGTTGATAAAATATTTGGACCTGGTAATAGATATGTAGCTGAGGCAAAAATGAGAGTCTCATCTTTTGTTGCTATTGATATGCTAGCAGGACCTAGTGAGGTTATGGTAGTAGTTGATCCAATCTCATCAGCATCATTTGCTGCAAGTGATTTCCTCTCTCAGGCAGAGCATGGCAAAGATAGTCAATCAATATTGACAATTATAGCTAGTAGAGAAGAGGGAAAGGCATATAAGAGAGAATTTGAGAAACAATTAAATATTCAATTAGAAAAACTTCCTCGACATGAATATTTAAATCCATCTCTCAAAAACTCTAAAATTATTATTGTCCCATCAGTATCTAGAGCTCAAGAGATTGTCAATTCCTATGCTCCTGAACACCTAGTAGTTAATGTTGAGAATTGTTCTGAATTTATTGAAGAAATAGTTAATGCTGGTTCTATATTCCTAGGTCCCTATGCTTGTGAGAGTGCAGGAGATTATGCAAGTGGAACAAACCATACATTACCAACTAGTGGTTGGGCAATCTCAAGTGGTGGTGTAAGTACTGATTCATTTATAAAAAAAATAAGTGTTCAGACTATTAATAAGAATGGTCTACAAGCTCTTGGTAAAACAATAGTTACTATGGCAGAGGGAGAGGGTTTAATGGCTCACTCTAATGCTGTAAAAGTCAGACTGGAGGAATCTAAATGAGAGAATTAATTAGAGATAATATTAAAAATCTTGTTCCATACAGTTGTGCAAGAGATGAATTTAGTGGAGAAGCTGAAATATATCTAGATGCAAATGAGAATTATTTTGATTACAGTGGTAAAGGTTATAATAGATATCCTGATCCTCACTGCACAACACTTAGAGAACAGATTGCTCTTAAGATGAATCTTCCTCTTAAGAATACTGTTATAGGAAATGGTAGTGATGAATTAATTGATAATTTAATTAGAATCTTCTGTGAACCAAATAGAGATTCAATACTAATTATGCCTCCTACCTACGGAGCTTATAAAGTATTTAGTGATGTAAATGCAGTTAGTGTAGAATCACTTTTATTAAATAATGATTTTTCAATCGATATGAAGGGCTTCAGTGAATTTAGCAAGAGAAATAAAGAGAATAATAATTCTTGTAAATTAGCTTTTGTTTGTTCTCCAAATAATCCAACAGGAGAGGCTCAAGATATTGAAACAATTGAATTATTGGCTAAAGATTTTGGTGGTATATTAATAGTTGATGAGGCTTATTCTGATTTTAGTGATAAAGAATCTGCAATTACCTTAATTGATAAATACCCTAATATTGTTGTACTAAAAACCTTTTCAAAATGCTTTGGATTAGCTGGTGCTAGAGTTGGTATTATGGTTGCATCTAGTGAACTTTGTTCTGTTATGAATGCAATTAAAGCTCCCTATAATGTAGGTATTCCTTCCCAAATGGCAGCGCTAGAGTTGTTGGAAAATAGTGATAAAATCAAGGCTCAAAGAGATGAGATTATAAAGCGTAGAAATGAATATTCTATAAAGTTTAGTAACTTAGATATTGTTGAAAAAGTTTATAAAAGTGATGCCAATTTCTTGTTAATGAAAACCAAAGACAGTAATAAAATATGTAGTATTTTACAGTCTAAAGGAATCATTATTAGGAATAGAAATAAAGATATACACTGTCAAAATTGTGTAAGAATTACAATTGGTTCTCAATATGAGTGTGAGAGAGTTTACAAAGAAATGGAAGAGATAGTTTTATGAAGAAAATTTCAAACAAACCAGTACTATTTATTGACCGAGATGGTGTTATAGTATTTGAACAACAAGTAGATAGCTTTGAAAAAATTATCTATAAACCAGGTGTTTTTAATGGATTATCACAAATATGCCGTGAGGGAAATTTTGAGATTGTATTAGTTAGTAATCAAGATGGTGTTGGAACACCCTCTTTCCCTTTTGATAGTTTCTATAAACCTCATAATAGAATTATTGAAACACTTGAGGGTGAGGGCATTAAATTTGATAACACTTTTATAGATTTTTCCCTTCCTTGTGATAATTGTCCAGGTAGAAAACCTAAGACTGCAATGCTAGAAGAATATAAAAATGGTGGATATGATCTTCAAAACTCAATAATGATTGGAGACCGTCTTAGCGATATGAAATTAGCAAAAGAGATGGGTGTTAAGGGAATTTGGTTTACCTCTAAAGATATTTTTGATAAAAAATATGTCAATGGAGATTTAATTCCTGATAAAGATGAATACGAGAGTTTAAAATCAACTATAGTTCTACAAAGTGATAGCTGGGCAGAAGTTGCTAATTTTCTAGTTGGCTCTGATAATCGTCTAGATAGATGTGCAAGTGTAAGTAGAAATACTAAAGAAACTAAGATTGATTTAAAACTTAATCTAGATGGAAGTGGTAAGGGCTCTATTGATACCGGTATTGAATTCTTTGATCATATGCTCTCTCAAGTACTAAGACATAGTAATATGGATATATATCTCAAAGCTGAAGGTGATTTAGGTGTTGATGAGCACCACAGTGTTGAAGATATTGCAATAGTCCTTGGAACAGCTATAAGAGAAGCTCTTGGGGATAAGAGAGGTATTTCTCGTTATGGTTTTAATATATTAACAATGGATGAAGTACTGTCTCAATGTGCTCTTGATTTTTCAAATAGACCATATTTTGTTTGGGATGTTGATTTTAAAAGAGAATACATTGGAACTTTCCCGACTGAAATGTTTGAACACTTCTTTAAATCATTTAGTGATGGTGCACAATGTAATTTAAATATTAGTGTTTCTCAAGGAAATTCACATCACATGATTGAAGCTGTTTATAAGAGTTTTGCAAAAGCTATTAGACAGGCAATCTATAGATATCCATTCTCAAATGAATTACCATCAACAAAAGGAGTACTATAATGGTTGCAATTATTAAATATAATGCAGGTAATATTAGATCTGTTATAAACTCACTTGATAGATTAGGAGTAGAATCAGTTGTAAGTGATGATCCTAAAGTTATCAAAGAGGCAGATAGAGTTATTTTTCCTGGTGTTGGAGAGGCTTCATCTGCTATGGCTTATCTTAAGAATACGCAATTAATAGAGACCTTAAAATCTTTGAAACAACCTTTTTTAGGAATATGCCTTGGCATGCAATTGCTATGTGATACATCTGAAGAAAACAATTGTAGTTGTATTGGCTTATTCGATACTCCTGTTCTTCGTTTTGATTCATCCTTTGGAGATAAAATACCTCATGTTGGATGGAATACTATAAGTTCTTTAAAAAGTGATCTTTTTAAAGGCTTAGAGGAGAATTCTTTTACTTATTTTGTTCATAGCTACTATGTACCAAAAAGTGAATATACAATTGCCACTTGTAATTACTGTGGAGTAGATTATAGTGCTGCTATTAAAAAAGATAATTTCTATGCAGTACAATTTCACCCTGAAAAAAGTGGAAAAGTTGGAGAGCAAATACTATCTAATTTTCTACAAATAGGAGATGTAAAGTGATAATAATTCCCGCAATTGATATTTATGAAGGTAATCTTGTAAGATTAAATCAAGGTGATTATAACAGTGTTAAACAATATGGATTATCTCCACTTGATATCGCTAAATCCTTTGAAGGTGTAGGTTTAACTCACTTACACCTAGTTGATCTTGAAGGTGCAAAAAGTGGAGAGCCTAAAAATCTCAAGATACTTGAAGAAATTTGCAATAATACAAATTTAATAGTTGATTTTGGTGGTGGAATAAAAACTTCAGCTTCCTTTGAAAGTGCTCTATCAGCTGGAGCCTCTAGAATTACCTGTGGGTCTATTGCTGTTAAGAATAAAGAACTAGTTTTGAAATGGTTAGAGCAATATGGCGAGTCTAAATTGATTCTTGGTGCAGATTGTAAAAATAATATGATTGCAACAAGCGGCTGGCTTGAAGAAAGTGAACTAGAAATTCATAGTTTTGTATCAGCATATTTAGAGAAGGGTTTTAAAAGAGTAGTTGCAACAGATATTAGTAAGGATGGCATGTTACAAGGTCCATCATTTGATCTTTATAAAAGTCTAATAAAAAGCAATGAAACTATTGAATTAGTTGCATCAGGTGGCGTTAGCTCAATTGATGATTTGATTAAACTCTCTCAAATAGATTGCTATGCTGCAATAGTTGGTAAGGCTTTTTATGAAGGTAGAATAAGTCTTGAAGAATTGGCAAAATTAGAGGAGAAATTAAATGTTAGCTAAACGTATTATTCCTTGTTTGGATGTTTGTAACGGTAGAACTGTTAAAGGTGTTAATTTTGTTAATCTAATTGATGCAGGAAACGCTGTGGAACTTGCTACAAAATATAGTGAAAGTGGTGCTGATGAGCTTGTTTTTCTAGATATCACTGCAACTGTTGAAAAAAGAAGAACATTAAGTCTTCTTGTTAAAAATGTAGCAAAGGCCATTAATATTCCTTTCACAGTTGGTGGTGGCATTAATACCCTTGATGATGTTGATACTCTATTAAGTAATGGAGCAGATAAAATATCAATAAATTCAATTTGTGTAAAAAATCCTTCCATCATTGGAGAAATGGCAAATGAGTTTGGCTCTCAATGTGTTGTATGTGCACTAGATGTTAAAAGAAATGATGCATTTACTAAAGGAGATCTCATAGGATATGAGATTTACACCCACGGTGGACGTGTTGCTACAGGCCTTGATGCATTTAGCTTTGCTAAGGATGTATATAACAGAGGGGCAGGAGAGATATTATTAACTAGTATGGATAGTGATGGAACAAAAGAGGGTTTCGCACTTGATTTAACTAGTAGAATAAGTAATTCTGTTTCAATACCTGTTATTGCAAGTGGAGGCGCTGGCAATATGGAAGACTTTAAAAATGTCTTTAGAGAAGGTGCTGCCGATGCAGCCCTAGCTGCTTCAATCTTTCACTTTGGTGAGGTTGATATTAGGGACTTGAAACGATATTTGAATAATAATAACATAAGTGTAAGACTATAGGAAAAAAAATATGATAACTTTAGAACAGATCAATGAAATCGATTTTGAAAAATCAGGTGGCCTAGTGCCTGCTATTGTACAAGATGCAAGAACTTTAAAAGTATTAATGCTTGGCTATATGAATAAGGAATCTCTTACTCAAAGTATTAACTCTAACCTTGTAACTTTTTTCTCACGATCAAGAAATGTGCTTTGGACAAAAGGCGAGAGTAGTGGTAACTTTTTACAACTAAGAGATATCAAAATCGATTGCGATAATGATACTCTATTAGTTTATGCCATTCCAAATGGCCCAACTTGCCACACCGGTGCTGATACTTGCTTTTTTGAATCAAATAAAGCTGATGAGATAGACCAAAAAGATTTTCTTTTTTATTTAGAAAGAGTTATTGAGGATAGAAGAGACTTCCCAGTTGAGGGCTCTTATACTAATAATCTATTTTCTCGAGGAATAAAGAAAATTGCACAAAAAGTTGGAGAAGAAGCAGTTGAAGTTGTTATTGAATCACAAAATAAGAATAATGATTTATTAATTAATGAAACAGCTGATTTATTATATCACCTACAGGTATTACTAACCTATAGAGATATAAAACTAATGGATGTATTAGAATGCCTTCAAGAACGTCACTCTTAAAAAGAGCGATGAATTAAATAAGGGTGTCTAAGACACCCTCTTTTTTTAGCTAAAATCTAGAATTCTCCTGAATCTTCCATTGATCTATAACTATCTTCACTAAATATTATGTGGTCTAAAACTCTAATTCCTAAAATCTCTCCACATTGTTTTAGTCTCTTTGTAATCATCAAATCATTACTTGATGGTATTAAATTTCCTGTTGGATGGTTGTGAGTTAATATAACAGCAATGGCACTTTTTGAAATTGCTGGTGCAAATACTTCTCTAGGATGGACCATGCATTGATTTACTGTACCCATAGATGCTACATCAACAGAAATAGCCTCATAGGCACTATTAACACTTATAACAATAAACTGTTCTTGTCTTCTAGTTGAATAGTGTGCAACAAGTCTATAGGCATCTTTAGGCTCGATTACCTGTCTCTTTCTATTAGTTATTCTTCGTCTCCCTATTTCTAGTGAGGCACATATTAGACTTATTTTAGCAGGTCCTAGTCCTTTTATACTAAGTAAATCTTCATAACTAGCATTTGCAGTTTTATCAAGAACTGAGATTACATTTCTAGCTAATATTGCAACATTGTTACCCTTTGTTCCACTTCCAAGTAATATAGCAATCAATTCCTCATCAGAGAGAGATTCTACTCCTTTTATTTTCATCTTTTCTCTAGGTCTTGATTCTAATGGAATTTCATTAATGTTAAGTGAATTATTTTGTTTTATTTGATACTTCATATCTATTATAAGTCATTAACTTGTTCAATTGCTTGAATTGTGCTAATAATTTTGTATGAATAATGCAAAATATAGGATTGGTGATATTGCAAGACTTGCAAATGTAACAATCAGAAGTGTTCGTTATTATGAATCTATTAATTTACTTAGTCCAACATTTAGATCAAGTGGTGGTCAGAGATACTATGATGATAGATCTGTTGTTGTGCTAAAGAGAATTATTGAACTAAAAAACCTAGATTTTTCACTCGATGAGATAAAAGTAATTATTAAGATGAGTGAGGAAGATAAAGATGGTAGTAAAAGACGTAATATGCTCTTACACCAATATAGAAATAAATTATCTCAGGCCATTGATAAGAAACTATCACTTGAATCAAGAATAGATTCTATTAGTTGGCATATTAGACAATTAGAGAGCTCAACTGATTTCAGAGAATGCCCTGGTTTAGATTGTAAGCATTGTAATTTCAGTGATAAATGTATTTTTTATCAAGACAATGAAATCGAATAAAAATACCTTCAGAAAGAGTATTTCAATGAAGGTATTTTGAACTATTGTGATTTTATTATTTTAAGTTTTCTTTACAAAAGAATTACCACAGTTTGGGCATTTGATTTTTATCTTGCCTTTTCCTTTAGGTACTCTACAAACTGTTCCACAGGTTGGACAAGCATAAAATTTATGAGTTTTTGATTCTTTTAAATAATATTTTTGATCTTTTATATATTGTGAAACTGTTTCTTTTATATGTGTAAATTTATAATTTTCAGCTACTCTTGCACTTTTATTTTTAGAAAAAAATCTAAATATACTGCCTGCAAAAGAGAGAAAACTTAAAGCTTGTATTATTGCCATAACAATAGGAATTCCAAAAGCAACTGAAACAAGATTTAGTGCTAGAGATAGAATCAATAGAGCCATTCCTAATTCATCACTGCCATTATGAGTTCTTTTAAATTCTCGCATCCATTTTTCAAAATTATTTTTCATATATACTAATATCGTTAAATTTATAAAAAAAAGCAACCTAAAACTATAAAAAGTGCAAGAGATTTATACTCTATTTATTTTAGATTGATTCATTTATGAATTTAGAGTTTTTAATTTAATATTAGACTATTTAATAATACTGAGAACTTTATATTATGATTCACTTTATCTCTATTGATTTGTAGAGTAATTAACAAAAGTATATTTTTTTCTTGCACATTTGATTAATTCCTAATAGTATTGATTTTATGAAAACTTTAGAAGAATTAAAAAAAGATGTTATCATGTATCATGATAAAGGGATAAACTGTGCTCAATCTACAGCGCTTGCTCTATCTGATTACGTAGAAATTGATAAAAAAGATATCTATTCACTAACAGAGGCTTTTGGCGGTGGAATGGGAAATCATTTTGGTAACTGTGGTGCAGCAGTTGGTGCTTTATTTATAATATCATATTTAGCATCATCAGGAAGTATTGAAGTTCCTACAAAGAGTGAAACTTACAAATTAAGTTCTGAGTTCTTAGAAAAATTTAAAGAAAAAACTGGTTCCTATTATTGCTTTGAAATTAAGGGTGAGGATAAAGAAATTATTGAACCTTTAGTTCCTTGTACTACTGCAATGGAAGAAGCTGTTGAAATAGCTTTTAATATGATCAGTGAAAAGAAATTAGCTTAATTAAATTAGGTACAAAATAAGTAAATAACAATTTGAGTGTTGTTATTTACTTAAACTTTGTATTAGTCTTCTTTAATTAAATCAGTAAAATCTTCCATCGAAAGTGGTGGTGCATATAGATAACCTTGTTGGTAAGTTGCACCAATATCTTCTACAAACTTTGATTGTTTATTATTCTCAATTCCTTCAACAACAATTTCTAAATCAAGTGCTAAGAATATTTCTATTAGACTTTTTAATAAAATATTATATTTAGGATCATCCATTAATAATAACAATTGACGATCAATTTTAATAATATCAAATGGTAATTTAACAACTGTATCAATATTTGCAAAACCCGAACCAAAATCATCAAGAGCAAATGCAATACCTTCTTTTCTTAGTATGAACATGTTCTTCTCTAGTGCGGGTACAAGAGATGCTACAGTTTCTGTTATTTCAAAAGAAATCTGATTATTTTTAATATTGTACTTTTTAAGTATGTCTAAAATTAAAGTATCAAGATTTGGATTCATGCAATCAATTACTGATAGATTTATAGATATGTTTTTAAAACTCTTAGGTAGTTTTGTGCTACTTAAGAATTTACAAACTTTCTCAATAATTAGTGGAGCAAGTTTTGTAATACTACCATTACTTTCTGCTAATTGAATAAATTCATCAGGCATTATGATGCCTAATTCACAATCGTATAAACGTATTAGAGCCTCTGCTTTAACACACTTTTTTGTCTTTGATGAAAAGATTGGTTGTAAATATATGAGGATGTCTTGGTTTTCTATACAATTTCTAAGAGCCTTCTCAATTTTTCTATTCTTTTTAATTGCATCAAGTGAACCTTTATTAATAAGGGATAGGCTACTTGTCTTTGAAACAAGTGTACATTCTTTAATAATTTCAGTTGCTTCATTTTGATCTTCAAAGTCATAAATTGTATCTGTATAGTTTAGATGAACATTAACATCAAAGTAATAATCACTGTAGTGATATTTAAATGGGAACTGTTTTTTAAGAACTTCAATTGTGAGATCTCTCTCCTTTATTGTTTGAGTTATAATAATAAATTGATCCCCATCCATTCTAAATGATAGATTTAGGCCACTAGATGCTAGGACTTTTTTACCAACAATAGAAATTATATCAGTTCCTATCTCTTCACCTAGAGTTTTGTTTATTGCCGTTGTACCTTTGATATCAACAATAATAAATTGGAAGTGTACATTTTGACTAACAAGCATCTCTATATATTCATGAAGAGTAGTTCGTGAATAGTTATTTGTTAAAGAATCATAATATGATGCTGGGTTTTGTAATGTAAAGAACATTAAGAAGGATGCTGCCGCTAGAGCAAATCCACTAAGTAATACTTCAGGGTTTAGCGTTTGAACTAGGTTTGCACCAAGTAATAAAAAGACATAGGTAATTACTATTATTCTTTGTTCTTTAGGCATTTCATTGCCATTTGTAATTACAAAGATAGCAGATAAAAGTAATAGTGCAATATTATAGCCAACAAAAATTGTATAGAGTGAACCATGATGATAAACATTTGATGAATCAAAATAGATAATAAATTTAGTTAAGGGAGTACTTACTATTGCCGCTACCTGGATTACATAGGATGCAACTAGAGCAAGGTTTAGTTTACTTGATCTATATTTTGGTTTTTTAGTAAGAATAAATATATATTGCAAAAAAATCACAGGTAATAGCCAAAGTGAACTAAAGTAAATGATATTAAATAGATAATTTAAACTAGTTGAAATCTGTTCTGAGTGATTTATCGTGTGAGCTGTTAAGAGGTCCATACCAACTGAAATTAAAGACACAATTAATATTAATCGAAATCTTCTATTAGAGGGATTTGGGAAAATCGGGCGATATAAAAAATAAACCGTAAGAATTAGTAAAAATACAAATCCGGCTAAACTATATGAAAGTTGGTAATTCACGACTTTGCTGCTCCTCTGACCAAAGTTTACCCTGCTCAGAACTTAATAATAATATAGATTCTAATAATAATAAAGTGCTAGCTATTAAATTCATTTTTTAAGACATTATATAATTCTTTATATCTACTATACATTTTCTCATATTTTTCAAAATTTGATGTATTTGGTTGATAAGTTCTACTAACTTTGCTCATTGTATTTGAAGCATCAATTAAACTACTATATTTTCCAAGTTTGGTGTAAGACATCATGGCAAGTCCTAATAATTCAGGAGATTTACATTCAATTATATTGATTTTTTTCCCAGTAATATCGGATTTTAATTGTAGAAAATAATTGTTTAAGGAGTGAGAGTTTGCTGCATTAATTTCATCAATAACTGCTCCATTCTGTTCCATAGTCTTGATTACATCTTTGATTGCAAGACATGTACCCTTAACAACTGCATCAGCTATTTCTGCTCTACTTGTTTCAAGACCCATTCCAAATATTACGCCCTTTGCCTTTGAATTCCAAATAGGAGCTCTTTCACCATTTAGGTAAGGAAGGAATAATAAATCAGAATCATCTTTAGCAGATGAGGCTAATTTGTAAAAATCATTGTAACTTTGACCATTCATATTCAGTATATCTCTAGCCCAGTCAATTGCAGCACCTGTTGTTGATATAATTCCTGATATATTCCAGTACTCATTAATCGGGTGTTCATAGATCAACATTCCCTTGATATCAATTGGTTTATCACAGCATAGATTAATACCTTCGCTAGTACCAGTTCTGTCACAAATTACACCAACTTTATTGACTCGTGATCCAAGAATATTTACATAAAAATCGATTCCTCCGGTGATTACGGGAGTATTTTTCTTTATATTAAATGCCTCAGCTATTTCATCACTGATACTAGATAGTACTATACCTGAATCTATTATTGGTGGGAATTTAGATTTTGGAAGATCAAAGTGTTCTAATAATTTATCATCATAGTAATACTTCAAAAGACCATTTGGTGTATTTACATTAGCCTCAACGCCTGTTAATGCATAGTTTATAAAGCCATCTGTCGATAAGAAACATTTTGCATTTTCAAACATGGCATTATCATCCTCTCTCATAGCAAGTATGGAGGGTATAAGGAAAGAACCATCTATAAAGGAGCCTTGATATTCACTTACAATTGATGATTTACTCTCTCCACGTCGATCAAGCCATGTTCTAGTGGGATATGCTTTAACTTTAATTAGTGAATCTTTAATCTCTGGTTTTCCTAAGATTGAAACAATACTTGGGCCATTGCCACTAATTGAAATAGCTTCAATTAAACTTGTATCAATTTCTTTTAGGTAGAGCGATAGAAATGTTAAATAATCTCCGCTATTACACTCTGCTTTATTACCATTTATATTTGTTAATAATTTTTGAACTTTATAGTTATAAAAATTACCTTCTTCATCAATAAGTGCAATTTTTAATGTGGTTGTACCAATATCATATGATAGTATCATAGACTACCTCTTTATAAGATTTTTATTATGGATAATTATTGAAACTATAACCATAACAATTAATGTAAATAGACTTGGAATAGCAAGTACTATATCTGGTGGTAGATTAGTAACACCTTGGAAATAAACAGACAAGGCTTCTGCTATAGCAAAAGCAAGAGCTGCTGGAAACAGAAATTTAATTGAAGAGCCTGCAAGATATACTACAACTAAGCCTATCCAACCTTTTCCAGCACTTATGCCGGGAACATAGGAAGATAAATTTAATGTAAGATAAGAGCCAGCTAGTCCACAGAAAAATCCTGATAATAAAAAGGCTATTAATTTAATTCTAGTTCTTGATATTCCATAACTCTTTAGAGAGTGTGGATCCTCTCCACATGCTCTAATTCTAAGTCCTAGAGATGTATCATACAACATAATATGAGTTGCAAATAGCAAAACTAATGCAAGTATGAAAAAGACTGATATATCAATATTGAAGATACTAATTTTATGGAGTTGTGCCAAATCCTTAAATGTAACAAGACCTCTTGTTCCATATATTGAGAATGTAATAATTGAACAGATTCCAGTTGCAAGCAGATTTGTTGCCAATCCTGTTATAAATATATTTGCCTTTAGTTTACTTGTTAATGTTGATAAGATAAAGGACAGTACAATTGATGAAATTACACCAATGATAGTACCAATTATAATTGAGTGTGATATAGAGGCACCTATAATAGCAAATAAGGCACTTATTGTAACTAATCCTTCTAATGCGATATTAAGAGATCCTGCCTTATCTGTTATAAGGGCTCCTGTTGCAATTAGTAAGATGGGAGTTAAAACACTTAGGATATTATTAATTATACTATTCATTATTTTCTATCTCCTAATAATACAACACTTGTGGTTAAGAATAAAATACTTGATTGAACTATCAAGGTAATATCACTTGTTATATTAGTACTTTGCATAGCAATTAGAGTTCCTTGATTTAACCAGGCAAAAAAGAATGCAGCAGGAATTATGGCTAGTGGATTATTTAATGCAATAAGTGATATCGCAATTGAATTCCAACCCATTCCTCCTGAAAAACTCTTTATAGCCGAACCATAGGTTCCAACGATTGCAAATCCACCGGCAAGACCATGTAGACCGCCACTTATTAACATAGAGAGTAGGTACGTTTTGTTTATTGATATACCACCATATCTAGCAAACTCTTTATTATATCCCACAAGTCTATTTTCATAACCTTTTCTAGAATGATTTAAATAGTAGTGAATTATTATTACAGTTATTACAGCATAAAAAATACCTGTCGTTAACTGAGATGGATTTAATATTGGGTGTAGCATATAGCTAATTTTTCTTGTTGAAATCAAATTAGTTTGAGGATCTTTAAAAGGAGAGGAAATTAAATAATTAGTAAAATAAATTACAACAGCAGATGCTAAATAGGTTGTTATCATCTCTGAGGTATTCCACTTTATTTTAAATACTCCACTAAGCCCTGCAATAAGGGCTGATATTATAAAACCTGCTATTAGTGCTATAACTATTGAAAAATATCCAAGAGATGAGAATTTTATAGCAACAAGTGTAGTTGCAAGAGCCCCTGCATAAATTTGACCCTCACCACCTAAATTCATCAAACCACATCTAAGCGCAACTAATATTCCAAGGCCTCCAAATACTAGAGGAATCATAGAATTAATTGTATTTCCAAAAAAATAGAGATTTGAAAAAGGTCCTATAAATATTGCCTTAAGTGTTTCAAGTGGTTGATTACTTAATAGAGAAGCAAGGATTATTAATAATAATAAACTAAGTGCAAGAATTATTACTATAGCTTTTATAGTTTTAGCACTTTTACTTTTTATCATGATTTTCTCCCTAGCATATATTCTCCAATTAAAAGTTTATCAACATCTTTAAATGAAGTAAATGTTTTTGAGATTTGTCCGTTTGTCATTACATTGATAGTATCAGATAGCAATAAAATTTCATCTACATTTTGTGATAATAATATTATACTTGCACCTTTTTTCTTTAATTCTAAAATTTGAGAGTGAATAAATGCTGTTGCCGCAAGATCCATTCCCCATGTAGGATTTGATAATATAATATAGTCTTTCATATTTTCAATTTCTCTAGCTACAATTGCTTTTTGAATATTACCACCGCTTAATGTTTTCATCATTTGTGATGGCTGCCCATTAATATTGTATTTCTCAATCAATGGTTTTGAGAATTCATTCATCTCTTTTAATCTGTTTCTATGATTGATGATTAAATTCTCAGCGAGAGTTGCATTAGCAGCTGATCCATATTGATATCTATCAGCTGGTACAAAGGCAAGTCCATTTGCTCTCAATTTATCAGAGGTTAGATTTGTTATTTCTTTTCCATCGAGAATAATTTGACCACTACTAATTGGTAGCATTCCACCGAGAACTGCCTCAAGTATTCCCATACCATTTCCACTAACTCCACAGAACCCTAGGATTTCTCCTTGATGAGATACAAAGTTAATATTATGTAGTAGGGGCTTTTCTTGATTTTCTCTATAAATAGAAACATCTTTGAAGCTTAAAACAGGTCGTAAAATAGAATAGTTAATATTCTTCTTTTCAACTTTAATGCTTTTAACTTCTTCTCCCATTATAAGATCTGATAAACTCTTACCATTTAACTGAGATCTTTTATATGTTCCAACAAGTTTTCCTTTTCTCATTATAGATACAACATCTGCAATATCCAATATTTCTTGAACTTTATGAGTTATTACAATAACACATTTATTTTGTGCCTTTAACTCTCTCATAGTTTCAAATAGTTGTTGAGTCTCTTGTTCTGTTAGTACGGCAGTTGGTTCATCAAATATGAGTATCTCTGCCTCTCTGTAGAGCATCTTTAGTATTTCTACTAATTGTTTTTCCCCTGTTGATAGGTCTTTTATTTTTGTATCTGCACTAAGTTGTATGTGATGAGAGTCAATTAGTTCTTGAACCTTTCTAAGTGTTTTAACTTTGTCGAGAAAGAAGAAGTGTTTTTTTAATTCAACCCCTAGTGATACATTTTCGCAAATACTAAGATTATCAAATAACTTAAACTTTTGATGAACCATACCAATGCCAAGGGCTTGGGCTATGAGAGGGTGAGTAATTTCCTCTTTTTGACCATTAACAAAAATATCGCCTTTTGATGGTCTATCCATGCCAAATATTATCTTCATTAGAGTTGATTTTCCAGCTCCATTTTCTCCTGCTATACAAGTAATCTCACCCCTGTTAAATTTAAGGGTGAGATCATCGTTTGCGATAATGGATTCATCTTTGTAATACTTAGATAAATGAACAACTTCTATTGCACTGCTTTCCATTATTCTCCACTCTTTATAATAATGCTTTTATCTTTTACTTTAGAATACCAATCAACAAATTGATTATAAACATCATCACTTACTCCCTCTTTGAATAGGGGATCATCAATAAAGAATCCGATGTATCCATCTTCAACTCCAATCTTTGATGCAACTCCCCAATCAAGTGTACCATCGATTGCGCTTTGCAAGATGTTTTGAGTAAGATTAACTAAATCTACTTGGCCACTACCAACAATGGTAAGAGGTGCCATACTATAGCTATTAGTATCATAGGCCACAATGTATAGACCTTTGTCTTTTGCAACTTTAATTAGTCCTTGAGCAGCACCACCGGCTATAGAGGTAAAGGTATCAACACCACTATCTGCCATTGAAAGTGCTAATTCACTAGCTTTACTTGCATCATACCAGTTACCAACAACTCTTGTATCAAGGGATAGTGTTGGATCTACTTGTTTGAGTCCTTCTTCAAAACCAGGAAAAATATCCTCATTCATCATTGGGAATTCTTGAGCGTAGATAAAGCCAACTTTTTTATTGGTTTTATCTTTATTTATATTGTCCATATCACTTGTTGTAATTAAGCCCGCAAGGTGACCTAAAATTACAGATTGTTGATATTGATCATATTCATATGTCTTTATGTTTTGATTGCCTTCAAAATATGCATCAGGAATGATGAATTTTTGAGAAGGGAACTTTTTTGAAATTCTATCACAAATTTCAGGAAGAGATGGATTACTTGTTAATACATAATCATATTTTGAAGTTGCAACTAAACTTGTAAGTTGTGATTCCCATTCTGCCTGATTAAATCCAGCCTCATAGGTTTTAACACTAACGTTTGGATGGTTTTTAGCAAACTCAAGAGCTCCATTGTTAAGATTCTCATAAGGTGGATTACCATCTAATGCGCCACTTATAAATACAAGAATATTTATATTCTTATCAGCTTCGGTACTTTTTGCTTCACTAACAGTATTTTCACTCTGAGTATTATTTTTACTTTTATTATTACTACAACTAAATAAAAATAATGATAGTAATAATAGAAGTGAGAGTGATAATAAATTTTTTTTATTGATATTATTCATGTATTTAAAATTAGTTAATTAAAGGTCTAACTTCAAGGAAATTTACATAAAAATCAACTTAAAATAGTAGATAAAGCTAACGTAGAAAAATTTAGGTTAGCTTTATCTATTTAATTTAAACATTAAATGTTATTAATTCACAGTTATTAAGGAGTAAATTGTAATAATCAGTATCATTAATATCATGAAAGTATGTATATATGATTCTAGCACAAGTACCGTGACAAACTAATAAAACATTAGAATCATCTTCTTTGTGTTTTTCGATTATTCTATCAAGTGCTGAATAAATTCTATGAGCTGCACTTAATATAGACTCACCATTTTTAAATTTAGTAAATGGCTGTCTTCTTAATCGTCTAAATTCTTGATCTCCTACAGGACATCTCTCATAATCGCCAAAGTTGAACTCTGAAATACCTTCTTCAATTTCAGCCTTTAACTCTAATGCCTCTTCAATTGGCTTAGCTGTGTTGATAGCTCTCTCAAGTGGAGATACATAAATATGTTTAATATTATATTTATCTTTATTTTCCTTGATGTCTTTAGCTGCCGCAAGTGCTTGATTCACACCTTTCTCTGTTAGATGTGCATTTGTCGCACCACATACTAATTCTGCTCTGTTTAATTCAGTTTCGCCATGTCTTATTACATATAATTTCATAAAATTAAAATACCAATAGATATAAATAAAATAAAGGGTACTTGTCCATTTTATTTAAATCTTTATGAAGTTGAATAAAAAATCCGCTCCAAATATAAGAGCGGATTGTAGAAAAGTATTAAATTTATTCTACTAGTTCATAAATAATACTTACATTTGATGATAATTGAATTTCTCCTGTAGGAGCTTGAGTTGAATAACTCTCTGGAGCTGAATCTAATCTAACAGCACTCTTCATTAACATAGGAGAGTAGTAATTAGTATTTGAATTACTACCATAGGAAATACTTAGTGGCATTCCTAATTTCATTCCAGCTGCATTAGCTATATCCTCTGCTTTTGTTTTAGCATCGATAACTGATAATATTCTAGCTTGTTGCTCTTCAATTGAAGTATCTTCTTTATCCATACTAATAGAGCCTAAGGAAATTTCATTGATATTACTTAGTTTATCAATAATAGGACCAATGTCATCAAGGTTTCTTAATTTAACATTAATGCTTTGAGATGCTCTTTGACCTTTAACTTGTTGTTTTTTATCAATCCATTCATACTCTGTATTTAAATTAATAGATGTTGTTTTGATATCTCTATTAGCAATATTAAATGCTTCTAGTGAATCTAGGACTTCAGTAACTTTTTTGTTTGTTGCTTGGAGAGCTTCGGATGTAGTTTTTTCTGTTTGACTAATAGATACATTGAATGTTGCCATATCTGGCTCAACACTAAGGGTGCCTGTTCCATTTACACTTATGCTTCGATAAGATTCTCCCTCAAAGTCTTGGTGACCTTTTAGAGATGAACATGATGATAATAGTGCAACGGCAATTAAAATAATTGATAGATAGGAAATTTTCTTCATAAATATAACTCCTGATTGTTATTTATTATATTATAACATGGGAGTAGTTGTATTGTTACTAATATTTTTATGTTTAATTAATGTAGTTGCTAATATCTAACCACTATTTAATAAGAGTGGGATCCTTTGCGGCTTCTCTTAAAAATAAACCTAAAGCCATCATCATAATACCATTATCATATAAAGAGGAGGTGCCAATTTTTTCAACTACCTCTAATACAGGAACAGAGAGTACATCTAATACCTCTGTTGTATCTAAGTGTTGTACACTTGTTTTACAAATATCTTTTGCTAGATAGAAATTTGCTTCATTATTCATAAAAGCTGGATTTGGATTAAACGTTGAAAGATGAATTATATCTTTTGAAACAATACCTGTTTCCTCAATCAATTCTCTCTTTGCAGCCTTTAGGGCTTCCTCACCTTTATCTACCATACCGGCAGGAAATTCTCTTATGATACTTTTACTTCCATGTCTATATTGTTGAACCATTACAAAACATGGAACATTTTCACTGTTTCTGTACCAGGGTATAACTGTAACCCAATTTGGAGATTTTAAAGTTATGAAAGGGGCTTTCACCCCTTCCTTAGACACTCTAAGACTTTTTTCAATATTAAAAATTGGAGTATTTAAAACTTCTTCTTTTTTTTCTTCAATCCATTTTAAATGTTCTGTGTCTTCAATATTACCAATCCTAAAAATGTCATCTTTCACTTTATTACTTCCTTGAATCGCAATTACTTGAACAATGAGCACAAGCCTCTGAACTACATTTGCTTGTACCAATATAGTCATTTGGATCGCCAACTTCAGTTGCTTCATCTAACATATTTGCAATTGAAATTAATGCCTTTGCGCTTACGCTTTCAGGGCTCATTTCTAGATGACTCTTACCAGAATCTTCATTCTCTCTTAGATTAATTTCAATTGGAATACTTCCTAGGAATGGAATGTTAGCTTCTTCTGCTAATTTCTTACCACCACCAATACCAAATAATGGAATAATTTCTGTACAATGAGGGCAAATTAAACCACTCATGTTTTCTACTACACCTAGCACAGGAAGGTTAAGTTGTTTTGAGAAGTTAACGCTCTTTCTAGCATCTAAGATAGCAACATCTTGAGGAGTTGTAACAATAACTGAACCAGTCATTCCAGGAATTGCTTGGATAGCAGTTAATTGTTCATCACCTGTTCCAGGTGGTGTGTCTATTAGTAAATAGTCTAATGGACCCCATTTTACATCACCAATAAACTGTTTAATTGCAGCAATCTTCATAGGTCCTCTCCAAATAACTGGAGCGCCGGAGTCTTTAATAGCGAAAGATAAGGAAATAACACATAGGTTTTCTCTAACTTGAACTGGTAAAATTGTTTTACCGTCAGGAGAATCTAGCATATTATCTTCGCAACCAAGCATTTTAGCAACATTAGGACCGTGTAGATCTGTATCTAAAATACCAACTTTATAACCTTTGTCTACAAGAGCATTAGCTAGGTTAACAGTAACAGTTGATTTACCAACTCCACCTTTACCACTCATAACAATAATTTTTTTGCCAACAAGTGCCATTCTCTCTTGTATCATTTTTTCACGTAATTCCTGTTCGTCAGGAGTTCCTTCATGGGACATTTATGTGCTCCTTTGCCTTTTCATTAGGACTTATGTCTAAAATAAAAAAAAATTAATAAAAGGGCAAGGTTAAATAACTAAATTAATAAATAAAAAAATATTTTTTTACTTGAAATTATTTTTGATACAAACTCATGGAGTTATGCCTAATATATGTAAAGTATTGTTGATAAAATACCCTTAAAAAGAATACAAATTTATAATTAAATAGATTTTATCCTGAATTAAAGTCTAACTAATAAATAAAGACATAATTAGTTACTTACCTCATTATAGTTAACACTATTTTTGTTGCCATTTGTTGCATTATATAATATTAGTCTGAGTATATATATAATTAGTACGAATAATCCTTTTTACTTACCATATATAGCTTGAAACTTCCCCTTATTCCCTTTATTATTTCTCTGATAGTTAAGAGGCTCTTAACTATACAATAAAATAATAATCCAGGAGTTTGTATGATACTACTATCTCAATTGGCAGCTGATCAATTAACTGCTCAGCTTCAAAATGGTGTCGTACTCATGCTATTAGGAATGGGAACTGTACTCTTATTCCTTGTTGTACTAATTTTCGTTACTAAAGGACTTAGTTCTGTAGTAGGTAAAATTAATGCTAAGCGACCTGCACCTGCACCTGCAGCTGCTCGTCGTTCTGCAGCACCAAGTGCTAAAGCAATGAGTGTTGAGCCCGAAATTGCAGCCGCTATCGCAGCCGCTGTAGCAAAAACTAGAGAATAAATAAAGGTAAGATTTATGAAAAAAGTTGATTTTATGTTAACAGCATTCCGTGATGGTTTCCAATCTGTTTACGGTGCACGTGTTATTACAAAAGATTTCATGCCAGCGGTAGCTGCGGCAAGAGAAGCAGGAATTAGTCACATGGAAGCAGGCGGTGGTGCTCGTTTCCAATCATTGTATTTCTATACAAACGAAAATGCATTCGACATGATGGACGAATTCAGAAAGACAGCAGGTCCAGATGCAAACCTACAAACACTATCTCGTGGTGTTAACGTAGTTGGTCTAGATTCACAATCAAGAGACATTATTAAATTACACGCTCAGATGTTCAAAAAACACGGTATGACAACAATCCGTAACTTTGATGCATTAAATGATGTAAATAACTTGATCGATAGTGGTAAAGCTATTGTTGAAGCAGGTCTAAAACACGAAGTAACAGTTACAATGATGAGTCTTCCACCTGGAGTAGACGGTGCACATACACCTGACTTCTACATTGGTGTATTACAAAACATTCTAGATGCAGGTATTCCATTTGATTCAGTTTGTTTCAAAGATGCATCTGGTACAGCAGCTCCTCGTACTATTTATGAAACAGTTAAAAGAGCTCGTAAATTATTAGGTAAAGACGTTAATATTAGAGTTCACAGCCATGAAACAGCTGGTGTATCAATTCAACAGTATATTAGTGCTATTGAAGCTGGTGCAAACGGTGTTGACTTAGCAATGGCTCCTGTATCTGGCGGTACTTGTCAACCTGATATCATTACTCTATGGCACGCACTTCGTGGTACAGAGTACACATTAGATATCGATATTGAAAAAGTTAGAGAAGCTGAAGAAGTATTCAAGGAATGTATGAAAGATTACATCGTTCCACCAGAAGCAACTGCAGTTAACCCTAACATCCCATTCTTCCCACTACCAGGTGGTGCATTAACAGCTAACACTCAAATGTTACGTGATAATAACTTAATGCATAAATTCCCTGAAATTGTTAAAGCAATGGGTGAAACTGTAGCAAAGGGTGGTTTCGGTACATCTGTAACTCCTGTATCTCAGTTCTATTTCCAACAAGCATTCAATAACGTTATGTTTGGCCCTTGGAAGAAGATTGCTGAAGGTTATGGTAAAATGGTACTTGGTTACTTTGGTAAAACTCCAGTAGCTCCAGATGCAGAAATTGTTAAAATTGCTGCTGAACAATTAAAATTAGAACCAACTACTAAAATGGTTGCTGATATTAATGATGCTGATGTTACTAAAGGTAGAGGTCCTGCTGAAAAACTTCTTGAAGAAGCTGGTCTTGAAAAGACAGAAGAAAATATCTTCATTGCTGCATCTTGTAAAGAAAAAGGTATCCTATATCTTACAGGCAAAACTAAAGTTAATGGTGTTAGAAAATACGATAGAGAAGCTGAAAAAGCTAAGAAGAGTGGTGAATATACAGTTTCTGTTAACGGAAAAGCTTACGGCGTAAAAGTTGGTAAGAGCGATGTTAAAGTAAACGGTGTATCTTATCCTCTAGATGTATTAAACGGAATTGATGAAGCAGCTATTGCTGCATCTACAGCTGCGGCACCTGCTGCTCAAGCTGCTGCACCTATGGCTGCAGGTTCTGGTACTCCAGTTGTTGCTCCAATGCCTGGTCTTGCTCTACGTTTCAACTGTAAAGTTGGTGATGTAGTAGAAGAAGGTCAGATGTTAATGGTAATGGAAGCTATGAAGATGGAAAATGAAATCTTTGCTCCATGTGCCGGCACAGTAAGAGAAATTTGTGTAAGTCAGGGCGACCAACTTAATGCAGATGACGAATTAATTATAATCGGCTAAGGAGAAAATTATGATCGGTACCGCGTTAACCCAATTATGGCACACAACAGGCCTATTTGGTTTTGCGGGTTTAGCTGGGGCCGAATACGGTCTTGGCAACCTCGCTATGATAATCATTGGTTTAGTATTAATTTACTTAGCAATAGAAAAGGGATTTGAACCTCTACTATTAGTTCCAATTGGTTTTGGTTGTATTTTGAGTAATATTCCTCTAGCTTACATTTCAGGAATTGATCCTTCAAATGGTTCTTTAGGATTTATTAAAATATTGTTTGATTCAGGTATTAGTTCTGGTCTATTCCCAATCCTTATTTTCATGGGTGTTGGTGCAATGACAGACTTTGGTCCTTTAATCGCAAACCCTAAGACACTTATCTTAGGTGCTGCTGCTCAGTTTGGTATTTTCGTTGCTTTATTAGGTGCACTTGCTTTGTCATTTATTCCTGGTATTAGCTTTGATTTACATGCTGCTGCATCAATCGGTATTATCGGTGGTGCGGATGGTCCTACCGCTATCTATGTAACAAGTAGACTTAAGCCTGAACTATTAGGTTCAATTGCTGTAGCTGCTTACTCATACATGGCTTTAGTTCCAATTATTCAGCCACCAATTATGAGAGCTTTAACAACAAAAGAAGAAAGATTAATCAAAATGAAACAGCTAAGACCTGTTTCTAAATTAGAAAAAATCTTATTCCCTATTGCTGTTTTATTAGTTTGTGCTTTATTACTTCCATCTGCAACTCCTCTTCTAGGTTCCCTAATGTTTGGTAACTTAGCTAAAGAATGTGGTGTTGTTAACAGATTAAGTGATACAATGCAAAACTCATTGATGAACATTGTTACAATCTTCTTAGGTTTAGCAGTTGGATCAAAGATGGAAGCAAGTCACTTCTTAAACTTAAATACTTTAGGTATTTTATTATTAGGATTAATTGCTTTCTCAATTGGTACTTCAGCTGGTATTCTTATTGCTAAGTTGATGAACAAAATTGATAAAGAACATCCTGTTAACCCATTAATTGGTTCTGCAGGTGTATCAGCTGTACCTATGGCTGCTCGTGTATCAAGTAAAGTTGGACAGGAAGAAAATCCTCAGAACTTCTTATTAATGCACGCTATGGGACCAAACGTAGCTGGTGTTCTAGGATCTGCAGTTGCAGCTGGTGTTTTATTAGCAGTTGTTCCATTCATGGAAGTTATTGTATAACAGATTGCATTTCTTAAAAGTTGTTTGATTGTTAATTTTATTAATAATCAAATGACATTTATATTAAAAAACATGACCCCTCTTATTGTAAGTGGGGTCTTGTTATCATCTAAGCAAATCATTTATTTTATTTTTATTAAATAATGCATCAAATCTTAATGGGAGTGTGCTTATGTATAGTTGTGAATTTCTAGCTAGAGAGGTATTATGAAAAAATGAACTACTCAATTTTTATATTAATTTTTGTTATATTATTATTTATTTGGAGCTATACTTTAATCTTCTTTAAAGATAGAAATACTAGTGAAATTGAAACGGATGAGAGCAAATGTTTTGCACCTAAGTGTAAAAGTATAATTTATACTCATGAAAAACAATCTAATACGGCAATCTTGCAAATCCATGGATTTCCATCAACACCTCATGTTTATGAATACAGTAGTAAAACCTTTTATGATGAAGGCTTTGATACCTACGCTTATTTGATGCCAGGCTTTGGAACAAGTATAGAAGATTTTAGTAAAACTAATTTTACACAATGGTTTGATTTTCAATGCCGCAAATATGAAGAGCTTCAAAAAAAATATGAAAATGTATTTATTCTTGGAATAAGTATGGGTGGTTTGATATCTTTAAAACTTGGTGAAAAATATAGCAACACAAAAATAGAACCTAATGCTATAATATCTATATCGGCTCCTATAGTTTATAATAGTTTTATAAAAGATAGAATTATTACAAATCCTTCTTTTGTTTTTGCAAGAATATTGAATTTATTTAAACATAATTTTAAGGCAGCTACAGTTAGTGGAATAGAGAGTGAGGATGGAAATGAAGATTGGACAGGTTATAAAGGATTATTTTTAAAACAAAGTCTTAGTTTAATAAAAGCTGAGAAGATTGTTAGAAAGAATTTAGACAAACTTACTTGCCCTTTGTTCTCTATTCATGATACAGGTGATAAGACAGTTCCTTTTAAAAATTTTCCTATAATAGCGAGTGAGAATAAATCTCGATCTTTTAGAGGTTTAGTATGGAGAATGGGGAACTTTAATCACTCTCACCATGTACTATTATTATATAAATCTAGTAGAGTAAGACTCACAAAAGAAATTATTACCTATATCAAGGAGAATATTAATGCCTAAAAGACAAGATTACCTAAGTTGGGACGAATACTTCATGGGATTAGCCATGTTATCATCAATGAGATCAAAAGATCCAAGTACACAAGTTGGAGCATGTATTGTAAACCAAGAGAAAAAGATTGTAGGAATTGGTTATAATGGTTTTCCAATTGGTTGTGATGATGAAGAGTATCCTTGGGAGAGAGAAGGTGATTGGTTAGATACTAAATATCCTTTTGTATGCCACGCAGAACTTAATGCAATCTTAAACAGTGTTAGTCACAATTTAAAGGGAGCAACAATATATGTTGGACTATTCCCATGTAATGAATGTGCTAAGGCTATTATACAATCAGGAATCAAGGAAGTTGTTTATTTATCTGATAAATACAAAGATGCAGATAATACAATTGCTTCAAAAAAAATGATGGACTCATCTTGCGTTAAATATCGTAAGTTGAAACCAGCACACAATAAATTATCAATTACACTTAATGAGATTGATATATAGGAAAAAACTTATGAAGAAAATGAAATTATTAATAGCAAGTATTCTTATATCTAGTCTATTTACCTCTTGTCTATTTTATGATGGCTACTATGAGAGTCGTCCCACAAATAGAGAAATAATACAAAGCAGTATTTATGCTGAAAAAGCTAGTACAACAACTAGAACAAGTAGCAATGCAAAAGAAACTCATCATTTTGAAGACTCTTCTGTGATTGTTGATATGGCTATTGTACCTAATAAAATAACAATAACAGTTGAAAATATTTCAGGTGAACCTATTTTATTAGATATTAAAAATGCAACTGTATTAACTAAAAGAGGAAATATCTCAAAAATAGTTACATATAATCAAACTAAGAGTAGTGAGGAATATTTGAGCCCGCTTAATGTCGTAGTTAATCCATCTACCACATATAAAGAAGAATATGTTGCTGAGGATAGTCTTAGCTATAACACATTCGGTACAAATAGATATTTAATCGATGATTGGACAAATAAGTACAATTGCCAATTAGTAATTCCTTATAAGGTTGTTAAAACTGATGGCAGTGGAAAAAGTGGAACAATTAGTGTTTTCTAATTTCTGCATATAATAAATAAAGAGTTATTGTGAGATGTTTAACTACAAAGCAATGGCTCTTTTTTATTTTCATTCACTTTTTGATATTATTAAAATTTAAATTGATTGTAAAAAGAGATTTATGATTTTTTGGGAAATACAAATTAGATAATTTGCATAAAAAAAGCAGTAGCCCTCATTTTGAATTACCATTTAGCCGAATAGTAAAAGCAAAATCAGGACTACCACGTGGCTAAGGTATCCTATCGCCAATCTAATTACAAGCACTTAGCAAGTATTTATACTTAATTCGTCATTAATTAGATTTTTAATGATATTTACATAGAATAAAGGCTTAGTTATACAAACTCAGAGTAAATCTCTAATAGTTATTAGTCTTTATTTTTCTCTATCGTATTCTTTTAACAATTGAATATTATCAAATACCATATTATAAAGCGCATTTGCTTCTATAGTATCTGGAAAGTTTCTCCATATAATTACTGGTGTTGATGGAGATACCTCTGAAAGTGGATTACTTATAATTGAATGAACATTATCAATTATTAAATCATAATGGTTTTCACTTGCATCTTTAATATCAAATGGAGTAATTTCACCTGGACCAAAAGTCTTTACAACATTTAATCCTAAATCCTTAGCAAGAGCTACTTGATGGAAATTTACTAGGCATCTTAATTTATCTAAATTATTATCAATTACATACTCTCTAGTTTGATAAATTAGGGATTTATATTTTTCAACTCTTTGTTTACTGAGATTTTCAGTACCAGAGATTTTACTGATTTGATTAGCCGTTTCAATTACATTTTTTAAATCATTTGTAGTAGTTATCTTTACCATTTTTGATTCATCTATTAAATTCTGAGATAAACTTTTCATCATTCCCTCATAACCTGCATAGATAAATAAATCTGAGTGAACAATTTTATTTATATCTTGGGGTAATACCTCATATTCTGGTGGATGGGATAGATTTGCAGGGGCTATATTTGTAACATCATCAAGTCCCCCTAGTTGTGCAAATGCAGCAGTCCAAGTTGTTGATGCTGTAATTTTTGCTACTGTGTTTTCCTCTTTAATTCCGTTTGCAAATATAGAATTACTTATTAAAGCAAAACTAATTAATAATAAAAGTATCTTTCTCATTTTTAAACCTCTTGTTGATAATAAATTTTTGAATAATAGTTAAGCCTAAGTACATAAGAGCTGCACTCAAAGCAATGGTAGCGCTAAGTGGAAAATTATATAGCAGAGATAAGAAATAGCCTACAACCGATATTATTAGCCCGCAGATAGATGATTTGATAAACAACTCTTTTGTTCCTTTGCTAAACTTAGAAGCTATGAGTACAGGAAGTATAAGAAGTGCATCAATTAATAGAGCTCCTATTAATCTCATGGCAAGTGCTACAGTTAGTGCAATCAAGACAACCATAATTGTATAATGTAGTTTTACATTAAGGCCAAGCGATCTTGCTATATCGCTATCAAAGAAGAGTGCTATTATATCTTTAAAGAAATATATTATGTAAAAAAGTAAAATTACGCAAAGACTTATTAATACTCCTAAATCAAAATAGGAAAGAGCAAAAGGACTTCCCCAAAGTATCTGAAGAGAATCCTTTGATGGAACATCAAATACATGCATGATTAATGATGCTAATCCCATTGTAAAAACCATTGCAGCAGATGATGAGACAGAATTATTAGTTTTTAGATTTAAAACTAGAACTACTACTAATAAATTAACGATTATGATTATGGGAAGAGAGGGAAGTTGCATAGCAAGTGCTATAGCACCCCCTAAAATAACACCATGCATAAGAGCATATCTTAATGGAACTAAGTCTAATCTTAGTACCATAACTCCACAAGCAGGAAAGGCAAGACCACCAAATATGATAGCAATTAGTGCTTTTAGCATAGGAGGAAGTAATAATAGACTAAGCATTATTTCTCTCCATTTTATAAACTCGCCAATCTAATTTCTTAATCAACTCTTCATCATGAGTTATGCATAGAATAGTTGGCATTTGAGTTGTGTTTAAACTCTGTAGAATCTTAGTTAATTCAATTTCACTCTCTCTATCAAGAAAAGATGTAGGCTCATCAAAGAGTAGAACCTTTGCTCTTTGAGCAAGAGTTCTTGCTATGGATACTCTTTGTTTTTCACCACCAGATAAATTATAGTAATTTCTATCAATAAGATGGTTTGCACCACATTTTCTAAGACTAGTTTCAATTAAGTAATTTCTCTCTGTCTTGGGAAGTTTTTCTCTAATTCCCATTTCTACAACTTCTCGTACACTTGTTGGGAAGTTTTGCTTCTCACTCTCTTGTTTTATATATCCTATTGTACTTTTTTCAATTTTATTGATATTTGTATCATTAATACTAATACTACCTGATACAGGTACTATTTCGCCTAATAGAGTTCTTATTAGAGTTGTTTTTCCAACGCCGTTCTCACCATTAATTATAACAGCTTCTCCAGCTTTTATAGATAAATTAAGATTTTTGTAAATTGCCTTTTTATTATATCCAATTGATAGATTTTTAAGATCAATACTTAGTCCGGAGACTCTTTTCGCCTTAACTCTTAAAAAAGAGTAGATGCTATCAATATTATTTACATCTGATAATAAATCTTCAGTCATACAAAGTAATTTATCAACTTTATTATCATAGATTAATTCAATATTATATTCATTTAGTAAATCTTCTGCTTTTTCGCTTACAATTTCAAAATGAACTCTTTTAATATTCATTCTAATCATAAGAGCCGCAGCTGCTTTTCCACCGGCTGTATCATGAGCACTAAGGTTTGTGTATTCATTTGGACTAGAATTAAAGAACTCATCAGCTTCAAATAATGGGTTTAGCCAATTACTCTTTGATGAAAAAATTAATTGATCTCCTTCAAATATATTCAAAGTATCACCATTTTTAAGCTCTCTTTTTATTACATCCATTGATTTACTCCAAAAAAAATAACCAGCAAGGGTTGACGAGTTAAAGTCAAGCCTTCCTGGCTATAGAAAAACAATAATTTATAATTATTTGATTTCTTCTGAAATCATAATTTGATACTAAGGGTTAATAATAATTTTGTCAAGAAAAGGTAATAAAACTATTTATACTAAATACTAAAAATTTATTCCATCCTCAATTAATTGGTTTTTAATCAATTGCATGCAATCTTTTATTAGATTTTCTACACCTATTTTTTCTGTTCCAGCGATGCTAATATTACATTTACTTATAGGAATTAATATCTTATGAGCATCTGATCCGCCAATGGCATTTGCCATTTTTGCTGTAATTTCACCATGAAGGGCATCGGAAATTATGATTCCCATTGCCCCAATAATTATATCAGCATTTTTTGCTCCAACTATTACAGGATTCTCTCCTGTAGCAATTGCATCAGGAGAACTTGTAATCATATTACTTGTTGCAAGAGAGTTTGTTCCTATTGCTAATACATAAAGATTTGGGAATTCTTTTTTTATTCTCTTAACAAGCGTTTTGCCAAGAGAGCCTCCCTGTCCATCTATAACTGCAATTGTATATTGTTTTTTTTTCATAGCATTTCCTTTTTAATTAATATTTATTTCCAGTTTTTCTCTTGTAGGCCATTCGTAGAAATTCTAGAGCTATTGCACATAGTAATAGTATTATAGCAGATGCTACAAAAATAAAAGTATAGCCATGATTTTTAATAATAATTCCTGCAAAAAGTGGACCCAGTGCAAAACCTGAACCTTCTAATATTATTCTAATTGATGAAAACCTTGCCCTGTGTCCCATAGGAGTTTGGTTAGTAAAGAAGTATTCAAAGTTTGTCGCACTAAGAACTTCACCTACTGTAGATAAAATCATAAGAGTTGCAAAGTATATGTATGTAGTTGTATAACCCATTACCAAATAGCTTATAGCATATAGTAAAAATGAAATAACAATATCTCGAAGTGGATGTTTATTATTTGACAATTTTACAAGTATTGGTGTGAATACAATAACTGTTACTGCATTGATACTCATTATAGAACCATAATAGGTTGGACCAAGTTTTGAAAATAATTCGTTAAAGAAGAGTGGCATAGCAAAAAATATAAAAGCTCTTGCAATACCTGAAGCTGATGAAATTAATAGATAAATAGTAAGAAGAGGTCTCTCCTTAAGTGCCTTAAATACTGAACCTTCAACAGCTTTATCACTTTGATCATTTTCTATACTTAATCGCATTTCCTCGTCCGTTGGCTTTTTATCTTCAATTAATATAATTGTTAAAAGAGTTGCAATTAATGATACAAGACCATTTCCAATAAATAACATTTGAGGATATTTATAAAACAAGAAACCTGCAATCATAGGGCCAATTGCAAATCCAATATTAAAGGCTAGATAGAAGAGTGAATAGGCCTCTTTTCTATTACTAAAGGTAGTATGATCTGCATGAATAGCTGTTCTAGCCGGATCAGTTGCTCCATCAAAGAAAAATATTGATAGTAACAAATATGGAACTATTTCTTTATGTTCCATTGCAAGGCCTGTAGCTATCATAGCCAGTGCACAAAGAATCTGCGTTAGAATCATTATCTTTTTTCTTTGATATTTATCAGAAAATTTACTACTTATAATTGAACCTGGTGCATACATAGTTAAAGATAGCATGGTAAAAAATCCTGCATAAGCTACAGAGTATCCAAGTTTTACAGTCATAAAAAGTGTTAGAAATGGAAAAACAAAAGAACCCACACCGTTTATGAAATTAATTAGGGCTAAGGCCCAAATATCTTTTGAGAGTTTTCTATACAATGTCTTATCCTTTTTATTTTAGTTCACTAGAATTATCATATATTATGTTTTACTTTATATCTAGATAAATATATTTGCTACAAATCAAATATATAGATGATATATTCATTCTGGTGTTTGTATAAATTGTAAATTTAAAGTGAATAGGATGAGCTATAAGCTTAAAAAATTAATATGGATTTCTAAAAATATAGCATTAAATTAACAGAATTTTACATTAAAATATGGCTAACTTACCGCAATATAAACACGTTTAAAAAATATTAAAGTCTTTTAAGTGGTATATAATAAATTTATTATACCATTTAAACGCCAATAATTGATGTTAATATCAAAATATTACATAAAAAATGATATTTTACTAATTTATTTTGCTTTATATTTGAATAGTTGTATTAATTTACATAATGGGAACGATGTTCAAAACATGCATTTCCTTGACATTTGAGCATCAATTTGCAACAATATAGGAAGCGTTGTATCACAGAATTGCTCCTCAATTCGGACGACTAAGCGACACGCAGATTTTATGACACAACGTGTTATGCCTAGGAGGAAACGCTGTGCATACTTTTAGCGTCAATGGAAAAAATATTTCAACAGACATAGATAAAAGCTTACTCAGGTTTCTACGAGAAAATTTAAAACTATACGGTTCAAAAGACGGATGTAGTGAAGGTGCCTGCGGCACTTGCACTGTAATTATCGACGGAAAAAAAATGAAAGCATGTATTCCCAAGACTTCAAAGCTTGATGGTAAAAGTATTGTTACTATCGAAGGTTTAAGTGAAAGGGAACAAGATGTTTATGGTTATTGCTTTGCAAAAGCTGGTGCAGTCCAATGTGGATTCTGTACACCAGGTATGGTAATGAGCGCAAAATCTCTTTTAGATGTTAATCTAAATCCAACCCTTGAAGAAGTTAGAAAATGCATTCAAGGTAATATCTGTAGATGTACAGGTTATAAAAAGATTGAACAAGCAATTTTAGATTGTGCTAAATATTTTAGAGAGAATATTGAAATCCCATCATTAGATGATGAACCAAGAATCGATATGAGATACACAAGACCAGATGCTATTGAAAAAGCTCTTGGTAAGGGTGTTTATACCGATGATATTTATCTAGATGGAATGCTTTATTGCAAAGTATTAAGAAGTGCTTACCCAAGAGCAAAAGTTGTTAAACTAGATTTAACTAATGCTAATAATCACCCTGATTGTGTTTATATTGCAACTGCAAAAGACGTTCCTGAAAATAAACTAGGTCATATTGTTCATGACTGGGATGTATTAATTGCAGAGGGCGATATCACAAGATATATTGGTGATGGTATTGCTATCATAGCTTCAACTAATTTTGATAGTCTTGATGAGATTATGAATTTAATTGATATAGAATATGAGGTATTACCTGTAGTAGATACTATTGAAAAAGCTCTAGAGAGTGATGCTCCTTCAGTTCATGAAAATGGAAATGTTCTTTGTGTAGAACACATTTCAAGAGGTGATGTAGATGAAGCTTTTAAAAATGCTAAATATAGTGTTACAAATCACTATAGTGTTCCTTATACAGAACATGCATTTATGGAAGTTGAATGTGCAATAGCTAAACCAGAAGGTGATGGTGTATTCTTATATACATCAGGTCAATCAATATATGACGAACAACGTGAAATAAGCAGAATGCTTCAGTTACCACAAGAAAAAGTTCATATTCAATCAGCATTAGTTGGTGGTGGATTTGGTGGTAAAGAAGATATGAGTGTTCAGCACCATGCTGCATTAATGGCTTATCTTACTAAACGTCCTGTAAAACTTCATTTAACTAGACAAGAGAGTTTATCAGTTCATCCAAAAAGACACCCAATGGAAATGGATGTAAGTACTTGTTGTGATGAGAATGGTAAAATCATGGGTATGAGAGCTACAATACTTGCAAACACAGGTGCTTATGCATCATTAGGTGGTCCAGTATTACAGAGAGCTTGTACACATGCATCAGGTCCATATAATTATCAAAACATTGATGTTATTGGTAAAGCTATTTATACAAATAATGTTCCAGCCGGTGCCTTCAGAGGTTTTGGTGTAACTCAAAGTTGTTTCGCAATCGAAGCAAACTTGAACCTTCTTGCTGAAAAAGTTGGAATGGATCCTTATGAATTTAAATATATGAATGCATTAAAACCTGGAGATACAATGCCTAATGGTCAAATCGCAGGAGTTGATTGTGGTATTAGAGAATGTATCGAAAAAGTTAAAGATGCTTATTATAACAAACCTAATAATGGTTTTGCAATTTCATTTAAGAACAGTGGTATTGGTGTAGGACTTCCTGATGCCGGTAGATGTATTTTATCTATTGAAGATGGCATTGTTCACATTAGAACTAGTGCTGCTTGTATGGGACAAGGTATTGCAACAATGGCTCAGCAGATGCTAGGTGAAACTTGTAATATTAAGAGATCTCAAGTAATTGTTGAAGCTCCAGATACATCTCGTACTCCAGATAGTGGAACAAGTACTGCAAGTCGTCAGACTGTATTTACCGGTGAAGCTATTAAAAGAGCTGCTACAGAATTAAATGAAGCTTTAAAGACTAATACTCTTGAAGAGTTAGAGGGACGTGAATTTAATGGTGAATTTATCTTTAATACAGATAAGATTACATCAACAAAAGAACATCCTGTATCTCACGTAGCATATAGTTATTCAGCTCAAGTTGTAGAACTTGGAGAAGATAAGAAAGTGGCTAAAACTACTATTTGTTGTGATGTTGGTACAGTTGTTAACCCAACTGCAATTGAAGGACAAATTGAAGGTGGTGTTGCTATGGGTCTAGGTTATGGTTTAACTGAAGATCTAGTAGTAGATGGCGGCTATCTTAAAGTTAAGTATGGTACTTTAGGTCTTCTTAGATCTACACAAGTTCCTGAAATTGAAATGTTATTTGCTAAAGGCCCTGGTAAGACTAATTATTCTTATGGTGCAAAAGGTGTAGGTGAGTTATCAACTATTCCATCAGCTCCAGCAGCACAAATGGCTTACTATAAAGATGATGGTATTTTTAGAACCTCATTACCTCTAGAACAAACTCCATATAATAAGAAGAAAAGAAAATAATCTTTTTATTATGTAGAAATATGTAATTGAACTTACAAAACTTGTAATGCAAAAGAACTAGTATTATAATTGACATATGTAAATAAAGAAGTCGTTTTTCTTTATTTACATTGAGTAATGAGATTCTCTCATGTAGATTTATTCTATGTGGGAGATTTATTTTTGTATTTTACTTTTACTATTTCTCAAAAAAAATACTCCATTTTTTTTAGTTTATCGCAATTAGAGTTATAATTTTACCACTCTTATTTTTCAATTTACCTAAAATTGTTTAAAAGCTACTCTAATATTTTTATATCTCTTGAATATTCTTTTTATTACATAATATTATTACTTAATGAGGTTGAATGTATGGATATAAAGAAAATATGTATAATAGGTTTTGGTGCAGTTGGTGCCCTTTATGGTGATAAATTAAATGACTATTTAGGTAAATCAAATGTAGAAATTATTGCAAAAGGCGATAGATTTGAAAGATATACCAAAAATGGTATTAGCATAAATGGTAAAACAAAATTTTATAATGTTGTTGAACCTGAGAATGCTTGTGAAGCTGATTTTGTATTACTTGCAACTAAGAATCTTCAAATTGATGAAGCCATTGTAGATATCAAAAATGCTGTTGGAAAAAATACTATAATATTATCACTTCTAAATGGAATTGAATCGGAAGAAAAGCTTATAAAGGCGTATGGAGAAGATAGGGTTCTATATGGCTTTTGTGTAGGTTTAAGCTCTGAAAATAGTGGTAGCCAAATTAATTTCTCATCAATAGGAAAAATTGTATTTGGAGAAAAAGATAATAGTGAAAGTTCTAAAGTTATTGCTCTTAAAAAACTATTTAATGATGCACAAGTTCCATTTCTAGTTCCTAAAGATATTAGACATGATCAATATAATAAATTCATGTTGAATACTATCTTTAATACTTTATCTGCAATTTGTAGAGGCGGATATGGTATCTTTAATTCACCAGCTTTAGCACAATTAGCAAAGAATATTGCCCTGGAGGTAATTGCTGTTTCAGAAAAAGAGGGAGTTATTTTAACACTTAAAGATTTTGAAAATAATCTAGCTTTGATGCAAGATCTTCCCAAATTTGGTAGAACTTCAATGTGTCAGGATATTATGGCATCTAAGAAAACAGAGAATAACTGGTTTAGTGGAACAGTTATAAGACTTGGTGAAAAACATAATATACCAACCCCCTATAATAGAAGTATTTTCCTAATTGCAGAGGGTTGTGAGTATAGAAATGAAATGAATAAAAATGAGTCTAATTAGATAATTCTCTAGCACTATCTTCCATAGCTTTTTTCATTAGAGGATATAATTGTCTCTCAATTCTGTAATCTCTATGGTGGATAATGTATTTAAGTTCTCTATCTGTAGAGGGAACGTCCTTAGCCATTGTAACAAGTTTTCTTTTATCAAGAATACGAGCGGCTGGGACGTTTTCTTTTCTAGCAATGATATCACGAGCAATAAAGAAATGTTTTAAATATACTTTTTCATTGCGACTCATTCTCTTATAGTTTCCAAGTTTAGCCCAACCTGGTTTATCAGGGCCTTTTTGAACACCTGCCATTTTCATTTTTGAATTAACTGCCTTGCTAAGACCAGCTTCTTCAGCTTCTGCTATAAGGCTTTCTTTTAGTTGATGAAGGTATGCAACATCAAGAAGAGCATATTGAATCTGTTCTTCTTTTAAAGGTCTTTTTAGCCAGTTTGTCATTTGATTCTTCTTTTTAGAACCTGATGTTTCTATTGTAATATCTAGATTTCTTTTAACCAGGGCAGTGTAGTTACCCATGAATTCTAGTTCCATTGCTGGAATTCTTACATCATATACATTTTTTAATTGAATGTTATATTGCTTTCTAATTAGTGCAGAATCACTATCACATGAGAACATAATTTTTTCTATTTCTGTATCTTCAAAAAATTCTTTCAACATCTCTTTTGACAATTCAAAAGGGTCTGCTAAATAGTATTGCTTTGTATCGAATAGTTGTATTAAACAAAGATGTTCTCCGTAGACATGAAGATTAAATTCACCTTCAAAGTCCATTGCAATGGAGAGCATATTATTCTCTTTCCAATTTTTTATTATATCTCTAAATTTTTCATCGTTATCTATAAGTGTATATTTGAACATGTTTTTATAATAGTCATTTATAATAATTTCTTATAGTAGCTGATAAAAGAATTTTTTATTATAATCAAAAAAAACAGCCGACTAATTATATAATCGACTGTTTTTTATTAATTGTTAAACAAATTTTAGATATATTGTGTATCTTTATCTTTGATAGGTAAGATTATATTGAGGAAAATACCAACTATTGTTGCTAGGGCTACTCCCCCTAATGAGAAGTTTAGGCCACTTGCAAGAGGGAATTGTATCATACCACCACCAATGCCAATTACTAGGATAACACTACTGATAGTAAGATTTCTTTTATCTTGATAGTTAACACCTGATTCAACAAGAGTTCTAAGACCAGAACTTGCGATAATACCAAATAATAACATTGATATACCACCTAGAACTGGAGATGGAATTGTTTGAATTAATGCCCCAAACTTTGTGAAGAAAGATAATATAGTTGCAAGAACTGCAGCACCACCAATAACCCATACACTATAAACACGAGTGATTGCTAATACACCAATATTTTCACCATAGGTTGTATTTGGAGGTCCACCCCACATTGATGCCCAAGCTGTTGCAACACCATCACCAAGAATGGTTCTGTGAAGTCCTGGATCTTCATAAAAGTTTTCTCCAACAACATTACTCAATACTAGGATATCACCTAGGTGTTCACAGATAGTTGCGAATGAAATAATTACAAATGTTAATATTGCAACCAAGTTAAACTTTGGTACTGCAAAGTGAGGTAATCCAAACCATGCTGTGTTGCTTACACCTGTGAAATCGATTAGTGCATAAGATGGGAAGAATTCACCCATTATTAGGGTAAAAAAATAGCCACTAAACAAACCAATTAGGATTGGTATTAGTGCCCAGAATTTTTTAAAGAATATATTTGCAATAATAGTAACTGTTAATGTGAAAATTGCTATTGAGAAGTAAGTAATACTATAATTACCATCAGCTCCATTCATAGCCATAGACATTGCCGTCGGTGCCAGATTAAGACCTATTACAATAATAACGGATCCAATAACAACCGGTGGAAGGGCTTTATCAATCCAACTACGTCCTGCTTTTTTAATAATACCAGCAATAAGGGTATAAAAGAGACCAGCAAATAAGGCACCACCCATAGCATATTCCATTCCGAATTGCGATGAGACCATTATGATACCAGGTATAAAGGCAAAGGAACTACCTAAAAAAGCAGGTACTTTAGCTTTAGTAATTACGATGTAAATCAATGTACCAGTACCAGCACTAAATAAAGCAGCACTAGGACTAAGTCCTGTTAAAATTGGAACTAGAATCGTTGCTCCGAACATTGCAAATACATGTTGGATACTTAAGAATATCCATTCTGCAACTGGGGGTTTGTCACTTGGTCCATAAACGGTACCGTCAACAATAGGTTTAGACATAAATCACTCCAAGAATTTTTCCAAAAAAAAACACCCTATGTGTCTTTTTGAAATTTTTGTGACTCTCAAGAGTCGTTAAAGAATAACAGAAATATTATATTAAAGTGAACCCCATAAATGTAAAAAAAAAAGGAAATTATTTGTTTAATGCATTGGATGATTTATGTATAAAACGATATAATTATGCAATAATTATATATAGATAAATATGGATACCGTATTTTGAGTTATTATTAAGTAAAAAATTATAACTAAAAATATGTAATATTTTATTAATTCTCGCTTTTAGTTAAAATAACAACTTAATGAGTATCATAAGTTGTTATTTTAACATTGATTTTTTAAATTCTACTTATTTAATAATTGAAGCTCTTATAATTTCACCATAATATGCTGTGTGATAATCTCTGTTTGAACCATGGAAAGTTCCAGGAATATCATATGGATAATACTTCTCAGTTTGCTCTTTATCAATAGCATTTTTGTCTTGTTTCTGTTTATAAATTACTTTACATTCTAGTGTTAAAGGAAGCTCTTTAATACCTGGAACTGATACCTCTTCACTATCTACAAGTGTTAGATTTGCTTCTTTTACTTTATCAATATCACGTCCTGACATTGCTCCACATACATTAGCAATTTTCTTTTTATCAAAAGGACCCATTGGAATATTTACAGTAAACTCGCCATTCTTTTCTAAAAGTTCTCTTGTGTATCTGTTTTCTCTTATGTAAATTGTAAAAACGGGTTTACCCCATACAATACCGATTCCACCCCAAGAAACAACCATTGAGTTAACTTTATCATCAGCTTTAGTTGTTATTAAAACACCTTTAGCCAAAGCATCAATTATTTCTTTTGTATAATCAAATACATTTACTTTTTCATTCATATTTTAATCCTTTATAAATTAATATTATAGACAATGATATTATAAGTCCTTGATTATAGCAAACAAAACTTTTATTAATATTTTGTTTGCTCATCAATCATAATAAATTATTTGCTTTTTCCTTGATTTGCTACACTATCAATTAATTCTTTTATTTTTTTAGGATCTCCAATATATTTTTTCTCAATAACATCCCATTTATCATTAAATGTATAAACTAGAGGGATGCCTGTAGGAATATTTACTTTTAATATTTCATCATTTGTTAATTTATCAAAATATTTTACCAATGCTCTTAGTGAATTACCATGAGCTACGATAATTACTTTTTCACCCTCTTCAACTTTAGGTTTAATATTTTCTTCAAAGTAGGGTATAACTCTATCAATTGTATCTTTTAGACTTTCACCTAGTGGTAGATTTTTTTTATCAACATTTTTATATGTTTTATCAGTAATTGGAGATCTATCCTCATTCTCTTTAAGTAGAGGTGGTTTAACATCAAATGAGCGTCTCCAGAGTAAAACTTTGTCCTCTCCGTACTTTGCTGCTGTCTCTGCCTTATTTAGGCCTTGCAGTGCACCATAGCTTTTTTCATTTAACTGCCAAGCTTTTACTACAGGGAGATATACTAAATTCATTTCATTTAATAGATTATCCAATGTATGTATAGCTCTCTTTAAATATGAGGTGTAGGCAATATCAAAAGTATAACCTTCCTTTTTTAAATCTAAGCCTGCGGTTTTAGCTTGCTCAACACCAAATTCTGTTAAATCAACATCACTCCAACCTGTAAAAAGGTTCTTTTTATTCCAATCACTTTCTCCATGTCTTACTAATACTAATTTCATATGTAATTTCCTTTATAAAGTTACTCTTAGCTAACTCTATAAATTAATAATAGTAACTTTCCTCTAATGTGTAAAGTAAAAAATTGCATATTTGAGTAAATCAAGAATTAAGATTGAAAGTTTAGCAAAGGCATAAAAAAAAGCCATTCTTTCGAATGACTTTTTTTTATCTAATAAAAGATTATTTTACGTATGCACCAGGTAGGATTTCGTTACCGAACTTAGCCTTAGCAGCTTCTAGTTTAGCAATGAAAGCATCCCATTCATCAAATACAACTGAAGGACATAGAGGATCCATTTTCTTGAAGTAAGCTTTAGATCTTTCTAATTTAGCAATCCATTTGTCACAACGGAAAGTGAATTGATATTTGTATTCAGCTTCTGTGTATTCAATACCTAAGTATTTCTTGAATAAGTCTTTAAGGTCTGCATATACAGGAATTTTACCTGTAGGAGTATCAATAGCTTCATATTCATTATGAACTCTACCTTCTGCCCAGTGAACCCAAACTTTCTTAGCAAGCTTAGAAGTACAGAATTGACCTTCTGGAGTTCTTAGGAAGTAGTTAGTTGAGAATACTTTTGGTACTTCTTTTAGATCTTTAACAAAGTTGATGTTGTTAAGAGTATATTCACCTAGAGGGTATGATAAGAAGTCCATGTTAGCCATTGGGCTAGGAGTTCTAACACCTTCAGCACCTAGAGTTGCAGAAGTTGTTTCTGATTCTAGAGTACAAGCTTTAAGAAGAATACCTTCTTTCCATGAAGCTGATTCTTCAACAGGAACTGTAGTATCACTATCGCGACCACCGTAGAATACACCTTGTAATAAGATACCATCTTTTCTGTCATAACCTTCTTTATCGAAGTTATCAAGATAATCAAGTCTCATTGTGTAACGAGCATTACCGTGAGCACATTTGATTTCATTGCCCTTAGCATCTTTCTTACCAGCAAACCAATCTTTACCAGAGAAGTTATCACCTTTAGCTGGTGTTTCAACACCTGAACCTAACCAGTAAGGAAGGTTGTCTTCACCACGTAGAACGTTAGAGAAGATTACTTCTTGGTTCTTTTGAAGATTTTCAAAGATTAGAGGATCATCTTCTGCATTAACATCTTTGATAATACCGAAAATACCTTGTTCTACGTTAACAGCTCTGAATTGACCATCAATATTTCTGAAATAAGCAATATCATCACCAACGATTTCTTCACCTGGAATCATAGCTGTTGATGTTTTACCACAAGCTGATGGGTAAGCACCTGCGAAGTAAGTCTTACGACCTTTATCTTCGTTTACACAAGCCATTGTGAACATGTGTTCACATAACCAACCTTCTTGTCCACCTTTGTTGATAGCAAGACGCATTGAGTGTTTTTTTAGACCAACTGTGTTACCTGCATACTGACAATTCATTGAGTAAACAATGTTGTTTTGAGTATCCATGTAAATTCTTCTCTTGTCTAAGTTAGCACTTGTGTGGTTTTCATCTAATTGACCAGCTGAGTGAACAAATCTAAAGAAGTCATTCTTTTTGTCGCCCTTAAGAGCTAAGAAGTGAGCATAAGCTGTTCTGTAAAGGATAGATTCTGAGTGTGCAACATACCATGAGTCAGTAATCTGAACACAAGGCATTGTGAATTCTGAAAAAGCTGGACCTTCGCAGAAGAATTTAACTACTGCATCTTTACCAGTCATGATACCTTTTGCGATACCCATGATTTCTTCTAAACCTTGGTTGTATTCAACTGAGTTTAAAGATTTCATTCTTTCAAGATTTTCTTTATATACTAGGTAACGTGTATTAACTTTATCTCTTGCTTGGTCGTTAACATTATCCCAGTGAATTGTCTGCTTATCTCTAGCTAAAACGAATTCCTCGTTTTTAGCAATTGATTGTTCTCTAATGTACTGTTCATCTTCTTTGCTGTCGTCGCAAACATATAAAGATGCTGGGTTACAATGTTCAGTGAATTGGCCAATAAAGTCCATAACTTTTTCGTTGTCTAGAGCTGTAAGTTTAGCGAAACTTGCATCACTCATTTTACTTTTAAGTAAATCTGTATACTTTGAATTCATATATTACTCCTGTAATAAAAATTTGCACTATTATAAATACCGTATCCATTTATTCAAGATGGATGGCATATAAACTATTACTGTTTGATATAAAAATATATCATTTACAAAAATCGTTAGACTTATGAACATTAATAGTAAAAATTTTTACAATTATCCTTCTGTCCTGGAATTATAGTATAACAAATGCGAGATAAAATTCAATAGTTATTCATGATTATGATTAAATAGGTATTTAAGTAGCGATATTTTTAATAGGTGTGTTAATACTCTTTCTATTTGATTGTATCTGCTTTATAATAATAGACAACTGTTTTCAAAAAAAGACAATAAAAATAATGATAAGGGAATATTATGAGTGAACTTGCCATACCTGCAGGATCAATGCAATCCGCATTGATTGCATTTAGAGAAGGTGCAGATGCTGTATATTTAGGTTTAAAAAATTTCTCCGCAAGAAAAAATGCTGCTAATTTTACGTTTGAAGAATATTCAAAATTATGGAAATATGCCAAAAGTATAAATAAATGTGTTTATGTAACTATTAACACAGTGCTTGTTGATTTACAAATGGAAGCTCTACTTAAAACATTAAGACATCTTGAATTAATTGGATGTGATGGTGTTATTGTACAAGATTTAGGAGTAGCAAAGTTAATTAAAGAACACTTTAAAAAGCTTCCATTACACGGCTCTACACAATTAGCTGTACATACAGTAGAGGGTGTTAGAGCAATGGAACTACTTGGTTTTACTAGAGTAGTTTTAGCTAGAGAATTAACTATTAGTGAAATTAAAGAAATAAGAGTCGCCTGTCCTGAAGTTGAATTGAAAGTATTCATTCACGGGGCATTGTGTTATAGTTTTTCAGGCCTTTGCATGGCCTCTCATCAGATCACAGGACGCTCTGCAAATGGTGGTGCTTGTGCACAGATTTGTCGAACTTGGTTTAGCGATGAAGATGAGGATGCATGGTTCTTTTCAATGAGAGATTTAGAACTTGGCAATAGTGTAAAACTCCTACAACAAATAGGAATTGATAGTTTAAAAGTTGAAGGTAGAATGAAATCTCCATCATATGTTGCAGCTGTAACAAAGGCCTATAGATTAGTGCTTGATGGAGAGGATGCAACTGAAGCTTTTAAAAGATTACAGATTGTATTTTCACGTTCAACCTATGGTGGTTGGACAACTAAATATGGTAGACACGGATCTAAACCAGAAGATAGAAATGCCGAGCCTTTATGTTCTCCTGATTTTCCAGGCCACAGAGGCTTACCTGCTGCAAAAGTATTAAGCTGTACTGAAGTTGGAATGAGTTGTTATGCTCAAGTAGAATTACTTGAAGATATTGCAATTCATGATGGACTTATGTATCTAGAAGAAGGTAGTAGGGCTCCTGTTGAAGCAAATAAATTTAGTGTGTTCTCAATCGAAGATAGATACTCAAATTCTTTGACAAGAGCTTCAAAGGGAATGTATGTTGATTTAGGAATAAATATTAATAATGAACCACCTCGAGTAGGTGATACACTTTATTTGATTTCTTCCCACGATCAAGATGAGAAAATAATTAATACAGATCGCTTACCTCTCACTAAGGTACCTCTTGATATTGTTGTTAAGATAAATAGTGATTCTATTGAATTATCAACAAATGATGATTGTATTATAAAAGCTGATTACAAAGCTCCTTTAGTAGTAGAAGAATCTATTTCAGCATTTGATTGGCAATCAAAAATGAATAAAGTATTCTCTCGTTCTGATAAGAGTCCTGTAGTTTGTGAAAATCTAAGTTTTATTGATAATAGTGGTATTGCCGATGGTAATATATTTATTCCATTATCACAGATGAAGCAGATAAGAAGAGCTTGGTATGCAGTTCTTGAGGAAAAATTTGATGAATACTTATCAAGTCCTCTAACTCTTCCTAAGTATCCTAAAACTGTTTTAGAAATACTTCCACAGAGATCTAAACTAGTACTAAGTGATGGTTTACCTTTCTTTACTACTATACCAACAAATATTGAAGATTTAATATTAATTGATGGTTACTATTATCTTCCACTTTCTCCTGTAACATTTAGTGAAGAGGAAGAGATTAGAAGATTAGGGGATCTTGTTAAGAAACTTGAAATTAACAGATTGCTAGATCGAACAAGAATTGGAATTAATAATATTTCTCAAGTTAGATGGATTAACTTAGTTAACCCTTCATTAAAGGCTTTTGCAGATATTTATCTATATCTAGGAAATAGTGAGGCAGCTCAATCTGTAAAAGAGATGATACCTCATTTATCTGGTGGTTATATTTTTATGGAAACCATAAATAAGGATACCTCTAAATGGCCATTTGAACCATCTGATGTAGGTGATGATTTTGTAGCACCTCTATTTATCTCAAGATCATGTTTTAGACATGATTCAAAGGGATTGAGTTGTGAAGGTTGTAGTAGAAATAATGAGTATAAAATTAGTCAGAGAGGTAATAAGTATAAAGTTCTTGTAAAGAATTGCCTAACTTACGTCCTACAAGATAATGATACTGAATATTAAAGAATATAGCTAAAACTATTACTTATAGATACCTCATTAATATGGGGTATTTTTTTTGCAAAAAAAAAGCTAATGCTAAGTCTCAATTACTTAGCATTAACCCATCAATAAAATAATAAAATAAAACTATTAGTCTTCTAAAAGGCCATATTGTTTAACGAATAATTCAGCATTCTGAACAGAACCACCAGCTGCACCCTTAACAATATTGTTAACCATGAGTACAAAACCAAGCTTATTGTTTTTCTTTTTAATTCTACCTGTGAATACAACCATTCCTCTAGGAGTTCCCCAGAAAGCTGATTTCTGTTGTGGAAAAGTTTTTTCTTCACTGTAAACAACAGGTTGTTCAGGAGTTGAAGGTAAATCTGAAGCAACTTTAAAGTCTGCCCAAGCTTGTTTGATATCTTCTGGCTCAATGTCCTGTTCAAGATCTAGCCAAACAGTTTCAAGGTGTCCAAACATAACTGGTACACGAACTGTGAAAGCATAAACTTCTGGGTCGATTGATAAAATCTTTTTGATTTCTTTCTCAATCTTTTCTTCTTCACCATTAATAAATGGAATACAGTTATCTTGAATATCTAATGAAGATAATCCTGGATAACCAGCACCACTAACACTCTGGTAACTATTTAATTGGATAGTTTTAATGCCAAACTTTCTTAATGGAGCAAGAGCCATTGCTAAACCTGTTGTTACACAGTTTGCATTAGTTACTACAAAACCTGTTTGAGGGTATCCTTGGTCTCTGATTAGATCTAGTTTTTCATAGTTAGTTTCAGGAATAAGGATCGGTACATTACTATCATATCTCATTGCAGCAGCATTTGAGAATACATAGAAACCATTAGCTCTAAGCTGTGGTTCAGCCTCTCTTGCAACACCAGCTGGGAGTGCCGAGAATACAATCTGAACACCTTCATCTTTCATTGACTGAATATTGAATTCTTTCATCTCAACATTACGGATTGAAGATGGCATTTCAATCGGTAAAATCCAGTGAGTTGTATCTGAATAAGCAAGTCCTACTCTTGAAGCTGAAGCGGTAGCATAAACTACTTCAAACCAAGGATGCTCTGCAAGCTTCCACATAAATACTTGGCCAACTGCACCTGTTGCACCGATTACAGCAACTTTAATTTTCTTATTTGCTTTCATAATTATTTCCTCCGAATTCACCGTATTTTTCTTCTGTATGAAGCATACAATAGAGGTATTCCGTTAAAAAATCAATACTTTTTACAAAAAAATGTTAAAAAATACACAAACTGTTATTTTGATAACATAAATGTTTAATATAATGAACAAAAAACACTAATAAAATCCTTATAGTGAATATATGTTTACTATAGTAGACTTGATAAATTGTGGACTCTGCCAAAATAATTACATAATTATATTACTGTAAAGTAATTATATTGATATTTAAGAGATTATACAGATATTCAAATTTTTGGTGTTTTTTCTTGGTGTTTAGTATGATGAACAAAAAAAATTGTGTTAATTTTGAACTATTGTTGTTAAAATAGGCTTAAAAATATAAATATTGCAGCTAGAAAAAGAAATTTTTTCAATATATTAAATTTTGTGATGGACAATATTCAGGATAGAAATGTAGTGGAGGATGTAGCTTGTATTTGGGCAAAAAAAAACTCCTTAAAATTAAGGAGTTTGTTGAAGCGAGAGCGACGGGGATCGAACCCGCGATCTTCGGCGTGACAGGCCGACGCGATAACCAGCTTCGCTACGCCCTCGTAACAATGATGAAACTATAGGAAATGCTAAGTTTTGTCAATAAGAATTTAAAAAAAAGTAATTTTTTTCATAATTAATATATTATAACGCAAAATTGCATATTCTAGTTATTATTAAGGAAATCATTAAAATTCTAATTTTTTATTTATAAATAATAGGTTTCTAAATTTAAAAATAATGTATCTAATATGGATATTATTTTGAGTGTAAATATTGAATATTTAGAAAAGTTTCAAGATCCAAAAATGAGGTGATTTGAGATCCAATTTTTATATTTAGAGATAAAAAAAACTCCTTAAAATAAGGAGTTTTTTATGAACGAGAGCGACGGGGATCGAACCCGCGATCTTCGGCGTGACAGGCCGACGCGATAACCAGCTTCGCTACGCCCTCAGGACTTGCTTAATATACCTAAATACAATGTTTGTGTCAATTACATATTTAAAAAAAAGTTCTTTTTTTCAAAAAATTAAATATTCACCTAATACTATGTAAATATTAGGTGAATATAAGGTCTCCAGAACCTTGTTATTCTTTATTAATCAATTAAATGTGATTGAAAGCTAATATAGTAATTATCAGATGAAACTGCAGTATCAACTAATTTAATATATGATCCTTCAACTGCATATAAGTCATAATCACCATTTGCGGATTTATTTCCACTGATAGTACAATTTTTAAAATAAGCAGATGAATAGATATCAGTATCACCTGTGCTATCAGCTGTAGTATCAATTAATACACTGAAATCAGTGTCATTTAAAATTGATTGAGATGCTCTATCAATAATGTATAAAACTCCACCACAAGTTCCAGCTTCATTATTTGTAAAATCACAATTGTAATAACTGCTTAATGCTCCATAATCAACAAATATTGCACCACCTGCGTATTTAGCTATATTATCACTAAAATCACAATTGTAATATTTGGAAGCACATCCACCAACATCATATGATGCACCACCATATAGAGCTATGTTATTTGTGAAACTACAATCTGTGAATACAGGATTACCACCATGATATGTATATACCGCTGCACCACATTCAGCATAGTTGTTGGTGAATGTTACATTAGTTATTTTTGTATCAAAACCTAAGGTTGGCTCATATGTTGGTATCACTCGATTACCTGCTGCATAGTTTAATAATCCAGCACCAAGTTTGTCATAAACCTCTCCATTTTTTCCATCAGCATATCCATCTCTTATGCTAAGGTTTGTTAAACTTGCATTATCTGACCCAATTACAACATGATAGCTATTATTAGTTGGATCTCCATCATTTTGAATCTCACCAGATAATATTGTTAAACTCTCACTCTCTCCCACTAAATCAACTCCATCTAATAGAGTGAATGATGAAGACCTCTCAATTCCAGGAGTATATGTACCATTTGCAATATTTATTGTTACATTTTTACCATATTGAACATAGTAATTATTTGCCATATAAATAGCTTCTTGTAAATCACTCATTGAGTTTGATTTGCTACTTCCATCTCCAATACCATCTTGAGATACATATATAGTTGAAGATGAAGCAATGGCTTTACTATTGTTAGTTAGAGATAATGGTGTAGGTTCACTTGTAGATTCAATACTTAATAGATATGAAATGATTTGTTTTAATTCATCATCAGTTCTAGTTCCAAAATCATTTGAATTATAACCATAACTACTATTAGTACTATTATATTCTGCATCAAAGGTAGCAACTGTGTCGATAATATTTGAACTTAAACCTGTATATCCACCTTCAACAATACTATCATAAATTGCTGTATTTGATTCGTTATAATTATAAACAGATGCTTGACCATTTGTAGAGGTATTCCCTGAAATTATTGAATTATAAACAACTGGATCATTGAAAGGACCTGTTCCTTGATACAATGCTGCACCTTGCTCAGTTGAATTATTTTCTGTAAACGTAGAATTTACAATTGTAGGATTAGATGCTCCATCATTTCCCATAGCAGCTGCTACCTCACAATCATTTCCTACAAATAAACAGTTGTATAATCTTGGACTACAACCAAAGTCATCATAAATTGCACCGCCTTTAGAACCACATGAGTTATTTATGAATTTACAGTCAACAAAAATTGGGTCTGAGAACATATCAATAGATATTGCACCGCCTCTCATCTGAGCTGAATTATTTTCAAATATGACATTATAGAATATAGGCTGTGCATCTAGATCTCCTGTAACATTTACATATACTGCTCCACCTTTATCAGCATAACAGTTTGAAATTGTAGTATTTTTAATAACTGCACTAACTCCCCAAACAACAATACCTGCACCATTAGTAGTTGATTCAGCATCTCCTGATTTTACTTGGTCTGGTGAACTATGACCTACAGAATCAGAATTTGGATTTGTTTGGTTAGTTGCCGATAAATTATTATCTCTAGATACTTGAGAATTATTGCTCCTCATAGGAGGAGGACCCATCTTTTTAGAAGAACTCCCCTTCATAGGGGGAGGACCCATTTTAGAATTAGATGAGTTGCTATTTGCAGTTTGATTAGATTGCATTGGCATTATTTTTCTAGCACTATAACCATCTATTATATTAAAGCCATCAATAATACCATTTGTAGCAATTAAAATATTATTAGTATTATCACTTGCATCATTAGGAGTATTATTAAAATCACCTGATAAAGTACTTATATTTTCACTGTCTGTTAAATCTCTTTGATCTATTGATGTTTCATTTCCTGCAAAACCACCAAAAAGATCTGTTCCATCTACAAGTGAGAAGCTATCACTTGCATCACTATCACTTGCATAATATATACCCGAGGCAACCCAAATTTGATCGCCTTCTGTACTAATTGCAATTGCATCTTGTAAATCATTGAATGCATTTGTCCAGGAAGTTCCATCATTATTGCCATTTGCATCATCATTTACATAGATAATATTAGATGCAAGATTTGTATCTAATATAATTTCTGTATCAGAATTATTAATTGTTCTAGGTAGTTCAGATGATTTTTTAACAACACTAGAGGTAGTTGAAACAGACTTATTTACATCTGATATTGATAGGGTGGAAGTTGTTTTATCAACCTCATTTGTTATTGTTGAGTATGAACTATTTTGTGTCTTACAACTAAATAATAATACTGTTGCTACGAGAGTTGTTAAAACAATAGTGAATTTCTTCATTTATTTTACCTTGAGTGATTTTTTTGTTTATATATTAATATTTCTATGTGAATTAAATGTGAAATTTTTAAAGAATTAAATTAATTCTTTATCTGATTGAAATTAAGTTTTTAAAAGACTGAAATTCCTTTACATACTTTTTCCTTTATACTTTGAAACATTTAATTTGCATATGTAAATTATTATTTAATTTAATGTTTGACCGAATATATGTTTGTTGTTAAAATAAGCTTATATATTTTAAAAAGGGGTGGTTTATGAAACCAACACTTGTTATTCTCGCTGCTGGAATGGGCAGTCGCTATGGTGGAGTTAAACAGATCGATTCTGTAGGCTTACATGGAGAAACTTTATTAGACTTCGGAATTTATGATGCAAAAAGAGCTGGATTTGGAAAAGTAGTCTTTATTATTCGTGAAGATATTGAAAAAGACTTTAAAGAAAGACTTTTTGATAGAATTAGTAAGAATATAGATGCAGATTATGTTTTTCAATCAGGAACTTCTTTATTAACTAAAGAACAAATTGAGTTAAGCAAAGATCGTACAAAACCTTGGGGTACAATTCATGCTGTACTTTGTGCTAAAGATGCAGTAAAAGAACCTTTCTGTGTAATAAATAGTGATGACTATTATGGTCGTGAATCTTTTGAGATAATGGCAAAGCATTTGAGTTCACTTGAAAATGATAGTACAGAACATGCATTGGTTGGATATGTTCTAAAAAATACTATGAGTTTATCAGGTAGTGTATCAAGAGCTGTTTGTAGTGTCGAAGATGGATATCTAACTAGCATGATAGAAAACACTAAAATTGAATATCAAGGTGATAAAATTATTTCACACTTAAACGGTGATGATATAGTTATGAGTGGAGACGAATGGGTTTCTATGAACTTCTTTGGTTTTACTCCAAAGGCTTTTGATTCATTTGAGGTTTTCTGGAATAACTTTATTAAAGAAAACATTAGTTCAGAAAAGGGTGAATGTTATCTACCTGAAGGTGCTTCTAACATTGTTAAAAATGGTGAAGGTAAAATGAAATTCTATACAACTAATGAAAAATGGTTTGGAATGACATATAGCGAAGATAGAGATATCGTTAAAAATGAATTAGCTAATAAAATAAAAGAAGGTTATTATCCTGAAAAACTTTGGGACAACTAATAATTGAGAATTTAATATTTTATTAAAAAGGGGAGTAAGTGTAAAAACTAACTCCCTATTTTATTTACATATTTTTAGATTTCCAAGCAGCTTTAGTGATTGGTGTAAAACCTTCGCCCATTACTTGGTAGGTTTCTTGAACAATTACAAAGGCATCTTTATCAGCATTCTTAATTGCATTTGTTAACTCTCCAATTTTGTTATTCTTAATAACAGTCATAAGAACAGGTCGATCTTCATTTGTATACAAACCCTTAGCCTGTAAAATTGTTCCACTATGATCTAATTCATCAAGAATAACTTGTTTAATCTCTTCATTCTTTTTACTAATAATATAAAGAGTTTTTGAATTGAATGAATTTAATCCTAAAAGAACTCTATCAATACCAACACCAGTTATGTATATAGTTATGATTGCATACATAGCAGATTCAATACCAAAAAAGAAAATACTACTTATAACAATGACTGCATCAGTAGCAAAAAGAGCAGAGCCAAGAGTCATTGGAGTGAATTTTGCTAAAATCTGAGCAATTATATCAGTCCCTCCAGTATTTGCACCACCTTTTAGTACAAAACCTAGTCCTGCACCAAAAAGTATACCTGCAAATATTGCAGACAATAAATATGAGACGTAATGAGTATAATCAATAATGCCTTGATTCCCAATTGTGGATGTTAATAGAATAGTAAATAGTGAGAATAGAAGTGTCCCTAAGAGGGATTTAATTCCATACTCTTTACCAAAAATCTTCAATCCAATTAAAAATAAGGGTATACTTAAAACTAAAATTGAAATACCAACATCAAAGCCTAGTGTATGATAGAGTATAACGGCTATACCTGATACTCCTCCATTAGCAATTTTTGCAGGAGTTGCAAAAAATACCAGAGCTGCAGCAGTTAAGAAAGTACCAATTAAAATATAAAAATATTCAAGAGCTTTAAAAATATGCTCATCACTAAAATTTTTTCTCATATCTATTTGTCCTATATTTTTTGAGGTACTCTAAGATCAATAACTTTCATTTTTTCTATCAATACAGAAGGTTCCTCTTCTACAACTAACTTATCTAATACTTCCTTCTTAATAAAGCCCTGTTCGACAGCGCCATTTAAAAAATTTATTAGTTCATCATAGAATCCATTTACATTTAATAATCCAATAGGTTTTGAATGATAGCCAAGTTGTAACCATGTGAATGCTTCAAAGAATTCTTCAAAAGTTCCAATGCCTCCAGGAAGTGCTATGAAACCATCAGATAATTCGTACATTTTTGCCTTTCTCTCATGCATACCATCCACGATTATTCTTTTGGTTTCAACATCTTTGTTAACAACTTGAGGTAAATTTAGCTTTTTGGGAAGAATTCCTATGACCTCAATATTGTTAGAAGATACATAAGTTGCAATTTTACCCATTAGACCTATATTACCTCCACCATAAACTAGAGATATATTATTTTTAACAAGGGCTTTGCCCATTTTTTCTGCTTTTAATTGGTATTCTGGTGAGCTTCCTATTGAGCTACCACAAAATACTGCTAGTGATTTAATTTTATTCATAGCCATAGCATAGTTACTACTGATTTACCTTGCAAGAGGTATTAATGTAAAAAAAAATCCAAAGGGATACTTATGAAGCTAAAAGTGTCTATTTTTATTGAAATAATCCTATATATGAACGGCTTTTTATTGATGTAAATATATTAATCATCGAATTTTTATATTATATTATTAGAAATATTACTAAATATATAATATAGTTTAGTAACTATGATAAATTTGATTTGTTTAAGTATTTATAGAAGATTAAATAGAATTTAATATATATTAAAAAAATGATTATTATATAAAATATAACTTTTAAAGGGGTTAATTACCCTCTTCAAACCTTGATATAGTGTTTTTTGCTTGACAATAGTCATAAGAGTTGTGATTATATAATTATAGATGGTTTACATATTACAATATCATGGGGATTTAGATTAATATCTAGTTAATTGTGATAGAATTTACATATTATATTAACAATTAGTTGAATATGTAAAGTGAAAATATAGATAGAAAATATTTTAAGGAGCAAGAGAAAGCTATAGCTTTTTCAGTTATTTTTATGAAAAAAAGAATTTTAACTATTTTTGCGTTATTAATTATGATTCCTACAATGATTTTTGCAGCTGATGTTGCAATAACATGGGAATGGATGGTAGATGATCCTCAAGTTTCAGGTTTCAGATATCAATTAAACGATGAAAATCCTGACAACTGGACTGTAGTTGATGCAAATACAACAATGGCAGTTATCCAAAACCTTGATGGTTCAAAAGAATACTCATTGTACTTACAACAAACATTTGATGGTGTTAACTGGTCAGAAAGTTCAGTATCTGTAGCAATGCCTTTATATGGTGCAGATGAAGAGATGATGGACGATATGGCAGCACCTATGGATGAAATGGCAGCTTCAATGGATGACATGGAAGCACCAATGGATGAAATGGCAGCACCTATGGATGAAATGGCAGCACCTAAGGAAGACATGGATGTAGCTGAAGAAATGGCTGAACCAATGGATGAAATGGTAGAACCAATGAAAGACATGGATGTAGCTGAAGAAATGGTTGAACCAATGGATGAAATGGCAGCACCTATGGAAGACATGGATGTAGCTGAAGAAATGACAGAAACTATGGACATGGAATCTGAAGCACATGAAAAACGTAATCATTATTATACTTCATTAGGTTTAAATGTTGGTGGTATTTATAGTCTAAATCCTATCATCATGAGTGATGACACTACAACTTACAATAAATTCCAACCAGCTCTTAATTTAGCTTTAGGATTTAACAATATTTTATCTCCAGGTAAAACAGTTGGTTTTGGTTTAAATTTTGATATTGATTTATTAGGTTATGTTGATGGCTCTAAATCTTTCACATCTACTGCACAAACATTCTTCACAGAAGATACAGATTTCTCATTAAGAGTTGCATTAACTCCTGAAATGGAAATCAATACAAAACATTTTGTATTAGATCTTGGTGTAATTGGTGATGTAACATTCGTTGGAAATCAAGATATCATTGGCCTACAAGCTGATTTAACACCTTCTTTCGATTGGTTTGACTATGGTGTATTTAGCTATGGTGCAAAAGCTGGTTTAGCTTATAAATTCAATAGCGGTCTACAATATGTAATTGATGGTAGCATTAGAAAAGCTAATGATTTTGATATTACTGACGGTGATTGGTCTATTAATGGATTTACAGGACTTAAGTTTACATATTAATACTTTAGTTGCAAAATAAAAATGAAAAACTATCAGAGAAATCTGGTAGTTTTTCTACTTTATAAAGACTTATACGTCTTGACGATTACAAGTGCTATTTGTATCATATAACTAATATTAATTTATTATTAACTTTTGAAGATAAAGAAATTAATAAAATTACATTATTGATATTTTTATCAGTAATTATAAGGAGAAGAGAGGATTCTTTTTTCTCTCAGTGGAAAATAATGGAAGCAGGCCGTATGCAACGTTGCATCGACTATATTAAATTTAATCATGAATCAGAAGGCTTTGAACTGTCTAGTGATGATGAGGCGGATATATTAGCAATTCTTAATGAAGATAAGAGTGCTGATGAATTAATTCAAAATTTCTTGAAAAAGAATAATCTTGATAATATAGAATACAAGGCTAGTAGTGATGATTACTATTTTTATCCAGGTACTAGATGTTTAGGAAATTATTTCTCTATTAAAAATAGAGACTTATTAAGATTTATAGTAATTTATATAAGTTCAATGAGGACTGCAGAATTTTTATTGCATCCAATTGATGGACCTTACACATTAGAACATTTACAACAGATTCATGAACATTTATTTGGTGATATCTATCCATCTGCTGAATGATTAGAACAAAAGCTTCTGCAAAAAGAACAGAATTCTGTATGCCTGCATATATAGAGGCTGCAGCAAAAGAGATTTTTGATAAACTAGCAAAAGACCATTTTTTGAGAAAACTTGATCGAGAACAGTTTATTGGAGACCTTGCATATTATATGGGAGAACTTGAGGCTTTACATCCTTTCAAAACAGGAAATGCTCCAAGCTCTAGATTATTCTTTATTGTACTAGTTGAAAAAGCTAAGTACTATGTAGAATGGGCTGAGGCGGATCCTGATGGATTCCTTGAAGCTGACATTTGTGCAATTGATGGTGATTATCAACCATTAATTGATGTACTTGAAGAAGTCGTTATCCAAAAGAATAATAATAGAATTCCTTTTATCTATAAAAGATAAGAGGAATTTTTTATTCTAGTACAACTCTAATTAAAAGTCATATCGTAAAATTTAAAAAATTTGTATTTTTAGAGGTTATTTTACTATCTAAATCTAAATATTGGTCGTATAACTAATAGTAGGTAAAAGTTTTTAAAATTTTTTTAAATATTTTTATTAGCTTATTTTATTACCCACTAAGTAAATAGGATATAATAGTAGGTATATTCAATCTTATTAGGTAAAAAAATATCTATTAAATACTTTTCTTTTTCCTACTAAGTTAGTATAGTATAGTTATACAAGAGATTAATGCGGAGGCAATTATGACAAAGATAGCTTTTTTTGATACAAAAAAATATGATAAAAAATGGTTTGAAGCTTACAAAACAAAAGATGAAGAAATTACATATTTTGAAGGTAGACTACAAGAGAGAAATGCAAAATTAGTAAAGGCTTTGACGTAGTAGTCTCCTTTGTTAATGATGAATTAGATGAAAAGACAATTAATATTATAGCTAAGAAAGGTGTAAAGATGATTGCGCTAAGGTCTGCTGGTTTTAATAATGTAGATATTAAAAAAGCAACAGAGAAGGGCATTCTTGTTGCAAGAGTTCCTGCCTACAGTCCTTATGCAGTTGCAGAACATGCAACAGCACTATTGCTATCAGTTGTTCGAAAATACATCACTCCTATGTTAGAACAAGAGAATTTAACTTTTCTCTTCAAGGCTTAGTAGGATTTGATTTACATGATAAAACAATAGGTGTAGTTGGAACTGGTAAGATTGGACGTTTATTTATCAATATTTGTAAAGGTTTTGGAATGAAAGTTCTAGCCTATGATCCATATCCTAGTAAAGATGTTGATGCAGAATATGTAAGTTTTGAAGAATTGAGTAAAAGATCTGATATAATAAGTTTTCACTGTCCATTAACAAAAGACAATATGCATATGATTAATGATGAATCAATTAAAAACTTGAAAGATGGTGTAGTAATTGTTAATACATCTAGAGGTGGACTAATTGAAAGTGAAGCTCTTTTAAGAGGATTGAGATCTAAAAAAATAGGTGCAGCTGCTCTTGATGTTTATGAAGAAGAGGCTGGTTTATTCTTTGAAGATAAAAGTGATGAAATCCTTGATGATGATAATGAGACATTAACACTATTAATTGCTATGCCAAATGTTATTGTAACATCTCACCAAGCATTCTTAACAGATGAAGCTCTTCAGAATATTGCACTAACAACACTTACAAACATTAGATCCTTTGTTAATGGTGAAGAAGTAGTAAATAGCGTTAAATTATAGAACATACAGTTTAATCAAATTATTTAATAATATACGAAGACTAGGTTATCAAATTACTAATTTAAATAAATTAGAATGATACCTAGTTTTTTTTCTTTTATAAAAACTAAAAAATAGAGACTACAGAATAAATTCCATAGTCTCTTATTATAAAGTTACTAAATTAGTATCTTAATGTTAAATAATCATCATCTTCTTCAACTGCTTTTTCACTCTTTACAGCCTTAACAGCTTTAACGGTTTTAACAGTCTTAGGTGCTTCTACTTTCTCAACAATTTCAGTTGCATCAGAATTAGCTGGATTTACAGCTTTTCGTTTTACAGTTAATTTTGCTTGAGTTTTTACAGGAACAACTTTTCTTTCTGTAATGATATAACATTGGTGGATTTTAGGATCTCTCTTGAAATCTTCACCAATTGTTTCAGGTGTAATATTTTTTACATCATAATCTTGATAAATAAAATCATCTAATTTGAATTTTCTATAGTTATTACTAAATATTAATACACCATTTTCATCTAAGTGACGCATACAAAGGTGGATAAGACGTTTGTGGTCTCTATCAACATCAAATGAATCACGACTCTTACTATTACTGAAAGTTGGAGGATCACAGAAAATTAGATCATATTTATCGTATGTATTATATAAGAATCCCATACAATCATCTTTGTAATAGAAATGGTTCATTCCCTTAAATGCATTTAATTCCATGTTGCTTTCTGCCCAATCAAGGTAAGTTGCAGATGCATCAACACTAACAGTACTTAATGCCCCACCCTTAGCAGCTTGAACAGTTGCAGTTCCTGTATAACAGAAAAGGTTTAAGAATCTTTTTCCTTCACTCATCTCGCCAATCATTTTTCTAACAGGACGGTGATCTAAGAAAATACCAGTATCTAAATAATCTTGGAAATTAACAAGGTATTTTGTACCGTTTTCTTTCATTATGTAGAATCTGTTTTTATTAGCAATCTTGTTATATTGGTTTGATCCTTTTTGAGGAGTTCTACTTTTAACAAAGATATTATCAATATCGATACCAGTTGCTCTCTCAGTTGCAAAGATTAACTCTTCAAGTCTTCTCTGTGCATCCTCTTCTGGAATTGATGATGGAGCAGCATATTCTTGAAGATTAATAAATTTATCTCCGTAAATATCAATTGCAGCACTATATTCTGGCATATCAGCATCATAAATACGATAGTTTGTTACGCCTTCTTTTTCCATAATAGGTTTAATAGCTTCAATATTTTTAATTAATCTATTGTATGCCATTTGAGCACCATCGCTTAGAGGAGCTGCAAGTCTCTCAGCTTTCTTTTCGATAGCTTTACGAGTCATCTCTTCTCTTTCTTCTTCACTAAATACATAGTAATGAGCGATTTGGCAATCAATACCACCATTGTTAACACTGTTTGTTCTATTAGGTTTCATGTTGATGAAACTCAATAGTTCTTGTTCACCACAAATGATTGAAACATTCCAACCACCAAATAGGTCATTTAACTGTTTACCAATGCTTTGGTATAGTAAATCAATTTTTGAATCTGATAATCTAAATCCGTAAGGAGGATCTGTTACAATGTAACCTGTTGAAGATGGAACATCTTCTTTTGTGATTTTAGAAAAGTCTTTAACTTCAAATTGAATTTTATCAAGAACGCCGGCAGCCTTTGCATTTTTCTTTGCAACTTCAATAGCTCTAGGATCTAAATCCCAACCGTAGAACTTAAATTCTTTTGATGCACCTTTTTCTTCTTCTAAAATTGCTGCATCAAGAACTTCTTTCCATACAGCTTCATCATGAAGAGGTAATTTAAAGAATGCAAATCTATCAACATCAATTAAGCCTGGTGCTACTTTACTAACCCAAAGAGCAGCTTCAATAAGAATTGTTCCTGAGCCACAGAAAGGATCTAATAGAGTTGGAACAACTTCTAGTTCTTCTTCACTCTCTAGTACTCTACGGTACTCAGATCTCTTTAGTACTGTTGCTGCAAGAGTTTCTCTCATAGCTGCATCAATAAAGGATTTTCTATAACCTCTTTTGTGAAGAGATTTGCCAGAGAAATCAACTAAGTAAGAAATACGATTTCCTCTAACGTGGATATGGAATGATACATCTGCATTATCCTTATCAACGTTTGGTCTTTCTCCATCAAACTTAAGACGGATTCTATCTACAATAGCATCCTTAAGTCTAACAGCTGCAAAGTGACCGTTTTTTAACCAACTACAATTGATTACAGTTTGTGAAATTGAAAATGTAGTTTCAGGTGTGATGTATTCTTCCCAAGGGATTTGTACAGCTGAATCATATAATTCATCTGCATTTTGAATATCATCGTCTTCATAGAGTGCTAGCATCAATTTAGATGCAACTCTTGTATATAAACAAAAATTATAAGCTTGTTCTAATGTTGCTTCAAATTCAACGCCACCTGCGTTTACTAATGCATCTTCCACTCCGAGAGATCTAATCTCTTTCTCTAAAATGTCTTGTTGGTTGGTTGCGCACGTTGCAAAAAATACCATCTTTTCTCCTACCTCTGATTCTCCAGAGATTTTTATAATTTATTTTAAACCTACTGTTACTTCAGTAAGTCGTCTAATTCGGCTTTTCCGAATTCGTAGTTACTATTACAGTTTAAGCAAACTAATTCTAGTGGGAAAGGGCCATTTTCTCTAATATCTTTCTTATCTTTTAGAGGAAGAGCCTTTAAATGGTTAGCAAATGTCTTTTTATCGCAAGGACAAGAGAAACCAACTAGTGAATGTGAAAGATGTTTTACATCATCAAAGTTTTGAACAATAAAATCTTTTGGATCAATACCTTGGCTAATTGACTTAGCTAATGATGGTAGATTATCAACTTTCTTCTCAAATTCTTCAAAGAATTCATCATCTTCATTACCAGGTAACATTTGGAAGAAAATACCACCACAACCTAATATTCTGTTTTCTTCATCAACATCAAAATCTAATACAAATAATGATTTAGTTTGTTCACTTTCTAAGAAGTAGTTTCTTAAATCTTTACTTAGATTACCATGTTGAAGCATTACTTGCCCTTTAAATGGACTTTTAGATCCTTCAAGAATTTTAGAAATAGATAGGAAACCAGGACCATAAATAGGATCTGTATCAACTGGGAAAGATTCTTTTACTCCAAAGCGGTTATTCTTTAGATATCCTCTAACAGCACCGCTTGCCCAAGCCTCTGTATAAATACCACCGCAAGGTCCACCACAATCTATGGTTAATTGAACTCTATCATTCTCTTTAACAGTAGATGCTAATAGTGCATTTCCAATATAAGCTTCACCTAGGGTTACAGCTTCTACTATATCTAATTTATAATTTGCTCGAACTTGATTTATCATTCTCGTTGTACCTAAAATGGTAGCTCTAATTTTGTTATTTTCTAATAAGAAAATATCTTTTCCATCAGGTACGATCTTTTTTAACTGTTTAATGACTTTTTCGTCTTTTATTTTTGTTTTTATCATAGTGATATGAATATAATGACAAAATATAAATAAGGCAAGCAATAAATACCCACGGTTGGCGAATTAATAGTAATTTCTCCTAAAAAATAGGTAATAAATATATAGGAAACTGATTATATAAAAGCAATAGCAAAAAATAATTAATAAATGTAAATATTTGACAAATTCAAAAAACAATAAAAGTTGAAAATAATTCATAAGCTTTAGCATTTATACGCTAATTTCATATTAAACGTCTATTTATTTGTTTTTATATTATTTTTTTGTATATTTTTGAGTATGTAGAATGTTGAATATATTAAATGTTTGTTTCAAATGCTCTAAATTATACAATATTTAGACATTTATCATTGAAAATAATGTAAAATGAAACCATAATGAATAATAGTTTTAGTTTGCTTTTGCTAAAATGAAAAAGTTGGTAATATGGATAAAAAGGTTGTATTAATTACAGGGGGTGCTACTAGACTGGCTAAAGAATTAGCTAAGTCTTTGGTACGTGATAATTATTTAGTAATTGTCCATTATAATCAATCAGAAAAAGAAGCAAATCTACTTAAAAAAGAATTAGATAATGGATGTAAAATCATTCAGTATAATTTTTTAGATAAAGAAACAAAGATTTTTTTTGACAGAGTACTAAGTAAATTTGGAAGACTCGATTATATTATTAATGCAGCATCTATATTCTCTAAAAATCTACTCAAAGAGTTAGATGAAAAAGTTCTTGAAGAATATAATATGATCCATTCAATTGTTCCTCTATTATTAACGACATACCTTTATGAACATCTAGAAAAAAGAGGACAAAGAGGGGCTGTAATAAACTTTACTGATGCAGGACTTAATAAACCTAGTTTAAAAAGAATTCCTTATTTCATTAGCAAAGAAAGTCTTTCATTTCAAACAAAATTATTAGCACAAGAGTTGACTCCTATTGTGAGAATTAATGAAATAGCTCCAGGTTTAATAATGTCAAATAGTGATGATAAAGAATTTTTCAAAAAGATGAAAAATAAAATTAAGCTAGGACTTGGAAGCTATGAAGATATAATATTTAGTGTAAAATATTTATTGAATGCTAAATATGTAACAGGTGAAAAAATTAAAGTTGATGGTGGCCTGTATTTTTAAAAGAAAATAAAATCACACTTTTATAAGATTTTACGGAGGTTCTTATATTGATGACTACAAAATCTAAAAAACTTATAGTTGCTCTTATGGTTGCAACAAGTTTAACTCTACCTATCTTTGCACAATCGCTGCAAAGTTCTATTGAGGTAGCACTTAAAAAAAGTGATACAATAAAGTCCCTTGAAATAAATAAACAGCAAAGTTTATTGACTGTTGAACTAAGTAATGTCGATAGAGAGGTTAGCTATGCTGTAGCTCCATATGTTAGTTCAACTGTAGAGGATTCTTCAACAAGTACATATTCTCTAAGTCCAAACGCATCTCATCTTGTTTATATTAATATTCCAGGTTCCTATGAACCAACAACAAGTGGTGCAGCAACAGATGATACTAATGTAAATTTTGACTTAAATTCTACAATAGTTTTTTCTGATAATGAAACCTATTACAGTACCTCTCCAACATTGAGTGTTGATCATACTTTTCTATTTGGTGAATATGATACTGATTCAAAAGATTTAAATGAACAAGTTAATTTATTATCGATTGAGAAAACCTACAGACAGGGAATAATTAGTTTTAAAGAAAATCTATTAAATCTATTTAAAGCCTTTAATACAAATGCTAAAAATATAGAAGCAACTGAAAATTCTATTAAACTTAGTGAGAAAAATATTTCTGATAAATTAGCATTAGATTTTTATAATGATACATCTGTTACATATAAATCTGATATGGCAACTCTTCAAAATCTAAAAAATACGCTAGCTAATCTAAACTCTCAAAAAGAGGCTATGTTAACTCAATACAAAAACTATACAGGAGAGGATTATGTTGGAATTGATACCGTGGAAGTGCCATTTTTAGAAATTCCATCAAATACCAATGATAGTCTTTCAGTTCAAATAGCTCAACTTAATCTACAAATAGCTCAGAATGATGTGGATGAAGTAAATAAATCTAAAGATAGAAGTTCTGCAAAGTTATCAGGTAGTTTATCAACAACACAAAGTGATTATGGTGTCTTGTCTGATAATTATTATTCATATGATTACTCTAGCTATACTGGAACAGTAGGCCTTGATTATGGAACAGATAATTTAAGCTTTAATGGTAGTGTATCATTAACCTCTGAGAATAGTGATAGTTCATTAACTATTGGGCTTGGTGGTAGATGGACAAATGATACAAGTACAAGAGTTGATTTAATAGAAAGTAAAAAAAGTTCTAATAATTTGATAAGTGCTCAAAACACTTTATCAAATGTATTATTAACATCCTCATATGATAAAATTAATGCTCAAAGTGAAATAGATTCATGGAATTTTAAATATTCTCAAATTCAAGATAGTTTAAAAATTGCACAAGACAATATTGAGTTAGATCAGCAAATGTTTGATTTAGGTTTAAAGAATCAACAAGAAGTTGATGCTTCAATATTCAATTTATCCCAATTAAAGTATGACGAATTAGATGTCTTACTTGATGGATGGATTACTGAATTAACAATAGAATCACTAGCGCTATAAAGGGGAGAAAATTAAGAAATGAATAAACGTATAAGAAAAAAAATTGAAAAAAGAAGATTAGCAGAATTAAGAGCCCAAGAATTGGGTATTGATTATGAGAATATGAATGATGATGAAATTTTTGCTGTTATCGCAGAAGAAGAGCATAATAGAGAATTAATTGAATCCTCAAATAATGATAGCTTAGTGGAAGATAAATCTATTGATGAAGAAGCAGAGGCTGAAGCTATTGCTTTAGCAGAAGAGGCAGAGGCTAATAGAATTGTCGAAGAAGAAATTGCTAAAGCCGAACAAGAAGCTGAATCTTTAGCAAAAGAAAAGAAAGCTAGAGAGGAAGAAGAAGCTTATCGATTAGCGGAAGAAGAAAAAGCTAGACTAAAAGCTGAAGAAGAAAGATTAGCAGAAGAAGAAAGAGCTAAAGCTGAAGAAGAGGCTAATAGACTAGCAGAAGAAGAAAAAGCTATGGCTGAAGCAGAAGAAGAGGCTAATAGACTAGCAGAAGAAGAAAAAGCTATAGCTGAAGCTGAAGAAGAGGCTAAAGCTAAATCAGAAGCTGAAAAATCAAAGCTAGTATCACTTGTATCAACATTAGAAGATGTAAAAATATCAGATAAAGAGATAGATAGTAAAATTGATGAAACAGTAGCTGATAGTGAAGTATCTAGTGATGAAGTATCTATTGATTCTCATGAAAAAGAATTTGTTGATGTTGAATCTGAAGAAAATAAAAAAGAAGCTCAACGTCTTGATTATTTAGATAGAGAAAAAGTTAGATCTGATTTACAGACTAAATTAATAATTGAATCTCTAGATGAATTATCTAGCTATGATGATGAGTATATAAAAAATCAACTAGCTGAAGAAGCTGAGAAGAAAGAAGTTCAAAGACTTGAATATATTCAAAGAGAAGACATTAGATTTGAAACTCAAAATAAATATATTGAAGAGGCTTTGAACTCTAAATCTAATGAAAATGTAGTTAAGTCTCCAAAAATTGTAGTATCAAAAGATGTTTTAAAAACAGTTTTGAGTAGTAAAAAGCCAATACTTGTTAGAAGAAATGCTCTAAATGGTGCTATAGAGAGTGCTAAATCAAATGATGAAACAAAAAAAGTAGAAAAAAATCATAGTGAAGTATCCTCTCAATCTTCTAATATTGACGTTGAGAAAATTGTTAAATCTGCTATAAAAGAAGCTGTTGTTGAGTTAAATAAAGACAAGAACTTAAATCAAAGCAGTAATAATAACAATTCAGGTATTAAAGTTGTAACTGAAAATGGTACAAAATATATTATGGTTAATGGTGTAAAAGTTGATAAAATTGAAAACTTTACTGAAGCATTAGGCATAAAGAGGGAAGAGAAAGAAATAGAACCAACTGTTGCAAGCATTGATACTGATGATAATTTAGGCGAAACTAAATTAGAAGAAACTGAAACTTCTATTAGAAAAGAATTAAGAAAAAAGAATAGTAAGAAGAAAAGAAAAACTATTATTACTTGGATTATTATTTTAATTCTACTTGGTGGAGCTACATATCTTTATAATTTCTATAATACAAATAGAAGAATGCCTTGGACATCTGCAGAATCAATTGCCAAAGATGTACCTACTTATACTGAGGTAAAGATTACAGAGGAAGAAACTGCACCAATTGTTGATATTAATGGTGTATTAGAAGCCTATGATTTACAAAATGTAGTATTAAGAACAAGTGGAGCCATTAAAACAATCAATGTTAAAGAAGGCGATGTTGTAAAGAAAGGTGATATTCTTGTAACTGTTGATGATTCAGCTGAGCAATATAATATTGCTAATATTGAATCACAGATAAAGAGTGCAAAATTAACAGGTAATGCTAATACTCTTAAATTATTAGAACTACAATTAGAGAATGCAAAAAATAGTCTTGAATATACAAAGGCTATTGCTAACTTTGATGGTGTTGTTGCTCAACAAGGTTGGACCGTAGGTGATTATAACTCTCTAACAACAACTACTAATAATAGTATGATTATAGCAGATCTATCAAAGTTTAAAGCAACTGTACAAATTGATGAACTTGATATTGGTTATGTTAGTGTTGGTCAAAAAGCAGAATTAACCTTTGATTCTCTTCCTGGTGTTATAGTAGAGGCTGAGGTATCAAGCATCCCTATGTTAGGAAGATATTCAACACAAGGTTTTGGCGTATTAGATGTTGAAATTACAATACCTAATCCTCCTAAAAGACTTAAAACTGGATTTACCTTCTCCGGTAAAATTGTAGCAGACAATAAAGAAAGTATAACTGTTGTAAATCAGGCAGCTGTTTATCCAAACGGAAGTAAACAGTATGTTAAACAAAGAATGGCAGATGGCAGTTTAAAAGAAATTGAAGTTACAGTTCGTTATCTAGGTGAGAATAAAGTTCAAATTCTATCTGGTGATATTTATGTAGGTGATACTGTTGTTATTGAGAATAAAAAATCATTAGAAGATTCGCTCAGAGTTAGACTATAGTTTAAAGGATAAATAATGGCTAAAAGTATTATATATTTAAATAATGTTAAAAGATATTATTTAGTAGGCGATTATTTTGTTAAAGCCCTTGATGGTGTTTCATTAAACATAAATGAGGGTGAATTTACATCCATAATGGGACCATCTGGTAGCGGTAAAAGTACAATGATGAATTTAATCGGTTGTCTTGATACCGCAACTAGTGGCACTATCAAAATTGATGGTGAAAGTACTAGTGGTATGAATGAAACAGAACTTGCTTATATTAGAAATAAAAAAGTTGGGTTTGTTTTCCAACAATTTAATTTACTAGGAAAACAATCTGCATTAAAGAATGTTGAAACACCTCTTCTTTATGGTGGAATATCTCCGAAAGTTAGACGTGAGATGGCAATGGAGGCCCTTGATGTTGTAGGGCTTGCAGATAGAATGAAGCATAGACCAAATGAATTATCAGGTGGTCAGAAGCAAAGAGTAGCAATAGCAAGAGCTATTGTATCAAATCCTTCAATTATATTAGCAGATGAACCAACTGGTGCATTAGATACTAGAACAGGTCATCAAATAATGGAATTGTTTGAAACTCTTAATTCTCAAGGACGTACTGTTGTCTTTGTAACTCATGATTTATCTCTCGGTAATAGATGTCGACGTCAAATCCATTTAAGAGATGGAAGAATAGTGGGGGCTTCATAGATGTTTTGGGAAAATATAAAACTTGCTCTTGAAGCAATGAGAAATAGCAAACTTAGAACAGCTTTGTCTCTTCTAGGTATTATTATTGGTGTTGGAGCTGTTGTAGCTATTTTAAATTTGGGAGCAAGTGCTACTGAAAATATTACAGGTAGTCTAGCTCAAGGTGGCTCTGATATTATATCAGTTTATCCACGTCCAAATGAAAGAACTCAAGATATATTTAATATACAGTTTTCTCAGACATTGATAGATTCAAATGAAGGAATAGATTATATAATTCCTGTAATGAGTTCTCAAGGACGATTTAAATCAACTGAGGAGTCAACCTCTACTAGTTATTTAGGTGTTGAATCTACATATTTTAGTACTCAAAAACTAACATACAGTGATGGTAAAGGCTTTAGCTCTCAAGCAAATATTGATGCAAATCAAGTTGTTGTACTTGGTTCATCTCTTGCTGAAAAACTTTTTCCTGAAGGCTCTGCTGTAGGTAAAAATGTAACTCTTCTTACAGGCGATCAAGGGAAAATGACAACCTTTGAAGTTATTGGTGTATTAGATGAGAAAGAACAATCCTATACAATGAGTTATAATGATTCAGCTTTTATTCCCTTTAATACTTTCACAAGAAAGATATATAAGATATCCTCAGTTTCAACATATATTATTAAGTTGAAAGAGGGTTATGATACTGTAAAAGTTGGAGATCAAATAAATAATTTCTTAGATTCAATTGTTGGTCGTGATGGATATAGAACATTCTCACCTGCAATGATTGCTAATATTGCATCTCAAGTTACAGGAACACTTAGTTTATTCTTAGCTGCAATTGCTGGTATTTCTCTTTTAGTAGGTGGTATCGGAATAATGAATATTATGTTAGTATCCGTTGCTGAAAGAACAAAAGAAATTGGAATAAGAAAAGCCCTTGGTGCATCTCCATCTGTAATTAGAGGACAGTTTTTAGTAGAAGCTATTACTCTAACTCTAGTTGGTGGGATAATTGGTATAATATTTGGTTCTGGATTAAGCTATGCTGTTACAAACATTGCAGGATGGAGCCTAAAACTATCCTATACATCCTTTGCTATTGCAGTTGGTTTTTCTATGTTTGTTGGAATATTCTTTGGATGGTATCCTGCAAAGACTGCATCAAAACTAGATCCAATTGAGGCATTAAATTACGAATAAGAGGAATTGATGAAGTCTAAAAAAGAACATCTAAATACAGAGGCAAGCAGAGAAAAGTTTTTTGTTGTTGGTGGCTTAGTTATTGCCTACGCTGTTCTTGTAATTATGTTAATGTTTTTATTTAACGCACTACGAGAAAGAGAAGATTTAAAACTACAAACTGAAGCTGAGAAATCATTTAATACAATATTTTTTCATCTTCAAGATGATCCTGTTCGAGCTAATAATGAATTAGAGAAGAATGGAATTATTGGGGTTGGTGTTTATTCAAATCTTGGAAAAAACGAATTGATGCTTGGTAAGGCTCCAAAATTGTTGCCATCTCAATATGTTTCAATGAATGGTTGGGATAATGTTGAGAGCTCTGGTGTTGCCACCTATGATAAAGATAATGGAACTGTAGTTTATGTAAGATACATAAACCGGTTATCACTATTATGGGATATCATAGATGATACAACAATTAATTTAGAGAGTTTTACAAATACTACGATGACATTCCCTGATGTGCTTTACATCGAATTAGATGGAGAGGCATATCATAGTACAATAGTAACTTTAAATGTTTCTATGATACTTGCATTCTTAGCTCTTTCTGCTGCCTTTATTTTTGTTTATCACATTTACAATAATAATAGAGGTTATCGCGATACTTTAGAAAAACAGAGGAGTCTTGTTAACCTAGGACAAGCGGCTAGAACTCTTACACATGAGATAAAAAATCCTCTAAGTAGTGTTAATATACAATTAGCAATACTTAGGATGAAAGTTGATCCAAAATACAAATCGAATCTTGAAGTAATACAATCAGAAATGGATAGAGTTAAAGTACTTACTGATAAAGTAAGTGAATTCTTATATAATCCAACTGGAGTACCTGTTAAGATAGATTTGAAACCTTTCTTTATTGATTTAATTTCAAAATTCAATGTTGATGTACAATTATACATGGATAATGACTTTAGTATTTCATTTGATAGAGATAGAGCAAGGTCTGTTTTTGAAAATTTAATAAAAAATGCGATAGAATCTGGAGAAAATCCACAAGTAGAAGTTTTGATAAGTAGAGGCGGTAAGCCTAAAACTGTTAAGATAGAAGTTAAAGATAGAGGTATTGGCCTTCCTAAAGGCGCAAAAGACAAAATTTACAATCCCTTCTACACTACTAAGAACACAGGTAGTGGTATTGGTTTATCTATTTCTAGGCAATTTATCAGTGCAAGAAATGGTAGTATCATACTATATCCAAGAGAAGGTGGGGGAACTGTTGCTGAGGTAATTTTACCGATTGCAACGAAATATAATTAATCTCGGGAGAACAAGGGTGAAAGTATTAATAGTTGATGATGAAATAAATATAAGAGACTCGCTAAGTCAATTTTTTGCTGTGTGCGAAATAGATAGCGAATGTGCCGAAAATGGATTGGCGGCACAGAGAATGCTCTGTGAAAATAAATATGATGCCATGGTAGTTGATTTAAAAATGCCTGGTATGGATGGACTAACACTAATTAGATGGATGAAAGAACAAAATATCGACAATCCCGTAATTATGGTTAGTGCTCATGGTGAAATAAGTGATGCAGTATCAGCTCTTAAAGATGGTGTTGATGATTATATTGTTAAACCATTCAATCCAGTTGAACTAGTTGAAAAGCTAACTAAGATGGTTGAGGCCTATAAAGTTAGTAAGATGGTTGATAATGATTTAGCTTTTGAGAATTCTTCATTTATTGGAATTGATCCAAAGATGAAAGAAATAAAAAAGACAATTGCAAGATGTGCAAAAACAAAATCAAGTATTCTTATTACAGGTGAAAGTGGTACTGGTAAAGGTGTTATTGCAAAAGAAATACACCGACAATCTTTTGGAGATTCTGGTCCATTTCAATCGATAAATATTGGTGGTGTACCTGCCTCCCTAATAGAATCAGAATTATTTGGTCATGAAAAGGGTGCTTATACAGGTGCTATCAATCGTAAACTAGGTTTATTTGAAGTTGCAAATGGCGGAACTCTATTCCTTGATGAACTAGGGGATCTACCTCTTGATTTACAGGTTAAATTATTAACAGTAATCAATGATAGAGAAGTTCAAAGACTTGGTGATACAATTAAACGACCAATTGATGTTCGAATTATCGCAGCTACAAATAAAGATTTAGAGGATATGGTTAGAAAGGGTACATTCCGTGAGGATTTATACTTTAGACTAAATGTATTAAGAATTAGAATCCCACCATTAAGAGAGAGAAAAGAAGATATTCCACTATTAGCTGCGGCTATTTTAAAAAGACTAAAGAGTCAAATGGGAAATGATAATATTACAGGATTCTCTCCTAATGCAATTGAAAAACTAAAAAGTGGTTTCTACTATGGTAATGTTAGAGAGCTAGAAAATATAATTGAGAGAGCAATCCTTTTTGCAGATGATAATTTGATTAGAGAAGATGATATTAGTCTTGATGATAATGTTGGTCTTCCTCACCAATTACAAGAGAAAAGTATATCGACTACACTTGAAGTAAAAAGTCTAAAAGAAGTAGAGAGAGAAAAGATTATAGAATCACTTCATAGATGGAGTGGTAATAAGACAAAAGCCTCTAAAGAACTTGGTATTAGTAGAAGAACTCTTTTAAATAAAATCAGTGAATATGATATTGATGAATTTAAAAAAGGCAAATAGAAAATACTTAATTTAATTAGGGACACTCTAAGGTGTCTCTTTTAAGATGGAGAAAAATATGGCAGAAAATAAAAAAAATTTACCTCATTGGGACTTAACTGAAATTTACCCAGGAGCAGATAGTCCTAAGTTTTTAGGTGCAATTGAAGATACAAAAAAGAAATGTGAAGAAGTTGAATTATTTATAGTGAATAATACTAAAAGCTTAATAGAAATAATTGATGAATGGGAAATTATCCTAGATACCTATGAGACTCTTAATGCATACTCTTATGCTATATTATCAGTTGATACTGAAAACCCAAAATGTTTAAAGGCAGTTAATCAAGTATCAAAACTATCTCTAAGTGTAAGTAAATGTGAAGTATCACTATTAAATTACTTGGGTAGCAATGAAGAGAGTGTTAAAGAAATTACAAAAAGTGGTGCTGAAAAAGAAGCCTATGCATATGTATTAAATGAAATGCTTGAAAAGAATAAACACCTAATGAGTGTTGAAAAAGAATCTCTTGCAGCAGACTTAAATAGATCTGGAATTGAATCATTCTCTCGCCTACAAGAATCTCTTGCAAGTAGTTGTACAGTTGATTATAAGGGTGAGAAGAAAACAGTTACTGATTTAAGAAGCTATGCTTATTCATCAGATAGAACTGTAAGGAAAGAAGCTTTTGAAAAAGAACTTGAAGTATTAAGTAACAATAAAGTAGCCTACGCTGCAGCTCTTAATGGTGTTAAAGGTGCTACCCTTACTCTTGATAAAGAGAGAGGCTTAACTCCTTTAGAAAACTCACTAACTCAATCAAGAATTGATAAAGAAGTTTTAGATGCACTAATTTCTACAATTGAAAAGAATTTACCAATGTTTAGAAAATATCTAAAAGCTAAAGCCAAAAAATTGAATCTAGATAATCTAGCATTTTATGATATCTTTGCACCGATTAGCAGTACTCCAAAAGAATATAGCTATGATGAGGCAAAAGATTTTATATTAAAACAATTTAATTCTTTCTCACCTAAAATGAGTGCTTTTGCTAAAAATGCATTTGATAATAATTGGATTGATGCGGAACCTCGTTCTGGTAAGATTGGCGGAGCCTATGATACGGCATTCCCTGATGCTGGTGTTTCTAGAGTTATGTGTAATTTTGATGGAACATACAATGGTCTATCAACACTTGCTCATGAATTAGGTCATGCATACCACGATAGTATTGTACTTCCTCTATCTCAATTACTAAGATCTTATCCAATGACACTTGCAGAAACAGCTTCTATTTTTAGTGAAACAATTGTACTACAAGGTGCACTAGAAGAGGCAACTGTAGATGAAAAGGTTTCATTAACTGAAACATTCTTACAAGATACAACTCAAGTATGTGTTGATATTCTTTGTAGATATTATTTTGAAACTGAAGTTTATAAAAGAAGAGCTGAATGTGAGTTAACACCAGATGAATTCAATGAAATCATGATTGAATCACAGATTAAAACCTATGGTGAACTAAGTGAATATCATCCACTAATGTGGGCTGTTAAAGGTCACTACTATATTCCTGATTTATCATTCTACAACTATCCATATGCATTTGGACAATTATTTGCACTTGGTGTTTACTCTCAAAAAGATAAAATGGGTGATAGTTTTGCTACTAAGTATAGAGAACTATTATCACTTACAGGCTCTAACAGTGCAAGAGATGTTGCTGCAACTATATCATGTGATATTGCATCCTCATCATTCTGGCAATCAGCCCTTGATACTGTTAGTTTATATGTAGAGGAATTTGTAAATGCAAATTAAGATTGATACATTAGTACAGGGTGGAGATGGCCTTGGTAGATTAGATAATAATAAGGCTGTCTTTGTACCTGGTGCATTAAAAGGTGAAGTTGTAGAAATTAGTATCGTTAAAGATAGTAAATCTCATTCTAAAGCTCATTTAGATAACATTGTAAGCGCTAGTATTCATAGAGTGGAGCCTAGATGCCCATTTTATGGAGAGTGCGGTGGCTGTGATTTACAGCACTTAGAAATTTCTGAACAAGTTAAGAGTAAGCAAGAAATATTAATGGACCACCTTGAGAGATTTGGTAAATTAGATTTGTCTACTATTAAGATTGAAGAACCATCAACTGATAGAGAATTTGGCTATAGAAATAGAGTTAGATTCCATGTTGATTTAAATAAAAAAAGAGTTGGTTTCTTAAGAGCCGGTTCAAAAGAATTGATTGAGATTAATCACTGTCCAATTCTAGTAGATGCACTAAACTATGAATTAGCTAATCCTGTAAATATATTAAAAGCAGCACGCGATAATATGTTTAATAGAAGAGGAAAGGGTAAATATATTGAAGTTTCTACATTTGCCGGTGATGAGAGAATAACCTATGGTAAAAATAAGGTGAACATTAGTATTAACAATCATAAATATGTTGTAAATGCAAATGTGTTCTTCCAATCAAATCCAAAGATGCTTGAAAAACTATTAGAATATGTAATCTCTAATGTTGGTGAAGGCTCTGTTATGGATTTATATAGTGGTGTTGGTACTTTCTCAGCATTTTTAAAAGAAGGAACAATTTCTGTTGAAAAACAAAGTGATTGTTTAACTTTTAGTAAAATAAATGCACCAAACAGTATCCCATTCACAGGTGAAGTTGAGAACTGGGGAAAGAGACGTAGAGATAGTGTTGATACTATTGTAGTTGATCCTCCTAGAACTGGTTTATTTGAAAATGTTCCACATATGCTTAGTAGCTTTAATGCTTCTAAAATTATTTATGTATCATGCAATCCTGTTACACTATCTAGAGATTTATCAAAGTTTAGTGAAGAAGGCTATGTTGTTAAAAGTGTAAAACTATTTGACTTCTATCCTCAAACTCATCATATGGAAAGTGTTGTTATTTTAGAAAAGAATAAATAATAATTAATAGCATATTATTTTAAAAGCAATAATATGCTATTTAGTGGCCTCTCTAATTAATATTTATTATATTCTAGTTATAATGCAAGGAGATAAGAGTATTTATGGAATTTGATTATAGTAGTAATTCATTCAGAAAAGGTCTTGAGTATAACAAAAAGAGTTATTTTGAGTTAAAAGAAATTTTAAAAAATCCTTCGATTGAAGATGAGGATTATGTATATAAAAGAGGAAAGAAGTTTGCCTATTACTGGTTATATAGTGTTGAGGATCTTCCTCACACAATTGAAAATTTCTATAATATTCTAGATGATAATTTCACTATTACAACTGCTAAAATTGGCACCATCAATGATAGAGAAAAAGCTATTAGTTGGATTGATAGTATTAGTCGTACCACTCGCTATAATTATCATAATATTGAATCATTTAGTGCTAGGGCACTTGATGAATCAACAGAGGATCTTCTAGTTATTGAACTTGATATGGTTATAAGTTGGGCCTCTTTAGGTATTACTGGAAGCAGAATGAGTGCTAAAAATAAATACCAAATGACAATTGAATCTAAAATGGGAGAAGAATATTCTTCTCTTAGAAAATTGAAATTTGCTCCCATTGAGACCTTTGAATTTTTAAAATAATAATATAACAAAGAAGCCTCCACATAATATTGTAGAGGCTTTATTTTATGTATTACAAATAAAATTTAAATCAAATTAATTAAAATTTCCTAAAAGGTTTTGTTTTATATATGCACTAATATTGCCCACTCCTTTAATATAGATTCCATCTATTTCCATAGGTGTTCTTATTATATTTGTTGAAGTAAATTCTCCATCATTTATGAATAATTCTAGAGAATACTTATCCATTAATATTCTTATTTTAAGTGAAGATTCATTATTGTTTAGTTTTATTGTTCTTTTATTGTATTTTGATTCCTTTATTAAAGACTTACTTCTATCAAAATCTATAGTTAAATCGGAGCTTTTAAAAATAATACTTGTATATACTGAATCATTCGCTGCCACACGTAATTCTAATTCACAAGATTCCTCATAGTTAAAGATAAACTCAATATCATTTAAACGAGAACTTAAATTATCATATTTTGTAAGTTGCTCTGGTATTTTGTCTATTTCCATTGTATTAGTTTTTATGTAGTATTTTTCAATTTCTTTAACAGGCTTTTGAAATAATCTACCATTTTTAGAACTTAATTCTCTTGGAAAGCTCATCATACCGCAAAAACCATCAGTACTATCAAATAATGGATTAGTCCATGATTGCATCCATGCAATCATTATCCTGCGTCCATCTGTGTTTAATATGGTTTGAGGAGCATAGAAATCAAATCCTAAATCAATAGATTTAATAATATTTTCTTGGAATGTATAATCATTTTTATTTAAATAACCACTAACATAAATAGTACCAAATTGATCATAAATATTAGTTTCCACAGCTTTCATTTCCTGAGGGGAAGTTAATAAAAAATCACTATCATCAAGATGGAACAAATCAGGGCATTCCCACATCTTTCCATATCTATTATTACATTTATCGAGTGTTGAAACAAATTCCCAGTCTTTCAAATTAGATGAATTATATACAAGTATTTGACCAGATTCATCAATATTACGAGATGCAACTGCCATATAAAATATATCATTTTCAACCCATAATTTTGGATCTCTAAAGTCATATTTATTACTGCCTTCAGGTAATTCTTTTTCATTTAGTACCGGATTAAAATCACATTTCTCATAGTTTAATCCATCTCCAATGCAAATACACTGTCTTTGTATTTCTTTTTTATCACCATTCTCTTCAATAATAGATTCAACACCTGTATAAGCTATTACATGCTTCTTATTAAATTCAATTGCTGTTCCTGAAAAACAACCAAAGTTATCATAAGTTTCATCAGGTGCTAGAGCTATTGGAAGATATTTCCATTTTACAAAATCATCACTTTCAACATGTCCCCAGTGCATTGGACCCCATTGTGTATTGTAAGGATGATATTGAAAGAATAGATGGACTTTATTTTTGAAAATTGAAAAACCATTAGGATCATTCATCCATCCTATTGGAGGTGTTAAATGGAAGAAAGGTCTGCTTATATTCCCTTTACATTCCTTCCTTTCAAATTCCCTTGCCTTTGATAATTTTTCGCTTATTTTTTTACTCATTAAAAATTCAATCCTCTATTCTTTCAATATTTTTAGTTTTTATTTGTTTTTTCTTGCACCGTCATAACGATCATAAGCTGATTGCCAAGCTGCAACTACATCTTGTAATCCCATCTTGTTTAGTTGAGCAACATAGTTATCCCAGTCCTCTTCTATTCCACCATTTACAATCCAAGATGCTGCTTTTTCAGATGTGTAATCTGTAATATCACTTAGATATTCATTGATAGTTTCTGTTTCATCAAGTGTGTAAACTACACTTGGATAGATTTCAAAATTATCAACATTTTTGAACCAAGTATCACGTAAATCATCAAGTCTTTGCTGAGCTCTTTCCTCAAGGTAGTAGTAAGTTCCATAGTCTTCACTTAGCTGTCTTGATGGGCCATAAAGCTCTGATTTAGCTTTTAGTGAACCGCCAGCTTCAGCTGTTTCAACATAAACACCATTTTCATCTGGTTGATTTTCAAAATAAATACCAATTGGTCCGTAAATGATTTGCATACTAAAGATAGGATCATATGATTGATCAATCCATTTTAATAATAGTTCTGGATTTTTACATGAACTTGTAATTGCAAATGAATCGTGGGATGTTGTTCCCTGTTCATTAAGATTAACTCCCAGTTTTCCATCTTTTCCACTTAAGTAAGTTAAATAATCATAGTCTTCTGAATGTTCTCCTGTAACTTCTGCAATTTCCCACCAAGAGAATACACCTAGTCTTGCATCAGTATTAGATCCTTTTGCAATGTATTGGCTATCACTTTGAGAGAATGCTTCAATATCAATTAAACCTTCTTCATACCACTGATGTAATGTTGCGATTGCCTCTTTGTAATTTTCACTTGCATCTTGGTAATAAACTTTACCATCTTTAATTGCTCTATGATCGGCGTTGTAATCGGTAAATCCGAAGCCTGAGAATAAAGAGGTAACATTAGCACACCAATGATTCCATTCAAAAGATAGAGGAATTTCATCGTTTGGATCTCCATTACCATTACAATCGTTTTCTTTAAATGCAACTAATACATCATGTAATTCATCTATTGTTGTTGGCATTTCTAAATCAAGTTTATCCAACCAAGCAGTGTTGATACTAGAAAATTGAGGAATTGAGAAAATACTAAACTGAGAATCATTATAATCAAAACCCATTTCTCTTATTGTAGGAAGAGTATAAATGTGTCCATCAGGCATTGTACAAGTTGCAAGTAATTCAGGTCTTTGCTTAATCAAATTTGTTAAATTAGGCATTGTCTCTTCATTGATATAGTCTTCAAGAGGAATAAAAATACCATTTGTACCATTAGTGATGATTTCATAATCACTTAAAGCTGCACCCATAAATGCATCTGGCATATCGGTACCTGCATTAAGAATTAGGTTTTTTCTTTCAGTTAAAGTATCTCCTGATACACAGTTCCAACTAATATTAACATCCATTTTCTCATTCATTTCTTTGATAACAGGTTTTTCATTGTTATCAGGAGAGAGAGAACTAATACCAGCAAAGATTTTAAAATCTCTTACCTCTGGATCAATACTATTAGTCTTATCCGTTTTACTACCACTACAAGCTGTAAATGCTAATAGCATCATTGTTACAATCATTAAAGAAATAATGTTTCTTAATGTTTCCTTTTTCATATGTTTCCTCCTAAGATTATGTAAATACTAATCTTCGTTTATATTTTTTTATTAGCCTTTTACAGCGCCAATCATTAAGCCTGTTTTGAAATATTTTTGAACAAAAGGGTATGCTATTAGCATAGGAACTGCACCAACAACCATTGAAGCGTATTTTATTAATTCCGTTATTCTATTAGCCTCTGCATAGCCTCCATCCATACCACTCATAGCTTGAGCAGATGCTTGGGACTGAATTAATATTTCTCTTAATACTAATTGCAATGGATATTTAGTTTTGTCATTCATATAAATTAATGCAGTGAACCAGTCGTTCCAGTATGCAACCATTGCAAAAATAGTCATTACTGCAATGATGGGTTTTGATAAAGGCAAAACTATCTTATAGAATGTTTTAAAGTGTCCACATCCATCAATAGTTGATGCTTCATAGAGTTCCTTAGGTATACTTGTTTCAAAGTAAGTTCTTGTAACAATTACATTAAAAACTGAAACACCACCGGGAAGAATCAACGCCCACATTGAATTTAGTATTCCTGTCTTAGCAACTACCAAATATGTTGGAATCAATCCACCTGTAAAATACATTGTTATAACGTAAAAAATCATTATAGCTTTTTTACCAGGTAGATCTTTCTTTGAAAGTGGATATGCTGTTGTTACAACAAGAAATGTAGAGAAGAGTGTTCCCACAACTGTATAAATAATGCTATTTAAATATCCTCTTGTTATTGAATCTTGTTTAAATATTTTTTGATAACCTTCAAGAGTGAATCCTGATGGAAGGAAGAATGTTTTACCCGAATAAACATCATATGGGTCTGAGACAGATGCAATTAGAACATAATATAATGGATACAATACGCTTATTACTATTAAGAGTACGAAAATTATCATAATTCTCTGAATTACTTTGTCTGATAATCCATTGACCTGTTTTGTATTTTTCTTAGTAGCCATTGTTTTTCTCCTATAAGAAACTTACTTCAGAAACTTTTGATGCTATCTTGCTAACTAAGTAAAGTAATATGATGTTAACGATAGTATTGAATAAACTAACTGCAGTTGAGAAGCTATACATTGCTTTTAAAATACCTTGTTTATATACATAGGTTGCAATAATTTCAGAAGCACCAATATTTAAATCTGTTTGAAGTAAGAATGCCTTTTCAAAGCCAACATTCATTAAACTACCAAAAGACATAATTAACTGAATAACTATCATTGGTATTAATGCAGGTAAATCCATGTGCCATATTCTTTTCCAAATATTAGCACCATCAATCTTTGCTGCTTCGTGAAGTGATTTATCAACACTAGAGAGTGTTGCTGTATATATAATCATTCCCCAACCTGCATCTTGCCATATTGAAGAACCTATGTAGATGGATCTAAAATTAGCAACTTGGTCTAAAATTGAAATGTTAACATTGTTACCAAAAAGTTGAGAAATAGAAGTTAATAAACCACCATATGGAGATACAAAAACTCTAATCATACCACAAACAATCATGATTGATACAAAGTGTGGTGCGTATAATATGGTTTCTGAAACATTTTTAAATCTTGTATATTTAATTTGATTTATTATTAATGATAAAATAATAGGGATTGGAAATGTCCACAAAATTGAATATAGACTCAATTTAATAGTGTTTACAATCATTGTAACACTTTTATAATTGTTGAAAAACTTAGTAAACCATTTCAAACCAACCCAAGTACTTCCAAAGAATCCTTGCGCTGCATTATAGTCTCTAAAAGCAATTTGTACTCCATACATCGGTATATACTTATATATAATAGTTAGTACAATGCCTGGTAGTAGTAATAAATATAATTGCCAACTAGATACTATTTTCTTCCTTAAAGCCTGATTTTTTGTAGCTAAAAGTGTGTTGCCTCTTTTTCCCTTCATAGTTACTCCCTTTATCCGTGAAACGTTTCATGAACAAGTTCAATGTTATTATTAAATATTTTCTATGTCAAGATAAATAGTTGGAATTTATCGTAAATTTTGGCACTTATATTTCATACCAATAGGATATTGAATAAAAAAATAAATTTAGTGCTATGAAACGTTACATAAATAGTTTATAATATAGGAGAAAATGAGAGGTTTTATATGAATACTAAAAAAGCACCAACTATGAAAGATGTAGCAAAAGAAGCAGGGGTTGCTTTAGGTACAGTATCAAAAGTTATTAACGGAGTTAATGTTGGTAAAGAATACAAAGAGAAGGTTGAAGAGGCTGTAAAAAAACTTGATTATAAGGTAAATACTTATGCAAGAGGATTAAAAGTTTCTCATACACAAACCATTACTTTAATAATTCCAAATCTTACAAATCCTTTTTATGCCGCCTTTGCAAATGTAATAGAGCATCAAGTTTATTTAAGGGAACATAAATTAATACTATGTTGTTCTGAAGAAAAACCTGAGAAGGAAGCTGAATACTTATCACTAGCATCTCAGAGTAAAACTGATGGAATTATAGCTTTAACCTATTCTGATATTAGTAATCTTGTACCAGATCAAATTCCACTTGTTGTGTTTGATAGATATTTTGAAAAACGTAGTATTCCTCGTATTGCATCTGATAATTATTCAGGAGGGGTGCTAGCTGTTGAAAAACTTGTTGAGTTTGGATGTAAAAATGTAGCTTTCATTCGGTTCCATTCAAAGCATACAGGTGAGTCAGATAAAAGATTTGATGGTTATCTTGATGGTTGTAAAAAATATAATATTAAACCTAATTATATTAATGAATTTGATAATGAATATTCACTAGAGCATATAAAATCATTCTTAGAGGCTAATGAAGATAAAGAAAATCATAGGTTTACATTTGATGGAATTTTTACCAATACTGATTACCATGCAACCATTGCAATGACTATGTTGCAAGAGATGGGTTATTCAATTCCTCAAGATATTCAGATAATAGGTTTTGATGGTATAAAAAAGTTTTATCCATCCGATGAATATGTTGTATCTACAATAACGCAACCAATTGAGGCACTTGCAAAAAAGGCTGTTGATATAATATTAGAGGATGATAGAGATTCTCTACCAACTGTTACCTTGCTTCCTGTAAAATATTGCTATGGTGGTACTACTAAGGAATAGCCATCCTTTTTATTAAATATAAATTTAATAATTTGCACAAAAAAACCTTGTATAAAGTGATATTTATTATACAAGGTTTATTATTATTTTATTCTGAATTAAAAATTCTTACTATAAATCAGTTTGTTATCATCACTATCATAAAAATCTTTTATTTCAGCTTCTAATTTATAGTTAGCTTTTTCATAAAATTTTCTAGTAGGTAGATACAAATCCGTGGAAGATGTTTCAATATATATATTCTTACCACCTTTGTTTTGAATAAAGTTTTCAGTTGTATTTAATAGAATTGAGCCATAACCAGATCTTTTGTATTTTTGGTCTACTGCAATCCAATACAAGTCATAGGAGGCTTTAGTTCCATCAATAAAACCATAGCAGGAATATCCAACAACGCCTTCTTCATTTTCTATAAAGATAAATTTATAGGACGATGTGTTAAAGTTGTTTAATCTCTCCTTAACAAGAGATACACCAATTTTTACCTCTTCCTCATTGAAGAAATGAGAATTCTCTAATATCTCTTTAACCCTTTGAATATCAGATTCTACAGGTTTACAACGTATGTAATAATTATTCATTTAAAGACCCTTCAACAATATTTTGAATTAGTTGTTCATAATTCATTTTATATTCTTTTGCAGCTGCAATAAATCCACTATCTTTTGATATACATGGATTAACATTGACTTCTAATACAAAAGGAGTACCATACTCATCAACCCTAAAATCAACTCTCATATATCCTTTACTTCCGAAAAGGGAATAACATTTTTTTGTTATTTCATTTAACTCAATCATTAATTCTTTATCATCTTCACTACAAGCAAAAGTTCTGCATGTATTTTTATATTCAAAGGATTCTTCTTCCCATTTTGATTTGTAATTTAGAATTTTTGGCTTATCTTTTGGAAAATCGATAAATTGCATTTGAGCAATTGGTAATACTTTAACACATCCATCTATTTTCATAACTGATACATTGTATTCTTTACCATTAATAAATTCTTCAACAAATAAAGTTGGATTTTTAGCTATATATTTCTTTAGTTCATCTGCATTTTTAAAATTCATTATTGAAGAATCATTTATTCCACAGGATGCCTCATCATTTATAGGCTTAATTATTACATCTTTATTAATCAAGGTAGAACTAACATTCTTAGATTTAATATAGTAATAATCAGCACTTCTAATCTTAGCTGATTTAAATGTTTTTTTCGCAAATACTTTATCACTTGTGATAAACATAGCTTGGCTATTTCCTCCACTATATTTTTTGTTATAGTTTTCAAATAATAGGGGAGCTATGTGAATCATAGTGTTTGAGGAAAGTGTTTCAACAAGGTTAAATATTAGTGCCCATTTTTCTTCTTCCATAATCTCTATGTTCTTTAGTAAATTAAGTGAAAAAGGACGAATTATTGCTTCATATCCAAGACTAACTAATGCTTTTTTAACTTCATTAGCCTCAATTAGAGTATCCTCTTCATCTTTAGTTGGATTCTCTGATAATTCATCTACAAATATTAATATTTTTTTCATAAGTTTTTATAATTTAGCTAACCTAAAGTTAACACTATCCATTATTGAATTAATCAATTCTTGGTATTTCATATTTTTTAAATAACACATAATTGGTAAATCTGAATCAGATGGGTTTAATCCTGCAAGAGGGTTAACTTCTAAAAAGTAAATATTACCTTTACTATCCATTTTTAAATCAATTCTTGATGCATCACGGCAGTTAAGGGCTTTATATGATGCTAGAGCTAACTCTTCAGCCTGAGCTTTTATTGATCCCTCAACTAGTGAATATTTAGCAACTTCTTTGTAATTACTCTTATTTAAATAAGAATAAACACCTTTATCACTATTACTATCAATTGCTATTTCCATTGTTGCAATGGCTCTTGCATTATTTGAATTACCAACAATACCGACTGTGAATTCTCTACCATCTAAATACTTTTCAACAAGAATAGGTTGTTTATAAACATCTAATTGTCTTATAATCTCAGCTTTTAATTCGCTATGATTCTCAACAATTGATTTGCTACTAATACCTACTCCTGTTCCACCAAATAAAGGTTTTACAAATAATGGATATTTGATATCAATATCTTCAATTTGGTCAATTTTCTCTACAACTGCAAATCTTGAAGATCTGAGGCCAGCTTTAGATACAATAGTTTTTGCAATAGCTTTATTTAGTGTTGTAGTAAGTGTCTCCGCATTTGAGAATACACATTCAATATTATATGCTTCAAGAAGAGATGGAACTTGAGCCTCTCTTGATGAACCATGGAGTCCCTCACAAATATTAAATACTAAATCAACTCTTTTACCTGATGCTAGAAACTTAACTAGATTATATATATTACCAATTCTTATTGTGTCATAACCATACTTTGATAGAGCCTCATCGATAGCATTGATTGTTTCAATACTATCAAATTCTGCAACCTCTTCGCTATTGAACCCCATTTTTAGATAATCATCTTTTAAATCATATGTAAGTCCAATAGTTTTATTCTTACTCATCTATTTCTTCCTCAGCATCTGGATAGGCATAAACCTTTCCCTCATAGTTATATAGATATAGGTTCTCTTTATCTCTTCCTTTATAGTAGTTAGGTAAAATAGGAACTTTACCACCACCTTTAGGGGTATCAATAACATATTGAGGAACCGCATAGCCACTTGTAAATCCTCTTAGTCCATGGATAATTTCTTGGCCTTTAGCAACAGTTGTTCTAAAGTGTTTTGAGCCAACAATAGGATCACATTGGAAAAGATAATAAGGTTTAATTCTAACCTTAAGTAGTTTGTGCATTAATGAAGCCATAACTTCAACATTATCATTTACACCTTTTAATAGTACTGTCTGAGATCCCATTACAACGCCAGAGTCTGCAATTGCATTAATTGCTCTACTTGATTCAATTGTAATTTCATCAGGATGAGTTGCATGAATACTTAAATATAAAGGTTTATATTTTCTAAAGATATTTAATAGATTCTCTGTAATACGCATAGGAAGAACCATAGGTACTTTCGTACCAATTCTAACCATGTCTAAATGTTCGATATCGCTTAATTGAGATAGTAAATAATCAATTTCAGCATCACTAAGAGTTAAAGGGTCTCCGCCTGAAATAATAACATCTCTAATTTCCTTATGTTCTCTAATATATTGGATAGCATTGTCCCAGTGTTGTCTCATAACTTGAGTATGACCATCAACCATATGAGATCTTGTGCAATAACGACAATATACAGAGCAAAAACCGGTAGTTAAAAATAAAACTCTATCTGGGTAACGGTGAACAATACCTTCTACAGGTGATGTGTGACCCTCGGATAGGGGATCCTCTTCCTCTCCCTTTGAAACAACTAGTTCATTAATTGTTGGAACAACAGTCTTTCTAAGAGCTGAGTGTTGATCCTCTAAATCAATTAAACTTAGGTAGTATGGAGTAATAGCAAAAGGACAGTGTGTTGATGATGCATCAATAGCTGATTTTTCCTCATCAGTTAAAACTAAGAACTTTGAAATAGCCTTGAATGTAGAAATTCTATTTTGAATTTGCCACTTCCAATCATTCCACTGATCATCAGTTACATTTGCATAGAATTGCTCTCTGAATTTACGAGTTTTATCACTTTCTTCTTTATTTTGAAAAGATACCGCGGGATAAGTAGTCTCGGTTTGAGATTCTACTCTATCGGATGTAAATTGGCCAGACTGGCCGTTACTTTGATGTATGCTATATTTCATAACATTTACCCTTCTTTGACAAAAGGAGAGTTTTTATAAGTTAAGTTAGTCTAAAAAAAGCTGTGACTTAACCTCGACTCTTTATGCGAGTAATATAGTACTGTTTAAACAAAAACGCAACTCTTTTTTTGCCATATTATTAAAAAAAAATTATTTTATTTTGACTGAATTTTTTCAATATTTTTTAACATTTTTTGATACCCAATTTTGAAGATCTTTTTTCCGATTTATATCAATTTTTGTGGTTTTTTTGACAAAAAAAAGGATAAATAATTTTATCCTTTTTCTAAATAAATGCTATTAACTAATCAGTATAATGGTAATCTAACTTCAAATGTAATTATTGTGTCATTATCATTTAAAGATGCACTTATTTTTCCGTTGTGTGATTCAACAATAGCCTTTGCAACTGATAATCCTATACCATATCCTTCAATTGCATTGTTGTGTGAAATATCTCCACGATAGAATCTTTCAAATAAGTTATCTAAATTATTCTTTTCTAGACCAACACATTGATTTGATATTTTAAGAACTGAACTCTTTTTTAAAGATTTTAATGAAACTATTATTGGAGTTTGTTTTGTTGTATATTTTGTTGAATTTTCAAGTAAAAGAGAAATCAATTGTTCAATCTTATCATGCTTACCTAAAATAAAAATATCATCATCAATATCACTTTCAATTAAAGTGTCCTTTGACGCAGCTAGTCCTTTAAAATCATTGCAAAGTTGCTTTGTTAAAGAGGAATAATCAATCTTACTTGTATTCTCATCTCTTCTTGAAATTCCATCCATTTTAGCAAGTGATAATAACTGTTTGATTAAATTATCAAGTCTAACTACCTGGCCTTTTATACTCTTTGTCCAATCGCTCTCTCCACCAGTCATTTCAAGAACTTCTATATCAGCACTTATGACAGCTAGAGGTGTTTTAATTTCATGCCCAGCATCTGCTATAAACTGCCTCTGCCTCTCAATATTATCTATATAGGGTTGTATTGCCTTATTCGATAAGGATAGTACTAAAATTAGTAAAATCAGCAAACTAATAAGTCCAATTAAAAACGTCAAACTTCTAAGAGTTGAGAGTGTTGAGAGTACTTGATAGCTATTTATGAAAACAATTAATTTATTTTGCCCAATATCTCTTACCGCATATTTGTAGTGAGAAATATAGCCATACTTTCTATTGCTTTTTAAAACCTCAGATATATAAGATGAGGCTTCATCGGCAGAAATCTCGGCAATATTATCAAGATTGAGTTCTATTATATTAGTATCTTCATTAACAAGTGTTGAAAAATATCGAGTCTCATATCTTGATTCTATTGAAACATCAAAGCCCAAGTTTTTTGGGCCTTCTAAATAAAACTTATCAGGAAATGTTCCATTATTATCTAATAGAAAATCTGCCATTTTGTTTAATTCTGTGTTTGAACTGTAATAAAAGCCTACATTAATAACTATAGCTAAAAAACCAATTACAATAGTCATTGCAACCATGGCAATCATAATAAATCTTCGCTGTAAAATCTTTATCATAGAGATGCTACCTTATAGCCCTCATCAAATTTAGTTAACTTAAAGTTTGCATTTACTGCATCAAGCTTATTATTTAATATTGATGTGTATAACTCAATTTCCTTATCTTTTGCATCAAGACAACTCATAAATGAATCAAGTTTTTCAAAGGGAATTGTCTTATGAGGATTTTTTAGAAATAGTGATAAGATTTTACCTTCTTTGTTTGAAAGCATGATAGATGATTCTTCTCCTTCTAATTCGTAGGTGGAAACAGATAGCTTTATTGAACCATAACTTATGTGTGAATTTTCAGCACTATGAGAGTAGTGATTGATCATAGATCTAACTCTAGCTAAAAGTTCTTTAAAAGCAAATGGCTTTGAAAGATAATCATTTGCTCCTGCATCTAATCCTTCAACCTTATCTTCAACCTGTCCCTTTGCTGTTAAAAGTAGTACAGGTGTATCATTATTATTATTGCGAATAGTTTTTAATAGTGTGATACCATCCATTTTAGGCATCATTATATCTGAAATAATGCCATCATAGAAATTCTGGTCAATTAGCTCTAATGCTTCTAAACCATCGAATGCTTGGCTAACTTCATAGCCACTCATAACCAACATTGTTTTAATCGCCTTAGACAGCTCTCTCTCATCTTCTACTAACAATATTCTCATTAGTTCTCTTCCTTTATTAAGTCATAAATCGCTTGCATAGTTAAATCGGTAGAACTCATTTCATCGGCACACCTTTTTAGCTCTGCAACTATTAATTCCTTATGTTTTACTTCTTTTTTGTATTTTAATTGATGTTCTAGTGATGCCCAACTATCCATTGCAATAGTTCTAAGTTGAATTTCAAAGGGAACATCAGAATCTTTGAATTTAACTATTAGATGTAGTGATCTGTATCCATTTGGTTTAGGATGTTTTATATAATCTTTTGATAAGATTAAATCGATATTATCATTAGAAATAATTTTGTTAGCAACTGTTCTTAAACCAGATGTATAAGAGCAAACAATTCTAAATCCAACTAAATCATGAATATTTGTATAAATTGATTCCATAGTCACAGGAAGCCCTCTAGTATTGAGCTTATCAATTAAACTTTCTTCACTTTTAATTCTGTATTTAAAATGTTCTATCGGCGAGATGCCTGAATTACTAACTTCTTCATTAATTATTTCTTGTATGAGTGTTTTTCCTTTTTCTACTATTGCCTCTAATTGAGCCAATCGATCACCGTAAATACTCACTCTTTTCCTCCAATGGTCTATAACAAATATAACCCCAAAATAGTGAACTGACTAGTAAGAATTTTAAAACACATAAAAGTACACAAATAAGTTACTTATTAATTAGTTGACAATCAGATTTAATGAAAATAGGGGGGTAATTTTGATAAGTAGTACATAAAAAAGTAGTACTCTTTTTTGTACTACTTTAACCTTAAAAATGCTATTTAAATTTGATATTCAAGATTTAGTCCAGTTGCAACTTTTGTTATAAAATCCTGTACATTTGTTACAATAGTTGTTGCACTAAGAGAGCCTCTATCGATGAGTTTGTTTACAACAAATTCATCACTATCTACAGTGTAAAAATAAAGAGGTCTAATTCTTTTATCTTTTGTTACTCTAAATGATGGACTCATATTTCCTGTTGCAATTGTATGAAGCATAGTTGCTAGGCAAATTATAGTTGTTGCCTCTTTTACTTTTTCTCTCATTGCAAGTTGAGCACTATAGGCATGTGGAATTACTTCAGGAAGTGGTCCATCATCTCTAATTGATGCGGCTAGAACTATGGGAACATTATTTTTAATACATGAATATATAATTCCATTATCAATATTCTCTTCTTTTATAAAGTTCTCAATAGAACCTGCTCGTCTTACTTTATTGCAGATATCAAGATGATTATAATGACCTTTTTCTTTATTTTCTTGGGTATAAATATCTTGTCCTAATGCTGTATGAAAAAATGCTCCCTCAAGATCATGAGTTGCAAGAGCATTTCCTGCTAATATGCCTTGAGCATAGCCTGCATTGATAATAGAACTCATAGCAGAGCGTGCCATAGCATCAAAGCTAAAGGCAGGCCCCATTACCCAAAGTACATTACCACCATTTTCTCTCTCATATTTTAGTAAGTTAATTAGTTGATCATAGTTTTTTGCATAAGAGGTTTCTCTAGAGCGTCCTTGTCTAAAAACAAATTTATCATCTCTCTTTTTTGATGGTTCACTAAAACCCTCAGTCCAAACAAAGATTCCTTCTTCTGCTTTCTCAGATCTACCAACAATAACTTTATCACCTATTTTAACATTTCTGTTTTCAATAACTGATAAAGTATTATCATCATTTACTATTATACTTGAATCCATCCTTGATTCTTCTGCTAATATCCATTTTCCATTAATCTTGCAATATTCAGGAAACATTGAAGTTGAGTGAAAATTTTCAGGAACAACTCCATCTTTTTCAACAATTTCATATTTAGCATCAGGTGCCATTTTTAATAGATCACTATTAAAATCTGGATGCCGATAAGGTGGTAATTCAAAACTCATTTAAGCCTACTTTAGTGTTGCGTACATTATAGCTTTGATAGTATGCATTCTGTTTTCTGCTTCATCAAAAACAACTGATTGTTTTGATTCAAATACTTCATCGCTAACTTCCATTTCTCCTATGCCAAATTTTTCTGCCATTTGAGAACCAATTACAGTTTTGGTATCATGGAATGATGGAAGGCAGTGCATGAATATTGCATCTTTTTTTGCATAACTCATTGCGCTCTTATTAACTTGATAAGGTTTAAGTATTTTAATTCTTTTTTCCCAAACTTCGCTAGGTTCACCCATTGATACCCAAATATCAGTATAAACTACATCTGCATTTGTGCAAGAAGATTTAACATCTTCGCTGAGTGTTATGCTACAATCGTTTTTAGCTGCAATTTCTTTACAAGTTTTAACGAGTTCTTCTGATGGGAATAATTCCTTTGGAGCACAAGCTGTAAAGTTAACACCTAGCATTGCGCAAACAACCATTAGAGAGTTACCCATGTTGTTTCTAGCATCACCCATAAAAGTAAAATTAATACCTTTAAGATGACCAAATTTTTCTTCAATTGTTAACATATCTGCAAGCATTTGTGTTGGGTGGAATTCATCGGTTAAACCATTCCAAACAGGAACTCCTGCATTAGCTGCTAATTCTTCAACAAGAGATTGTTTGTAACCACGGTATTCAATACCATCATACATTCTACCTAGAACTCTAGCAGTATCTGCAATACTTTCTTTCTTTCCCATTTGTGAACTACCTGGATCTAGGTAAGTTACACCCATTCCGAGGTCCATGCCTGCAACTTCAAATGAACATCTTGTTCTTGTTGAAGTCTTTTCAAATAGGAGAACAATGTTTTTACCTTCTAGATATTTGTGTGGTACTCCAGCTCTTTTCATATCTTTAAAATTCTTTGATAAATCTAATAGATAACGTAAATCCGAACTTGTGAAATCCAATAATTTTAAATAACTTCTTCCGCTTAGATTGGTAGGCATAATATGACTCCTTGATATTGTGTGTTTTTTCATGAGTGTTTCATGAGTGTTTATTTAAAAAAATATTATATCAATGTTACAATTAATACAATCAAAAACGTAAAAATAATTTCTCAAAATGAGTATAAATTGCATATATATACAATAAATAGCAAATAATAAGTAAATATAAAGAAAAATTAAATAAATATTGACAACTATGCTAATTAGTACTATGGTTAACTAGTAGGGTAACTAAGTAACCAACTACCTAAGGAGAAATTATGAACTATGTAGCAAATAGTGAGGTTCCTTTGTTTGTACAAATAGCGTCTAAGATTGAAGAAAATATATTCCTTGGTGTTTATGAGGATAATACTCAAATACCATCTACTACAGAATTATCTGTTGGATATAAAATCAATCCGGCGACTGTATTAAAGGGAATGAACCTTCTTGTTGAGAATTCCATCATTTATAAAAAAAGAGGAATTGGAATGTTTGTATGCGAGGGAGCTTGTGAAATAATAAGAGAGAAAAGATTAAAGAGTTTTAATCAAACCTATATTGTTCCATTAGTAGCTGAAGCAAAAAAATTATCATTTAGTAATGAAGAAATTATTAATATGATTATTGAGGAAGGAAAAAAATGAAATTAGAAATAAAAAATGTATCTAAAAAATTTGGAGATGTAGTAGCTCTTGATAATGTATCGATGAGTTTTGAAACCTCTCACATATATGCTCTTTTAGGACGTAATGGAGCTGGTAAGAGCACATTGATGAATATTATTAGTAAAAGAATATTTGCAGATTCAGGAACAGTTAGTTTAGATGGAGAAATTATAGGTAGTGATGAGAGTCTATCTAAAATATATTTGATGAGTGAATCTAATTATTATGGAAATATCAGAGTTAGAGAGGCTATTAAAACTGCAAAAATCTTTGATGAAAATTTTGATGATAAAAGGGCAATTGAACTTTCAAAAAGTTTTAAATTGGATATCAATCAAAGAATTAGTAAACTTAGCACAGGTTATGCATCAATATTCAAGTTAATAATGGCTCTTTGCTCCTCTTCTCAATTTGTATTATTTGATGAACCTATATTGGGTTTAGATGCAAATCACAGAAATGTATTTTATAAATTATTACTATCCAAATTTGCTCAAAAAAATGAGGAAGTTTGTTACATAATTAGTACTCATCTAATTGAAGAGGTTAGCGGATTAATCGAGCGAGCTGTAATTATAAAAGAGGGCAAAGTTGTAGTTGATGGAATAGTTGAAGATTTATTAAAAAATGCTCTTTGTGTTAGTGGTAAATTAGAAGACGTTCAAAACTCTTGTAACGGTGCAAAAATTCTAAGTATCGATAATGTTGGACTAATTAGTTCTGCAATAGTAATCGGTGAAGTTGTTGATAATGGTAATGTCAAAATTGAGAGTGTTGATTTACAAACTCTCTTTATTGAATTAACTAATGAAGGAGGATTTTAGACTATGAAAATTAAAGAACCATATATGTTTATTGTAAAGCAAAACGGGAAAAGATATTCACTAATAATGGGAACTCTATTTTTAGCTGCACTATTATTTTCAATTATATTTTCAACAGTTTTTTCGACTCAAACATCTTTTATTAGTATGATAGAAGATTCATTTCCTTCATTGCAAACATTTTCACTAATACTATTTATATTTTCATGGATTTCATATTTATCAAATATGTATCTTGGAAACCAATTAGGTAGAAGTAGAACTACAATGTTTATATCATCCATTCTTTCCTATTCAACTATAATACTAATTGTATCTTTGCTATTTGCATTAGCTGGAATTAGTTTCTATCATGATAGTGAAATTATTAAATTATTTGGTTTAAGTGATAGTAAGGGAGTACTTTTTATTAAAGAATTTCTTTGGGTTTTTACATCTCTTTTGAATATGTATGCACTCTCTCAATTCATATGTGCAATATGGGCTAGAACAAAAGCAATAATGAAAGTTGTTATTTTTATTGTAATTCCAGTATTCTTGAGTATTAGTATTCCTAAAATTATATTTAGTTACAGTGGAAGTTATGAAATTCTTCAAAAACTTTATATATCCATAAGTAATTTCTTTGGATATTCAAATAATTCAATACAAATAGGACGAGTTAGTATAACAACAATATTTGTAATTGTATTACCACTTTTAGTATTTTCTTATTTGCTTAGTCGAGGCTTAGAATTTAAAAGCAAAAAAACTCACTAATATATTTTTAAAGAAATAAGAGCCACTAAATAAGCCCTCTAATTGTAAAAAATTATGAGGGCTATCTTTTATCTTTAATATTTCAATCTTTATTTTATATATAGTTTTTTCTTAGATTTATCTTTATTTATTGCACTGTGGATTGTAGTTCTCTTACCAACTCTCTGGCCACTTTCAAAAGCTTCTTTGTTTGAAACAATAAATTTATCATTACTACGAGTTAAAGAGTTATTTTCAAAATAATATTTCATAGTTTCATCTCTAATATCTTTTTGAACAATCGCAAGAGCTTTTGATTGTTCCTTTGTTGTTGAATCAGATTTGTTAAATTTCTTATACATCTCATCATAAATACCATAATAAAAACTTTCTAGAGTTCTCCCTTGAACCTGAGATGTTGCCTTAAATTCAGTATATTCCTTATCAAGTGTATAGGCTAAATAATCATATATGTAGAGTGCAATTTCAACTTGGCTCTTTGTTCCAAATATCTTTTGCCTAAAAGTTCTAGATTGAATAAATGTTGACTCTTTAACACTAAATATTCCGCTAATATCCTGTACAAGTGCTGTTAATACTTTTTCTTTTGCACTATATCTTTTTGCTTCAAATAGTGTTGAGGCATATATAAATTCTTTATCAACAATATTATTTATATTCAATTCTGCCATGAGAGATCTAGCTTTAAGCAGTGCGCTATGACTTTCATTTGGATTACTAGATTCTGAGAGTGCAAGTAATTTCTTAATTTTTGAATACTGTGATGATGTATCTCGTGCACTAGAGAGTGATACTTGTGGATGAGTAAATTCTTCGGGAGCTCCGATTTTACTGGCTATTGATTTAAATGCACTACCATGGCTTCTATCATTAAATGCTGTTATACAAATAAAGTGAGCACATTCATGAAGCACCACTGATTGTAAAAATTCCATTGATACATCACTCTCAAGGAGTATGTTAGATAATAGAATATTATTTGTTTTTGAATCAAAAACTCCAAGTTCATCTATTGATGTGAATATAATTCTATTTATACCATTGCTAAAATATAGGCCTTCAATGAAGTCATCAAATGATGAAAGAGCTGAGTTTGCAGTTCTATACAATATTCTAATAAGTTCTAATGTGCCATCTCCATAGGTCTCAATAATATGTTTCATTGGGATACTTTAATATAATAATATAGGTATGTAAATAAAATAAAACTTTAATATTATCTTTTCAAATTATAATATAAAAGATAGTATGTAGACATGTATTAAAATCACTATTTTGGAGGTAACATATGAGAGACGGATTTATTAAAGTAGCAACTACTTCTCCTATCCTTTATCCAGCAGATGTTATATCAAATACAGAGCAAATTATAAGAGCTCTTAAAAGAGCACATGAAGAAAATGTAAAAGTACTAGTATTCCCTGAATTAAGTATTACATCATATACCGCAGCTGATTTATTTTTAATGAATGATTTACAAGAGAGAGCTCTTGTTGCTTTAGACAAAATTGTGAGTGAAAGTACTAATTACCCTAATCTAGTATCAGTTATTGGTACTCCTTTAATCGAATCAAATAAATTATATAATACCGCCGTTGTAATTTGTAACGGTAAAATATTAGGTGTAGTTCCTAAATTAAATATTCCAAATTACCAAGAATTTTATGAAAAAAGATGGTTTAGTACTCCTAAAGATGAGAATAAAAAAATTACTCTATTAGGACAGGAAACTCTCTTTGGCACAAGATTATTGTTCAGTGCTAAGAAAATGAGAGATTTTGTTCTTGCTATTGAAATCTGTGAAGATTTATGGGTTCCAAATTCTCCATCTCAAAATCATAGTGTTGCAGGGGCTACTATCATTGCAAATCCATCAGCAACTGATGATTTGGTTGGTAAGAGTGCCTATAGAGCAGACCTTGTTAAAATGCAAAGTGCTAAATGTATTGCAGCCTACTTATATGCAGGGGCTAGTGAGGGTGAATCTTCAACAGATTTAGTTTTCACAGGACATAATATTATAGCTCAAAACGGAAAAATCTTTTATGACAGTGAAGAAGTTGATGATTTTAGTATTAAATGCGATCGAGATAGATTAAATACTGCAATAATTGATGTTCAAAGTCTTGCAAATGATAGAAGAAAAATGAATACATTTTACTCTGAAGTGGACTCATATGATAATGTTTATTTTGATATCGATATTGAGGAAACTTCTCTAGAAAATTATCATATTAATCAAAATCCATTTATACCATCTTCCATCTCACAAATGAATAAAAACTGTGAAAAGATATTAAATTTACAATCACAGGGACTTCTTAGACGATTAGAAGCAGCTCATTGTAAATCAGCTGTGCTAGGACTATCTGGTGGACTTGATTCAACACTTGCTCTTCTTGTAACAGTTAGAGCATTTAAAAAAGGTAATATACCACTAAGCGGTATTCATGCCATCTCAATGCCTTGTTTTGGTACTACAAAAAGAACTAAGAATAACAGTGAAAAATTAGCACATCTTCTTAATGTTTCATTTAAAGAAATCAATATAACAAAAGCGGTTAGACAACACTTTAGTGATATAGATCACGATGAGAGTGTTCAAAGTGTTGTATATGAAAATTGTCAGGCTAGAGAGAGAACTCAAGTATTGATGGATTTATCAAATAAAGTTGGTGGCCTTGTTGTTGGTACAGGAGATTTATCTGAACTTGCTTTAGGTTGGGCAACATTTAATGGTGATCATATGTCAATGTATGGTGTTAATTCATCTGTTCCAAAGACTCTTGTTAAACACCTAGTTACTTACGTAGCAAATAATAGCGATGATATTAAAGATGTATTATTAGATATAGTTAACACACCTGTTAGTCCTGAGTTAATTCCTCCAACCGGAGATGGTGAAATAGCTCAAATAACAGAGGACTTAGTAGGTCCTTATATACTCCATGACTTCTTCCTATATTACTTTGTAAGATCATCTTTCTCATTCTCTAAAATTAGCCGTTTAGCAGTTCATGCTTTTAGTGGTACCTATGATAGTGAATTTGTAAATCAATGGTTAGATACTTTTATAAAAAGATTCTTTACTCAGCAATTTAAGCGTTCAACTCTTCCCGATGGACCAAAGGTTGGTAGTGTAACATTAAGCCCTCGTGGAGATTGGAGAATGCCAAGTGATGCATCCTATAAAGATTGGTTAAATTACACTAAACATAATTAAAGGTGTAAATGTGAATAATACTTGTTTTTACACATTTTAAGTTCATAAAGGTGTTTATTGTTGTTTTTATCTGTTTTTCTTGTAACAATATAATACAAATGTTGTTAACATATAATGAAATAAAAGATAAAAGAGCAAAAGTTCAATAATTTGAACACAAGGAGATTTAGAGTATGAACAAGAAAATTTTAGGTTTAGCTTTAGCAATTGGTTTAATAATCCCAACAGCACTAAGTGCACGTGCATTTGATTTCAATATTGGTGCAACAGCACAATTCCAAAACAATGTATCTGCAGATGATTTTGATGCATCTGATCTTACCGATATTGATAATTACAGTTTTGGTGCTGAGGCAAGATTCAATTTCTTACTATTAGAAATTGCTAATACTGCATTGATTGGAACAGAACCTGCTTCAACTCAAACTGGTCTTGGAACTTCAGATTTTTTCACTTTTGAAAATAATCTAGCAGCTGGTATTTATACTGATGTTTTAGACACAGTTAGACTTGGTTTATTAGCTGGTCCTGAATTTAAAGTATATGTAAATGACTCTGGTGCTTACAGTAAAGATAGTAATGGTGTTTATCAGAACTTTGTATTTACTGACATCTTCATGGAATCTAATTTTGCTTATAAAGCTCATGCTGACATCTTGTTAGGTAAAGCTTTAACATTATCAGCTTCTTATACATTACCAACTTCATTTAACTTAAATGATGGAGATTTCTCTAAATTAGCTCCAAGTTCAGATGATTGGGAAAATGGAAAAGTTGCCATTTCATTACTATTATTATAAAATTATACTAATTAATATAATTTATTAGTTTATAGCAGGGTTTGTAATACTCACGATATGTGATATTATAGGCCCTGTAGTTTTATCAAAAAAATTTGATAAAATTGTAGGAGATAATATGGCTAAAGGAAGCATATCAAAGGTATTATTAACACCACTTTTAGTGGGAATTATTAGTTTCTTTGCAATTTTTGTATTTTTCCCATCTTTCGGTAGTAAATACCTAGGAGTTGGTTATCATAGTTCGATGAATGACAATAGTGATAAGTTAGAACAAGTAATTCAAAGCGTTAGTGAAAAAACTGGAGCTAGTGTAGATGATGTTGTTGAGGCAGCAAATAGTGATGCTTTCCAATCTCTACTAAATCAAGGCGTTCAAAAAGGCCAAGATGCAGCTGCAAAAGTAGTAGATAGTGTTGGTGGTGCAATTAACTAGTGTCGTATTCTATTAATTTTTTAGGTACAGGTACGTCTCATGGAATACCTGTTATTGCCTGTGATTGTGAAACTTGTAGATCTACAAATATTAAAAATAAGCGATATAGATCAAGTGTATTATTTACTAAAGACAATAAGAGTTTATTAATTGATACAACACCTGAATTTAGATTGCAAGCTCTTCGTGCAGATATAAGAGCACTTGATGGTGTATTATATACACACACTCATGCAGATCATTTAAATGGTATTGATGATTTAAGAATTTTCACTATGCATGAACAACTTCAAATATATGGAAATGAGAATACAGTTGAAGAAATTGAAAAACGTTTTTCCTACGTTGTTGGAATGAGAGATGATTGTATAACATCTATACCCAATTTGATTCCCAATGTATTAACTCCTTATAAAAGGGTTAATATCAGTGGATTTGATGTAACACCAATTCCAATATATCACGGGAAGCAATTAATATACGGGTATCGTATTTTCAATGTTGCATATTTAACTGATACAAATAATATACCTGATGAGAGTATGAAATATCTTAAGGACTTAGATCTTTTGGTATTAGTTGCACTTCAACACAAAGAACACAAAACTCATTTTAATAAAATTCAAGCTGTTGCCACTGCAAAGATAATAGGCGCAAAGAGAACTTTATTCACACACATAGCACATGGCTTAGAACATGAGAGAGATAGTAGTGATTTACCACCTACCATGCAACTTGCCTATGATACATTAGAATTAGACTTTGAGGAGTAATAATGGACGATTTATTTAGCGAAAAAGATTTTGAAGACGGAGCTAAAGCACAGGCTGAGAATAAAATGCCAAGTGTAAAAATGAAAAAAGTAGAGAAACCAAAACTCAAGGAAGAAAAGATTGAGGAAATTGTTGATGTACTTGATTATGAAGATGATGAGGTAAGAAAAAAATTATATATCATCGATGGCTTTGGTTTAATCTTTAGATCTTATTATGCTTTTTTCATGAATCCATTATATGATAAAGATGGTAATAACTTCTCAGCTATTTATGGATTCTTTAATTCTCTATCAATGGTTATAAGAGAATATAAACCTGATTACCTAGTTGTTGCATTAGATTCAAAAGGTCCAACATTTCGTCATGAAATGTATGATCTCTACAAAGCTAATAGAGATGCAGCACCAGAGGATCTAAAACATCAGATTCCTGAAATTATAAAAGTTCTTGAATTAATGAAAATCCCAACTTTAGCTAAAGAGGGATTAGAGGCTGATGATATCATTGCCTCTCTCTGTGATAAAGCTATTTCTCTAAATCTTGATGCTGTAATGTTCACAGCTGATAAAGATTTACTTCAACTAGTAAATAACAGAGTATCTGCACTTCGTCCTCCAAAAAAAGGTCAAAAAGCCTATAGAATGTTTGGCCCTAGTGAAGTTGAAGAGGAATTCTTAATTAAATCAACACAGATAATTGATTATCTTTCTCTTCTAGGTGATGCGGCTGATAATATTCCAGGCGTAACTGGTATCGGTTCTAAAACTGCCGTTAAGCTTTTAAATAAATACGGTGATATAGATAATATATATAATAATCTATCATCATTATCTGCCGGAGTTAAAAAGAAATTAGAAGCAGGAACTGAACAAGTTAAACTTTCAAAAGATCTTGTTAAACTCTTTAGAGATCCAGATATCTTAAATGGTTTTAATATTGACCGTTTTTCAATTAGTAATTTAGATATAAATGGCGCAATTCCATATTTTGAACGACAAAAATCTAATTCCCTCATAGCTTCTTTTAAGAAAATTATGAGCTCTGATGAGGTTAAAAGCTATAACAAGAGAGATGTTACTAGTGAAACTAATTTAGCACTCGATAAAGAATATAATGAAATGAGTGAACATGAATTAGAAATTGATCCATCTCTATTAGGTGAGTCTACACTTCATCCATTAACTGATGTTGATGAACTTAGAGAGTTGTTTGAGAAAATTGCTAATGGCCCTGGTATAATGGCCTTTGATACTGAAACAACTGGCATTGATGCTATGAGTGCAACAATGGTTGGTTTTAGTTTTGCGTATGAAGCAAAAGAAGCTTGGTATTTCCCACTTGTTTGTGGTGGCAAAAGAGTTCAAGAAGAAGGACCTATCAGAGAAGTTTTCAAAGAATATATTGAATCAGGACGTATTGGTATAATAGGTCAAAACATAAAATATGATTATAAAATATTATCACGTTTTGGAGTTAAAATAACTAATATTGTTTATGATACAATGATTGCTGCTTGGTTATATGATTCAAACATTGGTGTGTATAATATGGATGATCTAGCACTTAGATATCTAAACTATTCAACAATAGAATTTAAAGAAGTTGTACCAAAGGGTGGTCTGTTTTCAGATATTCCTCTCTCTGATGCCGTATTATATGCTGCAGAAGATAGTGATATTACATTCCGTTTATACAAATTCTTTGATAATTTATTATCAAAAGATGCAAAGAAAGTTTTAAATGATATTGAACTTCCCCTAATTACAATTTTATCTGAAATGGAATTAGAAGGAATTATAGTATCAAAAGAAAAACTTTCATCTCTTTCTCAATTATACGGAAATAGATTAGAAGAAATCACAAACCATATTTATGAGATGAGTGGTAAAGAGTTTAATATTAATTCTACAAAGCAATTACAAGTTGTTTTATTTGATGAGTTAAAATTGACTCCAGGAAAGAAAACAAAAACAGGCTATTCAACTGCAACTGATGTACTTGAAGCAATTAAAGATGAAAGTCCTATTGTTCAAGAAATATTAGAGTACAGAAGCTTAACAAAATTAAAGAGTACCTATATTGATTCTCTTCCTTTACTTATTAATGAGGAAACAAAGCGTATTCACACATCATTCTTACAAATGGGAACTGCAACAGGAAGATTATCTTCAAAGAATCCAAATTTGCAGAATATTCCAATAAGATCTGAAGATGGAAGACGTATTAGAGATGCTTTTGTTCCTAAAGAAGGTTGTCTCTTTATTTCAGCCGATTATGCACAAATTGAATTAGTTGTACTATCTCACATGGCAGAAGATGAATCTTTAAGAGAAGCTTTTATTAAAGGCGTTGATGTTCACACATTCACCGCTTCTCTTGTTTTTGAGAAACCAATGGAAGAGGTAACTGCATCTGAGAGAAGAATGGCTAAAACCATTAACTTTGGTGTTATGTATGGTATGAGTGCTTTCAGACTATCTAAGGAATTAGAAATCTCAAGAAAAGATGCTAATGATTTTATAAAAGCTTATTTCTCTAGATATAATGGAGTTGCAAGATTTATTGATTCTACAACATCTAATGTTAGAAAAAATGGATATGTTACAACTTTGTTTAACCATAAGAGAAGCGTTCCTAAAATTAATAGTAGAAACAAACTTGAGAAAGCTGCAAGTGAAAGAATTGCCGTTAACTCTATAATTCAGGGAACTGCTGCTGAAATTATGAAGATTGGAATGATAAAAGTTTCTAAGGCTTTAAAAGAAAATAATTTAAAGAGTAAATTATTATTACAAGTTCATGATGAAGTTATACTTGAAGTTCCACTTGATGAGGTTGATAGAGTAAAAGCTCTATTAAAAGAATGCCTTGAGGGTGCAATTAAACTTTCTGTACCATTGAGAACAAGCATTGAAACTGGTAATAGTTGGGGTGAAATGCATTAATACTATGTTTATAATAGGACTTACAGGCAAAGCCTGCACTGGAAAAAATTTAGTTGCAGAGGCTCTTAGCGAGAAGAATTTTTATGTTATTGATGTTGATAAACTTGGTCATCAAGCATTGAGAGATAATAAGGATTTAATAGTTAAAACATTTGGAAATGTTTTAACTAGCGAGGGCGATGTAGATCGTAGAGCCTTAGGCAATATTGTTTTTTCCGCAAAAGAAAAATTGAGAGAACTTGAATCAATTACTCATCCAGGTATCAAGAAAATCATAATAAATTTAATTGAAGAAGAAAAAAAAGGTAAAAATAGGGACGTTGTAATTAATGCGGCCATACTTGAAAGAGGAAAACTATTAGAACTTTGTAGCCATGTAATTTATGTTAAGAGTAATTTCTTTGTTCGATATAGACGGACAAAGAAAAGAGATAATCGTGGCTTTATTTGGTATTTTAAAAGAACATTGGCTCAAAGAGACATTAAAAAGCCTTCAAATTGGGTCAAAAATGACGTTTTTACTTTTAATAATAACTATGGAATTGATAATATTTATCGACAAGTAAACAATTTCTGTGTTATATTATATAAAAAGGGAGTTTAGACGTAATTAATTATCTTAACCCTTGTCAAAAGTTGAGCATTGCATGATAATTTATGTAACATTATATGATTTTTATTGTTTATAAATTATATATAAAGACCTTTTGGCCTTTTTTATATAGATTGTAGGAGGATATCCGTAGCTTCCTGAAAGGAAAATTTCGGTACTATATTTATGAAAAAAACAACTCGTGTGTCACTGTTGGTATTTACTGTAGTAGCTGCTATCGTAGCGTTTGGTGTTTTGTGGTATACAAGACCCGGTGCGCCTAGTTACGTACTAGATGAAGCAAAAGCAAGACAAGGTGTACCTCTGTTAGAAGTTACCGAACCTGCCACTCAAGCTCCTCCAGTTGAAATTGATTTAGATTATAATACAATAACTGCCAAAGTAAAAGAAAATTTAGTTGAAGATGAAGGTTTTAGCGCAGTAATGGCTAAGAGCGTTTCATCAGCAGCTGTTTCAATGGTAGATGAAAAAATGAACAGTTTTAGAACTGAGTTCGATGCTAAGTTATCTGAGCAACAAAATTCAATTCTTAAAGAGTTAAGTGATAAAATTAGTTCAAGTAATTCTGATCTTGTGGCTCAATTAACAAGTGCTGATGCATATGGTTCTCAAATTGATTTAATCAATGATAAGATTGAGAAAATCTCATCAGCTTTAGCTACTTCAAATAGCAAAATGGATAGTGTTAATAAGAGTGTAGAAGAATATGCTGCTAAGGTTAATGATCCAAGTAATTATAGTGTTGATTTAACACCATATATTCCTCAGATTGTTGATTCTGTAATTCCTGAAGTTACTGAGACTATCTTAACAACTATTGATGATAATAAAGAAACAATATTTAGCGATATTTATGAAATGAGTGATAACTCAATTAGTGAAGAAGAAGCTATTGCAATTTATAATCAATACAGAGCAAATATTGTTCGTGATTTAGCTCCTGCAATTCTTGATCAAATTGAATCACAAGTAAATGTTAGTGCTAAGGGTGATTTAAGCTTACCTAAAGAATTCTCACTAACCTCTAGTGCTGATGAACTAACTAAGAGTGAATCAGTAGAGATAGTTAAAGCTGCTATGGATGCACCAGATACTGAGAAAAATGAAATGGCTACAGTTGCTGATAATATTTCTACAACTCCTGTAGAAGCAGTAGCAGAAGTCCCTGAAATTACTCCACCTGCACCTGCAGAAGCAGTTGCTGAAGTTACACCAGTAGTCAGTGAAGAACCTGTTGTTGAAGTTGTAGATGTGACCCCTGTTGTTGAAGTTCCAGATGTTGATGAATTTACATCATTTGAAGAACCTGTTGAAACTACTCCAGTAGTTGAAGAGACTAAAGCATTAGTTCCTTCAAAACCTACATTTGCAATTGAACCAGTTGTTAAAGAAGTTCCTAAAATTATTAGAACTAATACAATAAATATTATTGCAGTTTCTGATGGCTCTTCAATCCAAGATTTAGATAAGAGTAGTGATGAAACAATCTCATTACCTGAATTTGTTGATAGTCCAACTGTAACAGTTATGGATCCATCTGAATATGAAGCACAAAGAAAGAGTATTAGAGAAAAAGCTATAAATGATATTTTAACATTTATAAAATAATAGTATTCAAAACTATAAAAAAAGGAGCACGAAAGTGCTCTTTTTTTATGTACCTGCTTATTAAATAAGTATCTAGTAAGTATCAGGATATTCTCTTTTATTTCCATCAAGAGTTTCAATAATCCATTTCTTACCATTGTGCTCTTTTACATAACAATCGGTTAGAGGAACTTTTCCACCTCCCTGAGGTAAATCTATAACAAATTCAGGCATTGCAAGTCCGGATACTCTTTTTCTAAGCTCTCTTTCAATTTTTATTGTATCTCCAAGATTTACTCTTAAATGAGCTGTTCCTGAAACAAGGTCGCCTTGAAATACATAATAAGGTTTAATTCTATTAAATAGTAATTTATTTGCTAACTCTTCTTGAGTATCAACATTATCATTAACACCTCTTAGCATAACAGTTTGATTCATTGCAGGAATTCCCATGTCTATAAATTTACTAATAGCTTTAATAGATTGAGTACATAATTCTCTAGGATGATTAATTTGAGTTAATAAATAAAATGGAGCACTATTATATTTTTTGAATATAGAAAGTAAACCTTCATCAATTCTTTCAGGAGCTGTTATTACCATTCTTGTACAAATTCTAATTATAAGAGAAGGGGACTTCTCTCTAAATGATTTGATTAAAAATTCTAATTGAGAATTAGACATTGTTAATAAATCTCCGCCTGTTAGAAGTATTTCAGTTACTTCTTTGTGCTCTCCTACATATTTTGCAGCTTCTAATATTTCTCTCTCTTTTGCAGGACCTACCATATTACCTGTAAAACGTCTTCTAAAACAATGACGGCAATACATTGGGCAAATATCTGTGGTTAAAAAAGCAACACGGCTTTTATATCTATGAACTAATCTACTTGTAATACTATGATCAACTTCAGCTAAAGGATCTATGTATTCCAGAGTCTCTTCTTTTTCTTCGTTGAGTGTCGGGAAAACTTGTTTTCTTAAAGGATCGAGTGGGTCATTTTCATCAATCAATGATAAGAAGTGTGATGTTATTGATACAGGAAGGCTATTATTACCACCTGAATATGCCTCTTCTTCGGCAGTTAGTTTAAATGTTTTTCTAAGTTGTTCAAAACTAGTTATTTTAACGTTCATACTGATATTTTTACTGTAATATTAAATTTTAGTCTATCATTTAATTTTTTTTAATACTTTTTTCATCAAAACATGTTAAAATAAAAAAATAATTAATAAACCGAGGTTTTAATATGGCAGACAAAAAAAAGAAAGGATTGCAAGGTTATTATCTTACAACTTTCTTAATTGGCTTAGGCTTTTTTACAATGGGATTAATGGATCCCCTCTATGATACTTATATACCGATTTTCTTATCTAGGTATATTGATTCTAATGGTATTATTGGTTCAATAATGACTCTTGATAATCTTGTTGCAATACTCTTGATTCCCTTTTTTAGTGCTCTAAGTGATAGGACAAGAACTAGAATAGGAAGAAGAATGCCATTTATTATTATTCTACTTCCATTAACTGCAATATGTTTTTCTCTAATACCTTTTGCAACCCTTTATGCACTATGGGCACTAATTGCACTAGTATTCTTACTTAACTTCTTTAAACAAGGTGTACGTGGTCCTATTGTAGCTCTCATGCCAGATATGATTCCAGGTGAACTTAGATCTGAGGCAAATGGTGTAATTAATACAATGGGTGGAATTGCAACCATTGTTGGAACAATTGGTCTTGCTCGTTTCATGGATGTAAAGATTAATTTCCGTGGGGTACCAACAGATAATATTCTAGCTTTCCCTCTAGCAAGTATTTTAGTTATCATTGCAGTTATATTATTATTCTTATTCGTTAAAGAAAAGAATGGTAGTTACACAGAAGAAGAGAAAGAAGAAAAAGCTCCTTTCATGAAGTCAATAAAAGTAATATTTGGTGAAAAAGATAAGAGTGCTTTATATATACTGTTGTCTCTATTATTCTGGTTTATAGCATATCAAGGGGTTCTTCCGTTTGTCGGAAAATACAGTGTTGAAGTATTACATACATCATCAGGTACTGCAGCATTAGCTGCTGGTATGGTTGGTATTGCATATGCAATATTTGCAATTCCATCTGGTAAATTTGCACATAAACATGGACGTAAGAAAACAATTAGAGGCGCTCTATTATGCTTAGTTATTGTATTATCTCTTATTTATGTACATAGTAGAATAACAGTAAATTGGAGTTCTAGTGCTCGTCAATATTCTTTCTGGTTATTATTATTCTTGTTCGGTATTTTCTGGGTTTCTGTTGTAACAAACAGTTTTCCAATGCTTTGGCAAATGGCTGATTATAAAACAATGGGTATTTATACCGGTCTCTATTATTTCTTCAGTCAGTTAGCTTCAATAATATCACCACCAATTACCGGAACAATTATTGATTTCTTTGGCTTTCCTTCATTGTTCATATTTGCAGCTTTTAATATGGCAATTGCATTCTTCCTTATGAAGAAAGTTGACCGAGGAGAACCTGAGGATGATCCAATCGAATTAGCAAGTTCTAATTAAAAATTATTAATATAATATTGAGCTACTTTTGAGTATAATTTTTACACATAGTAGCTCAAATTTTCTGATAGATTTAAAATAAACATATTGTTTTATTATGAATAATGAGTATAATGATATATATAGCAATAAATTAAATAGATATTGCTTTTATTACCTGCCGAATAGGCAGCTTAGAAAATAATAGTTCAGTATTTTTTGATTTATGAATCATTACCTGCCGAATAGGCAGCTTAGAAAATAATAGTTCAGTATTTTTTGATTTATGAATCATTACCTGCCGAATAGGCAGCTTTTATGTTAGTATAAATTATTAAGTTTAATTTATATAATTAAAAATGAAAAAGGGTATGTTATAGAAGTTGATTTTTTGACTTTATAACGACTCTTTTTTTCTATTTTTAGGTTCATCTACACTTTTAATTCTAAAGGATTGCTTTTTATTTATCTTTGTAAAACTTTGTATTAACTCAGTTCTTAAGATATTAGTATCTAAACATAATCTTAATAAAATATCTATTTAAGCTTTATATCCTCTAAGGCTATTGATATTTTTATGTGTTAATAAGTCTTGTAAATTCTTTTTATATTTATTGGTTTCTAACTCTTTTATATATGTCTTTTAGAGAAATTATTAGATATTATATTTTCATATAAGGTTAGTTTAATAGAAATAAATCTTGGTAAAATTTAGTTTAATATTTCATTTCTAAGGATAATTGCACTTTTATTTATTTCAAATTATATAGATCCTTTAAATATAATACTTTAAAGAACTTTTTATGTTAATTTTTTTGATAAAAAAACAGGCTTATGAATAAGCCTGCGTTAAAAGAAATAATTGATTTATGAGTTAACTCTTTCAATGTATTCTTTTGTTTCAGTGTTAACTCTGATTTTTTCACCTTGTTTGATGAAGATAGGGCATCTAACTTTTAGACCACATTCAGTTGTTACATATTTTGTAGCACCTTGAACTGTGTCACCTTTTATTGCTTCTTCAGCATCTGCTACAAGATAAACAACTTTTGGTGGAAGTTGAAGGTCTAATAACTGAGTTTCCCAGAAAGTACATCTGTATGTTTCGCCATCTTTTAATAGTAATTCATAATCAGGGAAGTTGCTCATAGGTACTTCAATTTGGTCATAAGTATCTGTCATCATTAGGTGGAAACTTTCTCCATCATTGTAAAGATACTGACAATCACGATCATCAACAGTAATTTCTTCTGCGTTATCCTGAGTTTTCATTGTTTCTGCTAAAATTTGACCTGAACCAGGGTTTCTTAGTTTTAAACGAACGAATGCAGAACCTTTTCCTGGATTTACGAATTCACGGTCGATACAAACGAAAGGTTTGCCTTTAATTAGAAGTGCTGTACCTCTTTCAATTTGACCTGCTTTAATCATGGTATATACTCCATATTATAGATTTGAATTTAATTTTCAATGTATGTTATCAGAAAAAGGAAAAAGAATCACCCCCTCAATATTAGAGATATTCATTTGACTCATTATTAATCTGTCCATTCCAATTGCAACTCCGCTGCATTGTGGAAAGCTTTCAAATAGGGCGGCAAAATCCAAATCTACATCAGGAATTACACTTCCTTTTTCAGATCTTTCTCTAACTAATTTAGCATATTCTTTTCTATAGTATTCTTCTATTTTATCTACATCTTTTAATTCATCATAGCAATTTGCGACCTCATTACCACCCATATACATTTCCCATCGTCTTTTATAAGGTCCATCACTATAGTTTGTTGCAAGACAATCTATCTGAGATGGATATTTATCAAGGACAAGTGGTTTGTCTTGTGGAAGGTTAGGTTCCACAAAAGTTAAAAATATTCTATTAAATGTCTGTTCCCAAGTTTCTCTCTCTTGAGATTCACTTAGCCCAAGCTTTAATGATTTTTCATATAATGCTCTTTGTGACTGACATTTATCTAAATCAATATCGCAGTACTTTTTCATAGCTTCATTAACACTCATAACTCTAAAAGGGGGAAGAGCATAATCTGGCGTTCCCGGAAGATGAGTTTCATTAATTAACTCTTCAGTTAATTTAATTGAATCTTGTTCATCCATTCCCACGCTATAGTATTCAAGCATAGAGAATTCAATATTATGAATTCTTCCTAATTGCTCACTATTTCTAAAACAATGGGAAAACTCATAAATGGATCCAGAACCTTGTGCAATTAATCGCTTCATGAATACCTCAGGAGAAGGAATTAGATATAGGTCTTTAGACCCTATAAATTCATTTCTAAAGGTCGTTCCAAAGTTCTCAATTGTTGGCTCCGGTATTAAGTCCGGTGATAAAGTTGGTGTGTCAACTTCAAGGTAATCTCTACCATCAAAGAAGGACCTGATGGATGAGTACATTTTAGATCTACATCTAGCTGCATATAATTTGTCTTCAATATTCATAACAAATAGTGATGATATCTATTAATCTTTATCTGTTCAATAGATAAGTGTTATAAAACCTATATATAATATTCAATAAAACTGAATTTTAATGCCTATATAACAAGTATAGATAAACCTTGTTAAAAAGTACTTTAATATTATTGCTATTTTATTGACCTATGCATATAATCGCACTTATGGAAACCTACAATACAGACGATATAATATTTGCATTAGCAACAGGATGGAACCAAAGTGCACTAGCTATAATTAGAATTAGTGGACCTAACTGCTTAACTTCACTTAGTGAATGTTTTTCACGGCCTAAATCCTTGATTAATGCGAAGAATGCCACACTAGTACATGGTTACTTAGTTGGTGATAATAAAACCAAAATTGATGAAGTTGTTTGTGCGGTTAACAGAGAAGGTCATGGCTATACAAAACAGGAAGCTGTTGAAATATCTTGTCACGGCTCTTTAGCTGTTATAAAAGCTATTTTAGAAGAACTTAGCAAACATAATATGAGACAAGCAAAAGGTGGTGAGTTTACACTAAGAGCCTTCTTAAACGGTGCACTTGATTTAACTCAAGCTGAAGCTGTTCATGAACTTGTAACATCTCAAAGTCAAATGGAAAGAGCATTAGCTCTAGGAAGACTTGAAGGCTCTCTTCATAACAGAATAGAAGAGCTTAAACAAAAACTATTAAAAGTAATGGCTACTATAGAATTACAATTAGACTATGCAGAAGACGAAATTGATGATTTTGACTTCCCTATAGAGCTATTAAATGAAGTAATAAAAGGTATCTCCGATTTAGAGGGTACTTATGAAACAGGTAGACTTTATGGACAAGGTATAAAAGTAGTTCTTGCAGGATCTACTAATGCAGGTAAAAGTTCACTCTTTAATTTGTTATTAAAACAAAAAAGAGCAATTGTATCTGATATTCAAGGAACAACACGTGATTATATTGAGGCAAGTACTCAAATCATGGGAGTACCTTTGAGATTATATGATACAGCTGGACTTAGAGAGAGTACTGATCAAATAGAAAATGCTGGTATTGAGAAAACAAAAGAGTTAATCGATATGGCTGATGTTGTACTTTACCTTGTAGATGGTGCTGAAGAAGAATATGAAATAGATAGTACTATTCATGATAATGAAAAAACTATCTTAGTTTATACAAAAAGAGATTTGAGAAAGAGAAAAGGTTTATCTATCAGTACAATAACTGGTGAAGGTATAACTGAATTATTTGAAGCAATAATTAATAAAACTTCTGCATCTCTATTAATAAGTGATGATTCAAAGTTAATCATTGAATCAGATAGACAACACAATTTACTTCTTGAATCACTTGCTTCATTAAATGAAGCAGTTGCTCTTCAGAAACATGAAATTGGACTTGATATAGTAGCAGTAGAATTAAACTCTGCACTTACATCCCTTGGTGGATTAACAGGTGAAATAACAAGCGATGACGTCTTAGACAAAATCTTTGGCGATTTTTGCGTAGGAAAATAGGTAATAATATGGATTTTGATACCATTGTAATTGGTGGTGGACACGCAGGTATTGAAGCGTGTCTTGCTCCAAGCCGTATGGGCTTTAAAACTTTGCTCATAACACAGAATTTAGATGCAATTGGCCGTCTTTCTTGTAACCCTGCAATTGGCGGACTTGCAAAAGGTAATATAGTTAGAGAAATTGACGCCCTTGGTGGCGAGATGGGACATCTAATTGATAATTCAATGATTCAATATAGAATCTTGAACAGAAGAAGAGGACCAGCTGTACAGTCTCCTAGAGCTCAAGCTGATAAATATGTTTACTCTTCTCTTGCAAAGAGAACGCTAGAACTTCAATCAAATTTATCACTCTTTATGGATACCGTAGTAGATTTAATAATTGATGTTGATACTAAAGTAGTTAGTGGTGTTATCACAGAGAGAGGACATAGAATTACTGCTAAAACAGTTGTTTTAACTACTGGTACATTTATGGAAGGTAGAATCTTCATTGGTAATTATGATGCTCCTTGTGGAAGACTTGGTGAATCAGCTGCTATAGGACTTGGAACTGCACTTCGTAAACATGGATTTACCATGGGTAGAATGAAAACAGGTACTCCAGCTCGTGTTAAAAGAAGTTCAATTGACTTTAGTAAAACAGAAGCTCAACCTGGTGATGATCCAATGCCATTTTCTTTTGATATTGAAGAAATCAACAGACCATCTGTTCCTTGTTTCATAACATTTACAACAGATAAGACTCATGAGATTATTAGAGAAAATATTCAAAAATCTCCACTATATGGTGGAAAAATTGTTGGTAAGGGCCCCCGTTATTGTCCATCAATTGAAGATAAAGTTGTACGTTTCCCAGATAGAGAACGTCACCAAATCTTTATTGAACCAGAGGGAACTAATACTGAAGAAATGTATCTTAATGGTCTATCATCATCATTACCTGAAGATGTTCAAAATGCATTCATGAGAACTCTTCCTGGTCTTGAAAACGTTGAAGTATTAAGACCCGCTTATGCTGTTGAATATGATTATATTGATCCTCTTCAACTATTACCTTCTTTAGAATGTATTGAATATAAAGGCTTATTTATTGCAGGTCAGACTAACGGAACAAGTGGTTATGAAGAAGCAGCATGTCAAGGATTAATGGCTGGTATTAATGCAGCTCAGAAACTCAAAGGCGAAGAGGCAATTGTTTTATCAAGAGCTGAAAGCTATACAGGTGTATTAATTGATGATCTTGTAACAAAGGGAACAAAAGAACCTTATAGAATGTTTACATCAAGAGCTGAACATAGACTTAATATGAGACATGATTCTTGTGATCAACGCTTAACTCCAATTGGATATGGTATTGGTCTTCAATCTGAAGAAAAGATTGAAAAACTAAAAGACAAACTTCAAAAGATTGAAACTGTAAAAGAATTATTAGCTCAGAATACATATGAAAGTAAAAATGCATTACATGCATTAAAGATGCCTGAAAATTCTATTGAGGATTTTAGAGAAAAAATTCCTGAATTGAATAACTATAGCGAATCTATTAGATATCATGTTCAACTTGATGTAAAATACGAAGGCTATATTGCTAAAGAACAGAGAGAGGTAAAACGTTTCTCTAATCTTGAAAATATCAAAATTGCAGCAGACTTTGATTTTGATAGTGTAAACGGCATGAGTTCAGAAGGCATTGAGAAATGTAAGAAAATTAGACCTATTAGCGTTGGTCAGGCAAGTAGAATTAGTGGTTTAAGAACAACTGATATTGCTGTGTTGATGGTTCACGCTAAAAAATGGAAGAGTAAAAAATAATGAAATACGAAGAATTACTTTTAAAAATTTTAAATGAAATTGGAATAACATTTACTGAAAATCAAATCAAGCAAACACTTAGATTTGTTTCAGAAATTGAAATATTTAATCCTAAGTATAAATTAGTTGGAGCTGAGGGCGATGATATAATTATTCGTCATATCGGCGATTGTCTTGCAGCAGTTCCTCTAATTGAGAAATTAATTGATGGAAAAGAGGATGCAACTTTTGCCGATTTAGGTTCAGGTGCAGGTTTTCCAGGTATTGTTTTAGCAATTGCTTTCCCAAATCATAAATTCACTCTTATTGAAAGAATGAATAGACGAGTTAGTTTCTTAAATAATGTTATTGCCGCATTAAGATTAAATGATAGAGTTAGAGTTGTTCCTAAAGATTTAAAAGATGTTGATGAAACATTCGATATCATAAGCTTTAGAGCATTCCATCCACTATTTGACATCTTAGATGATGTTGCAAAAATTAGTAATGATGAAACTTTCGTTTGTGCATACAAAGGTAAAGTTGATAGACTACTTGCTGAATTAGAGATAGTTTCAGAAAGCTGTAGTGTAAAATGGAAATATAATATTGAAGATTTAGCTGTTCCTTATTTAGATGCATCAAGAAAGCTTTGTATCCTAAAAAAAGAATAGTTTATACATAATTTTTAAAGACTTAGTAGTTCAAAATACCCATATAATTTTTCTATATGAATAATATAGTGAAGATTATATGGGTCTCTTTTTATAATTGACTTTTTTCTTTTCTGTCGAATATTTTGATTATATATGGTAATATAAATATAAAATATAAATATTTGTTGCCTTTATGATTTAAGGTTGTTCTATTATATATAAAAAAGTGAGACTGTTGTGAAAAAAGCTAAAAAAATTGGCAATAGTGCCAAAGTTGATAAAAATAAAGATAATATAAATAACAAAGAAAAGGGAAAAACTAAAAAAAATAAATCCAAACCTAAAAATACAACTAGGTTCAAAGATAATGTAGTTCCCTCTGTTAAAATTAGAAAAAAGAGAGGAAAAGTTTCTTTAATTGTTGGTATTTTATTATTAGTAGCATCTATAGCTACTGCAATTGTTGCAACTGTAAGTATTGTAAATAAACCAGATGCACTAGTTTCTATAAGCTCTAAAATTGCATCAATTATTAATCCTAATTTCTCATTTATTGCATTTCAGAATATAGGATTATATCCTACAGCCGTAGTACTTTTTATATTCTCTTTAAATATATTTAATAATCGTAAATATAAGCCATTCTCCTATATGAATTTAGTTATTGGTATTGCTATGTCTTATACCCTCTACCTCTTAGCTAACCAAGCATTTAATTCTGAGTTTCCTCAGTATTTTGAAGTATTCTTAGAAAATAATAATATTGATCCAACCCTTGTATCTGCAAATCTTATATTAGCTTTAATTGGCGAAATGGTTTTATTAATGGTAATATCTCCATTAGTTAATGCATTAAACTCAAAATGGGAAAAACATTTAATTTCAAAACAATTAGAACAAGATAAGTTAATTATCCAAAAGCAAAAAGAATTAGCTGCTCTAAAAATAGAGCAAGAGAGAGAAAATGCACGGATGGAAGTTCTATCTGCATCAACATCAGGTGATTCCTCATTTGATATCGATATTCCTCTTCCCGTTGATGTTCCATCTCTTTCTTTTATTAAAAAAAGAAAGAACTATGATACTAACAAAAATGTAGAAGCTTCAAATGAACCTGAAGAATTAATAAAGAAACAAAGCATTTTAACTCCAAAAAAAACTAAGGGTGAAAAAGCTTCTAATAAAGGATCCTCTAATCTTAGTTCTAATACAGTCCCTCTATCGACACTTGAACTTGCTAAAAAGAATGTTGAAGAGCGAATTAGAAAAGAGAAAGAGTTAACTTCTACAAAAGAAAATCACACAAGTTCTTCTAATTATAATAAAGAGAAATCTGAAATTCCTAGAGTTAGTGCAGCCGTTAGAGCCTATAATGAACCATCTGATAGTGATATAAAAAGAGTAAAAAGTATTACTAATAATCTCTTTAACGCAAATAAGAGTCCAATTCCTCCTTCTGAAGAGAAAAAGAATATTCCTGATTCTTCTCTTGCCAATATAATGTCTAGTGGACATTTAGTATCTGCAACACAGAAACACAAAGATGAAGAGGTTAATAGAGCAAATGTATCTGAAACTGCTATCTCAACTAAGATGGATGAATTATTAGAAAGCCTAAATGAAAAACCAAAAACTGCAACCTTTGAAAGTGCTACAATTAATAGAGTGAATTTTGTTAAATCTAGTGATTCTAAAGAGAGTAGGGGAGGGAGTAACTCCAATAATCAATATGAGAATGTTGGTTCTAAATCATTCATGGATAATTTAAATATGAGTATGGCAAAACATCATGAAAGTGATGAGAATAACTCTAATGAACCATTAAAGAATCGTAAAATATTGATACCTAGTAAGGCAAAAGATTCTCTATCTTCTCTTGATAATCTTCAAAATGAACCTAATTTAAAGGAAGCTATTGAAAGTACTACTAAGAAAGAGCCTCGCTACAGAGCAACGACTGCTCCAACAGAGGAAGAAAAAAATGCAATGAGAGCTACTAATGTTGCAGTTTCATCTGATTTAGGAGCAAATGGTAATTCAGATTCTAAGGATCCATCATTATCTGCAAATCAAGTAGCCGTAGGCAATTATAATAGTACTGCTAAGCCTATTGGAGGAGCTAAACTTGTTGATGAAAAGGAACGCATTGTAGATGATATTCCTGAAGAAATTGATGATTTAGAATCAGCAATTGCAGGTTTATCTGGATCAAGGGTTGTCGAATCAGCAAGAATTAAATATAGGTTCCCACCAATTGATTTGGTTAAAGAATATCCTGAAACCTCTAATACAATAGATGATAATACTCAAGCAAAGCTTGATAAGCTTGTTCAAACTCTTGCAGAGTTTAAATATGTAGTAAAGCCTCGTAGAATTATAAAAGGGCCAACTGTTACAATGTTTGAAATTGTACCAGAACCAGGTATTCGCGTTAATTCTATAACAAACCTTAGTGATAATATAGCAATGAATCTAATGGCTCAAAAGGTTAGAATTTTAGCACCTATTCCAGGTGAGGCCGCAGTAGGTGTTGAGGTTCCAAACTCAACAAGAGATATTGTTGGTTTTAGAGATATATTAACAAAAACTGAATTTAAGAAAATGGCTATTCCTATGACAATGGGACGCGATTTATATGGAAATTGTAAAGTATTTGATGTTGCAACTGCTCCTCATATGTTAGTAGCAGGTTCAACAGGTTCTGGTAAGAGTGTATGTATTAACTCTCTTATTTGCTCCATTCTTTATACAAGGACTCCAAGAGAAGTAAGATTAATAATGGTTGATCCAAAGGTAGTTGAATTAACTATTTATAATGGCATTCCTCATTTATTAACTCCAGTAATTACAGAAACAAAGAGAGCTTTAAAAGCCTTAGATTTCTGTATTGATGAAATGGAGAGAAGAAATAAAATGCTTGCTCGTATGTCTGTTAGAAATATTAAATCATATAATCAGAAAATAAAAGAAAACAGAATAGCTATGGAAAAAATGCCATACATTGTAGTAATAATTGATGAATTTGCATCACTTATGAGTACCGCAGGTAAAGACTTGGATGAAAAAGTTGCACGTTTAACAGCAATGAGTAGAGCTGTTGGAATTCATTTGGTTTTTGCAACTCAAAGACCATCTGTTGATGTAATAACCGGTGTTATCAAGAATAACTTACCAACACGTGTTGCATTTGCAGTAACATCCACACAAGACTCTAGAACAATCATTGGAGCAACTGGTGCAGAGAACTTACTAGGTCGTGGTGATTTATTACTAAGTGAAAATGGTAAGGCTGTTTCTAGACTTCAAGGTGTATTCTTAAGTGATGATGAAGTAGGTAGCATTGTTGAGTTTGCAAAGACTCAAGGACCAACGGATTACATTGATGAATCATATTTTGATAGCTATGATGAAGAGAGCTCAGATGAAAGTGTTGATACTTCAGGTGTTGATGATGCAGATAGCCTATGGGATGCTGCAATTAAAATTCTATTAGAGAGAAAAAGTATATCAGCATCATTTTTACAAAGACGATTAAGAATTGGATATAATAGGGCTGCTAGGTTAGTAGAAGAGATGGAAGAACAAGGAATAGTTGGACCTCCAAATGGATCTAAACCAAGGGAGTTAATTAAATATCCTGATATGATAGATAACAATTAAAGGAATTAAAGATGGTTGGAACACATGCCATAAAAAATGGCAATTTAATAAATACAGATGATGCTGTAGTTAATATTAGTAGACGTGATGTGCAATTTAGCTTCTCAGTTTATGAATCACTTAGAGTTGTAGATGGAAGAGCAGTTTTCTTTCAAGACCACATGAAGCGTTTAATGAGTTCTGCAAAAGGAATTAATATGAATCTTTCCTTCAATGCAATGGAAATTGAACAGTGGGTTAAATTATTAATTAAAGCAGATGATATTAATAGAGCAACTATTAGAATATATGCAGTAGGTGGTGTTGATTTATTTATTACCGCCTCCCCTATTTTATCCTATCCTCTCTCTCATTATAAGAATGGTGTAGTTACCTTTACTTATAAGGGTGAGAGACTATTTCCACAATTTAAGACTAGCAATCTCTTAATGAGTTATGTTGCATTAGAAGAGGCAAAGTCAAAAGGTGGTTTTGAATCTTTATTAGAGAATAGAGATGGATATCTACTAGAGGGAACTCGCTCTAACTTCTATGCAATAAAAGGAAATGAACTACACACTGCCAATGATGAATTAGTTTTATCAGGTGTTACTAGAACTAGGGTTTTAAAAATAGCTAATGATAAGGGTTATAAAATAGTATTTGAAGCACCATTATTATCAGATATTAAAGCAGGTTTATACGATGAAGCTTTTATAAGCTCAACATCCATGGCTACATTGCCAATAAAAAGTATTGATGATTATGTATTTGATACTGATTTTAAAAGAACTATGGAAATCCATGAGCTAATTAGAGAATTAGAAAGCAGAGATTAATAATAATCAAAGTCGAAAGTGCCATTCTTTATTTTTATAAGGATTAGGCACTTTCTCTATTATACACATATTTATTACAATTCCTTCTATTCTTGTAATAAACGGCTTTTTATATTATTCTAAAAAAGTCGAAAAAGACTTCTATTCAAGAATTTTAAGCAAAGGCGTAATATATATGAAATTTACTGAATTACCTTTTAGTGAAAAAGTACTAAAAGGAATCGAGAGTGCAGGCTTTGATAAGTGTACAACCGTACAAGAAAAAGTTCTGCCAGTTGCATTAAACGGATGTGACTTAATGGTACAATCAAAAACAGGATCAGGTAAAACTGCTGTTTATGTACTAACTATTTTGCAAAATATTGCAAAATGTATTGCTGAGGGAAAGGAAAAACCTAAAGCTCTAATTGTAGCTCCAACACGTGAGTTAGCTGTTCAGATTGAAGCAGATACTTCAATTCTTGCATCTGGCTTTGAAGGTGTAACCGTCGGAGCATTCTACGGTGGTGTAGGATATGAGAAACAAGATAAAATAATTGCAAAAGGTTGCGATATTTGTGTTGGTACTCCAGGCCGTCTACTTGATTTCCAAAAAGGTAGAAAAATTGATTTTAGAGAATTCAATATCTTTGTTCTTGATGAAGCTGATCGTATGTTTGATATGGGATTTTATCCAGATGTTCAAAAAATGTTCTCACTTTTATCAGATAAAGATAAAAGACAGACAATGTTATTCTCTGCTACATTAAGTACAAGAGTTAGAAACCTTGCTTGGCAGTATATGAATGAACCTGAAGAAATTGAAGTTCAACCTGAAGAAATTACTGTTAAAAAAATTACTCAAGAATTGTATCACATTGCAAAATCTGAAAAGTTTAATTTATTCTTACAACTTATGGTTAAAGAGAATCCAGGTAATGCACTTGTATTTACAAATACAAAAGCTAGAGCTGTTGAAGTTGCAAAAAGACTTTCTCTAAACGGTTTTACTGCAAAGTATCTAATGGGCGATATGGCTCAATCAAAAAGACTTCAAACTATTAATAAAATGAAAGATGGTAAATTAAAATTCTTAGTTGCAACTGATGTTGCTGCTCGTGGATTACAAATTGATGATCTTGAATTAGTAATTAACTATGATATTCCTGAAGACTTTGAATCATATGTACATAGAATCGGTAGAACAGCAAGAGCTGGTAAAACTGGTAAAGCTATAACACTTGCATGTGAAGAATACATCTACGGACTAGAACCAATTGAAAGCTATATTGGAATGAAAATTCCTGTAATTTGGCCAGAAGAAGGTGAATTACCTGAAGTTGATGATAAGAGTAAAAATTTATCATTCAGAGATATGGTAAGTCAGCAAGAATATGCTTCAAAGAGACCTCAAAATGGTAGAGGTGGTAATAGAGGCGATAGACGTAATTCTTCTCGTCCTGGAAGCAGAGACCAAAGAGATAGCAGATCTAATCGAGGTCCAAGATCATTTGATAAGAAACCTGGTGATAGAACTCCTAGAAACAAAAGAGATTATAAAGAAAGTAATGGAAGTTCTGCAACTTCAGCAACTTACAAAAAGAAGAGTACTCCTCGACCTAAGAATGCAAAAAGTTATGAAGAGATTCAATTGATGTCTCTTGAAGAAAGATTAGCTTATTATAAGAGCCAATATGCATCTTCAAGTACACCTGTTAAGGCTAAAAAGAAAAAGCCAAATGCACCTCTTCAGAATGCGCAGAAACCTTCAAAAACTTTTAATAAAGATTCAAAAAGTGATTCTTCAGTTAAGGCTCCTCATAAAAATGCTAAGCCAAATACTAGAAGAAAACCTTCCTCTTCTAATGGAGTTAAAAAAGAGGGTGTAGAGAAGAAGAAACCTGTTACTAAAAAAGCAGAAGAAATTCAAAAGCCTACAACTCCTAAAAAAGCTCCTAAAAAGAAAGGTCTTATTGCAAGAATTTTCAAAAAATAGTTAAAATTAAATATTCTTATCTTTTTCAAGATAAGAATAATCATCTATATAGATGATTCATTTTAAAAATCATGAGGTTTATTAATGAAATATATTCATTACTTTTTTGCGTATATAATATTTATAATTGAATTATTATTATCAGTATTTTTTTGTATTATTCCCGCAAATATAATGAGATTATTTGGAGCTAAAAAAGCTTCAAAGAATTGGTATAAAAAGTTTGCACATGCATTAGCATCACAGGTTGAATGTCTATTGAATTTAAATATTCATGTTATTGGTGAAGAAAACATTCCTAAGGATACTGGGAATTTAGCTTTTGTTGCAAACCATCAAAGTTTTCTTGATATAGTAATAATCTATGGTAAATTACATTTATCTCCTGTGCCTATTGCTAAAATAGAAGTGTTAAAAATGCCTTTTATTAGAAGTTATGCTAAAGGTTTAGATACAATCCTTATTGATAGAAAAAGTCCTAAGTCATCAATGGCTGCAATTCATGAAGCTACAGATAGACTTGTTTCAGGTGATCAATGTATAATTTTCCCTGAGGGAACTAGAGCAAAAGATGGTAAAATTGGTGAATTAAAGTCAGGATCATATAAAATGGCATTAAGAGCTAATAGTACATTAGTTCCACTTGTTATTGATGGAACAAGAGCTGCTTTAGAAGATAAAAAAGGATGGCACAGATACAATGTTTATGTAAAAGTTCTTCCACCTGTGTCTTTAGGAGAATTGGATAAATTTGAAAAGAAAGCTATTGCAGAACAAGTATCAGCTGATATTGTAAGTGCATATTCAAATTTACCTGCAATTAAAAAATAGTGAATGCATTAAGTATTTCAAATTTAAGCTTTACCTACAAAAGTTGGGTAGCAAAAAAAACTTCTCCTGTTTTTTCTGATTTAAATATCAGTGTTAAAACAGGAGAACATTTATTAATCCTCTCTAGACCAGAGGGTGGTAAAACAACGTTCTCAAGAATTATAAATAATCTAATACCTAAGTTTATCGATGGCAAACTAAATGGAAATATTCTTATAAATGATAGGGATATTAGTGAATTAGAACCATATGAACTAATTAATGATATCTGCTATGTTTCTCAAAATCCACTTGAAATGTTTGTATCTACAACTTGTGAAAATGAAGTTGCATTTCCTCTTGAATCTCTTGGTATTGAACAGAATGAAATTAAAAGAATAGTAAAAGAATCTTTATCAAAATGGGGATTATTGAGCTATGCAAAAGCAAGTCCTTTTGAATTATCAGGAGGCGAGAGAAAGCGATTATTGCTAGCTGTATCCAATGCTATTAATCCTTCAATCTTTATTCTAGATGAAGCCTTTGATGATTTAGATAAGATTTGGAGGGATAAACTCTCTAAAGATATAAAACAATCAAATAAAACAATTATTGTTTTAAGTGCAAGATATCTAACCCAATTTGATGATTGCTTTGATAATATTAAAATATTTGAATCAGGGAATATTAGAAAGATTAACGGCAGTGAAGCCATTGATTTATTTACTCATAAATCTCTAAATACTTATTTATATGATTCTATCTTACTAGATGATTATAATAAAAGAGTTGAAAAATCAATCATTAAAGATAAAAGTATTACTGTAAAAAATCTCAAATCCATAAGAAGAAGATCATCGGTTAAAGATGAAGTTCCATTTGTTATGGATGCAAAAGATTTTAGCGTAAAAAGTTCTCAAGTCGTTAGATTAATTGGAAGTAATGGCTCCGGTAAAACAACATTTTCTCGAATTCTTTGCGGACTTGATAGCTATAAGTCTGGTGAAATCTTATTAAATGATAAAATTGCTACAGAACAAAAACTTCAATCAAATATAGGCTATCTTTTTCAAAATCCTGATTATCAAATATTTTTACCAACTGTCTATGAAGAACTCTCGTGGGGTCTTTTTAATGATGGTCGCTATAACACAAAAGAAATAAATGAGAAAGTTGAAAAGTGTGCAGCCTTATTTTCTCTAGATTTAAAAGACACTCCAACAACAATGAGTTTTGCTCTTAGAAAAAGATTACAAGCTGCGGTTTACTATCTACTTGAGAGACCTTTTTTAATTTTAGATGAATTAGATGGAGCAATGAGTTATGAAGATGCTTATTTCATAATCAATGAATTAAGTAAAACCGGAACCGCTTTAATTATAATTACTCATGATGAAGATTTTGCAAAAGAAATTTCAAATAAAACATATTTTGTAAATAAAGGTGTGTTGGAGGTCCTCCATGAATGCTAATATATTTGTAGATGGAAGAGGCTTTTTATATAAAATTGATCCACGTGCTAAAGTTATAGCAACACTAATTAGTTGCATATATGTATTTACTCCTGTATCATTTTATTCAATTATTGCTTTAGGAATATTCTTTATACTACTTTCATTTTATTCGATTGGAAAAAAACAGACTAAGAATGTTATTAAATCAATACTTCCTATGTTGATCATAATGTTATTATTTTCACCACTCTATGAGAGAGATGGTTCACCTTTATGGATTATTAATAATTTATTAATTTTAACAAAAGAAGGGCTAATTCAATCATTATTATTAGATTTTAGATTTTTATCTATTACCTTTGCATGTTCTCTATTGTTTACAACAACTAAGATGGATGAATTCATGTTAGCTCTACAAGATTTTAAATTACCATATAAAGCAAGTTTAACCATTTCTTTGGTATTTAGATCCATACCAAGTATTTTTGATTCATTTGTTCAAATAATTGATTCTCACAAACTTAGAAGAGGTGTGGATAACAAAGCAAATAAGAAATTATCAAATAGGATTAGAAACCTATTTCCAACAATGACAAGTGCACTTGTGGTTTCTCTTCGTTCTATTCCAACTCTTGCAATGAGTTTAGAAGCTCGAGGTTATGGTTTAAAAAGAAAAAGAACTAATTTTCATACACTTGAAAAATATTCTCATCCATTTCTTCAAACAGTTGCACTTTTAACTCTATATGGTGTAATGTTTTTTATATTTAAAAAGTAAGGGGATAAATATGGAAAAGAAAAGAAAAAGTTCTGCACTAAAAATTGCTTTGATAGCAGTCCTAACTGCAGTTGTAGTTGTGTTTACAATCATTATAAAGATTCCAACACCAACAAAAGGTTATTTAAATCTAGCTGATTTAGCAATCTGTTTTATAGCATTTACATTCTCACCACTAACAGCATTTATTGCAGGAGGTCTTGGTACTGCATTAGCAGATATTCTATCAGGATATCCACAATGGGCTCCTATTTCATTCATAGTACATGGATTAGAAGGTTTGGTTGTAGCTTTAATAGTAAAAAGATCAGCACAGTCAATTTCAGATGGTGTTCCTGTTTTAAAGATAAAAATATTTTTAGCAATGATTTTTTGTATATTAATTGTAACTGGTGGATATTTCATGTTATCTGCAACTCTTATGGGAATAGGATTTGAAGCAGCGCTTGCTGGTGTCCCAGGAAATGCTTTCCAAGCAGCAATTGGTGTAATTGCAGGCTATGCTCTTTCAAGAGCTGTAGTAAAAGCTTATCCTCCTGTACAAGAATTGCTTTAATAATAATAATTGGCAAAGTAAATTGAAATTAGTTATATAAATATGATAACATAGGCCCAAGTTAAAAATGCAACAAAATGTTGCGTATGTTTATTTTAAGGAGCTAAAATGCAACAGACAAATCCTGATTTAATTGTAGTACTAGATTTTGGTGCACAATACAGTCAATTGATTGCCCGTAGAGTACGTGAGCAGAATGTTTATAGCAAAATATTACCTTTTAATTGTAGCGCTAATGATATTAAAGAATTAAATCCTAAAGGAATTATTTTCTCAGGAGGACCTGCAAGTGTTTCTGAGTCAGGATCTCCTAGAGTAGATGAAGAAATCTTTAAACTTGGCCTTCCAATCTTAGGTATTTGTTATGGATTACAAGTCATGACCATTCAAAATGGTGGTGAAGTAACTTGTCCAGAAAAGAAAGAATATGGTTTTGCTAAAATTGATATCACTGCAAAGTCACCAATTTTTAAAGATATTCCACAAGACTCTCAAATTTGGATGAGTCATGGAGACTCAGTATCAAAATTGGCTCCTGGATTTAAAACAATAGCATCAACACCAAACTGCCCATTTACTGCGGTAGAAAATGTTGATAAGAAATTCTATGGTGTTCAATTCCACCCAGAAGTAGTGCATAGCGTTGATGGTACAAAATTATTACAGAACTTTATTCTAGATGTATGTAATTGTGAACAGAACTGGAGTATGAATAGCTTCATTGATAACGCAATTAAAGAAATCAGAGAAGTTGTTGGTGATAAACAAGTATTATGTGGTTTATCAGGTGGTGTTGATTCATCTGTAGCTGCAGTATTAATTCACAAAGCAATTGGTGATCAATTAGTTTGTGTTTTTGTTAACAATGGCCTTCTTAGAAAAGGTGAAGCAGAAAACGTTCAAAGAATCTTTAGAGACAATTATTCAATTAGACTACATTATGCAGACGTTGAAAATGAATTCTTAAGTGCTTTAGAAGGTGTTAGTGAACCAGAGGCTAAGAGAAAGATTATTGGTAAAATGTTTGTTGATACATTCTACGGGGAAGCTAGAACACTAGGTGAAATTTCATTCTTAGCACAAGGTACTTTGTATCCAGATGTTATTGAATCTGAAAGTGCATTCGGTGGTCCTTCTTCAACAATTAAATCTCACCATAATGTTGGTGGTCTTCCAAAAGATCTTAAATGGAAACTTTTAGAACCTCTTAGAAACTTATTTAAAGATGAAGTTAGAGAACTTGGTAGAGAATTAGGTCTTCCTGAAAATATGGTTAACCGTCATCCTTTCCCAGGACCTGGTCTAGGTGTTAGATGTATTGGTGAAATCACAAAAGAGAGACTAGATACACTTAGAGATGTAGATGCTATCTTTATTGATGAGATTACTAAAGCAGGTCTATACGGTGATATTTGGCAAGCTCTAGCTTGTTTATTACCTGTTAAGAGTGTAGGTGTACAAGGTGATGCAAGAACTTATAGAGAAGTTTGCACACTCAGAGCTGTTACAAGTGATGATGCAATGACTGCTGACTGGTTTAGAATGCCACCTGAGGTATTACAAGCTGCAGCTTCAAGAATTTGTAACGAAGTAGCGGGTGTTAACCGTGTACTCTATGATATAACAAGTAAACCACCTGGAACAATCGAGTGGGAATAATATTCTAAATAAATAACTCCTTACATAGTAGGGAGTTATTATATTTATATAAGTGGTAATTATATAGCATTTTTTCATGTCCTAATCTTACTGATACAAGTAAAGTGTTAAACTAACTTTCAATCAAGTAGGATATAAACGTCAAGTTAATAATAATGTTTATAATTTTACAAAGAATGCAGATAGTACTTTAAATACTGCACAACAATGGGATACTTTTATTTTAGCCAAAGATTAAATTTAACAGTAATCTTTAAACTTAAGGCTGAATGCTAACAAAAGTGTCTAACCTCTGTATAACTTATCTGAAATAAAAGTTTCAAATTAGCATTATTAAAATGAGTACAAAAATGCCCATGCTTTGATAAAAAAAACAATAGTTGAACCAAGATAGGGTAGCTTTTAAGAAAGATTGTTGCTATGAATGCTACAATTCTTGTATTTTCTCAACCTAATAATAAGGGAGGTGGTATCTTAATAGTTTACTTAAAAGTATGTAGATTTGCAAAACTCATATAATGAATGTCTTCAGACTATATGTTTCTTAATCTAGTTTATAGAAATACAATATAAGTTAAGCTTTCTTTACCATAACTTGACCCCAAATAAGGAAACCATTTTTTTCACCTGTAGTAATCTCACCTTTACATTTCAAACCTTTACTTAACGCTTCATTTACTTCTTCGACAAATTTTTGTCTGTCAGAATTTGAGACTAGTACATACTCAAAATTTTCTTTCATTCCATAAATCATTAAATTTCTCCTTTTCCTCATATAACTAAGTTTGATATATTAATCAAACCTTTTCTGAGTTGTGATATGGTAATATTTTTTAATAGACCTTTTGTAAAACATCTATATCTTTATCTTCAGGAAAAGATCCATATTTATATACGCAAATAACTGTTAATTTGTCATCTGTTGGAAATATAAATATAAATTTTTTATAGTGGTTTTCATCAGTATAATATTCAACTTTATATAGTGTTGGTAAATCATTACAATGTATAACCTTATTAAATTTCATCAAGTCGTAGTCACTTTAACAATTATTTATACGTGGTTTACTGTTTTTTAGGCTCTCTACACTACTTTTACTAAAATCATATTTTTCATATACAGTATCAGAATCAACTTCTATTTTAAAAGTACCACTTTCATTTGTTCAATTACCTATAACCAAAGTTAGTGGATTGTAAACTGTAGTATCAAAAGTTTGTGTATCTTATACTAATTCTTTTTCTTTAACACTAATGGCCGGTGCTATAACTAACAAACTTAATATGAAAAATAATGATACAAATTTAGAAACCCCTTTCATTTTAAGATCCTTCCTTTAAATATATTTTAGTTATAATTATAAATTGGAAATGACTTTGCTATAAATCCTAATTTCATTTCATACCATTATACTGTTTTTAATCCTACTACTATTAGTTACCTACATCAAGTTATCAACAAGGCTTAACAAGAGTACTAACCTTTTATTTCTACTCATGCTATGAAAGAAAACCTATTGGGAGGTTTAGAACTTCAAAGTTCTATGCTCTAAAATTGCACTCTAAAGTGACTTAATCTAGTCTGATATAAAATTTTATTTAAAAAGGGTAAAATTCCTTTATAAGGTCTTTTTACTCTCTTGAAAAAGCCCAAATTAATATATAATATCTTAAATATTTTGTTTAAAAATAACTAAAACTATGTTAACATAGTTAGTATTAAAACTAGGAGATATTCATATATGAGTGATAATAAAGAACAAGAAAGAGCTGAGCTCCATAGGACTATATGGGCAATTGCAAATGAACTACGTGGTAGTATAGATGGCTGGGATTTCAAGTCCTTTGTTCTAGGAATGTTGTTCTATAGATACATATCGGAAAACTTAACCAATTATATAAATAAAGGTGAAATTCAAGCAGGAAATTTAGGGTTTGATTATTCAAAGATTACAGATGAAATGGCAGAAGGAATTAGAACTGATATAGTAAAGACTAAAGGTTTCTTCATCTTACCTAGTGAACTCTTTGTAAATGTAAAAGCTATAGCTAAGAATGATGTAAATCTTAATGAAACTTTAGAAAAAATTTTTGCAAATATTGAGAATTCAACAAAAGGAACTGATAGCGAATCTGATTTTAAAGGTTTATTTGATGATTTAGATGTAAATAGCAATAAGCTTGGTGATACAGTAGCAAAGAGAAATGATAAACTTGTAAAGCTTCTTAATGGAATAGACTCTATGAAAGCCGGTAATTATCAAGACAATAGTATAGATGCCTTTGGTGATGCTTATGAATATCTTATGGGAATGTATGCTTCCAGTGCTGGAAAAAGTGGTGGAGAGTTTTATACCCCTCAAGAGGTTTCTGAATTATTAACTAAAATAACTTTAGTAGGTAAAACAGAAGTTAATAAAGTATATGACCCAGCTTGTGGTTCAGGTTCTTTATTACTTAACTTCGCTAAGATATTAGGTAAAGATAATATAAGACAAGGTTTTTATGGTCAAGAGAAAAATCCTACTACATTTAATCTATGTAGAATTAACATGTTTCTTCATGATATTGATTATGATAAGTTTGATATTGCTTGTGATGATACTTTAATAAACCCACAACATTGGGATGATGAACCTTTTGATGCTATAGTTTCTAATCCACCTTACTCTATTAAATGGGAAGGTAGTGATAATCCTTTACTTATAAATGATGCACGGTTCTCCCCTGCAGGTGTCTTAGCTCCTAAGTCAAAAGCAGATTTAGCTTTCATAATGCACAGTCTATCTTGGCTTTCAACAAATGGTACTGCTGCTATAGTTTGCTTTCCTGGAATCTTATATAGAGGTGGTGCAGAAAAGAAAATTAGACAGTATCTAATAGATAACAACTATATTGATAGCATTATTCAATTACCAAGCAATCTATTCTTTGGAACTAGTATTGCAACATGTATTATGGTTCTTAAGAAGTCTAAAAAAGAAAACAGTACTTTGTTTATAGATGCTTCCAATGAATGTCTTAAAGTTACTAATAATAATAAATTAACAGAGAAAAATATTTCAAATATAATAGAGTCTTACACTAATAGAAAAGATGAAGATTATATTTCTTTAGTAGTTGATAATGAAGAAATAGCCAAACAAGATTATTCTCTTTCAGTATCATCATATGTTGAAAAAGAGGATACTAGAGAAGTTATTAATATTACAGAACTTAATGAAAAGATTAAAAAGATAGTTGCTCATGAAGATGAACTTAGAACTGCAATTGATTTGATTGTAAGTGAAATAGAGGGTGATAACTAATGAGTAAAATTGATGAATTGATAGATGAGTTATGTCCTGATGGTGTTGAATATAAAAAACTTGGTGATATTTATAAATTTCAATATGGTACAGGAAATACAATACCACAAACTGGAGGAATATATCCTGTTTATGGCAGTAATGGAGTTGTTGGGAAACATACTGAATTTAATAGTGAAGATTCACCAATAATTGGTCATATTGGAGCCTATGCAGGAATAGTAAATTGGGGATTTGGTAAACATTTTGTAACTTATAACGGAGTAATATGTAAAGTTAAATCAAATTCGGTGATTCCTAAATATGCTTATTATCAATTATTAAAACAAGATTTTTTATCGAAGGCCAATAAAGGGTCACAACCTTTTGTCTCTTATAATATGCTAAATAAGATTCAAATCCCTGTTCCACCTCTACCAATCCAAGAAGAAATAGTCCGTATATTAGACAATTTTACAGAGCTTACAACAGAGCTTACAACAGAGCTTACAACAGAGCTTACAACAAGAAAAAAACAATATGAATATTATCGTGATTCTTTATTAACTTTTGATGATAGTGTGGAATGGAAAGAACTTGGAGAAATATCAACTAATATGTATAGAGGTACTGGAATCAAAAGAGACCAAGTTACTTTAGAAGGTACTCCTTGTGTGAGATATGGTGAAATCTATACAAAATATAATATATGGTTTGATAAATGTTTTTCTAATACAAATGAAGAGTTAATAAGAAACAAGAAATATTTTGAATATGGAGATGTCCTATTTGCAATAACAGGAGAAAGTGTAGAAGAAATAGCAAAATCTTGTGTCTATGTGGGTTCTGAAAAATGTTTAGCAGGAGGAGATATGGTTGTAATGAAACACAATCAAAATCCTAAATATATAGCATATGCTTTATCCACTGTGAATGCACAAATACAAAAAAGCAAAGGAAGAGTAAAAAGTAAGGTAGTTCATTCTAACGTTGATGCAATTAAAAAAATAAAAGTTCCAGTCCCTCCTTTAAAAGAACAAGAAAGAATAGTTGCAATCTTAGATAAATTTGACACTTTAACAAATGACATTTCAAAAGGACTACCTGCAGAGATAGAGGCTAGGCAACAACAATATGAATATTATAGAGATAAATTGCTAACCTTTAAGGAGAAGAAAGCATGAGCACCTATAATCAAATAATAACTACAGATGATTTTACAGTTGTATCTGAATATACTTCATCTGTAAAACGTTCTGAGAATTATCAAAGTGAAGCAGAGCTAGAAAAAGCCTTTATTAAAATCTTATCAGAACAAGGGTATGATTATATAACTATTCATGAAGAGAAAGATTTAGTTAGTAACTTAAGAAAGCAACTTGAGTTACTTAATAAGTTTACCTTTTCTGAAAAAGAATGGAAACAATTCTTTAGTGAATGCTTAGCAAATACTAAAGATGGAATAGTAGAAAAGACTAAGAAGATTCAAACTGATAATATTCAATTACTAAAAAGAGATGATGGCTTAACCAAGAATATTAAAATCATAGATACTGAGAATATTCATAATAATAGATTGCAAGTAATCAACCAGTATGAAGAAGAAAATGGCAATCATAAAACTAGATATGATGTAACTATTCTAGTAAATGGTTTACCTTTAGTTCATGTTGAATTAAAGAGACGTGGTGTAGCTATTAAAGAGGCTTTTAATCAAATAGAGAGATATCAGAGAGATAGTTTTTGGGCATCATCAGGCTTATTTCAATATGTACAAATCTTTGTAATATCTAATGGTACTAATACCAAGTACTATTCTAATACTACAAGAAATAGTCATATAACTGAGAACCAAACTAGAGGTAGAAGCAGTAGAAAAAAAACTAGCAATAGCTTTGAGTTCACCTCTTATTGGGCTGATGGGAAAAATAATATTATCTCTGATTTAGTTGATTTTACAAAAACCTTTTTATCAAAACATACTATTTTAAATATTCTAACTAAATTTTGTGTATTTACCTCAGATGATTTGCTTTTAGTAATGAGACCATATCAAATATGTGCTACTGAGAAAATCTTAAATAAAATTGAATGCTCAACTAATTCAAAGACTGTAGGATCAATTGATTCAGGTGGTTATGTATGGCATACAACAGGTTCAGGTAAAACTCTAACCTCATTTAAAACTGCGCAGTTAGCTACAAAATTAAAGTATATAGATAAGGTTCTTTTCGTTGTTGATAGAAAAGATTTGGATTATCAAACTATGAAAGAGTATGATAAATTTGAAAAGGGTTGTGCTAATAGTAATGCCTCTACAAATATACTTACTAAACAATTAGAAGATCCTGATGCTAGTATTATCATTACTACCATACAAAAGCTTGATTGCTTTATTAAAAAAAATAGAACTCATGAAATATATAAAAAGCATATAGTTTTAGTCTTTGACGAATGTCATAGAAGTCAATTCGGAGATATGCATACTGCTATAGTCAAGCATTTTAAGAAGTATCACATATTTGGTTTTACCGGTACCCCTATTTTTGCTAAGAATGCTCCTGTAGGCTCAAAAAACCTTATCAGAACTACTAAGCAAGCATTTGGTGATAAACTACATACTTATACTATTGTAAATGCTATCAACGATGAAAACGTATTACCTTTTAGAATCGATTATATCAATACTATGAGAATGAAAGATGGTGTTAATGATATTGATGTTGCAGCTATTGATAGAGAAAAGGCTTTAGATTCTCCTGAGAGAGTCGAAGAAATTGTAAAATATATTATAGAACATTTTGACCAAAAGACTAAAAGGTCTAGTAATTATAAGTTAAATGATAAACGCGTATTTGGGTTCAATTCAATCTTAACAGTTTCCTCTATTCCAATGGCTAAGAGATATTATGAAGAATTTAAAAATCAACTTTCAGGTAATGGTCAAAAGCTAAAAATAGCTACAATTTTTAGCTATAGTGCTAATGAAGAAGAACCTGGAGATTTACCTCCTGATGAAGATTTTGATACTTCAAATCTAGATAAAACATCAAGAGATTTTTTAGATTCAGCTATAGATGATTATAATATTATGTTTAGAACTAATTTTAGTACTGAAGCTAAAGGTTTCCAAGATTATTATAAAGATATTTCTAAGAGAGTTAAAAAAAGAGACCTAGATTTATTGATAGTAGTTAACATGTTCTTAACAGGATTTGATGCTACAACTCTTAATACCTTATGGGTAGATAAGAATCTAAGACAGCATGGTTTAATACAAGCTTTCTCAAGAACTAACAGGATTTTAAACTCTGTAAAGACCTATGGTAATATTGTGTGTTTTAGAAATCTACAAGAAGAAACACGTGATGCTATAGCTTTATTTGGAGATGAAGATGCCGATAGTATAGTCCTTTTAAGAAGTTTTATAGAGTATTTCTATGGTTATCAACGAAAAGATAAACATGTTGCTGGTTACTCAGAATTAATAGATAGATTAGTTGAAGAATTCCCTTTAAATGCTCCAATTTTAGGTGAAAAAAGTGAAAAAGATTTTGTAACACTCTTTGGTTCTTTGTTAAGATTAAGGAATATATTAACATCTTTTGATGAGTTTAAAGATCATCAACTTATTTCTGATAGAGATTATCAAGATTATCAGAGTAAATACATAGATATCTATGAAAAATTTAAAAAGGATAAAGTAGATAAGACTGATGTAAATGACGATATAGTCTTTGAGCTTGAGCTTGTTAAACAAGAAGAAATTAACATTGATTATATATTAAATCTAGTTAAACAATTTCATGATTCTAACTGTGAAGATAAAGAGATTCTAGCAGGTATTGAGAAAGCTATTAAGTCTAGTATTGAATTAAGAAGTAAGAAAGAACTTATTGAAAGTTTCATTGATTCTGTTAATGTTGATTCTAATGAAGGTGATTCTTTAGATGGTAAATGGTCTGAATTCACTAAAGCTAAAAAGGAAGAAGAAGTACAAAAACTTATAGAGTCTGAAAACTTAAAAGAGAAAGAAACTAAAAGGTTTGTAGATAATTCTTTAAGAGATGGCTTTCTTAAGACTACAGGTACAGATATCGATAAGCTTTTACCTCCAATGTCTCGATTTAGTAGTGGAGCTAACAATAGAATAGAAAAGAAGAAAAAGATAATAGAAAAGTTAAAAGAATTGTTTGAAAAGTTTAAAGGTCTTAACTGTTTTGTGGAGTAAGGTTGAATATAAAAATGATATTATATAGGAGTATTATTTTATTAATTTACTAAAAAGGAATTTAAAATGAAAAAGAAATACATAATGTTTTTTTTAATATCAACTGTGTATATTGCTAGAGTTTTTTCTAATGAAGATTATAACAGAGGTTATATGGAAGGATATCTAGCATGTCAAAATGGAGAAGAAAATAAGATTGTTGTGTCAATAAATAAGGATTTGGCAAATCAATTAGTTTTTGGAGCTTGGAGTTATACATATATTGATAAGAACTTTGGTTCATTTGAAATTGATGATAGTTATAGTTACATTTGTACAGATGTTTTGAAAAACGCTACATTTTCAAATAAAGTTGTTAATGATTCAAAGTTATCAGCAATGTTGGTAATTGAAAAAAAATCAGTTGCAATAATATTATTAGAAAATGGAACAGATATAGTAAGTGGAAGTTCTGATAATCCACGTATGTATAATATTCTTATTAATTGTGATTCAAAAGCTTATAAATTTCATGCTTCAAATAATGAAGGTAGATTATGGTTAAATGATTCTGAATATCAGAATTTTATAAATATTTTACAAAAAGAAAAACCTATAACTATAAATATTACAGAAACAACTTATAATACTTCAAGTTTTTATTCTGTAAATAATATCGATACCACAGGTTTTAATAGTGCCTATAAAAAATTAATTAGCAAATAGAAAATACTTTAACTTTGATTCCAAATACACTCTGACTTGAAGATGTTATTTACAGTTAAAGTTACTGTTTTGAGGAGAAAATATGAAAAAGTTTATCGTGTTGATTTTAAGTATGCTTGTTGTTACTAGTAGCATTTTTGGTGCAAATGATTATAAAAAAGGATATTTAGATGGTTATACAGCTTGTCAACAAGGTCGGAATAATGTCTATCAAAATAATGAATCGAAAAAAACTATGGATAAAGGTGTTTGGGATATCTTTTATTATTTAGATAATTACGGTGACGTTTCTGATGATGGTTATATCTTTAATACCAATGGAAAAGAAAGCATGAAGGATGATTTTTATGCTGTATATTTTATGGTAGGTAAGAATAATGCTAATATAGATATCTATAGATTAAATAAGCCAGTTCTCTATGATGCATATAATCGCTATGTAGGTGAATGGAAGTTGTATATTAAATGTGAAAATATTAAATATGAATATGATATGGTGGATACAGTAGTAAAAGAGAAGTTTGGTATGGGAATAAAAACTTCAGATTTTCATGAGTTTAAAGAATTATTGATGAAAGAAAAACCCTTAACAATAAATTTAGTTCACGTAGGATATTCATGGAACTATTTAGTAAGAGACATTGATATTACTGGTTTTAAAACTGCATATGAAGAATTAATAAATAAATAGATTAGATAATATAACATTCAAAAGCTCTTTTAGAAAATTCTTTATAACTTACTCTTTTGAATTGATGGAATAATATTACATTAGATTAGTGTTAATGAGTTCTACATGGCTTGATTATTATTAGCAGGTTTACACTGTTTGTCGGGCTGCACCCATTAAAGTTAACACTTTAAATTTAACTGTTACCATTTATGTTAACAGTTATTTATTCTTATATTCTACAACTACCTCAGGTAGTGTCAATTGGTTTCTATAAACAATAGGTAAAGTACCCTTTGGCTTTCTCTCATAGTGCTATATTGGTGTTTCCCACTTGAATTGTTTCTTTCTTCTTTTATTCTTATATCTAGGTATAAATTGTATCACTTTTGTAGGACTTCTTCTTCTCTTACTCTTCTATCTTTAAACTTAGTTTTCCCAAACCAATTATACAATCCCTCAGTCTTTAATATTGAATTAAAGGATTCTTCACTTGCCTTATCATAGCAACATCCAATGGAAACACTTGCTATTGCACCAACTTCATTTAACAAACACATGTACATCTTATTAACATAAGAAGTGCCGCCATATGTATCCTTTGTGGATATCCGTGTTACTTCTTTTTCCCTTCTTAGATTTGATTTATCAAATTACTAAAAGTAATTAACACAACAAATCAATTAGTATATTTAATTTTGAGGCTTCATCAGTAAGTGTGGGTAAATTTTATAATTGAGAATTTAAAAAGAAAGGGAAAAAGGAATGAATAAAGAATACAGAAATTAGTTTTTTAAGGATTTTATTGAAAAAGTCACCAGTTATCGTCTATTGTAAATTTACTACAACACACAAAGGACGATAACCAATGACAATCAAGAGCTTATTAAAAGAATTAATCGGTGTCAATAATGTAAAAGTTTTAAATTGGAATTTAATTACTAATTCTAAAAATATTAAAGAGCTTTATATTCATGTAGAGCCATATAAAAGAGAGCAAAACAGATGCCCAATCTGTGGAAAAAAATTACCTGGATACGATAAAAAAGAAACACCTCGAAAATGGAGATCTCTTGATGTTGGAACCATTCCTGTATATGTTTTGGCAAATACCAATAGAGTGTCTTGTCCAGACCATGGTGTGATTACAGCATCAGTTCCATGGGCAAGACAGAACTCTAGATTTACTAAAGATTTTGAAAATCAAGTAGCTTGGTTAGTTTTCAATTTAAGTAAAAAGACTTTATCTGAATTTATGGGAGTTTCTTGGAATACTGTAGGTGATATAATCAATAGAGTGTTATTGGATGTAGCTCCTAAATATGAAGATAGATTTAAAAATTTGGTGAATATAGGAATTGACGAGACAAGCTACAGAAAAGGTCATAATTACATAACAACTGTTGTAAATAACGATAATAGTACAGTTATATGGGCTGCAGAAGGACACAGTATAGAAACTTTAACCAAATTCTTTGAGCTATTAACGCCTGAGCAGAGAGCCTCTATCAAGACTGTCAGTGGTGATGGAGCTAGATGGATACAAGCTTGTATGGATAAGTATATCCCACAAGCCAGACGATGCATTGATCCTTTTCATACTATCTCTTGGGCACAAGTTGCACTTGATGATGTAAGAAAAGCAGCTTCTCAAAGAGCAAGAGCAATACTTGAACAGAAGGAAGGAAAACCAAAGAAGAGAGGTAGAGGACGACCTAAGAAAGGAGATGAGAACCCAATAGATGAATCTAAGATTATAAAGAATTCTAAATTTGCTTTACGTAAGAACCCTGAAAATTTGACAAAAAACCAAAGAGAAAAGTTAGAAATGATAAAGCTTGGAGACAATCAATTATACAGAGCATATATGTTGAAGGAAAAGCTAAGATTTATTTTCAAATTAGATGATATTGAAGAAGTTAAAGATCATCTAAATTCTTGGTTATCTTGGGCAAGAAGATGTAGAATACCAAGCTTTGTAGCTTTGGGAAGAAAGATAAAGCGTCATTATGAAGCTATAATAGCAACTAGAACATACAAGATTAGTAATGCGAAAACAGAATCTTTAAATAACAAAATAAAATTGTGTATTCGTAGGGCTTACGGATTCAGGAACATCAATAATTTGGTCAATTCTGTACTTTTGGTTTGTAGCAACATAAAAATCCCTTTAGCGAACAGATAAATTATGTTAACAAAGGGACTTAAAGAGAAAATTAATTAGGCTCTAACCCACATATAGGTTAGAAGACCCTTAATTTTTCTAGGATATTTCTTAGGTGTGTCATTGTAAATTACTGTCGGACCATTAGAAATTTTGAGAATATATTAATTGACAATAATAAATTCAATTAGTAAACTATAAACTAATTTACTAATTAGGTGAATAAAATGAAATATAAAAAAACTTTCTTACTTTTATCTTTGGCATTCCTGACACTTGTGTTTACTAGTTGTATATTAGGCTCTGAAATCTATACAATAACCTTTGATAGCCAAGGTGGAATAACTGCAGTTCCTGAAAACAAATTAGTAAAGATGAAATTTGGAATTTCTTTTGATGATTCTTTTAATATCTATGGTGAACTTGCAACAACTTCTCGAGAAGGATATACATTCGAAGGGTGGTATACTTCCCCATATGGAAGAGGAAAGAGAATAAAACCTTCTACTCAAATAGAAAATCAATCTAATCACACTTTATATGCTTATTGGAAGATTAATCCAATTTTAAGTGAAAAAGGTCCTGCCGAAGGGATAATTTTCTACGACAAAGGGGAATATTCAGATGGATGGAGATATATTGAAGCTGCACCTTTCGATCAAACTTCTTACATTCCTTGGAGTTCTTCAAATAGTTATGTAGGACAAACTCAAGCTGAAATTGGTACTGGTAAGAATAATACAGAAATAATCAACAAAAACCATGGATATTATGGAAATAGTTCGTATGGAGCCGCCGAATTATGTTATGAACTTGTATTAAATGGATATAGTGACTGGTATTTACCTAGTATAAATGAATTAGAAAAAATGAATAAATATTCTGAATTGCTTGGTTTAAATGGGCAATATTGGAGTTCAACAGAAGAAGGACTTCCCTATGCTTACTTTTATTGGGTAAGTAACTATTCTACAGTCAAAGGTGTTGATAGTAAATTACAAAATAGAAAAGTTCGAGCTATCAGATATTTTTGATAATTGATTTAGTAATATTCTTGGAAAGTATGATAAAAAAATTAATAAATAAGGATGTTTTGTGTAAATTGATATGATCCTCTGTTATAAACGTCAAGTTAATAATGGCTCTTTCCATTAATTGGGGATTAGTTATATTTTTCAGCTAGTAATATCTTATTTCTTAGCGTATCAAAGTTGCATCTGCTATATATAATTCTTTTGATAAATTTGATTTTATTTACAGTTTCTTCTGAAAGACCATTACTATATTGTTTTTTAATTGCTTTAATTACTGCAGTGATATTTCTTTCTACTCCAGATATAAAACTATTAATTTCAGAAATGTTTAATGATATTATATAAGATAACCATGATTAGTATATTAAATCTCTTGGAATAAACTAACATTGATTCTTTAAATTATTTTCCTTCTGTTCAGTATCACGGCTCAGTATAATAGTAAATTTTTTATTTGTATGTTTTTTCCAAATAAGTAAAAAATTAGTTTTTTCTATCCTCCAAAAATAACTCTCAATGGTATTATTATAAGCAAAAAGGAATATAAAAGAATATATTAATTCTCACTAAATGATATATTCCTTTGTAATTAATAAATCACCTTTAAAATGCTCTATTTGCCACTTAAATTTAATTATGCCAAATTTTTTAAATTATAATTAATTATAAAATTAGAAGTTTTTATTTACTCAATTAATCTGTAAAATTAATAAATTAAATTTCAATTTTTGATATAAATATTGAACCTTTTTGTAATTTTTCAATAGTACAGTGAATAAAAGTCATCTTTTTATACTGTAGACACTCATTTTGGAATACCTTAAACTGTTTTATAGAAAGAACTTAATTAAGGCATTTATAATGTTTAGATAAAAATTTGAATTAATTTTATAAAGTAAAATGATATTGGAGCTAATTTTTTAACACCAATGTTTAAAATATAAGGATACTAAAATGAAAGTAGCAGTAACAGCAGCAAGTGGTAAATTAGGAAAAGAAATAGTAAAAGCAACAGTATCTTTACTGTCAAAAAGTGATGTAATAGGACTCGCAAGAACCCCAGAAAGAGCAGCTAGTTTGGGAATAGAAATCCGTCCAGGTGATTATAATGATAAAGCAGGTTTAGAAAAATCATTGAAAGGAATAGATGTCTTATTATTGGTATCCGGAATGGATGATCCTAATAAAAGAATAGAGCAACATCGCAATGTAATTCAAGCTGCAAAAAATAACGGTGTAAAAAAAATAGTTTATACAAGCATACAAGGTGCTGATGAGGGTACTTTATTTTCTCAAGTAGTAAATAGTAATAGACAGACTGAACAAGATATAATTAATAGTGGTTTGGATTGGGTCATAGGACGTAATGGAATTTATATTGAACCTGATATTGAATACATTGAATCATATAAAAAAGAAGGCGGTATCAGAAATTGTGCAGGAAATGGTAAAACCGGTTATACTACAAGAGTTGAACTAGCCTTTGCCTATGCGAAAATGTTAATTGAAGATAAACATAATTCAAAAATTTATAATCTCCATGGCAAAGCTATTACTCAGTATGAACTTGCTAATTATATGAACGGAGCTTTTAACACTAATTTGACCTATACTCCTATAAGTGTTGAAAAATTCAAAGAGGAAAGAATAGCAGAATTAGGTGAGTTTATTGGTTCTGTTATTGCAGGAATCTATCAAGGAATCTCAGAAGGAAAAGTTGATAATGTTAGTCATTATCGTGAGGCAACAGGTAGAGAACACCAAGAATGGGATGAATATTTTAAGAGTTTAACCAAATAAGATAGATAAATATAAATGATTGATGATTAATAGTTATTAAAAATTCACTTGAGTTACATTAGAATAATTAAAAGTAGATATAGGAAAGTAAGTACTAGTATTATAATGATAGTTTATTTCTAAGTAATAATTACAAACAATAGTTACTATTAGTGCTAAACTTTATTTTAAGTTGCTCTTATAGTGAAGTGGAAAGGCTAAGAACTTCATTAACTCAATTGTTTTGCTATATTTATTTACTGATTTATTTCATCACTATTACTTTTGATTTACTTGTAGGAGCTTAAATATTTACTTAGATATTATAGAATTTAGAGAAAAGCTAGGCTCAATTTTATAATAAATGACTCCTTTTTTATATTCCTTTCTTTGGAAGAATAGATAAAATAAGAATAGGTTAAGGTAAATTAATTTACTAAAGTGCCTAGTTAAAATGAAAAGGACATAATTATGAATCAAAATATAGAAATAAATAAACAGAATGCTATAGCCTTTTATGAAATGTCTTATCTAGGAAATCCTTCAAAAGCTGTGGAGCTATATGTAGGAAATGAATATATACAACACAATCCCACAGTGGCTGACGGTAAAGAAGGTTTTATCGATTATTTTACATTGATGCAACAAGAGTATCCTGAGAAAAGTATAGACTTTGTAAGAGCAATTGCTCAGGATGATTTAGTTTCTCTTCATACCCATCAAATTTGGCCAGGAAACGATCAATATATTACTATGGATTTTTTTAGATTTGATGATAATGGCAAAATTGTAGAGCATTGGGATTCAATTCAACAAATTCCAAATAAAACTAAATCTGGAAATACAATGTATTAAGGATTAAATATTTAAATACTAATGAAATCTAACTCTAATAAGAGTTAATAATAATTTATGGCAAAGGTTGATATTAGATTTAAAACATTTATGCTTATATATATTCATAGATTGTTAGAGTAAATAGATAAATAAAAACTAAGAAAGGGAAAATATGATAGCTAATGTTTTTAAAATGTATATTGAAAGATGGGATTTTTTCTTCGAATTATTGATGCAACATATCGGTATAACATTAATTGCTGTGTCAATTATTACCGTTATAGGTTTATCAACCGGAATATTAATGACTACAAATGAAAGATTAGCTTCAATTGTATTAATGCTTACCAACTTTTTATATACGATTCCCTCTATTGCATTGTTTGGATTATTAGTAACTATTACGGGAATAGGTAATAAAAGTGCAATAACAGCATTAGTAATTTATGGCTTATTACCAATGATAAGAAACACTTATGTTGGTATAAAAGAAGTTGATCCAGAAATAATAGAGTCGGCTATAGGCATGGGAACAACAAAAAAGCAATTGCTAATTAGAATACAATTGCCTCTGGCCTTGCCCATTATTATTACAGGCTTTAGGACAATGGTAATCATGACTATTGCTCTTGGTGGAATTGCTTCTTTTATAGGAGCTGGTGGATTAGGTGTAGCAATCTATAGAGGTATTTCAAGTTTTAACCCAGAAATGATAATAGCAGGTAGTTTACTAGTAGCTTCTATGGCTATCATTGTAGATTTGATATTACAAAAAGTTGAAAACTTGCTAAAAAAACGAATATTAGGAAAAGGAAAGTAATTTATATAGCATTTTTAATGATATTAACATTCGATAAAAAAAAGAGGTGTAAAATGAAAAAAATGATAAGTATATTAGTGACAATAATCTTAATGGTTTCTATTGTAAGTTGTAGTAAAGATGATTCAATTACAATCGCAAGTAAGCCAATGACTGAACAATTTATTATAGCAGAAATGATGTTTGCTTTGATTGAACAGGAAACAGATTTAACAGTTGAATACAAAGCTGGTATTGGTGGTGGTACTGCCAATATTCATCCAGCTATGTTGAAAGGTGAGATTGATATATATCCAGAATATAGTGGAACCGGTTGGATGGAGGTCCTTAAACAGGACTTAATAAATGATCCAGAAGAACTATATGAGGCTGTAAAGAAAAGTTACAGCGAAGAGTTTAATATTTATTGGTCTAATCTATTTGGCTTCAATGATACATTTGGATTAGCTATGAAAAAAGATTTAGCAAAAGAGCTAAATATTAAGACTTATTCAGATTTAGCCGCAGTAAGTCAAGATTTAACTTTTGGCGCTGAACATGACTTCTTTGAAAGAGAAGATGGTCTCCCCGGCTTAAATGAAGTTTATGGAATGGATTTTGGTAAGGAAGTAGGTATGGATATTGGTCTTAAATATCAAGCTATTAATTCAGGTGAAGTTGATGTTATTAATATCTTTTCTACCGATGGTAAGCTAGAAGAATATAATATGCTAGTATTAGAGGATGATTTAAATTTCTTCCCATCATATTATGCAGCAACTTTAGTTCGCCAAGAAGTATTAGATGAACATCCTGAATTAATTAAAGTTTTAGGGATGTTAGATGGCACTATTAATAATGATGAAATGACAATAATGAACTACAAAGTAGAAATAGAGAAACAAGAACCTCGTGAGGTAGCTCGTGAATTTTTACAAGAAAAAGGAATTCTTAACTAATGATTGTAGAAGTAAAACATGTCTATAAAAAATATAATAAAGATTTAAAGGTTTTAGAAGACTTAAGTTTATCTATAGAAGAGGGCGAATTTATTACTATACTTGGACCTTCTGGTTGTGGAAAAACTACACTTTTAAAAATGATAAATCAACTCATAGATTTTGATAGTGGAGATATTATAATCAAAGGTAAAAGTATTAAAGACTGGGATACTATTACTTTACGTAGAAATATAGGATATGTTATTCAACAAATTGGTCTTTTTCCACATATGAGTATCGAAAACAATATTAGTTATGTGCTTTCTCTTGAAGGCCTTGATAGAGACAAACGAAGACAACGAGCAGAAGAATTAATTGAACTTGTTGGCTTAACAAAAGAGATGCTTGATAGATATCCAAATGAATTAAGTGGTGGACAAAAACAGAGAGTTGGTGTAGCAAGAGCTCTTGCAGCTGACCCCGATATTATACTTATGGATGAACCATTTGGAGCAGTTGATGAAATTGCTAGAACTGCGTTACAAGATGAACTTTTAAAACTTCAAAAAAGATTAAATAAAACAGTTCTTTTTGTTACCCATGATATCCAAGAAGCGATAAAAATGGGAAGTAGGATAGTTTTAATTAATGAAGGTAAAATTGAACAAATAGGAACAAAAGAAGAACTTTTGTTCAATCCTGCCTCTCAGTTTGTCAAAGATTTTATAGGTTTAAAAGGCTTTAAAAGTGTCTTAGATGATGATGTATTGAGTAGTGTATATCATCAAATCATTGATAAAAAAATAGATATAGAACAGGTATATGCTAAGTTATTAACTTAGTTAATTTTGAAAGTATAGACTCCTGTGTTAGGTATAGCGTAAATAAATTTCATATTACGTGCCTCTGCAAAAAGTTTTTTTAAAGAAACACTTTGATATTCCTAAATATCAGAAGATTTTGTTTTAAATACAAAATAGATTCTAAGAAACAAAGTTAAGATAAGAATATTAGTATTACAAGACTCAGGCTATTAGTTCCTCAAATGCATTTTAGAAGTCTAATAAGCTCTGCATATATTACAGTTCGTTTCCACATAATTATATAATGATGCAGAATGTTCAATATAGTGTAGATTTGAATAAGCTAATAGACCTTTGTTAAAATAGTAATATAGCAATACTAATAATTAAGTCTCTTTTAAAAAGGCTTGAGAGATAAGAATTAGATCTATTTGCTACTTAATATAAGCCCCTAACTAATTCTAAAGCTATTTCTGGCACAGATAATTGGGGTTTATAAAATCCAAATGTATTTTTAAACGGTAGAGTGATATTACTTTGCTACCAACCCTTTTACAAAAGACAATTAATCTTTTGTATTCTCCTTTTGTTGAAAAAAAGTGAAAGTACTTATATCTGATTAGGAAATTATCCCTTTATTCACCAATCTTAATACAATAAATAAAAAATATTTGAATAAATTTTTACATTTCTCTCGCTCATTTAATTGAGTTTAGTGGAATGTTGAAATATATAAAATAATGAGTATCAAATTAGTAATAACAATTTATTTCTCAAAATAAATTGTATCTATTATTAACATACTATTAAGGCTAAAGAATATCTTTAAATATTATCTATATAATAATCTAAATTTTTTTATGTTTTTTGTAATTTTTTATTAAAATATTAATAAATACATAAATATTTATGTATAAAATTTATGTTTATTGTTGACTCTTTTATTTTATTAACTATAAACTGATTAATTGTTATTGTTTGATGGCCACAGTACGCAATTCTGATAACAGTAACCAGAAAGTTTTTTGAAATGAACTTTATAGTGGTATCTGAAAAAATAAGAAATAAAGGAGGATTAAGCAAAAAGAACATACCACAATATTTGATATTTCAAAAACTCTGAACTTATAAAAAACGGAAATATTTATGTATTCTACACCTTCAACAGCATTTATGCTGATATCGACCAGTCTCGTTATGCTTATGACGCCTGGTTTGGCTTTTTTTTACGGCGGATTAACCGCAAAACGCAACATTCTTGGCGTTATGATTCAAAGTTTTGTTTCAATGGGAATCAGTACAATACTATGGTACAGTATTGGTTATTCACTATGCTTCAGCGGAAGCGGTCCTATAATAGGAAATTTAGATAAGGCCTTTCTAATGGGAGTGACCTCTGCGACACCATTCGGTAATGGGGATATTCCAGAATATCTATTTTTCTCTTATCAGATGATGTTTGCTATTATAGCGCCAGCTTTAATTACTGGAGCATTCTCAGGTAGAGTTTCATTTAAAGCCTATCTTATTTTTCTGGTGTTATGGCAACCTCTAGTTTATTATCCCTTTGTTCATATGATCTGGGGTGGTGGAATTTTAGCTCAATGGGGAGTTCAAGATTTTGCTGGCGGTATTGTTGTTCATATCCTAGCTGGATTTGCTGCAATAGCTTCTGTCGTTTTTGTTGGCGGAAGAAAAGTACGAAAGGAAAAACCAAATAGTATTCCTCTAGTTGCAATTGGTACTGGACTTCTTTGGTTTGGTTGGTACGGATTTAACGCAGGAAGTGAACTCGCTGTAGATAATGTTACTGTTCAGGCCTTTGTGAACACTGATATTGCTGCATCATTTGCTACAATTACTTGGTTAATTATTGAATGGAAAAAAGAAAAGAAACCTAAGTTTGTTGGATTGATGACAGGAGCCGTAGCTGGCCTTGCTACAATCACACCAGCAGCTGGATTTGTTTCAGCCTCTAGTGCTGCAATTATTGGCGTTTTAAGTGCTATTGTATGTTATGCATCAGTATCTCTTAAAAACAAATTAAAACTTGATGATGCTCTTGATGTATGGGGTGTTCATGGTATGGGCGGATTCCTTGGAACCATTTTACTTGGAATATTTGCAAGCAAAAGTATAAATTCTGCAGGTGTTAATGGACTTATGTATGGAAATTTTGCATTTTTTGGTAAGCAAGTTATTACTTCAATATTTGCAGCTATTTATGCATACTTCTTTACCTATGGAATGCTCTATGTTATCAATAAATTTGTTAAAGTAAGAGTATCAGAAAAAGATGAAGAAGTTGGTCTTGATCAATCTCTTCATGCAGAAGAAGCTTACGGTAGATAATTTGCCGAGGTTTCTCTCATAGTTTTAACTGAAGAAATATAATCCCCTTAGTGTTTATTTTATAATAAAAATAAGCATTATGGGGATTTTGATATTAATTGATTGAATTACTTTTTATTGTATACTTTTGATATAGTTACAAGTAATCAATGATGTTCTATAGATTTCATTGAATCCAGTAAATTATTAATTCATGATTAAACAACAACTATAGTATCATCATAATGCAATTTAATAACTAGTTTTAACACTTAAGCTTGTATGTGTAAATAATTATAATTTTACAGTACTTATGGATAACTTGTAAAAAGAGCAACCACCCTGGTTTGAGGATTGCTAAAAGCAACTAGCCTTGGGTGGTATTAGTTATTTAATAATAAAATACTATAAAAAATTTGTATATAGAAAATTTGTATTGTTTGTTAATGAAAATTTTAAATTGAATTGCAAACCTGCTAACAATAATCCGACTGTACTTAAAAATATAATTATTATCTACAATTGTAGTTAATAATTATATCACATCAATATATCTCATTTTGAGCTTATATAATAATATACCGATTGATTTATTAATACTAATACATCAATCAGTTCTTGCATTTTAGTTTTGAGTTTTATTTTACAGATAATTTATCAATTCCTAAATTAGCAACTGCTATACTATCATAGTAATAACGTTCAGATTGAAATAATGCAACATTTTTCTTTATTTCATCTTTGTATTGAATCTTCCAAACTATCTCTCCGGTATTAGATACTTCCCAAAGTCCATAATCACCCTCACAAATTAAAGTGTTTCCATTTCTGAGTCTTTTTGCACTTGAAGTATTCTTTGAATACAAATTTTTATCAGTAAAGCTCCAAATAATAGGTGGTTCATTGTTATTATTTGTTATTAATTCAAAAGGCTTTGTTAAATCAAACTCTATCACCTCAGATTGTTCTCTATTGTCTATCATTTTATTTACAAATATAAGAAGACTTCCATCATTAGTTAATGTTGGTGCATGCTGGACTGAAGAGCTAACTTCTCCTTTACTATTTTCATAGGCTCTTGGATTACCAAATCGATAAACTAAATCTCCACCAACTCCATATTCACCACCTTTATGAGATGAAGCTTCCTCAGTTGTAGTACTATGATCAATAACCCATATTTCTCCATAAGTCATGGAACTCAAATAGAAAACATCTTTATTAGAATCATATTCAATTCCATTACAATGCATTACATCTTCGTTTTTACGGGGATAGTTAATATCTATTAAATTGGGATTATCACTAACTTTTCCATAGTTTTTAGCCTCTGGATTTATATCTTGTATAATATGATCCCATGAGTTCCATGTCCAAACAATCTCATTAGTCGTTGGATTTACTTCAACAATACTATCTGGCCATAAATTCTCACCTTTAAGTACCTCAGAATCAACGCCATTCTCTATAGCTTCTTTATTTGAAATTTTATTCCAAGCAATAAAAGCCACATTACCATTTTTCATCATCAATACATCATGATGAGAACAATAATTATCACTTGAATAATTGTAGGTCCACCTTAAATTGCCTTCATTATTAAATAGTTTAATAATTCCTGCATTACCATTATCATTCCAGCTATCTTGTTCATTCTCAAAAGAGCCAAGAATTGAACCATCTTCAAGAATCTCTACATCAAGTGATATTTTATCTCCAGTATCAAAACTAAATACTTTATTTAAATCCATATCATAAAGAGAGACTACAGATCCTCCAATTGGTGCTATTAAATTATAACCATCATCTATTGTATCTTTATCATATATAATTACTTTTGAAGTATTCGTATCATCGCTAGATCCTTCTTTTTCAAAGATTTCTAAACTTCTATCTGGATTTGCCTTTCTTGTAGTATTCATAGAAATATTAATTTCTTCTTCATTTAACATCCCGTTTCCATCTTTATCAAGTTTATCAAACATTTGTAAAATAGGGCCTTTTGCTTCGCTCTTGCTAATTTGATTATCAACATTAGTATCTAAGGTATTTAAGAGGTTAGTATTATTAACACTAGTTTTTTGACTTTGTTCAATTTGAATCTTAGGTTGAGTTTGAGAGCTGACTGTTATATTGTTGAAACTACTATCTTTAAACATTTTAAGTTCACTTTGTGATAAATTATCATCACCATTCAAATCAATTTTATCAAAATTCTCTAGTATAAAACCCTTTGCTTCATTTTTGCTTATTAGTTTAGCTCCATCAAGATTCATAATTGATGGAGCTTCCTCAAATAATTGTTCTTGTGGTTGCAGCTTGTTTTCTGATGTTGATGAGCAACTTATACCAGTTGCAGTAATAAATACTATAATAAACAATAAATATTTGTGTTGATTCATTGGTTTGAGAATCTTCCTTTGTAATTACTTTTATTATATGAAATATATATTCTATGAGATATGAATTTATGTAAAACTACATATTATTACACTTTGACTTCTAATTAGAACCTATTAGAAGAATCGAAATAATTTCTCAAATTATAGCATCTAACTATTTAATGAATTTTGTTCTTGGTATATACAAGAAATACAATATTTCTCAAATTTTGAATTTAAGCGAGAAGATAATTAAGTTATTTGACTTAACATTAAAATATTAAAATAAAAAGTATTAGCTTATTTTTTTATTATACAACTGAATGTTTTTTTAATGGTAAATCATTTTAAACTATTATATTTAGTTTATATATTTAACCCATACATAGTTCATCTAAATGACAACTACCTGAAAATGTTTTGATATATAGTATAAAAATAGTAAAATTAGTAACTTCTATTAGATATTTTTTGTTAATCTCTGAAAATGATAGAAATTCAATTATTTATCTTATTTCTATACTCTTGAGGTGACATCCCCAAAATTTTTTTAAATAAATAACTAAAATATGTAGCATTCTCATATCCAACCATTTGAGAAATGGAAAGGATTTTGTATTGTGTAGTTTCAAGTAATATTCTAGCCTTGTTAATTCTTATTTCAGTAAGATAATCAATAAATTTTTGTCCTGTAGATTGATAAAATAATCTTGAGAAATAAGTTGCTGATAAACCTACTTCGTCTGCAACCTGTTGAAGTGTTAATAGTTTATGATAATTATCGCTAATGAATTTTTTGGAATCAACAATTTGACGTTGTGTACCATTGCTATTTGATAGCGATTGTATTACCTCTCGTTTCATTTTTTGAAACCAACTTATAAATTGTGGAAGACCTCCTTCCTTAGCGATGAATAATTCATCCTCATTCTCATTTTTATATTTGTATCCTACTGAATTAAAATAATTTATACAAACAAATAAAAGCATGTATGAGGCTGCTCTAACATTTGAAATTGAAACCTCATTACTTGATAGTCCTTTTATCAAAGAACTAAATTGTTTTTCAACATTAACTTTGTCAAAGCAGAACAATGATTTTCTTATTTCTGCTATAGAATTCATCCATTTGTAATTGTCATTTTTTAATTTGGGCTTAAGCTTCTCAACAAAGTAATAATGTTCATCATTTTTAATTGCTTCTATTGAAGCTTTGTTAGCCTCCACGAGAGCCTTTAAAAAACTTCCCAGTGCAAAAGTAATGGAAGAAAATCCTATTACAATCTTTATATCTAGAACTTTATTAAACATCGTATACATTGTATTTGACCAAGCTCCAAATACTTTTTCATTTTTTGATTTATCCATTATTTCTAATGAAACAGGAATAAAGCAGAAGAAACTCTTTCCTGCTATATGATGAACGTAAGACCCACTAAAACATTTTATTGTATCTTCGCATAAATTCATACTTGGTGTTAATATTCGTTGTAAATCATTATCACTTATAAGGGAAGATGAAAATTCAAGTAATTTTATAGAAACTATTCTATAAGGAACTCTTTTGTTGTAATTAAATATAGTGGATAGTTTAACTAAATTACTATCTTTAATTGGGTTTCCTTCATTAAGAATATTTGAGATAATTTTTGTATTATCCATTGAATTATCATTTGGTTTATTAATTGTATTATAATGATCCAATAAATCGACAATTTGATTTTTTTTCATGTCAATTTTTAGAATATAATCAAGTGCACCCATTTTCATAGTATCCCTAACATAATTAAAATCATCATGAGAAGAAAGCATAATAAAAGTGCTATTTATTCCAAGTTTTTTGCATTGATTCATTAATTCAACACCACAAATTCCTGGCATCATTATATCTGATAAAATAATATCAGGATGAAGTTTTTTTGCAAGTTCTAAGGCTTTGTTACCATTTTCTGCTTCACCTATAATACAATAACCTCTTTCCTCAAAATCATTTATACTTTTGATTCCAACTCTAGCTAAAGCATCATCATCAACAATTAAAATACTTTTCAATTTATGCCTACCTTTTTTAATGGAATTTTAACAATACATTCAGTAAATTCGCCTTTTATACTATCTACACTAATCCCATATTTATCTCCATAAGCTCTCTTTAATCTTTCTTGAACGTTAGAAAAACCTATCCCACTCATAAACTTTTTATTTATCTCGTCTTGAACCATTCCAACACCATTATCGAATATACTGAATTCGATACATTCACCACCATTATAAAGTTTATATGATATCTCTATTTTTAAATATCCTTCACTTCCTTTTGTTGCAACACCATGAACAATAGCATTTTCAACTAGGGGTTGAAGAATAAATCTAACACATTCAGTATTTTTTATTTCTTCCCAATTATCAGGATATATATATTCAACTTCAAAGCTATAATGATAAGCTAAGCTTTGGATATCTATATAATCCTGCATACATTCAACTTCATCGCCAACAGTATTATTATCTTTTGCGTTAGCTATGTTTCTTAACAAATGTACAAGTTTTTCACTATAATCTTTTATGTTATCAATACCTTGCATGATAGCCATCCATCGTATAGTACCAATAGCATTGTATAAAAAATGAGGATTGATTTGTCGTTGAAGGGCTAAAAATTCAGCCTTTTCTACATCAATTTGTTTTTTTATATTTGTATCTATTAATTTATCTATTTTACTTAGCATTAAATTATAATTTTCGACTAAATGATAAATATCACTTTCATGTTCATCACAGTTATCAATAATTATTAGTTTTTTCAAGTCTGAGGGTTCTTTTGTCAATAAATCTAAACCAAACGATACTTTATCAATAGGTGCAATAATTCTTTTTTCGAGTGTCATCCAAATTCTTTTTGAAAGGATAATAGAAATAATGATAGATAAAAAAATAGAACAGAGTATAAGAAATATTTCTTTTTGAAAAATATGTGGAATGAAATATCCATTAAGTGTCCATGATGTAGACTCAATAGGGCAAGATACAATTAGATTTGATGACGAGTATTTTATTTTATCATCTTTATTATTGGATATTTCGATATTAGTTTTCGAGTCTATAAGTAATAAGCCACTACTCCCTGTTGGATTTGAAAATGAAAGTTGTCGTGTAAATACTTCTTTATCAAATAAAAAAAGCATTTTACCAATTGTAGAATTGTATTTTTTATCAAATATATTTCTAATACAGAGTATATATTTGTCTTTAATATCACCTAGAATATAATCATTACAATCCGTTATATACAAGATAGAGGAACCCTCAATATCCTTAAATATATCTTCATCTAACAGTTTTTGTGTATTAATCAAATCTCCTTCCATTCCATTTAAGTAACGATATGATACTGTATCATTTTTAATAATTTCAACTTCACTTAAATAAGTAAAGGATGAGTTAAGAATATTATCATTGATTATATGATCTATACTTTCTTTTTCTTTTAATAATTTATAATTAGATTTGTTTGTATTATCTAGTAAGAGTTTTACATTATTATCAACAAAAATAAAATCCATCATTCGAGTTATTGAAGAAATTTCCCAACTTACGTTACGAGCAATATAGCCAATTGTTTCAATATAGTTATCAATGTTTTTCTTTTGATATATAGAAAAAGTTAATGAAAATGAAAATGTGGCTACAAATATGATACAGATAGCAATTATTGCAGTAAAACTATGCCTTATTGTTTTGTTAATACTTGTTTTTATCATTTTGTTAGTATAGTCCTTAAAAATTTAGAGGTAAAGAAAATTATTTTCTCTGCCTCTAAAACTTATGATCAAGGAATACTGTATAATCAGATAAATTTTATCCAAAAATCTTCTTTTTCTAGTTATCTAATTTTCCATTCTGGGTTCTTTTTGGGAATTTTTGCATCTACGGAAGATCTCCAAGCATGAAGTTTGTCTTTTAAATTATTCGTAATATCCTTATAGTTATTTGCTAAATCGAATGATTCAGATATATCCTCTTTGATATTATATAATTCACAATGCATATCTTCAAAGAATTCAATTAACTTCCAATCACCTTCTCTAATTGCAGAAGCTGGACGGCCGCCTTGGTTTCCATAATGTGGATAGTGCCAAAATAAATCTCTATTTTTAAGATTTCCTGGAATGTCATCGCATTCTAGTACAGAAAAAATTGATTTGCCATCAGAATGCTGTTTTTCAAGCAGCGGAATGTCTAAAGCCTCCAATATTGTAGGATATAAATCAGTACTAGTTGTTGGAACATCACAAATTTTTCCTTTTTGAAGGTGTCCTTTCCAAGTAAATGATAGAGGAACTCTTATTCCACCATCATACATCCAACCTTTGCCTTCTGAGGCAGGATAATTGCAGGTTGGAGACCCTTGAGAACTTGATAATCCACCATTATCTGATGTAAATATAATTAATGTATCTTTTAATTTATTATTATTTTCTAAATTTTCAATAAGACGTCCTATATTTAAATCTAAATTATATATCATTGCTGCATAAGTAGGATCTGATTGTAATATTCTTCTATCAATCTTTTCTGCTTTGCCTTCTAATACAGGAGAAAAACCATCAGCAATAAATGGGTCAATTTTATCCAATCCAAGTCTTTTGGCTTTTTTTGTAAATTTTTCGACTAAGTCTTCTGGAGCTTCTAAAGGAATATGAACAGTGTAATGACTAAGATATAAAAAGAATGGTTTATCATCAGCTTTATCTATTAAATCTATTGCTTCATCTGTTAATCTGTCTGTTAAATATTCGCCTTCAGGACCATCTTCCAAAGTTGGTATTCCATAAGGGCTAAAATATCCATTGAAAGGATGTCCCCAAAAACAACCCCCTCTGTTTTCCATAAACCCATGATGCTCGGGATAATATTTTTCAACACCTAAGTGCCATTTTCCAACATGGTATGTTTGATAGCCATTATCTTTTAAAGTTGAAGCTAGACTTTTCTCACTTAAAGGAAGATGTTTTATGTAAGGCGCATCAATTAACTTTCCTTTTAGAGGATGATAATTTCCTTCTATATCAATCCAATCAGTTACACCCAATGTTGCTGGGTATTTTCCACTTAATACACTTGCTCGTGAAGGCGAGCACACCGGACAAGAAGCATAAGCATTACTTAGCCTTACGCCATCATTCATTAATTTATCTATATTAGGGCTCTCGTAAAAAGTACTTCCACAAACATTCAAATCCTTCCAACCCAAATCATCAATCATTATTAAAATTATATTACTTTTATTCATTCGTTTAACCTTTTACTGCGCCTGCTGTTAGTCCAGATATCATATATTTTTGTGTTAATAAAAATAAGAGTACAACAGGAAGTGATGTAAGTACTGAAAGAGTCATCATTCCAGCATAATCATTTGAAAACTCTCCCATAAAGCTTTGAACTAGACCAAGTGGTAAAGTCTTCATTCTTTCTGTTTTTAAAATAGTTAAAGCAAATACAAAATCGTCCCAACTATATAAGAAAGTATAAATACCTACAGAAATCATACCTGGTTTAAGTAGTGGCATTAAAACAGAGAACAGTATTCTAAGTCTTCCACAACCATCTATTTTAGCGGCTTCATCAATAGATTTAGGAATTGTATCAAAGAATGCTTTAATAAACCAAACTGTAAAAGGAAGTGAATATACGATATCTGCAAAAATTAATCCTTGATAAGTATCTAGTAAATTCATTTTTGAATAAAAAGAAAATAGTGCAATAATAATTACAGTAACAGGGAATACTTGTATGTTAAGTATTGCTGTCATTAAAAGACTTTTTCCAACAAATTTATACCTTGAAAATGCATATCCTGCAAATAAAGCTATTAATATTGAAAATATTACTGAAGAAGTTGCGACAATAACACTATTTTTAAAATAGTTTATGAATTTCAATTCTCCTAGAACTCTTATGAAATTATCAATTGTACCTTTACTAAATGTGAAATTAGGTGGAAATGACATTAATGTAGCATTTGTATGAAAAGATGAAACTATCATCCAATATACTGGAAATAGAAATATAATCAATTCCAACGCAATTATTGAATAGTTTAATACTGTTCTTGATTTTTTATTTTTTTTCATAATATTTTTCCTACATATACTCTGCCATTTTGGCATCAGATCTTCTTTTGTAAACATAAACTACTGTACCTAGAATTACTAACCATAGAACACCAACTGCAGACCCTGCTCCAAAGTCAAAATTGACAAAGGCTTGTCTATATGCTGCAATTGAAACTGTAGTAGTTTTGTTCATAGGCCCACCGGCTGTCATATTATAGATAATAGTAAACATCTGAGAATTATTAACTATTGCAACAAGTACTGCGGTATCTAATACTGGACGAATGCTTGGAATTATAACGTTATAGAATACGCTTCTGTAATTTGCTCCATCAATTTCAGCCGCTTCAACTAATTCTGAAGGAACAGATTGAAGACCTGCGAAAAGCATTATCATCATGTATGGAGTTTGTCTCCAAACTGATGCCATTATTATTGAAGGCATTGCTCTACTAGGGTATTGAAGCCAAAGTGTATTTAATTCTGTTTGTAGCCCTATGTGGTAAAATATATAGTTTAAAACTCCAAATTGAGGTTGTAATAACCAACTCCATAATAGAGCTGTAACAACTGATGGAATTGTCCATGGAATAAGAAATGCACTTCTAAAAAATTTACTTCCTTTTATGGACTTACTGGTTAGACTTAGTGCAATAATCATGGCAAGTACCACCTGTATAGCTACAACAAAAAAGATGTATACTACTGTATTCTTTAAGTAAGTAAAATAAAGTCCATTCTTAAACAATTTTTTGTAATTTCCAAAATTATTCCATTCAGGAGTATCCATATTTGAAATTTTGTATTTCATAAAGCTTACGATAATAGCTTTGATAATTGGTGCAAAAACAACAAAACCTAGGCCTATTATAACAGGAGAGATACATGCCAGTGCAAATAGTTCATCTTTTCTGTTTGAAGATAAATTCTTCAAGAAAGATTTGTTATTAGTAATAGTATTACCATTCATTATTTTTTCCTTAGTGTTTAGAAAATACTGTCCTCAAATTTGCAAATGAGGGCAGTACAATTTGATTCTAGTTTTCTGTATAAAGTTCTACAATTTTTTCACTCATTTCAGGGACTACAGATTCGGCACTTTCATTGTTAATACCTACTCTTTGAATACCTTCCGCGAGTTCTTCCATTGCTGCTACAAACCCTGGGTTACGTTGAGGCAATGGTTGTCCATTCTTTGCTAAATTAATAAACTCTTTATTATGTTCATTACCAGTTTGGTTATAGAAATCAATGATTTCTGATGAATAACGAGCAGGTGTCTTGTTTCCGTTATTGGCATTGTAAATTGCTAATGCTTCTGCACTTGATAAATATGTAATAAATTTAGTTGCAGCTTCTTTATTAGTAGATTTTTTGAATACTCCAAGATCATGTTCAATAAAGAATGATGTTGTATTACCATAATCACTTGGAACTTGGGCTATTCCAATTTCATCTGCGAAATCATTACCTTTTGGACTTAGTTTTAAGAAAACAGGGTATCCAAAATCGCCATCAATATGAAAACCAAGGTCACCTTGTGCAAATAAGTTTCGCATATCTTTTATTTCTAAACCTGAAGGTGTTACTCCTTCTTTGAATAACTTTCCAATCATAGTCAAAGCTTTTACTGTTGCATCACTGTTAATAGCTACTTCTCCATTTTTGTCGACTAGATTGCCACCATAATTCCATATGTAAGGTAGAAAATAAAATCCTGAACTTACCATCTTTTTACTTTGTATACCAATACCGTAAATTCTATTTCCTTTTTCATCGGTTTTTAAATCTGCAATACCTCTTGCCATTTTGAACAGTTCTGTCATTGTTTTTGGTGGAGCGTCATAACCAGCTTTTTTTAGTAGTGTTTTATTGTAATATAGAGCAACTGGACTTGGAGCCCAAGGGAGTATACTCAATTCATCTCCATACACACAACTTTGTAATACTGAAGGGTAAAAATCATCAAGCTCTTTTTGAGAAACATATGGATATAGGTTTTCAAGTGCACCTGCATTTTGTAGTGCACTAACCCAAGATCCATGAAGTTGAGCACAATCAGGAGGATTACCTCCAGTATTTAAAATCAATAGTTGATTAAATACCTGATTATAAGGGAGTGAAAGATTTTCAACTTTAATATTTGGATTCTTTTTTTCAAAGTCAGCAACAAGAGCATCGTAAGCCGGTTTAGTAGATTCTTCTGCAGACATCCAGTTTGCAAATTGAATGGTTGTAGTCCCATTAGTGTTGTTCTGTGTCTCTGGGGCACCATTAGCAAATGCCATAGGTGCTACTAGAGCAAAAACCATAGCAATAGTTAATAATTTTTTCATATCAAACTCCTTTTGTATTGATGAGTAATGCTATCTCCATATTATTCATACGTAAATAAAATATATTGTCATAGATTTTGTTATTTTGTTAAAATGTGATTTCTAATAATATTATATTAAATAAATTGTGGTAGTTTTAAAATTATTGTCATTAGTTGAGTTTCAAATTTTCTAATTTATTATGAGTTCGGTAATTTATATCTTTTAATGAAAGTTAAAAAAACTTTGTTTAGTTAATTTTTTTCAATTTGATATAGTCCTATTTTAGTTTACACTCCGGATTCACTAAACCCTTATAGGTTAACATTATAAGTGAAAGCTCTGAAAACCATAGAAAAAGAAGTGAAAACAATTCAAGAGTATATAATGAATAAAGATATAAATGATTAGAATAATAACATATTGCCTTTTATTATCAAATCTAATTTCAATTTAAAATTATGAGTTATAATCTTTAGAAATGAAAATAGTGTAATCAAAAAGATATAAAAATAATCTTAGTTGATTTTATATGCGAAAAACTTACTTCATAATCTATAGAAGTCTTTCAAACGCTAAATAAAAATTTAATAGAATGATTCATTTAAAGACGTTTAGACAACAGTCCTTTATCTAAGTAGCCAGTTTATGACTTATAGGATAAACAACGTATGAGTACCTTATAAATGCCTATAAGTGTTGTTTTTAAATAAACATTCACTTAAGACTATTCATATTTTTAAAATTTAAAACTAAAATGGTTATTTCTAATTCAAATTAAATGTGTGAATAAAAGTTCCACTGTTCTAATTTATATTATAATTCTACTATGTTTTATATGATAATAGTCAAATGGTCCAATTTAAGAGCGTATTTAATTTAAATACACCTTTTATTCAAATTTTTGCCGTGTTATAATAATTTAGAGGTAAAACCTATGATAGAAAAAATGAATTTTGGACGAACAGGACATATGAGTAGCCGTGTTATATTTGGAGCAGCAGCTCTTTGGGAAGTAAGCCAGAAAGAAGCTGATGAAACATATGATCTACTTAAGAAATATGATATCAATCATATCGATGTTGCTCAGAGCTATGGCAATGCAGAGTTGAGAGTTGGTCCATGGATGAAGAGAGATAGGGATTCTTTCTTTCTTGCTACAAAGACTGATAAAAGAACTAAGAAAGCTGCTATGGAAGAATTATATCAATCTCTTGAAAAGCTAAATACTGACCATATAGATTTATGGCAATTCCATTGTCTTATAGATGAGAAAGAATGGGAAACAGCAATGGGTGAGGATGGTGTCCTCGAAGCTGCTATAGAGGCTAAGAAACAGGGATTAATTAAGAATATTGGTGTTACAGGACATGGTATTTTAGCTCCTCAAATGCATTTTAGAAGTTTGATGAAATATGATTTTGATACCGTACTTTTCCCATATAACTATACAATGATGCAGAATCCTCAATATAGTGCTGATGTGAATAAGCTAATAGAACTTTGTAAGAATAGAAATGTTGCAATTCAAACTATCAAGTCTCTTTCAAAAGGACCTGTTGGAGAGGATGTAAACCCTTTTGCGACTTGGTACAAACCACTTACTGATCCTAAAGCTATTGCTACATCTGTTAATTGGGTTTTACAAAATCCTAATGTATTTTTAAATAGTACTGGTGATATTACTTTGCTACCAACTCTGTTAGAGAAGGCAAGTGAACCTTTATATTCTCCATCTGATGAAGAAATGAAAGAATTAACTTCTTCTCAAGGAATTGAGCCTCTTTTCACATAGATAATACAAAAAAATAGATTTAAAATATTCTAACACTTCTACTATTTACTAAATAGTAAATAGTAGAATGTCAAAAGATAATTACTTAAATAGACCTGATTTTATTTTGAATAGGTCTTGTCTAGTAGATTGTACAAACCATCAAAATCTACTCATAAAAATGCCTATTTATTTCTTCTATGATTAATCTATCAAATCAATAAATTAAAAAAGACAATTGCATGTATATATTGAATTTATTATATAAATAATTAACTGATACAAATGATTTTATCTTCAAATTTTACTTCATATATAATAATCACTTTTTAACAAACAATTACCAATAACTGCCTAAAAGAATGTAATAACCGAAATATTTTGACGTGTAAGATTGGCTGTGATACTGTTTTAAAAAAGGACATATTTTATGAAAAATAAAAATAAACTTAAGAATTGTACAATAGTGATGATGGCAGTTTTAATTTTAATACAACTCTTTTCTCAATTTTTTAACACAAGAGATAATAATGGACAATTAGTTCATGAAATCTTTGGAATTATTACATTTATTGTTATAGTTTTACATCTAATCTCAAACAGAAAATGGATATCTGGTGTTAATAAGAAGATAGCTAAGAAAACTATGAGCAAGCCTTTAACAATTAGATTTGTAGCAGCAATTCTACTAGCATTATCCTTCATTTCTCTAGTTGCAACTGGTATATTAATGTCTCGAACTGTCTTAGTTGGTATTGGTTCTCCACGAAACGGACAGAGTCTTGGTGAAGTTCATGGATTCTTCGTATTCCTTTCAATAGCACTAGCTTTGTTGCATATATATTTAAATAAAAATTATATAATGAGTTATTTAAAAAGAAGAAAAAAGTAGTTACTTAATATTTAAATTTATAACATTTTATCTTTATTTAAATAATGTATTAGAACAACTCTATATTCAATTATTATAGGATTTAAGTAATATACAAGAAACAAATAATTAGAGGGAATTAATAACAAAATTCCCAAACTTAATACTATAAAAAAAAACTCTTAGAATAAACTCTGAGAGTTTTTTTAATAGGTCTTATTATTTGTTAAAATTTCTTTTAATCAACCTTTAAATGTTATAAAACTATAAAAAAATGATTTTTTAACTAATTAAATCTATTAATTCATAAGTTAGTCTTGACTAATTTTTTAGTTATATTATTATTAGTTATATAGTAAAAAGATAAATTCAATTACTAATACTATTAAAGGGGTTAAATATGAATCAAAAACAATTTCTTAGAATGAAAAATGATGAAGGTTGTTATCGCTGCATTAGACCAAAGTGGAGGTAGTACTCCTAAAGCGTTTAAAGGCTTATGGTATTGATGAAAATCAGTATAGTAATGACAAAGAGATGTTTGACTTAGTTCAAGAGATGAGAAGTCGAATTATAACTAGTAAATCTTTTACTTCTAAGCATATTCTTGCTGCAATTTTGTTTAAAAATACAATGGACCGAAAAATTGATGGTCTATATACCGGTGATTATCTTTGGGATAAAAAAGGTATTGTACCAATATTAAAAATTGATAGTGGACTTGCAGAACAAGAAGATGGTGTTCAGTTGATGAAACCAATGCCAGAATTAGATGAACTGCTAAAAAGAGCTAAAGAGAGAAATATATTCGGAACAAAGATGCGATCTATTATTCATGAAGCAAATGCTATTGGAGTTAAAAAGATTGTTGAACAACAGTTTGAAATTGGTAAAAAGATTTCAGCAGCTGGTTTTGTACCAATTATTGAACCTGAAGTTGATATAACTAGTAGCACTAAGAAAGAAGCAGAAGAAATGCTAATTAGAGAAATTGAAAAACAATTATCTAAATTAGATGAATCTGTAAAAATCATGCTTAAAGTTTCAATTCCAACAGTACCTGGAGCTTATACTAAACTAATGAGTGATCCTAGAATTGTAAGAATTGTTGCTCTATCAGGTGGTTATAGTCGTGATGAAGCAGATAAACTATTAGCAAAGAATTCAAAGCTTATAGCAAGTTTTTCAAGAGCATTGCTTTCTGATTTATCAGCAAAACAGACTCAAGAAGAATTTGATGCTGTTTTAGCAGATGCTATCAAAGAAATCTATAATGCTTCAGTTGTGAAGGGTAAATAAGATAAAATAAAAAATAATATCAAATTATAAAAATGTGGGAGCTTAAATTTCTTAATAAGAATTTAGGCTCTTACTATTTTTATAAAACATCTAATAATAATTGTAGATATTATAAGATATTTGAAATTTTAATACGTCATAATATTTTTGATAAAGTGTTTAGAATATATATATAATTGAAAAAAATAATAACTAATATTTTAAGCAAACTGGCTACATGGCCTTTGAATTGATGTTTTTCAATCTTTAATTATTAGAATCAAGAACTTTTAAAAGTGTTAACTTCTAAAATTAGAGAGATACAAAATACTATAATAATGGATTTTTGTTCGGTTTAAATATTTAAAAAATTTCTAAAATATTTTGTATTTATACCTCATTTTTTTAAAGAATTTTACTCTTTATATAAACTTTTTTTAAAAAATTTCATGCGGTTGACAGATTTTAATTTTTTTATCAACATAAGGGAATAAAAAAAATTGATTATCTGAAATCACTAATTTTCTTGTTTAATTGTTTCAATTAACACAATAATAAATAAGTTTATATACAATTCATCTACCCGGAATTACTACTCCGGGTTTTTATTTGTGGTGTTTTTTAGATATTTTAGGAGTATTATATTAATATAGAAGAAAAAGAAGTTTTACAAAAGAAAAAAAAGAAATTCGACATACATCCCGTCGTGTTTTTCACCTCAGCCGGATTAATTATAGGATTTGTTATATTCTCTATCTTTTTTAATGAGATTCTTGGAGGAGTATTCAACCCTCTACTAGATAGCATTACTACAAATGCTGGATGGTTTTTCACCCTTACTGTGAATATAATTTTATTATTTGTACTTTATCTTATGTTTAGTCGTTATGGTGAAATTAGACTAGGTGGGGATGATGCAGAACCTGATTTTAGTACATCTAGTTGGTTTGCAATGTTATTTTCCGCTGGTATGGGTATTGGTTTGCTATTTTATGGTGTAGCAGAACCTATGTTCCATTTTATAAACCCTCCAATTCCTGTAGCAAATCAAACTGAAGCAGCTCATCAAGCAATGGCTTATACATTCTTGCACTGGGGACTTCACTCTTGGGCTATTTATGCATTGATTGGTTTAGCACTAGCATTCTTCAGTTTTAATAAAGGTTTACCTCTTTCTATTCGTACAATTTTCTATCCTATCTTAGGTGATAAAATTAATGGAGGCTGGGGTAATCTAATCGATATCTTAGCAACAGTAGCTACACTTTTTGGTGTTGCAACTTCTCTAGGCTTTGGTGTTCAACAAATTAATGCTGGTTTTAGTCATCTATTTGGAATAGAACAAAGCATAGGCGTTCAAATGGTATTAATAGTAGTTATTACTACTATTGCAACAATCTCTGTTGTTAAAGGCCTTGATTCAGGAATTAAAAAGTTATCAGAAATAAATATTCGCCTTGCAATGTTATTATTAGCATTTGTATTTATCTGTGGACCAACTATGTTTATCTTAAATGGTTTTGCAGAGAATATTGGTTATTATTTACATAAAATCACAGTTATTTCAACTTGGAATGAAACCTTTGAAAATACTAACTGGCAAAACAACTGGACAGTATTCTATTGGGCTTGGTGGATAGCATGGTCTCCATTTGTTGGTATGTTCATTGCACGTGTATCACGTGGTAGAACTATTCGTGAATTCCTAATGGGTGTTTTATGTGTTCCAACTTTAGTAACATTCTTGTGGATGACAGTTTTTGGTAATACAGCACTTTATATTGAAATGTTTACTGATAGTGGATTTGGAGAAATGGTAACACAAAATGTTCCACTATCTCTTTTCCTATTATTAGAAAAATTGCCTTTTAATACAATTACATCTATCTTAGGTGTTTTAGTTGTAGTAAGTTTCTTTGTTACATCATCAGACTCAGGATCAATGGTTATTGATATTATTACAGCAGGTGGTAATCCAGATCCTCCAATTCCACAAAGATTATTTTGGGCAATATTAGAGGGTGTAGTTGCAGCAGCACTATTAATTGGTGGTGGATTAACTGCTCTACAATCAGCTGTAGTTGCGACAGGCTTACCTTTTGGTGTAGTTCTATTAGTTTTATGTTTCAGTTTGAAAAAAGGTTTAAATGAATATATTGGTGTGCAGACATTCTCTGTAAAAGCTAAAAAAGGTAAACCTAAGAAATTCCAAATTGAATCAGCAGACATCCCACCAGTAATTTTTAAAAAGAAAAAACAAAAGAAGGTAGAACCTAATGTATAAGAATCCAGGACAGAAATTTAGCGGAGCATGTTTTATATTACTTAGAAAACGTGAAAATAGTGTTGTTTTTTTAGGTACTGCATTTTTAGTACACGATAAAGGATACCTTTTAACAGCAACTCATATTATAGAAAAAGATTATGAAAATTTAATGGTTGCAAGAGCACAAGATCCAGAAGATTTTTCTAGATTAAGTTTAGATGAAGTATCTGCTGTAAGTGTTGATGTTGTTAAAACTGATGATTATCACAATGTAGCATTACTTAAACTACAAAAGGGTTTTTATATTGAAACCCCAGATTATTTACTTGGACAGGTAGATAATTTAAAACTAGGAACAAGTTTAATTAATATTGGTTTTCCTTATGGTCACCAAGATATGCACATACTTGCAATCAGAAGTAGTGTGTTAAGTTCCAAAGTTAAATTAGATAATGGTACAAAACTATTACTATTTGATTCAATGGTTCATGATGGTATGACAGGCGGTCCTTTAGTTAGCATTGAAGATGAGAGAATTGTCGGAATAGTTATTGGACGTTTCTCACCATTAGATGACGGTGGCGATTTTAGCCGTGGAACAGAATATCCAGAATATGATACTTCCATGAGTTACGCTGTATCCATTGAATATGGTATTAAGATGTTAGAAGATGAAGGTCTTCAAATAACTTAATAAAAATATCTTTAATAAAATAAAATCCTTTTCTTCTTTTGATTAATTTTTCATAAGAGGCGAAGGATTTTTTTATTGAGAAAATTAGAAAAATAAGATTGTCTTCTAGATGCTAACGACGATCAAAAGAATGCTAAAGAAAAAAAGTTATTAATAATAGTTGACAAGCCAACTAATAATATATATTATATAAATATAGTTGGTAAGCCAACAAATATAAAGGAGTAAAATAATGAAGAATAAACATAAAGACGTAATGAATATCATGAAGAGGGTAAATAGAAAATTGTTTACAGTAAATGAGAATAGTGATGACTCTCTAATCGGAAGAGGGCAAATAAATATTTTAGAAGCAATCCTCGATAATAAAAAAATTACACAAGAGCAGCTAGCTCAAATATTAAATCTTGATAAAACAACAATAGCAAAAGCCGTAAAAAAATTAGAAGAAAAAGGTTTAATTATTAGAGAGCGAAGTAATGAAGATCGAAGAAAAAATGAGATTAGCGCAACAGAAAAAGCATTTGTCGTAAAAGAGCAAATGTCTAAACACATGGAAGATTATACCCAATCATTTTTTGAAGGTATAAATGAAAACGAAATAGATTCTTTTAAGGAAACCCTTGAAAAAATCGAAACAAACATTGAAAGGAAAAGAACAATTATGAACGATAAAAAACACGCAGCAATAAAAATTATAAAGATTATAGAAGAAAATAAGAGCATTACTCTTTTAAAATTAACTGAATTATTAGGAAAAGATGAAGATCATGTTAGCAAGATGGTTAAGAAATTAATCGCTAAAGGATTTATTGAAGAGAGTGGTGGTACACTAAGTGTATCTCAAATGGCAAAAGAACATAAACTCAATCATAAAGAAGAACATAGAGAACATAGAAAAGATAAAGAGCATAAATTAAACCACAAAGAAGAACATGGTGTAAGAGAAAATCATAAAGATAAAAAAAAGCATAAGGAAGTTTTTAAAGAAATTCTAAATAATAATGGAATTAGTAAAGATGAACTCATTGAAAAAACTGGAATAGAAAGTGATGAAATGGATTCTTTAATCAAACATTTTGAGAAAAAGGGAGTAGTTGAACTAAAAGATGGACAATTATTTGCTGATAAATCCGCTATGATGAAGAAATCACAGAAGGCCAAATAATATTAATCTCTAAAATACTAGAATTATATAGAACAAATAATGATTATTAGTTAATCAAAATAGTGTAAACGTATTGTGCAATTTGTTAAATCAATAGCAATATAATGGGTTTGCACTATTTATTTTTGTTTAAAATTAAAACTATTAATATCAGAAAATCACTATTATCTCTTACATTATATAAAAACTCTTTCTAATTTATAGATGAGTAATTGAATCCTTTTCTAATAGAAAGTTTTTTACTCTTTGCTAAAATATAGGATACTATCAATTAATTAGCTTAATAGGCCTTTCTCTTCATTGACTTTGAATTTTTCCTGAATAGATAATATTAGAATAAAGTATTAAACAATTAATACTTTGCATACCATGAAAAAGGAGAGATAACATGGCAATATTAGGCAAAAGGAAAGTTGTATTTAGAAAAGACTTAATGCAATCATCAAGCGGAATTAAATTTAGCAAAAATCTAGTAATGTTATTAATAGTGATAGCAGTATCTAGTACTACTTTATTTGCTGCATCAGAATCTAATCAGAGATCTATTTTTAGTGTTGAGACTCAAGTAGGGTATTCAATTAATGGCTCAACAAATAAAATCAATGATACATCTACACCCCCTGTAGTTATTAATAGGGTTGAATCCACACAACAGGCTATTTCACTTGGAGAGAAATTAACTCTTCATACTGGTTTTCTTTTTGATCTAACTGCATCAGCAAGTTTTAATTATGTTTTTTCTAAAGAAGACGTTGCTCACGGAGAGGTTATGGGAACTGCTTTTTCTACTACTACTGATGCAGAATCTGAAAAATTCCAACATTATGCAAATTTCTTTGTTGGCTTAGAGAAATCATTTAATATCACAGATAATGTTTCAGCTAGTCTTGCAATTGGACCTAATTTTATTTTCTTATTTGAAAACGATGATTCTAATTCTTCATATTATGTTTATGGAATTGAAGGAAATCTAAATTTAAGTTATAGAATTAATCCAAAAATGAAATTATCTTGTGGTATTCACTCTTCATTTGATCCTATCTGGGGTGGTGATTTTATAGATAATCAAGAAACAGTTGAAGAGGTAACTGAAATTGATTTATCTAATTATGCATATGCAATAACACCTACAATAGGATTCTCTTATAGTTTATAATATTACTTTAACAATTAGATTCTTAAGTTTTTGTAAATATTATGAATTAAGTTTAAAAATTAAAGTTAAATATAAAAATTATAAAACACTAGCAACATTGGTTTGTCGCTAGTGTTTTAAAAAGACTTATTAATACTTTTTATATGAAAAAAAACTATTTTTTATATTCCATGTATCCACCCTTCATAGGGGAAACTGCATGTTGTGTGTATATATTCATTACACCTGATTTAAATTTGTTCTCAGGAGCACTCCATTTTGATTTTCTTTCAACTAAGATTTTATCTATTTCACTATCAGATAATTTTTCACCCTTAATTCCAGAAATTTTTAATACACGATTTTCAATATCAATATCAATTAAATCACCTTCTTCAATAAGTGCAATTGGTCCACCAACTGCTGCTTCAGGAGATACATGTCCTATTGCAGGTCCTTTAGATGCACCGGAGAATCTACCATCAGTTATTAAAGCAATACTACTAGCTAGTTTTTCATCGGATGCAATAGCCTCAGTTGTATAAAACATTTCAGGCATTCCTGAACCCTTTGGTCCTTCATAACGAATGAATACAGCATCGCCTGGATTAATTCTATGATTGATTATTGCATCAATTGCAGCTTCTTCACTATTAAATGGTCTAGCATTTAAAGTTGCTTTGAACATTTCTTTTGGAACTGCAGAGTGTTTTACAACAGAACCTTCAGGAGCTAAATTACCTTTTAAGATAGCAATAGTTCCGTTAGTACCAATTGGATTATTATAAGGCTTAATTATATCTTCTCTTGTTCTATTTACAGCTTTTAAATAACCATCACATTTATCATAGAACCCATTATTCTTACAATCTTCTAAGTTCTCACCTAAAGTTTTACCTGTTACAGTTAATACATCTAAATGTAGTTGATCTTTAATTTCTTCCATTATGCGAGGAACTCCACCTGCATAGTAGAAATATTGAGCTGGCCAATCACCTGCAGGTCTAATGTTTAATAGGTAATGTGCATTTCTATGTATTCTATCAAAAGTATCGCTATCAATTTCAATACCAAATTCTCTAGCAGCAGCTGGTAAATGTAGTAAACAGTTTGTTGAACCTGATATAGCAGCATGAACCATAATTGCATTTTCAAAAGATTCTTTAGTTACAATATCTCTGCTCTTTAGTCCTAATTTACCTAACTCAACAGCTTGTTTACCGGCTCTCTTTGCAACATCTTGTAGATCACTACAAGTTGCTGGCATTAGTGCAGAACCAGGTAGCATAAGACCTAAAGATTCCGCCATAATCTGCATTGAAGATGCGGTTCCCATGAAAGAACATGCACCACATGATGGACAAGCGTGAAGTTTGTAGTAATCCAACTTCTCTTCAGTGATTTCGCCTCTTTGACACATAGCACTATATTTACCAATCTGCTCAAGTGTTAGTAAATCTGGACCTGCATCCATAACACCACCGGTTACAATAATTGATGGGATATTTAATCTACCAATAGCCTTAAGGTGAGCTGGAATTGCTTTATCACAAGAAGCTACAAAAACACCTGAATCAAATGTTGTTGCTCTTTCATGAATTTCGATTAAATCCGCAATAATCTCTCTAGATGCTAAAGAGTAGTTAATACCATCATGTCCTTGAGACATTCCATCACATATATCTGTTGCAAAGTATTTTGCAGGTTTTGCACCATTATCATAAACACCTTTTTCTACTTCTTGAACTAGAGAAAATAGGTGTGCACTTCCTGGATGAGAATCACCAAATGTACTTTCAATGAGAACTTGTTGTTTAGATAAATCTTCAACACTCCATCCCATACCTCTTCTTAGAGGATCCATTTCTGGAGCTATTGCTCTTATCTTTTGACTATTAAATTTCATATTATCTCCATTACTTGTCTGATTACTCCAACAATTTACCACCATGAAATTGTTAAGTCAAGTATTATTTTTAATATTAATCAGACAAATTATAATTAATAAGTAAAAAAATATCTAAAAAATAACCAACAATTCTTGCTGGTTATAGGAAATATATATATTTTAATTATTCTTTTGCAATTTCTCTCATTATTAATTGTCTATTATAATCGAGGTGAATTATCATTGCATTTTTAGCTCCCATTTCATCTCCTCTGATTATTGCATCAGATATTAATCTATGGGAATAAATAGTTTCATTAAGTAAGACACTATTTGTTACATCAATCATTGTTGAAACTGAGGACGTAATTAGCGGTATTAAACTCTCCATTACTTTATTTTGTGAGTATCTTGCAATTGCTTTATGAAATTCTGCATCAAAATCTAAATGTTTTTGTTTTGTTTGTATCTTTTCTTCAACCATATCACATAAAGCAGATATCTCTTTCTTTTGTTCCTCTGTAGCTTTCTTTGCTGCAATAGAGGCCATCTCAGGTTCTAATAATAATCTGACAGCTATTAAATCCATGGATAATTGTAATTTATTTTTTATGATTCCTAATCTAAGTGGATCTAAATCAATAGGAATTAGACTTTTCACATAAGTTCCTGAACCTCTAATTGTTTCTAATACTTCTCGTGAAGCAAGTTTTGATATAGCTTCTCTCAAGGAGCTTCTTCCAACGTTGAATAAAAGAGTCAATTCTTTTTCAGTTGGTAACTTGTCCCCAATATTTAAATTATTATCTTCTATATAAACTAATATTTTATCTTCTATTTGACTTGTTAAAGAATTTGATTGAGTTTGCATTTTATCACTCCTAATATTTATAATACTAATTGATATCTATTTGAGAGTCTAGCTTGTATTCCTTGATTTTAAATTCATATAACTATCCACTTATTTTATTATAGGACAAGTATAAATGTATTATCTCTTACTAAAAAGATTATTTTGTAAGTTATAGTTTAGCCTCTAAAATTTTTAATTTCAGTTTTATATCAATAACTTTTATAGATTTGTGCATTTTGCACAATTGTTATCGATAAATTTGTATTTAATTCCATAGTTGACCATGTTTTAAGGTGTTATACTTTAACAATTGAAAATCAAATAAATACGTTTTACGAGGATATTACAATGGAATATACAAAGCTTTTTTCAAAAGGCAAGATAGGTGGACTTACTCTAAAAAATAGAATAGTTATGCCTGCAATGGGTACAGGTTTAGCATCTTATAATGGTGAAGCATCTGATGAAATCATTAGTTATTATGAAGAAAGAGCTAAGGGTGGATGTGGTTTAATTATTACTGAAATCACTAGAATTGATAGTGAAACTGGTGTAGGTATGCCAAATCAACTATGTGCAATGAATCTAAAACACATTCCTAGATTAGAAGCATTAGCTAAAACTGTTCACAAATACAATACCAAAATATTTGTACAACTTCATCACCCAGGTCGTGAAAGCCACGCTCTTCTTATTGATGGTCGTCAAATTGTTGGACCTAGTGCTATTACATCCTCAGCTATTGGTGAAGAACCAAGAGCTCTAACAACACAAGAAGTTGAAGGACTTGTAGCAAAATTTGTTAAAGGTGCAGTAATAGCACAAAAAGCTGGAATCGACGGTGTCGAAATTCACGGTGCTCACGGATATCTTGTTGGACAATTCTTAAGCCCTAAATCAAATCATAGAGAAGACAAATATGGTGGAAGTTTTGAAAAGAGAATGAGATTCGTAACAGAAATTATACTTGGAATTCGCTCTCAATGTGGTCCAAATTTCCCAATTTCTGTAAGAATAGATGGTGATGAATTTGTTGAAGGTGGAGTAAAACTAGATGAAGCAATTCAAGAAGCACAATATTTAGAGAAATTAGGCATTGATGCAATTAATGTTAGTAGCGGTACCTATGAGTCTGTAACAACAATCATTGAACCTATTTCTTATCCTCAAGGATGGAAGAGACATTTAGCAAAAGCTGTTAAGGAAAATGTTAATATTCCTGTTATTGCATGCGATGTTATTAGAAAACCTGATATGGCAGAAACTCTATTAGTTGAAGATGATTTAGATTTCGTTGCCCTTGGTAGAGCTCAATTAGCTGATCCTGAATGGGGAAAGAAAGCAAAAGAGGGTAATGCAGACAGTATTAGACCTTGTATCTCATGTTTAAATTGTATTGAAAGTATATTAAATTGTGAAAAGATTAAATGTGCAGTTAACCCAAGATTAGGTAGAGAATTAGAATTTAAAAAATTAGAAAAAACTGGAAACAAAAGAAAAGTTGTTGTAATAGGTGGTGGCCCAGCTGGTATGGAAGCTGCTAGAACTTTAGCTCTTAGAGATTTTGAACCAATTTTATTCGAAGAAAAAGACTATCTTGGCGGTAATGTTTATCTTGCAACAAAACCACCTCACAAAGAGAAATTAGAATGGTTCCTTGAATATATGAAGGGTGAACTTAAAAAACTTAATGTTGAAGTAAGATTAAATGAAAAAGCAACAGTTGAAAAGATTGATGCAATTAAACCTTATGCAGTATTTGTTTCTACAGGTTCAAAACCTGTTATTCCACCAATTAAAGGTATAGATAGTAGCTTTGTTTACTCTTCAACTTCTATTTTAGATTCAAGTGTAAAATTAACAAATAAGAATGTTGTAATTGCTGGATCCGGAATGACAGGACTAGAGATTGCAGAATTATTAGTTGAACAAGGAAATAAAGTAACAGTTATTGAAATGGCTGATAAAATTGCTCCAGCTGGATATATTCCAAACGTAGTTGATGTTTGTATGAGACTTAAAAAGAGTGGTGTACAACTATTACCTAGTAGCAAACTTGTTAATATTAAAGAAGGCGAAATTGAAATTGAAAATACTAAAGATAAGACTATTACAGCAATCAAATCTGATGCAGTAGTAATTTCACTAGGTGTAAAACCAAATAGTGATTTAGTAGAGAAATTTGAAGAAAGATATGAAATAGTTGAAACTTTAGGCGATGTTAATAAACCAGGTAGAGTAGTTGATGCTATTGCTAATGGTTATGAAAAATCATACGTCATTGAATAAATTAATATTAAAAAACAAGGAGATTTAGAGATGCATAGTTACACTAAAACAATGGAAGAATTACAATCATTGCAAGGTCATAAAACAGTATTTTATGGCGCACAAATGTTAAATATAGTTTGGGAAACAAAGATGGAGGTAATTAAAAAATTATTACCTGCTCCTTTAAAAGCAGTTGAAGGAAAACCTTTAGTTTCTGTTTTTATTGCAAACTATCCTAAGACAAGCTTTGCTCCTTCTTATAAGGAAGCAGGACTATTTATCATGGCAGAATGTGATGGAGTTATCGGTAGATATTGTCTATCAATGCCAATAACTAATGGTATGGCAATGTCCATGGGTAGAGAAGTTTGTGGATTACCAAAGAAGATGGCTAACATAGAACTTGAAATCACTGATAATAAAATAATTGGTGAAATCTCTCGTAATGGTATCCCTTTCTTTAGTATGAGTAGTGATATATTAGAAAAGAGTGATAAATCAAAAAGTGAAGAACTCAATAATTATTGTGATATTCCTATGTATAATGTGATGTATGTTAAAGCCGTTGATGGTAGCGGATATCTTTTAAATCCTACATTAATTAGACAAAAATTAAGTGCCGTTGATATTAAAGAGACAAAATTAACTGATACTAAAGTAACTCTCCTTGATTCTCCTCATGATCCATGGGCTGAATTAGAAGTAGTTAAAATGGTAGCCTCTCAATATATTGTAAGCACCAATACTTTAGAAGCTGGTGAAATATTAAGAGAAAATAAAATTGATCCTTTAGCTTTTGTTCCATACAGTTTCAATAAATGGGACTGGGGTGGAAAATAAAAGTTATTAATAATTGTTTTTAAAATAGTGCATGTCTCAAATATTTGAGGCATGTATCTATTTCTAGATATTAAAATATTAATTCTTAAGCTATATAAAGTTAAAAATATTATCTATGTTAATATAAATATAAAGGTCATCTCAAAATTTGATGAGACAACCTTTATTTTATATACAATAATTCTGTATTAAATTAATAATACATTTGAGATACTAAGTTAATGTATAACCACCATCTACTAAGAAAGTTTGACCTGTGATAAATCCACCTGCTTCAGAACAAAGCATGTTAGTAATTCCCTTAAAGTCTTCAGGAAGTCCCCAACGACCAACTGGACATTTAGCAGCTACAACTTTATCTAATCTTAATTTCTTTTCAGGAGTAGTTGCTGTCATTTTTGTTAGAATAGGGCCTGGAGCTACTGCATTAACTGTAACGCCATAAGGTGCTAATTCTAGACCAAATGATCTTGTAGCACCACGAATAGCATGCTTAGTGATGATGTATGGTGACATTCCAGCAGACATACCAAGATAACCTGCAATAGATGAAATATTAATAATTCTTCCACCATTTCCTGTTTCCTTAAAGTATTTACCAGCCTCTGCAATTAGAGATACAACTTGATTTAAGTTGATTTGTAGACATCTTTGATATTCAGCATCTGAATAGTTATCTCCAATTGGATTATGAGATTCAATACCAGCTGCATTAACTAAGATATCTAATTTACCAAATTTCTCAAGAACCTTAGGGACAAGTTGTTTTAGTTCCTCAGAATTTGAAACATCTGCGTGGATAGCAAAGAACTCTTGTCCTGCTGCCTCTACTAATGCTTTTGTTTCATCTGGTGATGATTTTCTATATACACCTGCAATTTTTACTCCAGCCTCTGCTAAGCCTACTGCTATAGCTTGACCGATACCTGTTGCAGAACCTGTAATTAAGGCTACTTTACCTTCAATATTTAATAAATCATTTACTGCTTTCATAAATTTCTCCTCGTTTTGATTTGTTACTATAAATATGGTATCATTTAAATATTTATTTATCTATATACGAATATCCAAAAAAAAAGCTACCTGTTGTGCAAAATGCACTAAGGTCGTAATTAAGCAAAATTTAATTTCTATTGACATTTAAACCCATTGCTATAGAATATAATTCAGTCTTATTTAGTATTTAGCTAAAGTTATAACTCACAAGAATAGTTAACATTGTAGCTTTCTTTTAGTATATAAAATGTAAACTATATTAGGATAATTAAATTAACAAAGTGAGGTGAGAGATGAGCATTAGTTTTAATAAATTATATAACCATTTTCACGATAATATTGCTTCTGAATATAATGTAAATCATGAAATTGAACTTCTTGATGTAGAACTGCTCACTCCTAACTTTGGTAGATTACTTAAAAATTGTGTCTATATTGCTACCTCATCAACTATTATTAAAAATATTGATAAAATTAATAATGTACCATTAATTTTACTACAAGATGTTACATTTGATTTTAGCAACTATTCTAATTTATCAATAATTGAATTAAATAATAATAAGTCAACTTTAGAAGTATTTAATGAGATAAAATCAATATTGCGATTAGATACAAGATATAATCAATTCAAGGTAAAACTATTAGAACTAGTTGTTAATGATGCAGGATTAAAAGAAATAGTTGATGTTGCATCAACTATGATTGGAAATCCTTTAATAGTAATTGATTTAAGCTTTAAAGTTTTAGTAAGTTGTCCGATTGAAACCATTAGTGATACGCTTTGGTATGATAACGTTCAAAAAGGATATTGTTCCTATGAATTTATTGCTGAGCTAAAGAAATTAAAAGTCATAAAAGAAGGTCGTAATAAAGACAAACCTTTTGAAGTTACATGCCCCGAAAGTCCTACGAAAAAAGTTGTTAGTCGAATTCGGGTAGAGAACAGAGTCGTTGGAAATATACTTCTACTTGAATGTCAGAATACAATTGAAGAAGATGATTATATTTACTTAGAGCTAATTAGTAATATTATATCTAAGGAATTAAAGAAAAAGCATTTTTATAAAAACACAAGAAACACTTTAAGAGAAGAAATAATTTATGATTTACTAGAAAACAATCTAGTAGATGATCGGATAATTAGAGAGCGTCTTGAGCATTCTGCTTTAGTTTTTAATAATTATATTTGCATTCATGCCATTGATATATCAAAATATAAAATGAAGCATTCAATTTATGAGCGATTTCTTGAAACTCAAATACTTAAATTTTTTCCTCACGGATATTTAATTTATTATAAAGGTTATATTGTAATCATAAATACAAGTAAAGATAATAATTTAGAAGAAAGTACATCAAAAGAAGTTAGAACTTTCTTAACTGAAAATAATTTAAAAATGGGTTTAAGTAATCAATTTACATCAATCAAGAAATGTAATATTTTTTATAATCAAGCAGTAGAGGCTTTAAAAGTTGGTTCTATTATTGATAATAAGCAAAGTATTTATAAATTTGAGGACATTCAACCTTATGTTTTTCTCTATAGATTAAAAGATAGTATTAAAGCTGAAGATATTAATGATAGTGCACTAAATTTATTAAAAAAGTATGATGAAGAAAACCAATCAGAATTATATAAAACACTGTATTTATATCTAAAGAATAATCATAACATAACAAAATCTTCTGAAGAAATTCACGTTCATAGAAATACTCTAAGATACAGATTAGAAAAAATAACTGAAATCTTAGGCTATAATATTGATGAAGATGATAATAGTTTTAAATTGTATAATTCAATTAAATTAATGGATTTTTACAATAAGATTAACAATTAATAAATTATATATTTAGATAGATTTTAATATATAAAATTTCGATTTAATCTGCGCAATTGGATAGAATCAATGTTGGTTAAGAGCTAATAAAATATGACTCTCTTCTATAGTATTGAGAGTCTTATCTATCTCTTAAAATATATCTGTTTTTAAAAATTAAGTTTAAATAATTAGTGGTCATACTTTTAAAACATTAATAATTAAGATCTATTTTTCTAACAGTTTCTTTAATGATTATTTCAATTTCCAAAAAAATAAAATCATATTATATTCTGCAAAATTAGCTTCAAATTTAATGCAATATTCGTTCATTACTCATTGGATTTTTCTTAATATTTATACTCTTTCTATAGAAATTATTTAGTATTAAAAGAATATAATTTATAAGTGTTTTAACCAAAATATTTGGATAGAATAGTGTATCAAAAATATTAAGAATGGGTTCTAAATGAATAGTTTTTAATTAAGATTATTTCTATATTATATAATTCTGTATACAAAATTTTATTAATAATGCAACAATTAATGCTTTATCTTGATTTAAAATAATATTTATAGAAAATTAATTTTTATAAAATTTTTACTTAATTGCTTGTCTTATAACCAATTAAATTTAATAAAAAAAATTCTTGACAGTGAAATAAATGTGGGCTATATTAAGTGTAACGAGATACGTAGGACGTATTTTGTATATAAAAAGAAATTATTTTATTTCTAAAAGGAGTTTATATGAAAAAAATGTTAATGTTAGTACTTTGTGTATTAACAAGTTTAAGCATGATTTTTGCTAGTGGTTCTAGCGAAGAAGAATCTTCTGCCGATGGTGCGAGCCAGGCTAAAGATAAGGTAGTTATGATTCTACCAGGTTTGAATGACAAGGATACAATTGATCCTATAACTGGCATCAAATCTCTGGGTCTTAATTCATTTGAAAAAGTACTTGCTCAGGAAATTCCAGATGTGGAAGTTGATCTTGTAAGTATCCCTTGGGATGGTTGGATTCAAAAATTAGAGGCGATGATGACCTCTGGTGAAGCAGACATCGGTTTCTTTACAAACCAAGTTGCAGTACCTGATTGGTTTGCTGATATAACACCTTACTTAGAAAATGATGATGTTTTAAATTTAGATAATTTAAGCAATGTATTTAATGCTCCATCATTAGCATATCTACCATATAGATCATTTAACTATCCTGAAGCAACAGGAAACATTTATGGTTTACCATTAACACAAAATAACTATTGTATTGTTTATGATACAAAATTATTTGATCAATGGGGTGTAGATTATCCAACAGAAGAAACAACAATGCATGAATTGGTTCAAATGGCTAAGAAGATGACAGGTAAAAACCCTGTTACAGGTAAACAGAATTATGGTGCCTATATTGTTTCTTATTGGATGGAATGGTTTGCAGTATCTTATGATGCAGTTAAAACTATGAAGCTAGATAATATGGATATTGAAAATTTTGATACTGCAAAATATATTGATTATATTAAAGATTCTCCTGAAGTACTACAGTATTTTGAAGATATGGCTACTATCGTTGAATGTTCTCCTAAAGGTATATCTACCAAAAGTGGAAATGAAAAGTTCTTAATGGACAACAATGATATTGCAATTAATTTTGATGTATTAAGTGGTAGCCCTGCTTATCTTGGCGATATGTATGCTGGTTTAGATGAAATAACAGATCGTTTTAAAGCTATTGGTATTCCAACTGGTGCTAAGAATGGTATGCAAGGTTTCCCTGAATTCTTTAAGCTTGGTGTAGCTAAGAAAGCAAAGAATCCTGAAGCAGCTTGGAAAGTACTTAGAACTATCATGACTGATAATAAAATTCTAAATTTCTATCTAATGAACTATGGTAAAGATAAATTACCTGCAGTTGTAGATACAACAGGAATTGAAACATTTGATTATCCTTTAAACCAATATAGAAAAGAATATCAATCTAAAACTGGTTTCATTACAGATGATTATTGGACATGGAGAATAGCTCTTCAAAATGTTAATAATGAAGTTATTTCAAAGACAATAACACCTGTTGAAGCAAGAGAGAAGTTCTATGAAAATGCTACAAAATGGGTAGCAGATACAAAATCTCAATTAGGTAAATAATAATAAAGAATCAATTGAGGTAGGTATGGGATATTAATTATCCCATGCCTAATTGATAAAAGGGAAAAGTAGCGATGAAAATAAAAACAAGAGAATATGCAACATGGTATCTGATGCTTGCAATTCCGCTAATTGGTACTGTGATATTTAATGTATATCCATTAATTAAAACAATAATCGATAGCTTTCAAAATTCAAAAAATGTATTTATTAATTTAATAAACTATAAAATATTATTTAGTGATCAAATGTTCATTAAATCAATAGGCAATACTCTGTATATGGCTTTACTTGGTGTTACTATTGTAATTATTTTAGCTTTTACTTTGGCTAATATATTAAATTTAATTACTAAGGGTAAAGGATTTTTTAAAGTTGTTTATCTATTACCAATGATTATGTCTATGGTTACAGTAGCAAATTTATTTAAATATCTTATGATGCCTGATGAAAGTGGTATGTTAAATTATATCGGTGGACTATTTGGTATGGCTCCTAAATTGTTCTTTAACGATCCCTCTACTTCAAGAGAATCAATAATTGCCCTTGCTATGTGGAAAGGTGTTGGTTATAACGTAATATTATTCTTTGCTGGTCTTCAAAATGTTCCTGTTGAATTATATGAAGCTGCGGAAATTGATGGAGCTAATGAATGGAAAAAATGGTATAAAATTACCATTCCTAGTATGAGAGGTACATTTGTTTTTGTATTAATTACTGCGACTATCGGAGCATTAAAAAGATTTGCAGAGGTTTATGCAATTAGTGGTGAGACAGGTAATCCTGCAAATTCATTAAGTACAATTATGGTATATATCTATAAGAATTCATTTTCTACTCTCAATTATAAAGATTTAGGTCTTGCATCAGCTGCTTCAGTATTCCTATTTGTAATAATAATGTTTTTTACTCTAATAAACTTCTTTTTAACACGAGATAAGGATGAAGTTAGAAATAAAAAAATTGAAAAAGCTGCACGTAAAGCAAAAAAGATAGGAGGTAGATAGATTATGAAACGTAGAAGTACTCAAACAACTGTAATTTATTATACTATTTTAATTATAACGGCACTAATGATTATTTTACCATTTTTCTGGTTAATATCCACGAGTTTTGATAAAACAAATTCTTATTCTCTACCATTTCCACCACGACTATTTCCAAAGAATCCAAGTTTGTTTAACTACAAAATGGCAATTGTCAATGTTCCTATCATTAGATATTTGGTAAATACAATAGTTCTTTGTATAATGTCATTAATTCTTAACTTAGCAATTGCAACCTTTTCTGGTTTCGTTCTATCAAAAGGACGTTTTCCTGGAAAGAAAATCATTTTGATTTTTATTATGTCAAATATGATGATTCCTTTTGAAAGTAAATTAATGCCAATGTATGGAATAATTAAAGCTTTTGGATTAGGTAATAGTTTCTTAGGAGTTTTATTACCTGGTATTATGACAAACGCTATGTATATATTCTTTATTAAACAATTCTGTGATGATCTTCCTGATTCATTGTATGAAGCAGCTGTTATTGATGGGGCTAGTAAAATAAGAATTTATGGTCAAATTTTCTTACCTCTATTAAAATCAATAATTGCAACACTTGCTGTTCTTGATGTTATCAATGTATGGAATGATTTATTATGGCCAATGATTGTGTTAACTAAAGGTGAATTGAATACTATTCAATTAGGTTTAGTTCGTTATAACAGTACATCTTCAGGTGTTGTTCATGCAGGAATATCCACAGCTCTTTCAATTATGAGTATCATACCTCTATCAATTGTATTTACATTCTTACAGAAATATATAGTACAAAGTATAGCGGCAACTGGAATTAAGCAGTAAAATAATGAGATAAAGAAGGAGATCTATTTAATGGCAGAACAGACAATTGTTGAAAAAACTATGAGTCATATAGTTGAATCTATAGCTAATGGAAAATATAAAGTTGGAACTAAACTCCCAAATGAATTTACACTTTTAAAGGAATTAGGAGTAGGTCGTAACTCTTTAAGAGAGTCTATAAAAATTTTATGTGCTATGGGTGTATTAGAAATTAGAAGAGGCGATGGAACATATGTATGTTCACAAATCAGTCCATCATTTTTTGATAAAATTGTATATGGATTGATGCTTAATTTAAGTTCTGATGATGAACTCGTAGAACTTCGAGAAATGCTTGATGAACAAACTGTTCGTACTGTCATTGATAAGATTGATGATAAGGGCTTAGCTCTATTAAAGAATAATATAGATGAAATGAGAAAAGCCAAAGAAGCCTATGATATGCAAAAGGTTCAGGAACTGGATTATGACTTTCATATGCTATTAATAGATCTATGTGAAAATCCTTTTTGGAGTAGAATGATTAAAGGCGTATATATAATGTATGTAAAATACATGATACGTAATTTATTTGCTGAAATGAATGCTACACTAGCTCTTTATCATCATACAAATATTTATAATTGTATAAAAAATAAAGATGAAAAAAGCGTGAAAAATGTAGTAGATCAATCTCTAGAAGGCTGGAAAGATGCTTTTGCAAATAGAAAAGCCAATGAAAAAAAGACTACACTAAAATTCGAATAACCTAAAACTATTATTAAATTATTGCTCATAAAAACTGCTAATTCTTATTAGTTAGAATTACTGTGCACTTTTTAAAATAATACATTTAATAAAACATTACAAAAACAATAAAAATAAAAGATAAGGAATATATATGAATAAAACAACATATAAAATTGAAGGAAACAACTTCTTAATTAATGACAAATTAACTTATTCTGAACTTGAAGGAAGTTCAAAAAACGTACATGGACTTCTTTTTAATGCAAGATTCATTCAAGGCATTTTTGAGGATGTAAATCCAAAGAATAAAGATGTATACAATAGATTTAATAAAGTATTTGATAAAGATGAGAACACTCAAGAATTAATTGATGCTCTACCACAATGGTATAATGCCGGTCTTAGAGCTTTAACTGTTGGATTACAAGGTGGTGGTCCTGTTTATTCATTCCCAGATTGGAGTGTTATAGACACTAATGCTTTCTCAAAAGATGGTAAAGAAATTGAAAAAGGACATAAAGAGCGATTAATTAAATTAATTGATGCTGCTGATAAGATTGGTATGCTTGTTATTGTAAGCGTTCTTTATGAGGGACAAGCTCATTTATTAAATGATGATCACTCTTTAGCTTGTGCAATAAGAACAACTTGCGAATTCTTAAGCGAAAGTGGATATGAAAACATTATAATTGAAGTAGTTAATGAACATAATGTTGGAAGATTTGATAAACATCCTCTAATTTTCTCACATGAATCAATTACTCATTTAATTCATATGTGTAAGGAATGGTGTGATAATAAATTTGCTGTTGGTTGTAGCCGAACAGGTGGTGGATGGTCAAAAGATATTGTTGAAGCTAGTGATGTAGTAATCGTGCATGGAAATGGACAACATAGAGAAGATTACCTTCGTTTAATTGAAAGTGTTAAAAATATCTGTGGTGATACTAAACCTGTTTTATGTAATGAAGACTCACAAAGAATTAGTCAAATACAAGTATCTTTAGATACTCATACTTCTTGGGGTTATTATAATGATTTTACTAAGCAAGAACCTCCAGTACATTGGGGCATCTTAGAAGGTGAGGATGAATATTTTGCAAAAAGAATGACTGAAGCAATTTATAATACTGAACCTGTAGAAAATGAATATTTCTTAAATGGTTTTGAAGATGGAATGGATATAGATTCTAAGTATTTTGTAAGATTAGCTTCAAGATATCCTGAAAGAATTAATCTAGTTAAATATTATGAAGATGATAAATTAATTGATATTGCCTACAGTGAACCATTTATGTACAAGAGCTTAACTACTTGGAATCAGATGCCATATATCGCATCTGAAAATGCAAAAGTATTTAAGGCTGAAGTACTTTTACATAATGGAGAGGTTAAAGAATTTGTTCACAATTTTAAAAAGTAATTATTAAAATTATACATTAGAGATAGAGAAATATCTCTAAGCACTACAAATATTTAAATTAAATCAGATAGAAAATATTAATTAATAAAATAGAAATGTAATCATAGCATTAATTTTTTAAAAGGGTATTTTCTTTCTGATTTTGTATTTAAGGGTTTTGAAATTAATAAAATAAGGTTGATATATGAAAAGAAATAGAGATTGGGCTATAAAAAAAGCCTCTGAATTGGTAAGTAAAATGACAGTAGAGGAGAGAGCTTCTCAACTTAGATATGATGCTCCCTCAATAGAAAGACTTGGAATTAATGAATATAACTGGTGGAATGAAGGACTACATGGACTAGCTCGCTCTGGGGTTGCAACAGTCTTTCCACAGGCTATTGGACTTGCTGCAATGTTTGATGATGAGGAGATGGAAAAAGTTGGTGATGCAATTTCTACAGAAGCTAGAGCTAGATATAATTCAAGTGTTAAATATGGTGATAGAGATATCTATAAAGGTTTAACAATTTGGTCTCCAAATATAAATATTTTTAGAGATCCTCGATGGGGTAGAGGCCATGAAACTTATGGTGAAGATCCTTTCCTAACTAGTCAATTAGGATGTTCATTTGTAGAAGGTCTTCAAGGTAAAGATGAGAAATTTTTAAAAACTAGTGCTTGTGCAAAGCATTTTGCTGTTCACAGTGGACCTGAAAAAGATAGGCATCATTTTAATGCGAAAGTTAATCAGAAAGATTTATGGGAAACTTATTTATTTGCATTTGAAAGACTTGTAAAAGATGCAAATGTAGATGCTGTAATGGGAGCTTATAATAGAACAAATGATGAACCATGTTGCGGTAGTAATTATTTAATTAAGGATGTTTTAAGAGGTAAATGGGAATTTGAGGGTCATTATGTCAGTGACTGTTGGGCCGTTAAAGATTTCCATCAGAACCATAAAGTTACAAATAGTCCTGAAGAATCAGTAAGTCTAGCATTAAAAAGTGGTTGTGATGTTAACTGTGGTTGTACATATCAATTTGTGATGAAAGCTTTAGACCGTGGAATGATTAGTGAAGATTATATAACGCAGGCTGCAATTAGATTATTTACAACAAGATATTTATTAGGTGAATTTGAACCAACTCAATTTGATGAAATAGGATATAGAGAAATAGAATCAAAGAAACATATTGAACTTTCTCTTGATGCTGCAAGAAAGAGTGTTGTCTTATTAAAAAATGATGGAATACTTCCGTTGAATAAGAATAATTTAAAAGATATTGCAGTAATCGGACCAAATGCAAATAATAGAAGTTCTCTAGATGGTAATTATCATGGAACATCATCTTGTTACATTACATTATTAGAGGGAATTCAAAATGAACTTAAAGATAGTGATGTTAACATCCACTATAGTGTAGGTTGTGATTTATCAAAATCAAGAGTTGAAAATCTTGCAAAAGATAATGATAGAATTTCTGAAGCATTAGCTGCTAGTGAATGTAGTGATTTGATAATTCTTTCTTTAGGCCTTGATGAGAGTTTAGAAGGTGAAGAAGGGGATGAAGGAAATAGCTATTTCTCAGGTGATAAAAAAGACATATCATTACCTCAATCACAACTTACATTACTTGAAGCCATGATAAAAACAAAAAAACCTTTAATAGTTGTATTACAAGCAGGAAGTTGTATTGATTTAAGAATCCCTGATGAATATGCAAATGCTATTATAGATGGTTTTTATCCTGGAGCACGAGGTGGTGCAATATTATCTGATATAATATTTGGTAAATGTAGTCCATCAGGTAAATTACCGATTACTTTCTATAAAACTCTTGAAAATATGGGTGATTTCACAGATTACTCTATGAAGGGTAGGACTTATAGATATGTTGATCCTGAAGATGTTTTATATCCATTTGGATTTGGTTTAACCTACAATAAACTTGAACTTTTAGATTCTTTAGTATCTGAAATTGATGAATATAATACTGCATCAATTAGCGTTAAAGTTAGAAATAATGGCAACCTAACTCAGGAAGAGGTTCTTCAAATCTATATAAGTGATGAAAGTATTGACTCTCCTAAAAATCCTAGTTTGTGCAGCTTTAAACGTATAAAAGTTGAAGCAAATACTGAAAGAACTTATTGTCTTAAAATTCCAAATAGTAGCTTTGAGACAGTTGATAGCAATGGAATAAGAAAAATAAGAAGTAATAAATTTAAAATATCTGTTGGTTTTAGCCAAAACGATAAACGAAGTTTAGAGTTAATGGAACAAAAACCTATTGTAAGTGAATTAATATTAACTGCTAATATTTAATACTAAAATTATGGCCTCTCATGTTATAAAGCAAAGTAATTTTGTAACATTGGAGGCTATTATATAATTGTGATTAAGTCTTTTTGATGTGTAAAATATTTCTAACAATCTACTGAATTTCTAAAATATGGTATTTTACCTGAACTTCGAGCTACTGTGCAAAATAGTATTTATAATTTATAATATTGAATCATATGAACTAATGGAGATGTTTAGTATGTCAGGTCAAACTGTAGTAGAACAAGTAATGGAAAAACTAGTAAAAGGTATATCTAGTGGAAAATATAAGGTTGGAGATAAACTGCCAAATGAATTTGAATTAATTGAAGAATTTGGTGTTTGTAGAAATTCCCTAAGAGAAACCATTAAAGTTTTATGTGCTATGGGTATTTTAGAAATAAGACGTGGTGATGGAACTTATGTTTGTTCTCAACTCTCTCCATCAATTTTTGATAAAATTGTTTATGGTTTAATTTTGAACTTAAGTACCGGTGATGATCTAGTAGAACTTAGAGAAATGATTGATGAACAGACCGTTAGAACTGTAATCACTAAAATTGATGATGAAGGTTTATCAAAAATTAAGAACAATCTAGATTCAATGATTGAAGCAACAGCAAATAATGATAATAAAAAAGTCCAAAATTTGGACTATGCTTTCCATATATTACTTATAGATTTATGCAAAAATTCATTTTATTCTAGAATGGCAAAAGGTGTTTATTCTATATATGTAAAATACATGATTAGAAATTTATTTGAAAGTTTAGATGCCCAAAAAGCCATAGAATATCATACAAATATTTATAATTGTATAAAAAATAGAGATACTGACAACGTTAAAAAAGTTGTTAGAGAATCACTTGAAGGCTGGAGAGCCGCCCTTGAAAATAAAGACATAGTAAGTATCGATCTAAGTAAAACTTCAATAGATGAGTTAGAAGATTTTACTATATAATCTACATAGCTTAGAAAAAATTTTATTATTTCAAATATGAAGAAGAATTCCTTAAATTTCAATCTTTTCTAGAAATTATGTATAATTTACACTGTCTTTATCTCAAAGTCTAAGTTATTTTGATGTATAAAACTTATAAAACCCATCGCTTTCGTCTGAAAATCAATACTTGCATAATCGCAATGAATACTAATAATCCTGTGACAATATAAAATGCATATGGATTATTTGCACCAGGAATACCTGCAACATTAATTCCAAGTAGTCCTGTTATTAGTCCTAGTGGTAAGAAAATTACTGTTACAATTGATAGCATATACATTGTGCTATTCATTTTGCTAGTAAGTTGGCTTTCAAGTTCATCTTGAGCTACAGAGGTTCTTTCTTTTGCAGCCTCTAGATCTTCAACATATCTTGTTAACCTATCGGTAGTTTCTCTTAGGCTAGCTAAATCATCTGATGTAAAAAAGTCTATATCTTCAGTTTGAATTCTAGTAAATATTTCCTGTTGAGGTTTGAGATAACGTTTTAGGCCTATAATTTGTCTTCTAAGTTCACTTATTACTGTTCTAAGAGGCTTATCTTTTTGTTCAAATATTTCTTCCTCAAGCTCATCAACTTGATCTGATATATTATTTATGGATTCTGCCATTCTGAGGGATATACTTCTTGTAAGATGAGATAAAAACTCTCCCTCTGATTTTGGTCCCTCTCCATTTAATATCTCATTTCTTAAATCTTCAACAGCCATTACCTTACGACGCCATATAGAAATTATTCTATTAGATTCAACCCAAAGTCGAAGAGATACCATATCATCAGGATTAGCACCCGGGTTTAGATTGACTCCTCTTAATATCATTAAAAGACCATTATTATGTGTAAAATATCTAGGACGTGTATCCTCTGCAAGAAGAGCTTCAAGTACAATACTATCTATATTACTATCTGTGTTTAACCATTCATGGTTTTCTTGAATATTATAATCTAAATTAACCCATAGTAATCCATCAGATGGACTCCAATGTCTCATATTTTCAATACTTAAGTTTTTTGTAGAACCCTCATCTTTTATTAAAAGAGCTGAAAAATTATTCTTTATACTCATTAATAGCACTCCTTATTAAATATTATGCATATATTAAATATTAGCCATGGAGAGAATTAATGCAAGGATAAAGTTTAGTATTTAATAATAATTGAGTTAAAGTTAGGAAAAAAACGGACTATCATAATATATTGAATATTCTAGAAGGTGTTAAAGTGTTGTATTTCTAAATAATGAATTAAATAAATATAAAGTGTTAATGATTAACTTAATTGTCAATTGATTGATTGTTTGCTTTATCTTAATTATGACAAAAAAGATTATATATAGTGTCCTCTATCTTTCTTACTTTTCTGAATGTATAATTTTATTCTAATAGAAAATTTAAAAGAAGGAGATAAAAAAGTGAAATCTTAATAGTCTACGAAAATATTTAAGATTTCACTTCACAATAACATGGTTATAATACTATCATCGTCATATCTATCTTGCAAGCTAATAAAAGATAATTTTCGTTTATAACTGTTGATGAAAAATATAAAGTAAAATGTCCTAAATGTGGAAAAGTAATGAAGATTAATGCCTATCGTGAAAGATATTTAAAAATATCTAAAACAGAAAAGATTGGATTCAAAGTCCCTATTTACTGTTGCAATTGCTATAATTCAGTTTCTTATAATACTGTTTTATCAGATATAATGATTCCTTATAAGCAATATCCAGCTAATATCATTAGAAATTATATCTTTGACACCTTTCACTTTGATCTAAGTGACTGTTCTAGGTCATCTATATATAATTGGAAATTATGGTTTAATTACAATAAATACCAATTCTTAGATACTTATCTTTTCATATTCCATAAGTCAGAATATCAGGAGTATTATTTTTCATCATCTTATAAGAACGACATAAAAAGTGGCAAAACATTCAGCAAAATATGTTACCTAGCAAACCTTTTTAAAGTTAAAGGATACCGATAAGTTTAAATTGCTGCCTCATTTTTTTGGAGTTATCCTAAGGCTAATTTTTACCTTAGGAGGCTTAAAATATGATTCAAAACGAATTGTCTAAACAAGAATTAGTTGCAACTGAACGATTTAATCTAATATCATCTTTTATTGATGAAACATTAACAGATAAAGATCGATTATCCCTCATCAAAGCCAAAAGCTTTAATGGAGGGCCCAGTGTTCGTACGTTGAAAAGATACTACGAAAATTATAAAAGAGAAGGTTTCAATGGATTAAAACCAAAATCAAAAATAAAGAAAGATTCTCAAGTAATAACTCCAGAAGTGTTAAAATATGCTATAGATGCAAGACGGGAAAACCCTCAAAGAAGTATCAAGGATATAATTTTTATTCTTGAAACTTCAGGACTAGTCCCAAAAGGAAGTGTAAAAAGGCCAACTTTGCAACGCTATTTTCAGAATTCTGGTTTTTCCAAAAGACAAATATCTAATTATACAAAAAATTCAGGGGTTGCCACTAGAAGATATCGAAAATCTCATAGAATGGAACAATTACAAAGTGATTTTAAATATGCTTCATATTTACCAATAGGAAAAGGCAATAAAATGGTCCAAACCTATTTTATTGGATGGATAGATAATAGTTCTAGAATGATGTTAGATGGTAAATTCTATTCTCGCCAAACATTTTATGAAGTAGAAGATTCTCTAAAAAGAGTAATTATGCAGTATGGTGTACCTTCAAGTATTTTATTAGACAACGGTAAACCCTTTGTTAGTAAGAAATTAGAAGTTATTTGTGCAAAATGTAATATTAAAAAAATCCATGCAAAACCTTATTCACCCCAAACAAAGGGTCTTATCGAAGTTTTCAATAATTATTTGAATAAGTTTATTTCTGAAGCTGCTATAGAAAAATATCAATCACTAGAGGAATTAAATCTCAATTATGATGCTTGGATTAAAGAATATTATAATGGAATTACACATGCAGGATTAAAAGAAGGTACACCTATATCATCATTTACTAATGATAACAGAGCCTTAAGATTTATTTCTAATGAAGTATTAAAAGATGCTTTCTCTACAAGAACATTTAGAACAGTAGCTAATGATTGTACTATTTCTGTAAAAGGACTTAAATATGATATTAAAAATCCTAATTTAATCGGATTTGAGGTAGAGGTAATATTTGATTCTCACGACATGGAAAACATAACTGTAAGAAAAGTTGGATATGAAGACATAATAGCAAAACCTTTAATTATTGGTTCTTTTGTAAGAAAAGAAAGCAAAAGAGTTTCAGAAAATAGAAATCCCAAATTTGCAATTAAGTCTTCATTACTTGAAGGTGTTAGAAATAGTTATTCGATTGATAATCCTGAGTTTGATAAGAATTTAGCCGAAAAAGCAGCTAGGAGAAATGAATTAGAAGCAATTAAGAATGATAATAAAAACTTTGCATATTCTCTATTTGATGTAGAAGAGGATAATTAGATGATTGATATAAAGAAATATTACAATATAAAAAAAATTCCTTTTTCAAATGATATAGACGTAAATTCATTATTACTTACAGAATCTCATAAAGAAGTTCTAAGTAGGTTAGAATTTGCAGCAGAAGAACAAAAATTCGTAGTATTTACTGCAGAATGTGGATCTGGAAAAACAACATTGCTTAGATGTTTAAAGAATAAATTAGATGAAAGTAAATTTGAGTTCTTCTATCTAAGTGATAGTGAGCTATCGGCTTCGATGATTTATAGAAACATGTTAGAACAATTAGGTATTAATACTAGGTACTATCGAGGAGATAGCAAAGCTATGCTTCATCAACAACTAGAATTTCTAAAAACTAGCAAGAAGAAAAAAGTTGTGACCGTAATTGACGAGGCTCACTTATTATCAAAAAGAACAATCGAAGAAGTGAGATTTCTATTAAATTACAAAATGGATAGTTACTCTCCAATGGCTTTAATTCTATCTGGTCAACCAGAATTAAAGGAAAAACTCTACAGACCTAATTATACTGCAGTTAGACAAAGAATAAATATGGTTTGCAAATTGAAAAATTTAGATAGATATGAGACTGGGGAATATATAAAGACTCATTTAAATGTCGTTGAATGTAAAACGGATATATTCTCAATAGAAGCTATTGATTATATCTTTAAAGTTACAGATGGAAGGCCTAGAGCGATTAATAATATATGTTATCAAGCACTTATTAGTGCTGCTGCAACTAAAGAGAGATTGATAAAAGCACCATTAGTAAAGAATGTATTTGAATTGGAACTATTATAGAAGGGAAAATATGGAAACTCAATTAATAATATCAGAAGTGTACGAGAATGCAGTAGATAGACTTACAAAGGCTGAATTACTTTCAGAAACCATGCAAAATCTACTAATTAAATATGAAGAATTTCTATCCAATTCGATTGTTAATAGATGTAAATGTAATGCGATATCTAAAACGTTGGATAATAATTCAAATAAAAACAATGATGAAAAATATTTATTAGAGCAATTAAATATATCTAAGAAGATGTATAATAAAACACTAAAATTGAAATAAATAAAGAATTTAGAAAGTAGGGGCTGTTGCAAAAGTCGATTACAAAGACTTAGTGGCAGCTCTTTTTTTATCTAATTTATTATCTGTTAAGGAATTAGGTGTATTTTTTTCTTGACAAAATAGCTTTTCTCATATTATAATTACTTATCCAACAAAGAATTAAGAGGAGAAAAGCTATATGAATAATATTATTCCTTTTGACAATAATGGTCAACTATATTTACCCTTGGATTTACCTATATCATTCGAATTATCTCCAGAATGCTATTCAACTTTAACATTGCTTAGAGACTTAGATTATTCCAAATTTGAAAATAAGCAATCAGTTATAGGTAGACCCAATGCTGCAACTCCAAGACAAATGTTAGAATTAATTATCTATGGAAGACTTCTTGGATATAATAGTTGTAGAGCATTCCAACATCTAAAAACAGATCTATGTGCAATGTGGATTTTAAACAATAAAAAACTTCCAAGTTATTCTACTTTTGATAGATTTATTGCTAAAAACCAAGATGAAATAGAAGACTTATTTTATCAACTTACTATAAAGCTAAAAGAGATTGGCGAAATCAAAGGTGAAACATTATTTCAGGATGGAACTAAAATTGAATCTGCTTCTAATAAATATACTTTTGTTTGGAGAAAAGCTCTAATTAAAAATATGCCAAAGACTTTTAAACATTTAGAATTATTGTATAAAGATTTCATTGAGATGTTTCCTAAATCAAACATCACAAAACAACTAAATGAAGAGAATGCTTTATCAACAATGATTGAAATAAGAAGATCTTTAAGAATAGAGTTTTCTGGTATAGATGAAGCTAAATATGGTAGAGGAATAAGGGCTTCAAAAGAAGTTAAATTATTCAGACTAATAGAAAAATATATTGAACCTTGGATTAAGTATATTGCTTACAGTGATACATTTAATAACAACAACCCTACAGAACGTAATAGTTTTAGCAAAACTGATACAGATGCAACTTTTATGCATGTTAAAGAAGATTACATGCGTAACTCTCAATTAAAGCCAGCTTATAATATTCAAAACCTTGTAGATAGCAATTATATTGTATCTACGTATTGTTCTGCAGATCGTACTGATTTTCATACTTGTGTTCCTGCGTTAAATAAACTTAAAGAGAATTTACCCTTCACATATAAAAACTACTGTGCAGATGCAGGTTACGGTTGTAAAGAAAATTATGAATATCTAGAAAAACATAATATCAAAGCATATATAAAGCCAACTATGTATAAGGAAAATAAAAAAAGAAAAAACAAAAATGACCCTAGTAGGCGTAGTAATATGAAATACCTTCCAAATATAGATGCTTATGAATGTACTCAAGGTAAATATCTTATAAGAAGAATTGATATTGAAAAAAGAAACTCAGAATATTCTATAAAACATGGTTACAAAACTAAGCCCAACCAAAGAGTATATAAAGGATTTTCTGGTTGTATTGATTGTCCTGTACGAGAAAGTTGTATGAGAGCAGCTAGTAAAAAATATGATTTTAAAACTTTAAAAGTAGATTCGCAATTAGATCTGTATAGAAATAAAACCCTAGAGAATATTGAAAGTGATGAGGGTAAAATGATAAGAGTTAATAGATCAATTCAAGCAGAAGGTAGCTTTGCAATTATTAAAGATGGATTATCGATGAGACGTTTTAAAAGGAGAGGTTACAAGGCTGTCGAAACGGAGTGGATTTTACAGTGCATTAGCGCAAATACTCTTCGTTGTATGCATAGGCTTGAACAAAGATTAGTTGGAACACCTTTTGAGTATCAACTAAACACAACAGAGCAAGAAATTCCTAGAGCAATATAAAAAAACAGATTGTTGAAATTACATTTATCTAAGATGAAACACTTTTAGATAGTTTTACTATGTCCATTCAATAATAATTAATCATATTTTTAGAAATTTAACTAAATATTAACCTACTAATTTAAAAATCTTAAAGAAATAGAAAGTTTAAAGTAGAAAATAAAAAAGAGCTGTTGCTAAGTCTTTGTAATCGACTTTTGCAACAACCCCTTTAAAAACCTTTGATTACTTAAAAATATTTGGACAAAATAAGTAATCAGTAATTTGAAAATGTTGTAAGCAATTATTTGACAGAAATACTAAGCAATAACAATAAAGGTAAATATAACTTTTAAATTTATGGTATTTATGTTAATTATTACTGATAATAATTTTCTGATTTAAAAGTTTATTGGCATAAACCAAAATATGTAAAGGCTCTTATAAAAGAGCTTAATTTTTGAATTAAAAAATTAAAAAACATCTTAAATAAATTTATAAAAAGTTTATTTTGGATGTGCAAATTTAGCATAGATTGTTAGAAAATAAAATAATGGATAACTTAAGTTAGTTAACTGTGAAAACCATTTATAAAAGTGGTTAAATAAGTGTAATAAGTGTTAAACAAAAATTATTATTTACTTAACTAGTATAATATTAAATAATTTTATTTATTCTTATTATATATATATTTATATTATCAAATTTCTAAAACTATGTTATAATAATTACATCGCAAGGAACAAAAATGGGTATAATAGAAAGAAAAAATAGAGATCGTCAAAAACGGATAAAAGAAATAATTGATGGCGCAAAAGATATCTTTATTTCTAAAGGTTTTAAAAACTCAACAATGAATGATATTGCAAATATGTCCGATTTAAGTAGACGTACTTTATATCTTTATTTTCATAATAAAGAAGAAATATTATTAACCATTGCTGTAAATACCCTTGAGAAACTAGTAACTGAAATCAATGAAGATAATAGACCTGAATCAACAGGACTTAATCAAATTTTGATTATAGCAAATAAATATAGACAATTATTCTTAACAGATATTGGAAGTTTTCAATTTGTTCCTAATTTTACAAGTTGTGTATCATCTCTTGGCAAAGATAATGATATTGTATTGAAGTGTACTGCTATTGTTAAAGAAATTTCAAATTTGGTTTGTGAGAAGTTAGAAATTGGAATTCAAGATGGTAGTATTAGACCTATTGATAATGTTAGAAGAACTTCAGCTTTTGTTATTAGTATCATGCATAGTTGTATTCAAAGTATTGAAACAGATAACGATTTACTAAAGATTGCATTAGAAATTGATCCCTCTGACTTTTTAGATGAATCAATAGAAGTTATAGTAAATTATTTAACAAAAGGAATTAGTAGAGAAGCTATAATTCAATAGTATTTTGGTCATATATATTTTAACGAGAACCCTTATGATGAGGGTTTTTTTATGCAATTTATTCAATCTTATTTTAAGATGTTTTGAAAGGCCTAAAGAAACCCTGGAGAATAAAACCGGTAATGGCTCCTCCAGGGTAGTGTTCTCTACATTTAATATTAGAAGTTATATTCTACATTTAATTGTATTTCTGCATTGTTATTGTAAGCTGAATATTCTCCTGTATTCTCATCACTGAATACAAGGTTAGCACTAGTTGTAACTTCAAAACCATCTTTTACAATGTATGAAATTTCAGGCATAAGTACTAAATCAACACCTTCAATTCCGTATAATACTGAAATTGCTGGTTTAAGATTTTCATGCCACATTGTGTCAGATAATTTTGCAATAATCTTATTATTTGAAGCACAATCTGCATTGTTTTCATCCATATCAAAATTATAAGTACTTACATTATCTTGTACTTTATCATAGTTAAGAGTATATGAACCTAGTTCTTGAACATTTAAACTTAGATTTCCCCAAGGAAGACTGCGATCAAATCCTGCAACCCACTTAATACTATTGTTGTGTGTTGAATAATCATCACCATCAATATCTTCTGTTAGATAATAAGCAAGTTCTCCTCTCATTGTATAAGCGCCTTTAACAGTCTCAGCATCTACACCAAATACTTGTAGTTGATCATAATCAAGATTTATATCTGTAGTTACATCTTTAATAGATGGAGTTTTATAATGACCAAAGTAATATTGAGCACCCCAGTCAATTTCTCCCTGAGTACCTGTTAATCTAGCACCATATTGAGCATATTCTAAATTGTTTGTATCTGCATAGTAATAATCTTCATCAGTATATTTTTCTGCAGCTAATAATGCTCCGATTGTTCCACCAGCTGTTTCTGCTGCTGTTATTTTAGTAGTTGCGTATGTTGTGATTAGAGACTTTATTGAAGCTACTGCATCTGGAGTCCAACGACCTGATGTATCAAGACGATCAACACTCATTCCTGGAGTAAATACTAGTTGTAGGCTAAGATTCTTTTCACTAGGAATATTCCAAGTTACATCTACCTCAGGTTCTGCAATTCGTCTATCAATGTAATCAGGAATGATGAAAGAAGTTAAATCATTTGCGTTTAGTAAATCAAGTACATGAATTTTATCACCACGACCCCATACAATTTTTGTTTTACCAGCTTCTAAAACGAAGTTGTCTACATAAGCTCTATATGTTAGTTCATTTATGATATCTTCTTGGTAATTATTAATTGAATCATTATTAAGAAGAATAGAACCTGTTAAGTCTGAGTTAGTATCAGAGTAGGATAGATCTAATTTTAAAGATGGATTGGTATAAGTTTCACCAGATTCAAAATCGTCTTCGCCACTAATTACATTATCTTTATCTCTTAGATACGCTCTTGTTGTTAATCCAGCTGTACCTGTAAATTGAAGAGAAGAACCATCATCTGAACTTGCATCGCCACCGAATATAGAAGAGTCAAAAGAGCCAAAGCTAGAGTCATCACTACTAAATGAATCACCAGTTGAAACTGTATCATCACCAAAGCTAGTAAATCCAAAATCATCGGCAAAAGTTGGAGTTAAGGCCAACAATGCTATTGAAGAAATAGTTATTAATTTTAATTTTTTCATAATTTTATAATCCTTATTATATTAATATTCTTTATTAGATACGGCCTGTTTTTAGGAAGTTAGAAGTAAACATTTTGCTTGATAGAGGGTTATCAAGTTCTAGTTGTAGAATTTTGATGTAAGTTGAGTGTCCGCTTTGAACATCTTCCATTGTATCAGCTGTAGGAATCCAGTAACCCTTAACATTTTTGAGTTCGTTAACAGTCATTACTTTGTAAAGATCTTCATTAGATTTATCATACATTTCGATTTTTACAGGAACATAGCTATTTTCATCAATCCATGAAACACGAGAGCTATATTGTGATTCACTCATATTATTAGCAACAGATTTTACAACAAAACATTTATAGCCGTTGAAATCTTCTTCTTTTAAATATGTGTGTGTATCTTCAGATACTTTTCTTGTTTCCATATCATTATATGTAGCATCTGTACCCATGAATGATTTATCACCATCACTAGATGCAATACGACGTACAGTTCTAAGAGCTGGAAGATAAATCCATTTGCTATTATCACTATCACCGCTATTTTCTACTTGTAGAAAACGTGTATCTTTAACAGTTGAAGGGCTTCTAAAAATCATAACTGTTGAAGCTAAGTCATTACTATCTTCCATACCCCATTGTTCTACTAAACGTTTTTGAACATCACCATTGCTACTAATTAAATCCATTTCAACAGCTGAGTGTGTATAACTTGGTTTTTTAACATCATAAACTTTCTGCATAATGTCTGTACCTTTTTGATCTGCAAATAAGGTGCCAGTTGCAACGAGAGTAATACCTAAAGCTACTAAGAGATTTTTTCTTAAATTCATCTTTTTCATAATAATTCTCCATTTATTTTTATTTTGTTCAATTTATAATTGAAACTGAAATCTGTTTTATAATCTCCTAGTCGGAAATCCGACTAGAAAATTAATTAAATACTACTTAAATTTCTTTTCTGCTTTATCACTTGCAGTTGGTTTGTCTAGGAACTTAGGTTTTACGATATTAAGTATTGCAGGAAGTATTGTAAGAGCTGTTACTGAGCTAGTTAACATTACTACTGCTACAAGAATACCTATGTAACGAAGTACTACAAACTGTGATAGGGATAGTACTAAGAATCCAAGTCCTACTGATAAAGCATTAACTGTAATTGCCTTACCTGAAACCTTAAGTGTTCTGAGTGTAGCCTCATCTTGATTATGAGTTAGACCCCATTGAGTGTGATAATCAGTCATAAAGTGAATGGTATAGTCAACGCCAATACCTATCGATATAGAACCAATCAAACTTGTAACCATATCTAAGTTAATGCCAGTAAGTCCCATCAAACCAAAGTTAAATAGAATTGATAGTGATAGTGGAATAGCTCCTATTAAACCTGCTACAGGTGATCTGAAATACCAAGTTAGAATTATGAATACACAACCAATTGCAAGAAGTAAACTTGACAATTGACTTGAAGTAATCATGTCAGTTAATGCATTTTCAAGTTCTGCTACACCATATGCTTGGAAGTGATAACCTTCTGGGAAGTTGTGTTCAACATATGCATTTGCATCAACAATGATATCATTTACTATCTTTGTCTCATGAGTTGTTAGTTGAATTTGCATCTTAGCTTTTGATGGCTGAAGTGGGTCATTACTAAACTGATCAAGAGAACCAGAGTATAGTAGTAGGTACTGAGAAATAAGGTTTTTAAGTCCCTCATTATTAGCTACAGGATACTTACTAACATCGAATGGAATTTCATTGTAAGCTTCACCTTTATAGTTAAGCTCTGCTTCTAATGCGCTTAGCATTTGAGTTGCAGTAACATTTGAATTACCACCTGCTCTTAGATAGCTCTTATTAAGTAAGTCCATGAACTCTTCAATTGAAACTTTTTGATTTAACATTTCAGATGAACCAAATGGTTTAACTTCAGTTGAATCTTCTTCTGCACTTTCATCATCAAAGAAACTACCGACTGTTTCACCTTCAGCTGAAGCATCATCAAAGAAGCTACTTACTTCATCACTTTCACTTGAACTATCATCAAAGAAGCTGCTTACTTCATCACTTTCACTTGAACTATCATCACTTCCGAAGAAGCTGCTTACTTCAGTACTTTCGCCTGAACTATCATCACTTCCGAAGAAACTACTTACTTCTTCGTCTGATCCACTGTCTGCAAAACTACTATCATCTGATATTTCCTCAGTTTCAGTATTCATTACCTGGTTCATTCTCTTAATAAAGTCTGAGAATGAAACAATCTTACCAACCTCAGGATATTTATTACTTAGGTAAATTGATAAATTATCCATTTCCTTAAGAATCTCAGGGTTAGTCATATCACCAGCATTATCACCTGATACCATGAAGTAGAATGTATTACTACCTGCAAAGTTTTCATCAATCTTTGTAGCATTTACTCTTAATTCTGATGATTCTGGGAAATAGTTAATTATAGCTGATTCTACGTTAAGTTTTGTTAATCCAAGAATTGATAAACCAATTATTATGATTAATACTATTGCAACTCTTACTCTGTTAACTGATAGGAAAGCATGTGCATGAGCTACAAAAGTATCATGGAATGAATCTGGAATCATAACCTTATTACCAGTAGTCTCTTCAAACTTTTTATTACTTTCTGCTCTTGCAAGTCTCTTTGCAATTTTCTTGTTTTCACCTCTTAAAGGTTTGATTATTAATAAAGCAGGGATGAAAGTTAATGATAAAATTAGAGCAAATGTAACACCTACTGCACTAAAAATGGCAAATGTCTTTAGTGGTACAATTGGGCTTGTAATAGTTGATATAAAACCTACAATTGTTGTAACACCTGCAAGTACTACTGGGAAGAACATCTTTTGAATAGTTTTAGTAACTATTTCATGTTGTCTTTCTTTACTAATAGAATCCGGTTCGCTTTGAACCATAGCATAGTAATGGTTTAATACGTGGATTCCGTATGCCGAACCTACGGCTATAAGGACAACCGGTAAACAACTTGATACAACGGTGAAGTGTGCTCCAAAAGCTGCCATTAGTCCAATGGTCCAAATCGTACTGATTAAAACAGTTATAATTGGAAGAATTGTTCCTTCTAAATTTCTGAATGATAGGAATAGGCAGAGTAAAACAACTAATACTACTAGTGGAATTAGATGAGATAAATCAGTATTCATATATTCACGAGCCATGTGAGATAGAACTGGATCTCCTGCCATGTTTATTTCTAAGGAATGATTTGAATTGCTTTGAATTATATTATCAACTTGATCATATAATGTATCCATATCATCTGGGGAAATGTCTTTGTTAATTACTACAACAATTTGACTTCCTTTCATGTTATTGTTGATAATAACTTTGCTATACATTTCCTGCCAGCTAATTATGTCTTGTTTAAGTTGTTTAATTTCCTCATCTGTACCAGTAAAGTCATCTGATACTAGACTTTTTGCTTCCATGCCACCGTTTGCAGCAGAGAGAAAATCAATATTACTTAAAGATTGAACATCATCAACATTTGGAAGATCTTCGATTGCATTTGTAATGTTTCTGATTGTATTAACATTTTCTGCTGTTACAATATTTGGACCTTGGGTGTATAGTGCTACATCTAAGAGAATTGAACTACCGAAAATTTCATCTGCATCTTGTAATGTTTTATAATCATCAAGATTATGTGGAACATAATTCTTTACCTCATTATCAATAATAAGGGAAGGAATTTGGAATCCTATTATACCTGTTAAAATAACTGTAGCAATTATTACTAGCCACGATTTTTTTGTTGAATGAACCATATCTATATATGAACCTCCGAAAAACTTGTACTTTTTAAATACTGTAAATAAGGTATAATACACACTGTGTGCAACTCAATCACTCATTGTGAAATATATGGTAAATTTATACACATTTGTGAAAATGTAATAAAATTATGAAAAAAATTGTGCCTTATATTGACTTTTAAGTAATTAGTTAGTATCCATTGATTTCTTTAAGGACTAATAACATCTAAGATGTTGATTACTTAATTAACTAATAAATTATGAGAATATTGTTTTTTTGATAGAATTTGGGATCAATCAAAGTTGAAACTCTTTGATTGAGTATGAAAGTTTTTTGATAATAATTTTATAAAGTTATATAAGTTAATAATTTATTTTTTTTTCATTATTACATTAGATAATGATAGATAGCTATTTCAAGCTATCTATCACCTGTAATAAGTTAGGAAATAATATTTTATTCTATGGGGGTTAATGGGACAGAATGTATAATTTTTTTTGGATTTGTATTAATGAAAAATCGACTTATAAAATGATAAATTTGTATTTAAATATATTTTTTGTGATTTTTTAATTATTTTCATCAGTTATTTTACTTTTAAGCATTTTTATAGCATTTTGCTAATATTTTTCATGTTTTGAAGTTGTAAAAAATAATAAAAAAACAAATTTCGGTTAGAAACTTTGATTGAATTAGTAGACTATCCTTTTTAATTAAATAATGGATTTTATTGTTTTGAGATTTTAAATAAGTGTATCGATTGAAAGTTAATGTGTAGATAAAAAAATTCCACATCTTTTACAATCAATTGTGTTTAGCATTTGATTCAAGATTGTGGAATTTTATTAAGATATAATATCTATTAAAATAAATATATTTGAAAATTACATAAATGTAATACCAAGCATTTGTAGTGGAATAACAACAATAAGAAGTGCAGTACTAACTAACCATGCTGCATTTGCAAGATCAACATCTAAATTGTAAATTGATGGTGGAACTAATGCTGTAAATCCAACAGGCATTGATGATAGAATAAAAATAACCTTTAGAGGTAGACCATTATCCATGTTACCAAATCCTAATAAGTAGGCTGCACCAGTTGCTACAAAAGGAACTAGAAGAAACTTAATACATGAAATTACAATAGCTGGTATAATGAAAGCTTTAACTCTCCCAAATTTCATTGCCATACCAATAGAAATTAGAAGTAATAGACTTCCTAAAGGAATCACAATTGAGTTTAAAGTACTGTAGAAAGCTGGTCTTTGTAATCCACTAGTATTAAGTATTACACCAAGAAGTATACTTGCTAGTGCTACTAGAACAAAAGGATCTGTAATTACTTTTATAATTTTCTTATTCTTTGATTCTGCTAGTACAGTTGGTGAAAAACTTTTTGCTATTGGGAACCAAATGATATAATAAATCATTGTTTCAAACAAAGTATACATAGGAACTAGTCCAAATGCTTCTTCACCTAAAAAGATAAATACAACAAGCGCTCCAATTGATCCTATATTGAACATTGAACCAGTACTGAAAAAAGCACCTGCTTGTTTTGGTTTTAATTTTAAAATTTTTGCAAAAAGAAGAGATGCAAACCCCCCTGTAAGTATTGCAAGGGCACCAATTACAGGCATAAGGACAATTCTCACATTGTCAAAAGATAAAATCCAGATTGCTCCAACTGTTGCAATTGGATTGATTGCTAGCAATACTATTCTTTGAAGGAAGTTTCGCTGTCTTGAAAGAGACTTCTCAGCTTTAATTTTACCCGAGAGAACAAGTCGCTGAATAATATAACCAATTATAAGTCCTACGGAAATAATTGATAAAGAAAATAATAATTTTTGCATATAAACCCCTATATAATAAAATATTGTACACAATATTTATTACATTTATTGTCTATGATAATATTAGTTCTGTCAATGATGATTTGTTAATTTAACTAGTAAATATAGTGTTCAAAGTACGCCTTTTGCCATCTATTAAGTTTTTCTTATAAAGTAATATATTACTTAACTTTATTTTATAATTTTAAGAACTAAATCTGTAAATTTTTGATGAATTAGGGAAGGGTATTTTTTGATTGTTTATATGGAAGCATATTATTCAAAATTATTTATACTAATACGTATTTTTTATTTACATCAAAAGAATTTAAGTTAATTCTATTTCCTAAAAATTTATCAAAATAATTGAAAACTTTACAATACCTCATTTCCATGGGATAATTATTTGAGAAGTTTATCTAATAAATAATAGAATAATCAAAGGATGTAAAATGTTCGGAAAACTTAATCTAAAAGGAAAGCTTCTTGTTCTTTTTTTTATTGTTGGAGTGCTACCAATTTTTATTTCAAACATCATTACTAATAGAATGTATTCTGAAAATTTAAGAATAAAAACTGAAATTCTAAACAATCAGCGTCTAGATAACTATGAAAGACTTTTATCTGAACGATTTGATATATATCAAAATAAAATGTATGAATTACTTGTAAATAAAGATTTAACAAATCTATGTAAAACTCTTAATGATACATCATTATCTGATTCTTCTTTGGCCCTTGTAAAACTTGAAATTAAGAATATTTTAAGAGCTATTTCATTTGGAGATGAATATATAAATTCCATTGTAATTATTGCTAATAACAATAGATATAGTGCGATGAGTAAGAAAAAGGATACTTTATATTCTATTTGGACTGATGATAATATAAGACAAGAATTATTTGAAAAATTACCAGAAAAGTTTGATTTAAGTTACTATCCTTTAATGGATCTGTACAGAGGTTATTCTGATAGCTGCATCTCAATAGGATGTCGCATAGGTTCTCTTTCTAGTGATGTAAGTTATGGGGGCATAATAATATCACTTGATAAATCAATACTTCTACCTTCCTCAAATGTATTTTTAAACCAAAGTGGAGTTTCAACTCTTATATTGAGTGAAGATAATCAAATTGTTCTTTCGGACAAAGAGGAATATATAAATAAAAGTTTTTCAACTTATGAGAGTGAAGTCTTAAAAAATGTTACTTACGATTTAAATTTCATTCCTATTGAAAATAGTGACTGGTCAATTCTTAGTATAGTAAATAATAACGAATTTTATAGTGAGGTTAGAAAATCAACCAATATGGTTCTTTTAATAATTCTAATTATTATTGTTATTTCATTAGTGGCTCTTTATCTGATTTCGTCATCCTATACTTCTTCAATAATAAAAATCAGTAAAGGAATTTCTTCATATTCCTCATCTAATAGAAGTGTAAAATTTGATATAAAAGAAAAAGATGAACTTTATTCTATAGCCAGTCAGTTTAAATTTATGACAGAGAAGAATAATAATCTACTTGATTTGCTTGAAGAAAAGAATAAACAAATTATTATTGCTATAAATAAACAAAAAAAAGCTGAAATAAAAGCTTTAGAAGCTCAAATTAATCCCCATTTTCTTTATAACACTCTTGATTCGATTAATTGGATGGCAATAGAAAATAATCAGCTAAGAATAAGTGAAATGCTAAGCAGTCTTGGAGAAATTCTCCGTTATAGCATTAGTGACATTGATCAAGTAGTTCCTCTAAGTGATGAAGTGAAATGGTTGGAAAAATATTTTTATCTTCAAAAAGAACGATTTAATAATTCATTTATTTATAAAATTGAAGTTGAGAAATCATGTTGTAATCAACTTGTATATAAAATGTTATTTCAACCTCTTGTTGAAAATGCAATCATTCATGGCTTAGAAGGAGTGAAAAAAAATGGCAAAATATTGATAAACATCAAACGCGAATTAAAGGATTTTATAACCATATCCATAGCTGACAATGGTAAGGGTATTGAGGACTCGCAACTTAAAAAAATAAAAGATTTTATTGCAGATCCTGATTCAATTGATAATAAAAGCATTGGAATTAGTAATGTTGTTAATAGGATAAATCTTTATTTCAAAGGAAAAGGAAAAATATCCGTTCAATCGTCAAAAGAAGGAACAATTTTCAAATTAACACTACCGATAATAAATTGCAAAGTAGAGAATGAAGTATGAAAAGAGTCGTGATAATAGAAGATGAATATAGAACAAGAATTGGAATTAAAAATTTAATTACAAGATTAAACTCAAATTTCGATATAGTCGGTGATGCAGAAGATGGTAAAGAAGGTATGAATCTGGTAATTGATTTGAATCCAGATATTGTATTTACCGATATAAAAATGCCAAAAATTGATGGTTTGAAAATGATTGAAGACATTCAACATGTAGGACTAAATCCTCAATTTGTTCTACTTACAGGATTTGCTGATTTTGAATATGCTAGAAAGGCACTTAGACTTGGAGTAACAGACTATATACTTAAACCTGTTTCAATTAAAAAAATGAAAATCCTGCTGGAACGATTATCAACGAATATAGAACTTGATGAATGTGATGAAGTGATGGAATACTCAAAAATTGTAACTAACATGATTAGGACTATTCATTCAAATTATGGGCAACATCTTAGTCTTACAAAATTTTCAGAAAAATATAACCTTTGTGCAGAGTATATAAGTTCTGTTTTTAGTAAAGAAATTGGAGAGAATTTTTCTGTTTATTTGAAAAATTACAGAATGGAGAAAGCTAAAGAACTTTTAGAAAGTGGTGAAGATAAAATTTATGAAGTTGCTTCAAAAGTTGGTTACAGTGATGCAAAATATTTTTCGAGAGTTTTTAAAGACTATACAGGAATATCTGCTAGTAACTATATAGAAAAGAAAAAAATAAATGATATCAATTAATATAAAATAAATAATAATGGTGGAATAATCTTAAGTAAAAATTAAATTATTCCACTTTTTTTTACTATAAAACTCTCATAAAATTAAGATATCGCAAGATAAAATATATTTATTAATCAATTATTTCATAAAAATTAATAAATTATTCATATTCAAAAGGAGAAAAATATGAAGAAAGGTTTCATTACAATGCTTATTGTTTTAATTTTAAGTACTTCTGTAATTTTTGCAGGTGGTGTTTCTGAAGAATCATCAGTTAATGATGATAAAGGTTCAACTCAAGTAAAAGAATTAAGTTTTTGGCATTATTTTACGGGGGCAGAGGGAGAAATATTTGAAGAGTATATTGATACTTTCAATAAATTAAATGAAGGTAAAATTCATATTGATGCAGAATTTGTTCCAAGAGAAGAATTAATGAAACAATATACAATTGGTGCTGTATCTGGAGAGCTTCCTGATATGGGAATGGTAGATAACCCAGATCATGCTTCTTATGCTTCAATGGGAATTCTTCAAGATATTACTGATTTATATAATTCTTGGGATGGTGCAAATTTTCTTGATGGTCCTCTAAATTCCTGTATTTATGATGGTAAAATCTATGGCGTTCCTCAAGCAAGTAATTGCTTAGCCTTATTTTATGATAGAGATTTACTTAAAGAATTCAACCTCGAAATTCCTAAAACTTGAAGTGAACTAGAGAATGCTAGCAGAATTTTAACAGACCATTCAATTGGCCGATATGGTCTTGCAATTAGCGCAATTGGTAATGAAGAAGGAACTTTTCAATTTATCCCATTTCTAGAATCTTCAGGAAAGTTTGATGAGTTAGACTCAGCTGGTTCTATTGAAAGTTTAGAATTCCTAACAGGAATGGTAAATAAAGGATATATGAGTAAAGAAATCATAAACTGGAACCAAGCAGATGCTGAGAAACAATTTGCATCTGGGTCTGCTGCTTTGATGGTAAATGGTCCTTGGAATATTGCAAGTGTAAATACTGATGCTCCAGATAAAAACTGGGGAGTAGATTTAGTACCAAGAGCAGATAATGGAGTGAATGCATCTTGTTTAGGTGGAGAAAACTTCGTTATATGTAAAGGTGCTGACAGAGAAGCATGTTGGGAATTTTTATCATGGTTCTGTGGAAAAGAAAATTCACAGCAATATAATTTTGATATTAATAAATTCTCTCCTAGAGCAGATGTTGATGGAAGTGTAGTTTATGCGGCAGATCCACAAATGGCACTATTTGCTTCAGTAATGCCAACCGCTAAACCAAGAGGTCCACATCCAAGATGGCCTGAGATTTCAGCTGCTATATATACAGCAGAACAGGAAGCACTTACAGGACAGAAAACACCTAAAGAAGCTATGATTGATGCTCAGAAAAAAGTAGATAAAATCAATTCTGAAAATTATTAAAAGCATCTGACACAATATATGGCATTTAACAACTATATATTGTGTCTTTTTTCTAGGAGGAAAAATGAAAAAACAGAGTGTCAAATTACCCCAAAAAGAAAAGTTTAGTTTTTTTCATAATAAAATATTTATAGGTTATATGTTTGTTGTTCCAGCAATGATCTACATGATTATTCTTATTGGATATCCACTAGTTTATAATATAATTTTGAGTTTTCAAAATGTTACTGCGATGACATTAGCAAAAGGAAATTACAAATTTATTGGGTTAGATAATTTTAGAGCTTTAATTGAGGATCCTGTATTTTTGCCTGCATTATTACACACAATTTATTATACATTAGGAAGTCTTTTGATACAGTTCGTTCTTGGATTTATTCTTGCTCTATTTTTTAATGAAGGCTTTTCTTTTGCTAAACCAATAAGAGGTTTAATTGTAATTAGTTGGATTCTACCAGTTACTGTTACTGCTTTAAATTGGAAATTTATGTTTGCAGAGGGAAATGGTATAATTAATGCATTACTTATTAACTTGAATTTTATTAAACAACCTATTGGTTGGTTAATTAATGGCGAAACAGCAATGTGGGGATTGATTTTGGCAAATTCCTGGATTGGAATTCCTTTCAATATGCTTCTTTTAACAACTGGACTTGCTAATATTCCTGACAGCCTTTATGAAGCGGCAAATATAGACGGAGCATCAATTTTTCAGCGATTTACCCAAATTACATTACCTCTTCTAAAATCAACAATGATGTCAGTTTTAGTTCTAGGATTTATTTATACTTTTAAAGTATTCGATTTAGTATATGTGATGACAGCAGGTGGACCAGTTAGTGCAACAGAGGTAATGAGTACTTATTCTTATAAGCTATCATTTAATTTTTACCGTTTTGGCCAAGGTGCTGCAGCTGCTAATATATTGTTTATTTGTCTTTTTGCTATAGCACTTTTATACCTTAGAACAGTCTCAAATGAGGAGTCCTTATCATGATAAAGAAAAGAAAAAATATTAAAACTAAATGGAAAATTGAAAACGTAATTGCTTTAATAATAGCTGTATTTTTTCTATTTCCACTTTACTGGATAGTGATAAACTCATTTAAATTGGATGGTGAAATTTTTAGAAATCCTCCGACTGTTTGGCCTAGTACTATTACACTTGATGCATATAGAGATCAGATGAGCAATATAAGTCGTCCATTTTTAAATTCTACAATAATTTCGATATCATCAATGATAATAACTCTTTTACTTGGAGTACCTGCTGGTTATGGTTTAGCTCGTTACAAAATTAAAGGATCGAATGTATTTCTTCTAGCTTTTCTTGTAACACAAATGTTGCCTGCCTCACTAATTTTGACACCTCTATATCTAACATTCAGCAACTTAGGTTTAATTAATACTTATTTTGCACCAATTCTATCAACTGCAACTGTCTCTATTCCCTTTGTTGTGTTGCTTTTACGCCCTGGTTTTTTAGCAATTCCTGATGAATTGATGGAATCAGCAAAGATTGATGGTTGCACTACGCTCGGAGCCTTTTTTAGAATTGTAGTACCCGTTGCAAAATCTTGTATTGTTACTGCTGCTTGTTTTGGATTTGTATTTTCGTGGAATGATCTAGTATTTTCAATGACCTTTGTAACAAAAGATGCGATGCGTCCTATGACGGCTGGTATATATAAATTTATGAATCAATATGGAACTCAGTGGAATAGAATAATGGCTTATGGAACTATTTTAATTCTACCACCAACTATTTTATTTATAACAATGCAGAAGCATATTGTAAGTGGTCTAGTTAGTGGATCAGTTAAAGGATAATTAAAAGGAGAAAAAAATGGGAAATGAAATTTTAGCACAAGGAAAAACTGTAAACGACAGTAGGTCAGAAGTGGAAAAAATTTGTTATAGAAAAGATGGAAATGTTCTTTTTTATAATTTTGATAGTGAAGTTCTACAAATAGAACCTTGGGGGACTAATAGTCTTAGAATTAGATCCACTAAGTTAAGTTTTATAGATAGTGAAAATTGGGCTTTACTTCCTAAAAAAGATGAAAATTGCTCAATTTTGATTAATAAAGATGGTTCTGCAATTATTAGTAATGGTAATATTACCGCTGAATGTAATTCTATAGGAAAAATTACTTTTAAGAATCAAGATGATAAAATCTTACTTGAAGAATATCTAAGGAATAGGAGAGATATTAAAGCCTATACATGTTCTTCTCTAGAAATTGAGAGTAGGGAATTTAAACCAATTATAGGTGGGGACTATAGTCTTACAGTACGTTTTGAATCTACAAGTAGCAAAGAACACATTTTTGGAATGGGCCAGTATCAGCATCCCTATATGGATCTTAAAGGATTGGACCTTGAATTAGCTCATAGAAATTCTCAGGCTAGCGTTCCTTTTATACTTTCTTCAGAGGGTTATGGTTTTCTATGGAATAATCCAGCAGTGGGTAGAGTAACTTTTGGAAAAAATATAACAACTTGGGAAGCAAAATCTACTAAAAAATTAGATTATTGGATAACCGCTGGTGATACTCCAGCAGAAATTGAAAAGCAATATTCTGAAGTTACTGGTAGAGTTCCTATGATGCCAGATTATGCAATGGGCTTTTGGCAGTGTAAATTACGTTATCAAACTCAAGAAGAATTGCTTGAAGTTGCTCGAACATATAAGAAAAAAGGTCTTCCAATTTCAGTAATAGTTTGTGATTTTTTCCATTGGCCTCTACAAGGTGAATGGAAGTTTGATAAAACTTATTGGCCAAACCCTGATGCTATGGTTAAAGAACTTAAAGAAATGGGAATTGAGCTTATGGTTTCAATTTGGCCAACTGTTGACTATAGAAGTGAAAATTTTGAGGAAATGAAGCAGAAAGGATATTTAGTAAGAACTGATAGAGGTATAAGAGTTACAATGGACTATATGGGTAATACAGTACATTATGATTCAACAAATCCTGGAGCTAGAGAATATTTATGGTCTAAAGCAAAGAAAAACTATTATGATAAAGGTATAAAAATATTTTGGTTGGATGAGGCTGAACCAGAATATACTGTTTATGATTTTGATAATTATAGATATCACATGGGTCCAAATGTTCAAGTTGGAAATATCTATCCCGTAATGTATGCTAAGACTTTTTTTGATGGAATGAAAAAAGAAGGCCAAGAAAATATTATTAACCTTCTTCGTTGTGCATGGGCAGGAAGTCAAAGATATGGAGCTCTTGTTTGGTCTGGAGATATCCATTCAGATTACGCTACATTACGAAATCAGTTTGCTGCTGGTTTAAATATGGGTGTCGCCGGAATACCTTGGTGGACAACTGATATTGGAGGTTTTCATGGTGGCTGGATTGAGGATCCAAAATTCCGTGAGCTTTTAGTAAGATGGTTTGAATATGGAACATTCTGTCCTGTAATGAGATTGCATGGTGATAGAGAGCCTCATAAACCTCAACATGGAACTACTGGTGGTGCTGCCTGTTTATCTGGAGCAGATAATGAGATTTGGTCATATGGTGAAAATGTTGAAAAAATTCTTACAAAATATTTGTTTATAAGAGAGCGAATGAAAGATTATGTTAAATCTATCATGAAAGAATCTCATGAAACAGGTGCTCCTGTTATGAGAATGCTTAGTTATGAATTCCCTAATGATGATAAAGCTTGGGAAGATCAATATTCATATATGTTTGGTCCTGAATTACTTGTAGCTCCTGTAATGTTTGAAGGAATGATAGAAAGAGTGGTATATCTTCCTAAAGGTACAAAATGGAAAAGTGTTTGGACTGGTGAAATTTTTGACGGTGGAATAGAAATTAAAGTAGATGCTCCATTAGAAAAAATTCCACTTTTCTTAAGAAATGGATCTTCCTTAAATCTTTTAAATTAATTGAATTGTAACTTATTTGAAAACCATACTGTTAAAATTAATTTTTGACAGTGTGGTTGTTTCAATATTATATTATATAAAAAAAATATATAATGAAATATTATTATAACAGAATTTATTATTAGCTTCTGAATCTTATATTCTATACATATCTTAATAAAATATTATTTTGAGTAATTTTGTAATATAATTTGAAAATGGCTTGCTTTCAATTTATCTCATTATTATAATATCATTCATGATTTCAAAAGATTCTCTAATATCAACATGCCAATTTATAAGTGAAATTCTTGGCAAAACTTCAGAAGTATTACTTCACAATGCAACAAATGGTGAAATAGAATGGGTTAATGATGATTCTATTTCTCATCGTAAGATTGGTGATATAAATACTACATCTATTTTGCAATTACTAAATTCAAAGTGTGAAAATAGTAATACTAATAGAATAATAGGTGTATTAAATACATCTGAAACTAATACTCTAATAAGAACTAGCAATTTAATGATAAGAGATGATGAGGGCAAATTAAAATATGTAATTTGTGTTAATCAGGATATTACTGGATTTGCTCAAATTCAACCATTCCTTACTAATCTATTTTCCGAGAAAGATAAAAAGAGTGTAGATTTTAGTGAAGCTAATGATAATAGTGATAGTGCAGATATTGAAGAAATTATGACTAATATTATATTAGAAGAAGTTAAACATGCTGATGTATTCTCTTTAGAATCAAAAGCTGCAAAGATGGCTGTATTAAGTAGGCTCACAAATAGGGGAGTCTTTAAAGTTAAGCAAGCTGTTCCAAAGGTTTGTGATTTATTGAATATCGCACAACCAACTCTTTATAAATATCTTAAGATCTTAGAAAAAGAAGAAGAAGAGTAAAATCTTAAACCCTTTTAAATAAAGTCATTAGTTACACTTGTAATTGATGGCTTTTATAATTTTCTCCTAAACTAAAATTAAAATAAATTCAAAATTAAAAAGTCATATAGATTTCTATCTATTGTTTTATTTTAGTTAATATCATCGTATCTGTATAATTTTCTAAAAGTTACTTCTATGTAATAAAACTCTTGAGAAATAGTAATATAGTTATCTTTTTATTCAAAAAACTCAGGATTTTTAGGTCAGATTTTATGTATATATAAAATTATACGAGACTGTATAAATATATAAATTTTTATATGTATTTACTATAAATATGATGAATTTATATTATTTTCCAATAGTTGATTTAAAATTCTCATTTTATATTTATATAAATAAAGTGAAAATAATAATAAAAATTTCTAAATTTTAAGCTATTTTAGTATGTTTATAATCATAAATCCTTATTTAATGTGAAATTAAGTATATTAAATCTCAAAAAAATTGAAATTCTTTGTTATAATCGATATTTTTTTCTTGACTTAAAAAAATGTATATAATATTATCCAAACAGATAAAATATTATCAATTAAGGGGTTTTATATGAAAGCGAAAGATTTTTCGAACAAAGTTTTAACAGGAATGAGTATAGGTATTGTTGCTGCTCTTGTTCCAAGTGCTATCCTTGGAGAAATAAGTAAAGTATTCGGTTTTACAACTATAGTACTAATAACTGGTATAGCTTCTAGACTTGCAGCCTTTGCTATGGGTCTATGTATTGCTGGTCAGTTTAAAATGAAACCAATTCATGCAGTTTCACTTGCAATATCAACAATGATTGGTAGTGGTGCAATAAAAATAATAGAAGGTTCAATGGTTCTTGCAGGACTAGGAGATATAATCAATGCAGGTATAACTGCCGCAATCGCAGCATTTATTCTACTATGGTTTGGTGATCGTTTCAAAAGTTATACTATGATTTTAGTACCTACACTTACTATTGCAATTAGTGGTCTTTTAGGTCTATTCACTCTTCCATATGTATCAATGTTAACAGGTGCTGTTGGTCAGTTCATCGCATGGTGTACAACATTACAACCAATATTAATGGGTGCATTAATATCAATGAGTTTTGCACTAATTATTATATCACCAATTTCAACAGTAGGTATTGCATTAGCAATTTCTCTATCAGGTATTGGTTCAGGTGCAGCTAACCTAGGAATTTGTGCTGCTGGATTTGGTTTAGCTATTGCAGGTTTTGAAAAGAATGGTTGGGGAACTTCCCTTGCATCTGTTTTAGGTTCTCCTAAACTACACATGGCAAACTTCCTAAAGAATCCTAAAATGAGTCTTCCATTATTATGTAATGCAGCTGTATTAGGTATTCTAGCTGGTATATTCGGAATTGTTGGTACACCTATGAGTGCAGGTTTTGGTATTAGTGGATTAATTGGACCTCTAAATCACCTAGGTATTGTTGGTTTCACAGCAGGTAACTGGATAATGACTATAATTATCTTCTTAGTATTACCAATCATTTTAGGATTTATTTTCAAGAATATCTTCTTTAAGGGATTAAAAGTTCTAAGTGCAGAAGATTATTCAATTGATATATAAGGAAGAAATAATGTCAGAAAAGTTTAAAATTACGGCTTTTGCAAGTCGCCCAGATGAAAGAGTTAGTTTTGATCTATTTGAAGAAAAACTAAATCTAGATATAAAACATGTAAGTAGTTCTTTATCACTTGATGTAGTAGCTCAGGCAGCAGGTAGTGATGGTGTAACAGTTTTAGGTAATTGTGATTGTTCTCGTCCTGTTTTAGAAGAGTTATCAAAACTTGGTATCAAGTATTTATCAAGTAGAAGTGCTGGATATAATAATATAGATGTTGAGGCTGCAAAGAGTTTAAACATTAAAGTAAGTAATGCTCAATACTCTCCAAACTGTGTTGCCGATTTTGCAGTTATGCTTGCATTAATGGTAAATAGAAAAGTAGTAACAGGTTTAAAGAGAAATATTGCTAATGATTATTCACTTCCAGGCCTACAAGGTCATGAAATGAAAAACATGACTGTTGGCGTTATTGGTACAGGCCGAATAGGGCAAACTGTAATTAAAAACTACAGTGGCTTTGGTTGTAAAATCATAGGTTATGATGTATATGAAAATGAAGATATTAAAAAATACATGAGTTATGTTGATTTAGATTATCTATTAGAAAATTCAGATATCATAACACTACATACTCCACTATTTGATAGTACATATCATATGATCAATAAAGAAAGTATCTCAAAAATGAAAAAGGGTGTTAAAATCATCAACACAGCTCGTGGAGAATTAATCGACACTGATGCTTTAATTGAAGGTCTAAAATCTAAACACATTGGTGCTGCTGGACTTGATGTACTTGAAAGTGAAAAAGGTATTTTCCATTCAGATTGTAGAATGACTGGAATAGACAACAATCATATTGCTATTTTAAAAGCATTAGATAACGTTGTATTAACAAACCATTTTGCTTTCTACACAGATCAAGCTGTTGAAGATATGGTTTACTGTGGATTAAATAGTCTATCTCAGTTTATTAAAACTGGTACTGCAGACTTCGAAATAAAATAAATTAATATAAAAAAGTTTATACTCTTCCTTGCCTAGTAAGCGAGGAAGATTTTTGTTTTTTAGCCTTTTTTATATTATTTAAGTGGGATAAGAATTAAACTACAAGTCTTTATAGATTAATAAAAAAAAGTTTTTTATTAATTATTGGCTAAATGTGTATTATAATGTATGAATAATAAATTATTAAAAACAAAAAAAGTTATGTGAATTTTTGTATTAACTGAGCTTTAATTATCATTTAGAGTCAGAGTAACATATTTACATTAGAATCAATTAAAGAAAATGAAATAAAATATTGAACAGATTTTAAGGAGCAATATGAAAAAGAAGAAGAGAAATCCATCTCTTTTAACAATTGTAAATCATTCCTACGGAATTTATGCGAGGAAAAAGTATAAATTGTCTTTAGAAGATGAAGAGTTATTAAAAAATATAAATGGTAAATGTTTTGTATTAGCAAATCACTGTCATTTATTAGATCCTGTATTTATTTCATTATTATTCCCATTTCATATAAGATGGGTCGCAGGTGCATATCTATTTAAACTTAAATTATTGGGTTCAGTTCTTAAAAATCAACTTGGATGTATTGCAAAGCAACAAGGAAGAAGTGATTTATCAACAATAAATGAGATGAGAAAAGCATTTGAAAATGATGATTGTGTTGGTTTGTTTCCTGAGGGTTGCAGAACCTGGGATGGTGATTTTAATAAACTAGATAATCTTACAACTGCCAAGCTTGTTAGAATATTTAAAGTCCCTGTAATTTTTCTCAATCTAGAGGGCGCTTTTGCTAGAAAACCTAGGTGGTCAAATGTAGAGAGAAAAGGTCCTATTAAAATAAAGATTAAAAGTATTTTATATCCTCAAGATTATAAAAATCTAAAGGTCTCTGAGATTAATAATATTATTAACACCGAATTAGGTTTTTCTCATGATAAATTTGAAGAGGAATATCATATTCCATACAAATGTAATCATCAGGTTGAAGGACTACAGAAGATACTTTATATGTGTCCCTCATGTAATTCAATTGATACCCTTGATACAAGTGGTAAAACAGCAATCTGTAGTTCATGTAAATGTGAAACTGAGATGGATGATTATTTAAGAATTAAATCAGCTCATCATAGTTTTACAAAACTTCATTCCTGGAGGGAATGGGAGAAAAAACAATTATTAGAAGTAGATAGTTTTAAAGAAGAGAAGGGCGTGTTACTTCAAACATTAGTAGCTAATAAGTTTAAAATATTATCTAAGGATATCAGAGTTAGAATGGAAAATGATGCAATGATTATCAAATATGATAATACAAAACTTGTATTAGACTTTGATTCAATTTCATCCCTCATCTTAAATGCAAAACAGTCAATAGAACTTTATCATCATAATGTTCAATATAGAATCCGATTGAGTTCAAATGGATGTGCTATTAAATTTTTTGATTATTTTGAAAATCACAAAGAACAAAAGGAGATTGCATCAAGTGGATTTTAGCGTACTAATTCATTTCTTTATTATTTCAACTATGATGTTGATCGGGGTATTATTAAGAGCAAATATAAAATTTTTACAAAAATTCCTTATTCCTTCTTCAATAATTGGTGGTTTCTTTCTTCTAATTTTTTATAATGTTTTTGCACCATCGCTAAACCTTAAAACGGATTTTTTAGGTCTACTTGTTTATCATCTATTAAATATTACATTTATTGCGATGATGCTTAAAGTTGATACAAGTGATGGACCAAAGAATGTATCTCGCTCTGTTAAACAAACAATTGTAGCAATAATAGGACAATATGGACTACAGGTCACATTCGCCCTTATCCTTGTTATAATATTGAGCAAAACTTTATTCCCTGGTTTATTTCTATCAATAGCATATACTCTTCCACTTGGATTTGAACTTGGACCTGGACAAGCTTATTCAATGAGTGTTGTTTGGGAGCCTCTTGGTTTCACAGGAGCCTCATCTGTTGGATTAACAATGTCTGCCTTTGGTTTTATTATAGGTTCAATCGGTGGTGTTATATTAATTAATATTGCAATTAGCCGAGGATGGATGACTAAAGAGCAAATTGCAAGAATTCAATCAAATGAAACTCAAACAGGTTTTTTATCTAAGAACCAAGTTGAAGGATCTAGACTTACTACAAATAGTGAATCAATAGATACATTAACCTACCATTTAGCATTAATATTTTTTACTTATTTTTTAAGTTGGCTGTTCTTAAGCCTAGTTGAGAAGTTACTACTACTTCTCGGACCACTTGGTGGAGAACTTGCTAGCAGCTTCTGGGGAATAAACTTTGTATTCTCTTCTCTAATAGCATTAGCAGTCAGAAAAGTTGTTGAAAAAGTTGGACTTGGAAGAAGTATAGATAATGGTAGCTTAAATAGAGTAATAGGTATTAGTGTTGATACAACAGTTTGTGCATCTCTTGGTGCAATTAGTGTTGTAGCTTTAGCTAATTATTGGGGAGTTGTAATAGCTTTAATAATTCTAGGAATTATTATTACAGTATTCCTACTACCTCTTTATTCTAGTAGATTATTTGATGATCATCAGTTTAATAGAACACTTTTAGTTTTTGGAGCATCTACTGGAACACTTCCAACAGGACTTGCTCTATTAAGAATCGTAGATCCAGATTTTGAAACTCCTGTTGCAAAAGATTATGCATTAGCTACTGGTGTTGTATTGCCTTTTGTAATACCTATAATATTAACTGTAAATCTACCTGCTAAAACTTTTACTACAGGTGATAATAAGTATTTATATATAGCAGTAGGTGTTTCAGCTTTATATCTTATTGCCTTCTTAATATCTTATACACTTATGTCTAATAAGAAAGCTTGGAAAGATAAATCAAAATTCTTCTATGTTTCAAAAGAAAAAAGATAAGAAATACTTTTAAAATATACTTAGTTGTATGAAAATAAAACTCAAGAAACTCCTTAATTTTTAAGGAGTTTCTTATCAAAAAAAAATTAAAACTTTTATGTCTTTCTCTTATATTCTTTAGTATTAAAGCCTTATTTTTTTCCTAATAATCAAAAGTTCTTAAATATTAATGTGTTTCCAAAGATAGATAAATTGAAGATTAATTTAGAATTGTACTCTTAATATTTAATATTTTTTTACAAATTTATATTAATTTGAATATATTTAAGTTTTTTGTTCTAATAAATTTTATAGAAACTTATAAATTAGAAATGTTGAAATTCAATAAAAATGAATATTAATGTATAAATATACAGTTTTTTAAATATTAAATAAATATTTTTCAAAGAATTATTATTGAAAATTAAAATTTAATATAATTAATAATTTCTTAATATATAAGAAATTATATTAAAAATATACAAAAATTCAGTTAAAAAAATGTTAATATTTTTCTATTCAGTTAAAAAATGGAAAATTGATTTATTCTTACTTATGCCTATACACTAAGCTAAATCAAAAATAGGAGATTAATATTTTATGAAAAAGACTTTAACTATGTTTTTACTCGTTGCTCTGTTAACAACTAGCTTTGCTTTTGCTAGTGGTTCTAGTGAAAGCTCTTCTACTAAAGAAGTAAAGAAAACTGACTTATTAGTATGGCTACCACCATTTGCATCAAGCAGTGATGCTTTAGATGAACAGTTCTGGAGTGAAACACTTCAACCATGGGCTGATGCTAATAATGTAAATTTAGCAATTGAAATTACACCTTGGGGTGGATATGAAGAAAAATATCTAACTGGTTTTGCATCTGGCGAAGGTCCTGATGTTGGTTATATGTACATGCAGATGTTCTATGATTATATTCAAATGGGCGCATTAGAAGATATTGATAAATATTTTACTCAAGAAGAAAAAGATTCTTATTACTACTATGAACAGGGAAATATGATGGGCGGCCATTATGCACTTCCCTTCATCATGGGTAATGCACGTGTTATGTATGTTAACCAAGATATCCTAGACCAAGCTGGTGTTACTGAATTACCTGAAACTTGGGATGAATTCATTGAAGTTTGTCTACAGATTAAAGAAAACGTACCAGGTGTTATGCCTTTTGCTCAATCATGGGCAGATCCATCAATTGGTATCTTAGATGACAACTTCTTCCCATACTTCTGGCAAGCAGGTGGTCAAATTTATAATGATGAAGGAACTCAATTAGCACTAACTGATAATTCAGCTGCATATGATGCTGCAAACTTCCTTTATGATTTAAGAGCTAAATATGATATCATCGATGAATCACAATTAGGATTAACTAATGTAACTAATGACTTTAAACAAGGTAATGTTGCATTTATCTGTATCGGTGCTAACAAAGCAAAAAGCTTCACTGAAGCTGGTGTTAACTGGACATTCATACCTTCTCTTTCAAAAGTAACAAAGGGTATTTGGGTAGCAGCTGATTCATTAATCATGAACAGTGCAAGTGAGAACAAGGAATTATCTGCATCTCTAATGAAATTTATCACATCAACTGATACAATGACTAAATTCCATACAGAAATCTCTGCATTTACTCCAATCACAAAGACTGAAGCATATAATGATAATCCTGTATTCAAAGACATGTATGAGAATGATACAGAATATTTTAAAACTCTTCCTGTAGCTAAATCATCTGCAACAATTTTTGATAACTTAAGCAAAAATTTACAATTAATGATGATGGGTGAAATTACACCTGAAGAAGCTATTGATAGAACTGTGGAATATTCAGCAAACGTTCTTTAGTATTAAAAATAAATTACAAATTCTAAGGGAAGAAGCAATTCTTCCCTAGTTTTTCAATTGAGGTGGAAAATGAAAAATAAAAAAGATATTGCAATGGGATATTTATATATATTACCAAGTTTTATATTAATTTGTGTTTTTGCAATAATACCAATATTTATGAATATATATTATAGCTTCACAAAATTTAATGTTATTCAGCCAGCTCAATGGGTTGGACTTGAAAACTATGCAAGATTGTTAAAGGATCCCTACATTGTAGCGTCATTAAGAAATACTCTAGTATTTACATTAATTACAGTTCCTTTTCAAACCTTCTTTGCATTAATTATAGCTGCAGTTATTGCAGATAAATTTAGAGATAAAAAAGGGGAGGCAATTAAAAGTGCTCTCTTCATTCCAGTTATAGCATCCGCTGTATTAGTTGGTACACTTTGGTCACTATTCTTAGAGCCAAATGGTTTAATAAATTCATCACTTAATTTATTACATCTACCATCGGTTAATTGGCTAGGTGGAAAAAATACATCGCTACTTTCAGTATGTATGGCAACAATCTGGAAAAATGTAGGTTATTTCTTAGTAATTTACTATGCAGGAATAATGGATATTCCTAAAGAATTATATGAAGCATCTCAAGTAGATGGTGCTACTAAAATTCAACAATTTATCCATATAACAGTACCATCACTTTCATCTGTTACATACCTTATCGTAACACTTGGAACAATATGGTCTTTCCAAATATTTGATATGGTATTTACAATGACTAATGGTGGACCTGGAATGTCCACAGTAACATTAGTATTAACAATATATAATGCAGCATTCAAGAGCTTCAACATGGGCTATGCCGCAGCTATTGCACTTATGATGTTTGTTTTAGTATTAGTACTTCAATCAATACAAAGAAGATTCTTAAGCGAAAAAGGAGGAAAGAAATAATGAAAAAATATAACCAAAAAGGTGTAAGCTATTACGTTCTCCTAGTAATTATGATAATTATGGCATTAACAGCTATCTTTCCTTTCTTTTATATGGCTTTAATCTCATTAACTCAAAAGGATATGTTAGATTTTGATTTTGCTCATACTACATTTAGTTTTGTAAACTATACTAAAGTAATTTTAGGATTTAACTTATTAGTAAATTTAAAGAACTCAATTATTGTAACAGCTTCATCTTGTCTATTAAATGCGATTATTTGCTCAATGGCAGCCTACGCATTTGCTAAAAAGGAATTCCCTCTACGTGATAAAATCTTTACTCTTTATCTAGCAACACTTATGATTCCTGGTCAAGTTACCATGATTCCTGTATTTGTTATTATGAAGAATCTTGGATTAATGAACTCTTATCCAGCTCTAATATTACCAATTATTAATGCATTTGGTGTATTCTTAATTAGACAGTTTATGATCAATGTACCTGATGAATTATTAGATGCTGCTAGAATAGATGGTTGTGGTGAAAATAGAATCTTTGTATCAATTGTTATACCACTTGTTAAACCTGTATTAGTATCTCTTACTATTTTTACATTTATAACTAGTTGGAATGACTTCCTATGGCCATTAATTATTGCCTCTAAGCCTGCTATGAAGACACTTACACTTGCTATAGCTGCTCTTAAGGGCTCTTATTCAACAAACTATGGTCTTGTTATGGCTGGTGCAACATTTGCATTCTTACCACCATTTTTACTATATATCTTCTTACAAAAACAATTTGTTGAAGGTATAGCTCTTAGTGGAACAAAGGGTTAATCGCATGAATGGATATGAATTTTATATAGCATCCTCTCTTGAAAAGCCCTTTTTAACAAAGAGGGTAAAAGAGGAAAAAAGACGCTCTTTTGATTTACTAAAAGGTGATAAATTAAACCTACAACTAATATATAATATTAATACTCCTGATTCTAATATTAGAAATCGAAGTTTTAAAGTTAATATTATATGCGATATGGATTATGAACTATTTGATGTTGAGAATGTTAAATGTGATTATCTTGCAACTGAAAACAGAGATAGATATTATCTTGATACAAATCCTGGATTATATCCTGATTTATTAATTAAAAATGATGGTTATATAAAACCTCTTGTAAATCAGTTTCGCTCTGTGTGGATATCACTAAGTACACTTAGCCTAAAGGGTAATAAGAAAGTAATTATTCAATTAGAAGAGATAATTAGCGAGGACAATACTGGAATAAAAACTAGTACTTCTAAGATTTATTATCAAGAAGAATTAAATCTTAATATAATTGATGAGAGTTTAGGGGATTTACCTATTAAGCATACTGAGTGGTTCCATTGTGATAGTATTGCTAATTATCATAATGTTGAGATATTCAGTGAGGATTATTGGACAATTTTAGACGATTATATCGCTTTTGCTGCAAACAAAAGTGATATAAACATGCTACTTACACCAGTCTTTACTCCCTCTCTTGATACTGATATGGGTAGCGAGAGATTAACTGCTCAACTTGTTGATGTATTTTATAATGGATGTAAATACTCCTTTAATTTTGATAAATTAAAGAGATGGTGTTCATTAACAAAAAAATATGGAATTAAATATCTTGAGATAGCTCATTTCTTTACTCAATGGGGTGCAAAATATACTCCAAAAATTATTGTAATAAATAATGGTGTTGAAGAAAAGAGATTTGGCTGGCATGTAGAAGCTACATCTAAAGAATATAGATTATTCTTAGAAGCTTTTGTTCCTCAGCTAATTAGTGAATTAGATAAATGTGGTTACAAAAAAGAGGATCTTTATTTCCATATCTCTGATGAACCTGGAATAAAGCATAAAGAAGATTATGCAAAGGCTAAAAATCAAGTAGCCGATTTACTTGGAGAGTGTAATTTAATAGATGCTCTAAGTGACTATGAATTCTATGAAAATGGTCTTGTAGAACTACCTGTTCCATCAAATGATCACATTGAACCTTTTGCAAAAAATATTGAAAATTTATGGACATACTATTGTATTGCTCAAGGCAATCTTGTTCCAAATAGATTTATAGCTCAGCCATCCTATAGGAACCGTATTATGGGAGTATTATTATATCTTTATAAGGTTAAGGGTTTCCTTCATTGGGGATTTAACTATTGGGAAAGTGAGAACTCAAGAAAATCTATTAATCCATTTATTTGTACCGATGGAGATAGGGCATTCCCTGCAGGAGATCCCTTCTTAGTTTATCCAGGTCCTACAACCTCAATTAGAAATGAAATTCAAATGGAAGCCTTTTCAGATTTGAAACTTCTCACTTTAGTTGAAAGCAAAATAGGACGAGAGAATACGCTTAAAATTGTAAAAGAGAATAGTTGTTCATCCTTTAGTTTTAAAGATTATCCTCGAAGTAGTGAATACTTGTTATGCCTTCGTGAAAAGTTAATGAATATATTAAAATAGTATTTATTTATAAATTAGCTATTCTAAAAAGCTTAATAAAAAATAGAAATCCCACTCAATTGTAAGCCCTATGATTTAAATATCACATCTTATAAATAGTGGGATTTTTTGTACGTTTAAATTCCTATTTTTTTGAGGGCTTTTAGGTTGATAGGAACTCTATAATATTATTATTTAACTAAGTGATAGATCTTAAAAAATATTAATAAGGTGCTAATTGTTTTTATCCTATTTTTTAAAGGTATTTTATTTCTAAAGCCATTATGTTATCAAAAGTATAATCATTTGTTCTAATAAGGAATTATCATATATGAAAAATTAAATTTTCCAAAAATAATTAATAATTTTTTAACCAAATGTTCCATTAGTTAATTATTTACTAGATGGTAACTTAGTTACAATTAATCTAATAAATGGTTAAAAAATTGTTAAAAAAAAAGAACTAGTTAAAAAATTGTTAATTGATTTATTTAAATAAATCACCATAAAATTGGAAAAATCAAATACTAGGAGATTTTTATGAAAAAAATTTTAACAATGATTTTTCTTTTTACAATATTAGCAACTAGCAATATTTTTGCAAACGGAACTAGTGAGAGTGCAACAAAGAAAGAAGCAAAAAAAACAGAGCTGTTATTATGGCTTCCGCCATTCGCCTCTAATTCTAATAGTGATCTATTAGATGATGAGTTCTGGAATCAAACACTTCAACCTTGGGCAGATGCTAACAATGTTAATTTAGAAATTGAAATTACACCATGGAGTGGTTATGAAGAAAAATATCTAACTGCTTTTGCATCAGGTGATGCACCCGATGTAGGTTATATGTATCTTCAAATGATTTATGATTTCATTGATATGGGTACACTAGAAGATATTGATAAATATTTCACAGCAGAAGATAAAGAAGATTATCTATATTATGATAAGGGATATATGATGGGTGGTCAGTATTCTCTTCCATTTGTAGTAGGTAATGCTAGAGTTATGTATGCAAACCAAGATATTTTAGATCAAGCTGGTATAACTGAATTACCTGAAACTTGGGATGAGTTTATAGCAGCTTGTCTACAGATTAAACAAAACGTTCCTGATGTAATGCCATTTGCACAAGCATGGGCTAATCCAACTATTGATTTAGTTGATGATAATTTCTTCCCATACTTCTGGCAAGCAGGTGGAGAAATCTATAACGAAGATGGTACAAGACTAACACTAACTGATACTTCTGCTGCCTATGATACTGCTAATTTCCTATATGATTTAAAGAATAAATATAACATTACAGATGATACTCAATTAGGTATTACAAGTGTTGTATCAGAATTTAAAGAAGGAAATGTTGGTTTTGCTTATATGGGTACATTTAAGTCTGATATTATTTCTGAAGCAGGTGTAAATTGGACATTTATTCCATCACTAAAAAGAGACAAAAAAGCTATTTGGGTAGCATCTGATTCATTAATTATGAACAGTGCAAGTGAACATAAAGAATTAGCTGCATCTCTTATGAAGTATATGACTAGTACAGATACAATGAGTAAATATCATAGAGATATTTGTGCATTCTCTCCAATTACAAAAACTGAAAAATATAATGATGATCCTTCTTTTGAAGAAATGTACACCAATGATACTCAGTATTTCAAAACACTTCCTGTAGCAAAATCATCTGCAGCTGTTTTTGATAATTTAAGTAAGAACTTACAATTAATGATGATGGATGAGATTACTCCTGAAGAAGCAATTGATAGAACTGTTGATTTTGCAGAAAATGTTCTTTAATAAAGTATTTAGTTTAAGTTAATTTAATATTTTAATTAAATTATTGCTTATTCTATAAAAACATCTATGATACCCTTAGAACCTATGAATGGTTCTTAAGGGTATTTAATTAATACCTATTAGATTTAGTTATGAGTGTAAATTAATCGCTCAACTATTTTTATACAATAATCTCTACAAAATATATTTGTAGTGTAAAAATTAGACAATACAGAAGGAAAATTATATGACTGGTTATGAATTTTATTTAGCGTCTTCTCTAGAAAAACCTTTTTTAAATAAAAGAGTTAAAGAAGAGAAAAGAAGGACCTTTGATTTATTAAAAGGTGATAAATTGAATTTGCAATTGATTTATAATATTATCTCTCCTGATTTATTAATCAGAAACAGGAGTTTTAAAGTAAATATTATTGGGGACCTTGGTTATGAACTATTTAATGTTGATCAAGTAAAATGTGAATATCTTGCTACAGAGTTTAGAGATAGATATTATCTTGATACAAAGCCTGGTCTATATCCTGATCTATTGAGTAATAATAATGGGTATATAAGACCTTTAGTTAATCAATTTAAAGCTCTTTGGATTTCAATTAACTCATCTGATATTGTAGGTAATCATAAGATTAAAATACAATTAGAAGAAATAGTTAGCAAAGCAAATACTGGAATTAAAACAGCCACTTCAAAGATTTTCTATGAAGAAGAACTAGATATTAATATAGTTAATGCAAAGCTTGGTGATCTTCCTATAAAGCATACTGAGTGGTTCCACTGCGATAGTATTGCAAACTATCATAAAGTTGATGTGTTTTGTGAAGAATACTGGTCTCTTTTAGAAGATTATATTGCTTTTGCTGCTAAAAAGAGTGATATCAATATGTTATTAACACCAATATTTACACCAGCTCTTGATACCGATATTGGTGGTGAGAGAACAACTGTTCAACTTGTTGATATCTTTGATAATGATGGAGAATACTCATTTAACTTTGATAGATTAAAGAGATGGTGTTCATTAACTAAAAAATATGGAGTCAAATATCTTGAAATCTCTCACTTCTTTACTCAATGGGGAGCAAAATATACTCCTAAAATTGTAGTAATTAATAACGGTGTTGAAGAAAAAAGATTTGGATGGCATGTTGAATCAACTTCTAAAGAATATAGATTATTCTTAGAAGCTTTTGTTCCACAACTAATCAGTGAATTAGACAAGTTTGGATACAAAAAGGATGACCTTTATTTCCATATTTCTGATGAACCAGGTCTTTCTCATCAAGAAGATTATGCGAAGGCTAAGAAACAAGTTCGCGATTTACTTGGAGAGTGTAAATTAATTGATGCACTAAGTGAATATGAAATTTATAAAAATGGCTATGTAGAACTTCCTGTTCCATCAAATGCAGATATCGAAGAATTTGCTGCAAATAATATTGAAGAATTGTGGACCTACTATTGTATAGCTCAGGGGGATATGGTTCCAAATAGATTTATAGCTCAGCCATCCTATAGAAACCGTATTATGGGTGTACTTATGTATCTCTATGATATTAAAGGATTCCTGCATTGGGGATTTAATTTCTGGGAGAGCGAAAACTCAAGAGAAACAATCAATCCATTTGTAACAACAGATAGTAATTGTGCATTCCCTGCAGGAGATCCATTCTTAGTATATCCAGGTCCTCTAACTTCAATTAGAAATGAAGTTCAAATGGAAGCTTTTGCTGATTTAAAACTACTTAAATTGGTTGAGAGTAAAATTGGACGTGAGGAAACTATAAAAATTATTAAAGAAGATCAAATTTGTGCCTTTACTTTTAAGGATTATCCTAGAAGTAGTGAGTACTTATTAGAGTTAAAGGAAAAGTTAATAAATATAATAAAGTGATTATAGTTATTGAATAACCTTATTAAGATACCTTATATTGTTACATATGAGAAAAATAGATTCCCACTTAGGCCTTAGTTTATCACGATTCAACTTTTTTAAAGCGATGATGAGCGTGAGCATTCTTGTTTTTCTTATATGTACTTTATTAGGTCTTTTCTTTTTTAATAAGATTTCTGTTGAATTAAAAGAGAATTTTCTAGATTTAAATGAGTACATAGGCTCTTCTATTGAAAATCAACTTCAAAATTCACTAAATTATTCAACTACAATAATATTAGACCCATCAAATCAAAATATTATTAGATCAAAAGCTGATAGTGATGAATTTTATGATTTATCATTTAGATTGGGGTCCTTTACCTCATCATCTCCGATTGTTAATTCAATATTTATATATTATCCCGAGCTAGATTTAGTTGTTAGTAATACAGGTGTATTTACTCCAAAACAATACTTCTTAGTCAAATATGGTTATTCAAAAAGGGATAGTTTTGAAGAGTGGAAAAATCAACTACTTCTTAATAAAGGCAAATTTAATACTGACATTATTGAGAGTTCAACTATTACATATTCTAGATTTAACGATTCAAGAGAATCTGTGAAAAATAGTGAGTTGATAGTATTTGATTTTGATTTAAGCGGATTGAGTATTGAAGATAATAAATCATTCATTGATGAATTAGCTTTTTATGTTGATGGAAATTTAATACTTAGTAAATCCTCAGATTCTAATCATATAAAGGAATTCTTTAATAAAGAGTCACAGAATTTTGATAAGTCAGAAATATTAGAATTGAGTGATAGTTTTATCTATGTTTATCCTTTTAGATTTAATGATACTTATTTAATTACAAGCGTAAATATCTCATCATATAAAACTGGTATGATGTACCTAATACTTGCCTCAGTATTAACAATATTAGTGAGCTTTGCAGTATCATTTATGTATTCACTAAAAAAGAGTGAGAAACTATTTCAACCTTTTAGAGATATTGCCTCTAAATTATCAACGGCTAAACATCCCAAAGATCCTCTTAAAATTATAAATGAAAAAATAGATTCACTAATTCAAACTGATTCTTTTAAAGATGAAAAGATTAAAGATCAATATGAACATCTTCAGCTAATGCTTTTATTAGATTTGATTAAATCAAAATTTAGTGAAGTTGAAATTAATAAAATGGTAAAGAAATATGATATCGTATTTCCTTATTCCTCCTTCTATGTTTTTGTTTCTAAAGATGAAACACTAAATGTTTTTCTTCATGAGCTAAAGGATAATTTATTTGATGATATTGCCTGTCAATTATTTTTAGCAGATGATGATAATAGCGTAATTGGCTTTATTAATATTGATGATGAGTTAAACTCTCAACGTGATATAATACTAAGTCTTAGAAACTTATTAAATCATTATTCTATTGACTGCAAAAGTGTTGGGTTAAAAGTAAGTGATCTCTGTTTATCTCTTTCAGATATATACTATGCATATTTACAATGTATGTATTTATTATCTCAAACAAAGGGTTTTGAACATTATGATGATAGCACCAAATATATACTAGAGGATCTAAAAAAATCCTTTGAAGAGGATGATGTAAAATTATATGAATCATGTATTGGACAGATTTTTAGAAAAGAACAGTATCTACCTTCCTTCTTATTAGTTAACCTTGCTAAAGAAGTTCAACAGTATTCTCCTGAGTTTAAATTAGAAATAAATGATGATGAGAGAATTAACCGTGATGTATTCTCTAATATAATTAAAGGTAAAAGCGTTGTAAGTGACTCTCAACGCACTTTGGTTGAAAAAATAGATAGGATTATTAATAGATCATTTAAAGAGGATAGTCTTGGATTATATAGCATTAGTGAAGAACTAAATGTAAGTAATACATATCTATCTACTGTTTATAAAGAAATCAGAGGTTATGGAATAATACAGAGAATTAATCAGAAAAGGGTAGAGTATGCAAAAGATTTACTATTAACAACTGATAAAAGTGTTAAGGAAGTTGCCCTTAGTGCTGGTTTTACTAGTGATATATCCTTTATTAGAGTGTTTAAAAAACTTGAAGATTTAACTCCAGGTAAACTAAGAAAAAAGAATAGGGATTCTTAATATTTGTAAACAACCTTGAAGGTCTCACAAACAACAAGCATATCTTCTCTAAATGTCTTTTTGAAATCTAATAATTCATTTTCAAAGAATTTCTTGTGAACCCTTCTCCAATATGTTAAAGACAAATCTCCTTCACCCTCGCTTGCTGCAAAGATAGGACCAACATCTTTGAAAGGAAGTATTTCAACATTTGTTATTTTGATTATACATTTTGGTAAATTATTAAAATCTAGTATAATATTATGATCACCTATTTCAGGTAGCGCAGAATTTTCTAGTCTATAAAGACAATTTAGCGATGTTGTTCCACTCTTTTTCCCCTCAAGTACTAGTTCTGCTAATTGATTTGCCATTTTTTCATCAGAGCCAAAATGCCATGCATCAAAAGCTTTGTGAGTATTCTCTAGTGTTTCACCAATAGATTTTAGATAGTCTTCCCACATAGTCTCAATAGCAATTCTCTTATTATTCATTTTGTAGTCTCCTAGGAAAAATAATTTGTATTTATAATAATTATATCAGATTGATTTAGGAGTGCAAGTTTAAAAGCTAATATATAATTTGATTAGGTGTTTAAATAAATAGAAAAGCTCAATAGATTACTTATTTAAGAAATCCATTAAGCTTTAAAATAATTTTATCAAAGAGCTAATAGTATATTATCCAATCACAGGAGCTCTTTTAATTCGCGAATCTGAAAATATATCTAAATCATCGGTACTTTTTGTAGAGAATTCTGATATAACGGCACCATCTTTGCCAGCTTGAAACCAATGAAATGTATTTGGATATATTGTGTACTGTTCACCTGGTGATAATTTAATTTGATGAAAAACACTATATTCGCCATCAATAATTTTAGCTTCTATATTTTCTGTTGGAGTTCCTTCAACATATAGAAAAACTTCTCCATATCTACACCTAAATGTTTCTTCTTTACCTTTGATATTTCCTATATTAGGGTGTTTATGTTCTGGACATGTTTGATAAGGAAAAAGAACCATCTCTTTTGAGCAAACTCTTTCAGTATTAATATAAGTAATAATCTGAAGTCCAATATTCCAAATATCATTAAGTCCAAAATCTGCAATCTCTAATTGTGATTTTTCCTTTTCACTTAAAACAATATTTGCTTTACGATAGTATTCTAAAGCTTTCTCTTTTGCTTTTTCATAAGTTGATTCACTAATCATTTTTTCCTCTTTTTATATTTTATGCGATATAAACTGTTACACCCATATCTCTAAGTTTCTTTAATTGGATTTTTGTTATTCCTTTATCTGTTACTAAGGTTGTTCTTTTGTTAAATTTACAAACAAGATTTGGAAGGTTAACACTAAATTTTGAACTATCAGCTAGAATAATCAATTCTTTCGCACTACGAATCATTGCTTTTTTTATTCTAGCCTCGGATCCTAATGTAGCAAAAAAGCCTTCATCTTCATCAATTGAACATATTCCAATTATGGCTTTATTAACTTTAAAGTTTCCAATCATCTGTTCTGCAATTGGTCCAACAGTTGTACTTGAAGTTGCAGATAATTGACCACCTGTAATTAACACTGTATTTTTTTTATCTTTTTTTAATAAATTACCAATAGTCATTGTATTTGTAATTACCATTAGTTTATTCTTTAGATTTAAATTTGACGCAAATAGAAGAGTAGTGGTTCCTCCATCAATCATTAGACTTTCACCATCCTTAATTAAAGTTGAAGCAAAATTACTAATGACCTTTTTCTGTTCTATATTCTTTGTTTCTCTCATATTAAAATCAAGGACTTTATCTTTTAAACTCTCTTCATTTGAATAATTAATTGCTCCCCCTTGAGTTCTTCTTATTTTATTCTTCTTTTCTAAATAAAGAAGATCTCTGTATATAGTCTGTTCATTTACTTTAAACAAAGATACTAACTCATCTATTGATACCTTTTTTTCTTTTTCAATTTTTGATAATATTTTTTGTCGTCTAATTTCAAATTCTGTCATTATTTTCCATCTTTAATTTTTTAATAAACTTAGAGGAGGTAAAAAACCTCCTACAAAAGAATCTCCGAGCCCAATTGTTGTTACATCGGTTTCTTTTACTGCAACTGATGGAACACAATATCCATAATCTTTAACTATTTTATTGAAAGATGAAGCAAAGATTTCACTTTCCAATTCATTCGGAAGATTGAAAGTATCTAAATATTGCTCCTTAGATTTAAAGTTGTCGCCAAATCTAAAACGTGTAGTTGCCATTGTTACGCCACCTTTGAGACAATCTTTAAAATGTGCACTATTTTTTCCATATGCAATTGCCCAGTATTTAGAATGGACCATAAGTGTCGGAACATTAAAACGTTTCTTTAGGATTGATAAAACTCTAATAATTTCTGTTGGATTTAGTAAATTTACTTGACTACCATAATAATTTTGCATTTCATCTTCATTAAAACTAAAAATATCAACAAATTCAAAAATGAGATCTTTTGTTAATTGATTAGCAACTTCGGAAATATAGCAAGCATCTTCAAAGTAGACTTTTATATTATTTTTCTTTGCAATAATTAATTTTTCACGTAGAAACTTTAATCTATTTTCAAGTTTATTAATATCTGTCATAGTATTGAATCCACTAATCATTAATACCTTAGATTTATATACATATTTATCAAAAAATTCTTCAGATAATTTCATTTCACTATTTGTGTTATTATTACCTATAATAATTCGATTCGCTCGATTCGTTCTAATATCTATGTCATTTGCCTTTATACTACTATTTTTGGGGTATTGAAAAATTAGATGAATATCAAAATTCTCGCTCTCATTTGTACAAATATATGAACTGTTTTCAGGAAGTAAGTTTTTAATATACTTATTCATAACAACAAGATGCATACAACTTTGATAATCCAATATATCCATTGCAATTGCAGCTCTAGGACAAGTCCCTCCAATCGTAATTCTATATTCAAATCTATTTGCAAAAGTTTGTAAAACTTCAGTATCATCTAGGGTACATTCCCCACCAATTCCTTCAGATAGGAAATATAAAAGTGCAATGAGTAAATCTCTTTCATTATCTACAGCACTAATTTGTTTAATATCTTTTTTGTAAATATCAAATTCAGTTATTGCATTTTCAATAATAGCTGAGTTCCATTTTAATTCATAATCTGTATTGTTTCCAAATCCTAAAGCAATTTTGTAATCCATAAGTAGTTTCCTTTTTTAAATTAATTCGATATTCCTAACTTTATTTTCTAAGATACGTTTATCACAATCATCTATATCTGAATTTGTAATAATATAATCTATATTTTCAAAATCATTAAATTTACTTAAAGCAGGTACTCCAATTTTTGAGCTGTCAAATACTACAAATACCTCTGCTGAATTTTTAATCATTATTCTCTTTATTTCTGATTCTTGGGGACTCGCAGAAAATAAACCTTCTTCTGGAATTATCCCTGTGATACCTATTATTGATTTTGCTACTTTAAAAGTCTTAAGAATATTTTCAGCTAATGGACCAACTGTATTTTGTGTATCAAATAGTAATTCACCACCAATTGTAAAAACCTTATTGTTCCAATTTTCATCTTTTAAAAAAATACTCCCAAGCGCTTGTGAATTAGTTACAATTAATAAATCTCTTTTCGTTTTAACTAGTTCTTTAGCTATTTCGATATTAGTACTACTACCATCAATTATTAGACTATCATTGTTATTTATATATTTTGACATAGCTTTTGCTAATTGTTTTTTCTTTTCAGAGTGTTGAGACAGTCTTTCTTCTAACGAAGTAGGTTGCCATGTAACTGGTTGATCTTTAAGTATTGCTCCACCATGTGTTCTATATAATTTTCCTTTTTTCTCAAGAATTGTTAGGTCTCTTCGTACAGTAGCCTGAGTGACATTAAGCTCAATTGCTAAATCATTAACTTCCATCTTATTTTTTTTCATTAGAATATCAAGAATTTGATTTTGTCTTTGTTCTCCAATTTTTTGGCTCATGTTATTCTCCTTCATAGTTATTATTTTATAAAAAACAATTCTATTCGGTAATTTCATTTTAATCTTTAAAAAAGTATAGAATATCTTTCTTATTGAGTCAATAATTATTATAAACAAACAAAACGATAAATAATTACTGTTTGTTTTTATCGTTTTTTGCTTGACAATTTGATTTTTAGGTTTATGATTTACACATAACAAAAATTAGGAGGAAGGATATGAAAAAAATATTATCCATTTCAACAATTCTTTTTCTCTCATGTGCAATGCTATTCGCACAGGGAGCAAATGAACAAACAAAAGGCAATAGTAATGAAGAAATTACTCTTGAATTTATGCAATGGTGGGAACCTGAAATGAAACCTGGTGCTTTAGAAAAAATTTGCTCTGATTATGAAGCCAACCATCCAGGAATCAAAATTAAAAGAATTTCAAAACCTTATGCTGAAGTTCAAAGCCAAGTAACAATTGGTGCTGCATCAGGAACATTGAGTGATGTATTAGGATGTGATCCTACTTGGATTTATAATCTAGTAAAGCAAGATGCTGTTCGTCCTTTGGATGAGTATATGACTGCAGATAATTATGATGAATCACAATTAGCTAGTGTAAGCGTTTTAAATAATAAAAAATATTTAATTAATGTAGAAAATTTTGTTTATCCTTTATTCTATAATACTGATATGTTTAAAGAAGCAGGTATTACTGAAGTTCCAAAGACTTATTCAGAGTTAAGAGCTGTAGCAAAAAAATTAACAGTTGCTTCAAAAAATCAATATGGTTATGATATTTCTTTATCACTACAAAATCCTACAGGAATTCAAAATGATATTATGGCTCTAGTATGGGCAAGTAATGGTTATGGCCTACCTGATCCAAACAATAGTGATGTTTTAACTGTATTTAATCTAATTAATGATATGTACAAAGATGGCTCAATTGTTCCTGGCATAATGACTGCACAAGAACAAGACAAAGTTGAACATTTTGTTAATGGACGTACAGCTATGATGACAGATTCTTTAGCTCATATAAACATGATTAAAACTAGAAATCCGGATTTAAATTTTGATATTGATCTAGTACCTGCTGCAGATGGCTATGAAGGTCCACATATTTTAGATAGTGCTGCTTGGGGAATTACAATTTCAAAATCTTCAAAACACCCTCAAGAAGCTTGGGAATTTGTAAAATACATAATGAGTCCTGAAGTAAATGCTGTTATTGCTGATAGTGTTAATGCCTTCCCAGGTAACATTAATGGTGATCCACAATGGATTAAATCTGACAAATTAAATCAAAAAGCTTTTAAGTTATACAAGGAAAATGGTGTTCGTAATGAATTCCAAGGAGCTCCTGAAGCAAATAACCTAATGAGATTAATGTCTGAACAAATGCAAGCTATGTTGAATGGTAAACAAACAGCACAAGAAGCATTAGTTAAAACAAGCGAAGCTTGGGCAAAGGTTTATGCTAAATAATAAATTGGTATAAAAGAATAAAAAATGGGGAAGAGTAATTCTTCCCCTAATATTTAAGAGACTAAGGAAATAAGAATGTATAGAGAGAGAAGTATTTTAGCACAAAAGCGTAGAAAAATGCTTGAACCATATTATTTTATACTATTAGCACTACTTTTATTATCCGTTTTAATGCTTGTCCCAATTATTCAAGTATTTAAGTATAGCATTGTTGATAATGTAATTACAAATAAGAATCCAAAATTTGTAGGATTAGAAAACTATAGAACAATACTTGCTGATTCAGTATTTCGTTCTTCAGTGCAACATACCATTTTTTTCACAGTTTTTAGTGTTATTTTTCATCTAATCATTGGGATGGGTTTTGCAATTCTATTAAATTCAAAGGTAATTAGTACCGGATGGAGATCAATTCTTCGTGTGATTTTCATATTTCCATGGTTATTTACTCCAGCTATTATAGCAATAATTTGGCGTTTAATTTTAGATCCATTAGGCATTATGAATTATATGTTATCAAGTGTAGGTTTAATCGATGGAGTAGTTGAATGGTTAAGTAACGAAAAGACTGTTTTAATAGCTTTAACATTCATAAATATATGGAATGGGTATCCTTTTTATATGGTAAGTTTGTTAGCGGGAATGCAAGGAGTTCCTCAACAACAATATGAAGCTGCATTAATTGATGGTGCATCAGATTTTCAACAATTTGTTTATGTAACAATTCCTCATTTAAAACCAATTATATTAAGTTTAAGTATTCTTGATTTTATTTGGACCATGCAGGTATTCCCATTAGTTTGGATGACAACCGGAGGTGGTCCTGGGCATTCCACAGAAGTTTTAGCAACTTATACATATAAATTAACATTCTTACAATTTGAATTTTCTTTAGCAGCAGCCTCTGCAATGATCATCTTATTAATATCAATGATAATGTCAATTTTTTATGTAAGAAGCCAGAAATCGAGGTAGTAATATGAAGAACAAAACGATAAAAAAACAAAAATTTACAAAAAAAACTATAGTAGTATTATTACTTATGTTGGGTGTTCTATTTGCCTCATTTCCAATTTTGTGGTTAATAACTATATCAGTAAGACCAAATGGTGAAGTATTTTCAAGTCCACCAACATTTATTCCAAAAGTTTTTACATTAATTGCATATTCTAAAATATTTCAGAGCCCTGAAAAAATTAGATTTTTCATAAATAGTTATATTGTAGCCTGTGTGGTAACTCTAGTTACTCTATTTGTATCAATGTTAACTGCTTATGGGTTCTCAAGATATGAATTTAAAGGAAAGAAAATAATTAACATGATTATTATTGGAACACAAACTGTTCCTCCAATCGCTTTAATGATTCCTTACTTTGGATTGATGGTAAGTTTTAAATTATATGATACATATGGAGCCTTAATTCTAACTTATTTAGCATTAACTCTACCTTATGGAATTTTGATGATGACAGGATTTTTTAATACAATTCCAAAATCACTTGATGAAGCTGTATTAATTGATGGTGGGTCAAGATTGCTTACTTTATTTAAAGTAATTGTTCCAATATCTCTGCCTGGAATTGTATCAACTGGTTTATATACATTCCTACTGTCATGGAACGAATTCTTATTTGCACTAACACTAACAAAGAGCAATGAACTTGCGACTGTACCAATTGGTATTCAATTATTAATGGGACAGCACTCTTATGAATGGAACGAAATGATGGCAATGAGCTTTATGGGAAGTCTTCCTATAATGTTGTTATTCTTATTCTTCCAAAAATATTTTCTAGCAGGTATGGCTGCTGGATCAGTAAAAGATTAAATAAACATATAGGAGAAAAAATATGTTAATGAATATGAAAGATCTTCTTACAGTAGCTAAGAAGAATAAGTTTGCAGTACCTGCTTTTAATACAAGCAGTAGTATGATTGTTAATGGAATAATGGAGGCTTGTAGAGAAAAAAAGGCACCTGTTATTATAGCTATTCATCCTGATGAATTATCATTTATAAGGGACAGTTTTTTAAAATTTGTAATTGACGAAGCAAATAAAGCTCCTTTCCCTGTATGTATTCATTTAGATCATGGTGGATCTTTTGATCAAGTTATGAGAGCAATAAAAGATGGTTTTACTTCTGTAATGATAGACTCCTCTACAGCTTCTTTTGAAGAGAATATTGCTATTACAAAGAAAATTGTTGAAGCAGCGCATGCAGTTAATGTAAGTGTAGAAGCAGAATTAGGTACTATAGGTGGAACAGGAGAATATGGTATTGCAAGTACTGATAATATTATTTATACAAGACCTGAAGATGTAAAGGCTTTTGTTGAAGCAACAAATGTTGATACTCTTGCAATTGCAATTGGAACTGCACATGGATTATATCCAAAAGATGTTAAACCAAAACTAAGAATTGATTTGTTAAAAGAAATCCGTAAGATTACAGATATTCCTTTGGTTTTACACGGAGGTTCTGATAATCCTGATACAGAAATTGCAGATGCAGTGTTAAATGGTGTACAAAAAATTAATATTTCAAGTGATATAAAAACTGCATTCTATGGTAAGTGTAGAGAAGTACTAAAAGACGAATCTCTTAGAGAACCTAATGAGATATATCCTCCTTGCATTGAGGCAATGAAACAAGTTATGTATCATAAAATTGAATTATTTAATGATCAAGATAAAGTTAAATACTATAAATAGTATTTTAATATGTTAAAAAAAGAGTTATTGCATGAGTTTCTTTATAGACTTAGCAATAACTCCTTTTTAAGTATTTGAAATAAAAATTTAATAAGATTTAATTCAACTTAAATTATTGCACTATTGTTTTAATCACATCTTCTTTTGGCAGTTTCTTTAATGCCAATGTTACTCCAATTGTTGTAAGTAGTGTTGCAATAATATCTGCGATAGGGGAACTCATCCAAATACCTGTTAGCCCAAATATATTTGGAAGTATTAACAATATTGGTATTAGTATGAAGAATTGTCTTGAGAGTCCAAATATGATTGCATAAAGGCTATCTCCAATTGCTTGGAAATATGTTGAACCCGTTACTTGTATACCAATAAATACCATGGTAGACATAAGTAGTCTTAGGGCTGGAATTGCAATTGCAATTACTCTCTCATCGCTACCAAACATAAGTAATAGTTGTCTTGAGAAAATGATATTGATAATTGAAATAACAAGTCCATAAATGGAGCAAACAATCATAGTATATTTCATAACTTCTCTTACTCTAGTATATTTTTTAGCTCCATAGTTAAATCCTGCAATAGGTTGGAATCCCTGAACAATACCAAACATTGGCATAAGGAAAAATATTGTTAATTTATTAATCATACCATAGGCTGCAATGGCCTCATTACCACCATATATTCCAAGGAAATTATTCATAAGTATTGCTACAATACTATTTCCAATTTGTCTAATGAATGTACTTGTGCCTAATAAAATTGTTTGTTTTACAACGCTAAATTTAAGTATGAATGAGGATCTAGTTAGATTTAATACGCTCTTTCCAGATAAGAAGAAACGTAGTGCAAAGGTTGTTGATGCCATCTGTGATACGATTGTTGCAATAGCAGCACCTCTAATTCCCATTTTAAAGCCAAATATTAAAATAGGGTCTAATACAACATTTAAGAGAGTTCCTATTAACATTATCAGCATAGCTTCTTTTGCATTACCTTCTGCACGAATGATATTTAAACAACACATAGCAAAGGATAAGAATATTGAACCTATATATATAATTGACAAATAGTCTCTAGCATAGGGCCTTATTGCATCTGTCGCTCCAACAAAATTAAGAAGAGGGTCAATGAAAATGGAACCAAGAATTGCATAAACTGCTGCTACTGACATTGCCATTATCATAGCATTACCTGCAGCTTTAGCTGCTGCCTCTTCATCTCCTTCACCAAGTTTTAAAGCAACAATTGATGCAGCTCCAACACCAAACATTTGAGCAAGAGCTGATACTATCATTTGAAGAGGAAATGCAATACTGACTCCTGCAATACCCAGCGAACCAACTCCCTGACCAATAAAGATTGTATCTACAAGGTTGTATAGAGCATTTGCAATCATACCAACTGTGGCAGGAAGTGATAACTTCCAAAGAAGGGATCCAATAGGTTCTATGCCCATAAATTCTTTTTTATTTAGTTTTTTTATTTTAGTCATCTATACTTCCCATTTTATCAAGTAATTGATTTATATTTCTAAGAGAATCGATAAGAGTTATTTTCTCATCATTATCTAATTTATTTAATTGTAGGTGCAATTGTTTTACCAATCCATCCTCAATATTATGTCCTAGTTGTGAACCCTCTTTTGTAATATTAACTAAAACTGATCTTCTATCTTTTAGGCTATGGATTCTTTCAATCAATTTTCTGTTTTCAAAACAATCAATTATCTGAGTAACTGCACCTTTTGTTAATGGAGAGTGTTTGTGTATATCTCCCATACTGCACGGAGAGTGATTTGTTATATATAAAAGTATTATGGCTTGAGAGTCTGATAAACAAAATTCTTCAGAGCTTTTTACAGTCCCAACTACAATTTTTTTAAATAGTTTTTTATATCTTACGTGTAAATCTCTAAAATTTGTTTCATATTCTACTGTTGATTCTTCAATATTCATAATAGTCCTTAATTTTTGTTTATTATTAAATAGTTTAGTTTTAAACTAAATTGATAGTAATTAAGTTTGTCAATAAAGTCAATCCTACTATATTTAGCACCAATCCTCTCAAAAGTAAAAAAGAGGAGAGTCCTTGTATAGTTCTCTCTTTGCACAATTTTAATCTTTATTGAAGATACAAAATAGAGTAAAGCCTAACTATTTTTATAAGAGTGAAATTTAATAGGGTAATCAATTTTATCAATAGTTATACTATTGATGTTTCTCTATTGACTATATATGTGTTAATTACTACCGTAAAATTAATTTAAAAAATAGGAATTTTTATGTCAAAATTAATCAATTCAAAAAAAATTGGTATACGTGATACTTTTAAAGAAAATTATAATGTAATGCCTTTCCTTCTATCAGTAGTCTTTTTTGGAATTACTAATAGTATAGCTAGAGCTATAATGAACAACTATCTAGCAGATATTGTTAAAATCTCAAAGATTCAATTAGGTGTAGTTGAATTCTTTAGAGAATTACCGGGGCTATTTCTAATATTCATTTTAGCTTATTTATATAAGCAAACTGATAAAAAAAATTATCAAACTGCAATTATTATTTCAGTTTGCGGCTTTTTAGGACTAACCTTCTTAGGAACTAATCTTTGGGTAGTAATTCTATTCTTAGTTATGAATAGTTTTGGTGAACACATTAGTATGCAGGTTAGGCAGAGTCTTTCAGTTGAAATGTCTAATCCTAATATGAATGGTAATGGTCTTGGAATAATGCAAGGATTTAGATCTCTTGGTAGTATTTTAGGTTTTCTAATTGTTCCTGTTATATTTATTATTATGTCACATTTTGGTTTTGGTCGTGATAATGCAAGAAGTTATAAAACTATTTATTTTATAGCCATGCTTATTGCTTTAGTTGCATACGTTTTTGCAAGTAAAATTCCAGAAATGCAAAGTGAAGAGAAAACTGGACCTAAGGTTTATTTCCATAAAAAATATTCAAAATATTATATTTTATCATTCTTCTATGGAGCTAGAAAGCAAATCTTTATAACATTTGCTCCATTTGTATTAGTTCTTAACTATGGTGCAAGTGCCTCTTATATGGCAATTTTATTTGCTATTACAGCAGGACTTTCCATTATTTTTGGGCCTATTATTGGTAAGTTAATCGATGGTGTTGGTTATAAAAAAGTTATGATTGGTGATACTCTTCTTTTAATAATTGTGTGTTTCTTTTATGGTTATGCACATAGATTATTCTCTCATCAAGTAGCCTTTTATGTTGTTAGTATCAACTATGTTTTAGACTCAATTTTATCACTTTGTAGTATGGCATCTCTTGTTTACTGTAGAGAACTTTCTGCAAATCAAGAGGAATTTGGTAAAACTATAACAACAGGAATATCTGTTAACCATTTAATTAGTATAATTATTGCATTGCTCGGTGGACTTATCTGGCAAAAAGCAGGTATTGAAGTTCTATTTACTATTTCAGCAGTGCTTGGATTATTAAATAGTATTTTTGCAGCAACTATTAAAACAGGTTCTTCTAAAAACATAGCTTAGATAATTTAAAAAAAACAGCACCAAGGTTTTGTTTTAAGAAACCTTGGTGCATCAGTTGAATATTTCAATCCTTTTGGGAGAGAAAATTATTTTATATTATGCTTTTATTTCGAAGTCAGCCTCACCATCTTTAGAATATTCTAATGTAATTGTATTCCAATCGATATCTTTAACAGTGAAGTGTTGAACACCTACACTGAAAAGGAAATCTTCATCAATTTCATCTTCATCTTCATCATCGTCTTCAAAGGCGTCTTCATCAAATTCATCTAATTCAAAATCTTCTAACTCTGCATCTTCATCAAAGTCATCGAATTCTGCGACAAATTCATCATCATCTTCAATTTCATCAATTTCGTCGATATCATCAATAACATCGGTTTCTTCGCCATCAACATCTTCAGCATCAAAAATCTCTTCGATTTCATCATACTCTTCGTCTCCGACTAAACCATAGCCTAAATAATAACTTGCTAAATCTTCCTCATCTACATCATAATCATTAAATCTCAAAGAAAGAGTGTCACCCTTAGATATGAAGTATTTAACTTTGAAAGGAACTGAAGCATATCTAGCATCGTTATCATTACCGCTAGCTCTAGAAATTGCTGTAATTTCTAATTTAAACTTATCTTTTTCAACTTTTTCGATAGATGTAACAACAGCAGATGGAATATCTGAAGGTGTTAAATCTGGATCAAGTCCCATTGGAAAGAAATCCTTGCTATCTTTATACAAGTCTTCTCCAGTAGTAAGTTTCCATGTGATCTTGTTTTCACTCATTTTATGCCCCCTATCTTTAGCATTTTTTTTCATGGCCATTACGCTACAATTAATTTACTCTATAATTTGCAATAAGGCAAATTATATTAATAAAAATTGCAAAGATGATAGTGTAGTAGATTTACCATCTCGTTAAGCATTATACCACAAAGAGAGAAAATTTGAGTTTTTAATTGCAATAAATGTAAAAAAAAATCAATAAATGAATTTTTTCTACAATATTATTCAGTTTGTGAAGTTTATCTTTTGCGATAATATATTTTTTGTTTATTTCTGAGTATTTTTAAAATTTAGTTTAATTAGATTTTTATTCAAATTCTTTTAATCAAAATCAAATAGATTTCAAATATATCTAAAGATAAATCCTTCTTATATTTACTTTCTTGCATGATAAAATTGATTCTTTTATAGCTTCTAAGATGTAATTTTCTAACAAATAAACTAAGTTTAAATTAGCCCTTGTTTTTATGAAACGTAAAAAATTATATAAAGGTTGATAAAAAAAGTGTCTAATTTTACATTTTTTCACTTATGCAAATATAAATTTAATAATTTTTTTTTATAAAATTTAGCTAATAAATATTAAATTTTAACCGCTTTGAATTTGCATTAAGAGACCAAATTTTTTCTAAATATGAATCTCTATAAAGTCTTTTAACTTTAGTGTTTTTATTAGTTTAAAACTCTATTTTTTAGAGTTTTAAATTATTTAATCTAATAATAGAATACTGCGATATTTAGAGGTGAATTTTGTATAATATTAATTCTTTTATAATATATAAAACCATAATATATAAACAATTATAAAATAAATTAGTTAAATAGTTTAATATGATATCTTTAAATTTAATCCTCTCAGTTCTATTTAGATTATAGTTAATTTTATAGTCTACAATAATGAAATTATTTATTAAAATCTCACTCCTTTTATCCATAATTTTGTCTTATAACCTTTGATTTAATATTCAGAGGTTGAGTTTTCTCCTTGTTATTATTTATTTTCTGATTTCTCATTTTCAAAAATAAAACTTTGAAAAATAGTGTTGACACTTTTTTTTAATTTGGTAATCATAAGGTTCATAAATTCATGAGCAACAGCTCAAAGGAGAGGTATATGTACACAAATAGTATTATCAAAATCACTAACATTCTTAATGCCTCTTCAACAATGATTTCTTCAATGATGATGATGATGCGCTAGCGCGCATAATATTTTTACATCCAAACAATAACTCTATTTTTTTAATTTAACGTATCAATAATATATTGCATTAGCTGCATATATTTCTCTTGATATCTATACACTGTAAACAATTATATAAGAAGTCAATCATGAAAAAAATCACAAAAGCTTTGATTTGTAGCTTATTATTCCTAAGTATCGGATCATTTGCATTTGCAAGTGGAAATAAAGAAGTTAATAATGCAGATTCTAAAAATATTAGAATTGGCGTTAGCCCAGGTCCTTATGGAGATATGGTTAAAGTTGCAATAGCTCCATATCTAGAAACAAAAGGCTATAATGTATCTGTTGTTCAATTCTCAGACTGGGTGCAACCAGATCAATCTTTAAACAATGGTGAAATTGAAGCAAATTTAATGCAACATACAATCTATTTAGATGCTTTTAGTAGTGCAAATAATCTAGAGTTATCTGCATTAATTCCAGTACCAACAGCCGGAGCTGGTGTATTTAGTAATCAATATAGCTCTTTAGATCAATTACAGGATGGAGATCAAGTTGCACTAGCTAGCGATGCTACAAATTTAGCTAGATCTCTTAGCATTCTTGAAAGATATAATATAATCACACTCAAAGATAATATTGATCCAACAAAAGTATCCCTGTTAGATATCAAAGACAATCCAAAAAATCTCGTCTTCAGAACTCTTGATGGTGCTCAAATAGTAAGATCTCTCGATAGTGTTGCAATCGCTATTGTTCCTGGTAACTATGCAATAGCCGCTAATCTTGATTACAATAATGCTCTTGCAATTGAAAAACTATCTGAGGGTTATAAAAATGTTATTGCAGTTAGAACATCTGATCTTAACTCTCCTCTAGGAGATATATTAAAGGAAGCTGTTGATTCAGAGGAGTTTTATAATGCAATAACTAATCCTTCTAGCATATTTAATACATTCGATAGACCTCAATGGTGGATTGAGAAATACGGCGAGAATAAATAAATTATGAATAAAGATATTAAAATTAATCCAATTATTGAATTAAGAGATATCGATGTTAACTTTAAGAGTGCTGATGGAAATGACTTTTCAGCTGTTTCTAAAGCCTCTTTAAGTATAGCAAAGGGTGAAATCTTTGGCATAGTTGGTTCAAGCGGAGCGGGTAAAAGTACTCTTGCAAGAGTTATTAATCTTCTGCAACCTCCATCAAGTGGCTCTGTACTAATTGATGGTGTTGATATAACAAATTACAGGGGAAATGATCTTAGAGGATTAAGGTTAAGAGTTGGAATGATTTTCCAACACTTTAATCTAATAAGTGGTTCAAGTGTTAAAGATAATATTGCATTTAATTTAAAAGCGGCATCTTATCCTAAGGATAAAATTCACTCAAGAGTAGTTGAGTTATTAAATCTAGTTGGACTTAGTGATAAATTAAATTCATATCCCTCCTCTTTATCAGGTGGTCAAAAACAAAGAGTTGCTATAGCAAGAGCCCTTGCTAATAATCCTGAATTATTAATTTGTGATGAGGCAACAAGTGCTCTTGATCCTAAAACAACTGATGAGATTGTAGCTCTACTAAATGATATAAATAAAAAATTAAAAGTCACTATTGTCTTTATAACTCATCAAATGGAAGTTGCAAAAAAGCTATTTAATCGAATAGCTGTGATGGATAGCTCTCATATTGTTGAAATAAATGATACTTATTCTATTTTTAGTAATCCTCAAAATAATATAACAGCATCTCTTGTAGAAAGTGTTCTATCAATTGAGATACCTGAGGAATTAGAGATAAATGAAGATACTAATTTATTGAAAATTGTATATGCCGGAGATGGCGCCTATAAATCTATAATATCAACTTTAGCAAAAACTTATGATGTTGAACTATCAATATTGAGTGGAAAGATTGAATACATTAATAAAAATCCTCTTGGTATTTTACTTGTATCTCTTTCAGGTAAAAAAGATGAGAGAGATAGGGCTATAGAATATTTAGTATCTAATACATCAAAGGTTGAATTAATAAATAGAGGAGAGAAAAATGGAAAATAGTACATTCGACATATTAAAGCAATATCTTTGGAAGGCAAGTTTTGAAACCATTGAAATGGTGATTATTTCTCTCCTTGCAGCTCTTATTTTTGGGACTCTATTAGGTCTTATATTATTTTTGAGTGAAACAAAATTATTAAGTAAAAATAAAATTGTAAATACTATTACATCAACTCTTGTTAATATTATTAGATCAATTCCCTTTATTATTTTATTAGTTGTACTAATTCCTCTAACTAAATTAATAACTCATACAACAATAGGACCGATAGCAGCATCAGTTCCGCTCTCTTTTTGTGCAATAGCATTCCATGCAAGGTTAATTGAAGGGGCTTTTGCAGACATAGATAGTGGTGTTATTGAATCCTCTGTTGCAACCGGAGCTTCATTAAAACTCATAATAACAAATGTATTATTTGTTGAAGCCCGTCCTGCAATAGTGAGAGCAATAACGCTTACCTTTGTAAGTCTAATAGGTTATTCAGCTATGGCCGGTATTGTCGGTGGTGGCGGTATTGGAGATCTTGCTATTCAATTTGGTTACTACAGATATGAGTCTGGAGTAATGATTATCACAGTTATTTTATTAGTATTAATTGTTCAGTTAGCTCAATTTATTGGTGATAAGGTAGCAGAGAGTTTTGTACATTAAAATAAAGGTATGGAGAATAAAAAATGGATAATAATTCAATAAGAGTTCAACCTGGTGCGGTTAATTATTACTCGCACTCTGGAGCAATTAATAAAATAAGAGATTTCTTTAGCAGTGAAGAGTTAGCTAATTCAACCTATATTCATGGAGTTAAATCTGGCTTGGCTGTTGCATCATATTTACCCAAAGAGGTGATAGATACAAAAAAAGAGTATTTGGCTACTCCTCATTGTACCCATGAAATAGTTGATAAAATTGCAAATGAATCAAAAGATTCACCTCTAATAATAGGAGCCGGAGGTGGAACGGCTTTAGATATAGCAAAAGCTGTTGCAGCCTCATTAAACAAACCATTTGTAGCTATTGCTACCATTGCAGCTACTTGTGCTGCATGGACTCCTTTATCGGTGTGGTATACAGAGAGTGGAAGTGCAATTAATTATGAAATATTTAACTCAGCTGCTTTTTTAGTATTAGTTGAGCCTCAAATAATATTAGAGGCTCCTCCTAAATATTTAAAGGCAGGAATTGGTGATACAATTGCAAAATTCTATGAGGCAGATATTTTAAGTTCTAGAGAAAAGAATATTCCACTCACAGCTTCAATTGGATTATCTGTTTCTAAGCAAATCGGAGAGGTATTACTCAATGATGGTGCCTCAGCCTTTAGAGCTATGGATATAAAAAAAATGAGTCCCATTTTTATAAGTGTTGTTGATGCAATAATTGCAGGTGGAGGACTTGTTGGTGGTCTAGGAGAGAAATTTACTAGAGTAGCTGCAGCTCATGCTTTTCACAATGGATTATCACAATTAGAGGAATCTAAAGGTGTATTACATGGATTAAAAGTTGCCCTATGGAATTTTAGTACAAACGGCTCTTTTAGATGATAAAAAAGAGTTAAATAGATTATATGATAAATTCTTAGTATTAGAGTTGCCAACAACCCTAAAAGAATTAGGAGTTGATATAAATGATAGGGCTAGGATTGATAGAGTAATTAATGCCTCAATAGATCCTAAAGAAACAATTAGTTTATTACCCTTTAGTGTAGATAATGAACTATTATATAAAGCAATTCAAAGTGTTGAGAATCTTTCAAAATAATAAGGGGAGCTATAATGCCACAAACAAGTAATAGAACTAAAGACTTTAGTGAATCAATTATCCGTAAAATGAGTCGAGTATCAAATAAAGTAGGAGCTATAAATTTATCACAAGGATTTCCTGATTTTGATCCTCCTCAGCAATTGCAAGAGGCACTTAGTAATTCTGCCCTTAAAGGCCCACATCAATATGCAATAACATGGGGTGCAAAGAACTTTAGAGATGCACTTGCTAAGAAGATTGAAAAATCAACTTCACTTAAAGTTGATAGTGAGAAAAATTTAGTTGTAACCTGCGGGTCAACTGAGGCTATGATGGCTGCAATGCTATCTGTTGTAAATAGCGGAGATAATGTAATTGTATTCTCTCCTTTTTATGAAAATTATGGAGCTGATGCAATATTAAGTGGTGCAAATCCTATTTATGTTCCATTAATACCTCCAACATTTTCATTTGATAAAGCGGTATTGAGAGCTGCTTTTGAAAAATCACCTAAGGCTCTTATACTATGTAATCCAAGTAATCCAACTGGCAAGGTATTTACATATGAGGAGTTAAGTTACATTGCATCTCTTGCAGAAGAATTTGATGTATGGGTAATAACTGATGAGGTTTATGAGCACATAATATATGAACCATATAAACATATATCATTTGCCTCTCTTCCTAATATGGCTGAGAGAACTATTACATGTAATTCTCTCTCAAAGACTTATTCAATAACAGGGTGGAGACTTGGCTATGTATTTGGAGATGAGAGAGTAATTGATTGTGTTAAAAAAGTTCATGATTTTCTCACAGTAGGAGCAGCAGCTCCTCTTCAAGAGGCCGCAGTTGTGGGGCTTGAAATGCCTCCTTCTTATTATAAGGAGTTACAAGATGTATATACTAAAAAGAGAGATATATTTACCTCATATTTAGATAAGGTAAATCTCAAATATACAAAGCCTCAAGGAGCTTATTATGTCCTCGTTGATATCAGTGAATTTGATAAAAATGATGATAACAAATTCTGTTATTGGCTAGCTAAAGAGGTTGGTGTTGCAGCTGTACCCGGTTCAAGTTTCTTTAGAGAACCTGTTAATCATCTTATTCGTTTTCACTATGCAAAGAAAGAGGAAACTCTTCATGCAGCCGGTGAAAAACTATTAAAAATAAGGGATGTTTGGAGAGAGAAGGGCTATTAAAGTATACTAAAGTGAATTTATGGGGGAGTAAATAATTTAAAGAAATTTAGATTTTTTGCTTCCCTTTTTTTGATCTTAAATGAATTCTATTTATGTTTTTTGTATCTTCTTCAATAAAAATTTTAAAATTAATTAAATTTCCTTATTTAAAAAATTTATCTCTAAAAATTAGTAAATACTAAATAAAGCTTTTTCTCTAAATTATGATAACTTATATATTAATATATTAATTCGTTTTTATAAAAGAAATAATACCCCATATTCACTCTGATTTATAAGATTACTAAGTAGTAAAATACACCTATATTTTTACCAAAAATTTTGAAATGGTCATGAGGTGTACAAAGCTAAAATAAACCTTTAAAATGTTACTGTTTTGTCACATAAAAAGAATGATAAAACACTTTTATCATTAGGGGTATTTAATGAAAGTTATAATAGTTGGAGCAGGTAGAAGGGGTTCAAGAATTGCAAGTAAGTTATGCAAGGAAGGAGCTGATATTACATTTATCGATAACAATAAAACACGTTTAGATAATGTGCTAAATAAATTTGACTGCATGGGATTCATCGGTAATGGTACTGATGTAGATGTCCTTCGATTAGCAAATTGTGATGATGCTGATGCTTTTATTGCTGTTACAGGTAATGATGAAACTAATATCGTATCTTGCGGATTAGTTGAGAGTCAATTTAAAGACACAAAGACTATTGCAGCTATCAAGAATTTAGGATGGAGTGGTAAAAATGGAATAGAAGGTGGTTCCCTTCTAGGTATTGATGAGATTATCAATCCAAACATTGTAACAGCTAAATCAATTTATAATATTTTAAACAATGGTATCTATAATAATGTAATAACATTTAATGGTTCATCATTTATTCTCTACAATTATCCTGTTGGTCGTTTTAATAACTTTGTTGATAAAACAATTATGGAAATTAGAAAAGAATCAAAGTTTAACTATATTGTTGCTGCAATTAAGAACAAACAAGGAACTCTTATTCCTGATGGTTATACCCGTATTAATGATGGTGATATTTTATCCATGGTAGGTGAACCTAAAGAGTTACAAACATTAATGACTAATGTATCAACAAAGCATAAAGATAAGATGAAAGTTGTTTTAGTTGGTGGTTCTATGATTTGTAGATTCTTTTTAAAACTTTGTAGTCCTTCTCAATTAAAGAATATTACATTAATTGAAATGAAAAAAGAAATCTGTATGGAATTTGCAACAGAATTTCCTCAGATTGTTGTATTAAATGATGATGTTACCGATGATACTATTTTAAAAGATGCAAATCTAACTCATCATGATTTGTTAATATCATTAACTGAAAGTGATGAATTGAATTTGATTACTGCAACATATGCTAAAAAGATTGGTATTATTAGATCAATTGCACTTATTAGACATAATATTAACTATTTAAGTATGAGCACTTATTTAGGAATTGATTCAATTATTTCGACAACAGAGTCAACTGTTGAAACAGTACTAAGTAAACTTAGAGGTTCAAATGTTTCTTCAATCCACTCAATATTTGGTGGAACAATGGAAGTTTATGAATACTATGTTGAAAAAGATACACCTGTTTGTAATAAAAGACTTTCTGATATTAATATGAGAGGCCGTGGTATTATTGCAGCAATTAATACATGTAATTCAAAACAAATTATTCCTGATGGTAATTATGTATTAAAAGAAGGTGATAACGTTTTAGTAAGTGTTGCTATAGGATCTGTTAAGTTTATTCAAAAACTATTTATTAAGGGTAGTAAATAATGAATATTAAACAAGATTTAAGACTTCTTGCTTATATGCAAGCTTTTATAGCATTATTTATGGGAATTCCAACAATACTAGCTACGGTTCATGGTGAACAACAAGCCCTAATTGGATTTGGCTATTCATATCTTGCAATTGCTGCATTCTGTATTTTTGTAGCTCTATTTACAAGAAAACATGAAGATAAAAGTCTTGGAACAAGAGATGGTTATTTATTTGTAACATTTACATGGATATTAGGTGCTGCCTTCAGTGCCATACCTCTAGTAATTAGTGGCTCTTATCCTGATTTCTCAAGTGCTTATTTTGAAGTTATGAGTGGATTTACTACAACAGGTGCAACTGTTCTAACTCCGATAGAGAATAATCCATCATCAATACTTTTTTGGAGATCTGAAACTAACTGGTTAGGTGGAATGGGAATTGTTGTATTATTTGTTGCATTAATTCCTCGTATTGGTACAGGTGGTAATAAATTAGTTGGAGCAGAATCTGTTGGTCCAACAAAAGATAAACTAACTCCAAAAATTCAAAATACTGCTTTAATACTATGGAGTATCTATATTGGATTTTCTGTAATAGAGACAATATTACTTTTAATTGGTGGCATGGATTTATATGATTCTGTAACTGTTACATTCTCAACAATGGCAGCAGCTGGTTTCTGTGTTAAAAATAGTTCTATTGGAACTTTCAACTCCCTTTATGTAGATATAGTTGTAACTACATTTATGATGATTGGTGGTGCTAACTTTGCACTATACTATAAGGCTATGACTGGTAAATTGAAATCTGTTTGGAGAGATGGAGAGCTTAAGGCTTATCTATCAATTTGGGGGACTTGTACTCTTATAATTGCACTTTTCCTATTTAGAAAAGAAATATATCCAACATTTTTAACAGCTCTACGTTATAGTGCATTCCAAAATGCTTCTATTATTACAACAACAGGCTTTGCTACAGCTAATTATGTAGTATGGCCAACATTTGCAAAGATGATTTTATTAATATTATTCTTTGTTGGAGGTTGTGCTGGTTCCGCCGGTGGTGGTATTAAGGTTATTCGTGTTGTTACAGTAGTAAAGGCTGCCCTTGTTCATATTAAACAGAGAATTTATACAAATGGTATTTTTCCTGTAAAAGTTGGAGACAATGTTGTTGAAAATGATGTGTTGGTATCAATTACAGGGTTTATTGCAATATATGTTGTAACAGGACTAATTGGAGGTGCAATAGCAGCTCTATCTAACCGTGATATGATGACTTGTTTTGCAGCATCCTTCCTATGTTTAGGTAATATAGGTATTGGTTTTGGGGATGTAGGACCTACAGGAAACTTTGCATTTTTCTCACCATCTCTTAAATGGATGTTTAGTTTTCTAATGCTATGCGGACGTTTAGAGCTTTATACTGTTTTTGCCCTTTTCTCAGCTAATTTCTGGAAGAGAGGCTAGTTATATTTTATTTTCCTTGCATTATCTATCTCTTCCTTATAATAATTAATTAAAGGGAAGAGATAAAAAATTATAAAGGAGAGTATTTACATGGCAATAGTTAAAGTTGTATTAAAAGTTGATAATGATCGATATGAACAGATTCTTAATTTTAGTTCATCTAGAAAAGTATGCTTTCTTGAATATAAATATGATCAAAAGACCAAGGAGAAAGAGGAAACCCGTGCAAAGGTATTCCACTTTACTCAAGAGGCTATAAATGAATTTTTTGAACTTCTTGAAAAAGGATTAGGAGAGAGCTTTCAAAAATTAGAAATACTTGATGGCGCTAAACCTTGGCTACTAACAGTGTTATATGAAGATGGTACTAAAAAAAAGCTTCTATAATCCGAATGGATTTGATTTAGTAGTTGATGATATTAGTCTTTCAGCCTTTCTTAGATTCCACTTAAATTTAGAGTGTTTATTATTATTTGATAATAATGAAACCCCATATTGTGGTGAAAAAAAGATGGCAAAATAATCTAAGTTTCAATTTAGATAATGAAAATATTTATTCCATGTGATATATTTAATTCTATGAAATGTGTAATACAAAGAGTTAAAGATGCATCGGTAAGTGTTGATAATGAATTAATCAGTAGTATTAATTATGGTTTATTAGTTTATTTTGGAGTAGAAAAAGGTGATGATGAGTCAAAGGTTGAATACTGCACTAATAAAATATCTAAACTTAGAATGTTTGAAGATGAAAATGCTAAACAGAATTTAAGTGTACGAGACATTGGTGGACAAATACTAATTGTAAGTCAATTTACACTATGTGCTTCCTTGAAAAAAGGAAATAGACCTAGCTATGATAATAGTGAAAATCCACAAAGAGCTAATGAATTGTATAAATTAGCCATAAAGAAATTTAAAGATATGGGATTTGATACACAAGGTGGAGTCTTTGGGGCTCACATGGAAGTTAAATATTTAAATGATGGTCCAATGACACTCATTTTAGAAAAATAGATAGATGTAGAGTTGAAATAGTAAAAGCAATTTTTTTGCACTATTTTGACTCTTCTTAATTCTTAGGCGATGCACATTTATAAAATATATTTTAAATAGCATGTTTAGTGTTGATAGTTTTGCCTGAGATGATTTAAAGTGGTAAAGAGAAATAGTCGTAGTAATAAACTTTTACTAGGACATCAAAATGCTAAATAAAAACCTTTTACAAAATAGGTGTATTATTTTGGTATTTTTAAGATAAAAATAATTATTTGGGAGAAAATATGGAAAAGAAATATATAGAAGAAACTCAGAATCTTATTGATTTTATTAAAGGCTGTTATAGTCCATTTCACGTTGTCGACAACGTGAAAAAAATGCTTAATAAAGAGGGTTTTATAGAATTAAAAGAGAGCGAGAGATTTAATATAGTTAGGGGTAAAAAATACTATGTAAGCAGAAATAATTCTTCTCTTATGGCTTTTAAAATTCCTAATGAATTTAGTGGATATTCAATTATTGCATCACATACTGACTCTCCATCTTTTAAGATTAAATCAAATCCTGAAGTAGTTGTTGATGATAAATATACAACTCTTAATGTAGAGGGGTATGGTGGTATGCTATGTGCTCCTTGGTTTGATAGACCTCTATCTATAGCTGGTAGAGTATTCTTAGATAGCAGCACTGGTGTTCAAGAGAAACTAATTAACTTTGATAGAGATCTAGTTTCTATCGTTAATCTTGCTATACACCAAAACAGAGATGCAAATACATCTTTTAAATATAGTAAACAAAAAGACATGTTACCAATTATGGGATTAGGCAGTAAGAAGGGTGAATTAGTTAATTTAATTGCTGATCATCTTCAAGTAGATCCTCTATCAATTCTAGATAGTGATTTGTTTTTATACAATAGAATGAATGGAACAATTTGGGGCCTTGATAATGAATTATATTCAACACCTAAATTAGATGATCTTCAATGTGCTTACTCCTCAATCAGAGCTCTTATTGATATGGAGGAAACTTCAACAATTCCACTTTGTGCTCTATTTGATAATGAAGAGGTTGGTTCTAATACAAAACAAGGTGCACTTAGTGATTTCTTAACAAGTGTTATTGATAGAATTAGCTTTGCTCTTAACTTAGATGTTGAAGAGAAATCAATGCTACAAGCAGGAAGCTTCATGCTTAGTGCAGATAATGCTCATGCAATGCACCCAAATTATAAAGCAAAATGTGATATAACCAATCATCCTGTAGTGGGTGGTGGTGTTGTAATTAAGTATGCAGCGAATCAGAAATATACTACAGATGCACACTCCGGAGCCATGTTTAAGAAGATCTTGATTGAAAATGAAATTCCATATCAAGAATTCTTTAACAACAGTGATGTACCAGGTGGAAGTACCTTAGGTAATCTATCTAATCAACAGTATTCACTAAAGAGTGTTGATATGGGAGCAGCTCAGCTTGCAATGCACTCTCCTTATGAAACCGGTGGAACCAAAGATACATATTATATGATTTCTGCGATGAAAGCTTTCTTAAATAGATAAAAAGGTTATATATACAATAAGAGCTAACAGTTTCTGTTAGCTCTTAAAATTTCATTAAGTGATTTATCTATTAAATATCAAATTATCTCATAAGAGATGATTCTCTGATAAAGCCTTTCTCTAAAAAGTTTTTATGAATTAGATTTTTTTGTAATTCTTTATGTTCATACATATTCTTATCTGCTTTCTCAATTGCCGCTTTAGGACATTCCTCTTTATCTTTTACATAATAGTGTGAACCAATTGCCATTCCACAATCTTCTTCAGTTGGAATAAATCTCTCTCTTAATTTATATACAAAGGTTGAAAATTCTTCTTTTGATAGAGATGGTATTATACCAACAAATTCATCACCACCAACTCTGTAGAGTTTACTATTTGTTGGAAGATTATCTTTTAATTCTCTAGTTAGTTTTTTTAATAAATCATCACCACTTTTGTGGCCATACATATCATTTCTCATTTTTAGTCCATTTACATCGGCTAAAATAATTCCATATGAATCAATTTCATTTGCTTCTTTTGCTAAGAATCTTTCATATGAGTTTCGATTTTCAACTAATGTTACAACATCTAGATAAGCAAGTCTTTTCAAAAGTTTAGCTTGGTTTTCTTCATTACTTTTTTCAATTAGATTACCTATACTTTGATAAATAAAGGTAATAGCTGCCAGTGCCATTCCCGAATGTAATAATGATACATGGCCTATATTTATTCTAAGCAGTAATAATATTTCCTCTGCTATTGTAGAAATTAAAATACTACCTATAGCTATGATACATGATATGAGTTTTTTATTTCCTTCTTTATATCCTTTAATTGAATAAGCTAATACAAGAATTGTGTATATAATAATCAGACTACCAATAAAAGATAAAAATCTAGTATAAGAAATACCAAAGAATGATAGAAGTGTAATTAATACATAGATTAAAAGTACAGCGAAAGCAAAATATCTTAGTACTTTATATTCTCCAATTTTTTTGTAGTTTGTACTTATATAGAACCAAATACAAAAAGGAAGGGAACACATTGCAATAAAGCTTAGTTCCATTGGAACTGCTGGATTTGTAACTCCAATTATCTGTTTTGCTTTTGATTGGAATAATACCCAAACTCCAAAACATATAAGCAATAGTGATAGAGATAATAAGAAATAGTTTCCAATTGATCTATTAAATATCACAATATTCATTAGAAATAAAATTCCAAAAATGATTAATACAATACCAAAGATTAGTGATTCAAAAGTTAGACTAAAGGCTTCTGAGTATAAATATCCTTTACTTCCTATATAAATTGGATTTATATTTTCGGCAAAAGGATTATCATTTGGACAGAAAAGTTTTATGTTAATCTGTTTTGAACTACTATTATTTGGTAGTTTGATAAAATGCCAATACCCACCACCATAATCTTTTACACCAACTTTAGAGTAGTCATAGATTTCATTATTATCAACCTCAACATTAAGACTATAGCCTGAAGTTCTAATTGCGATGAAGGAATTATTATAGAGTTCATTATCTGGAAGAGTTGCAACTAATTCTATTTGTTTATCCTTTGTTGATGAGGAAAAAGAATATGGAAGAACTGTATTTTCCATAAACTGTCCATCTTCAAATATATCAAAGTTAATATCTAATTTACTCCCATAATCAGAATCAAAAATTCCAGGAGCTTTTAAAGGATAAACTCTAAATATATTTATAAATAAACTTATAATGACAACTCCTAATAAGAGTAGCCAAATAAATAAATTAGGAAACTTTTCTTTTTTTAATAACATAAATATTATATTAATCTAAGTGAGTAATTTTAACAAGTTTTATTTATTCATTATGGCTATATAAGTGAATTAAGAAAATTAAACAGTTACATAATTTACTAAATTGAAAAATATGTTATATATCTGAGTGATTTTTCTATGATTAGTTATATAATAAACATAACAATGATGTATTATTTTTTTAATCTGTTTTATATTATTTAATACAAATATCTCTATATTAAGTTTAATTGTTGTACTTATATACGCTATTGTCACTCAATTCTTATATTGACAATATTAATCAATGTTTTTATATTTTCATTTATGACAGAATTATATGAAAAAATATTTAATGAAAGTTTTGAGGGAATCCTTAGAGCTCTTCAAGATCGCTTAGAAAAGAGTGATTTCTCTATTGAGAATGTTAAGGCAGAACTAAACAGTTTCTATAAATATGAGGGTTTAGACTGGGATGGTAGAGGTGATATAAAACAAGCTGATATTGAAGGCTCAATAGCTGCTTTTGAAGTTTTTATTGCAAAATATGAGAGCGGTGAATACGCTTCCTAAATTTATATTTAGTATCACTCTTGTAGATATGTAACAATATAAAATGTGTTGTTATTTATAAACAAGAATGAAGTTCTTCATGAATTACTTAGTTTGTGAAAGAGCAAAAAAAAGAACAATCAAAATTGATTTGTTCTTTTTTTTCCTTAGTTAAAAAGCTTTTTAAAAAATAGTGGAAATAGATAAGTTAAAAATATTCCAACTAGACCATACCTAACAAAAGCCCCTATATAATAATAGGTTTCTCCAAATAGAGCTTTTATACCACCTATAATAACTAGAGATATTATAGCTAATAATATTAATCTAATTATTTTTGTTGAAGTTTTGCCTTCGACTGAATAATTAATATATTTACTTTCAAAGAAGAATCCAAAATATGCTCCACCTGCTAGTACAAGTGTTTTTAATAGATCACTAAAGGCCGTTGTATCAATTAAATTTAATGATAGAAGGGTGCACAAAATAAGAGATATTATTGATAAACTGATTGCAAGAATTAAACTTACTTTTTGCTTTTTTAATTTATCATCAGCAATTCTATAAAAGATTGGATATAGTAAAATTGATAAAGTAATACCAATTACCAAGCCCCCAAATACATCAAGAGGCCAATGAACACCTAAATACATTCTACTAATAGCAACCATCACAATTGCTATTGCACAGATAATTGATAGAGCTCTTTTTTTAAATGATATCGCAATTGATGAGTACATAGAGGATGAAACAGTTGTGTGACCTGAGGGAAATGAATAGCCTGTAGCAGTTGATAATCTCTTTCCTTTGATTTCACTTAGTACTTGAAATGGTCGGGGGGCTCTAACAATTGCCTTTGCAACTCCCATTAGTATTGTTGCACTCAAAATTGAGCTACAAATTGCATATCCTTTTTTCTTATCAACTCCATATAAAATCCAACCTAGTACAATTATTATGATAGCCTCTTCTCCCAGAAGACTGGCTAGATTGGCTATGACATCAAGGATTGGGTTACTAATAGATATAAAAAACATTAATATTTCTTTTTGCATAATTTACTCCGTAGTATTTATATTATAGTAGAGTTAAGTACATATCAATTAAAACTTGAACTTTTTATCTCAATGTAATATACAAAATCAATTAATTTAAGTTAAAATAATATTAAATTTATGTTAGATAAACATTAAACATTAATGTTGATGATAAAAAGGATTATTAAAAACGAAGGAATTTTTGTATTTACTTCTGCTTTGAATAGTTAGTTATCAATATTTTGCTGCTAAATTTTAGATAAAAAAGGAAAGAGTCATGAAAGAGGGTCTTACAATTATCTTTGGATTACTCGGTGGTCTTGCTATATTTATATATGGTATGAACCTGATGAGTGAGGGTCTACAGAAAGTAGCCGGTGAGAGAATGAAACATATTCTCGACATCCTAACAAAGAATGTTTTCTTTGGAGTTATTGCAGGTGCATTAACGACAATGGTTTTACAAAGTTCAAGTGCAACTACCGTTATGGTTATCGGTTTCGTTAGTGCTGGGTTAATGACATTGCCACAAGCTATTTCTGTTATTTTAGGTGCTAATATTGGTACAACTGTAACAGCACAGTTAATAGCTTTTAAACTAACCGATTATATTTGGCCTATTTTATTTATGGGTTTCTTATTACATTTGGTTAGTAAAAAAGAGAGGACAAGAGATATTGGTTTAACAATATTTGCCTTTGGTCTTTTATTTGTTGGTTTAGAAACCATGGGGGATCTTATGAAACCTCTTGGAAATTCTCCAGTATTTGTTGATTTAATATCAAAGGTTTCACATATTCCTGTACTAGGAATGTTGGTTGGTACCGGTATGACCGTCATAATTCAAAGTTCATCTGCAGCAGTTGCTGTTCTTCAGAACTTTGCAAGTACTCCTGGTCCCGATGGTACTAGTTCGATGATAGGTTTATACGGATCTATTCCAATTCTTTTAGGTAGTAATATTGGTACCACAATTACAGCTCTTCTAGCATGTATTGGACAATCTACTAATGCAAAGAGAACGGCAATTGCCCACAGTATATTCAATATAGTAGGTTCTGTATTATTCTTATTTATTCTTGCTCCATTTACAAAGTTTGTTATGATGATATCTCCAAAAGGTCCTGAGTTATCTATTTTATCAAGACAAATAGCTAATGCCCACACATCATTCAATATTATTAATACAATCATATGGATGCCTTTTGTTTGGTTTATGGTAAAAATTGTTACCTTTGTTATTCCTGGTGGTGAAGAAGAGGAAGAACCAGATATTGCTCGTCCTCTATTTATTGATGAGAAGATATTAAATCAACCTGTATTTGCAATGAGACTTAGTCAACAAGAAGTTATTAACTCAAGTACAATGATGAGAAGTACTTTTAAGAAGACAAAAGCTGCAATTGTTCCATTTGATAAGGATAGTGCTGAGGATTTAGTTAAAACTTGGAAATCAATAAGAAATTTACAAAGAGATGTACAACATTATCTATCTCGTATTATCAGTATTGGTACTCCAACTGAGGGTCAAACTGATGCTATAACAGAATTATTATTAGTAACATCAGGCCTTGAGAGAATAAGTATTCAAACAATAGATTTACTTGAAGATATGATTGAATTAGATAGTCATGGTTTATCCTTCTCAGATATAGGTGAAAAGGAACTTAAAGATAGTCTTGAGGCTGTTGGAGAGTTAATGAATGCAGCATTTGAGGTATTAAAATCAGGTGATGAGGTTAGTATCTTTATGGCAGTATCTATAAGAGAGAAGATAGTTGATCTTGAAAAAATAATGCAAGATAATCATATGGAGAGATTAAATAATGGTATATGTAATCCAAAAATGACTCCATACTTTAATGCTATTCTTGGCAATATAACAAATGTATCAACTTACTGTATTGATATATGTCAATCTCTAAGCTATGGTTTAGATGTTCACTCTGAAGATAGAGTGAAGGTTAGAACTTAATTAAGATAAAAGTTAAAGGATTCTGAGCTCAGCTTAGAATCCTTTACTATTACAGGAGTAAATATGAGTGAATATAAAGAATATACAATTGTTTTAGTAAGACATGGTTTTTCTCTTGGTAATAAGTTAAAAACTCTAAGTGGTCAAAGTAATGTTCCATTGATGGAGCAGGGTAGAAAAGAATTGATAAAATATCGTGATTTATATGATTATCCTAAAACAGATTTAAACTATAGCAGTGATTTATCACGGGCTGTTAGTACCTTTGAAACACTGTATGATGGAGTTTCTAAACTTGATGGAGTATTTCCTCAGTTAAGAGAAATTCACTTTGGTGGCTGGGAAAATAGAGCCTTTGATTCTGAAGTTTTTAAAACTTTCTTTGGCAATTGGATTAAAGATATTTATGTAACAGATAGTGAGACTTTCGACCAAATTAGAACTAGAATGGTTGGATTCTTTAAAATGACTTTAATTGAATTAGAAAAAAATAATCTATCTAGTGCAACACTTGTATCCCATATGATAGCACTAAGATGTTTATTAGTAGGACTTGGTATTTATCCAAAAGACAAATTCTTTGACATAAAAACTCCAAATGGACTTGGTTATAAATTGGGTGTGTTATTTGATGGTGAAAATTTTAAAATAAAATCTTTTGTTGCAATAAACGAATTATTAAAGTAAAATAATTAAAAATACAAAGACGTATTATAACTTAATCTAATCTCAAAGATAGTTCTGCGGTAAAGATAAAGTTCCTATTTTATATTATAGGATGTCTTTATTATCTCTATTCTTTGAAGTAAAAAGGAATAAAGATGGAAACTCGATTAGCTATCATAGCAATCATTATTGAAAAAAAAGATTCAGTCCCTCAAGTAAATGATTTATTACACTCCTGTGCTCCTTTCATAATAGGTAGAATGGGAATGCCTTATCCTAAAAAAAGTGTTTCGATTATTACGGTAATTGTTGATGGCCCACAGGACATTATCAGTACTCTATCCGGTAAACTTGGACAGATTAACAATGTATCAATCAAAACAACTTATTCAAAGGTATAATCATGGGAAATTTAAATTCAGCACCTAGAAGTCTTAGACTGCATATAGGATTATTTGGAACTCGTAATAGTGGTAAATCATCTTTAATTAATTCATTAACAAAACACAGTACATCTGTAGTATCTCCTGTTGCCGGAACAACTACAGATCCTGTATTTAAAGCCATTGAACTCTTTGGTCTAGGACCTTGTGTATTAATCGATACTGCAGGCTTTGATGATGAGGGAGACCTTGGTGAATTAAGAGTTAAAAAAACAGAGGATGCATTTAAAAAAACAGATGTAGCTCTATTATTATTTCCTCTTGATAAAGATGATTATATTAAAGAATTTAAATGGGCAAAGAAGATTAAAGATTCAAAAAAATCTTTGATCTGTATAATCACTAAATCTGATTTATCTGATGATACAACATCTTTAGAAAAAGAGATTTCTAATAATCTAAAAACTACTCCTCTTGTGGTTTCTTCCTTCGATGATGATACACAACATAAGGTAAGAGAGGCTATAATAAGAGCTATTCCTGAAAGAGATGCAAGATTAAGTATTGTTGATACTCTTGTTGAAAAAGATGATGTTGTAATGCTTGTTATGCCTCAGCAAATCAATGCACCACAAGGTCGTCTTATACTTCCTCAGGTTCAGACAACTCGTGACCTTCTAGATCATCATTGCATTATAATAAGTGTTTCCTCCGATGAAATTGATAAAGCTCTAAACTCATTGAAAAAGGCTCCAAAATTAATAATTACAGATAGTCAGTGTTTTCCACTTGTCTATTCAAAGAAACCAAAAGAATCTAAATTAACATCCTTTTCTGTTTTACTAGCTGGGGTTAAGGGTGATGTGGAAGCCTTTGCAAAGGCAGCTAGCCAAATTGAGAGATTAACTCCAACTTCAAAAGTTCTTATAGCAGAGGCTTGTACTCATGCTCCACTCACAGAGGACATCGGTAGAGTTCAAATTCCAAGAATGCTTAGAGAGAAAATAGGGGAGTCACTTCAAATAGATATTGTAAGTGGTACTGATTTTCCCGAAGATCTCTCTGCCTATGATTTAGTTATACACTGTGCAGGTTGTATGTTTAATAGAAGTTATATGATGAGTCGTCTAAATGAGGCCAAAAGTCAAAATACTCCGATGACAAACTATGGCATCACTATTGCTCAATTGTCAGGAATATTACCAATGATTGAATTATCTAAGTAACTTTT